>CATOTB010000001.1 GCA_951812945.1 Candidatus Dadabacteria bacterium
CGCCGTACTCTGCCATGCGGTTCCTTGGGCCTTTTAAAAAGCGGTGTTACGAAACCGAACTCAGGAATCAGGTATTTGGGATTCTCGCCGGGCGGCATGTTTGGATCGTTTTCATTCCACTGTGTGAAACTCTGCGCGTCTTCGTATTGGTAGTTGCGGACAGTCCATGTTCTTCCGGTCACCGTTTTCACACCACAAGATTCCCATTCCCGCTTGTTTGCTACTACTTTTCCACCGGGCGCGTATTCGGCAATTGCCTGGGAGAGATCTCGCTGGAGCGAAACGCCGTATGAACCACCGTTTTCATAACGAATTTCAAGTTCAACGACATCCACTGGAAAACCGTACTTCGGAATCACAGCTTTACGAGAGAGAAAATCCAACGTTTTCTCGCCCGCGATGGTGTCCTTGCGCTTCTCAAGACCATTCAAGCGTTTATACTCCTTTTTTTTGATGAACTTTTCTATGAGGGCTTCGAGTTCTTGGTAATCCGAGCACACCTCTTCTTCTACGCGAGCAAGCCGACTTTCCGGTCCCGCGATCTTTTCAATCCAAGAAACACCATTTAGTCCAACCCGGTCATGTACGTTCTCCGGCACAATTCGGCGCAGAGATTCCCTCAGAGCATCGTTGTTACGGCAGAACCGCTTCAGGTCTGACGCGGCACTAGGCTTGAACCAGTCCGCTACAAGCTCATTCACATTGCTGAAACGTATCGCGTTTTGCCTGAAGAATTCGGACAAGACGCTAGCGACGATGTGCCGCAAGATGATTTTTTCGTTTGTCATTTGCAGATACGGGGGATGAACTTTCCCTTCAATCATCCGGTCAACCGGATTTTCATAATGGTAAAGATCGTGTGGATTGCGTCGGCAGTAAGTCACCGCCAGTCCCGGGTTCTCCCGCCGTCCGGCGCGTCCGACGCGCTGGATGTAGTTAAACGGTTCCGGCGGCACGTTACGCAAAAACACGGTGTCCAGATCTCCTAGGTCTACTCCGACCTCAAACGTAGTCGAAGAGCTTAAAAGATGGATATCCCCGTTTTTGAACCTGTTCTGCCTTTCTCTGGCTTTATCGCTTTTAATCTGCGCAGTATGCTCCTCTGAACTCAAAATAGGCGGCAAGCCTGCATTTTCGTAAAGAATTCGATAATGGTTCTCTCGAAGATTTTCTTGCTCGGCAGGCAACAGACTGCCGGGGCAACGGTTTCTGGGACAGATGCCACGAATGTTATGAGCGGTCAAGGTGGCACACGTACCGCACTCCCAGACCTCGTCGGGCTCGGCTAGCTTGACCCGAACCCAGCGTGGATTGAGTTGAAAGGTCCCGTTGCTTCTTCCTGGCAAAAGAACGGGTTCGTTCGTATCAGATCTGAACGTATCCCACACATCTTTTGCCAGTTCTATTGCGGCGGAATTTTTTTGATCATCGGATAGACCGCTGGTTTCCAAGAGCCTGCTCAGGAAATGTTTTACGAGAGTGGATTGAGGAGCACCCCACTCAGAGACATTTTGGCGCCTACGTGGCGCCGTTCGACTGTAAGCTCGAGGCGGCAAGGACGACACCTCGCCCCATGCCGGTGTTGACACATCTTCCGTCAGGCTCATAGCACGGCGCAGGCGAAACTCATCCAGAAGATATCCGATAAGGCTGCGTGCCTCTGAGTCCTTAAGTTCCCAAGGTGCTTGTCGCATTGTATCCGGGAACCTCAGATCATTGGGAATTCTGACGAACCACCTGATCAAGCCGACCCCGCTCAAGGACAGCCTTTTTTCTTCCGTCAATACCTCGCGAAAGATTGAAGTCAGCACTCGCCTGTTTTTCTGCTCTCTGGTATCCGCCACCCTGAACAGTCCGGCCTGTTCCCACTGCTTGAACAGCCGGTTTCTCAAGTCGTCGATGGATAAGCCTTCGGGGTCGATTGAGCCCGCTTTGATCGCTTTTAGTATCAGATTACGGTCGCGAAGTTTTTCATAAGAATCTTCCGCGTACCAAGCAAAAAAAGCCGCTTCCTGACGGCTGTCGGCAAACGCCAGCACCCTGCGTCTTTCTTCCGGCAGCAGTTCGTGCAACGCAGTAGCGATAACGGCATTGGGAGCATCCGAACCATGGACGATTTCCTGAACTGGGTCTCCGATGCCGCCCCGCTGATAACCGCAGGTTCCGCATTCCTTCAATTGGTCGGAGTTGCCCGCGTGGGACTCACACTTTCTCACACGAACCATCGCTTCGCAACCGCACTCCAAGTCAGACGCGGAGAGCATTCCGCACCGCCTGCACAGAAACTCATCCCCGTCCTCCGACGGAAGGTAGTAGTCCACCCCGAAATCGAAGTGGCTGGGGTCACGCACCGCTTCTTCCAGCTTTCCGTCACGCTTCCGCCCAACGTAGTAATGTTGCCCGCACTCGCGACACAGAGCGATTTCCAAAGGCATGGCTTTTGAACCCCCATCCCCGTTTTCACTTTTACGGTTGAGTACCACAATGTCTTCACCGTTTCTATGAACCAGAAACGCCCCTTCAAGAGCGCGTAGAAATGCGTGGTAGCGACCCGGGGATCCATCAGCAGCTGACTTCCGCAACTGTCCAAAAATAATGCCAGCCGCCGAAAAAGACTCCCCGAAAAGTTCCTCTCCAAACTTAGCAATCACTTTTTTATCTTCCTCGCTTTGCCCTGAAGAGATGGTCGCGCTGGTGGCTATGCACCGGAAAGAGTTCCGTCTTCCACCCATACGCAAACGCTGCTTCAGACGACGGATCAGCATTCCTATCTCCATTCCCTTGGCACCCCGGTACTGATGCGCCTCGTCAAGCACGATAAACTGCCAGTGCACTCCACGGTCACCATCAAACAAGGGACTGTCGTCGGGGCGGATAAGCAGGTACTCAAGCATGGAGTAATTGGTCAACAGTATGTGGGGCGGCGTATTCCGCATCTGCTTGCGGAAGACGAGTTCCCCGGTCAAACGCTCTTCCACTTTTAAAGCCGCATTACGCCATGTGTCTCGGGCGTCCTCTGGGGTCTGACCGATATATTGGCCAAACGTCGGTTTAAATCCCGACGCAGCTTCGCGCAAATCTTCGCAGATTTTTCCAAGGCGCTCGCGCTGATCGTTTGCAAGGGCGTTCATCGGGTAAAGGATCATGGCCCGAACGCCCGGCTGCCCGAGTTCTCCTGAAAGATGCTGACGGTACAGTTCAAACAAAATCGGGTAGAGGAAACTCTCGGTCTTGCCACTTGCGGTACCGGTAGCAACAACGATGTTCTGACTTTCAAGATGGGCTGCACGGACGGCACGCTCCTGATGCATGTACAACGGCCTGTCGATCAGCGCCGGAATAAGGCCCTCTGCGACGCCCGGAAAACACTCGCGCGCCAGTTCCTTCGCTTCCAGCCCGGTTTCAAAGCTCCGGGGCTGTTCAGGAAACGGCCCCTTGAGTAGGCGCTCTTCCTCCCGCAAAGCGGCTTGGAAAGAAGCCCTAAGCTTCGGTTCTTTGAAGAAAAAAGAAGTTCTCAGGTAATTTTCATAACGTTGCCGAATCTTCTCGGGCCACTTTTGTATTTCGCTTGAGTCAGACATTGATCAATCTTCCTATCGTAACTATGTTGGCCTCATGTGTGCTGCGTCGGTTTTTATCTACAGGTATGGACCGAGGCGACACATCAGCTGGCTTCAAGCCCGAAGCTCGAAGCTCACCTAGGCTGAACCCCTTGCCATTTCTCCATCCTCCACCACTGCTTCTTACCCGGGCAACCGGCTTCTCGCCAGTACGCGGCAGTAAGTTCATCGTAACGGACCTCGTTACACCATCCATTCCAGAAGTCGTGAGCCTGGGCGTGTAGGTAGTGGTTTCGGTTGGCGCGATCTCGAGAGCGCCGTCGGGTTCAACAGCCCCGATTCCAGGATCCATGACAACACCGCATGTCTCCGCGTTTCGGGTTTTCCAACGCAGCATCACTTTTTCTCCGGCACTTGCCACCGCCGGTACACAGGTAAAGGAAATTATCACTGGCACTGGGTCAGCGGAGACACGTATGAGCGTTAGCACGGAATCCCCACATTGCACGCTTAGCAAAGCATCTTCGTTCAGCCGCCGGTCTATCTGCGAGTAGTCAACAAAATCAGAAAGTGGGATTCCGGTGCCGTCTTTCTCCTTTATTTGAAACCGATATACCTGATCCCGCTCGTCATCAAACCCGACGTTGACCGATCTTATTCGCCGCGGCAATCGCAACCGTATCGCCGCGTTTGAACGGGCCTCATCACGAAATTCCTGCCGCGTCATGAGAAATGACGTGTCACGCCACTCACCGGGTTCGCACCCATCCCGCTCAAGTCTCCACCAGACGCGCGGAAGATCAAGCGCGACATCAACGCTCCCGGAATCTGATTCAAGCCTGCATGATATGCGGTCCGCATCAGGGTTCGGCGCGATGACCAGATCGTCCTGCCGTACATTAATGTGTCTTGCCCGCTCCGGCAAGTTCGGGATAATAACGGCGCCGTCAATCCCGACAAATCGGACCATAGCAGAAGAATGTCCTTCAGAGGACGGCACAAGCAAGGTGTTTTCGGTATACCGCTCACCGTTTACCAATATCTCCCACAGGTCGCGCAAGTATCGGAATTCGCCGCTTTCCAGCCGCTTTGCTCTGGCATTGAAAACACGGATAAAAAACCTTCCCTGCCTGTCTTCAAGTACATCAGCGAGAGCTCGCTCAGTTGGCTTAAAGTTCTTGCCTCTCCATCCGTCTTTTCTCTCCTCGCCGACCCGCACCCACTCGATATCGGGATTGACGATCAGCGCTAAAGCAGGTCCAACGAATAATTCTCCCTCCTCGGAATCATCGAAGATTCGCTCACCTTCAAGTTCGAAACTGTTGGAGAATGAAAATCCATATTCTTCAAACCTGCCGATATCTTCTATCGGCTCGTCTCCGTTTCGAAAGAAATAATGCGCCACAAAATTCTGATCAGCGCATCCTTCCTGCTCAACAGGAACATGTCCCGCACGTTTCCAGTCACTTGGTACGATAACGATGAAATATCCCTTCGTGATGCCGCCGACCCTGCGACCATCGCCCGTCCAGTCCTTTCTTAACTTGAAGACCAAAGGTTCGCCGTCAAATATCGAAAACTCTTCTTGCTCATCCCCGTCAAAAACAATTCGTAGCGGACGAGCGTACGACTCAAGACCGCATTGGCCATCTGCCATGTTCATAGACTTGCCGTCCTGACGCACTTCCACGATACGGCATTCGTCATCCGCTGACAGAACCACCTCCCACTGCCACGCTGAACCGGGAGCCCTTCGGCAGATCAGTTCCGGGTGGGAAACCAGCGGATGCCCTTGCGCCGGAGGTCGCGGTGTCGATTCCTGTCGCCGGACCTGAGAAGTCCGCCTAGGTCCTATACCGCGCGGAATCTTTTTTCTTGACTTCTTCGGTTCAGAAGGCATTTCAGTTGAGCCTGTTGACGATAAACTGCTCTCGCCGGCATTAGAATGCTGGACATCCGGATTATCGTCAGCAGTTTGTTTGGAGGACAAATCCGTCTCCTCAAACGTATCTTCGGCAGGGTCGAGGTGAGTCTCACTTGATCCGCGATAATGTGATGCGGGAAATTCAGAATCCTTGTAACTCAGGTCTTCTGTATCTTCTCCCGCAACCTTATCGGATTCGAAAGACTCGTCGCTACCGAGGGATGGCTGTTCAACCGGCGCTTCGTGTAAAGCGCCATCCTGATCATCCGCGGCGCGAAAATCGTCGTTCCGATCACCCTCAACATGAAAATTGCCGTTTCGAGACCCGCCCGATACGGTTTCTTGCAAGTCTGTAGAATTTCCCGATGATTCCCACCAAGGAGCATCGCCCTCGGCATCATCTGCCGCCGCCGTAGCTTCTCCCGCTGTTGAGGATTCACCCGTGTCAAGTTGTTCCGGCTTGACCGACGGTTCGAGCGGCGAACGGAAAATCCAAGACGCGTCTTCCGGAGAACCAACGGGGGTCTCGTCTGATCCGCGATAGTCTGACGCAGGGAATCCGGATTCCTTGGGGTCAGACTCGTTTATACCTTCTCCTTTAACCTTACCGGATTCGAAAGACTCACCTCCAGCAAGAGATAGTTGCTCGGTCGGCGCTTCACGCAAAGCGCCATCTCGACCGTCCGTAGCGTGAAGATTTTCGTCCCGAGACTCGCCCCATACGGTCCCCTGCGAGTCTGAAGAACCTTCTGATGATTCCCTCTGAAAAACATTATCCGAAAGATTGTTTGCTGTCGCCGTGGTTTCTCCCTTCGTTGAGGATCCACCCGGGTCGGGCTGTTTTTGTTCAATCGAGGGGACGGGCACCGGCCGGGAACCGCTTAGCGTTAACCACAGACCACGAGCCATTGCTTGTATCATTCGGATTATCTTTCGCAATATCATTATCGTTCACTCCGCTCCATTAAATAATGCCCAAGTGCGACACTGTAAGGCGATAAAGACTTCTTAGTCCTAAGATATGGTATGATTTTTAAGTTAAGTTTGCAACTTATAGAAGCCTCAAGATGATTGAAATTTTAGGCAACACCAAGGGGAGTGAATACAAGGCAGCGGAAAAGCTGAAAACACTGTTTCTGGATATCTGGCCCGATCTTGGCAAGAGCAGAGATGATCGACTCGTGATCTTTGTCGGATACATGATGCACGATGCAAGGGTAAAAGATATCGACTTGGTTATCGCAGGCGATTTTGCTGATAACCGAACCGTTCAATTTCCTGGGCGGGGCGGTTCACAAAAAACTTTCAAAGTAAAAAAATTCGTAATAGTAGTAGAGGTTAAAGGGCATGACCCGCGACATGTTAAATTCTCGGGCGGAAACGCCTTTGTAAAATATTCCGACAGTCAAGATTGGGGTTCTGCCACTGACCAAAGCAGGGGTCAGCTTCATTCTTTCATAACGCACCTAAAATCCAAGCAGATAGACAGTTTATTCGTAAGCAACTTGATATTTTTTACGCAGCTTGAGCACTCCGACTTGCCCGACGACGGGCTCGGCAATTTCATTGCGTCAACCACGCCAATCGAAAAAATCCTGTACAACGCACACACCCAGTTCGCCACATACAAAAACAAGCAGCCGGATGAAATCACCATGGCTTACACGAGTGACGATTATTGCCTCAATGACCTGTATAAAATTATGGAAGAAATACATCCAACACCTCTGGACAGACGCAGGATGGATCAGATCGCAAGCGCCCATTGGAGAAGGCAATGGCTGGAGGATATCGGCAAGAAGCAAATTATAATCAGGGGGCGGGCAGGGACAGGGAAAACGGTCGCGCTCATGCAGCTGGCTGATCATGCTTTTCGTATACACAATAAACGTTCATTGCTGATCACGTACAATCTGGCTCTGGTAGCAGACTTAAACCGCCTGAAAGGACTGATGGGCATCCCGGACGGCCTCACAGCCGGCGGTATTTCGATATCGACAATACATTCCCTGATCGGAAAACTGACACGCAAAATGGGTATAAACAGCAACGATTTTTACAACCGCTTTGAGGACATCAAAAATGAAATTCTAGACCATGTCAGACAAGAGTCCGTAACGCAGGAAGACGTGGAGGAGTACAGAAGATCTTCTCCGCGGGACTTTCGCTTCGACGTGGTTTTCGTTGACGAAGGTCAGGACTGGCCGGATAACGAGATTGAGATATTGAGGTGGTTGTTCGGTCTGAAAAATATCGTTGTGGCAGATGGAGTGGATCAGTATGTGAGAACCCGGACAGGTTCTCGCCCAGATAATGGCAATGGTTGGGATCGAGGACTAGAATCTGACGCTTTTGTTCGCCGTAACTTGCGTAAGGGCGTACGCATGAAAAATAATCTGGCGGTGTTTATGGCCGATGTAGCTTGGCATGTTTTTAAGCTCGACAAATGGGACGTAGACCCAAACGACAAAGCTGTTGGAGGGCGCGTACTGGTTCTTGAAGGTGATCTGGCTTCGCGACCGGATGTTTATAAGGAATTATATGCACAGGCACGGGACGAAGGCAATTTTCCAATAGATATGCTGGCTTGTGTGCCTCCCTATATGGTTGACGGATCAAAAGAATGCTCGGTAGTAGGGGAAAATTACAGGAATGCCGGAATAGAATGCTGGGATGCGTGCTCGGATAGAGTCCGGAAGGAGATTCTGCCAAGCAAAGAGACGGTTCGGATTGTACAGTATCAGTCCAGTCGAGGGTTGGAGGGTTGGACAGTCTTTTTATTCCGCTTTGACAAGTTCTGGGACCTTAAATATCAAGAGGGATTGAAAGAGGGGGAATCACTTAGAGATATGTTCCCCGAAGATTATGCCCGCAGATACGCGGGACAATGGATGATGATTCCGATGTCGAGGGCAATTGATACGCTTGTAATCAATTTAGGACACGAGGACAGCGCGATCAAGAATGATCTGCTGAGAATACATAAAAAAGGGGAACACGACTGTATTGAGTGGCGAAAACTGTAACAG
The DNA here is from genome assembly GCA_951812945.1 of Candidatus Dadabacteria bacterium. Taxonomy (GTDB): domain Bacteria; phylum Desulfobacterota_D; class UBA1144; order Nemesobacterales; family Nemesobacteraceae; genus Nemesobacter. The sequence goes on from CATOTB010000001.1 coordinate 8,514, forward strand.
AAGTGGATCCCAAAATTTGGACAACACGTTAAGTGTATTTAGCAAAAGATGGCGCTCTCCATTGTGTGGAAAAAGATTATATTCCTCAACCCATATTCTTGATAGCTCTGTCTACAGGACTGTAGTCCGCAGAGAGCAAGTCATATTCCCGGCCATTAAGCGAATGGGTTGTCATGATTGACGCGGCAGATTCCGATTGACGTGAGTTTTTCGAGAAATCCGCCAGTTTGTTTAAACCGCTTGGGGAAGTGGAAAACATATATGCTGAAAATAGTCGAATACGGAGAATTGCCTCTGGATGATCTCATGACAAGAAAGGGATTGACCCGCATGTCGGAAGCCAGCAGGGACATTGAAGAACTGGCTGACAGCATCAGAGCACAGGGGCTGCCGCGACTAATAGTCGTATGTGAATCGGAAGCACGGCCGGAGTAATTAACGATATAAAAAAAGAGGTGTTGCCATGACAAGACTTTGGATTGTGCGAAGCGGCAGGAAAGGCGAATTCGAGGCACCCGCCCTTGAGCGGAATGAAATGTTTCTCGGCTGGGAAAACATGGGAGACCTGCGGGGCTTCAAAGACCGAGACGCAATGCTTGAAGGTCTCAGAAAAGCGTATCCCGACTCCCCCAAGGGAAGGCTTAGTAAATGGGCCACCCAGCTTTATCGTTTCGTGAACGATATCCGGGCGGGAGATTTGGTGGTCATGCCCGGCAAAAGAAAAAAAGGCGTCTTCATTGGCGAGGTGGACGGAGAATACCGTTTTGACCCTAGTTCCGAGCTCAGACACTCGCGCCGGGTTAGGTGGAACGAGGAACCGGTGCCGCGCGATGTTTTCAAGGAAGACCTGCTTGGATCTTTTGACTCGTCGGGAACGCTTTTCGAGGTCATACGAAACGACGCCGTTACCCGCGTGCGTGCGGTTCTCGGGAACGGCACCGACCCCGGCACCGTGGAACCGGTGCGCTTTGAGTGGATACCGTTTTATGAGGCCCTCGCTAACAGGCTGCTTGATTTCGCAGACAGAAGAAAAGAGCTTCTCGCCAGAATATTCGCCGTTAAGTCCCGTATGGATAAGGACGACATCCCGTTTACGAATCTTGAGGACATACGCGCAGACGGATCCAAAGGGCCTTTAAAAGACATCTGCCCCTTTACTTCCATGGGAACTTTCAGCAGGAGCATTAAACCTGCCAACAGAAAAATTATTGCCCACGCGTTTGCCGAATCTTTCGGAGTTCCCGAACCGTGGCCGGATTTCCCCGCCCCCGATGAAACGGGAATACCTCTTCTTTACGCCGCAAAATCGTGGTTTTTCAGCTTTGAAAAAGACCGCGGACGTGATGACATCGACAAGCTCTGGGAAATTTTTGAACGTGCGATAAGTCTTGCGGAATCTGACGATGAAGAAAACAAGGTTGCGTTCATAAATGCCTACAACGATGCCCTGCGGGTTAAAAACGTAGCCTGGAATCTGACGATGGGACTTTACTGGATCCGGCCTCGGAATTTCCCGACGCTGGATGAAAACTCGCGAGAATATATCGCTGGGAAGCTCGACATTCCGCTTCCCCAGAATGTTCCCGACGCAACCGGATACCTGGAAATCATTGACGCGCTCAAGGCTAGGTTCAAGGAAAAAGACTGCCCGGTTCATTCATTTCCCGAACTCAGCTTGGCCGCGTGGGAAAACGAGCCGTTGCCACCTCAGCCGAAACCAGATCCGCAGCCACATGAACCTAAGACTGAGTTGCCCCGTTATTCCGTTGACGACATAATGGAAGACGGCTGCTTCCTTGAGCGCTCAGGGCTTGAAGAGATTCTGGAGATCATGAAGAACAAGAAAAACATAGTCCTGCAGGGCCCACCCGGCACGGGAAAGACTTGGCTTGCGAAAAAGCTCGCGTTCGCCCTTGTGGGGTTTCGCGCCGAGAATTATGTCCGTGCCGTACAGTTTCATCCCAACCTTTCATACGAAGACTTCGTGCGGGGATGGCGCCCCTCGGGCGACGGAAAGCTCGGGCTGGTCGATGGCACGTTTCTGGAAATGGTGGAGACCGCCAGACGGTCTCCACAAAAAAGCCATGTCGTCGTCATAGAGGAAATAAACAGGGGAAACCCGGCCCAGATTTTCGGCGAGCTGCTGACCCTTCTCGAAGCTGATAAAAGAACGAAGGATTCGGCCCTTGCACTTTGCTATCCCAGATCAGAGGGGGAAAGGGTGTTCATCCCTGAAAATCTCTATGTTATCGGAACCATGAACATAGCCGACCGTTCGCTCGCCCTAGTAGATTTCGCACTCAGGAGGCGTTTCGCGTTCATTGACCTGGAACCCCTGCTGAACGAGCGCTGGCGTAAGTGGTGCAATGAAAAATGCGGCATCGATTACGCGGTTCTTGACAGAATCCGCCAGCGGGTCGCTTCACTTAACCGTCGAATATCTGACGACCCGGGCCTCGGCCCCCAGTTCCGGATCGGCCACAGCTACGTCACACCGGGTCGAAGAGTCGAGGATCCCGAGGAGTGGTTCCGTCGGGTAGTGACTACGGAGATCTCTCCCCTTCTCGAGGAGTACTGGTTCGACAATTCTGAAAGGGCTAGGGAAGCCGTGAAGGACATTCTTGAAGGAGACTGACCGTGAATGTTTTGGCGCAGGAGCATGCGGGGCAAAACCTAGAGGAAGTGAGCCTAATTGGCCGCATTCCCGTGCGCAACGTCTGGCTTCTCATGCTTTACGCGTCCCGGCTGCTGCGCTACCTTGACGCCAAGGACAGAAGGGCCGTCGAGGAGAGCCCTGATGACATCCCTGATCTCGTGGCGGAGATACTGACGCGGGAAGTCTCGCGGCGCATCAAGCGCAATCTCAGCTTCGGGTATTGGAGGCGGGAGGCCGTCCTGAGACGCGTGCGTGGCAGAATAGACCTGCTGAGGACTGAACGCGGTCGTTTACTCGAACGTGCCAAGATCGCGTGTCGTTTTGAGGAGATGACGGTTGACACTCCGCGGAATCGATTTGTTCGCGCGGCCCTTGAAAGAATAGCCGGGGTTGTGCACGACAGGGAACTTGCGCGCGAATGCAGGTCGCTTGGGGCGACCCTGAGACAACTCGGCGTTGCCGGGGAAAAACCCGGGCGGGGCGAAGTTTCGGTTTACAGGTTCGGGCGACATGACGCGGATGACCGGCAGATGGTTTTTGCGGCTCGGCTGGCGCTTGAACTCGCGCTTCCTTCCGAGGCGAGCGGGGCCGCTCTTCCATTTCTTCCGGAGCGCGAGAATAAGCGCTGGATAAGAAACCTTTACGAAAAGGCGGTGGCCGGGTTCTACGAGATGGTTCTTTCCGGCAAGGGTTGGAGAGTCCGCCCGGGAGAAACTCTCCGCTGGCCAACGGAGAAGGAAACCCCCGGCATCCGACGGATTCTTCCCTCCATGAAGACCGATATCGTGCTTGAGCACGCGGGGCGCGGACGTCGCATCGTCATAGACACGAAGTTCACTTCAATAGTCACAGCGGGGAGGTACAGGGAAGAGACCCTGCGCAGCAATTACGTATACCAGATTTATGCCTACCTGAGATCCCAGGAAGGGGGCGGCAGACCGTTTGCGAACGTTTCGGAGGGAATTCTGCTTCACCCTTCCATCGGAGGCGAGATGATAAACGAAGCGGTGGTGATACAGGGTCATGAAATACGGTTCGCCACCGTCAATCTCGCGGCGGGGGCGAGAGAGATAAGACGGCAGCTTCTTAACGTTATAGGAGACGGCGGTTCGGACCTGGCTTAAGAACGGTGGGGTGAGCTTTGTTTTCGGTTGCCACAAACACCTCATGAATAAAGATGGACAAACAGCAAATTAATTATAGTTACAGCAAGAATGCCTTCGCTTTCTTGAGCTCAACTGAGAACCCATGGATTGGTAAGCAACATAATCATAAATACAAAAAAATTGGTGCTTAACAGGAGACTTCTGAATGAAATTTATACATACCGATCTCGGAAATCGTCGTCGCGGAGAGATTGTAGAAGTTACCTTAACTAGGGCCGCAAATGTTCGGTTAATGAACACCCCTAACTTCAATAACTACAAAAATGGGCGGAAACATACGTTTTACGGGGGACTAGCAAAGCGCTCGCCAATTAATATACAGATTCCCAGTTCAGGCCATTGGCATGTAACTGTTGATATGCAGGGGCTAAGAGGGAGCACGAAAGCGTCTGTTAGAGTTCTCCCCGGTGCTCTACCAGAAATAAAGGAAAAGCCTCTATCGCAAGTGCCAAGTCTCGTTAGGGATGACGTACCGACTGCCACAAAAACAAGTGGAGAAACATATGATGTTTTTATCTCTCATGCATCTGAAGACAAAGAAGCTATCGTTAGACCATTGGCAAACGCTCTAATCAGAAAAGGGTTAAAAGTATGGTATGACGAGATGACGTTGAAGATTGGTGACAGTTTAAGGCAGAAAATTGATAAGGGCTTAGCCAACAGTCGTGTTGGATTAGTTGTGCTGTCTCCTTCGTTTATCGACAAAGGATGGACTAATTATGAACTTGATGGAATAGTCTCAAAAACCGTTTCGGGTGAACAAGTTCTTCTTCCCATTTGGCACAATATTACAAAGCAGCAAGTCATTGACTATAGTCCATCCCTTGCTGATAAAGTAGCTCGAAGTACGGCAACTCATACGGTTGAAGAAATCGCTAGTGAGATAGCTGGTCTACTGAGAAAAAATCAATAGTGCTCAAAGTCTTTCGTAGATTCACTCTCGGCCTTCTTGTATCATCACCGCTTTGATATTTTTGATTTTTCCGTGAATATCAAAGTTCTCCTCTCTATTACGGTTTTGGATATAGAGCGTCAATCAGGATTAGAGTGGTCTGAAAAACTAGACAGGGTTTTAAGTGTATCGAACAAAATCAGATCCAAAACTCACACAGTGCCAACCACGAGCCCCTTAACTATTCTCTCAACCCTTCTCTCCCACGCGTACTCCGCCACGTCTGCCTAGGCCCGCTCCGAAATCTAGGCGCAAAGCTTGCAATCCCCGAGCACACACCCAAGGACCCGAATAAACTCCTCCGCGTTGTCAGGAGGCACAATGACCGCGTTCTCTCCCGGCCTCAGCACCTCAAAAACCGACGGAACCCCATCTCAAAACAACCTAGATCATCTGCAGATGGAATGGGACAGTCTTTATGGGCAACGCGGTGACCTATTTCATGGACGAGAGCAACTGCCAAAACAGCAGCTTGCAAACAACACCTTCAAGCTATGCGGTAAAATTATCCTTACGATTGCCAGTCGAAACGGCGTTAACATTCCCGCATCTGCCAATACGCATTTCGGAATCAAGTATACTGAGGTCAATGACGAGAAAACGGTTTAATCTTCTGCCAAGTACGCCCTTATGGATAAAATCCGCATGAAATTAGCAACCATGCGGGGACTCCTAGCCATTGGAAAATTGATGCATAATATATTTGTGTATGCCGGAACTCTCCTGAGATATATACGGAGCGGACAATGACAACCCCTGAACGTCTCATAAATATCTTCGCCTATGGCAATGAAACGCATGTGCACTCAATGGGATGGAAGGCTTATGAGAGAAAAGGAAATGACAAAGATTTATTTTCTTTTCTCCACTCCAGAGCATCAATTGACCATAAAACAGCGGAGCGAATCAAAATCAGAGAGTCAATCAAATGGGAGAAATTCAACTCTATGAACCGCCTGAATGAAACAGTCAATATATTGATGTCATACGGTTTGATTTCGGATAATGACCTATACTGCATAACACCTATCGTTAACGGGAATGCAATAATGGAAGATATAAAGGATGCTCTTTATTCTGCATCCATTCCCGATTACCTAAAATTATACATGACAGAGGATGGATTTGATTTTCCTAACCTCATTGATGACGACTATTTCAAAGCAATTCGTATTCTGTGGAATGAAAAGAAGTACATATCTTGCCTTAAATTAGTGTTTTCTGCGGTAGATACGTTTGGGTTTGTTGAATACGGAGATTCCGGAAATGGCTTTACTAAGTGGTTAGATGAATTTTGTGACTTGCAATCAATCGGAGTGACTTCAAAGGAACTATGGGAACTCAGAAATTCCTTGGTTCACATGACTAATCTTTTGTCGCGCAGGGTTATTGACGGATCTGTAAGACAATTAATTCCATCAATTGCCTCTATAGGGGCTGCAGCAATTCCAAGTACTGGAAATAGCGAAAGATTCCATGTGGCAAGATTTATTATCGTAATTCTCCCAAAAGGGATAGAAAATTGGCTTGTCACATACAATAAGGATCGGGAGAAAATTTCTCAGTTTATCGATAGATATGATACTGTAATTTCAGAAGCAAGGCTGGTTGTCAGCTATAGAGTTGATGGGGAATACTCATCTTGGCATCCCCGATCTTAGGTCAAACACACGGCATATTGCGGTTCCTGAATTTGCATATCCAATTTTAAGCCTGCTACCAGCTGTACTTACCAATCTGAGGAGTATAAAAAACGAAAATCAGAGAGAACTGCTCGATAGTATTCGGAAACGAGACTTGGTCTTGTCAGAGTTTCAGTGGGAATATATCTGGAGCTTAGAGCAGGCTAAACAGTTGATGATAGAAGTGGACCCCAAAAACTTGCGAAGGTAATTATGTATTTAGTTGCCCAAAAGAGAGAATAAAAAATGATTGAAATGTATTATGTAATATTAGCGTTTTTAGCAGTATTTTTTTATGTGGATAACCGTTACTATCTACAGGAATTACCAATAACACATGAAGATATACATAAATTGAGGGATATGTTTTAGGGAATATCAATTTCCTCATCTCTGATTTCTTTTTCTATACATTTACGAATATTCTCATCCACTTCGTCCCAATCGTATGTTACAAAATGAAAAAAGCTATCCCGTCTTGTCGATTTGGGTAAGTTCACTTCTGCTTTAAACAACCTGTATAGTTTGCTTGAGCTAGGAGAAGGTAGTGCAGAAATATATTATCGAATGCTATTTAATATTGCCGGAGTCTTTGTTGGTATAGGACAGATGGAATCGTACGAAAAACACAACCGCATCTAATTCAATAGAAATTCTGAGCTTGCTCTTGTGAGAAATGCTGGATTTCAACAACCTAGACCATCCTTTTGACCAAAATCAATATTTACACTATATTAAAAATGAATATTGATAGAAGGGCTAACAATGCTGAAAGAGGAAATACTTATTGAAATAAGGGAGTATCTTGTCTCCAATCATGATGGCGATAATATGTCGCAAGTAGACACGCGTGCCTTGGAAAGAGGCGAGTTGATAAGCTCAAAATTGAGTCCGGGGGAGTCTCTTGAATATATTGATCAAATCAGAAGAGAAGGCAAGATTTCCAATGTTAAAATAATTGACGCCGGAACCTTGGGCGATGCGTATGACAACAATTCCAAATTAGTAGTTTACTGGGTGAACAGATAGGAACCTGAAATGACTCAACAAACCACCGAAATAGACTTCTACAAAGAAACCATAAAAGTGATCGGTTACCGAGAAGACGGCCTTTGGTACGCTCTCGGGCTTGAAGTCAGCATCTTAGGACATGGGGAAACTTTTAAAGAAGCCGTGAGTTTGCTTGAGGAATTGATTCAGGATCAGATCGAGTTCTGCAATGAAAACGCCATGTCGTATCATTACCGCTCCGAGGAAAAATATTTCCAGCTATATGAAGAATTGAAAAACAGGGAATCAAGAACTAAGAATGCGAAATCCGACAGATCTATTACCTATTCACTCCCTACTGAAAATCAACGGCCGAAAATAGATCAGTTTTCCATCAGTCATTCAGGCGCTCTCTCAAGATAAAGTTCATGTCCAGTTCCAAGGTTTATTCTTATCATGAACTTGTCAAGAAGATTTTAGATTATGATAGTCGATTTGAAATCAGACACGGGGGAAAGCATCCGAAGATCTATCATCCGGATGTAGACGGCAGCAAAAAATCCTTCCCAATTCCTTTTCATGGAAAGAACAAGGCCGTTCCCAAGGGCTACTACAAAGAAATAGTAAGGCGATTTAATCTACCGAGTGATTTTTTCGATTGACACGTAGCAGCTAGAAAACTCTACAGAACAAGCTGATCAACAGGAATAAATTACCGCAAATTCATTCTAAAGACAGGTATTGTCTAGCATCAACTAAATACTATGGGAAAGATGATTTTGTTCAAAGCCATTACAATTGCTGTCGCGGTTTTACTGATTTCCGTTTCCTCCGCCTTCGCGATTAAAGAAAGCGACATGAATAAATACTCAACGATTTTCTGTCGGCACTACCTCGCGGGAGGAGGCAAACACCTTCTGGATGCCGTGGAGGAATTAAAATCTCTGGAAGCTATAAAGCAAAAGGGAAACATTTTTTATTTCCTGAGAGAAGACCTTTGGAACATGATGACCTACAAAGGCAAAGAAGGCATTTTGATGCAGTTCAGTGCTTACTACGTATGCAGGTATCCGGGTACCTCTGGAGAATTGAAAACCAATGTTGAAGTGCGATTAAAGACTGGGAAAGCGGTAGCGGAATTTTCATACCAGAGAAATCCCGAGAAGTTTCCTTCCCCCGGTGTAGTTTTCGTAAAATAATACCGTATGATTGAAGAGAGTCTCTTCCTGTCTTTTATCCGCCACTACCCATTTATTTGAAATTATAGAATTTGTTGCACATTTAGGGGTCTAGTGGGGAGAAAACATTAAGTCCAATGAAAAGCAGGTTCAATAGAATATTTCCATCTGTATCCTCTGGTCCAGCGATAGAACACCCATTGTCATCATCATCGCAAACTTTTCTGTTATGGCAATGATAATCGCCAGTTTGATGATTTGTGTGGCATCCTGAAGAATCTGTTCCCCCGGAATGTGAGAAAGCAGGCTCGACAGAAACCAGCAAGAGCAGAAACATGACCGAGGCAATTAGTGTTTTCATGATAAATCCTCCTTGAGAAACCAGAGTTTTTATATCTGGATAAGTACTCTGGAAATAGTATTTTGAATCGGACTAGTCAGCCCTGAAATAGATCGCAACTATAACCGAAACCTACATTTTTCTGCAAGGGGATATTTAGGTGGGGATATTCTACCAATCGCACGAATACATAAGGCTAATTGACAATGTATACGTCAATTTCGACAAGATTGCAGAGATTGTCTCTTGATAAGGCTTTAAAATCAGACTGAAAACTTACAAGACTCCGGCCATCTCAATTATTCTCTCCACCCTCTTCTCCCACGTGTACTCTGCCGCGTCGGAGCGGGCACTTTTCGAAATCCGTGCGCAAAGCTCTGAATCAGCAAGCACGAGGCCAAGCGCCCGAACAAACTCCCTCTCATTATCAGGAGGAATAACAACTGAATTCTCTCCCGGCCTCAGTATCTCAAGAACCGACGGAACCCCGGTTGCAACAATGGGCTTCCCGGCAGCCATGTACTCAAAAAGCTTAAGCGGAGAAGTAAACTTACCGGCCTCTGTCCCGTCCCTTATAGTTACCTCGGACGAATAGGGCATAACCAAAACATCCGAGGCGAGAAGGTAAGAGGGTACTTCCCGTTGTCGCACAAACCCCTCCATCCTGAAATTGGCCGCTCCCCCCTGTCTCGCCATCTCGCGCCAAAGCGCGTTGTCCCGTTCCCTGCCCCCGACGATGAGAAACTCAACCTCGGGCATCTGCGCCGCGGCACGCACCAAGATCTCAAGCCCCCTTCCCCTGTAAGTGTTTCCGCAGTAGCACACTATCTTTCTCTCGAGCGGAAGGCCGAGGCGCTCCCGGAGCGAGGAAATGTCGTGATCTCCCTCGAACGCCTCCCGTTCGAAGCCGTTCGGCGCCACTATGGGGTTTCGCCCCGTCATCCCGAGGCAGAAGTATATGTCGTGTAGTCCCCGCGAGTTAAAGGATATCCCAAGCAGGTTCTTTGAGCGGGAAAAAGAACTTATTATTCTTTCGGCCACCCAGTTAACCGGAGGGTGGTGAGCGTCGTAGACCGTCGGAATCCCAAAAGCCTTAGTCGCAAACCAGGCGAAGATAAGGTCCCTGGTGAGCATGAGATCAAAATTTTCTTTTTTTCCACAAGCGTAGAGAGCGCTTAAAAAACCATGTAGCGGCCGCCTTGCCAGCCCGCTTGAAAGCGCAATCGAAGTTACGCGAAAAGGAGTCTTGATGTCGTAATACGAAAAAAGCCTCTCCTTGTTAACCCGCCCCGGCAGGACGCACTCAACCTCGATTCCTAGATTGGCCATTGCCTGGCACATCTTGAGCATGTGAACGCCGCTTGCCCCTTCTGTAAAAAGCGGGTGGCTTCCTACGTAAAGTACCTTTAGTCTTTCGTGTTTTTTCATCTAGGCTTAAACTCTATTTCCCTCCGGCTTGAATCATAACCCTGACCAATCTTTGGAAGGATAACTTACTAGTAAAGCGGACATAGAAGACTTACGATCAGGCACTCGGTTAGTTTACCTTTAGTGCAAGGGATTCATAAATGTCAGCCGATCTTAACCTCAGAGAACAGCATGAAACGTTGAGCACGGAACGGTAAGTCGTCGGAGTAAAAGAGCAGCCACCAACAAAAATTTTCACTTGATGATTGAGAAAGGAATTCGCCAAGCAACAAGGGTTCTAGGTAAAAGATTATTCAGAGGAGTCAACAACCCTCAGAAAACTTGGCACGCGGTATTCCTTCTTCAAGAAACTGTCAGCCTGCTTCCTCGCCCTGAAAAGATCCATTGGACAGTCAACGTCCATCCAGTAAAGCTCGCCTATATCGAGAGGCTTGATTTTATACCCCTTGTTTATAAGCCTGTGTATTGAGGAAATGTACCATTTCCCCTCGGCACCGGGATTTCTCATCTCTTCCTCAACCGCTCTTTTGAGGAGTTCTACTCCAGTATCCCTGAACACTCTTATGCCGACCGATTCAGCGGAGGTCTCGGCGTTTGATATCTCCTTGCTGATCTTCGTAATCCTGCTGTCGTCAACAACAACTTTCATGTCTTCCCTCTCGTAGCGAGGCCTCTTCTTTATGGGAAGACAAATCTTCTCATCCCTTACCGAAAGCACCTTGTCCAAAACACCTATCTCGCAGACATCGTCTCCGTTCATAACCACTAGATCTTCATCGAATTCACTTCGGGCTATCCAGAGAGACACGAGGCTGTTTGTGGATTGGTAGAAGGGATTGTAAAGGGTATTGATTCTCATCCCCAAGCCGTCATAGTTTCTCAGGAAATCCTCCACTCTCTCAAAACCGAAACCCACGACGATCACTACTTCGTTTATGCCGCAGTCTCTTATAAGGTTTATCTGGTGCTCAAGTATGGATATGTTCCCAATATCAAGAAGACATTTGGGCTTGTCGTGAGTGTAAGGGTATAGCCTAGTTCCCCTACCCGCTGCAAGTATTATAGCTTTCATAAATCAGACCTCACAAAAAAAGCAACTTCTTGTTTCTCCAAAATTCTTAGCCTGCTAGTATAACCGCGCCGCAAACCATGTCATTATGTGTGTTAACAATGTTAGCGACCCAAGGGTAATTGGTTACAATTAGCTTCATGAATCCACTGCTTTCAGTCGAAATTTCATACAGGGCCATAAAAAGCAACAAGGTGAGATCCTTTCTCACTACCCTAGGAATAATCATAGGCATCGCAGCCGTGATTTCGCTTGTTTCTATAACCGGGGGGGCGAAAAACATGATAGAGGGACAACTGGCATCCCTCGGAGCCAACTCCCTCGCGGTAAAAAGTGGAAAAAGAACCAAGAGCGGAAAAACCCTTTTCGCAAGCAATCTGAAGCCGCTTACCGGCAACGATGTGGAAGCGATAGGAGACCTTGAGGCGGTAAAATATGTATCGGCCATATCCAACACGACCGCGAACGTGGTGTCGGGGAACAGGAATGTCTTCACGGCAGTAATAGGAACAGGAAAAGACTTCATATTCATAAACGACTGGTTTCCTGAGATGGGAACGTTTTTCAATGAGATTGACGTAAGGGAAGCGGCCCTCGTCTGCGTGCTGGGAAAAACCGTGAAGGAAAACCTGTTCGGAGGCCAAGACCCTATAGGAAAAAGCCTGAGAATCGGTAAATACACTTATAGGGTTATCGGGGTTATGTCTCCGATCGGACCCACTCCCAGTGGAAAAGACCAAGATGATATCGTTCTGCTTCCCTACACATCCGTTCAGAAGAGGCTTGTCGGAACCAGATCGCTTGACAGAATCACGATTTTCGTGGACCCCGCCTACGATCTCACCCTCGCCCAAGGGGAAGTGGAAAAAGTTCTGCGAAGACAACACGGGATCAAAGACGAAATGGAAGACGATTTTTCCGTAAGAACTCAGCAAACGCAGATAAAAACGATAAAAAACGTCTCGAGGATCCTTACCGTGCTTCTCGGAAGCATAGCGTCGATCTCGCTTGTTGTGGGGGGAATCGGGATAATGAACATAATGCTCGTCTCGGTAGGGGAGAGAACAAGGGAAATAGGAATCAGGCTCGCCGTCGGGGCCAAGGAGAAAAACATACTGATCCAGTTTTTAATTGAATCTGTACTTCTTTCCCTCGTAGGCGGCGCGATAGGGACAGCGGTAGGAATACTGATCTCAAAGGTCGCCTCAGCCCTCACCGGCTGGCCAACCCAGATATCCCTGCTGGCAATACTGGTAGCTTTTCTGTTTTCGGCCCTTGTCGGGATAGTCTTCGGCATATACCCCGCCAAAAAAGCAGCGCAGCTAAATCCCATAGAAGCTCTTAGATACGAGTAAGCATGAACAAAGGCAAGTTCACCGTTCTCTTGTTATTGCTGTTGTTTGACCTAATTCTTATTGTTTCCATCTCGATTTTCTCTGATAATCCCAAAGAATATTTCAAAGAATTCAATTTATTCACATGGATTTCCTTCATAAAGCTTTTGATAATTTCATACCTCAGCTGGAACATTTACACGGAGAGGAAACCTCCCGGTGGAAATTTTAGCTTCAATAACGATCATTCAATCTGGTTCATTGTGGCTTGCGGATTTATTTTTTTAGCATTTGATGAATTGTTATCAATACATGAAAATGTGGACAAAGCGATTCATAAGATGCTCGACATGCCGGAAACAGGTCTTACAGACAGAATAGACGATGCGATAATTCTTATTTACGCTACGCTTGGAATCGCGGTACTTTACTCATATAAGAATGAGTTAATAAAATTTGCGAAATCCATACCCTACTTAGCAGTGGGTTTCTTGTTTTTATTTCTCAGAATCTCGATTGATTTTATAACTAACAGAGATGATGTGATTCCTAAAATAATTTCAGATGAAATACTTGTTTCAAAATTAGCCAGAGTCCTGCCTGTAATTGAAGGAGGCTCCAAGTTGCTTGCTGAAACATTCTTTATCTTTGTCTTTTACTCGTGCTTTATGCAAGTGAAATCTTCAAAAGCTGAGGCACAAGAGCAAAGCATCAGAATTGCGGGGAAATAATCAATGAAAGTGATGGTTGTGGTTGAACGCATGGAGGTGGGTGGCGCGCAGAGACAGATTGCCTATATGGCAAACCATCTTTCCCGAAGAAATATAGAGGCTTCCTTGCTGGTGGTGAAAAAAAAGGAGAGATGATAGACAAAGATAGTTCCCGAAGTAGAAATAGTTTCATGCTTTAGGTTGGCATCAAGAATGCCTTTTTTGGGCGTCATTTTCCAAGTTTTGGCTATTATTCGGGCGGCAAGAAGCAAAAAGCCAAATGTTATATATTGTCGTCTTATGGAATTTCCCGGAGCAGTTGCAGGGAAAATTCTTGGTATTCCCACGGTCGTTGCGGAGATAAACAATCCGCGCAAAAGTCTAGAAATAAAATATAAATTTTTGGGGAATTATCCCTTTAAGTTGACAAACTTGCTCTTTTCAGGTAATATTATCTCATAATCAAGGGAGGAGTTAAAGTTGTCCAGACCAAGCAGGTCAAAGAGAAAAAGGCTTAGCCTCTATGAATTCATGGAGCGTTTCGACACCGAGGAGAAGGCGATGGAATACTTCGAGAGTCGCCGGTGGAAGGGTGAAAGACATTGCCCTCGTTGCGGTTCCGTGGAGACTCGGGAAGCGAGTCATAAGACTATGCCTTACTGGTGTAAAGACTGTCGCAAATACTTCAGCGTCAAGACTGGCACTCCCTTGGAGAAAAGCCCTATCCCCTACCGTAAATGGCTGATGGCTATTTACCTGATGTCCACTTCCATTAAGGGAATATCCAGCACCAAGCTTGGAAACGACTTGGGTATAAAACAGAGTCATGCCTGGTTCCTTGCTCATCGTATCCGCCAAGGATGGGCTAATACCGCTTCTGAACTCTTCGGAATGACGGTAGAGGTAGACGAGGTTTATATCGGCGGTAAAGAGAAGAACAAACACAACGACAAGAAGCTTAAAGAAGGACGGGGAGCGGTAGGCAAAGCTGCTGTGCTTGGAATCAAGGACAGGAAGGGCAAGAAGGTGAAAGCGTTAAAAATAGAGAGTACAAACGCTCAGACGCTCCACTGGATAATCCTTGAGAATGTCGCCAAGGGTTCAAAGGTCTATACGGATGAACACCGTAGCTATCTCGGCTTGGAGAAGAAGGGATATGAACACGGAACCGTCCATCATTCCGCTGGTGAATATGTAAAGGGCATGGTGCATACTAACGGCATAGAATCTTTCTGGGCACTATTGAAAAGAGGCTACTACGGCGTATATCACAAGATGTCCGTTAAGCACCTGCAAAGGTACATTGATGAGTTCTCCGGCAGGTACAATGTCCGTCAGATAGATACCATAGACCAGATAGACTCAACCATCCATGGCCTCATGGGGGCAAAAAAACTGACTTACAAAAAGTTTGTTTCTGTGTAGACAATATGTTGGTTGCAAATCAAGAAAGCGTTCCTTCTTTTACAGCACAGTCGCTAAGGAAAAAGATTCTGAATGTGGCCCTGACTGCACCAGAATTCCGAACAATCCTAGATGAAGCAGCAGAAGAAATTCGGGACTTTGCGGCACGACCAGGAGCTACTGAAGCTACAGTTGAAGGAGTTTTTGAAAGTGTTCTATATGCACACCTCCGGACAATTGGACTAAAATTTCACCCAGAAAAAGAAGTTGGCATAGGCCTTAAGCGCCATCTTACTCGTGGCCGAATGGATAGTCGTTTGGGTGCTCTTGTCATAGAGTATAAGCGTCCGTCTTTACTGAAAACCCAAATACAGATTGAACGAGGACTTGACCAACTTAAGAACTATTTACGTGCTCTTAGCGAAGAATCTTCTATCACATATGTTGGTTTCCTCACAAACGGGTTACAGATTACTGAGGTTCGTGCATTAGATGGGGAAATTGTGGCTCAATCGGCTTTCGAAATAGTCAGCGGAAGCATTTTGTTGAGACTTACTCAACAGTTTATTGCTTTGGCACACACAGCTTTAACACCTTCAAACCTAATACGTGACTTCTGTGGTTCAAATACAGAAGGAGTCCTTTTTCAGACAGCCCGAGTCTTAAATTCTATCCTCTCAAATCCTCAACCAAAGACGCAGATGTTAAGTGCAGAATGGAAAGAAATGTTTCGACTTGCACATGATGATCAATCACAGCAAAAGCGGATTGAAGATCGTAGAAAAGCACTTGCAAGTCTTTTTTCAATTGAAGTAACAGATGCTGAAATAGAGTATCAGGCCCTTTTTGCTATTAATACAGCATATGCAATTTTGCTGAAATTTATGGCATACAGGACTGTCTCTGATATTTATCTAGGTGAGACAGGCCACGATTATCGTTCACTTGCTAGGTCTGCCAACACTCCTTTACGTATCTTTTGTAGCACATTAGAGGATGGAGAAGTCTTCAGGAATCTCGGAATTATAAACTTATTGGAAGGAGATTTTTTCTCTTGGTATTGTGATCCAAATCAGTGGACAGCAGAACTTGCCGAATCGATTCGTACTATACTCACAACTCTTGCTAGATACGAGGAAGCCGAATATATCTTTGAAACTGATGAAGTACCTGATCTTTTTAGAGAGCTTTATCAGGCTGCAGTTCCACATGTAGTGCGAAGTAGCTTTGGTGAGTTCTATACTCCATTCTGGCTTGCTGAACATGTCTTAGAATCAGTGTTACCGAAGAGTGTATGGCGAGCCATTGATCCATGTTGTGGGTCAGGAACATTTGTCATTGCTGCTATTCACCGAATCCGAATGGAATGTGAGAACAGAGGGTTAAATGAAACAAAAACACTGCACGAAATCATTTCCCGTGTAGTTGCCATTGATTTAAACCCGCTTAGTGTTTTAACAACTCGGATCAACTATTTTATTCATATAAGCAACTTGCTTGATGGGTCAGAGGATTCACTGGTGATTCCAGTCTTCCTAGGGGATGCAGCGACAATCCCTGATAGACTTACTGTTGGAGATGTTGCCTGTCTAGGTTTGGAACTTAAAACACTTCAGATGCCTATTAAGGCTATATTGCCAACTTCGTTTGTTCGTAATACTTCAAGATTTATGCGTGTTATGGTGGAATATGAACAGTACGTTAAAGCTAAGAAAAAAAATAAGGCCAGATCAGTGTTGTTATCAGCTATACCGGAGGCTGACCGCACATTTCCTATTGGAAAAAAAATCGTAGAATTAACAGATCGATTAATTGACCTCGAACGAAGAGGATGGAATGGAATCTGGGCACGGATTTTATCAAATTTCCTCACAACAGCCTGCTTAGGACAATTTTCTGTCATTATAGGGAACCCCCCATGGATTGACTGGAAGAATCTTCCAGAAGGCTATCGGAATCGCATCAAGGACATGTGTATTGAGAAAGGTTTGTTCTCAGGGGCAGGATTCACAGGCGGTATCAACCTTAATATTTGTGCACTTATTGCACATGTTACAATGACGAATTGGCTTAAGCCTAATGGTCGTCTTGCCTTTTTAATGCCACGAGAACTTGCGAACCAAGCGTCTTATGAGGGGTGGAGGCGACTCGGTGGAAAATGGACTTTCATAAGATTTTATGATTGGTCTAATGCGGGTCATCCATTTGACCCCGTTAAAGAAGATTTTATGACTTTTGTTGTTGGGAAAGGGCCGAAAGATGAATACGATATAGTACCTGTCATCTATTTTAAGAGAAAAAAAGGTACTCAAAAGGCTTCAGAATGGAAAAATCTAGAAGTCGCAATGGACAACCTCATAACTACAAAAGGGGTAGCTGGCCAAGTTATTCCGACCAAAACCTCTTACACCTTCGCCCAGAATAAGACCGAGCTCGCAGAGTTTGGACTTGTAGCAGGTAAATGTGAATATACTGGACGAGAGGGTATCGAGTTTTACCCTCAAGAACTTCAACTTTTTACATTTCACAAGATTGGTCCCCGCCCAGGAACTGTATGGCTTAAAAATTTCCAAACTCCAAAGTCAAAGTATAAAATTCCGCAACAGCGTGTGCTTTTGGAGACTAAATACCTTTTTCCTCTTGTGAAGGGACCGGAACTTGAACGTTTTAAGCACAACTACAGTAGACTAATTGTAGCATTTCCTTACGAAGAGTCAGATCCAAGGCGACCTATTTCAAGTGAAATTCTTCGAAAACACTCCCCCTTGCTTTTAAAACACTACGAGAAATATCAAGAAATAATCAAGAAGCAAACAAAGTTTAGTGACAAAATTCGGGGAAAGGACCGAGGAGAATTCTATGGTTTAGCACGGACAGGACTGTATAGTTTTGCCGATGTATATGTTGGATACCGCGACAATACAAAATGGGGTGCAGTGGTGGTAAGTAATGTAGAAATGCCCTGGGGAGAAAGAAAACGATTCGTTTTTCAGAATCATGCGGTGTCAATGTGTGAAAGATCACAGGAACAAAGAGGAGGTCTTATAGGAGAAGATGAGGCTCACTTTATTTGCGCAATTTTGAATACTCCAATTGTGGAACGATTCATAGAAGCAACTTCGGACAATCGTTCCTACAAAATACGACTACCAGTTTTCGTTCCGTTGTATAATCCTAGGAACAGAGAACATCTACAGTTGGTAGCCTTTTCTCGGGAAGCACACAATTTTCCAACCCAGCAAAATGATCTTAGAAAGAAGAGTGAAGGGGTCTATCTTAATCTCTGCAGGCGTGAATATAAAAAGAACTAGGACAAATTGCGGATAGAATCGGAACAAAAAAGTGTGTTGGCTAGCAATAGCTTACTCTAAATCTTCGGATTTTTTGGTAAATCGTGTAATCTGCTCTCATGTAGAGGCTGGGTGTAATCAATGCCAGACAACAAGACTACCAAGCAAATAGTTCCCGACATGAGTGAGTTCGAGATTGACGATGTAGTCTCAATACTCATGGGAAGCACACCAGACTCGGAAATTCAGATTGAATACGAGGATGAGAGTTCCGAGGAAGAATCCGAAAACTAACTACCTACAGACAACTTTAAAGGAGATTTTTTCATGGCTAAATGGGATAGAATAACTACAATAAAAGAGGCAGCGACAGAGGTTAGAGATGTAGACTTTTCTCACAAAGGCATTACCGAGGCAGGAGCTAATTTCGAGATAAACGACGACATTGAATACATGAAGGAACAAATCTTAGATTTAGCATGGTATATACCATCAGGAGCGGTGTCTCGGGCCACAGAAACAGTGATTAGCTTCTTAGTAGAAGAAGCACTCAGAGGGGATTGACTTCTCCAAATCCTGTCAACTTAAAGGGATAATTCCCAATTTTTGCAATTAAAAAAATTTTACAGAATGTATGCGGGAGAAATAGCCAGGAAACTCGCCGTGCTTGTAGTAGCAAACTCATCCAGGCTTGCCCGTGAATCTAAAAGGTTTTTCAAGTTAAATTCCAAGCCTTTTTTTATTTACAATGGGATAGATATTGAACAGTATAGAAAAAGAAAGTTGTGAGACATTAAATCATGAGTGGATTTTAAACAAAGAAACACCGTTACCGGTGGGGCAAAAAACATGATAGAGGGCCAGCTCGCCTCCCTAGGTGCAAATTCCCTAGTGGTTAACAGCGGAAAAAGAACCAAGAGCGGAAAAACTGTCATCACTGGAAACGTAAAGCCGCTTACGGGAAAAGATGTTGAAGCGATAGGAGACATAGAAGCAGTAAAATACGTCTCGGCGATATCGAACACTACAGCAAACGTGGTCTCCGGAAACAGAAACGTCTTCACTGCCGTGATCGGAGTCGATAAGGACTTCATATTCATAAACGACTGGTTCCCCGAGCGGGGAACGTTCTTTAACGATCTTGACGTTAGGAAAACGGCCCTTGTGTGCGTTTTGGGTAAAACGGTAAAGGAGAATCTGTTCGGAAGCTCTGACCCAATCGGAAAAAACGTAAGGATCGGCAAGTACACCTACAGGGTTATCGGGGTCATGTCCCCCATAGGCCCCACACCCAGCGGAAAAGACCAGGACGACATCGTGTTACTCCCTTATACCTCCGTTCAAAAAAGGCTTGTCGGTGTAAAGTCGCTTAACAGGATCACGGTTTTCGTAGACCCCGCCTACGATCTAGCGTACGCCCAAGCGGAGATAGAAAAAACCCTAAGAAGACAGCACGGGATAAAGGACGGGATGGATGATGACTTTTTCGTTAGAACCCAGCAAACGCAGATAAACACCATAAAGAACGTCTCGAGAATCCTTACCGTGCTTTTGGGAAGTATAGCGTCGATTTCGCTTGTGGTGGGAGGAATCGGTATAATGAACATAATGCTGGTTTCCGTTGGGGAGAGAACGAAGGAGATAGGGATCAGGCTCGCGGTGGGGGCGAAGGAAAAACACATGCTGGTTCAGTTCCTGATAGAATCAGTGCTTCTCTCCCTTGTAGGCGGGGCAATAGGAACTGCAGTCGGAATACTTGTCTCGAAGCTGGCCTCTGCCCTTACCGGGTGGCCGACCCAGATATCCGTGCTTGCGATACTGGTAGCTTTTCTGTTCTCGGCCCTCGTCGGAATTATTTTCGGAATATATTCGGCGAAAAAGGCAGCGCAGCTAAATCCCATAGAGGCCCTGAGATATGAGTAATGTCTTCTGGGCGCATGTCCCTGCGCAAAGCGAAAAAATCTTGGAACAATGTGCGGCATAACAGGCATCTACAGTCCCGGAGCGACCGTCAGTGCAGCCGTGCTCTCGGCCATGACCAACACTCTCCGTCATAGGGGTCCCGACCACTCCGGCACCTACGTTAACCCAAACGGGACTGTAGGCCTCGGACACACGAGGCTCTCGATCATAGATCTCTCGGAGAGGGGAAACCAGCCCATGGCAAATGACAGCGGCGGGGTACAGGTAAGTTACAACGGCGAGATATACAACTACCAGGAGATCAGGGAAGAACTTCGGCAAAAGGGCCACGTCTTCAAAACCAATTCCGACACCGAAGTGCTGATCAGATCCTACGAGGAGTGGGGTATAGAGTGCCTGCATAAGTTCATAGGCATGTTCGCCCTTGCGATCTGGGACGAGCGGGAGAACAGGCTTTTTCTTGCTAGGGACCGCGTGGGAATAAAGCCGCTTTACTACTACAGGGAAAATGGGCTTTTCCTTTTCGGCTCGGAACTAAAGGCCATAATGGAACATCCAGGATTTCAGAAGAGAATCAACCCCGAGGGTCTAGCGCTTTTTCTAAGATACAACTACATAAGAAGCCCGTACACCATATTCGAAAACACTTTCAAGCTTGAGCCCGGCCATTACCTCTGCCTGCATGGTGGTCAGCTTGAAAAACACAGGTACTGGGACATAACGGAATCCTACAATGCAAAGCCCCATGCTTTCGGCGAAGAGGAAGCCCGCGAGATGCTTGAGGAAACAATACTTGACTCTCTTAAGTACAGGCTGGTTTCTGACGTGCCCGTCGGACTTTTCCTGAGTGGAGGCATAGATTCAAGCATAGTGGCGACGCTGCTTCAAAAAAACACCTCGACGCAACTTAAAACCTTCACCATAGGATTCGAGCAGGAAAAATACAACGAGGCAGAATGGGCGAAAAAACTTGCGGAACACCTCGGAACAGAACATGTGGAGTTCTACGTATCTGAAGACACGGCCTTTGAAACCGTGTACGACATCCCATCGATATATGACGAGCCTTTTGCGGACACCTCGTCAATACCAACATGCATGCTTTCCAAGCTTGCAAGGGATTACGTGAAGGTAGTGATGTCGGGAGACGGAGGAGATGAACTTTTTTGCGGATACAGCCACTATACGAAGTCCGTACGTCTAGCCAATGCCGTCGAGAAGATGCCCGATGCAGTTCGAAGAGGGTTTAGGGCCGCACTTTGCGGCCTCAGCGCCACTAGGTTCGAGTCTGCGGGGAAAACGCTTGGATGTTCTTGGATTACCGGGCGCACCAGAAACTACGAGAGAAACCGGGGGGCTCTGCTAGGCATAATGGATAACGACATGGCGGAGATGTATAGACGAAGGGTCGGAGCCTGGACTCCCGAAGACTTTGCAGGCATCTTCAGGGAAAACCGGAATTTTGACGACAGGACGTTCGAGGCTGACTTCGCCGCTATACGCAGCGGGGAGCTTTGGACGCAGATGCTTTACGCGGATTTTAACGTCTGGCTGCCGGATGATATACTAACCAAGGTTGACAGGGCTTCAATGAGCACGGGTCTTGAAGCCAGGGAACCACTGCTTGATCATAGGGTCGTGGATCTCGCGGCGAGAATTCCTTTGGATCTCAAATATAAAAACGGGGAGCGTAAATATCTTCTAAAGAAAATACTCTCAAGACACATCCCCACAGATCTTTACCAACGCCCCAAAAAAGGATTTGCGAGCCCTGTGGATTCGTGGCTCAGAGGCAAACTGCGCCCCTTGGTGGAAAACTATCTCAGCCCTGAAGCGGTAAGGAAAAGCGGAGTGTTTGACCCGGGCGAAATATCTCGGTGGAAAAAAAGATTCTACGATTATTCCTCGACCGGAGCGCCTCGGATATGGAATCTGCTCATGTTTCAGATGTGGCATGAGAGGTGGCATTGAAAAATGATTGGCCGTTGTAACCACAAGGCCGCGGAAGTTTTTTGACGCAACCACCTGCCACCCATCTTGAATTCATATCGTTCGGGTGTTATGTTCTGCGTGATTTTGATCCTGATCCTGCTAACAAAAAAGCCAGCGTCAGCCTCGGCATAACTGCTAAGAACAAGATCATTCTTACGGGTTTATGAAAGTTCTTCTCTACACTCATGAATTTCCGCCGTTTCAAGGCGGACTCGCAACAACAAGCTACAAGCTCGCAAAAGGATTCCAAAAAGCCGGGATAGATACTACGGTCCTAGCCCCAACCTATTCAAAAACAGACAGTATCGCGGATAGAGATTTCGATTTTACGATCAGCAGAATGGGAATCCTGAGCAAAAACCATGGAGTTCCATCCCCCGTCAGAGAGATCACGGGGTTGCTTTCACTCTCAAGATACCTGTCCACGCACACACCCGACGTACTTCTGCTCATCACAAGAGAAGCCCATCTCGTGGGAGGCATCGGTCTCGATCCGCGCAAATACAAAATCATCGTGAGGGCCGCGGGCTATGAGGCAAACAGATTTCTCCTCGGTAAGAAATGGAAAAACAGACTGCAAGGATTAATCATGAAAAGGCTCTACAGGCAAGCCTATAAGGTCATAGGTCCAAGCAATTCCACGAAACGGCTGTTCGCGGAGTCGGGGATCCCGGATGAGAAACTAGAGGTAATACATAACGGTATAAGCAGAAATCTGATTCTGCGTGAAGTCGACCGCACGGAAACACAACGATTCAGAAAAAAGTACGGTGTGGCAAACTCAGAGAAAATAATCCTGACCGTATCGAGGTTAGTCCAAGGAAAAGGACAGGATAAGGTTATAGAGGCTCTCTTCGAAATCAGAAAGAAGTATGAGAATTTCAAATACATTATCGCGGGTGAGGGAAGCTACGAAAAAGCGTTAAGGGAACTGGTAAAAAGCAGACGGCTAGAGGACAAAGTTGTTTTCACCGGGCCCGTGCCCCATGAAGAAGTATGGAGTTTTTACGATTCATGCGATGTTTTTGCCATGGTCAACAGAACGATCTCAAGCAAGGAGAACATTGAAGGACTCCCGAATGTCCTAATCGAGGCTGCCTCAAGGGGCAAGCCCATAATCACGGGTACCGACGGCGGGTCGGGGGAGGCGGTCGAACACGGGGTGAGCGGCTACATCACTGACGGAAACGATATCGGGCGAATTGCTCAGCATCTAATTGAACTTATCTCGGATGAGAACAAGAGCAGGGAATTCGGAGCTAAGGGAAAACAGAAGATGCTTGACGAATTCACCGAGGAAGGAATGATCAAAAGTTATCTTGATGTAATCGGTTGCCGTGTGTGAAGCGGTCCCTGCCTGGTGTTAGAGATCACGCGTATTTCATTCCCCAAATCTTAAAAACCATCAGAGCAAACAATTTCCGGGTCTGGTCGGAATGGGGATTTTTGTTGAGCTTAATAAGCCTCTCAATGTACTGCCTGTTAAAAAACTCATCATCTCCGTCTAGCAGAACTTCAGCCGCGAATCCCTTCCATTCGTTTCGAAGCCACCCCGATAACGGAGGATTAAAGCCGCGTTTTCTTTCAAGAGGCAACTCGGGAGGCAAATATTTTTCCGCAAGCCTCTTTAAAATGTATTTTGTCGTATCTCCCTTGAGCTTCAAGTTCGCAGGCACTTTGCCCAGCGCAAACTCTATCATGTTCGTGTCTAGAAAAGGAGTCCTAACCCGAAGATCCAGATGTCCGCTCAGGCTGGAAATCTTATACAGGATGTCGTCCGGGTCTGATTTATACGTAAAAAACCCCATTTTGCCACCGAAAGTCCCGTGGTAGGATTCAAAGACCGAAGCGGCGTATTGCTCCGGCTTACAAAGGTTTCCCCCAAGCTCTTCAAGCACCCATGGTTTAAACAGTTTCCTTCTCATAACATCGCTAAATACAGTGTTTCGCCGCAGGAAGAACTGCTCTGACGTAAGGTTCTCAAGAAAAGCCCTAAGCCCGTGTTCCTCGGGGAACAGGCTGGCAGTTTTACCCTTCAGGTACTTAAGGGCACGGGGCACCGCACTCATGATCGCCAGATGCTTCGAGGAGAAACGGTGAGTTCTGAACCCAAGAAAAAGTCCGTCCGCCCCATCTCCCGAGAGGACCGAATTCACTGTTACTCCGGCAAGTTCTAAAGCGTGGGAGGTAGGGATTATTGACGGGTCGGCCAAGGGTTGGTGAAATCTTGAAACGCAGTCAAGAAAATGGTCTCTCTCCGGTTCTATTAGCAGCTCGTGGTGATCTGTCCCGAAGCAATCTGACACTATCTTGGAATACCGCTTTTCATCATAGTTTCTATCCGAATATCCCACGACAAAAGTTTGAACGGGTCGAGAGGAAAGCTTGCTCATAAACGCCACTATAAGGCTTGAATCAAGCCCACCGCTTAGAAAAGCACCGGGGGCGGTCAAGCCACTTGTTCTTAACCTGACGGCCTCGGTAAAAAGCACCTCAAGCTCCAGAAAAATTTCTTCTTCGTCGCTTGCCTCAGGCTCCTTCAAGGGCGGTTCCCAGTATTTTGTCTCGCACAGACCGCCGGAATTCATGTCATAGGAAACAAAGCTTCCCGGAAGCACCCTGCACACATTTTTAAATATGGTTTTATCTTCTGGAATGTATCTTAACGCCAGATAGTAGTTTAAGGCGACAAGATCGATTTCCCTCGAAAATCCTTTTGATTTTACGATTTCGCTTAAATCGGATGAGAAAATGAATCTGCTATCGAGATCGCAATAATATAAGGGAACCCGTCCGACCTGATCTCTTGCGAGGATCAGTTTTCCTTTCGTTTTATCGAATACATAAAACGCAAACGCTCCGTTAAACTCCTGGAAACACTTGTCCCCCCATTGCCTGTAAGCGTCAGCCAAAAGTTCGTTATCGCCCCCTGTTGATTCGCACCCATATCTCCTAAGTTTGTCTCTAATCTCCCGCGAGTTATGGATTTCTCCTTCACACTCCGCCAGAACCGTTGCTCCAGAATCTTTGAGAAGCGGAATTTCAGTTAAATCCGACCTTTCTCCTCGATAAATTTCATGTGTAAAGCTCATTTAATATCCTTTTCAGTTTCCGGGGGTAACCAGAGAATCTAATTTTAGACAACTTTGAGAACAGATCGAAAAGAGCAGGTCTTGGCAATGTTCCCGTCATTTCTTTAGTCCATAATCAGAAAATTACATAATAAACGATACCCTCAAATTCGGGAGCAAGGGAAAACGAAAAATACTTGAGGAGTTCACCGAGGAAAAAATGATCGAGAGATATCTTGAAGTAATCGGCTGCAGGGCGCGATGAGAATCCGCCCCGGGCACTCACCCCAGATACATGCGGCTAAACTTCCGCGCTAGGTAGACAGCCACTAGGGAATGCACAAATTCAACTACAAGGTAGGCGACGCCAGCGCCTAAATACGAATACCTGGGAACCAGCACAAGTAGCAATCCGACATATGTAAACACCTTGAACGTGCTGACGGCGGTTCTAAGTCCCGGCCTTCCGATAGATAAAAGAAGCGGCGTAAGCCAGAATGTCCCGCCCGCAAACAAAACTGCCACGGCAAGCACTCTCATCGTATTAGAGGCCGCCACGTACTGGTCGCCGAAAATCAGCCCTATCAGTTGTTCCGCCAACAGAAGCACTACGATCAGGACCGGAATTATCAGTTTAAGAAGGGTCCTAGCGGAGAATTTCAGGATCTCTGCGAATCTGTCGTAAAGCTTTGATGTTGAAAAACTAACGAGCCTCGGGAAAATGGCCTCGTACAGGGGATCCGTGATCCTGTTAACCACTTTGATCACAGCACGGGCGATTTTGTAAAGACCCGCCGCACCGCTTCCGAAGAAGTAACCTAGGATCAAAACGGCAACCTTTCCCTCGTTGACTATAGTAAGCGTTGCGTTAAAGCTCGTGTTAAGAAGAAACCAGCTTATCTCCCTCATCCTGCCGGAGATAAGCCCCACTTTCGAGGAGAACCAAGTGTGAAGTCCTTTGTCCCTGAGAACTCTGTTCACCACTATCTGGGTAAGCACGAACTCAAAGAAGGAAACCGCCACATAGGCAATCAGCACACCCCTTATTCCGTAACCTAGATACAGGGCCGCAAGCACGGAACCAAGCTTGAAAACCGCTTTTGTCGACTGCACGAAAACTATCGTCTTGAACCGGTCAAACACCCTGAAAAGCGCCTCCGACGTGGTGTTGACGCTTGCAACTATGAGTGTCAGGGAGAAGATCAGAACCAGATCGAAGCCGTCCTGAGATTTTATGAATACGTCGTTGGCCACCCCGGCAAGCAGGAGACAGACCCCGAAAGCCAGCAGTCCCGCCGCGGCATCGACCATGTAGGAGAACTTTATCATGGATAAGGCGTGTTCCGATTCTTTTTTCTCGAGGAACTCGCCCACGTATTTAACGACGGACTCCCAGACCCTGAAATCCACGAGCGAACTTACGATCTTAACATAGGCTATAACAATGGTAAGTAGGCCGAAGAGCTCAACTCCCAGCACTCTCGCAAGGACGATCATTTCAATGACATTGGCAGCAGAAGGAACGGACTTGGCAACAACAAGCCAGGAAACGTTCTTTATGAATTGTCTTTTCTCAGCTCTGAATTCACTCATGTTCCGGGAATGCGAAAGCACTTTCCGTTATCGGCGTGCAGCAGACAGATAAACCGCCCTACCACCGTTTTGGGCTCTTTGAGGATTTCGACTTCCGCTTTTAAAACCAACGCCAGTCGCCCGGATAGTTTTTTCGTCTTTACCAAAAATGTTTCCGCAATCTTAAAGCCGTCTTGCATAATAGAAGAAGCAAAGCAATAGTAAACCTGACCCAGTACATCTCCATCAAGCGCGAAGCGACGTTAGGGGAAGAGAAAGTGCTGCTGTTTTAAAAATCCCGCGGCGAGAACTCCCTTCGAATCAGCGTCCCCCTACATAGTAAATTCTTTTTTCAACTGTGACCTTTCAAACACTTGTTGCAGAGTAATGAGTACTTCCGTATTGCGTATCACGTTTCTTCCTGCAAAGATATAATGGAATGGTATCGGATGTTTCCGCAAATCTTAACTCTGGAGTTCCCTGAAACTGAATAACCGGGCGATCGAGATGTTGAAAAGAATTCTTAAAATCTTTATACGCGCTCTCAGAATAGCCTTTTTCGGCGAGGAACAGATGCCGAGTATTCCCTTGGGCAGAGAGCATATGCAGAATTGCAAGCTTCTGCTTAACCGCTCGGAAATGCTTTCAGAACTGAAGAAAGGAAGCAAAGTCGCCGAAATCGGCGTGGCCCAGGGCGACTTCAGCGAACTGATTCTCAAAATAACGAAACCCGATTCGCTTCACCTGATTGACGTATGGAGTTCCAGAACATACGGCACAAGTCTTTTTAAAGAAGTAATCACTAAGTTCAAGGGAGAAATTGATAAAGGTCGTATTCAGATACACAAAAAACTTTCAACAGATGCCGCAGGGGATTTTGAGGACGATTATTTCGACTGGATATATATCGATACCACTCACTCATACGATACAACCCGGGAAGAACTCGTGAGATATGCATCTAAGGTCAAACGCGACGGCATAATAGCGGGACACGATTACACGATGGGAATCTGGAGTTCGCTTAACAGGTACGGGGTGATTGAAGCCGTACATGAATTCTGCGTAAAGTACAGATGGGAACTGGTCTATCTAACAGTGGAACCAACGGAGAACCAAAGCTTCGCTATAAGAAGAATCAAGAAGTAAGGTCCACGCCGAAATCAAGCTTAGCAATTCGCACCGCCTTACGGAATACCGAGAGTACCTGCTAGCCCTCCAGAATATTTCAGGGAGTCCCCTATCCAAAAACTACTGCTTGATATACAGCCTGCATGTGTAATCAACTCGGTGTAGCCATACGAACCCCCGCTGTTCAAAAAACTCATCAACAGCCTTCCTAGATCCCGCGAAGTGTCCATAATCATCGACTATAAGCACGCCCGCCTTCTCAAGACGAGGAAACAGAATCTCCAATTCCACTCTTGTGCTTTCATACCAATCCGTATCCAACCTCAGGATTGAGATTTTCTCAGGTATGTTGTCTTCTACCAAAAGGGTATCTTCAACCTTGCCGCTGATTAACCTAAGGTTGTCCGTACCGACCTCCCTGCTGAAATTACTTGCGACTTCATCCCTTGCCGCATAGTTCCAGTCATTTCCCTGGGCCGTGCGGCTATCAAACCACTTACTCTTTACAAGTGAAAAACTTCCCAGCTCGCGGCTGTATACGGAGTAGTCATGCTCGGTCGGTTCACTCATTCCGGTAAAGGTATCGTAACCCCATATTAACCTATTAAAATTCAAGCTTTTCAGCATCAAGCCGCAAAGGATCAGGTTTCCTCCCTTCCACACTCCGCACTCAACTATGTCGCCCTCTATATTGTTATTGGCTATCCATTCAACTGACTGTATAAGTGCCCACTGCCGACTCCTCGAAGTCATAGTGTATTTTGAGCACATGTCCATAATTTTAAGGTGTTCCTCCGTAGCCTCCGGTATAGATTCGTTTCTAGGAATACCAAAAAGATGGTTCTTGATTCTTTTTTTAACTTTTTTTAACATAGCTTCGAGGAAAGTCTAAGAGAAACTTTCCAAAAGAAATACCGGTGTAAGCATACATAAAAATGCAAATAGCAGTGTGCAAGGCCATATAATGTGCATTCAGCCTTCATAAGTTTTACCTCCCTTGGGAAACAGTTTAAGAAGGTGTAGAATGCCGAGAATAAGAATGGAATGTTGTGGGTAATACCGAGACCGTTAGCTACAGCGTAAGAATTGACGCATAGCTTTGAAGGGCCGGTTGATTAAGCCATATAGTTCCACACCGAAACCCGGTTATCAGAGCCAAGGTAGTTTCCGCTACTTTTCAGGCCTGCATTCGGACAACGGAAAAATATTTAATGCAAGCAACGCTGATCGGATTTAGCGCAATCCTTATGTGGTCGCTGCTGGCCCTTCTAACGGCCTCATCAGGGAAAGTGCCTCCCTTCCAGCTTGCTGCGATGTGTTTTTCAATCGCCGCTACCATCGGACTGATCGCGCTTGCCGCAAAGCCGGCGGGTTTTCGCAATCTGCGCCAACCCTTGCGTATATGGTGTCTCGGCGTCGGAGGGCTGTTCGGCTATCACTTTTTCTACTTCACCGCACTGCGCAACGCACCGGCTGTCGAAGCGAGCCTGATTGGCTATCTCTGGCCCCTGCTGATTGTCGTCGGTTCAGCGTTCCTCCCCGGAGAACGGCTCGGCTGGCACCATATAACAGGCGTACTGGCTGGTCTGGCGGGAACAGTGCTGATTGTTTCGAAAAACAGCCTTTCTTTCGATGACAGCTTTGCCTTCGGCTATGGCGCGGCGCTGCTTTCCGCTTTTATCTGGGCTGCCTACTCGCTTCTGTCACGGCGGTTCGGCACGGTTCCGACCGATATCGTCACCGGATTCTGCGCAATAACGGCCATTTTTTCACTCATCTGCCATCTGGCGCTTGAACAGACGGTCTGGCCGCAGGGAACCGGGCAATGGCTTGCCGTCGCCGGCCTCGGCCTGTTGCCAGTTGGGGGCGCATTTTACGCCTGGGACTTTGGCGTCAAACACGGCGATATCCGGGTCTTAGGCACCGCGAGCTACGCGGCACCGCTGCTTTCAACCTTAATACTTGTCGCATCAGGTGTCGGCCAAGCCGACTGGCGCGTCGCCCTTGCATGCGTCCTGATCACCGGGGGCGCCGTGGTGGCCGCAAAGGATCTGTTGTTTGCGCCAGCGCACCGAGAAGAACAGGTAGAGAAATGATGCGGATATTCAAATACGGACTCGATTCACCACATTTCGGCATCCCGTTGTTCTCAGTCGCCGCAGCATTTATATATCTTTTGGGAATTATTTACAATCCTACCAAGCTCTTAATTCCTGATTTTCCTTCTTGCTTCTAATTTCCTATCCACCGCTAACAATACTTCTTTATCCCTTGTCCAAAGCAAATGAGCGTATATATTTCAGGATAGATGAACGAACTGCTCGAAAGCTTCATAAAACACCTCTCTGACGAAAGAAACTACTCGGAACACACCGTAAAGGCCTACAGGGGCGATCTTGAGAATTTCCGCGATTTTCTCCTGAAGGAAGAGAAAAAGATCGAAGACACAGATATAGCGACCATAAACGCATACGTCTCCACACTTTATGGAAAGAATTCCCCCTCCTCGGTAGAGAGAAAAGTATCGTCGATAAGATCCTTTTTCTCGTATCTGGTAAGAAAAGGCCTCGTAACGCAGAATCCCGCAAAACTCGTGCGCACTCCCAAAAAGGAGAAGCATCTTCCTGTGTTTTTAAGCGTGGACGAGGTATTCAATCTGGTTGACGTAAAAGACCCGGAAAAAAGCCCGCTTCGCGTCCGGGACAGAGCGATTCTCGAGCTTCTTTACTCAAGCGGACTCCGCGTGAGCGAACTCGCGGGAGCCACCCTAGCCGATCTCAGCATTGGAGAGGCGGTAATAAGGGTGCGCGGCAAGGGAAACAAAGAGAGGATAGTTCCCGTGGGATCAAAGGCGCTTTCAGCTCTCGGGGAATATCTTGACATAAGGGGAGCTTTGAAACCCGTATCCGACCATATATTCCTTAACTCAAGGGGAGGTGGGATAACAACGAGAAGCCTCGCACGGATAATAAAGAAGTACGGCCTAGTATCAGGGATATCGAAAAACGTGAGTCCCCATGTGCTGAGACACTCGTTTGCGACCCACCTGCTTGCGGGGGGTGCGGACCTTCGGGCAATACAGGAGATGCTCGGCCACGCAAGTCTCTCGACTACCCAGAGGTACACCCATCTCTCGGTCGAGCGGATAATGGAAGTGTACGACAAAACCCACCCGAACGCCTAGGAGCATCGGAAGGAAAAAGATTATGAGCCAGTTTCACGGAACCACGATACTCTGCGTTAAAAAAGACGACCGGGTGGCCTTAGGGGGCGACGGTCAGGTGACCATGGGGTCAACAGCAGTAAAACATAACGCGAATAAGATAAGGAAGATGTACGGCGGGAAGATCTGCGCCGGATTCGCGGGTTCAACCGCAGACGCCATGACGCTTTTTGACAAGTTCGAGGGAAAGCTAGAGGAATTCCGAGGAAGCCTCAAGCGAGCAGCAGTTGAGCTCGCGAAAGAATGGAGAACCGACAGGATCCTGAGAAGACTCGAAGCCTTGCTTATAGTAGCCAACGCGGAGACCATGCTCATAATCTCTGGAAGCGGAGACGTAATAGAGCCTGACGATAGCGTGATAGCCATAGGTTCGGGAGGCCCCTTCGCCCAGGCATCTGCTCTAGCACTTGCTAAGCACTCAGAGCTCTCCGCCCCGGAGATAGTCAAGCGCTCACTTGAGATCGCGGCCGGCATCTGCATTTACACAAACAGCCACATATCGATAGAGGAAATAGGTTAATGTCCCAGGAATCCTATCTCACCCCAAGGGAAATAGTTTCGGAACTAGACAAGTACATAGTCGGGCAGAACATGGCCAAAAGGGCCGTGGGCGTAGCGCTTAGAAACAGGTGGAGAAGACAGAAGGTGTCACCTGAACTGCGGGACGAGATCTCTCCCAAGAACATACTTATGATGGGACCCACAGGGGTGGGAAAGACTGAAATAGCCCGCAGGTTAGCAAAGCTCGCCCAGGCGCCTTTCGTAAAGGTCGAGGCGTCTAAGTTCACCGAGGTCGGCTACGTGGGGCGTGACGTAGAGTCGATGATACGGGACCTGACGGAGATAGCCGTCAACATGGTCACAGAGGAAGAAACCCTTTCCGTTAACACGAGGGCAAGAGAGCTTGCCGAGGATAAGCTCATAGACCTGCTCGTTCCGACGCGCCCCGACACGGAGGCGGATGGGGACATGGACGAGGCAAAGAGGAAAATGAGCGAGACCAAGAAGAAAATGAGGAAGCTTCTTTGGGACGGAAAGCTTGACGACAGGGAGGTCGAGATAGAGATAACGGCAAGATCCCTTCCGATACAGGTGTTCAGCCAGGCGGGAGTGGAGGAAATGGACCCCGGCATCTCGGAGATGATCGGAAGCCTCATGCCCAAAAAATCCAAGGTAAGAAAGGTAAAGGTGCCCGAAGCTCTGGACATCCTCACGGAGGAAGAAGCCCGCAGGCTGATAGACATGGACAAGGTAACCCAGCTCGCCTTAGAGAGAACCGAGAACTCCGGGATAATCTTCATAGACGAGATAGACAAGGTTGCCGGGAAAAACGGCGTCTCTGGCCCGGATGTTTCAAGGGAAGGGGTGCAGAGGGATCTTCTCCCTATAATTGAGGGAAGCAGCGTCACCACCAAGCACGGGATGGTGAGAACCGATCACATCCTTTTCATAGGAGCCGGGGCGTTTCACGTCTCAAAACCGTCTGATCTCATACCCGAACTCCAGGGACGCTTTCCCATAAGGGTTGAGCTTGAGGCGCTCACCAAAGACGACTTCATACGCATCCTCACCGAGCCCAAAAACGCTCTTATAAAACAGTACACCGAGCTTATGAGGACCGAGGACATAAATCTCGTGTTTAGCAAAGAAGCGGTAGAAAAAGTAGCGGAAACCGCGGCCGAGGTTAACAGTTCAACGGAGAACATAGGAGCCAGAAGGCTCCACACCGTTCTTGAAAAGCTGCTTGACGAGATCTCCTTTAACGCTCCCGACATGAAGGAGAAAAAAATCGTTATAGACAAAAGCTACGTAGAAGAGAAAATAGCCGACATCGTCAAGGACAGGGACCTTAGCAGATACATACTCTAGGGAGCCTTTGTCATAGCCTGCCCTTTTAGTTAGATTTCTCGAAAAATCCTTGGAGCCGATATGGATTTCAAAAACTACGACACGGAAAACTTTTACGACGAGGTATTCAAGAATAACGCCACGCCGCATGAGTGGACCCGCTTTCTAACCGACAGGATAGAAAGCCTCTCAGACGGAGAGCTCATCGAAAGGCAGAAAGCGGCCGAGATGAACCTGTTTGAGATGGGGGTCACCTTCACCCTCTACTCGGAACAAAAGAAGGCTGCTGAGGAAAACATCTTCCCCTTCGACATAATTCCGAGGATAGTGTCGGCCGAGGACTGGGAACTCATAGAAAGGGGCCTCAAACAGAGAATCCACGCGCTTAATCTCTTCATAGACGACATATACAACGACCGCAAGATCCTGAGAGACAAGGTGGTTCCGAAGGAGCTTATTCTCTCGAGCAGGGAGTTTCGCCTTGACTGCGTCGGTTTTTCCCCGCCTAAGAAGATCTGGTGTCACATCACGGGAACGGACCTCATAAGGCACTCTGACGGAAACTTCTACATCCTGGAAGACAACCTGCGCTCCCCCTCCGGCGTCTCTTACGTGCTTGAGAACCGCGAGCTTCTAAAGCGCACGTTCCCCAAGGTGTTCGGCACCGTCGAGATAATGCCCATAAGCGATTACGGACTCCATCTCCATGATACCCTCCAGTACCTGCTCTCCGACAGAACAGCTAACCCCAAGGTGGTGCTTCTCACCCCGGGGATCTATAACTCGGCCTATTTCGAACACTCGTTCCTGGCAAAGGAGATGGGAATAGAGCTTGTCGAGGGAAGGGATCTCATGGTAGTCGACAATTTCGTTTACCTAAAAACTACCAAGGGGCTTGAGAAAGTGGATGTCATATACAGAAGGATAGACGACAACTTCCTCGATCCTCAGGTGTTTCACCCGGATTCCGTGCTGGGAGTTCCGGGGCTTTTCAGCGCGTACAAGGCCGGAAACGTCGCCATAGCTAACGCCCCCGGAGGAGGGGTGGCCGACGACAAGATAATCTACGCCTATGTGGAGAAGATAATAAAGTACTACCTCGGAGAGGATCCCCTGATTCCGAACGTGCCGACGTATATCTGCGAGGAGGACGAGGCCAGGAAATACGTGCTTGATAATATAGAGAAGCTGGTCGTAAAGCCCGCAAACGAATCCGGAGGATACGGGATAGTGTTCGGGCCCAAGGCCACCAAGGAAGAGCTCGCCCAGGCCAAAAGAAACATAAAGGCAGATCCCAGAAACTACATAGCCCAGAAGACCATGGCGCTCTCCAGGGCTCCCGTGATAGTGGACGATCACTTCGAGGGACGCCATGTCGATCTCAGACCCTTTATCCTCTACGGAAAGGAAATATTCGTCCTGCCCGGAGGCCTGACCAGGGTGGCCCTCCGCAAAGGTTCGATGATAGTTAATTCGTCCCAGGGCGGGGGAAGCAAGGACACTTGGGTGCTTGCTCCTGCAAAGAACGCCAAGGGCAAAGGAGGCAGAAAATCCTAAGCCGCGTTGCAGAATCGATATACTGGATGAGCCGCTACGCCGAGCGCGCCGGGAACACCGCGAGGCTCATAAACGTCAACTTGGGCCTTGCCATCGATACCCACGACTCCGTTGAGCAGGAATGGGACCCCATAGTAAGGGTCACGGGAGACATGGCTCTCTTCAGAAGCCTCTATGACAGCACGACCCGGGAAAACGTAGTAAACTTCATGGTGCTTGACCGCAACAACCCGAACTCCATCATCTCTTGCGTTAACCGCGCCCGCGAGAACGCAAGTTCCGTGAGAGAGATAATTTCCTCCGAGATGTGGCTTCTCATAAACCGTTTCTACCACAGGCTAAACAGCGAGGAGGCTAAGGAGAAGCTGCTCGACAATCCCGGCAAGTTCTGCGAAGTGGCAAAAGTACAGAGCCTTCTTTTTCACGGGTCGGGCTACATCAGCATATCCCACGGCGAGGCGTGGCATTTCTCGGAACTTGGAAAGCAAATGGAGCGGGCCGATAACACTTCCAGGATCCTCGACGTGAAGTACTACACCCTGCTTCCCAAGGCAGAGCTCGTGGGAACGTCGATAGACAACATGCAGTGGATAGCGCTGCTGAAATCAACAAGCGCCCTTGAGACCTACAAGGCGAAGCACCAGCAGATATCCATTAGCAACGTGCTTGACTTCCTCATCCTTGATAACCAGTTTCCCCGCTCGATAATCTACTGCGTCACACGGGCCGACGAGTCGCTTCACTGCATATCCAACAGCCCGGCGGGCTCCTACAACAACGAAACCGAAAAGGAAATGGGAAGGCTTCTTTCGGACCTTCGGTTCATAAGCGTCGAGGAGATAATACAGCGCGGAATGCACCAGTACCTAAAGAGTTTCCAGTCCCACATAAACGAGATCGGAAACTGCATATACGACGATTACTTCAGCTACAATGTAAAAGATGGCGCCCTTCGGGGCTTTGACGATATCTAATAGGAAGAAAAGAGATGACTTTCTGCGTTGGAATGAAACTCAAGGAAGGGATAATCGGGCTTGCCGACAACCTCATAATAACGGGAAACGAAGCCATACGGGCAAAGAAGGTCACATCTCACAGGGCCGGGGACAACTCCTTTTTCCTTATGACCTCGGGTCTTCGCTCCGCCAGAGACAAAACGATTACCTACCTTGATGAGGCCCTTGAGCACTCAGAAGAACCCCTAGACCGCCTCTACAAGGCCGTGAACCTGTTCTCAAAGCAGCTTCGAAGAGTAAAAGAGGAAGACGGAGAGGCGCTCTCCGATTCGGGATTTCCCTTCAACATGTATTCCATAATAGGAGGACAGTTTGAAAACGATCCCGAGCCGCAGCTTTTTCTTGTCTATCCCCAGGCAAACTGGATCAACGTGGGGATTACTTCCCCCTACGTGATAATAGGCGAGTCGAAATATGGAAAACCTATCATAAAAAGGACCCTTACCTACGACACGAACCTCGACACCGCGCTTCGCATCGCGTACCTCGCGTTCGATTCAAGCCGCATAAACGCCATAGACGTCGATTTTCCCATAGACATTATCGTTTACAGAACCAATTCCTTCTGCCTCGAGCAGTACAGCTTCACCGAAAACGAACTGGCGGACATATCCGAGTGGTGGCAGGAGAGACTTAGAAAATCGGCCGAGGAAATGCCTGCGGAATGGGTAAAGAAGGTTCTCAACGGAAGCCCTAAAAGTGCTCCTTAGCATAGACCACAACACGACCTATTCCTACGGGAAAAAAGTCGTCCTGGCCCCGCACATCGTGAGGCTTCGCCCGAGAGACGGCGGCGGACAGATGACCCACATGTTCTCGCTTAAGACCGATCCCCCCGATGCGGGAAGAAGCGTAAACTCCGACCTTGACGGAAACACCACCGTCACACTATGGTTCACGGGCGAGTGCGATAGCCTCGCGATCGATACCCACTGCGTCGTTGAGACCCTTCGGGAAAACCCCTTTGATTTCATAGTCTCAGACACGAAGTTTCTCGACCTGCCGATGCAGTATCCTCCTGGGCAGAAGGCCGCTTTAGGTCCTTACCTGACGGTGAGCAAAAAAACCGCCCTTGCGGTCACAGAACTTCGCGAGACTATTCTTTCTCGGGCCCGAGGGAGGACCACGGATTTCATTCTCTCGCTCTGCGAACATATACACAAAAACTTTCCTCATGTGGTGAGAGATGAGGGAGCCCCATGGCCCGCCGAGAGAACCCTCAGGGAAAAAAAGGGTTCCTGCAGGGACATTGTGGAGCTTTTCGCAAGCGTCTGCCGTTCGACGGGACTCGCGTGCAGACACGTAAGCGGTTACGCCTTAAGTGAAAGGAGCAGGGCAAGGAACGAGCTTCACGCCTGGGCAGAGGTCTATTTGCCGGGTGGGGGGTGGCGAGGATATGACCCTTCGGCGGGTCTTGCAGTCGCAGACCGACACGTTGCGGTCGCAAGCGGGGCAACCCACGAGCTTATCGCCCCCGTTTCCGGAAGCTTCTACGGAGAGGGTGCCGAAGCCGAGCTCCAGTTCCAGGTAAGGGTAAAAAAAACGGGGAAACGCGAAAAAAAAGCTCTGGGACTTCTGTAAATTCAAGACCCCTCCCCTAACGTCTCCCCACCTTAAAAAGTTGTGCGATCAGGGTCCGATTCATGCTATAATGGGAATTTGAGAAAAGTATCGTCTATACCTAAAGAATGCAACAGGGGGGTTTACCAACATGATTCGCAGAAAGCTAAAATC
Organism: Candidatus Dadabacteria bacterium; assembly: GCA_951812945.1. Taxonomy (GTDB): domain Bacteria; phylum Desulfobacterota_D; class UBA1144; order Nemesobacterales; family Nemesobacteraceae; genus Nemesobacter. The sequence goes on from CATOTB010000001.1 coordinate 45,780, forward strand.
TCGGATAAAAGCACTTTTCGCCACGCTTGCCGCGGGAGCAATCTTGATTCTTATCACCAGCACAGGAGCCGATGCCCAAGAAGCGTTTGGCGTAAGCAGCGTTCTTCTTGAAAAAATCACGGTTACGGCGCGAAAACGGGAGGAGCCGATCCAGAACGTTCCGCTCTCGGTAACGCATTTCAGTTCCGAGCAGATTGACACCCTCAAGGTAAGAAACCTCGAAAGCCTTTCGGTAACGATGCCCAACGTCGCGCTTGACGATATCGGCACGGTGGGGGGAATCGCCAGCTTCTCAATTCGCGGACTCGGGATAAACAGTTCCATACCTTCTGTCGATCCGACCGTGGGAGTGTTTGTAGACGGCGTGTACGTGGGGGCCACAAACGGCACTTTGTTCGATACGTTCGATATTGAAAGCATCGAAGTGCTGAGAGGGCCCCAGGGAACACTTTTCGGTCGCAACGTGACCGGAGGCGCTGTGCTTGTGAATACCAAAAAACCCGGCGACACACTTGAGATGTCCGTTCGCACCTCGTTTGAAGGAGGCGGGGAGAGCTTGAATAGCTATTACATGGGTACCGTCGGAGGTCCGCTAAGCGATACCGTCAGCGCCAGGATAACCGCGTACACAAACCAGGATAACGGCTGGTTCAAAAACCTCCACACCGGCAAAGCTTTCGGTGATCTTGACGTCCGGATGGTGCGTCCGGTGCTCGTCTGGGATCCCACAGATGATTTTAGCTTGGTACTCCGATACCAGTACGAAAGCGTCGACGGCGACGGCCCTGCGGCACAAAGCCACAGAAACGGGTCCGGGCTCGCAAACGCGGCGGCTCCCTTTGACCGCGACAGCCACGACTTCAGCATCAACGAGGAAGGTAAAAGAGAGAACGATACTCACTTTTTCACCGCCCAGGCAGACTGGGATGTGGACTTCGGCGACGGTACGATAACCAACATCTTCGGCTGGCGCGATTCCGAAACCTTCTCCGCACTTGATCTCGACGCGACGCCGGCCGACCTCATCTACGCTGAGGCATGGAGCAACTACAGCCAGCTAAGCAACGAGCTGCGCTACTCGGGCAAGTTTTTCGAAAAACTCCACGCAACCACAGGAGGCTACTACTTTACAAACGAGATTAACTACCATGAGCACCGCTCCTTGGTTGCCGGTGCTATTTCTCCGCTCGGAGGCGGAAATTACGACGTTGAAACCTTGGGTTGGTTTCTGTCTTTGGATTACGACCTCACAAGCAAGCTGACGCTTACCGCGGGCGCGCGATACACGCGCGAGAAAAGAGAAGCCGAGATAGCCCAGATCAATATCATTCCGCAGCCCTGTAACATCGTGGAAGGCCCAGCCTGCGAGTTTGACTTTACAGACAAGGAAACCTGGCACAGCTGGTCACCCAAGCTAGGCGCCGCCTATTACATAAGCCCCGGAACCAACGTTTACGCACACTGGACCAGGGGATTCCGCTCGGGAGGCTACAATCTGCGCAACCTTATTCCCATCGATATTCAGCCCCCGGGACCATATGACGAAGAGACGGTTGACAGCTTCGAGGCCGGATTCAAGATTTCAAAAGACCGCGGACGTCTCTACGGGGCAGTTTTCTACAACTTGATCGACGACTTGCAAAGGGAAGTTAACTTTCCCGATGAAACACTATTCGGCATAGTCCAGCTGATCAAGAACACAGCCGACGTTGAGACCTATGGCTTTGAACTTGACGGATTGTTCGCCATCTCGCAGAACCTGCTTCTGACCGGTTCCGTGGGGTACGTAAATCCCGAGTACACCAAGGTGAAAGAAGACCTGAATCGGGATGGCACCTTGGATGAAAATGATCTAGCCCTCGAACTTCCCCGCGCCGCGAAGTGGACTTACAGCGTGGGACTCACCCACGACACGGGAACGACCAGCTGGGGACGTCTGACCTCCCGCATAAACTACGCTTACCGAGATAAGTCATACTTCACCGATGACAACAGGGGGTATATAATGGAGCAGAACATCCTTGACGCCGGAATCGACATCGTCCCGGTAAACGGGCGTTTCTCTATAGGTCTCTACGCCAAGAACATCCTTGACGAAGTCAAGCATGGAGGCGACAGCCAGCTACCTCCAGACTTACTGGGTGTGCCCCTGGGCGGCACATTCTCACCGCTTGCCAAAGGCAGAATTCTCGGAGTGCAGCTGACCTACAGGCACGGGAGTTAACGGACCGGCAGCTTCGGGGAAACTTCTTAAACCGAAATTCCGTCTCCGCCCGCAAGTGGCTTCTCATTTGCGGACGGAGTTCTCCATCTACGATACCCGCATCTTCATGCTCTGCCCCAAGACCCGAATTCTCATATATGATTATCCTCGGGATGTTGTAATAAAAACCCCGGTTGCTATATAATGTTTCTTTCGCAGAAAGGAGTTTTTCATGGATAACTCGGCAAAAAAGGCGGAGATACTGGTTGAAGCCCTTCCGTACATAGAGGCATTTCACGGCAAAACCGTAGTGGTCAAATACGGGGGGAGCGTCGCCAATGAAGATCTCGCGAATTTCGTGCGTGACCTGATACTCATGAAGTACGTCGGGATAAAACCGGTGGTAGTGCACGGGGGCGGCCCTCAGATCCAGGAGCATCTCAACAAACTAGGAATAAAATCCGACTTCGTCGCTGGGCTTCGAGTTACCGACGAGCGGGTAATGGAAGTGGTTGAGATGGTGCTTGTCGGAAAGATAAACCAGCAGATCGTAACGTCGATAAATAAACACCAGATGGAAACCGTAGGACTTTCGGGAAAGGAAGGAAAGCTCATAAAGGCGAAAAAATTTGACCTGCAGAAATTCGCCGCCGAGCACAAATTAGACATTCCCAAGGACTCGGACCTCGGGTACGTCGGGGAAGTCCAGGAAATAAACCCCGAGATAATCAAGGTTCTTGAGAGCAAAGACGTCATTCCGATAATAGCTCCCATAGGCGCAGGGGAGGACGGAACCACCTACAACATAAACGCGGACCATGCGGCGGGGAAAATAGCGGGAGCGCTTCGTGCCGCAAAGCTCATACTGCTGACCAACGTCGACGGTATCCTTGATAAAAAAGGGAATCTCATATCCTCAGTAACAAAAAGACAGGCCAAAAAATTTATCAGGAACGGAACGATAAACAGCGGAATGATTCCCAAGGTGATGTGCGCGCTTGAAGCTCTGGAAGAAGGGGTAGAGAAGGTTCATATAATAAACGGGACTGTAAAAAGGGCCCTCATACTCGAGCTTCTTACCGATTCCGGAATAGGAACGGAGATAACCCTTTGAGGCCAAGGAAAATGGAAGACCCGAAGGGAAAATACCTGATGGAAACCTACAGCCGCCTTCCCATAACGATGCGGAAGGGAAGCGGTTCATGGCTCTGGGACACAGAAGGGAAGAAATATCTTGACTACACAACCGGTATAGCCGTCAACAACCTCGGGCACTGTCACCCGAAGATCACAGACGCCATAACATCCCAGGCCGCCACCCTAGTTCACACCTCGAACCTCTTTAACATAGAAAACCAGAGCGCGCTCGGAGAGATGCTCATATCAAACTCCTTTGCGGACAGGGTGTTTTTCTGCAACAGCGGAACCGAGGCCGTCGAAGGCTCGATAAAGCTCGCCAGAAAATGGGGAGCGCAAAACGGCGGAAGACACGCAATCATCTCAACCGAAGGAGCGTTTCACGGAAGGACCCTCGGGGCGCTAAGCGCCACGGGATCGGAAAAATACAGGGAGGGATTCTCTCCTTTTCTCGAAGGATTTCACTTCGCTCCCTACGCGGATTCTGACGCGATCGCACGACTGGTCGCCAAAATCAGCCCCTGCGCAGTTATTCTGGAACCGGTGCAGGGAGAAAACGGAGTCATCGTTCCGCCTCCGGGATACTTAAGGCAGGTAAGTGAGATCTGCGGGGAGAACAACATGCTGCTCATACTCGATGAAATCCAGGTCGGGATGGGAAGGATGGGAAAGCTATTCGCCTACGAGCACGAGGATATAAAGCCCGACATAGTGGCCCTCGCAAAAGCTCTTGGAGGCGGTGTTCCGTGCGGCGCGGTTCTCGCTACTGAGGACGTGGCAAAGCACTTTACCCCCGGGGCTCACGGAAGCACTTTCGGCGGAAACCCCCTGGCCGCTGGGGCGGCCTGCGCCGCGGTTGAAACGATACTTGAAGAAAACCTGGCCGAGGAAGCAGGCAGGCTTGGGGACTATTTTCTCGGCAAACTTGGGGAACTACGGAAAAAATATCCCGAGCACATAAAGGAGGTAAGGGGAAAGGGGCTTATAATCGGGGTTGAGTTCTCAGACAGGGCCTTCGCGCGGAACTGTTTTTCGGTTTCAGTTAAAAATGGGCTTCTGGTTATACTTACGGTTGAACGCGTGTTTCGGATTCTTCCTCCGCTTAATACGAACGAAGAGGAGATTGATTTTGCCGTCGCAACGATAACGAAATCCATCGAGGAGGTGATTTCAAGTGGGTAGGAACCTTCTTGCCGTCTCAGACCTTGAAAAAAACGAGGTCAGGGAAATGATCCGCCGCGCGGGCAAACTCAAGGAACTTAAAAAACAGGGCGAAAGCCCAAAAAACCTTGAAGGGATGTCGGTAGGTCTTCTTTTTGAAAAACAGTCGACCAGAACAAGGCTTTCCTTTGAAGCCGGCCTTTTTGACCTAGGCGCCCGGGCAATTTACATGAATCCGGCGGATACGCAGCTCGGGCGGGGTGAGACCATAGCCGACACGGCGAAGATACTCTCCTCCTACCTCGACGGGATAATAGTAAGAACCTACGGGCAGGAGAAAGTCCTGGAACTCGCTGAGAACTCAGCAGTTCCCGTGATAAACGCCCTTACGGATCTTGAGCATCCCACTCAGATAATTTCCGATCTTTTCTCGATCTCGGAGCAGGGAGTGGACCTGGAGAAGTTCAAGCTTGCCTTTCTCGGCGACGGAAACAATATCGCCAATTCCTTCGTGGCCGCCTCTGCGATAATGGGATTTGACCTCTCGGTTGCGGTTCCCCCGGGATATGAACCCAACCCGACAATTATGGGCGAGGCCACGGAACACGGAAACTCCAAAATCGAAGTTATTCACGACCCCGCCTCCGCGGTAAGAGATGCCGACGTGATCTATACCGACGTCTGGGTAAGCATGGGGGAAGAAAGAAAGGGAACCAAGGTTTTCAGGCCTTTTCAGGTAAACAAGGAGCTTCTCTCCTTCTGCCACAAAGATCCATTGATAATGCACTGTCTTCCGGCACACAGGGGAGAAGAAATAACCGCGGAAGTCATGGACAGTCCACGCTGCGTCGCCTTCACGCAAGCCGAGAACAAGCTTCACGCGGGAAAGGCCATACTTGAATTCTGTCTTCAGGATTAGCCGATACGGATCAGCCACCAAGCTCAGCAGGGAAATCCGCATGCCATGATCAAATTTGGTGCTTAACCAACTAGCGCAAAAACTCCTTTATGTTCCGCGCAGCCCGTTTCGTCATGCCCTTAACAGAGGCAAGTTCTTCGGCGGTGGCCCCCTTTATCTTATCCACGCTCCCGAAGTGGTTAAGAAGCAGAAATTTTCTTTTTTTCCCTATGCCCGGAACGCCGTCCATCTGCGAAGCCAAGGTTTTGTCCTTCCTTAGTCCCCTGTGATAGGTAATTGCAAAGCGGTGAGCCTCGTCCCTTACCCTCATCAAGAAATAAATGCCCTTTTTGTTGGAAGAGAAATCGCAAGGCTCGCCCTTTCCGTGCACGTAAATCCTGTCGACCCCGGATCGACCTTCAGTTTTCGCTATAGAGGCAAGATCGACTTCATCCTGCACTCCGCAGTCCCGAAGTGCCGCATAAGCGGCATTTAACTGCCCCTTACCTCCGTCTATGAGTATCAGGTCCGGAAGGTCCCAGTTATCCTCCGCCGCCCTAAGAGCCCTTCTGTAAACTACCTCGTACATCGATCGGAAGTCATCCTGCCCCTTGGTGGCCGTGATCCTGTATTTTCTGTACCTGTCCCTCTCCGATCTCGCGTTTCGAAACCTTACAAGCGACGCGACCGTCTGGCTCCCCTGAATATTCGATATGTCAAAACACTCTATGGTATAGGGAATCCGTTTTATCCCGGTTGACTTTCTTATGCTTCGAAGAAGCGTGCCCTGCCTAGCTTTTTCTTCGGCCTTTCTCGAAAAACTCTCCCGCGCGTTTTTCATGGCGAAGCGTAAAAGCTCACTTTTGGGTCCCCTGCTGGGAACTTCAACGTAAACCCGCTTTCCTCTTTTCTCGCTGAGCCACTCCGAGTACCCCTCGCGGTCCCTTATGGAAAGAGGCAGCAGGATTCTCTTAGGAACATAGTGATCCGAGAAATAAAACCTGCCTAGAAATTCCCTCACACACTCTGTCTCGTCGCCATGGCAACTCCTCACGGAGAAATCAAGCTTATCGACCACGGAACCTCCTCTCGAGAGCAAAACCGTAAACTCGTACTGCTCCGACTCCCGGTAAAAACCCACTATGTCTACATCCTCAAACTTCGAGGAGGTGACCTTTTCAATCTCGGCGTTTTCTCTCAGACTAACAAGCTGATCGCGGTAGTAGGCCGCGTTCTCGTACCTCCCCTCCTCCGAGGCCTTCTCCATCATCTCCCTGATCATCCTCACGAGTTTTTTTCTCTCCCCCCGCAGAAACGATGTTGCCTGACGCACCAGCTCTCCGTAGTCCTCCTCCGAAATCTTGCCCGCGCACGGTCCCGAGCAAAGCTTCATGAAATAGTTAAGACAGGGACGGGCCCTGTGTCTTTCGAACTTGCCCTGGGTGCAGTCCCTCAGGGGAAAAAGTCTGTGGACGAGATTTACCGTGCTTTTGAGAAACTTCCCCGAGGAGAACGGACCGAAGTAAAGCGCCTCGTCATCCCGCACTTTCCTGGTGCGCGAAAGCCTGGGGAACTTCTCCGCAACGGAGAGGCGGAGAGATGAGAAGGTCTTGTCGTCCTTAAGCCGTATGTTGTACTTCGGCTTGTGGCGCTTTATAAGGGAATTCTCGATGAAAAGGGCTTCGCTCTCTCCCTCGGTAATCACATAGTCGATCGAGTCGACCTCCCTTACCAGATAGGGAATCTGTCCTCTATCCCTTCCACCCTGGAAATAGGACATTACGCGGGAACGAAGGTTCTTGGCCTTGCCTATGTAAACAGGGGTGCCGCCCGCCCCTTTCATTATGTAAACCCCAGTTGTGGAGGGAAAAGATTCGGAAAGCTCAAGAATTTTTTCGCGCATAGGATACAAAAAACCAGAAGCCGCCATATGTCAAGGTCCTTATCGCTGGTCTTCTAATTCCTAAATTAAACAATTTATTTGAGGCCTGTTGTTACCGCTGACATTAAAATAAGAGCTGACCCTGCTTCTCAAATTCTTGGCTTTTCCTATATAAACAGGTCTGCCGGATGCATTTTTCATCAGGTATCCGCCGGTTCTCTTTCGGAATGTCCTTAAATAGCAATCCTTTCAATTCAATCATCTAAACATATTTTAAATGATTGAAAATACTTTTCAGATTACAAAGCTATAAAAACAATACTAAGCCAGCGTGAAAACTATTGGAGATATGCACTGAAAGGAACTTAGGCGGGACAGCCTTTTAATAATTTCAAGACAGCTGCTGGAATGTTTTATTTGTTTTTTTCAGTTCGATTAAAACCACTGAAACCGTAACCAGCGTATTGACGGCAAGCAGTATCAAATCCGTGCGTAAACCCATTATCATATTCGGTACGAGTCCAAAAAGCGTCATTAAAAACACAACTAGGCTGACAGCTGTAACAACTGGGATTAAGGTGCCGAAGTTTCTTCTTTTGCACAGAATTGAGGTGAGAACCATAGGTGCCATGAGAGCAGTACCCATGAATCCCGACACAGCAAGAGATATAATTCCCTGAGAACTCTTCATAGCAACAACGAAAGAAGCTACGCAAAATACCAGTATAACTAGTTTCACAAAAACAATAGGAGATACTTTTAACTTTCTGCTAAACCTGCCAAGAGCATTGTTAATTTCAGATCCAAGAGCAAAAAACTGGGAGTCAGATGTGGACATAGCTGCCGCCAGAATGCCTATCAAGGCAACGGCACCCACAACAGGATTTTGTTCAAGTATAAGTTTACCAATGAACTCCGGACCCGTGTTAGCCGGTATTGCGACTGCACCGTATAAACCAATTATAAGCCCTGCTATCAGAAGCAGGAAGGTGAAAGACGCGTGCAAAACCGGAATTTTGCGTCTCTCGTTCAAACCCTTCAGAATGCTGAGCCTCGAAGTCAACTGAGGTTGGGACACAGGTAGCAACACAATTGATATAAATCCCGCAATAAGCCACTGAACCGATAACAACCCCTTGGGACCGGGAGTAGATAACAGTTCAGGTTTCTCCGCCGCTACGGCCTGAACTAACTTTCCAAGCCCTCCAAAGTTTTCCAAAACAATGAATGCCATTATCCATATAACGGTGAACAGCACAATTCCCTGAAGTGAATCACAGTACATAATACCCCTGAGTCCTCCTATGGAAGAGTACAGATACATAAGAAACAGTATAGTGACAGCCCAACCCCACTGGGGAACTTCATAGGGAACAATGTGGGCTAGAATGCCCGACGCTCCTTTTATTTGAATTGCTATGTAGGGAACGAGAAATATGACAAGGCCCAGAACATACACGAAAACTCCGGGGGAACTAAAAGTTTCACGTATCAGATCCGATATGCTCCGAAAATCCGTTGAAGAGATCCTTTTCCTTAATTTGAGTGAGAGCCAAAGCGTGAAAACAGCTAAGACCATATCGGTAACGCCAAGGAATATCCACGTTCCCACGCCGTGTACACGGAAGAAATTGGGCATCCCTATCAATATGAATGTACTGTAGAGGGTAGCAAAAAAGGTTAAGAAGCCAATTATAGTTCCAAGGCTGCCGCCCGCAAGAAGGAATTCGTACTCATCCCCTTTGTTTTTCCTGTTTCCTATGACAGCGAGGGTTATTAGCACTGCAAGATATACTAGTGCAACTACAACAAATGCCATTCCCCTGTTCATGTCTATTTCTTCCTCATTATATAAGCAGACTACCTTTGGCCACTAGATGTCAGCATTGCCAAAACAAGTAGCACATATATGGAGAGTGATATTCCCAACCCAGCCCATAGAGTCCTGGGAAGTCCTAGAAAATATGGCTCCGTCACTCCATAAGGGATTACAAGAGGAGTGAAAGACAACACTGCCAGGATAGATACCGCCACCGCAAATAATATCCATCGACTCTTATTATTCATATCTAAAACACAACTGCCTATTAAAGTTAAGGTCTCTGAAGAAGCTAACCTACTAAATCTACAGGAAAGTGTCAAACCGCATATTCCAAAACAAATGAACGACGATTCCGAAGGAAAGTGAACACCCGAACCTCTTTTTTCTTCCTCAAAACAGACTTTAACACGTCTGGAATTTCTCTGTCAAACGATGAGTAGAAAATCCGTTTTTTCGCTTGAAAATCACCCCCGTTTTTCCTCAGATCCGGTCTCCCGTAGCAGGCTTAAGTCTGAATGACCCGGATTTTACTGTCCCCGCAGGCCTGGGCCCTGAAGAAATTTTCAGACACAGAAACCACAACCCGAGCCCCAGTCGAAATACAGGAGAAGGCAAGACCCCCATCCCCTATATGTCAAGTTCCTTGCCTTTGGTTTCAGGAAGGGCAAAAACGACAATAGCGGCGGCAAAGGCAAAAACCGAGACTGTAACAAGCCCCGGACCATAACCTTTCATCCCCGCCATGTAACCCACAAGAGGCGGCGCTAGAGCGGATACTCCCCTTCCCACGTTGTAGCAGAACCCCTGGGCGGTGGCCCTTGTTCTGGTCGGGAACAGTTCGGCGAATATGGCTCCGAATCCCGAATAGAAACCGGCTCCGAAAAACCCTACCAGCGGACCGAATATGAGAACCTGGGTCAGGGTAGTCGACTGTCCGAAGAAATAAATGAGTATGCCCAAGATTACCAGGAAGCCAGAGAAAACCGGCCTTCTTCCCAGCTTGTCGCTTATCCAGCCAAAAGAATTGTGTCCCAGGAAAGCTCCGATGTTAAGAGGTACTATCCATATAAATCCCTTCATGCCGAGCCCGACTCCCCCCTCTTCTATGGGTCTTGCGAGGAACTGCGGAACCCAGAACATAAGACCCCAGTAAGCAATCATGCAGAAGCTGGTAAGAATGGTGGCGAGCACAGTGTAACGCAGAAGTCCTCCCTTGAATATCTGGCTCAGGGTAAATTCCTGTCCCTCTCCGAGCTTTTTTTCCTTTCTCATCCGGGACGTCTTACGCCATATCTCCGGTTCATCGATATTCCGCCAAACATAGAAAATAAGAAGGAGCGGAACCGCCCCCACAAGAAAAAGCACTCTCCATCCCACTTCAACATCAAAGCGGGGAAGTATAAGGGCGGCAAGAAGCGTGATCAGCAGGTAACCGACCGACCATCCGCTCTGCACCATGCCTATAGCAGCTCCCCTGTGCTCCCTTGGCCACGTTTCCGCGACGAGCACTTTTCCCGAGGCCCACTGGCCTCCCATGCCGAGACCAAGAAACACGCTGCATGCAACAAGAAACAGGATATTGGGAGAAAACGCGCTGAGACCGGCGAAAAAAGAGTAAAAGAATATGGTGAGCATAATAGCCTTTACCCTTCCTACATAGTCCGAAACTACGCCGAAAAGAATCCCGCCGAGAGCGGTGGAAAAAAGCGCTACTGAAAAAAGCCATCCGACAGCTTCGGGAGAAAGGCTGAAGACTTCCGCGATGCTTACCGCCACGAAGGTGAAAAGCAGGATATTCATGGCGGCGAACGTCCACGCCGAAAAAGTCACTCCGAAGATTTTCCACTGCGCCGGGGTTAGATCGGCCATCCAGGCAAATGTTCCTTCCGCGCCTGCGCCGCCGGAAGAACCGGGCTCCGCCTTGTTATCCGTCATTAGAAGTTTTCTCCGTAAATCAGGGTTATGAATCGCGACAAGGAAACCGGAACAAGCAAAATCCCGCTTTAACGCCCACGAACCGGGGCGCCCTGAAATTGTATTTTAATGGGTTCGCAAGAATAATCAAAGCCTACCGGTTCGGCCGACTCTCTCCGAGGAACCTCATCTCCCCCCTAACTTGATACTTATATTACCATGCGTTACGATTTCCAATTGTTATGAAAACCGACACCCTTTACCTCGAGACCTACGGTTGCCAGATGAACGAGTACGACTCGGACAGGATACAAAACGCCCTCGGCGCCAGTATCACCGAAGACCCCAAAGAGGCCGACATAGTAATCGTAAACACATGCGCCATACGGGAAAAAGCCGACCAGAAGGCCCTCAGCAGCCTTGGGCGCTTCAAGCACCTCAAGGCAAAAAATCCGGAGCTTATAGTCGGGGTGTCCGGGTGCGTCGCGCAACTCTACGGAGAGGATCTCATCCGCAGGATACCACATCTTGATTTCGTGCTCGGACCCCGAGCGATCCCCGGACTCCCGCGGCTTATAGAAGAGATAAGGGAGAAGAAATCAAGGCCCGTCGAAACGTCCTTTGACGTGGAAGAACCATTCGACGTACTTCCCTACCACGAGGAGGGAAAGCCCACCGCGTTTGTTTCCATACAGCAGGGATGCAACAAGAAATGCGCTTACTGCATAGTGCCCACGGTGAGGGGTGCGGAGGTAAACAGGCCGGTTGAGGATATAACTGCTGAAGCACGGTACCTGATCGCAAAAGGTGTAAAGGAGATAACGCTCATAGGTCAGACGGTTAATTCCTGGAAGCTTGGAGGACTCAAGTTCGGGGACCTGCTTCGGGCCCTAGGGGAACTCGAAGGTCTTGAGAGGATAAGATTCACAACCTCTTATCCAAGAGATATAACGAAAAAAATGGTGGAGGCCATGGCCGAGGTGCCGAAGGTGTGCCGCCACATCCACCTGCCCGTGCAGTCGGGTTCAGACAAGGTACTTAGACTCATGAACAGGACCTACACCAGAAGCTGGTATGTGGACTCGGTTAACAGGCTCCGCGACGCCATGCCGGACATAGCCGTATCTTCTGATATAATAGTAGGGTTCCCGGGGGAAACGGAAGATGACTTCGAGCAGACGATGAACCTTGTCGGGGAAGTGGGGTTTGACAGTTCCTTCTCGTTTAAGTACTCACCGCGCCCTGGAACAGTGGGTGAGGAGCTTTGGAGATCAGGCGAAAGGGTAGAAGACCAGACGGCCGGCGAGAGGCTCTCCCGTCTTCAGGAATACCAGCGGGAAATCACCCTTGCGAAAAACATGGAGAGGGTGGGAGAGTCCGAGCGTGTGCTGGTCGAGGAGAAGAGCAGGAATGACTCTTCTTGGCTCTCCGGGAGAACGGAGCATAACAGGATAGTCAATTTCCCAGGAGAAAAAGAACTTATCGGAGAAATGGTGGACGTAGAGGTAACCGAAGGACTTGCGAATTCACTTAGAGGACAATATCTGAACTAAAGGGAGGAGAGAAAATGTTTCTTGAGATGAAGGTTTCCTGCATAGTTGCCGACCCGTTTACCGACATGCCTGTAGTCATTCTAAACGACGAGGACGGAGAGAAAAGTCTTCCGCTCTGGGTGGGATTTGAAGAGGCAAGCGCAATAGCCATGGAGATCAAAAAAACTCCGAGACCCAGACCTCTCACCCACGATCTTCTGAAAAACGTAATCACCGCCACGGGCTACGAAGTCAGTGAAATAGAGATCACCGAGCTTCGGGAGAACACTTTTTACGCGCGTCTTCGCATAAAAAAAGACGGAGAAGAACTTCTGGTTGATTCCCGACCGAGCGACGCCATAGCGATAGCACTGAGGACGGGGTGCCGCATCATGGTTGACGAAGAGGTGATAAAAGCCTCCCTGAGCGTAAAAGTCGGTGATAAAGACCAAAGCGCGGGCGATATCCTCGAAGACATACCGGCCGAGGATTTCGGAAAGTACAAGATGTGATCAGCGGTTGCGGCGCATATATTCCTCAAGGAATTTTCCGGTTCCCTCAATCACGTCGAAAATCTCCCCGCAGCGGTCACACTCTATGTTGATCCGATTAGGCGGATAGCTTATTCCGCAGCTCATCACGAACCAGCCGAAAAGGGAGTACCTCTGTTTCGGAACCACCCATGGGTCCCCGACGGAGTACCCGCAGGCGCAGACCATAGTTTCCCGTGCAGGAAAGCTCATACATAAACCATGCGGGCGCAGATCTCCGCTCCCACTCTAGATGCCGTGGTAACCCTCTTCCCCGTGATCCGTTATGTCAAGACCCTGGCTCTCTCCATCCTCGTCAACCCTGAGCCCTACGAGCATGTCAACGACCTTGAGCACTATATAGCTTACTATAGCGGTGTAAACAACTGCGAATATGCCTCCGTAGACCTGTATGCCGAGCTGCGCGCCTATGTCTAGGTCCGCAATCGACCCGCCGTAAGAAGTCGACGCGAAAACCGCAACCAGTATAATTCCGACAAGGCCTCCGACTCCGTGGACTCCCACAACGTCAAGCGCGTCGTCATAACTGAAACGGAACTTGATGTAGGTGGCCGCTATGTAGGCAAGCACGGAAGACGCGCATCCTATGACTATGGCTCCCATCGGTCCCACGGTGCCCGAGGCGGGAGTTATAGCTGCAAGACCGGCAATAGCTCCAGTCGCGAAGCCAAGAGCGCTAGGCTTGCCCGATCTTACGCTTTCCAAGAATATCCAGGTGAGAGCAGCAACGCATGGAGAAATCTGGGTCACGACAACCGCCATGGCCGCCTGTCCCCCCGCCGCAAGGGCGCTTCCTCCATTGAACCCGAACCATCCGACCCAGAGCATCGCGGTGCCTATCATGGTAAGAGTGAGGTTGTGCGGGAGCGCAAGGTGGTTTGGGTAGCCCCTTCTCTTGCCGAGCATTATCGCTGCCACAAGGGCCGCGGTACCCGCCGTGATATGGACAACTATCCCCCCTGCAAAATCAATGACTCCCATGTCCCCCAGGTAGGAACCTTCTCCTCCCCAGACCATGTGCGCGATCGGGAAGTAGCAGAATATCACCCACAGAGCGCTGAACAGAAGCATGGCCGAGAACTTCATTCTCTCGGCGAACGCTCCGATTATAAGTCCCGGGGTAATGATTGCAAAAGTAAGCTGGAAGGCGAAGAACAGAACTTCCGGAATCGTTCCCGAAAGAGTATCGATGCCTACCCCATGTAGAAACGCCTTTGAGAAACCTCCCACAAAGGCATTTACCCCAAGCTCTCCCGCTACCATGCCGGTAGTGTCAAAAGCCATGCTGTAGCCGAAAAACGTCCATATAATCGTCACCACAGCGGTAATCGAAAAGCACTGCATCAGCACCGAAAGAACATTCTTTTTGCCGACCAGTCCCCCGTAGAAAAGCGCAAGCCCTGGAATCATCATGAAAAGAACAAGACCGGTTGAAATCAGTATCCAGGCGGTATCGCCCGTATCAAGCTCGCTCGCAGAAGCCGGATCGGTAAAAGAAAAAAAAGCTAAGACAAAAAAGAAAACCAAAAGCGAAAGCGTTTTTTTGAAACTCATCGCACACTCTCCTCCTCTTAATTCCATATTCCCCGTTAGTATATCACATAACTAGGCGGCAAAAACGTAAACTCAGAAAGACTCATCCAGTCTGCGAATCTGCTCAGTGGAAAGTCTCCACCCCGAAGCCCCGCAGTTCTCAACTGTTTTTGCGACCGAATCCGCCTTCGGAATGGCAATGACGTTCTCCCGGCAGACACACCAGTTAAGAGCGACCTGCGCCTCGGTCTTCCCCGTCTCGGCCGCTATCTGGGACAAAACCCTGCCGTGGCGGGACCGGCAGAGCCTTCCGGCGTCAAGCGGAGTATAGGCCATCACGGTGATACCGTTATCCAGGCAGTAGGGAAGCAGTTCTTTTTCTATATCCCTTGATCTAAGGTTGTAGAGCACCTGGTTTGAAACTATCGGATAGTTGGGAAAATAGTGCTGTGCTTCGCGCATCTGCCTTACCGAAAAATTGCTCACCCCGACATAACTCACGCATCCGCGGTCTACCAGCTTCTCAAGCGCGCTCATCGTCCCTTCTATCGGATAGACGGGATTCGGCCAGTGTATCTGGTAAAGATCTATGCAGTCCGTGCCAAGCTTCTCGAGACTCGCCTCGCAGGATCTAAGCACGCTGTCGTGGGCAAGATTCCTTCCCGAAACCTTGGTCGCTATAATGACCTCGTCCCTGAAGGGGCGCACGGCATCGCCGACTATGTCCTCCGTGTAGTACCCCTCGGCGGTGTCTATAAGCGAAGCCCCAAGCTCGATTCCCGTTCTCAGAGGCTCCACTCCCCCCTTGTAGTTCCACGTGCCGAGTCCGATCTCGGGAACGAGAACTTCCGTGTTTCCAAGCTTCTTAAGATTCATCCTGCGAAGTCCTTACGCTTTGCGCCGCGAAGTCACTCGTCCGAGTGGATTAGCTTGTAGATCGCCGGCGCGAAAAAACCCCCGATAGAATTCGCACACAGGTAAATCCATATGGAGGAGGGATCCACGATTCCCATTATGATCATTCCCACCGCCACCGCAGGATTAAAAGCTCCCCCTGAGATGCTCCCGACCGCGTACGCTCCCCCCATAACCGTGAGTCCTATGGCAATGCCGTAATAGGAGTTGCCCTGTGTTGCTTTCGAGGTTGAGACTTCAAGTATCACCAGGCAGAGCGCGAAGGTGAAAAGGGTTTCCGCGATGAGAGCCGGGAGGGGGGATATCTCCATGGGCAAGGTCTCGGGAGCTCCTTTTACAAGCATAACGGCCAAGGCGGCTAAGACGCCCGCAACGACCTGAGTAACCATATAGGGAAAAACGTCACCCGACTTCATTTTTCCCCTGAACCAGAACGCCATCGTCACAGCCGGATTATAGTGCGCTCCCGAAATGTGAGCCCCCGCATAGATCATCGCGGTTAGCACGGCTCCTATGGCCAGAGGAGCGAAAAGTCCCGCACCGGAAGCAAAAAGCCCGGCACCGGGAACAACAACGACATTCCCTATCGTGAAGACGAGAAAGAAGGTTCCTATGAATTCGACAAAATACTTTTTCATTTAAAAGCCTCCGTCAATATGCTTTTTCGTCCGTCGCGCGGAAAATCCCGCAAGTCTGTTACCTCGGAATTCTTTTTCCGTAACCGTCCAGATGAAAGACCTCGTCCGGAGTTTTCCTCAACTTCCCGGTAGCGACCCGCCTTTTGTCAAAGTAACCGAACGGAAGCACAGTAAGGACGTCGAACTCTTCCGGCACCCCCAGATACCTTTTAAGCTCTTCCTTCTCTATCCTCCCTATCCAGCAGGACCCGAGTCCGTGACTCCACGCCACTAAAACCATGTTTTGCGCAGCCCTGGTGCCGTCGATCTGGTGCCACTTGCTTTGTGGATCCACCAGAAGCACCACCGCGAAAGCCACCTGCACGATGAAGCTGCCGCTTGTGCAGTACTTTCCCATTTCCTGTAGCATTGCACGGTCCTTTATAAGCACGAATTCCCACGGCTGATTGTTGTGGGCACTCGGCGAGAATCTCCCCGACTCCATAACCTCCATGATGACTTCTTCCGGAACTTCCCCGTCAAGATAACTTCTTACGGAACTAAGCGATCTTACGCACTCGTAAACGTTCATAACCGCCTCCACCTGTGAAATTGATTGAAAGTTAGTATACCGGCTTTGACTATACGGCAGAACAGGGAATAACCACTCTCAACGAGGGCTCCGCTTGCCTATGTCCAGACAAGCTTGGATTTCCCCCTGGTCAAGGAAGCAACCCTCTCTTCAAGGCTCGCGACAACGCCGAGAGGTGCCGTGAAACCGAAGCGGACATCCTCCCCGCGCTCGACGCTCGTTATCGTAACGCCCGATTTCTCAAACAGAACCCGTATGGAATTCTCATGCGCGTAAGAAAAAACAATGTGCCCCGCCCTCACCGGAACGTGCTCTTTAAGCTCAAGCTCCCCCAAGGCCGCCCTCAGGGAATCCGTGTATGCCCTTAGAAGCCCGCCGGGGCCGAGCTTTATCCCTCCGAAATACCGGGTTACTACGACCACTATCTCCCCTATGCCACTGTGTTCCAAAAGAGTCATCATGGGCCGCCCGGCGGTTCCCGAGACCTCCCCGTCGTCGCCGAAACCGATATCCGCTCCCCCCGGGGCGCAGGCCAAAAACGCATAACAGTTATGGCTCGCCGTGGGGTGAAGAGCCCTTACGCTCTCTATGAAATCTTCGGCCTCCCGTCTCGTGCCTGCCCGACTTACAGTGGCTATGAACCTGCTTTTCTTTATAATCCGTTGCGCCGTCGAAACTCCCGCAGGAACTTGGTAAGAAACATCCTCCACGCTATTTACCTCCGCTCGAAAAAAATACCTTATCCCCGACCGTCCGGGCAAAAACCGCTTCCACAGATACAGCGGATTATCTTCCGCGGGTTTTTCACTGTATAATGATTCGCGGCGGGATTTGCCGCCAGTGTGCGGCTCCCGGAATTTACTTTTCATCCAAGAGGACCGAAGCTCGGCAGCCACCCAGTTTTTCGGTCCCGTAAAATATTTACTCGTATAAAGTTGGTCAAAAAAACAAGCATCTCCTCCCTCATTCTGCGCTACAGATACTCATTTTTAACGGGTATCGTCTCCCTTACCCTAGTGGATATGGCCCAGCTTTCGGTCCCCATAGTAATCCAGTGGATAATAGACGAACTCACCCTGCAGAGCGCGAATTTTTCCCTGATAACCAAGTACTCGATCTACATACTAGTCCTCGGGCTGTTCATGGCGTTTTTCCGCCTCGGCTGGCGGTATTTCATAATGGGCGGGGCCAGGAAAATAGAGTATTCGCTCAGAAACGATTTCTTCAATCACCTCCAGAGGCTCAACTTCGATTTTTTCTCGGGAAGAAAGGTCGGCGACCTGATGGCGCACACGGTAAACGACATAGAGACCCTCAAGTTTTCCTGCGGCCTCGGACTGCTTATAGCATACGACGGAATATTCCTGTTTTTCTTCATCTTCGGCGCGATGATCTACATTTCTCCAGAGATGGCCCTCTACGCGTTTTTGCCGTTTCCCGCGCTCGCCGTCTTCATATACAAGTTCGGAAACATGATAGAGAGGAGGTTCCAGCGGTCCCAGGATTCCTTCTCGGAACTCACCGAAAGCGCGAGGAAGCCGGTCTCAGGAATCAAGGTGGTAAAGGCATTCGGGCTTGAGCGGGCCGAGGGACGGGATTTTGACCGCGCAAGCGCAGATTATCTTGAAAAGAACGTACACCTCGTGAAGATCAGGGCAACTTTTCAGCCGTTTATATATTTCGTACCCTCACTAGCAATGGCCCTGTTTCTTTTCTTCGGCGGAGCCGGGGCAATAGGCACCGAAATAACCCTCGGAGAGTTCTCCGCCATACTCATCTACCTAATGATGCTCGCCTGGCCGATGATGGCCATGGGATGGGCGATCGATCTTCTAAAAAGAGGAAGTGCTTCAGTAAACAGGCTGAACGACATTTTTGCGGTTACGGCAAAAGACGAAACCCGAACGGGGGAGAAGGACTACGAACTCAAGGGAGACATAAGGTTCTCCGGGGTTTCCTTCTCTTACGACTCCACCCCGGCTCTGCGCGATGTTAACCTCCACATACCCTGCGGAGCGACTCTGGGAATAACCGGGCTCGTGGGCTCCGGGAAGACTACGCTAATTAAGCTGCTCATGAAAATCCACGAGACCGAATCGGGAGGAATAACAATCGACGGGATCGATATAGGGGGAATATCAAGAAAGAGCCTTCAGGAGACCATCGTCTATGTGCCGCAGGAAATAACGGTGTTCAGCGGAACGGTTTATGACAATATCACCTTCATAAACCCGGACATAACCCGCGAGCAGGTAGAACAGGCTGCCAAAACGGCGGGAATATACGAACAGATAATGGAGTTTCAGCGGGGATTTGACACCGTGGTGGGAGAGCGGGGACTCAGCCTTTCGGGAGGACAGCGACAACGCCTGGCTATAGCGAGGGCCTTGGTGCTCAAGCCCGAGGTCCTGATACTTGATGACGTGCTCTCGTCCCTTGATCCGCAGACGGAGAGTACCGTGATAACAAACGTGATAGAGGCAATGCGCGGGCGCACGGTGGTGATAATCTCAAACAGAATATCCTCCGTAGCGGGTCTCTCGCGGATCGCAGTCATGAAAAACGGACAGATAATTGAGAGCGGGGGGCGCAGGGAACTGGTGGAGCGCCGCGGAGTTTACTACGCGCTTGAAAAACTGCAGTCCGCCTAGAGTTTGCAAATGAGTGAGTTGGAAAAAACCAGGAAATCAACCTACGATCTCAAGATCCTGAAGTGGATCCTGGGGTTTTTGGGAAAGTACCGCGGTTACTTTGCCCTGTCCCTTCTTCTGATGATCGCCTCCGCGGCACTTGAAATCACGGTTCCCTATCTCATCAAAGTCGCAGTCGATGACTATATCTATCCTACGTGGAGCAAAGCAGAGGGAGGGGAAGAAGCGGAGCGGGCGCTCTCGGGACTCGGGGCGGAATCCATGCTTGCCCTTGCGGACGGAGGATTTCTGGTCGATTTCTCAAAGCTCTCCTCATCGGAGAAAGACAGAATCGAGCGCTCGGGCGTTGAGTTCTCCGAGACAAAATATGTCGTGATCAACCCCGGGGAATTTGAGGGAGATGAAAAGCAGGAGGTTTTGGGAATAATAGCCCGAAACTCCTCCCTGTTTGGGGAAACCGAAGGGGTTGCGTTTTTGGCTCACTCAGACCTTGAGTCGCTTGCCAAAAAGGAAGTGTCGATTCTTCGCTCAAAACAGACAAAAAGACTCAAGACCCTCGCTTTATACGTGGTTTTATCGGTAATCGGAATTTTCCTCTTCACCTCTTCTTTTACCTACATTCTTCACTACTCGGGCCAGAGAATAATGCACGACATGCGAAACCACACCCTCTCCCACATACTCTCCCTTCCCCAGCAGTACTTCGATCAAAATCCAGTGGGCAGGATAACCACCCGCGTCACAAACGACGTGAACGCCATAAACGAGATGTACACATCCGTTCTCATACATTTCATAAAGGACATCATAATCATAATCGGCACCTTGGTAATCATGTTCAAAATGAACGTCGGGCTCACGCTTATAATCGTCGCACTTACGGCGTTTCTTGCTTTTACGGTCTCTATTTTCCGAATGAGGCTTCGGCTGGTGTACAGGGAGATCCGAAGAACCATAGGCAAGCTTAACGCCTTTGTCGCCGAAAGCATGAGGGGAATAGTGCTCCTTAAGCTTTACGGAAAAGAGAAAAGAAATTTCGAGAAATTCTGGGAGGTGAACACGGAAAACTACAGGGCCAACATACAGCAGCTCTGGGTCTACGTGATTTTCCGCCCTTCAATAGAGTACGTGGGCATAGCAGCGACGGGGATAATCCTGTGGTACGGGGCGATCGGGGTCATGAACCTTGACCTGTCCCTGGGAGCTCTGCTCGCGTTTCTTTACTACGTAAGGATGATATTCAAGCCCATCCAGGAGCTTTCAGAAAAATTCAACGTCTTCCAGTCCGCCGTTGCCGCCTCTGAGAACCTCTACGACACTCTGGCGGAGAAACCCGAGGTAAGCGGATCTCTGGTGCCCGCAACAACCGAGGGCTCTCTTGAGTTCCGGAGCGTATGGTTTTCGTATAACGAGCTCGAATGGGTGCTTAAGGACGCATCCTTTACAATAAGACCTGGAGAGAGCACCGCCCTTGTGGGAATCACGGGAGCAGGAAAGACAACCATCGTGAATCTGATCCTTAAATTCTACAAACCCCAGAGGGGCCAGATTCTCTTTAATGGCGTAGACATCGAGGAACTGTCAAACAGGTACCTGCGCTCGAATATAACCGCCATCTTCCAAGACCTGTTTCTGTTCGAAAAGGACGTATCCGACGAAAGGGACGAGCGGGAAGGCCCGGCAGCCGAGACCGTAGAGCTTTCTTCAGGAGAAACCCAGGCCCGATCAATCGAAAAGGCGGTCAGGAAAAATTCGAAACTCCTTATTATGGACGAGGCAACTTCCCACCTGGACGCAGAAACTGAAGAAAGGATACAGGAGGTGATAAGGAAAAACGCGGGCTCTCAGGCAAGGCTCGTGATAACCCACAAGCTCTCAACTCTAAAGAACGTGGATAACGTAATAGTGATCCATAGGGGAGAAGTGGTGGAGCAGGGAACTCACGAGAAGCTGATTCAGAACAAAAGCATTTACCACACCCTGTACGAATTTCTGAGAAAAACCTCAACGGACCCGGATCCCCTCCCAAGTTCCGGCGCGTGATTCCCGACAAGTGTCTAAAACGCCCCCAAAAGCTTAAGAGCCATAAGCCCGACGGCAACGACAAGTGCCATCCTTATGTATTTTTCGCCGCCCCTTACAGAAACCGTAGCACCGAACCATCCGCCAACCGAATTTCCCGTGGCGAGACAGATTCCTATGAACCAGCTTATGTTGCCGCTTAGAAAAAATATGAGGATTGCGGGAATTGTGTAGATAAGCACCACAATTACCTTGTGCGCGTTTACCTTGGCGAGGGATGCTCCCATAAGATGATAAAGAGCCGCCATTATAAAAAGCCCTACTCCGACTTGGATAAAGCCGCCGTAAAAACCTATAAGTACAAGTGCCGGGTAAAGAATCCACCCACGCCCTGCTTCATCGTGGCCGCCGAGCAGCTTGCCGAAAAAATCAACTTTAAGGAAAAAAGAGGCGCAAACGAAGATAAGTACGACGGCCAGGATTTTCTCGAAAAGCTCATCCCCCACCCGTATCGCCGCGAAAGCTCCCACAAGAACGCCGGGGAGGGTGAAAGCCGCCAGCTTGACGCTGGTTCTTATGTCGGCAACGCCCTCTTTTCTGAAAGAAAGGGTCGCAAAGAAATTCTGAAACAGAATCGCCACCCTGTTTGTTCCGTTTGCAACTGTGGGGTCAATTCCGAGAAATATGAGCACGGGAAGCACAATGCTGCTTCCGCCGCCCGCCATTACGTTTATTACTCCCGCAAGAACACCCGTGAAGAAAAGCAGGATTAAAGAAAAAAGATCGTATTCATACATTTTATCCAGCTACCTGATCAGGATAATTGCTCGTAGTTTTCCCTAATAACGTTTTCCATTGAAAAAAGTTCGTCATCACTCAAGAAATCAAAATGTGATTTTCTTTTGTTCGCAGACAACCTGCCGTTGTTTTCAAGGCAAATTCGGATAAACAAATCTATCAGACGGTCGGGCATATCGATGACATCCTGAATCGCCTTTTTAGTACTGTCGTAATTTGCAAGGAAACTCAACTCCTCTACAAGTTCACTCTCTATGGTTTGAATGACAAAATCATATAAAGCTTCCGCTTGTGCCGTCATATCGATGTAACGATACCAGTACGCAGTATCGTTGTGGACGGTCATCCGGGCAAGCTCATCTAGACTGTATTCCACAAGTCGGTTTAAGGGAAGTGAAAACGCCTCTAAAGAATCATTGTAGCCTTCAGGATTGTTAAGCATTACCGCAGATACGGGAAACATCAGACCTTCTGGAACCATTCCTTGAAGGGAGAAAACATTGTGGATCAGAAACCGGTGGATTCGGCCGTTGCCATCTTCAAACGGATGAATAAAAACAAAGCCGTAGGCTACTACAGCGGCGTGAACAATAGCTGAGACACCACCGGTCATCATAAACCGATGAGAAGTCAGAAGCCCCCGCATCAGATCAGGAAGATCTTCCGGCTTGGGACATACATAATGAATTAATTCTTTTTGATAGGAAATCGTCTGACCTACATAGTTTTGAACCGTTCGATAATCTTCGTTCATGAAACGTGGATCGACAATTCGATTCTGCAAGTCGATTAACGACTCCTTGTCGCAGAAATCCTGCCGACGTGCCATCTCCAAAGATGCTATGAATTTTTCAGTCCGTGACGCGTCGGGTTTAATGTTTTCTATTTCAAAAGAAGATTTGGTTTCTTTGCTGTAGAGATAACTTAATGCTCTTCTAAGTGGTTGCGGAGGGTACGATTCGACTATCTTCTCGCATCTCTCTCGAAAATCGGTCTGATCCATCTCTCGAAGCTTCTCCGTTTTCCTGACAATAGGACAAAACTCCCTTGTTCCAAGCAAATTGTTGAGAATGCGGTGTCTTTGAGATTTTTCACCCCGAGGGAGAGTGTAATAGATGTCCGGTTCAAGTGCTTCCAGATAATTTCCCTTGGGCAGATCTTCAATGGGGAGACTGCGGCCAGTTAAAAACTCGTAAAAAAACCAGATGCGACGAGCATACTTTCCCGTTGGCTTGGATTTGATGTAATCGACAAGCTCATCTTCCGCGACAGCATCGAAAATAACCTTTAAAGAGCTCAGGCTCACACCATCATATTTCAAGGCAAATTCCAGATGGTCCCCTATTTTTTCACCGGGCCAGTATTGAAGAGAATAAATATCTTCAACCCTACCACCCTGTACTTTTTGTTGCCGGCCACCTGTTGCCGCAACAAAGGAACTGTGTGGGTTAGACATTACGGTCAATCCGAATCTGCTCAGGAGCCAAGCGTAGCCTGCGGGCCGTGTTTTCGAAACGTTTGTTTTCATGAACTAATCTAATAAAATCGTTATTTTCCTCATAATATAATTTAAAAACTACCTTTTGTAAAATAAACAATTATAAATTTGCTTATTTCCAACAAAATGATTATAGATTCAAAAATTCTAATAAACCTTTTAATTTCTCTAGTATTTCTAAAAAAATGATTATAAAACTAGAAAAACAATTAAAAAACACCGCCTCTCGAATAAAACAGTTACAAACTCCGGTTTCCCTCATCGAAAAATCGCATTTAGAAGCCTCCTTATCTTCTTTTATTCTCCGCCTTTCGGAGTTATCGTATTCGCATGAACAGCTTCAAAATCGCCCTTGTTCAGAATCGAGTGCACAAAAACAGAAAGGAGAACCTAGAGGAAGCCATATTAAATGTAGAAAAAGCTTCTGCACTAGGAGCGACCATAGTCTGTCTTCCTGAGCTCTTTCTCACTAGGTATTTCTGTCAGTCCGAGGACACAGGCTGTTTTGATCTCGCCGAACCCATACCCGGACCCACAACGGACAGATTCTGCGGGGAAGCGAAAAAAAGAGGAGTTTTCATCGTGTGCCCGCTTTTTGAGAAAAGGGCTTCCGGAGTGTATCACAATTCTCTTGTCCTTATTGACCCTGCGGGAGAGATTTCCGGCATTTACAGAAAGATGCATATACCGGATGACCCGGGTTATTTCGAGAAGTTCTATTTTGCTCCCGGAGACACGGGGTTTTCCTGCTTTGAAACCGGCTTTGCGAAGATAGGCACACTTATCTGCTGGGACCAGTGGTATCCTGAAGCGGCACGCATAGCATCGCTCAAGGGAGCAGACATTATCTTCTATCCGACCGCCATAGGGTGGCACACAAACGAGGACGAACACTCGAAAAAGACTCAGCTTGAAGCATGGAAAACTGTTCAGCGCGCCCACGCGGTCTCAAACGGAATCTATGTCGCGGCCGTAAACAGGGTGGGTTTCGAAGAATCGGGAGAAAACAGCGGAGGGATAGATTTCTGGGGAAATTCTTTTGTTTGCGACCCCCAAGGAGCGGTGATTTCCGAGGCCTCAGGAGAGAAAGAGGAAATCATACTGGCCGATATTGATCTTCGGAAACTTGAGGAAACAAGAAGAAACTGGCCTTTTCTTCGGGATCGAAGAATTGACGCTTACTCGGAACTTCAGCAAAGGTTTATCGACAATGATTCCGGGACCTGAAATTGAGTGATTCCCCGGCGGTTCGCTACAGGCTTCCAGCTGAATGGGAGCCTCACGAAGCCACGTGGCTTGTGTGGCCGCAGAACATAAGCGACTGGCCGGGAAAATTCTCGGGGATCAAGAAGGTTTACCGCGAAATCGTAAGCCACCTATCAGAATCAGAGAAGGTGAAAATAATAGTTGACCCTGGAGGAACACAAAAGCGGGCCGAGGGGTTTCTCAGAGAAGAGTCAACTGATCTTGCCAACGTGGAGTTCTACGAGTGCCCCACAGACAGATCCTGGATACGGGATTCCGGTCCCTTCTTCGTAAGAGATGATTCCGGGGAGCTAAGCGTTCTTGATTTCAGGTTTAACGCATGGGCGAAGTATCCAGAATGGGAAAACGACGACATGATTCCGGAATTCATAGCCGAAACACTTCATCTTGACTCTAAAAGCCCGACCCGTCTCGGAAGGAGAATCATTCTTGAGGGCGGAAGCATTGACGCAAACGGAAATGGCTCCCTAATCACGACTAAGCAGTGTCTTCTAAGCGCAGATAACCAGGCGAGGAATCCTTCTTTTGAAAGAAACGACTACGAGGCAATATTCTCCGAGTACCTAGGAGCAATGAACGTTCTCTGGCTAAACGGGGGGCTCGAGGGAGATGATACAAACGGCCATGTTGATGATATATGCAGGTTTACGGATCCCAGCACGGTCGTCTTATGTCTTGAGAACAATGCTGAAGATTCGAATTACCGCCCGCTTCGCAAAAACCTTGAGATACTCCAGGCCCTAAGGCTCGAGGACGGAGGAAAAATTGAAATCGTCCCTCTCCCGATGCCCTCACCGCTTTTTTTTGAAGGCGAGAGGCTTCCGGCAACTTACGCCAATTTCTACGTCTCAAACGAGAAAGTTCTAGTTCCCATTTATAACGATCCAGAAGATCGCAAGGCGCTCGGCATACTGTCGGAACTCTTTCCCAAAAGACATGTCGTTGGAATTGACTGCATCGACCTCGTGTGGGGATTCGGGGCTATCCACTGCATGACAAAGGAAGAACCCCTCCGCTGACTGCGCAACCTCAGAGCGGGTTCATCACCGCAGAACCAGGTTAACTCCTTCGTATTCAAGAACCGCTCTTTTCACTTCCAAACCCCAACGGTAGCCGTGAAGGTCCCCTGCTTTGCCTATGACGCGGTGGCACGGCACAAGGTAAGCAACCGGATTTCCAGCCACCGCATTTGAAACGGCCCTTACGGCTGCTGGCTCTCCAATCAATTCTGCAAGATCCGAATAGGACAGGGTTTCTCCCTCCCCAACTTCCAGCAATTTCTCCCAGACCCTAAGCTGAAACCGCGTTCCAAGAAGTAAAATCTCCGGCGGCCGTTTTTCCGGGAAAAACAACAAATTCCGCAACACTTCGGCCGCCTTTTTGTCATCCCTTCGGTTTTTCAGGTTCTGCCATACCTTCCTGAATTCTTCCAAGTGAGTTTCAGGATCGGTGCGGAAAAAACTCATATGGCATATACCCTCTTCGCAGACCCCGACAAGGCATTTCCCGAACGGGGTGCCGTGAATTCCGTAGACAAGGCGCATCCCGTCCCTGACTTTTTTCTTTTCCCTGGAGGAAGTCTCTTTGGCGTTAACTACAATATTTCGCCATAAACGGTTCGGGGAACTTTTCAGGACACTCTTATCGCGGGTTTCCCCATTTATCAACTGCAAAGCAAAATCACCTCTTTCCGAAAATAGACCTCGCTATTATCATCTTGTGTATCTCATTTGTGCCTTCGTATATCTCCCCGACCTTAGAGTCCCTGTAAATCTCTTCAACCTTGTAAGTGGAAGAGTCATGGGCAAGTTCCACCATGAGTCCCAAGCCTCCGAATATCTGAACCGCGTCGCGGGCCATTGTAACACTTATTTCCGAGCCGTAGTACTTGGCGGCAGATGTCTCAAACGTCGGAAAAGCATCTCCTTTGTCAAGGCAGAGGGCGGCTTTAAGATACAAATTTCTCGCATTCTCTATCTCCACAGCCCTTTGCGCGAGCAGAAACTGCCAATACTGAAAATCCGCTATTTTTCTTCCGAAAGCCTCCCTTTCGTTCATGAACTCCACGCACTCATCAAACGCCGACTGCGCCATCCCCACGCCACTTGCTCCGATTCCGGTCCTTCCATAGAGAAGGGAATTAACAGCAACACGAAGACCATCTCCTTCCTTTCCTATCAGATTTTCCCGTGGAACCTCCACATCCTCAAGGTATATGTCGTAGGTAAGCTCCCCCCTGTTTCCGAGTTTTTTATCCGGGGCGCTCACCGAACAGCCCGGTGAATCAAGATCGACCACTATCATAATGGACTTGTCTCCCATGCTTGCGAGCAGGGTAACAAAATCCGCCACCCCGGCATTGGTTATGTAGCGCTTGCGGCCGTTTATAACATACTTCTTGCCCTTCTTGCGGGCTTTCGTTACAAGAGACTCGGTCCTTACGTCGGAACCCGACTGGGGTTCCGTCATCGCAAACGACCCCACCGATGTTCCATCAAGAGCCGCAGCGAGATATTTCTCCTTTATGTGGGCCGAGCCCATGGCGAGGGTCTTTCCCGAGAGCAGAAAGTGGGCGTTTATCGTTCCCGCTACGCTTGCGCTTATGTAGGCCAGTTCCTCGGCCATGACTGCCGCTCCGCACGCGGGGTAGGAAAGACCCAGCCCCCCGTCTTTTTTTGAAAACGGAATTCGGAAAAACCCCTCGGCCGCCATCTTCCTGAAAAGCTCGTGGGGGAAATTCTCATTTTTCTCGCTTTTCTCCCCTATGTCGCGGGCCAACGGAAAGACCTCTTTTTCCGCAAAAGCCCTCACCTTTTGCCTGACCTCTCTCGTTTCCTCGGGAAAAAGGTGCTCCTTGTAAAGTTTTGTCTGCATTCTTGGGGGCAACTTGCGCATTCTGCTAACTCCCGCAGTAAAGGATTTGTTTGTCCGAAGACAGGTTGGCGAATATCTTCAAGATAGTTTAACCAACTATTGAATGAACGTTAAAACCGTCTCCGTAAAACCGAGACCCCAGAGGACGGAGAATAAAAACCTTAGGGTCTCCATGTCTTCTCACGGTCTTAAAACTCAAGTAAAATGAACCCCAGCAAACCCGCATGGAAGGAGGAAGCTGTTGTCTATTGCCGGAATTGTCGTGCCCTACTGGGCAGACGTAAAAAAAGATGATCTAACGTACTTTTCGAAACTGGCCGAGGACTTGGGCTACCACTCTATCTGGGTTCCCGAGATGTGGGGGCGTGACGCGTTTTCCGTCATATCTCATATGGTGTCGGTAACAGAAAGGATAAACCTAGCTACGGGCATCATCTCCGTTTACAGCAGGTCTCCGGCACTTATAGCACAGACAGCCGCCACTCTGGATGAGTATTCCGGGGGAAGATTCATTCTCGGCCTGGGGATAAGCAGCGTTTATCTCAACGAATACTGGCACGGAGTGAAATTCGAGAGGCCCATCCAGCGAACTCTTGAGTGCGTCGAGATAATAAGAACGATACTCGCAGGAAAAAGGGTTAACTATGACGGAGAAATCTTCAGGCTTAAAAACTTCAAGCTTCTCTTCGAACCCCAAAGAAGCGAGATTCCGATATACATCGCGTCCATGGGACCGAAAAACATCGAGCTTACCTCCCAGGTCGCAGACGGCTGGATTCCATACCTGTGCCCCGTGAATCTTATAAACGAAAGGAAAAAAATACTCAGCTCAAGCGGAAGAGAAATAACGGTAGCTCCGTTTCTCCCGGCAATGGTTTCTGAGAACAGAAGCGAATC
This sequence comes from Candidatus Dadabacteria bacterium, assembly GCA_951812945.1. Taxonomy (GTDB): domain Bacteria; phylum Desulfobacterota_D; class UBA1144; order Nemesobacterales; family Nemesobacteraceae; genus Nemesobacter. The sequence continues at coordinate 74,543 of CATOTB010000001.1, forward strand.
AAGAGAAATCGTAAGGGAGTTCGTGGCCCTTTATGTATGCTCCATGGGAGATTATTACCACAAGCTTGTAAGCAGCTACGGATTCGGTGAAGAAGCGGACAGAGCAAAAAAACTCTGGCGGGACAACAGAACGGAGGCAATAAAAAGCATAAGCGACGAACTGCTTGACCTTGTTTCCGTGAGCGGATCCCCAGAGGAGGGAAGAAAAAAGCTCGGGGCATTCGCCGATAGCTCCGATCTTCCCATCCTTATGTTTCCCTACAACGCTTCGAGGGAGCAGACAGCTTTCACCATGAAAGCACTCGCGCCTTGAGAAGATAATCCGATTCAAGGGTCAGGTCTTGAAATAATTTCCTGTCTCCGTTATAATTCCCCACATGGCAAGACCATTAAGACCGGAATACGCGGGAGCCGTCTATTACATCTCTTCCGTCGGAAACAGGGGGCAGAGCGTCTTTCAGAACTCGGCTGACGGTAACGCCTGGATAGAGGTTCTCGAGGGGGTATGCGGAAGGTTCGACTGCCGTTGCTTCGGTTACTGTCTTATGTCCGACGGATACCATCTCGTCATCGAGACCCCAAAACCGAACCTCTCAAAAGCCATAAGGCAGTTAAACGGCGTTTACACCCAGCGCTCAAACAGGCTGCATGATACAGATGGCCATGTTTTCCGGGGAAGATACAAATCCATAGTCGTACAGAGGGAAAAATATCTTCTACCGCTTATGGCCCATATTTTCCTCCTGCCCCTTAGGGCCGGGTTCGTAAAACATCCGAACCAGTTCAAATGGAGCAGTTGCAGGTATCTTTACGCAAAGGATGAGGTGCCGGGATATGTTGACCTTGAGTGGTTCTCAGAGGGCTTTTCTTCGGACACAGACAACTTTGATGAATTCTTAGACGAGAATCACTCGCGCGATGTGGTCTCTGAGACCCGAAAGCAACTATATCTCGGGGATGACAAATTCATAGAGCTTGTGCAGGAAAAAACAAGCAAAGCATCCAAGTCAAAGGATATTCCCAGGTACCAGGTCACAAAACCTGTATCAAGCCTGATAAACGGCTTCGCGCGAAGCGGAAACTCGAGGGAGGAGGCAATAGCAAAGACCTACCTGACCGGGGACTACACTCTAAGGGAGATCGCCGACGCGGTCTCCGTTCACTACTCGGTCGTAAGCAAGATCGTAAGCGAATACGAGAAAAACTCCGCCCGTTCGCAGTAAAAACCCTCAGCCGCGCCCAGAGCGCCTGGAAAGCTCCTCAACCTCGTCCACCATCGCACCTATTACATTAAGTCCTGATTGCCAGAAATCAGGATCGTTTATGTCCACCCCCAATTTTGAAAGAAGCTCCGCGGGCGAAGCGCTTCCCCCCGAGCGTAGAAGCCTCATGTAATCGGGAACGAAAGCTCTTCCCCGCTCAAGAAACATCCCGTAGAGAGCAAGGGTAAGCAGTTCGCCGAAGGAGTACGCGTAGCAGTAAAAGGGAGAGTGTATGAAATGGGGAATGTAAAGCCACCAGTAAGCGTAGTTCTCGGTAAGAGTGACGGAATCTCCGAACATCTTGCGGTTAGCTTCGATCCAGAGTTCGTTTACCCTCGCGGTCGTAAGCTCCCCTTCACCCCTTCTTTCCCGGTGAAAGCTCTGCTCGAATCTCGTGAGCACCACCTGTCTGAAGACCGTGGCCATTATGTCCTCAAGTTTCTCCGCTACCAGAACCAGCCTGCCTTCCTGTTCAGTCTCAGATTCCTTCAGCCGGTGAAACACGAGCATCTCCGCGAAAACGCTTGCTGTCTCAGCCGTCGTAAGAGGGGTGTGGGCCTGCAGATAACCCTGGCGCCTTGAGAGATACTGGTGCACTCCGTGGCCGAGTTCGTGCGCAAGAACCATCACGTCTCTGGGTTTTCCTGTGTAGTTCATAAAAACGTAAGGGTGTACTCCGGGAACCGTCCCATGACTGAAAGCCCCTCCTCGTTTTCCATCACGAAGCTCGGCGTCAATCCAGTTTTCCTCAAAGAACAAGGACGCGGTTTTCCTCATATCTGAAGAAAACTCCCCGAACGAGGTGAGCACAATCTCCTTTGCTCTCTCCCACGGCACCTGTTCCCTTTCCGAACCCAGAGGGGCATAGCGATCATAATCGTAGAACCTGCGGTACCCGAGAAGTTCCTTTTTGAGTCCGTAATAGCGCCTTACAAATCCGAAGTTTCGCTCGCACGATTCAAGGAGGGCTTCCACGGCGCCGTGGGATATCTCGTTGCTGAGGTGCCGGGCCGCCATGGGGTCCTCGTAAGTTCTCAGCCTGTCGTTTATCGAGTGATCGTTTGCAAGCGTGTTGAATATGTAGGTAAGCACGTGGGAATTTTCAGTAAGTCCCCTGGTAAGGCCGGACCAGGCCGCCTTTCTTTTCTTTCTGTCCTGATCGTAGAGAAACGAGAGCGTCCGGGACTGGTTCAGTTTTTCAGTCTTTCCCGAAAGCCTCACCCGAAACTGAATATTGTTCACGACCTCATCAAAAAGCCTTGAAAAGGCCTTCTGCCCGGTATTTGATTTCTCCTGGAGTATTTTTTCCTCGGCTTCCGAGAGAGTGTGGTCTCTATACTTTCTCTCTTGCTCCAGAAAATGCCTGTATCCCGAGAGATCGGGGTGATCCAGCAGTTTTCTCGCCCTTTTGTTCGGAACCGAAACCCATTCGACGTAAAAGAAGATAAGCTTTTTTTGAATTTCGGTCGCCTTCTGCTGCATTGATGAACGAAAAGCACCGTTTTTCGCGTCCTGCGTGTCGGCGGCGAAAAGAAGATAGGCGAAGGAGAGTATTTTCCCGACTCCTTCCGATAAGCGCTCAAGTTCCCTTACCGCTCCGGCAAGTTCACTCGCAGTAAGCGAGGGAGATTTTATCCTGCCCCTGTACTTTTTCTCAAACTTCTCGGCACGCGCCGATATCCTCCCAAAGTCCTTTTCCACGCGAGGATCAGAAATTCCCTTGTAAAGGTCCCCGAGATTCCACCTTACGTCTTCTGCTTTCGCCATATCCGTCTCCGTAACCTCTTGAGTTTAAAGCTAAAAGCTACTCCTGAAGCAAGTATATATCCTCAAATGCTCTTCCCTTTTCCATGTAATCCATTCCGTAGCCCACGAGAAATCCCCCGTCCACCTGAAAACCTGTGTAATCAGGCCTGGGACCCGCCGCATTTTCTCCCCTCTTGTCTATGAGCGCGCATATGCGGAGCGAACCTGGATTTTTCGATTCCACATGCCGCAGGATAAATTCCGCCGTCTTCGAGGTGTCAATTATGTCCTCAACGATTATAACGTCCCTGTCTTCGAGTTCGCACTCAATGTCCATAACAAGTTCAAGGCGCCCCGGCCGCATCGCCTCTCTGTAACTTGAAACCCTGAGAAACTGCTTCTCGACCGTTACGGTCATCTGCTCCACAAGGTCTTCAAAAAAAGGGCGCGCGCCCATGAGAACGCAGACCGCAACGGGGGTTTTCCCCTCATAGTCCCCTGAGACTTGCCTTGCAAGCCTCGAAACGGCGTTTTTTATATCGTCTCTTGAGAGAAATTTTTTAAGCGTGACGCCCTCCAGGATTTCGATTTCTTCAGACAGGACCTCGCTCCTCCTTCAAAATTTCTTCAAGTTCAGGGCAAAGTTCAATCACGGAGCGGCGAAGAAAATCTCGCTTGTAAATGTCGGAATCGATAATCTCTCCGTTCCACACGAGTATGTCGAGGTCCATTTTTCTTGGGCCGTAGCGATCCTCTCTGGCACCTCTTCCAAGAGCAATCTCCACCCCCTTGAGCACGGTTTTCAGTTGCTTACGGCCAAGACGGGTTTTCACCAGCAAGGAACCGTTTAGAAAATCCTGCTGCTCCCGGGATCCTATGGGTTTGGTTCTCACGAATTTCGATTCTCCGAGAACGTTGAGCTTCTCCCTCAGCATTCGTTTGGCGGCGTTTACGTTCTTCTCGGCATCTATGTTTGAACCAATTCCAACAATAACTGTATTCAATCCAGCTACCTTATATTAATGGTTTAGAATCCGGAAATTATAACTGAAAGGTTACGCGAAAAGGTGAAAAAGCTTGGGTCTTCAAACATCTCTCCCTTTCTTCAGGAATTCTCCGGTGACCAAAGATGCCCCGCGTCATAGTGCCAGGGGATATGGCCAGCCTGATTCGTTGCCAAGAGAGCAGACCGTATACGCAAGGTTGCCTCGGCGGATGCGATATGATGCCCCGGCACTCGGGTTGTTTACCTCTCCCTCGCTTCGGTTACCGAGACGGAATCGGCGAAGCGAAGCGCTCCGGGTTTTTCCACCTTTACCGAGGCCCACTTCACCGCCGAGTACTCAAAAACTATATCGCATATGCCCCCGGCAACCCTCTCAAGCAGGTTAAAATCATTTGTCTCTACAAAGCTTATGATCTTTTTGTTTATGGCCTTGTAGTCCAAAGTATCATCTATACTGTCGCTCTCGGCCGCCTTGCGTCCGTCAAAATCGATGGTGACGTTTATGACCAGGTCCTGACGGTTCTCCTTCTCCCAGTCATAAATCCCTATTATCGTGCGAAGCCTCAGATTCTCGATCTTTATTATCATCTTATCAGGTAAGGCTCATTCCTCCGTCAACAAAAAGACACTCTCCGGTGACATAATTACTCTCCAGAAGATAGTTAAACGCGTTAATTATATCTTCAATAGAGCCCGGGCGCTTCATCGGAGCGCCGCGCGCCATCTTGAGAAGGTAGTCTTCCCCAAGCCCAGAGGGGGCGAGAATTGCTCCCGGACACACGGCGTTTACCCGGAAATCGGGAGCGAGTTCCCGCGCGAGCATTTTCGTCAAGTGATAAAGACACTTCTTGCTTAGATTGTAGCAGAAATGCTCAACGGGATTTTTCCTGACCCTAGTGTCGAGGAAATTAACAATAAGCCCTCCGCCCGTCTCGGCGGAAAAAGACTGTGAGAGAAAAAAAGGTGCCTTGAAGTTTATGGCCATATCCGTTTCAAGAAATTCAGGAGTCACATCATGGAACCCAACGTTCTCAAAGACCGAGGCATTATTGACTAGAACGCATAGTCCCTCGAAGCTTTTTGTGACTTTCGGAACAAGTTCCTTCGCATCATGAGGGGAGGAAAGATCGCATCTGAAAAGCTCACAGTCCGCGCCGGTATTGAGAATCAGTTCCCGTGCAGCTATGGCCTCTTTTTCCGAGGAATTATAGTGAAGGGCGATATCGTAGCCCTTTTGTGCAAGGTTAAGGGAAATTTCCTTTCCTATTCTCACCGCCCCGCCTGTAACCAAAGCCGCCTTTTTCATTTCGCTCGGGAAGTGGCGGTCTTCATGACGTGCGCACGCAGCGCGAAACCGCCTTATTGATATATTATTCCCATTGTTTATTATAAGTAAACTTAAAAGAAAGCGGCCCGCGCAAGCGAAACCCCGGTCGTCGTTTTACATGAATCCGACGCACGCTACGGCGGATTTTTAATATTTTCCGTGCGGATTTCTCCCCGAGGATAAAGAATTGGAGAGCCTTGTAATCAACTGCATAAGAACGCTCGCGATGGACGCCGTGGAAAAAGCGAAGTCCGGCCACCCGGGAACCCCGATGGCTCTCGCTCCCGCAGCTTTTATGCTTTTTGATAAATTCCTAAGACATAACCCCGAGAATCCAAACTGGTCCAACCGCGATCGCTTCGTCCTTTCCGCAGGTCACGCTTCCATGCTTCTCTATGCCGCTCTTTACGTAAACGGATACAACATCTCGATTGACGACATAAAGAAATTCCGAAGCCTCCACAGCCGCTGCCCCGGCCATCCCGAGCTTGGAATCACAGCCGGAGTTGAGACCACAACCGGACCTCTGGGACAGGGAGTATCGAATTCGGTCGGAATGGCCATAGCCGGCAAATGGCTTTCGGCGCACTTTAACCGCCCCGGCTACGACATCATAGACCACAAAGTGTATTCAATCTGCAGCGACGGGGACTTGATGGAGGGCATTTCCTCAGAAGCCGCATCCATAGCGGGACATCTCGGACTCGAAAACCTGATCTGGATATACGACAGCAACAGCATAACCATTGAGGGCAACACCTCGCTTGCGTACTCAGAGGATACGGAGATGCGCTTCGGTTCCTACAACTGGCACGTGGAGAAAGTCACAGACGCAAACGATCTTGAAGAAATAGAGAAAGCCCTTGCGCACGCGCGATCCGAAACCGAAAGGCCTTCCATTGTCATACTTAAAAGCCAGATAGCCTACGGAAGCCCCAACAAGCAGAACACGTGCGAGGCCCACGGGGCGCCGCTTGGAGAAGAGGAAGTCAGGCTGGCGAAAGAATTTTACGAGTGGAAAGCTTCCGAGGATTTTCACATTCCCGATGAAATCCTCTCCTATATGGAGGGAGCAGCCACCAAGGGAAAGGAAGCCGAAGCGCTTTGGAAGGAAAATTTCAAAAAATACTCAAACGAGTACCCGGAACTCGCTCACGAATTTGAGATGCTTGAGAAAAGAAAACTGCCTGAAGGATGGGATAGCGACATTCCGTCTTTTCCCTATCCGTCAGATTCGGTCGCTACGCGCTCGGCGAACTCAAGCATAATCAACGCCATAGGAAAAAAAGTGCCGTGGTTCATGGGTGGTGCCGCGGATGTCGGCTCTTCGACGAAAACCTACCTTAAGGGCACAACGAGTTTCTCTGCCGAGGACCGCGGGGGAAGGAACTTTCATTTCGGAGTCAGGGAACATTCAATGGCGGCAATAGCAGGCGGCATGTGTCTGAGCGGGCTCAGAGCCTATGCCTCAACCTATTTCGTCTTTGCCGATTACATGAAGCCTTCTATAAGACTCGCGGCCCTGATGAAACTACCCGTCATCTACATTTTCACTCATGACAGCATAGGGGTCGGCGAGGACGGACCTACCCATCAGCCCATAGAACACCTGGCGGCTCTCAGAGTAACGCCCAACATCGACGTCATCCGTCCCTGTGACGCAAATGAGCTTGCGGTTCTGTGGAAGCATGTGATGGGGCTTTCGGACCGCCCTGCCGCGCTTGTTCTCACAAGACAGAATGTTCCGGTAATAGACAGGGACCACTACGCTACGGCCGAGGGAGCGCTTGCAGGCGGCTATGTAATAGCGGACTCCGACGGTACACCTGATATCATACTGATATCAACGGGTTCTGAGGTTCACATCTGTCTTGAAGCGTATGAGAAATTGCGCGAAATGGAGATAAACCCGAGAGTCGTGAGCCTTCCCTGCTGGAGTCTCTTCGAAGCCCAGTCCCAAGAGTACAAAGACAGCGTTCTGCCACCTTCTGTTGGCGTAAGATTAAGTGTTGAGGCTGGAGCAACGTTCGGATGGGAGAAATTCACGGGATCGGGCGCCAATGCCAAGGCCTACGGAATAGATTGCTTTGGGGAATCGGCTCCATACAGCGACGTGATGAACAATTTCGGTTTTAATGCGGATACTATTCTAAAAGAATGCCTCGAACTGCTCGGTAGCTAGTATCGTGTCCACTGAAAACAAAACCGACTTCGAGTCAGCAGACTACACGGAATATGCGGGCGATTACGGAAGCCTAATAAAATCCAAGCTCCTTGAACTCGATAAAAATCGCTTTGCCGAAAGATTCTTCAATTTTGATCATCTACTCTGGGCAGATGATCCCTCGGAAATCACAAACCGCCTCGGCTGGGTTCATCTTCCACAGAAGATGCTGGGGGTTGCGGATGAAATTTGCGACTTCTCAGAATCCATACGAAAAAAAGGGTTCACCAATGTCGTGGTTCTGGGTATGGGGGGATCAAGTCTCTCCTCCGAGGTGTTCAGAAACATGTTCGCTCCCCGAGACGGCTTTTTGCACCTGACTCTTCTGGATACGACGGATCCCGATTTCATTCTGAAAACCCGGGAAAAGATCGACCTTCTGAGAACCCTCTTCGTGGTCTCCTCAAAATCAGGCTCGACCGTGGAAACCGTTTCCCTGATGAAATATTTTTACGGCGAGCTCGCAGAAAAGACTGACTCTGCGGGAGAACATTTCGTCTGCATCACTGACCCAGGTTCGCAGCTCATCGATACAGCCCGCAAACACCGCTTTACCAAGGTGTTCATCAATGATCCGAATGTCGGAGGAAGGTTCAGCGCGCTTTCCTACTTCGGTCTGGTGCCAGCTTCTCTCACAGGAGTCGATATACGCAAAATACTGCAATCGGCCGCTTCCGTACTGCTTGAACTTGAAGACGCGACTGGAGGAAACTGCCATGAGAGCCGTTCTTTTCGTCTGGGAACCTTTCTCGGGGTCATGGCAAGGGAAGGAAGGGACAAGCTGGGATTTGTTTTTTCTGAAAAACTTTTTCCCTTCGGCTATTGGGCGGAGCAATTGATTGCGGAAAGCATTGGAAAAGACGGCGTCGGCATCCTTCCGCTGCTCGACGAGGCAAACGCCGATGCACCGCGACACGGAGAAGACAGAGTTTACATCGTTTTTTCCCTGATAGGGGATGAAAGCGCAGACGCCGTGGTGGGGCGTCTTGCGGACTCTGGAGTTCCTTTCATGCAAATAGCCGTTGACTCACCAGAGCAAGTTGCGGCGGAGTTTTTGCGCTTTGAGTTTGCGGTTGCGCTTGCCGGAAGCATAGTGGGAATAAATCCCTTTGATCAACCCGATGTCGAATCCGCAAAGACTTTCGCCAGAAGCTTTCTCAAACTCTATGGAGAAACCGGCGAGCTTGAATCCGAAGAGCCCGATTTTTCCGAAAATGGACTTGTTTTTTCAAGTAACAGGAACATAAAATCTCTCGAGCATCTAAAAGATCTCGTCCATTCGAAAAAAAGAGGCTACATATCAATTCAGGCATATGTGGATCCCGGAGAAGAAAATTCAAAAGAGCTTCTCTCCCTCCGCGCCCAGATCGAAAGCATATCATCAGTGCCCGTGACTCTGGGTTTCGGCCCGAGATTTCTCCACTCAACCGGCCAGCTTCACAAGGGAGATTCCGGAGAAGGGTTTTTCATTCAGATCGTGAGCCAAAACGCAAACGACCTTCGCATACCCGACGACATCGGCTCCCCGGAATCGGTATTTTCTTTCGGGATACTCAAGACGGCACAGGCCACAGGCGACTTCAAGTCTCTTGATGAAAAGGGAAGGGGGGTAATAAGAATTGACATTTCATCCGAGGTTGCAAAAAACATCGGGAAGATCACCCAGCTATTTCTCCCCCAAGAGACGGATTAGCTTCTCGATAGGAATATCAACGACTCAACCCGGTTCGCCCGGGACAAGATGTTCCACTCCTCGCGCGGAACCTATTATGACATCGCTTGCGGTTCCGATAAAAAGACCGTGCTCAACTATCCCCGCCCTTTTTGACAGCCGCTCGGCAAAACAGGACGGATCTTCCATTTCTCCAGAACCCCAGTCGACAATAAAATTCCCCTGATCCGTCAAAAATGGGAAACCGTCCCGAGTAAGCCGCAAGCATGTTTCTCCTCCCAAGCTCTCAAGGTAGCCTTTTTCAACTTCGAGAGCGAATTCAAGTACCTCGACGGGCACAGGAAAACGCTCTCCCAGCCGCTTCGAGAGTTTCGACTCGTCGGCGACAATTATGTTCCTCTCGCTGTTCTGGGCAAGTACCTTCTCCCTTAAAAGAGCGCCCCCACCCCCTTTTATAAGATTGAAGCCAGTGTCAATTTCATCCGCTCCGTCAATAGTCACGTCAATCTTCCTCTCCGAATCAAGCGGAACAAGATCAAGACCCAGAGCCTCTGCAAAATTTCTCGTTCTCTCAGAACTCGGAACACAGGATATGTCCGAGAACCGACCGTCTTTTATCCGCTTCGAGAGCTCTTCTATGGCAAACTCCGCGGTAGAACCGGTGCCGAGTCCGACAAGCATGCCAGAGTGGATGAAGTCAACGGCTTTTATGCCCGCGGCTTTTTTAAGTTCTTCGGTTTTATTCATTGTGAAAAAAGGAACGGAGGAACTGTTCCGGGTACCCAGACATTTAACATAAAGATAATACTATACGAATAATCCCAAGATACAGTAACAAGAGAGATGAAATATTCCGAAAGCTGCTACGAAAAACAAGCCCCGATTCTCAAAACCCGCCGTCCGTTTTGGGCATCCCCTCCTCTTCGGCGCATATCGTTTTGTTTTGGCAGAAAAAGCTTATATACTTGATAATAAGGTTGATTTACAAGACATAAAAGACAGAGTGGGTTATGGAAAATCTAAGACACATACTAAAACACAAGGGCAGCAGCGTATGGTCCATAGGACCGGATGAGACTGTGTACAGAGCCCTCCAGATGATGGCGGAAAAAGAGATAGGCGCTCTGCTCGTGCTTGATGGAGAAAAGGTCGTTGGGATATTCTCCGAGCGGGACTACGCGAGGAAGGTTATCCTCCAGGGAAGATCCTCAGCCAACACGAAAATAAGCGAGCTCATGATAAAGAACGTTATCTACGGCTCCCCCGACGACCCGATCCAAGAAAGCATGGCTATCATGACGGAGAACAAGATAAGGCACCTTCCGGTAATAGAAGAGGGAAAACTCTGCGGGATGGTGACAAGCGGTGACATCATAAATCACATTATCTCCCGTCAGAAATTTGAGATCGAGGCGCTCAAAAAATATATAACCGGAGGCTACTGATCTCCCGGCGCTGAGTCGCCCGACAAGGGAAAGGTTTTTAAGTCCTCTTGGTTCTACGCGATAAGCTGTTCCTGAACCATTTCGCAGGCGGAGTGAAAACTCTTTGCGACTTCGAGAAACTCTATGGCTTTTGACGCCGAAGCCTCTCCGTTTCTGTATTCCCCGAACCTGCGCGAGACATCAAGCCACTTCTCATCGGTCTCCCCGGTCCTTACGACAAGGTTCTCAAACTCCCATATCGTCTGCTCCGGCGTAAACGGATCAATAAGCTTGGTGTAGAGGGGAACATGGGCACTGTCTGAGCACGCAAGGTAAAGTTCGTTTATGCACGATTCGTAATCGCCGTGCAGGAAAAGAGCCTGGGCTTGTTCAAGACGCCTCTCGGCGTTTGAGAAGACCGGGATTTTCTCCTCAACCGTAACTCCCGCGCACTCTCCCCTTACTCCCTGCTGAACGGCGAACTTTTCCTCTTCATGCCCCCAGTCGGTGTAAAAATCGGGATCCTCCTCGTATGAAGGAATCGCGTTGAACTCGGAAACCGCCTCCTTTATGTACTTGGCGCCGAGCCTTTTCATCGTGAGGTCAAAATGCTCGCCGTTTTCCTTCTCCCTCTCGTATATCTCAAGCAGTCTCTCGACAACTTTGGGAGCGTTTCTGGTCGGAATCTTGGTAACGGGCATGGCAAGGCGTGAGTCGTCTCCATAAAGTCCCCCGCCGAGGAAAAGCATCTCCGCCGGAATGCTTCTTCCTTCTCTGGTTATTGAAGCCCCTTGAAACCCTATGTTAGCCGAGACATGCTGGGCGCACGCGTTAGGGCAGCCCGATATCTTGATCCTCAAGTTTCCAAGAGTCTCCTTGTACTTTCCAAGACCATTATCCATCATACCTGTAAGCTTAGTAGCAAGACCCTTGGCCGAAGTAATGCCCAGACGGCAGGTATCGGCACCCGGGCAGGCGGTTATATCTTCAAAAGTATTTGCGCCCGAACCGGAAACACCCACTTCCTTAAGCCCGGCGTAAAACGAGGGAAGTGCCTGATCAGGAACCCACCTCACCACGAAATTCTGCTGGATCGTTATCCGTATCGAACCGTCGGCGAAAGTATCTATCATATCCGCAAGCGCTCTTGCGGTATCAGACGGAACGTCTCCCAGAAGCACTCTCACGTTAACGATGGAGTATCCCTCAACCCCCGCCGGGAAAACGTTTTCTTGCCGCCACTGCATAAAATCCGAGTCATCCTCCACCCAGCCCGGAGCATCTGGAAAGTCGCTTCCGTTCCGTCCAGGGGTTTCGTGCTCCCGGTCAATTGCCTCAAGATAGTCATTCCATGAAGGGTCAACCTCAAGCGAAGCCCTCTCCTCCTCGACTACCTCCCTGAATTTCTCGAAACCGAATTTTCTCACGAGAAATTTCATCCTGGCCTTCATCCGCACCTTTCTCTCCCCGTACCTGTCAAAGACCCTGACGACTGACGCGGAAAAAGGTATCATCTCCTCAACCGGCATAAATTCCGTCCAAAGATGTCCGAGCGAAGGCGAAGCGCCTAGCCCACCGCCCACGTAGACCTGAAAGCCGCGTTTTCCATCCTCTTCTCTCACCCTGGCGCGAAAGCCCAGATCGTGGATGCGCACTCCCGCGTTATCAATATCGGGATTGCTCTCGAAGCAGACCTTGAATTTCCTTCCCATGTTCTGGCATATGGGGTTTCGGAGCATGAATTCCTTAAAGGCTTCGGCGTAAGGAGTCACGTCGAAAGTTTCGGTGGGCGAAGCACCAGTTATGGGGGAAGCCGTAACGTTTCTTATGGTGTTGCCACAGGCCTCGCGGGTGGTGATTCCCACGCTTGCAAGATCCCTCATCATGTCGGGAACCGTCTCAAGATTGAGATAGTAAAGCTGGGCGTCCTGACGGGTCGTAAGATGAAAGAAGCCGCTTGCGTACTTGTCAGAAACGTCCGCAAGTTTTCTCAACTGAACGGAACTGAGTTTCCCGTAGGGAATCTTTATCCTCTGCATCTGGACTCCTTCCTGACGCTGAGCGTATACTCCCAGCTGGAGTCTTATTTTCTGGAATTTTACCTCGCTTATCTTCCCGTTCCTGTAATCGGAGACCTGACCTTCAAATTCGTCAATCTCGTCTTTTACAAGTTTAGTAAGGGCGACTGTTTCTTCGTCCATTTCTCATAGCTCCGTAACATGAACTCTCTAAAATATCTCCCGATATTCTAACATAAAACAAGAATTATTTGAGGAAATCACTCATCCAAACCGCCCTGTGCCGAAAGCCATCTCTCAATCACCAGAAGAACATAATCAAGTTCCCGTTGGGTGAGCTTTTTTTTCTTAGGAATCCCGTGCCACTTAAAAAGACAACTCCGACAGCACGTGGCCGTTGCGTGCTGGGCCCGAAACACTGGATGTCCTCCCCAGGGAGTCTGCTTTCCGTCGTTTGCGGGCAGAGCGGGGGCAAGCCTTTTCTCAAGAAAATCCCTTCCGTGCGAAAGCACCGCGGCGAGACCCTTTTCCTTGAGATAAAACGCCTCTTTGGAATTCAGCCCGAAGCCCGAGCGGAAACGGGATCTGCCGAGTCTTCTGAAAACAGTATCCAAGCGCTTGCCTAAAAGCTCTTTCTCACCGTTTTCCACTCTCTCCACAGAAAAACTCAGTGTTTTTGCCCTCTAGAGAAAAAATCGCGTATCCGCACGAGTACCTGTTCGGTTTTTCCGCAGAAAAAATCGCTCCCCGCAACGGAGTTGATAAAAAACTTCCCGTAGTATTTCGATACGATGCGTCTGTCAAGAACCATAACTACGCCGCGGTCCGTCTTGGTGCGTATGAGCCTCCCGAAACCCTGCTTGAATCTCAGCACCGCGTGGGGAAGTATATATTCGCGAAACGAATCTACATCCTGTTTTTCCATGTACTCGATTTTCGCCTCTGTAACCGGGTCCGTGGGAACCTTGAAAGGGAGTCTGCATATGACGACCATCTTCAGGGAATCTCCAGGAATGTCGACCCCCTCCCAGAAGCTGTCTGTCGCGAAAAGTACCGAATTCCCAAGCGTTTTGAACTTCTCAAGCAGCAGGCCTCTCGGCATTTCTCCCTGCTTGAAAAGGGAGAGGTGTGCGAACCCGCTGCGCTCAAGGATCTCCCCAGTCTTCTGGTAGACCCTGTTAAGCGAAGAATAAGACGTGAAAAGCACGAGGGCGTTTCCGTTCGTCACGGAGATCGAATCGGAGAGTATCTGCGCAATGGAATCTTCGTAGTTCTCTCTACCGGGTTCGGGAATGTCCGCAGGAACCAGAAGCAGGGACTGTGTGCGGAAATCAAACGGGGAATCGACGATCAGCCCCCTGAATCTTTCGTTATCTGAAAGCCCGATATTTTTTTTCTGAAAATCAAAATTCTTATTCACAGCAAGCGACGCAGAGGTCATAACGACGGTTTTAGTCTTTGAATAGAGTTTCTCTTCGAGTTCCTTGGATACGTCAAGCGGAGAAAGGTTGATGGAGCAGAAAATCGCCGCGCGTCTTCGGTTCCCCTCAAACCACCTGATGTAACTTTCGTCCCCCTCACCGAAAAACCTTCCTATAACTTCGCGGAAGGCAACGGATCTTTTGGCGATGCCGCCAAGCTCGGCGGTGAGCTTTATGTAGGAATCCGCGCGCGGTGAGGCTTCAACCACTTCCAGCAGGTGGGTTATCTCGTTTCCAAGCGAGAAAAGGGATTTTTCAAGCGCCCAGAAACGCTCCTTCACACCAGTCCATTTCTCGTGCCCCGAAATCTCTTCTGTAAGCCTCAGGCTTATCGCCGTTTCATCTGAGATCTCCGCTCCGAAACCGTAAAGCGAATTAAAGACTTCTTCGCTTACAGCTTCAATTTGCTCAACGGCCCTCGCAAGACCACCACCCGAGCGCTCGAAAATCTCCCTTAGGGCGGGATCTTTTTCGCTCTGCGCAAGATGTGAGATGTAGGATAGGAGTCCCTTGTCGCCGCCTTTGTTTTTCCGGGAGCGAAGCCTTGAGAGCGTCTTCATAATCCCGTGCTTGCTCAGCTTCAGGCTAAAGTGTGATGTCGCCGCCTCGTCGATATTATGCGCCTCGTCGAAAACGACCTTCGCGTAGCGGGGAATTATCCCGAAATCCGAATCGGGTCCCGCCGTCCCTTTTATCGCAACATCAGAAAAAAGCATGTGATGGTTAGAGACCAGCACCGAAGCCCTAGAGAGTTCCCTGCGCGACTTAAAGAAAAAGCAACTCGAATAGTGAGGGCACTTGGCCCCCGGGCAGCTTTCGCTTTCCGCAGACACCCTGTCCCAGACATCGTCATGGGGAGTGAAGGCAAGATCAGAGAGTGAACCGTCCGTAGTGGTCTTCGCCCACTCGAGTATGTCCTTCATCGACCCTCTTTCCGCGTCATCTATAAAATCGAAAAGGTCCTGCCCCACGGCTTCTCCGCGCAGAAGACAGAAATAGTTTCTCATTCCCTTAACTAATGCATAATCGAACTTTTTCGGGAAAGCGTCGCGAAGAAGCGGGAGGTCCTTGTTTATCAGTTGTTCCTGAAGATTAATGGTGTTTGTGGAGATCAGAACCCTCTCGTCATTATTAATCGACCAGAGAATGGAAGGTATGAGGTAGGAAAGGGTTTTTCCGGTACCTGTACCTGCCTCTATCATCGACAGGTATTCGTCGTTAAAAGCCTCGATTACGTTTGAGAGGACTTCCAGCTGCTCGTCTCTGTGCTCGTATTTCTCTCCAAGAACCCGGGCTACGGGACCTGCAGGAAGAAGATATTCCCTCGCGGATTCATTATCAACACGGACCGTCTCCCCCGGAACGAAAGGTTCAACCACGACATATACCTTTTCAACCTCGCTGTCCACTATGTAGAAACCGACCCCTTTGTTTCCGAAAGCCGAAGCGACAGCCACATCCTGCTGGGAAGGCTCGAGGTTGCCCGAGGGATGATTATGCACCACAACGTTTCCTGTTTTCGCCGCGTCAAGAATCGCCGGAACTGCTTGGCGGTTGCCGCGGGCAAGGACTTGGACATCGCAGACCAGGGAACTTTCGTTTATCTTGCCAACGAAAAAAACCTCGTTTCCATAGGCCTCCGTTATCGCCTTCCTGATGAACTCGACAGTCTCGGGGGTAAAGTGGTTTTCTATCATATCCGCTTAATTTTACACAGAGCCGTTGATAACAAAACTTTCCGAGAGATGTTGCCTTGCCTCTTGGGCTTCGGTAGCCTGTTTTGCGTGCCGGGGGAGGGATGGCCGAGCGGTTTAAGGCGCTGGTCTCGAAAACCAGTGGGGTCTTTTGGCCCTCGTGGGTTCGAATCCCACTCCCTCCGCCACCAGCTTACCCCGAGTTTTTCTATCCGGAGATAACGAGTTCCATCGGAAGCCAAGCATTGCTGGCCAAAGCTCATCCGGAAAAAAGCAAACCGTATCGAACCATGTCTGTCTAATCCAAGTCTATATAATGTCATAGATGAAGAACCGAAGAAAGCTATCCGTGGTGCTATGCGGTGAATAGCGACCTTATTCACCGCATATTTTGCGGCGATTTTCTTGCTTATACGGTGAATGAAAGGTATAATCACTGCAAATAATACGGTGAATAGCATGTGGATACATGAACATCATAACTGGCCGGACTTTACTTGGAATGCTGAAAAACTCGCTTCCAAGCTTGCCGATATTCGGCACCGTCAGGGTCGCCTGTTGGGCAGAATGGAGGGATTAGGTTTCGAACTTAAGCAGGAGGCAAGCCTCGGAACACTGACAAGCGATGTTGTTAAATCATCAGCCATCGAGGGGGAAAATCTGAATCCCCAAGAGGTTCGTTCGTCAATCGCTCGCCGACTAGGCATTGATATCGCTGGTACTACATCAGTAAATCAGGATGTTGAAGGTGTTGTTGAAATGATGCTGGATGCAACCCAGCAATTTACTGAACCCTTAACAGAAGAGAGGCTGTTTGACTGGCATGCGGCGCTATTTCCAACAGGTCGTAGCGGCACACATCGTATCACAGTCGGAGGCTGGCGCTCCGCTGAATCCGGTCCGATGCAAGTGGTTTCAGGACCTATCGGACGTGAGAAAGTTCATTTTGCGGCCCCAGATGCAAAGCGGCTTGCACATGAGATGACAGAATTTCTGGCATGGTTCGACAAAGAAGAAGGTGTTGACCCGGTGCTCAGGGCCGGGATTGCCCATCTGTGGTTTGTGACTATTCATCCATTCGAGGACGGTAACGGCCGTATAGCCAGAGCGATTACTGATAAGGCCTTAGCGCGTGCCGACGGCATTCCGTACCGCTTTTACAGCCTTTCATCACAAATCGAGTCTGAGCGTAAGGATTATTACGATCAACTGGAAAAGCAGCAACGCGGCACACCGGAGATAACAGACTGGCTTGAGTGGTTCTTGGATTGCCTTGGTCGGGCAATTGCCAGCGCCGAAAACACGCTGAGTGTCGTCTTATTTAAAGCACAGTTGTGGGAAAAAATTAATCGTCACCCTGTCAACGAACGTCAGCGTCTGATTATTAATCGTATGCTCAAGGATGGTTTTAAGGGATATATGAATACCTCAAAATATGCCAAACTGGCTAAGTGCTCCACAGATACAGCGCTACGGGACATTCAGTACTTAAAGTCGCGCGGCATTTTTATTCAGAACCCAGGTGGCGGACGAAGCACAAGCTATCGCCTGCCAGATACCATCTCCGAATAAGGTTCAACGATCCCAAACTTGGTTCGAACCCGGGGGATAAATCGCTTGCGCCATGCAAACGTTTCTAATGTACAGATCGAGCAGTCAGTGTGCTAGATCGAAAGTCAGTCTTCTTCTCTCCGTGTCTGCCGACACAAGCTTCACGCGAAGTTCTTCTCCGAGTTCGAACCACTTTCTTTTCCTGCCCCTGCCCTTGTAGGAGTGCTCAGGAATTAGTCCTTCGACGAAGTGTTCCTCTATCTCTACGAAAACCCCGAAGGAGTGTATGCTGAGTATTTTCCCGTGGAATACTTCCCCCACGCGGGTTTTCATGAAGTTCGCGGTCTCAAGGTTCATGAACTGTCGCTCCGCGTCTTCGGCAGTTCTCTCCAGGATCGAGCAGCGTTCGGCGATCCGTTTGAGACGGGCGGAGTCGTAGGAAGGAGGTTTTGCCCCAAGTATATCGTCGATAATCCTGTGAACGACAAGATCTGAATACCTTCTTATCGGGGAAGTAAAGTGAGTGTAATCGTCTATCGCAAGACCGAAATGGGGAATATGGTTTGTCGAGTAAACGGCTTTTTTTAGCGCGCGCAGAATCATGAAATTTATTTGTACCCGGTCTTTTCTTCCCGAAGCAGCCTTCATCACCGCCTGAATCTCCGGCTGCTTAACCCGTGCTCCGAGATTCACCTTTATGCCCATTTTGAGAAGGCTTTCGCGCAGTTGCTCTATGGAGTCCGGATCCGGAGGCTCGTGAATTCTGTAAATCGATTCGAAACCGTTTTTGAAAACAAACTCCGCAACAACGGAGTTGGCCATGATCATAAATTCCTCTATTATCTCATGGGCAACATTCCGCCTAAACCTGTCAACATCCGTCACCTCTCCTGTGGAATCACGAAGCAGTACAGCCTCGGGAAAATCAAAGTCAAGACCGCCTTTTCCAATTCTAAATTCCCTGAGTTTGTCGTAAAGCTCTTTCATGGCAAGCAGGGAAGAAACAATGTTTTTGCGACGGGAGGGGACAGAACCGTTTCCCCCCAAAACAGCTGCAGCCTCGGAGTAAGTGAGTCTCGCGCAGCTTTTTATCACACTGTTGTATATCCTTGAGTCCTTAAGACGTCCCGAGGAATCAAAATCCATCTCGACTGTCTTGGTAAGTCGTTTTCTCCCTGGACGCAGACTGCAAAGATCGTTTGAAAGCTTCTGGGGAAGCATGGGAATCACCCTGTCCGAGAGATAGGTGCTGGTGGTCCTGCGCGCGGCCTCCTCGTCACAAGCGCTTCCGCAAGCCACGTAATGAGAAACATCCGCGATACTTACCCAGAGTCTGTACCCTTTACCCCTGCGGATTCTTTTTATGCCTACCGCGTCGTCAAAATCCCTTGCGTCATCCCCGTCTATGGTAAAAACGGTTTCTTTTTCAAGATTCACCCTTGCCGAAATATCCCCGTTTGAAAACTCCGCGCTCAGGTTCCCGACCTCTTTGGTCACGTCGCGCGAAAAACCTTTGGGAAGACGATACTCGGAGATAATCCCCTTTTTCTCGGTTTCAATTTCTCCTGAGGGCCCAAGACGCTCGGTCACCTTGGCCAACGATTTCCCCAGCCCAATCTCTATGACTACAAGTTCTCCGTCGGAAAAATTCCTTTTCCCCTCTCTGTCTTCAATCCCATACTCGGGAATCTCCGCTTTTCTCGGGTAGGCCACAAGACCCCCCGGGGTTTCTCTCAGGTCAGCCAAAACCCTCAGGGACTTCCCGTTGGAAAGACCGTTTGACCCGATTTTCTTTCGGTTCCCGTTTAGCGGGTAACCGGAAGAATCCGGGCGCCGGTCTTTTTTTTCCGCGGTTTTTTTCCCGTGGCTTCGAAGACGGTAGCGACCCTTGGAGGTTTTTTTGAGCGTTCCCTCAAGAACCATCTGCTCCAGCGTAGCCCGGAGGTTTTTTCTTTTTCTCTCAGGCATCTTGAGTCCGCGGAGAACATTGCCCTCGGAGAGACTCCTTTCCTCTTTTTCGCTTAGCAATTTAAAAATTCGCTGTTTCCTTTTACTTGACATGGTATAAGCCCGGCTTTCTAGCCGCGGGGAGTTCCCTGTTTTAAGAATTGAAATTTACGGGGTCTTGTATACAATAGTGCCGTTTTTTATTAATTCTGCTTGCTGGAGCTTCGTATGCTTAGAACAAACATCCTCGGAGGGATTTTGATAACCGCACTCGTTCTTTTTATAATCGGTTTCGGAATTTCCCTCAAATTTTCACTCGACTGGTCTTTCTACTTCAAGGTTCTCTCGGTAGTAGGCGCGGTCGCGCTTGCAGTTTCTCTGATAATCCATCTTATACCTTCAAGAAACTGAATCCGGTACGCGGAATTTCTTACCAGTTTTTTCCCCTATTCACAAACCCCTAAGCGCAAGACCCACCGCAACTGCCATCTTCGGAGCCAGATGCTGAATGTATTCAGGGTCAAAACGCGAATCCGAAACGTCGATATTCCGAAAGGGATTTGAGCTCTCAACCGGAACCCCCGTAGCTTCACCAAGTGTATGGGCCATAGTCGCAATTCTGGAAGACCCTCCGGAAAGAATCACACGAGCAAGCCCGCCTCCGGATTCATCGAGAACCGTTTTTATCTCGTCTGCGGCGTGGGCAGCAAAATCGGCGAAAATAGACGTTATATCTTCATATCTGCCGTAGCCCTTTATGCTGCACTTTATTCTCTCCGCCTCTTCGTAGGTGATTTTAAATTTCTCCATAAGACGAAGCGTTACCCATTGTCCTCCAAGCGAAATGTCCCTCAGTATGAGAGGTATGCCATCGTCTAAAACGCTTAAATTGACTACTGACGCTCCGATGTTAACAAGCGCCACTTTTTCACCGCGAACCGCAGAAGAAACCGCGTAGGCGTTTGAAAGTGCCATTGCGTCAATATCAACTATCCGGGCCCGAAGGCCCGCGGAGGAAACGGAACTTTTATATCCCTGTGCCGTTTTTTTAGAAACCGCAGCGATCAGCACCGGAACCTCCTTGGATCTTCCATTGCGCGGGAAAAGGGGAGTGTAGCTGTAATTGACCCCGCTAATGTTTCTCGAAAGATTGGTGTTCACAAGATCCGGAACGAGTTTTTCCATGTCCTTTCTGAGAAACATCCTAGGAATACTGACGATTCTAGAAGCGACAGCCTCGCCGGAGATGCCTATCACCACCCTCTTGGCCTTTATGCCGATTCTGGAAACAAGATTTGATACAGCCCCGGAAACCACATCGCCCCTTGAAACCGATTTACCGGTTATAGCGCCACTTGGAAGCATGGACTCCCCGATATTCTCAAGCTGATAGTTTCCGCCCTTGCGGGCAAGTTCCACAACCTTAACGGAGTTTGAACCTATATCTATTCCAACCATGACGTCTCACCCCGCAAAGAACGATTCCGGACAGAGAAGGGGAAGTGTACTGAAAGCCAACTTTTTAAACGGAAAAATCAAGAAAGCGGAGATTGGAGATTACTCCTCCAAAAGGTCGTAATATATTTGTACTTCCCTAGAGTGAGCTTCCGGGGGAAGGTTATCAAAACTGGCCGTGAAGAAAAAGCTTTCCGACGGATCAATTCTATCTCCTTCCTCGACAAGTGCCGAGGTCACGGCAAGGGCATTTCCGTCCGAATCTTTTATGAAGATAACGACGTAAACCGACTGCACGGGAAAATCCGCCGTGTTCACTATAGCGCCGTTAAAATCCACGCCCCCATCGAAGTTCTCGGTCTGGAGAACAGGTCCGTCAAGCTCGACGGCGGATTCCTCCGCGGTACAAGCCGCAAGAAAGAGAACCAAAGAGGCAAACAACGTGATAAGAAAACCTTTTTTCATTTCTCCAGCTTAGTCCCCGCGTTTGAAATCGAAATTACGTTTGCCGCATCCGCGGTTTTTTCCTCCGCAGCTTTTTTATCTTCCGAAACGTGATCCTCTATTACGTCTCCAAGCACCTTATGCATAAGCTTAAGCGCGCTTATGGAGTGTTCCTTAAGGTAGCCTTCTCCGCCAAAAGGCACCTCTTCTTTTCTCCTTCTGAGGAACAGATGAAGAATGAAGGCCTGGTTGTTAAGCACCACTAAAATGGCTACGTAAAGCAGGAAGTTGTCGGCGAAAACCTTTTTCATCAACGTCTTCGTATCAGAATCGATTTTAACTATGCCGAGCGGCCCTTCGGCTTGGGGAGCAAGAAACGGAACGGAAACGGAAATTTTCCCGGCGTATTTCTCAACCGAGTATCCCTCGGGCGGATAGGTGTTTGCTAGGAAGTGCCCGGAAGCCATTTCGTCTTCCCCTTGCTTCATGAAAGTAACGCTGAAAAACTTGGGAGAGACTCCGAAGGTGTTAAACAGTTTTTCCCTGCCAAGCCTTTCGTCAAGAAAAAGGTAGAACTCATCGCTTGTGGACTCCGCTCCGTGGTCCTGGTAGAAGCTGGTTGCCTGATCTCCTATCGTTTCGGCGATTGCCTTGGTTCTGGTAACAAACTCTTTTTTGGCGTTATCAAACTGAAAATAAAACACCACCCCTATAAGGGCGATAATGCCCAGCTCAACCATGGATATTCTGAACAGCAATCCAAGTTTCTGGTTCAGGCGCATTTTACGAATTCTTCTAAGATCTTGCGTAACTTTTTATCTTGGGAATGTCGGAGAAGCATGAATATCATTCCGGCAAAATCCTTTTTGATTTCTCCGTCAAGGCTTCTGTAAAGCTTGACGAGCATCTTCTCCTCGTTTGTGAGAACTTCGAGCTCCTGCTCGGATATGGCCTCTTTTTCGATGAATCTTTTGAGCCTCTCCGCCCTTGAAACGCTCCATATTTCCTCAATCTTGACTCCCAGGATTGAAGATATCTGTTGACAGCGGTCAAAAGAGGGCGCATCAACCTTTCCAGTTTCAAGCTGATGTATGTACACGCTTGAGACTTCAAGAGATCGAGCTAGGTTCTCCTGCGTAATTTTTTTCCTTTTTCTTACCCTCTTTAGGTAATCACCAAATTTCATTCAAAACTCCTCCGAGAATAAAACAGTCCTATGTATGCTAAGTCTAACCTAATGTATATAACAAAACAATTTGTTAAGACGCACCTTAGCTGAGGAGGTTGCAGGGGCAGAAGGAAAAAATCAGAACGATGCGCAGGTGTTTATTACTTGACGTAAAACCGCTCCCTGGGCAAACCTTTGTTTGTATTGCTCAACAATCGTGTCTATTTTGGGAGCGGAATCGGAATCCGGCGAGACGAGAATTATAAGCACTTTCGTATACTCTTTTATAAGCGTTCCGGTGGAATCTGTGTACTGTCCACGGGCGTCCAAAACGGTAAGACCAGCTGGAAATTGCTCAGTGACGGTGTCTTCAAGAAACTCGCTCCACGCATCTTCACTCACGGCCATGGGATCATGCCCGTCCCCGCGTCCGAAAAAGAGCCTGTATTCGGTATACGATTCGGTGCCTTCCGGACATGGGGTTGTCTGGGCCTCGGAAGAACATGACAGGATAAAGGCGCAGGCCGCAAGAATCGCAACGGTGGTGAAAGTGGCAGCAGTCCGATTAAGCGTCTTTAACATAATCAACCTCCCCAATCGGAGAGACGGAAGGATTCCGCTCACTCCATAAGAACACAACAGAAATAATGTGCCCGGAGGCGGAATCGAACCACCGACACGAGGATTTTCAGTCCTCTGCTCTACCAACTGAGCTATCCGGGCAGAAACAAACGGGCTTTAATTCTACCCGAAGAAAATATTTCGTTTCAAGGAAGAACACCTCCTTATCCATAAACAAAGGGGCCCCGGCCCTTTTCTAAAGAACCGAAGCCCCCTTGAACACAGAAAAAAGAGGTATGGAGAGATGGTTTTTTTTCTTCTGCGTTGTGGTTATTTCCCTTTATCTATACGTCAAGCCAGTAAAGAAGCTGTACGGCAAATCCGTGCTGATCCTCTTCGCCGGCGAAATGAGTGTCGTCGCCGTCCGCCTTGTCGTACCTGTACTCAAGCCTCGTCTCGAAGTTTCCCACAGACTCGAAAGGAGTCAGTATGAGCGTCGAGGTAAACTCGTAGAGCTCGAGCTCCGGAGTATCAACTCTCTCCGAATCGTCAACGTACTCACCCCTGAGGGCAAGGGTTATGGCGTCTGAAAGACTTGCTATCGCGTAACCCGCAAAACCCCAGCGGTCTCCACCAGCGTCATGCGATGTATACTCGAAATCGGCAACTAGCGTCACACTATCCGCGATGGTCATTGTACCCACGACGGTAACTAGGGTCCTAGTATCACCATCCGTATCACCGAAGTACCCCGTAACGCCAAGCCAGCCGTCGTTCGGGAAATTAAGCGCTATCTGCGATTCAAACGTTTTGCCGTCATCAGCATCATCAAGCGCGTCCCAGTCGTTGCTCAGGCCGAGTGTGAAATCAAGCGATCCGGTACTGAACGTGGCCCGCACACCACTGTGCGCAAACGGGATCTTGTAGAAAAGCAGGGATCTCGTTATGTTGGTGTTGTCCTTTGCCTCTATAAGCTCCCAGCCGGCAAGCGTGGTGAACTGACCGGCGTAGATGTTAAGAGTATTTCCGCCCCCGGGAATGAGCACGTTTATGTAA
This sequence comes from Candidatus Dadabacteria bacterium, assembly GCA_951812945.1. Lineage (GTDB taxonomy): Bacteria > Desulfobacterota_D > UBA1144 > Nemesobacterales > Nemesobacteraceae > Nemesobacter. The sequence continues at coordinate 98,579 of CATOTB010000001.1, forward strand.
GCCTGGTAGGGACTTACAGCACCGTCTGTGGGATCACCTTCGTCGTTGTAAACGCTTCCGAAACCGAACCCAAGCCGCTCAGACTGTTCGCCGAAAAGAACATCCGCCCTGAAACCCACCTGATCCATTACTCCTTCGCCGACGGTCGGAACTTTTTCTAGCGAAAGGGTGATGGCATCTATCGAAAAATCGTTATGTTCGGGATAAAGACCCCTCTCAGGTATATCCCCTCCAACTTCTCCATTCGAAACGTACTGATAGGTCGTGTCAAGCGAGACGCCGAGCCCGATCGATCCTCCGAGATCAACGGCGCTTGCCTTCGGAGCCGCAAACTGGGCCCCGAGCAGCAAAACCGCTGCGATCATCAATTTAGAAACTATACTTCTCATTTTTCTCCTCCTAATAGAGTTATTATTTTCCTTTTTCCCTGTTCTTACGCTATCAGATCTCCGATGCGGCCTGGAAATCCGGATAGGACTCCATTCCGTGCTCGGTTATGTCCAGTCCTCTTCTCTCCTCTTCCTCGCTTACCCTTATCCCTATAGCCATCTTTATGGCGTAGAAGATGATGAAGGCGCAGACAACCGTGAAGGCACCGTATGCCAGAACTCCGATAAGCTGGACCATAAAGCTGAAATCAGGTCCTCCGAAGATCCCCACCGCGAGAGTTCCCCAGATACCGCAGACGAGGTGAACTGAAATCGCACCCACCGGATCATCTATTCTTATCTTGTCAAAGAAGCTGACAGCAAAAACTACTATTATTCCGGCCACAAGTCCTATGATGACCGCCTCCCCGGGACTAACCACATCGGCTCCCGCCGTGATTCCAACAAGACCCGCGAGCACACCATTTAAGGCCATTGAAAGGTCAGGGTACTTAAAGGTCCCCCACGACGTGAAAGCCGCTCCCAAAGCGCCAGCCGCAGCCGCAAGCGAAGTCGTCACTATGACAAGTGAAATCAGCTCCGGATCCGCGCTCAGCACCGAACCGCCGTTAAAACCGAACCATCCCATCCAGAGCAAGAACACACCGATGGCAAGAAGAGGTAGCGAATGACCGGGAATCGGTCTCATCGCTCCCGAGGCAAGGTATTTCCCTATACGCGGGCCGAGAAGATAGGCCCCGACAAGTCCTCCCCATCCGCCGACGCTGTGAACAAGCGTGGAACCGGCGAAATCGTAGAAACCCATCTGATCAAGCCATCCGCCGCCCCACTTCCAGGAGCCCGCTATGGGATACACGATTGCGACGAATATGGTCGCGAAGATAAGAAAACTGGAAAGCTTTATTCGCTCCGCTACCGCTCCGGAAACAATGGTGGCCGCCGTTGCGGCAAACATCGCCTGGAATATGAAATCGGTGTAGTAGGTGTAGCCACCGTCGGCATACTCTATAAGCCCCTCCGCCCCGGCCGGTGCGGAAATACCGAAACCCGCGAACCCGAAGATACCGCCACCTATAATACCAAAATCTCCCGGGTACATAAGGTTAAAACCCATAAGGGCGTAAGTGAGAATACCCGCCGAGATGATAAACGTGTTTTTAAACAGTATGTTTACTGTGTTCTTCGATCTGGTAAGTCCAGTCTCAAGAGTGGCAAATCCGAGATGCATTATAAAAACAAGAAAAGTAGCTAACAGCATCCATACGTTGTTCGCCACGAAAACCGAGTGGGCCGAACCGTCTGACGCAAAAGCCGAATAGCCCCCCAGAACAATAAAAGCGAAAACCGATAGAAACAGCACGCGGTTGCATCCGAAAGGTTTTCTCAAAAAATCTGCGATATTCATAACCAACTCCTCCATGTTTGGACAATTTTCTTCTCAACACCTTTTTGCAATTAAGGGGCCACAAAAACGAAAGGGCAGGGATATTGACGCTAACCCCCTGACATAATTAGAAAAAATTAAATTTCCAACACCTTCGGATTTTTGAGTAGAATTAGAACCTGTAAACAATGCCTAAAAAATGTGCACGGCGTGCACCGAAAAAAACCGTTTAGAATAAGATTGCGCGCAGGCACAAGGAAATGGAGGCAGAAGCGGTAGCTTCTCGCAAGGACACGGAAAAATGAGAATTCTCTTCGCCGGAACGCCGGAATTCGCCGTACCGTCACTCTTGACGCTTTGCGACTCACCTCACGAGGTAATCGCGCTTCTCTCAATGCCGGACAGGCCGAGAGGCAGAAGCCGAAAGCCCATATGGCCGGAGACAAAAAAAGTCGCTATGGAGCACGGAGTGCCGGTTTTTCAGCCCCAGGACTTAAAAACACCCGAATTCGAAGAGACACTGAAGTCCCTTTCCCCCGATCTCATAGCGGTTGCGGCCTACGGAAAGATACTCCCCGCCACCGTGCTTGACGCACCCCCTCTCGGTTGCGTGAACGTTCACGCATCGCTGCTCCCCAGCTACAGAGGGGCAGCCCCCATTAACTGGGCCATAGCAAAAGGAGAGAAAAAAACGGGAGTTACGATCATGCAGATTGACGAGGGATTGGACACGGGAGACATCCTCGCTCAAAGGGAGGTGCGGATAGGGGATGAGGAAACCGCCGAACAGCTTTCAAAAAGACTCTCCCGCGATGGAGCACAGCTTCTTTTGGAAACGGTCGACCGCATTGCAAAAAATGAAATATCTCCCGTAAAGCAGGATCCGGCCGTGGCCACCTACGCACCTCTTCTCTCGAGAAAAGACGGCGAAGTCGACTGGAACCGGGACGCAGAAGAGATAAGAAACCTGGTCAGGGCGATGACTCCATGGCCGTGTGCCCACACCACGCTCGGGGGGAAAAACCTTAAGATATTAAGGGCGCTTTCGGGCCCGGGGCAGGGAGAACCCGGAGAAATAGTATCGGTCGGGGGCGAAAGCTTGGATGTTGCAACGGGCAATGGGATTCTGCGGATACTCTCCCTCCAGATCGAAGGCGGGAGGATAATGGACGCCTCCGAATTCATGCGGGGAAGAAGAGACCTTCGGGAAGGGCAGTTCGTAGGAGTTGCCTGAGGCTCCCTATGTCCTGATTGAGATCTCGAAAGTTCCTATGTTCACTTTGCCGGCGAGTCCGCATTTCCAGCAAAGATCCGTAGCGTGAGTTTTTGACCTCGCGGGAACGAGCAGGACAAGCTGAGCAGAAAGCTCCGAGAGTTCTTTCCAGTACTCGCTTCTTTTCTCGTCGATAGTGGCTTCGGTCTCAACTTCAATGATCTGTACGACTTGTCCGTAGGAACCGAGAATTATGTCGGGAAAGAAACCCTCGAACTCGCAGAGCTGCTCTCCCCCGGGGTTGGTGCGGATCTCCTTGTAAAGCGAGGAGTACTTGTTCTCCACCTGCTTTATTACCCAGTCGTGCATGAACTTCTCCTCATCCGGAATTTTCATATCTTCCGCTCCACATAAGCTTTGTTTTCAGAATATTGAAATAATCCCTGAAAGGAGATTTTATGATGTTCACGTAACTCTCAGAACTTTCAAGGATAACATCGTCGCCAAGATAAAGAGGTACTCCCACCTGACCGTCAAGAGTGAGATAGGTGTTCTGTATGTCGGTAAGCACCTTTGTCCTTATTCTTTTCGTGTTGGGCACCACAATGGGCCTGTTGGTGAGAATATGCGGACATATGGGGGTAACGGTTATCACGGGCAGAGTGGGATAAATTATCGGCCCGCCCGCAGAAAGAGAATAGGCAGTTGAACCGGTAGGGGTCGCGAAAATGATTCCGTCAGCCTTGAAGGTCGTTACGTATTTTTCCTCTATATATATGGAGAGGTCCACTACCTTGGAAATGGGACCGTTGTTGATCACGATGTCGTTTAGCACCTTAAACTCTTCCCGCTCTCCGTCCTTTCTGGCTACGTAGCACGATATCATGTCCCTCCTCTCGATCTCGTAATCTCCGGCGAGTACTCTTTCCATCATCGGAAAAAACTCATCCACGGTAAATTCCGTGAGAAATCCGAGCCCGCCGAGGTTGCAGCCGAGTATTGAAACGTCGTTTCCCTGCACCAAGCGGGAAACCCAGATAAAGGAACCGTCGCCGCCGAACACGACTATTATGTCAACGGTCGCAGCCAGGTCCCGTTCCGCAAGCAGGTTCTCCGCATCTATGCTCCGTCCAAGCCTTTCCTCAACGAAAAACTCTATATCTCTTTCGCGAAGCCACCCGCACAGCCTCCTGGCAATATCGTAGACTTCCGCGCTGTCCTTTTTCCCAGTTATACCGAACTTCAAGTTGCTTCCTCCCCTAGATTCTCAGTCACGTTATGCAAAAGATATGATTGTATGAAATCGTCTATCTGCCCGTCAAGTACCGCGTCAATTCCCGAGGACTCGAAATCGGTGCGGTGGTCCTTCACCATGCGGTAAGGATGCAGAACGTATGATCTTATCTGACTTCCCCAGCCGATCTCCATTTTCGAGGAATTTAGCTCTTCTTCTTTTTGCCTTTCCTCCATTCTCCTAAGTTCGTAAAGCCTCGCCTTAAGCATCTTAAAAGCACTTTCCTTATTCTGGCGCTGAGATCTTTCGTTCTGACAGCTTACTACTATCCCTGTGGGAATATGTGTGATTCGTACCGCGGAATCAGTCTTGTTAACGTGCTGACCACCCGCCCCGCTCGCGCGGTAAGTGTCAATCCTGAGGTCTTTTTCCTCTACGTTCACCTCTATCGAATCATCTATTTCGGGAGAAACGAAAACCGAGGCAAACGACGTATGCCTTCTCTTGTTCGAATCATAGGGTGATATTCTCACCAGCCTGTGAACCCCGGTTTCCGCCTTGAGATAACCGAATGCAAACTTCCCCTGAGCAAGTATAGTGGCGCTTTTCAAACCGGCTTCCTCTCCGTCCTGAGTTTCGAGCAGTTTTACGGAAAACCCTTTCCTCTCGGCATACCTAAGGTACATGCGAAGAAGCATCTCCGCCCAGTCCTGAGCTTCCGTTCCTCCCGCCCCGGCGGTTACGGATATGATGGCGTTTCGCGCGTCGTCGGGGCCGCCGAGAATCCGGGCAAACTCAAGTTCGGAAAGTCTCGCATCAACGGACGCAAGCATGTGGTGTGCCTCTTCAATCGAGTCCTGATCGTCCTCACCGACCGCAAGTTCGAAAAGGCAAACCGCGTCCTCCATGTCGGAGCGGAGCTTTTCGAATCCCGAAACACAGTCCTTTATTTCGGACTGCTCCTGAAGCGTTTTGCGCGCTATCTCGGGATTATCCCAAAACCCCAGGCCCGCCGTAATTTTTTCAAGTTCTTTGAGTCTTTTAGTCTTGGCAGGCAGGTCAAAGACAGTCTCCTGTCCTGTCGATCCTGCTTCTCAGATCCTCTATTAAACCGGGCAGTTCTTCTCTCATCTGAGATACCTCCTTAAACGCACCGAAAGATAGTACGCAAATAACCCGTGAATTCAAAAAAACGGCACGCGGATCAATTGAAACACTTCCCGTTTGTGGGTATGTTACCCGCTTTGATTCAATCCCTTAACTATGTGAGGAGAAACACCGAAATGAAAAGATTGCTGCTGACTCCGGGCCCCGTAGCGGTCTCAAGCGAAATAATGGTTGAGATGGCAAAACCGCTCATTCATCACAGAACTAAAGAGTTTGAAGCAATATTCGAGCGGACAAGAGAAGGGCTGAAACATATTTTCCAGACCGAAAACGAAGTTTTCATACTGGCAGCTTCGGGAACCGGCGCCATGGAAGGAGCGGTTGTGAACACCCTCTGCGCAGGCGATAAGGTGATCACGGTAAACGGCGGAAAGTTCGGTGAGAGGTGGGGGAAAATTGCAAGGGCTTACGGACTTGAGGTAGATGAGATAGAAGTTACATGGGGCGAGGCGGTTTCACCCGCAATCATAGAGGAAAAACTTGATAGCGACCCCTCGATAAGGGCGGTCCTGATGCAGGCGAGCGAAACCTCGACAGGCGTGAAGCATCCTACCGAGCAGGTCGCGGCGATTACCTCGAAAAGAGACGACGTGCTGCTTATAGTTGACGGCATAACAGCCGTAGGTGTGTTTCCTCTTCCGTTTGACGAACTGGGAGTAGATGTTCTCGTGGGCGGCTCGCAGAAGGCTTTCATGCTTCCCCCGGGGCTTTCATTTGCGGCGATGAGCGAGAAAGCCTGGGAATTTAACAAAACCTCGGATCTTCCGAAGTTCTATCTCAACTTTGCCGATTACCAAAAAAGTGCCCAGAAAAACACGACGCCCTGGACCCCCGCCGTCACACTCATAGTCGGCCTCGGCAAGGTGATAGAGGGATTCATGGAAGAGGGAATGGAAAACATTTACAGAAAACGCCAAGCCATGTCGCTTGCGACTCGCGAGGCTCTCGGAGCTATCAACATAGATCTTTTCACCACCGATGAGGCAAGCCCAGCTCTCACCGTGGGAGTAGCGCCCGAAGAAATAGGAGCGGGAAAAATCATCTCCGAGCTTCAGAGTAAATACCGGATGACCGTCGCCGGCGGACAGGACCACGCCAAGGGAAAAATCTTCAGGGTATCCCATATAGGAGATGTTGACCGAAACGACATGGTGGCGTTTGTCTCGGCACTTGAGTCTGTTCTGAAATCCCTGGGACACGATTTCACAGGTGGAGCCGGCGTTTCCAAAGTTTCGGAAATACTGGCAACAGCGTAACTGCCGTTATTGCTGTTACATCCGGGGACCAGGCAAACCGAATCTTGCCAGCACTACCATGAAGCGCTTCTCCGCAGAAACTTTCCGCTTTCTAAAAGACCTGAGCAGGGCGCACGACAGGGCTTGGTTTGAGGAAAATCGCGGGCGGTACGAAGGTAGTCTTCTTGGCCCGCTACGCCAAGCCGTCACAGATATAGGTCCTAGCCTCCGCGAATTAATCAAGGACTGCGAAATCCGCCCTGCCGTTAACAAAACGATTACCCGGATCAACCGGGACATGCGTTTTGCCAAAGGGCAGAGTCCTTACAAAAACAATATGCTCGCTCTTTTTTACAGGGAGGGGCGCAAAAGGCTTGACGCTCAATTGTTTCTAGGACTTCAGCCGGAAGGCATATGGCGGGGACTTTACGTGCCTACCCCGCTGCTCGCCGCAGATGGCTCGATGGCCCGGGAGATTGAAAATGATTCACAGGGCGTTATCAACTTGGCCCAAGAAATCGGCCTTGGAACTGATATTGATTTGATTGCGTGCAAAAAGTACGGAGAGGTTGATCGAACGCTTGACCCCGCAAAAGCCGAAAGCTTCCTCGAAGGTCTGCATCTTTGTGCGCTACAGACATGTGAACCGGTCGAGGTCGCGGCCGATCCCACCGCCTTTATTCGCAAAACCCGAGACCTGTTAGTCCAACTCACTCCCCTCTGGAGACTGTATTCCGGAGCGGCCGAATGAATATGCTAAGCGCAGTTGTCCCTTGCCTCGCAATTTCAAAAACGGGCCTAGACCGAATCGACGGAAAATCAGGAAAAGTGCTTTGAGACAAGCGGGTCATTGTCTATTTCCGAGATAAGGTAACCGATCCCGTAATAGTCACCCGAGTTGTGGTAGAGTCTTATTCCCTGAGGAGTAGTAAGGTAATTCCCCGTTTTTACGGTTTGCTCAGGAAAATCGACCTCGTACACCGTGTAGCCAACCGTCCCGCTTCCTATGTTAACTTTTTTCCGCTCTTCCCTTAGTTTCCTTACTCTTTTCGCGATCTCCCAGGCCTTGGGGTAGATGTGTCCTTTAACGAGAAATTTCATGACAATCAGAAAAACTAAACAACCTCCATCTCCACGCGGTCTATCAAACCGATGCACATCATTATCTTGTCTATGCCCGGATTCCTTTCATGGACGAAAGTTTCCGAGAACTCTCCGCCGCAGTCCCCGCATGCGCCACCTTCGTCAGACTCCTTTTCGCAATCCCCGCAGTAATATGTCTTCAGGTTATACCAATGTAAAGAGGAATAAAGAAGCTCCCTGAAACCGCTTTTACTAAGACACTCCCCCCACTCGGAAATCGCCTCGACCAGATTGCGGCGATAGTAGTCCGGTATGTCGGCCAAGGGTCCCGAGTATATTTCTTCTTCTCCTACGTAGATTCTGAACAGTTCTGACATGGTAGCAAAATCAGATAGTCGACAGTTTTGAGATCAGAAAGTGATCAACCAGAACGAGATTGACCATGGCCTCCGCTATAGGGACCGCTCTGGGGCAAAGACACGGGTCATGCCTCCCCTTTACCCGCAGTTGGGTTTTTTCTCCCTTCTTATCCACAGTGTCTTGCACCTGGGATATTGAAGAAGTGGGTTTTATGGCGATTCTCACGACCAGATCCGCCCCGCTTGTTATTCCGCCCAGAAGACCCCCCGAGTTGTTCGTTTTGAAGCCGAGGGTTCCGTCTTCCTTTTTATACATGAGATCGTTTGCCTGCGAACCTTTTCTCTCGACGACCCCGAAACCCATCCCCACTTCAAAGCCTCTTATCCCCCCTATGCTCATAAGCGCACGCGCGAGGTCCGCGTCAAGCTTGTTAAACACGGGCTCACCGAGACCCGAGGGAAGCCCCTGAGACACTACCTCAACGGTTCCTCCGACGGAATCTCCCTCCTTTCTGACCGATTCTATAAGATCGATCATCCTCTCCGCGGCTTGCGGGTCGGGACAGCGGACGGGGTTTTCCTCGATCCGGTCAAAATCAATGTCCTGAGCGACTATGTCTCCCACCTGCTTTACGTATCCGGTGGTAGTCACTCCGTGGGAGTTAAGGATTTTTTTCGCTATCGCGGCGGCAGCTACCCTTCCAACCGTTTCCCGCGCCGAGGAGCGGCCGCCTCCACGGTGATCCCTGCGCCCGTACTTTTCATCATAGGTGAAATCGGCGTGGCCGGGACGGTAAACATCTTTTATGTCCTCGTAGGATTTTGATATGGCGTCTGTGTTTCTCACCATCATAGATATGGGAGTTCCAAGGGTTTTGCCGTCAAAAACGCCCGAGAGTATCTCGATCGCGTCTGCTTCCTTTCTTTGGGTCGTGATCCTGCTTTGCCCGGGACGTCTCCTGTCGAGTTCGTACTGTATGTCCTCGGTGGATATCTCTAGTCCCGCGGGGCAGCCGTCAACTATAACTCCCAGAGCGGGGCCGTGGGACTCCCCCCAGGTAGTAATTCTGAAAAATCTTCCGAAACTGTTTCCCGCCACTTTATTCCCTTTCTTACTTCAGATAGCCGTTTTCCCTGAACCACTCCACGGTTTTCCGTATAGTCTGCTCGATCGGAGTCACCGTGAATCCAAGATCCCTTACAGCCTTTGAATTGTCAGCGTGCCAGTTGTACCTTGAAAGCTTTATGGAATCGATGTCGAGCGTGGAATAATTCGGAAATCCGAGTCCCAAGACCCTCTCAAGGAGAAACGCCGTGCTGTAAGCGAATATGTAGGGAATCTTCATTTTCGGAGCCGAGATGCCCGTTATCTCTTCTAGAAGGGCGAAATAACCTTGCACATTGACGTTCTCGTTTGCGAGTATATAGCGCTCTCCGGGCTTTCCGTTCTTCTCCGCTAGCAGGTGTCCGTTCGCAACGTCATCAACGTCGACAACGTTAAAGGTGCCGTCCATGTAACCCGGGAACCTTTTCTTGCAGAACCAAAGAACCGACCCCGAGCTTGAAAGATAAATGTCACCGGCACCGAGAACCACTGAAGGATTCGTTATAACCACGGGAAGCCCTTTCTCGCTGAAGCTCACGGCCTCTCTTTCGGCGAGGTATTTGCAGTTCATGTACCCTATTCCGTCGGAGTAAAGATCGTACTGGGTAGATTCGGTTACCGGAGAACCGTCCCGCTCAACCCCGATGGCGGCTACGCTGCTTGTGAAAACGACCTTGGATATGCCCACGTCCATGGCGGCGGAGAGAACGTTTGAAGCGCCGCGCACGTTTATATCCAGCATTTTCTGGTGATCGGATTTTTTAAACGATACGAACCCCGCCGTGTGGAAAAGCGTGTCGCAGCCTGAAAAAGCGGCTTTTAGAGAATCGGGGTCTCCAACGTCTCCGTAAACCTTTTCCACGTCAAGGGAGTTTATGTTTTTAGTATTACTCGTTTTCCTGACAAGAACCTTGACCCGGTCTCCCCTCTCAACCAGTTTTCTCGTTATGTGCGATCCTATAAAACCGGTCGCTCCCGTAACTACTGTCGCCATCCGTATTTCCTCCGGGAAATTTGACTAAAAAAATCTTATCCAAAGATTATAACAATTCCGCCTGACAATGTACAAAAACAGAAACAAGACTGCGCACTGTTAACCCCCCGGTCACACTATCATCATCGAGTCGCCATAGCTAAGGAACCTGTAGTCGTGTGATTTCGCTTCCTCGTAGGCTCCAAGGGCAAGTTCCCGGCCACCGCAGAACGCGGAAACAAGCATAAGAAGAGTCGAACGCGGCATATGAAAATTAGTTATAAGAACATCTACGAAACGGAATTCGTACGGGGGTTTTATGAAAAGATCCGTCCTGCCGGAAAAAGACCGCATATTGCCGTCCTCGCTCCCGGCGGACTCAAGCGTCCTCGTAACCGTGGTTCCAACTGAAATAATTCTTCTTTTCTCCGCCTTGGCTTCATTTACGGCTTCCGCGGTTTCCCGTGACACAAAAACACGTTCGGAATGCATTGCGTGGTTATCGATCAGTTCTTCCTTTACGGGCCTGAAAGTTCCCTCTCCTACATGCAGAGTGACATGTTTCATCAGAACTCCCTTTTCGCGAAGATCGGAGAGAAGTTCGAGGTCGAAATGAAGACCGGCTGTTGGGGCGGCGACGGCTCCCTCCTCGGTTGCGTAGACGGTCTGATAGGTTTTTTTATCCGACGGCTCGGGTTCCCTCGGTATATAAGGAGGAAGCGGCATTTTCCCCGTGCTTCTAACAAGCCTCTCTACAGGCTCACTGAATCTTATAGTCCAGCTTTTATCAGGTTCTCTTTTAAGACTGCCTGATACTCCTCCGTCGAGCCTGATACCAAGACCCTCGGTCGGGTTTTTAAAAAGCACTTTCCACTGGGTCTCATCCTTTTTCTCTGTAAGAAGAAACTCTACGGCTCCTCTTCGCTCCGCATATCCCGTAAGCCTTGCGGGAATGACCCTGGTGTTGTTTAAAACCATTAGGTCGCCGTAGCGGAGCAGGTCCTTAAGATCAGAGAACCTGGCGTGAGAAAAACGCTGCGTTTTCCTGTCAACCACGAGGAGTCTGGAAGAACTGCGCTTGGAAAGCGGATACTGGGCAATCAGCCGCGGAGGAAGATCGTAGTCAAATTGATCCGTTCTCATCCGCGAAAGGGTCTATTTTCCCTCAAGAAGCTTTTTTACGGAAAGCCGAAGAGAGTTAAGCCTTATGAACCCGGTAGCGTCCGACTGGTCGTAAACCGAATCCTCCTCGAAAGTCGCCAGATTCTCGCTGTAAAGAGAATTCGGGGATTTTCTCCCGCAAACAATAACGTTTCCCTTGTAAAGCTTAAGCCTTACCGTACCGCTCACGTCTTTCTGGCTCTGCCTGACAGCGGCGGTCAGCATTTCCATTTCGGGAGAAAACCAGAAGCCGTAATAAATAAGCTCCGAGATCTTGGGAATCAGGGAATCCCTAAGGCGCATCACTTCCCTGTCCATGGTAATCGACTCAAGAGCCCTGTGCGCCACATGAAGAATCGTGCCGCCCGGGGTCTCGTATACCCCCCTTGATTTCATTCCGACGAATCTGTTTTCAACAACGTCGACCCTTCCAATACCGTTTGCACCAGCAACCTCATTTAGGTCGGCGAGAAGAGAAGAAGGTGAAAGCTCCTTCCCGTCCACTGAAACGGGTATACCGCTCTCAAACCCGATTTCCACGTAAACCGGTTTATCGGGAGCCGCTTCCGGAGAAACCGTCATCTCGAACATATCCTCAGGCGGTTCGACCCAAGGGTCTTCCAGAATCCCCCCCTCATAACTGGTATGGAGAAGGTTGCGGTCACAGCTGTAGGGTTTTTTCTCGGTTACCGTGACGTCTATTCCGTTTTCTTTGGCGTAATTTATGAGGTCGGTTCTTGATTTGAAATCCCACTCGCGCCACGGTGCTATGATCTTTACTTCGGGATGGAGAGCATAGAAGGTAAGCTCGAAGCGGACCTGGTCGTTTCCTTTGCCGGTGGCTCCGTGGGAAACTGCAAAGGCTCCCTCGCGCTTAGCTATTTCAATCTGCCTTTTTGCGATAAGGGGTCTCGCTACGGAAGTGCCCAGAAGATAGCTGCCTTCGTACACGGCGTTTGCACTTATAGCGGGGAAAACGTAATCCCTGACGAATTCGTCCCTCAGGTCTTCGATAAATACTGCGCACGCCCCGGTTTCCCAGGCTTTCCTCTCAGCCTCCTGCAAGTCCTCTTTCTGCCCTATGTCCGCCACATAGGCTATGACATCGGAATCGTACTCATTTACGAGCCACTTAAGAATTACCGAGGTATCAAGTCCCCCTGAATAGGCGAGAACTATCTTTTTTTTCTCAGACATTTTACGGTTGCTCCGGGATTTCTTCGCGCAGGAAAAGCTTGATCAAGGCCTGTCCTGATTCTGCTGGGAGATCGTGCGAAGATCGAGAAGATAAAATTTTATTCCCTTGTTCTGGTAGAACTTTTCGAGCGAAAGACCAGCATATTCTATTTTCTGGATATCGTCTCCAGTGTAATTAAGCTCCTTTACCTCCCCTGAAAGCTTGCATGAAATCGGCACGTCCTTATCCGGTCTTTCCTGACAGATAAAACCCATGTCTATCTGTCCGCTCAAGTCCATGTCCAGAGGAACAACGAATCCAACCACCAGATTCACGCTCTGCAGTTCAACCACCATGATCTTTATCCTGCTTGAATCTTCCTCGTCTCCGACTTCCATCACGTAGCCGTAGTAGTTAATTTCCTTGTTCTGCTCGCTAAGGGAATTCATGTACCAGTAATCTTCCGGATCGAGCCAGGACATTATCTTCATTGTTTTTTCCTCCGAGGATTCACATGGATGTTTTAGGGGAATTATATACTACTTTTTTTGTGTAACAATACCGAAGGATACACCTGTTACACCTAGAAGCTCAATTTACTAAACTCTCTACGGAGAAATCCCGACAAAACTGATCATCTTGTCCGTACCGGAACCATCTCTTCTGTACGAAGGAAGGTCCCGACAGCAGGTGCACATGTCCATCGTCTCAATTTCCGAAACCCCGGCATCACAAAGTTCCATTCTGTTAAATTCCACAAGGTCAAGCAGAAACTTCCCATCGCCTTTTTCAAAAATCCAGTCCCCGCGGCCGAACCTTGAGACGAATTGCGACGCCACGTCGTCTCGAACTTCGTAGCAGCATCTTCCTATGGCAGGGCCTATCGCGGCCACAGCGTCCTGCGCTCTCAAGGAATATTTCTCGCAAACAGCCGCAAGACAGCTTTTAACTACGCGCAGGAAAGTTCCACGCCACCCCGCGTGGACGGCGCAAACACAACCTGAATCGGGAAAACAAAGAAGAACGGGAACGCAATCAGCCGTGACAATGCCGACCCCAACGCCTCTTCGCCGCGTAACAATCGAGTCCGCTTCGGCAAGTTCTTCCTCCGCAGCGCAGTCGGCAAAAAAAACAGAATTCCCGTGAATCTGATTCACGGTAAGGATACCTTCAAGTCCGTGGACAGAAGAGATTTTCGAAAGGTCCGGCCCTCCCGGATCATGCACGAAACCGTGAATCAAGCCGCTATATTTCTCAAGCAGGGCCGAACGAAGAACCCTCATCCGTCCTGTCTCCTTAAAAAATCGATCACGGAAATCATATCTTCGGGGATTTTCGTTGAAAACTCAAGGAGTTTTCCCGTGACCGGGTGGGTGAATTCAAGGCTTTTTGCGTGAAGGGCATGTCTTTTTATCAATGCCCCCACAGTCCCGGAATTTCGCGGGCGACTTTTTTTGCCTCCGTAAACCTTATCGGCAAGCACAGGAAATCCGTTTTCGGAAAAATGAACCCTTATCTGGTGAGTCCTTCCGGTCTTCGGCCAGACGCTCACAAGAGTCGCCCCGCGCAGTCTCTCGACCACTTCCCAGCGGGTCTCAGCATCTCTTCCGGTCTTGGAAAAAGAAGTCATTTTTACCCTGTTCGAGTGACTTCTTCCTATCGGGGAACTAAAAACCCCCGAATTCTTTTTCATCTCCCCCGAAACAACAGCCGCGTACTCTTTTTTCATCTCTCTGGTCTTGAACTGCTCGGAAAGGCTTCTGTGCGCACGGTCATTTTTCGCAACAACCATGACCCCCGAGGTCTCCTTGTCGAGGCGGTGGACAATTCCGGGACGTATCTCGCCCCCTATTCCCGAAAGATCCTCACACATATGCACAAGAGCGTTTACTAGCGTGCCGCCCGTTACCCCCGCTCCGGGGTGAACCACCATGCCAGCGGGCTTGTTGACGACAATCATGTCGCGGTCTTCGTAAACAACCTCGACATCGATTTCCTCTCCCTCGACGCCGCAGGGCTCGGGAGGAGGGATATTCACGCTCAGGCTCTCCCCGCCACTTATGATCTTAGAGGGCTTAAACGTTTTGCGGTCAATAAGTATGTTTCCCTGCTCTATGTGCCTTTTTATGCTTGAGCGGCTAAGTTCCGTCAGGAAACCCGAGAGAAACACATCCGCCCTTTGTCCAGCAAACTCCCGGGGTATTTCCGTTACGTTCTTTTCTTCTGGGGTTTCCATGGACTCCCCTTAACTCTTCTCGTCAATGATAACAATTTCCGGCGGAGCTTCGCCGAAAATATCATGCGCGCGGCCTTGGTTAACCGATATCTCGATATATCCGCAGCTTCCTCCAACGGCGAGAATCTCTCCGGGCTCTGCCGAAGAATATGACTCCGAAATTCCCGCGACCTGCTTGCCTCCAACAGTCACCGAAGCCCCGGCCCTGTTCCCGACTGCTTCCGTCGGTATGCTGGTTACGAGGTTTCCGAACTTGTCGGTGTAAACAACTGTTCCACGAATCTCGCTTCCGTTTACCGAATATCCGTCGCCGGGAAAAACTTCGGGATCCCGGATCCGGGGTCCGATTTCTGAGAAAGAAACCCCGAGCGAGAGATGCCCCGCGACCGGAGAGAATATGTCTCTTCCATGAAAAGTGGAGCTTATCTCTTTTAAAAAGTAGTCGCGGTTTTTTATTTCGCGGGCACTGAAATCCTCACAGGAACGAATGACCGAGCTGAAAACGCCGTTATCGGGTCCCACGAAAAAATGACCGTCGGCCAAAACCGCAAGAGGCCTTCGCTCGCTTCCGACTCCCGGGTCAACAACGACCAGATGCACGGTCTTTTCCGGAAAATATCGGTATGAATTTCCTATGACAAAAGACGCGGCGCGAACGTCGTGGGAGTCAATGCAGTGGGTTATATCGACCGGGTTGGCGTTTTCGTTTACAGAGAGCATAACCCCTTTCATAGCCCCCACGTAATGATCCCTTGACCCGAAATCGGTTGTCAGTGTTATAATTCTTCTCATCTAAACCGCTCCGCGAGTAAGATTATGGAACGGAGACGGGATTATATCAAGTCAGATGGTAAAACTTACGGTTCTGGGTTCAGGCACCTGTGTGCCTCATAAAGAAAGAGGTTCTTCCGGATATCTTCTGAGCACCGATGCCGGATCTGCTCTTTTTGATTGCGGAAACGGCGCAGTCTGGAAACTCGAGAAAATAGGAATTGACTACCTCGGGATCAACAATGTCTTCATAACCCATTTTCATCCCGATCATACCTCAGACCTGATCCCCCTTCTTTTCGCCACGAGGCATCCCTACGGGAAAAAAAGAGTGAAGTCACTTGGAATATGGGGACCCGAAGGATTCGTGGAATTTGTTGAAAAACTGCGGTCACCCTACGGCGAGTGGGTAAGACCTGAATTTGTGGAAATTCATGAGGTAGGAAAAAAGAAGCGGAAAATCGATGGCCTTGAAATAAAGACCTTCAAAACCGTTCACACTGAAAACAGCATTGGCTATGTTGTACGCTCCGGCGAAAAGAAAATTGTCTACACGGGAGATACAGGTTATTTCTCCGGTCTTCGCCAAGCGGCCTCGGAAGCGGACATATTCGTTACTGAGTGCGCACTTCCGGATTCAGAGAAAATGGCTGTTCACATGACTCCTTCCGACATAGCAAAGATTCTTCAGGAAAGCAGTCCAAAAAAGATTGTGCTCTCGCATCTTTATCCATCAATGGACGGAAGGAATCTGCCGGAAGAAATAAGAACGCTTTCGGGGAACAGCGAAACGGAAATAATAGTCGCCGAAGACCTGATGGAAGTCATTGCGTGAATTGTCTGTAAGTGCCCGCAGTTTCCGGTTTGAATTCAGGATACTTCTTTTTTGCCCGCTTCTATGAACTCGTGGATCATGTGAGAGTATTTATCCCATCCCAAAGCAAGGTTTCGGATCTTATCAAAGCTGCGCTGTTTGTTAAAAGCGCCCCAGTTGCTTGGGTGATAGGTGTGCAGCCAGAAGACTTTTCGGGAATCCAGGCGTATCGTTGATGCGTATTCGTCATCGTCAATACGCTCAATCGGTTCGTCAAACGACTCGACGGCCTTTTTAGCCTCGGCACCCTGCGTAACGATAATGTCGGGACGAAGTATTTCCAGTTCACCCCGCAGATACTTCTGACAGTTTCTGAACAAAACCCTGTCAGCTTGTTTCCTTCCCGGCTTGTTCATGCAGCACTTGGCGGAATTTGCGTGCGCGAAATGTCCTTTCGCATCCTCAACTCTGATGCCGGGATCAAACCGCTTGAATATATACCAAGCGAGTTCGTGCGTCCTGTACCAGTGCTTGTGCTTAGGGAGCGCCAGTACATCTCTTTCTATTTCTTCCTGCTGACGAAGCGCCTCAGGCAGCCTGTTCCTATTGTCTTTGTCTCCGTCACCGGAATCAAGCGACAAAAACAGCAGACGGGGGAGATTAGAGCTTCTATTTTCATACCCGGTACTTACAAACGCCGACTTAGGACCGGTAAAATCTTGAGAACCGCCACTGCACTGCTCCTTGTGCGGGCAGGTAAACGAGGTTGAAAGAATCCCGTTGTCTCGGTAATAACGGAACAGCCGCCGAAGCATGATTTCAGTCATCAACCCCTGCTGGCGAAAGCCGCGTTGGCTTCCCTGATTATGGCATCCGCAACCTCAAGACTGTTTTGCGCTTGAGTAACCGGACGTCCCACAACCAGATAGTCGGCTCCGTGCTCAATTGCGAGAGCGGGAGTAAGCGCCCTTTTGTGGTCGTTTCTGCTTTTCCCTTCGGGGCGTATTCCGGGAGCGACTATCACGAGGCGACTCCCGAATTCCCGCCTGATTTCACGTATTGATTCCCCGGAAGCCACGACTCCGTCACAGCCGGCTTCGATCGACCTTCGCGTAAAAACCCTTACGTATTCATCAAGCTCCAGATTCTCGTTCATCATAAGCGCCCTCAGATCATCCTGGTCGAGGCTTGAGAGGAAAGTGAGCGAAAGAATAAGAGGTCGGTCTCTTTCGCCGCGGCCTTCCTTAGCAGCGACCACCGTCGCCTTCCCGCCGTTTATGGTAACGAACTCCACTCCCTCCGGCACCGCCCGAAGCGCAGCCGCGATCGTGCGGTCTATGTCTCCCATCTTAAGATCAAGGAAAACCCTCTTTCCAAGTTCCACAAGCTCTTTTACGAAACCCATCCCCTCGCGCATAAAAAGCTGGTACCCGACCTTGTAAATGCCAACTCTTCCTCCTAGAAGTTCCACGAGGGCAAGAGCTTTTTCCCTTGAATCGAAGTCAAGCGCTATTATGAGCCTCTCGCAACTCTGCGGCGTGTTCTCTCCATTTTTCTCCGGTGCCATAGCTTGAAAATTCCTTTGTGTTGTGTGCCGTGCCGTTATATAGCTCCGGCGAGAATAACCGGGATAAAGCATACCCGGCAAACCCGCGCCGTGCCTGCGGTTACAACCCGATCTCCCCATGTTAGCCGGGAAGCCGTTTTGCTTGACCTGCGTTGTCACGGCGTTATCATCTACGGTGACATGCGAGTCGTAGTCGCTAAACCCAGAGGATTCTGCGCCGGAGTTGAAAGGGCAATCGAAATAGTCGAAAGGGCTCTTGAGGTGTACGGTCCCCCTATCTACGTACGCCACGCCATAGTGCACAACAAAAGGGTAGTGGATTCTCTAAGGCAAAAAGGAGCTGTTTTCGTTGAAGAACTCAATGAAGTCAACGATCCTGAGGCGCGAGTCATCTTCAGTGCCCACGGCGTAAGCCCTGCGGTTATCGACGAAGCCAAAAGACGAGGTTTCCAGATAGTGGACGCCGTCTGTCCGCTCGTAACCAAGGTACACAACGAAGTAAGACACTACTCCGAAATGGGGTACACGATAATACTCGTAGGCCACAGGGATCACGTAGAAGTCATAGGAACGAAGGGCGAGGCACCAGACAGCGTTGTGGTTGTGGAATCGGTAAGCGAGGCTCTCTCGGTTAACGTCTCGGACCCGGAAAAAGTAGCCTACGTAACGCAGACTACCCTCAGCGTCGACGACACGAAGGAAATAGTGGCGGGACTTGAAAGGCGCTTTCCAAAAATTGCGAAACCCTCCAAGCTCGATATCTGCTACGCCACCCAGAACCGCCAGGACGCCGTAAAAAAACTCGCCGAGATCTCAGACGTCATTTTTATCGTGGGATCGCCCGAGAGCTCGAACTCAAACAGGCTGGTTGAAGTCGCAAAATCGTGCGGCGTAAGAGAAGCCTATCTGATTGAAGATACAGAAGGGCTCGGGGGCGTGGAAACGCTTGAGCAAAACATGACCGTGGGGATAAGCTCCGGCGCGTCAACCCCAGAGGTAATAATCGAAGAACTACTCGCAAAGCTAAAGGATTTGGGAGCAACCACCTTTGAAGAGTTCAGCTTGAAGGAGGAATCCACGAAATTCCCTTTTCCACATTCACTTGAGTTCTCAACAAGCTGAGTCTATCGAAAATGCAGGAGCAACCCTCAAGGTACGTAGCCGACATAGAAGTCCCGGAAGGAATAGTGTCAATAGACTGCGAGGTGAGAAGCGGGAAGAAAACAGAGATCCTCTTTATCCTGAACAGCTCAACCTGCGGGGGAGATGGAAATCCGTCCGCAGAGGATTTTCGAGGCTCTCTTGAGAGCCGCAGAGAAATCCTCGTGGAAGCCGAAACGGATGATCCCGAAGCCTTTATAAGAAAAACCCTCTCGGCCGCGTACGGACCCCTTGCGGATATAACCCTTACAGATACAGATACCGACTGACGGATTCGGGGACAGAAACGGTTTCCCTAGTTAGCTATCCACCCGCCGTCAACCGAAAGCTCAGCTCCCGTCATATACGCCACGTTTTCGCTGTCGCAGAGGAAAAGCACCGCGTGCGCCATCTCTTCAGGAGTCGCGAAACGGCCCAAGTGCCCGGTTATCGGCTGAAGTCCCTTCAGATACGCATCAAGCTCCGGAGGCGAATCGTCAAGAAAAGCCTGTACCATCGGAGTCAGGGTAGTGCCGGGATTTATGGCGTTTACCCTGATGCCGTTTGCCCCGTACTCAAGGGCCATGCTTCTTGTGAGCTGCGACACCGCTCCTTTGGTGGAATTATATGCGGCGGTACCCGGTATGGCTTTAATTCCCAATATGGAGGAATTGTTGACTATTGTGCCTCCACCCTGCTCGATCATGTGTGGAATCGAGAACTTGGACATCAGGAAGGTGCCCCTTACGTTAATGGCAAATACCTGATCCCAGTCCTCAATAGACGTTTCGTGAGTGATCGCGAGGGGAAGCACCCCGGCGTTATTAAACAGTATGTCGATTTTGCCGAAAAGCTTTACGGCGTGCTCAACAGCCTCCTTGCAGTCCTCTTCCTTCGACACGTCGCTTACGAGATACTCTATACTGCCGGGAGCATCCTTGGCCAGCTCCGCAGCCTCCACAAGAGTACTTTCAGTTCTGCCGGTTATAAGAACATTTGCTCCCTCGTTTGCAAAAAGAAGCGCGGTTACCTGTCCTATTCCTAGGCTGCCACCCGTGATTATCGCGGATTTGCCCTCAAGTTTCATTTTAACCCTCCTTGGTATGTATTGATGCAGGCGGCAAGCGCCCGCAACCTCAGGGTTAGTTTAAAACATCAGGGGCAGTTGCGTCAATTCCCAAATGATTTTTTTCTAGTTCCTATATGGAACGCTGAAAAGACGGAAAACCCTGTTGAAAGAAAGTGGAATTGGTAGCCCCAACGGGATTCGAACCCGTGTTTCAGCCTTGAGAGGGCTGCGTCCTAAACCCCTAGACGATGGGGCCAAACTCACAAGAAGCTATCAAACTATCATAAAAGAAATCCGATTTCAAAAAATACAGTTCAAGAGCATGAAAAAACCTGATACCGTTTCGCTTGGTTTTTAGCCGGGAATATGCTGTATAATTAACCCGCGGCGAAAACGGTCTTGTCAGAATTCCCGAGCAGGAAAGCTAATATGGAAACGAGCGCAACCAGGCTGAAGATTTCAAACGGAGAATCACTCATCTTCTCAAAAAACAGCTACGACGCAGTGCTCTTCGACCTTGACGGAGTGCTTACCACGACCGAAAAAATTCACTCAGCCTGCTGGAAAAAAACATTTGACGAGTTCCTCCGCACCCGGGCAAGGGAGTGCGGGGAGAACTTCGTCCCGTTCAGCGAAACGGACGACTACCTTGAGCATGTTGACGGCAAACCCCGCTATGAGGGTGTGCGCGGGTTTCTGCTCTCGCGCGGAATAGAACTTCCCGAGGGCAGCAAGGACTCCCCGTCGGGGGAGCAGTCTGTTTTCGGACTCGGAAACAGGAAAAATCAGCTGTTTAGGAAAACCCTTGAAAAAGAGTCGCCCGGAATCTACGAAACATCCATCACGCTTGCGCGCCGTCTCAAGGAAGCCGGGTTTCGCCTAGGCGTCGTATCTTCAAGCAGGAACTGCCGGGCGGTGATGGCAGCTGCGGGAATAGGGAACTTTTTTGAGGTTACGGTTGACGGGGTCACGGCAGCTGAAAAAGGGCTTCGAGGGAAACCTGAGCCGGATACATTTATCGAAGCCGCCTCGGCGCTTGGAAGCAAACCCGAAAAAAGTATCATTATCGAGGACGCTGCGGCAGGGGTAGCAGCGGGAGCGCGCGGGGGCTTCGGGCTTGTAATCGGTGTAGCGAGAAAGCAAAACGAAGATGAGCTTCTTTCAAACGGAGCGGATGTAGTTGTCAGCGACCTGGGAGAGTTGTTTGGGTCTGGAGAGTAGCGAGCCAAGGAAACTGAGATGATAAAGAGAGAAAGAAAGGGCATATACACGGCGCGTCACATATATTCCCCTGATCCGTGGAGGATAACGGAAAAGCAGTTTTACCCCGAACTGATCGGCCTTGCGGAAACCATCTTCTGCACCTCAAACGGCTACATAGGAATGCGGGGGGCCTTTGAGGAGGGAAACCCCAGCTATCAGAACTTCACCATAGTCAACGGCTTCTACGAAACATGGCCCATCATATACGGAGAAGAAGCATTCGGATTCACGAAGATGGGACAGACAATAGTGAATATCCCGGACTCAAAAATAATCAAGCTTTACGTAGACGACGAACCCTTTTACCTGCCAACCGCTACTCTTCTTCACTTTGAGCGGTTCCTCGACATGAGAAACGGTGTGGTCGAGAGAAATCTCGTGTGGGAAATGTTCTCGGGCAAGCAGATATCGATAAGATCGAAAAGACTAGTTTCCATGGAGCACCGCCACCTAGCCGCCATATCTTACGAAGTAACGGTTCTTAACGACAAGGCCCCCGTAATCATATCTTCTGAAATAATCGACCACGAAAACTACGCGGAAGGGGATGAAGAACAGCAGATCTACGGCAACGGAGGAGACCCGCGGAGAGCTAGCAAGCTTGAGCATCGGGTTCTTGAACCCCGCATGAACGATGTGCAGGACACAGGCGTGATTCTCTGCCACTCGACCCGAAACAGCAAGATGACGATCACCTCAGGAATCGAGCACACGCTTGAGACAAACTGCGATTTTGCCTATACAAGCAGGGCGGCAGATGACCGCGGAAAAGTGGTTTTCATGGTCGATGCCCGAAAGGGAGAACCCATAAATCTTACCAAGTACATGACCTATCACACCACAAGAACCGCCCCGCACACAAACGAGGAACTGCGAGAGAGAGCTAAAAGAAGCCTCAAAAGAGCCAAGAAGTTCGGGTTTTCAGACCTGCTTGAGGGACAGCGCAAGTATCTCGACGAGTTCTGGGAAAGAAGCGACGTGAGCGTGGAGATGGACAATGATGAGCAGACCGTATCGTTCCAGCAGGCAATACGATTCAGTCTTTTCCAGATGTACCAGTCTTCGGCAAGAGTGGAGGGGGCCGGAGTGCCGTCCAAGGGTCTCACCGGAGCGGGCTACGACGGTCATTACTTCTGGGACATGGAAATATACTTGATGCCTTTCCTTATCTACACGTCACCCGGTATTGCCGAGAACCTTTTAAAGTTTCGCTACAGCATGCTTGACAAGGCAAGGGAATACGCAAAAAGGCTTAACCAGAAAGGAGCAATGTTTCCCTGGAGAACCATAAACGGGGAGGAAGCATCCGCTTACTACGCGGCAGGAACTGCGCAGTACCACATAAACGCCGATATAGTCTACGCGCTCAGAAAATACGTGAATGTTACGGGAAATCATGATTTTGTTTCCAAGTACGGAGTGGAGATTCTGATTGAAACAGCCAGGCTCTGGAGCGATCTTGGATTTTACTCGAACTCTGGAGAAGGAAAATTCGAAATACACGGCGTTACGGGTCCCGATGAGTACAACACCGTGGTAAACAACAACACCTACACGAATCTCATGGCCCGCGAGAACCTGAGGCTCGCCGCCGCCACGGTTGAAAAACTCAAGGAAACCGAGCCTGAACTTTTTAAGAACCTCGCCCACAAAACCAGTTTCCGCACTTCGGAAATCAAAGACTGGAAAAAAGCCGCCCAACTCATGTACATACCGTATGACGAAAAGCTGGGGATACATCCCCAGGACAATTATTTTCTCGAGAAAGAAGAATGGGATTTTGAGAATGTTCCAGAAGATAAATATCCCGTACTGCTCCACTACCATCCGCTGGTCATCTACCGTCACAGAGTAGTTAAACAGTCGGATCTCGTGCTTGCGATGTTCCTCCTTGAAAAGGAGTTCTCGCAGGAAGAAAAAGAACGGAACTTCGATTACTACGATCCTCTCACAACAGGAGACTCTTCGCTTTCGGCATGTATACAGGGAATAGTGGCTGCCAAGGTAGGACAAATGGATAAGGCGATGGAATACGCGGAAAATGCGGTTTTCATGGATCTGGGAGACATGGGACGAAACACCGTTGACGGCTGTCACATAGCCTCCATGGGTGGAACGTGGATGATGTTTGTGTTCGGGTTTGCCGGGCTCGCCAACACAGGCAAAGCTCCCGAGTTCTCTCCCAACCTGCCCGAAGAAATGCTGCGGCTCAGTTTCTCCATCACGATCCTGGGCAACCTGATAGAGGTGGACCTAAACCACTCAGAAGCCATGTACACGCTTAAAAACGGAGATGGGATAGCGCTTCGCCACGCAGGAATTGATTTTGAAATTTCCCCGGAGAGCCCGACATTCGTAACGAAAACCTGAGAAACCGCCGAAGCTTTGTTCTAAGCGCGGGATCTGATACAAATGGGCTTTGAACTGGAAAAAAAGGCGGGGATCGACGCTGTAACCAAAGCATCCAGCGTCTGCGCGCGAATGCGCGAGGAACCAGAGTTCCGCGAAGCACTTCACAAAACAGACGGTTCCCCGGTCACCCTCGCGGATTTTTTCGTGCAGGCGTTAATAAACGAGGAACTCACGGCCGCTTTTCCCGAAATTCCCATAGTAGCCGAAGAAACTTCGCTCTGTCTTGAGGGCAGTTGCGGGGGAAAACTCAGAAACCATCTTGGGAAGCTTCTGCCTGGAAGGAACTCAGACGAAATACTGCGCGCGATCGACAGAGGGAATAACGAAGGCGGAAGCCACGGAAAATTCTGGACGCTTGATCCGATTGACGGAACAAGAGGGTTTCTTGCAAAACGTCAGTATGCAATCGCACTCGCACTGATTGAAAACGGAGAAGTCGTCCTCGGAATACTGGGATGCCCGGAACTGGGACCGGATGCAAGAGACGATGCAGTCCGGGAGAAGGGATTTGTGTTTTTTGCCGAGAAGGAACAGGGTTCCTATCAGGTCGCACTTTCAGACGGTCTGCAAACGCGCATTTCGGTATCGGGAATCGCAAGAGCCTCAGAGGCTGTTATGTGCGAATCGGTCGAAGCCCCGGATTCATCCTATGAATTCTCGGGAAAAATCTCCCGCCTTCTCAATATAAGCGCAAGACCTGTAAGAATGGACAGCCAATGCAAGTACGCGGTTTTGGCCAGGGGAGATACCTCCATCTACCTTCGCCCGCCTCCGCGAAAAGATTACAAGGAAAACATATGGGATCATGCAGCGGGATGTATAATTGTCAGGGAAGCCGGAGGAACCGTGACAGACTCTTCAGGGAAGCCTCTTGATTTCTCCGTCGGCAAAAAACTGCACGAGAACAAAGGGGTCTTGGCAACCAATGGCGTCATCCATGAAGCGGTGCTGCAGGCGGTGAAAAAGACCGTTCCCCAAAAAAAGCATACAGGTTAACAGATCAAATTTCTTGCGAGTGGGAAACCGGCATTTCCTGAATCCAGTCTAATCAAAGACTTCTAAAAAGTTACTCCCCACTTCACTGGACCCCATAGAGCACAACTATTCCTACACCCACAAATAAACCGCAATTATCACAACAGAAAGAACCGCTCTGTAAACGACAAAAAGAGTGAATGACCTTGTCTTAACGTAATCCAGCAGAAATCGGATGGCGAAAAGGGCCGAGATAAAAGAAGTCGCGATCCCGAGAGCAAACGACCATCGGAATATCTCCGCATAGCCAAGATGCCTGATCTCAAAAACCCCCGCTGCCACTATGACAGGTATGGCCAGAAGAAATGAAAAACGCGCGGCTTCCTCTCTTTTGTAGTTTCTGAAAAGCCCTCCGGTAATCGTAACGCCCGCTCTCGAAGCTCCGGGCAAAATTGCGAAGGCCTGCGCAACGCCGAAAAAAAGCGCGTCGGTAAGGTTCATGTCCTGAAGGGTCTTACTTGCGGTCGTCTTCCTGTCGGAGATATAAAGAAGCACCCCGAAACCAAGAAGAAATACAGAGACCAGAACCGGGTCTCGAAGCACACCTGAGGCGTAGCGCTCAAACAAAAACCCGGCCCCAACCGCGGGCAGGGTGGCAACCACTAGGTATATCCCCGTTTTTCCATCTTGGCGTCCCTCGAACGAAAAAGACCACAAACCACAGAAAAAATCCCGTACGATGAACACAAGCTCCTCCCTGAAGCAGTAAAGGATCGCAAAAAGACTTCCTACGTGAAGCGCCACCGTGAAAGGCAATCCCTGATCCTCCCAGGAAAAAAGCCATGGGACCAGGAACAGGTGAGCGGTGCTGCTTACCGGGAAAAACTCGGTTATTCCCTGTATTACGCCGAGGATTATCGACTGCACTGTTTCCAATCTCTAACTCCCTGCAACCCCGTTTTCTAAAACACCTCTGAGATAAAAGGCCGTGTGTGAATCGCTGACCCCGCATATCTGCTCGGGGGTACCACAGGCCACAAGTTCTCCTCCATCCTCTCCGCCCCCGGGACCAAGATCAATTACGTGGTCCGCGCACTTTATTATGTCCAGATTATGTTCTATGACAACCACGGTGTTTCCGAGATCCACGAGCCTGTGTATCACCGAAACGAGCTTCTGTATATCGTCGAAATGAAGCCCGACAGACGGTTCGTCAAGTATGTAGAGTGTTTTTCCAGAAGCTTTTTTCCCAAGCTCTCTCGCAAGCTTTATCCGCTGCGCCTCCCCTCCAGAAAGAGTAGTCACCCGCTGCCCAAGTCTTACGTAGCCGAGCCCGACATCGTTTAAGACCCTGAGCTTTCCCGAAATCTTCGGGATGTTCTCGAAAAACTCAGCCGCCTCCCTTATCGTCATATCAAGAACATCTGATATGCTCTTCCCCTTGTACCTGATCTCCAGAGTTTCGTCGTTATATCTTTTGCCTCCGCACACCTCGCACGTAACGTAAACATCAGGAAGAAAATGCATCTCGATTCTTACGGTTCCACTTCCCCCGCACCCCGCGCAGCTTCCCTGGGAGAGGTTAAAGCTGAACCTGCCCGGCCCGTATCCCATCACCTTCGACTCCGGAAGCATGGAGAAGATTTTTCTTATCTCGGTAAGCACACCGGTATAAGTTGCGGGGTTTGATCTCGGGGTTCTGCCTATCGGGCTCTGATCAACTTTGATGACCTTGTCGAGATTCTCGGTGCCGACAATTCCCCCGTGAGGCGCAACGCGGTTTCGTCCCCTGTTAAGCTTTCTCGAGAGACCGCTGTAAAGAGTATCAACTACAAGGGTGCTTTTCCCCGACCCTGAAACTCCCGTCACGCATATAAATGTTCCGAGAGGAAAATCGACGTCGATTTTCCTCAGATTGTTCCCGAAAGCTCCACGCACCCCGATCCGGGCAGCGGAGGATCGTCTCGACCCGGGCACAGGGATTTTCTTTTTGCCCGAAAGGTATCTTCCGGTAACCGAACCGGCGCAGCGGGAGATTTTCCCGACGCTTCCCGAGCAGACAACCTCGCCTCCGAGCTCGCCGGCCCCCGGACCGACGTCAAGCACGAAATCCGCGCTCTTTATGGTTTCCTCGTCATGCTCGACGACAATTATCGTGTTGCCCATGTCCCTTATGCTCTTTAGTGTTTCAACGAGTTTTTTGTTGTCCTTCGGGTGAAGTCCTATGGAAGGTTCGTCAAGCACGTACGTTATTCCCGTAAGTTTCGAACCCACCTGCGTCGCGAGCCTCACCCTTTGAGCCTCTCCACCAGAAAGAGTCGGAGCCGTACGGTCAAGACTCACATAACCAAGTCCTATGTCCCCGAGAAAACCGAGCCGGGAGGATATCTCTTTTACTACTTCTCCCGCAATCTTTGTCTCTCTTCCGGAAAGCTCAAGCGACTCGAAGTAAGGGAGAAGGTCGCAAATGGCCATCCCCGCGAGATCCGATATGGTTTTTTCCCTGAGAAGCACGGAAAGGGCAATCCTGTTGAGCCGGGCTCCGTCGCACTTTCTGCACGGAACCGTCCTCATGTACTTTGAGAGTTTTTCCCGAAGCTCTTCCGACTGGGTCTGTGAATACCATTCCATGAGCATGCCGACGATTCCCGGAAAGGTCGCAACGTACTCCCTGAGTCTTCCCCTCCTCGCTTTCCTGAAGCTTATCCTCTCCGTCCCCGAACCGTACAGTATCTTTTGTTTGTGCAGAGAGGTGAGCTGAGAAAACGGCACGTCGAGTGCGAAGCCGTAATGATCGGAGAGTCCCTCGAGCATTCGGGTAATGTATTTTGAATCTTCAAACGGTTTGATCGCTCCTTTGGAAAGGGATTTCCCCGGGTCTTCCACTATGAGCTCAGGATCGAAAAATGTCTCGAATCCAAGCCCCTGACAGTTCACACACGCGCCGTAGGGGCTGTTAAAGGAGAAAAGCCTGGGGGATATCTCAGGGTAGTTTATCGCACAGCGGGGACAGGAAAAATGTTCGCTGAAAGTGAGAATTTTCCCGCCTTCGATTTCGCATTTTAAAAGCCCTCCCGATCTTTTAAGGGCTAGGGAGACTGCGTCAGCTAGCCTTTTTTTCGAACTCTCCCCGCGCAGGACAATGCTGTCCACCAAGAGTTCGATAGTGTGCTTTTTGTTGCGGGAAAGCTCTATGCTATCTTCAAGGTCGTAGGTCTCTCCGTCAATTCTCACCCTCACGAAGCCTTCCCTTCTCATGTCCTCAAGCTCTTTTCTGTATATCCCCTTTCTTCCCTGAACTACCGGGGAATACACACACACAGGCTTTTTACCCGCTTCTTCGCAGATTCTCTCAATCATGCTCAAGGGGGTCTGGGAAGCTATTTCCTCACCGCACTCATAGCAGTGCGGCTCTGCGATCACGGAGAAAAGCACGCGCATGTAGTCATATATCTCCGTTATGGTCCCGACGGTTGAGCGCGGGTTTCTGTGAAAGGTTTTCTGATCGACCGAAACGGAGGGAGAAAGACCCTCGACGAAGTCGACGTCCGGCTTGTCAAGCTTCTCAACAAACTGCCTGGCGTAGGAGGAAAGGGACTCCATGAATCTTCTCTGCGCCTCGGCAAAAAGTATGTCGAAAACTAGGGAAGACTTTCCCGAACCGCTCACTCCCGTGACAACGGTGAAGCTTCGCCTCGGTATTTTGACGTCTATGTTCTTGAGATTGTGCTCTCGCGCACCAACTATGCTTATGAATTTCAATCTGAAGGCTCCCCAAGGCAAAAATACGCAGATAAAATTACCCGATACTCGGGGAACCGTCCGCCGTCTGGGCGGCCTCTGTGAGGAACCGGGTGAAAATCAGTTCGGACAGGCGGGTCCGCTCAAGCTCGGGATGCCACTGAATCCCCATTACGCGGCCGTCTGTGGACTCAAATCCCTCGACTATTCCGTCCGGGGCTAAGGCACTTACCCGAAGACCCTCTCCCACGCTGTTTATCGCCTGGTGGTGGTAGCTTTTTATCTCGAATTTCCTTTCTTCCGTAAAGCTGCCGAAGAGCGTGTCCTCAAGAACCGTGACCCCGTGAACCTCGCCCCCCTCGTGACAAAGTGCGTCGGGCAGAAGCGCTTTTATGTCCTGATGAATTGAGCCCCCGTAGAAAACGTTTATAAACTGCATGCCCCCGCATATGCCGAGAACCGGCATGTCTCTTTCGAGCGCAAGGCGCAGGACACTGAACTCCGTTTCAGTTCTCTCGGGGCTCATTGGCTTTATGGCTGGATGCGGGGATTCGCCGTAGAACTTCGGGTCCATGTCCCTTGAACCCGGTATCAAAAGCCCGTCAATAGCGGAGACTATACTGAACAGAAAATCCGAGCCTGACGTTTCAGCGACTGTGGGAATCAGAACTGGCGCACCACCGTAGAACTCAACGGCCTTCGAGTAGGCGGACTCTATGAGGTTTGATTTGTCTTCAAGGTCGGTTGTTATGCCGATAATCGGTCGCGCTTCAGCACTCGCCGGTTTTTGGGCCAAAGGAAAGTCCCTCTCGTTCACGTAACAGAATAAGTTCAGGCGTGATAAAGCTTACCCGCAGACCCGAGAATATGTACAGCGCGCCGGTCCCGGTTTATTCCGAAACGATCATACGCGAGTTAAGAGGCTGCACTGGGCGCGCGTTTACGGAAAAAACCTGCCTGAATTTTTCAATCTGCCCTTTGGAAAAACGGATCGGTTCACGAAGCACATACCAGTTCACTCCCTCCGTACAGGGCGGGGTGGTAAGGGATCCCATAAAGCGATAATAACGCAAATCGCCGGGCAGCAGCTCCGCCGCGTTCACCATGACGTCCTCATGCGTAACCGCTCCAGCTTTACGCAACGGCAGGTACCGCCAAATTTCTTCGGCCGCCGCGCTTGGTTTGCCTTCCTCAATCATTACGCCGACAACCCCCAAGATCCCACTCTCCGTTTTGTGCACCAGATGCATTTCCATGGCATATGACTTGCTGTTTATTGTGTTTTCGCTCGGGGTGTGGAAATGGAGCTGCAATAAACGATAGATGATGCCACCCACCCTTAAAGTGCCGCCTTCGGGAAAATTCACCCGCACGGTGTGACCGTTGTTGAGAATTTCAAGCGGAGAATCTCTGTAGTCAAACACCAAATCGGGCAGATCCGCCGAAAAAGTGGGCTTGATATCCACGGGAGACTGAAATTTCCCCAGACCGCACGCTCTGAATTCAGGCTTCAAATTACCCCAATTGCCCGGAGCACCTTCACCTTCATAACCCCATTCGACCTTGGTTCCATGGATTCGCTCGGCGCTCTCGGCGTAAACAAAACCAGCCATTACCACCGCAAAAGCACCAACCACCGACAGCCTAAGAAACCACTTACGAGAGATTTGGTGGCTATGCCGCATGTTTGTCTCCACACTTCCACCGACCGTTCACGGACTCAACCGAGAACTTCGTACTTCCCCCGGATTCTGCGCGTTCTCTTCCGACTTGGGAATTTCACGTTACAAAAAGATCTTTCAGTGCTAACGCGCACCGCCGACCATCGCTTCCAGCCGGGCAACCCTTTCTTCCGTCGGAGGATGAGTGCTGAAAAGCTTTGCGAAACCTCCCCCGATCATCGGGCTCACTATCATCATGTGAGCTGTACTCTCAGCCGCCTGTTCGCTCACCTGCAGGGGAATTCTTGACGCTCCCACCTGCAGCTTTCTAAGCGCGTCGGCCAGATAAAGAGGGTTTCCGCATATCTCGGCCCCTGTTTTATCCGCTCCGAACTCTCTTGTCCTCGATATGGCCATCCTCACGATCATTGCCGCCATCGGAGCGATAATGGCCATAGCCAGAAGTCCCAGCATCCCTCCACCTCTTCTGTCACCGCCTCCCCCTCCAAAAATAGCCGCAAACTGCGCCATGTATGCAATGTAACTGATAGCACCTGCGATCGTCGCCGCCACAGAACCGATCAGTATGTCTCTGTTCCTTATATGGGCAAGTTCATGAGCGATTACGCCTTTAAGCTCATTTCGGTTCAAAAGACGCATTATTCCCTGAGTGACCGCTACGGCCGAGTGGTGCGGATCCCGTCCCGTGGCAAAGGCGTTTGGAGCCTGTTCAGGGATTATGTAGACCCGAGGCATCGGAAGCCCGGCTATCTGGGCAAGCTCCTCCACATCGGAATAAAGCTGAGGAGCGTCGTCCCTTCCGACTTCACTCGCCTTGTACATCCTGAGAACGATTTTATCGCTCCACCAGTAGCTTGCGAAATTCATCACCCCGGCAAGAACAAGCGCAATCATAGCACCGTTTTTGCCCCCGATCATACCCCCCACCCAAACCAGAATGGCGGAGAGAAAAGCAAGCAGAAAAAGACTTTTAAGGGTATTCATTTTCTAAAGATGCCTCCGAAATATTTTCCAAGCCCAAAGAAAAACAATGGGTTCCTCTTACAAGAGATATAATAATACCGGCCGCAGCAAATTCAACGAAAAGCATCTATTTTTAAGTCACAACGTGATTATCACCATCCTTATGCGATTCTACCGTAAGACTTAACCTCTCGGCTGAAATCTCAAATAAATCACCTACGAAAACTCCAAAGTCGTCTTTCGTTTATCCGTCAGGCTTTGGCGGTTATACTTGGCACAGGAAAACCACTTGGGTGGTTTAGAAAAATGTCTCTTGCAAGTTCAAAAAAATACGAAGTGATAGTTATAGGAGCAGGACACGCGGGCTGCGAGGCGGCACTTGCCGCTGCCAGAATGGGCTGTACAACCTTGGTTGTCACGGCGAATATAGACACCATTGGGCTCATGTCGTGTAATCCTTCAATAGGAGGCGTTGGAAAAGGACACCTGGTAAAGGAAATAGACGCCCTTGGCGGCGAGATGGGAAAAGCCGCCGACACCGCAGCCATACAGTTCAGAAGACTGAACACCCGAAAGGGAGCAGCGGTTCAGGCAACCAGGATACAGGCCGACCGCCAAAGCTACAGAACCTATATGAAAAAGGCTCTTGAGAGCGAACCCAATATAGAGATAAAACAGGCGATGGTCGAGGAGTTTCTGGTCGACGGCAAAAAAGTCGCGGGAGTTAAAACAGCGCTCGGTGAGAAGTTTTTCTCAGATACCGTTGTGGTTACCCCTGGAACGTTTCCCGGAGGACTCATACACATAGGGCTTACCCGGATTTCGTCGGGGCGGGCGGGGGAAGCCGCCGCGGGAGCCATATCGAATTCCTTTGCGGATCTGGGTTTCACAACGGGCAGACTTAAAACCGGAACCCCTCCGCGCTTTGATGGAAGAACTATCGAGTGGGACAAGCTTGAGAGACAGGATGGGGATGAGAATCCGGTGCCTTTTTCCTTCTCCGCTAGAAAAATCACGACTGAGCAGATGCCGTGCTACATAACCTACACCAACGAGGAAACCCACCGCGTCATAAACGAAAACATCGACAAGTCCCCTCTTTACTCCGGCCTCATAAAGGGAATAGGCCCAAGGTACTGTCCCTCGATAGAAGACAAGGTAGTCAAGTTTCCCGATCGGAACCGCCACCAGATATTTCTCGAACCTGAGGGAAGAAACACTTACGAAATCTATCCCAACGGAATTTCAACCAGCCTTCCCATTGAAGTTCAGCACGAGTTCTCAAGAACCATGGAAGGACTTCGCAACGTGGAAATAATGAGGCCGGGATACGCGGTTGAATATGACTTTCTCGACCCCACCCAGCTCGGAGCGACCCTTGAATCAAAGCTTCTTGGAAACATATTTTTCGCAGGACAGGTAAACGGAACCACGGGCTATGAGGAGGCGGCAAGCCAGGGATTAATAGCGGGAATAAACGCGGCGCTTCGGGTAAAGGGGAAGGATCCTTTCGTGCTCGGACGCTCGGAGGCCTACATAGGAATTCTGATTGATGATCTGGTCACAAAAGGAGTCGATGAGCCCTACAGGATGTTTACCTCAAGGGCAGAGTACAGACTTATACTGAGAGAGGATAACGCCGACTTAAGACTCGGGGAGCTTGGACACTCCATAGGGCTTCTTAGCGACGAGCGGATTGAGAAATTTCGCGCCAGGAAAACCGCGCTTGAAAACGAACTCGCAAGGCTTGAAAAAGAAAAGGTGGTTCCAAACGAAAAGACAAACAGGATTCTTGAGAATCTTGGCTCCCAGAGAATCAAAAAGCCTCAGAGCCTAAAAGAGATACTCAGAAGACCCGAATTCAAGTATGAAATGCTGGGCTTTATAGACTCCGTAGCGAATCCGGACATCTCCCCGAAACTCGGGGCGCAGATAGAGATGGAAGTAAAATACGAGGGCTACATAAAAAGGCAGAGAGAAGAAGTCGGGAAGTTTCAAAAATTCGAGAACATGAAAATCCCGGAGACATTTGAGTACGGAAACATCCCAGGACTTTCAAACGAAATTGTTCAGAAACTCTCAAGAGTAAAGCCCGAATCGGTAGGTCAGGCAAGCCGGGTTTCAGGTATAACCCCCGCCGCTATATCAGTACTGCTTGTTCATATCAGAAAAACGCGGGGGTTTGAGCAGGAAGCTCAGTTGAAATCAAGTTCCCCGTCGTAAAAGCTGTCGGCCCCTTCCATCTCCTCAAGCTCCTGCTCGTAAAGTTCCATTGTGTCGCAGTCGCTTCCGATGTAACCGGAGCCCTCTGGATCCTGCATCATCTCAACAAGATCTCTTACTTTTTTATCATTCCTTCTATTAGCCATTTGGTCCCCCCTGAAAAAATTTTACATAGAGTATAGGAGCAGTTTTCACAAATGCAACAGTCTCGACAAAAAAAATAGTTGCCGCTGACCGCTCGATGCAATCACGACAGCATCCCGTTCGTCTCTACTAAGTAAGTACACACTCTAAAGGAGGTATTCAACATGAAGAGCATAATGGGAATACTGGTTTTTCTGGCTTTTACTTCGACCGCCTTTGCCGCCGATGACCCGAGCATAAAAGGGGACAGACGCCTCGGGATCCAGACGGCGATGCAGGAGCACATTGACCACAACACGGTGGACGGACATTATGTACTGTATGACGCAGTCACGGACGACCTGCTCAAACTGAAGCTCGTAAAACTGCATGACGGAATCGTGAAAAAAGCCGATTACTACGTCAGTTGCGCGGATTTCCACGACCGCAACGGCGTCTATTTCGACCTTGATTTTCTGGTGATCGAAAAAGACGGCAAGTTTCAAGCCTTGCAAGGTATTGTGCACAAAGTCGGGAACGTCAAACGGAAGTATCATCTGGAAAACTGAATTGACCACAGGAATATAGGGACTTGCAAGCGGTCGGGGACAGTCCTGACCGCGTGAAGCCATGCCAGCACCGTCATCACTCAGTGAAGAAGAACTGTTACAGAGCGGATTCCGGTATGCATACGCACTCACTCATCACCATCACGACGCTGAGGACCTAGTGCAGACGGCTTGGCTGAAATTGCATCAGCGGTATAGCGAGGTGAAAACGAAGGCTCTTTTTTTCACAACTATCCGAAATCTTTACATCGACCAATATCGCAGACGGAAACGCGTCTGGTTTATCTCGCTCACCAGCGAACACGAGCACCTTTCAGCCTCCGTGGACACCGGCGGGGAGAATACAAAAGTCGCGATAGATCAGATGCTTTCCAATCTTCGGGACATCGAGCGAGAAGCGCTGTTTCTACATATCGTGGAGGGTTACTCGGCTAATGAAATTGCCACGCTGACCGGCAGGCCTCGGGGAACCGTCCTGAGTCTCATACATAGGAGTAAGAAAAAACTGGCTGCCCTAGGCGTGGCCGACTGAAGATCATGAAAAGCTTGGAGCAAAAACTCAATAACTACTATCGAAGCAAGCGCCTTGCTTCGCACAGGATTACGGCAATACAAACCTCCGTTCAAGAGATGGGCGGAACCCGTCGCCGTATTTCTTATCTTGTCCCGCTGGCTGCAGTCATACTGCTGACAATTGGAATTGGGTTATGGTCACACATGAGTACGGACAGCATTACCCATCAGGTCGTCGCTGAAATCGGACAAAATCACCGGCAACACGGAGCACTGGTGGTGGAATCAGACCAGTACGGCGTTGTACAGGCTGCACTCAGCGAGTTGGACTTCCCCATCCGACCCCGTCGCGGTAAATTGGTTCAGGATTTCGTCCTCGTAGGCGGCAAGTACTGCACCATTCAAGGTTTTAAGGCAGCTCAATTGAAGTTGAGCCCCCGCAAAAACGGGACCATTCACACATTGTATGTACTTCCAATGTCGGATGACATAAAAAGCGTCAAGCCGGGTGTGTATGAAACAAACGGCATACGGGTAGAACTGTGGACTGACCAGACCCTACTCTACGGCCTTGCCCACGGACAATAATCAAAACTTGGAATTGCGGAAAAACATCTCGTCCTAATCCACATCAGATTTTCTGGTTGAAATACAATGCCGGGGGAATTACACGTGCAAACACCACTACTCAGGAACTTTATTGAAACTTTTCCCTTCTCGTATAAGCTCAAGCATCCGCACCGGATTATCCGTCGGAAGACGGCACTGGTAATTTGAGCACACATAAGCCGCAGTTTTCCCGTTAAGGGGGGTGTGGTCTTGTGTGTAGGGGGCGATTTTGGAAATCTCCTCTTCATTTGCCGCGTCTTTCAATATCACCACCTTGTTCGGCAAATACTCGCTTGAGAGAGCATCGAGAAACTGTCGGGTCCCGGGGAAATTTTTGTCCCCGGCTATGACTATCTCGAAAGAAGGGCCCAGCACGAAATCAAGAGAGTTCATGTGCATTGAAAAAGAAGCCGGGTGTTTCGAGGTCTGAGGAGAAAAAGCCGCGGTCATCCGGGCTGCCTTGTCTTCAAGCTCGGGGTCGGCGGTCAGCCTCGCAATTTTCAGGATGTTAAGTATCGAAAGCGAGTTTCCGGACGGAAGCGCTCCGTCATAAATTTCCTTCTGTCTGGTGATCAGAGCTTCGCCGTCATCGGCCGTGAAGAAGAAACCCCCGAACTCCTCGTCCCAGAAATGCTCAAACTGGTCGCGGCAAAGAGAAATCGCCAAAACGAGATACTTTTCGTCGAAAACGCTTTCGTAATACTCAAGAAGCCCCCATATGAAAAAGGCGTAATCATCGACGCTTGCCATTATGCCCGCTTCCCCTTCGCGGTAGCGGTGAAGGAGCCTCCCGCCGCGAACAAGGTTTTGCCTTATAAATTCTATCGAGCCCCGCGCGGCATCAGAATATCTTTTCTCTCCAAAAGCCGCCGCCGCTTTTGAAAACGCCGCTATTGCTATTCCGTTCCAGTCAGTGAGCACCTTGTCGTCCTTGTATGGATGAACTCTTTTTTCCCTGCTAGCGAAAAGCTTCTCTCTTAAGCCCTCAAGTCTTTGCTCAAGCTCTTCGGTGCTGACCCCGAGGCGGGCAGCCGTGTCATCTAGAGGTTCTTTCAGGTGAAATATGTTCCCCTCGCCCTGTTCCCCTGTCGCCTCGTCCCTGAAATTTCCGTCGCGAGAGAGATTGTAGACATCCGAGAGAAGTTCCGTGTCCTCCGCTCCCACAAGTTCTTCTATCTCCTCCACTGTCCAAATATAGAACTTGCCCTCTTCTCCTTCACTGTCGGCATCTTCAGCCGAGTAGATGCCTCCTTCGGGGGAGGTCATGTCCCGAATCAAATATTCAAGTATTTCTCTCGCCTTTCTTTCGTAAAACGGGTTTTTCGTGATCTGCCAAGCTTCTGTGTAAGTGATTGCCAAAAGCGCCTGGTCGTAAAGCATTTTCTCGAAATGGGGGACAAGCCACCGTGAGTCAGTTGAGTACCTGTGAAACCCGAAGCCCACATGGTCGTATATACCTCCCCTTCCCATGGCGAGAAGAGTTCTCTCAACCATCCTCAAAGAAGTCTCCTTCCCGCTGCGCCCGTAATATCTCATCAAAAACATCAGATTGTGCGGGGTCGGGAATTTTGGGGCCCTCCCGAAGCCGCCCTCATCTGGGTCGAAAGTTGAAAGGAAATAACCGTAGGCCTGATCGAGGGTTTTTTCGTTAAGCGGAGAAGTTTCGGCGTTTCGCAGAGAATCCCCCAAACTGCAGACGGCGTCGGTTATCTGCCGGGCCGATTCCAGCACCTCTTCCCTTTTGTTCTCCCAGAGTTCTTTTATCGCCGGCACAAGCTCCTTCATTCCGACTCTCCCGTAACGGTTCTCTTTCGGTATGTAGGTTCCGGCGAAAAAGGGTTTCCCCTCGGGCGTCATGACTATGTTAAGAGGCCAGCCGCAGCTTTTCCTTGAAATCACATGACAGACGGTCATGTATATATTGTCGATATCAGGGCGCTCCTCCCTGTCGACTTTGATCGAGACGAAGTTCTCGTTCATGAGCCCCGCCACCTCGGCGTCTTCAAAGGATTCGCGCTCCATAACGTGGCACCAATGACAGGTCGAGTAACCTATGGAAAGAAATACCGGTCTTCCCAGTTCGCGCGCTTTTTCGAACGCCTCCTCTCCCCACGGATACCAGTCGACCGGATTCTCCGCATGCTGCAGAAGATAGGGACTTTTTTCGCCTTTAAGTCTGTTTGACACTTAAACCTCCGTCACTTGGAAATAGAGAATTATACAGTCTGATTAAAAACAAGCTCCATGCAACGCAAAGAGCAACCTGATTTTAGAAACGCATCCGGGAAAATTTCCCTGATCGAGAAAAATGGTGGTTTCTTTCTGTTCATATTTAATTTTTAGGCTAACATTCTCACCTAAATGCGTAAACCCGTACAAAAAGCCGGAGTCGTCGCTTACAGGGAAAACAGCCTCGGGGAAATCGAAGTTATTCTGGTGAGTTCAAGAAAACTCCAAAATTCCTGGGTCTTTCCAGCAGGAGGAGTCGATTACGGTGAGACCCCAGCCGAGGCGGCGGAGAGAGAATGTCTTGAGGAAAGCGGATACAGGGTGGAAATAGAGCATCCTCTTGACATAATGGTCATTGAAGGGGGGAAAAAACGTGTTCTCTACACTTTTTTCCGCGCCAAGGCCATTGAGGATACGGGAGATTACGAAAGGGACAGAAAAAGAAAGTGGTGCGGGGTTGACGACCTTCCCGATACGGTCGCTTACATGTTTCGGGAAGTCGCGGAAAGCTTCCAGAAAAATATCCTGAGCCCACAGTCCCGCGGTTGAACTTTTAATCGATCGAGTTACAATCGGGATTTCATACTCATACCGGAGAGGAACAAATGAAAAGCCAGAACTTCATAAAGAAAACGCAGGGTCACTACGCGCAGATAGCGGATATCTACAGATCTTTGAGGGTTACCGACTCTGAACCCGTACTCTACATAAAGGGAATAATAGGGAACAAGGGGGAAATAAAGGCCGCCGACGTGGGGGCCGGAGCCGGGCGGTACGCAAGACTCTTCTTCGAGCATCTGGGCAAGGAATCCCTGTTTCTTTACTGCTACGACACAAACGAGTTCATGCTTGAGAGTCTCGAGCAGTACCTTGACGATAACGATATCCGGAACTACGCGACTAAAATCGCCATGGCCCAGGAGCTTCCCATAGCGGACAATTCTCTTGACGCAATATTCTGCTTCAACGCCATACATTTTTTCAACACCCCGAAATTCTTCAGGGAAAGCGTGAGGGTGCTGCGTGAGGGATCTTTTCTTTTCATCTACACTAGAACCAAGACCCAGAGCATAAAAAGCATATGGGGAAAGCATTTTCCGTCTTTTAACCAGAAGGAATCTGACCTTTACAAAACCGAGAGGCTGGATTCCGAGATTGAAGCAACCCAAGGACTCGAGATCATGGAAAAGAAGACTTTTACCCTAGCGCGTGAGAACTCCCTTGAAGAACTGACCGAGAGGGCGCAGAGCAAGCATTACTCGACTTTTTATCTCTACGAGAGCCAGGAGTTTGAGAGATCCCTTGCGAAATTCAGGAAAAACATCAAGGAATCTTACGAAGACCCCGGCAAAATCAAATGGTCCGATGAAAAGACCATGTACACGGTGCTTAAAAAATGACGAGGGAGTCTCGTCGGTTGCGGTTGGGTTAACGCCAGGATACTTCCGAACTACTATAAGATTGACTTTATACTAGTCGAGGGGGTCTTGCTGGACAGGCTGTCATGGCGGGCGATGGGGGATTCGAACCCCCGACCCCAGGCTCCGGAGGCCTGTGCTCTAATCCACTGAGCTAATCACCCGTTGACAGGTATTCCAAGTTCCTTCATCACAAGCTTCATATCTTCCCAGACGGGTTTTTTAAAAGACGGGTTCCGCAGAAGCGCGGCTGGGTGGTACGTAATCATAAGCTTTGAATTTCCGTACTGATGGAAAGTGCCTCTTAACTGCCCCATCTTGAAGTTTTTCAGCTTGAGCATCAATCCGGTGGCGACGCTTCCAAGGGAAACTATGATCTCGGGATTTATGCTTTCTATCTGTTTCATAAGAAACGGCTCGCAGCTTGCCACCTCGTCAGGTTCCGGATTTCTGTTTTTCGGAGGACGACATTTTACCACGTTGCATATGTATACGTCCTTTCTCTCAAGCTTCATCGCCTGGATTATCTTCGTAAGCAGCTGCCCGGCTCTTCCGACAAAGGGCCTTCCCTGAATGTCCTCGTCTCTTCCCGGACCCTCGCCGACAAACACCAGTCTCGCCTTGGGATTGCCTTCGCCGAACACTATGCTCTTTCTCGTCTCGCAGAGACGACACCTGGTGCAGTCCCCAAGCTCCTCCCTTATCTCGGAAAGCGTCTGGATCGCCGATGAACCGTGCGAATCCCTGCGATCAGGGGAAAGGGCGGTTCCGTTTTTCTCCGTGTCCGCTATCTCAGTCCCTCCAGCTGCAAGCCCCGCCGGCAACTCCCCTATCCCTATTTCCTTGCAGAAACGAAGATAGTTCTCAAGCGCCTGTGTCGTCTCGTAAAATTCGTTGGAACTCATTGCTCGCCGGAAAGGAAGTTTAACACAAACGGCGTTAGGTAGCGAAAGGGTTTGAAAGCAAAGAGGCTTTTAATTAGAATAAGACCGCGCTTGCAAAAACCTTAGACCTAAATCCGAAAGGCGCTTTCCCCTCGCAATGGAAAAAGAATATAGACCGCAGGAAATCGAGAAAAAATGGCAGGATTTCTGGGCGGAAAAAGACATCTACAAGGTCTCCGAAGACGCACCCGGGGAAAAGTACTACGTCCTTGAAATGTTCCCCTATCCGTCGGGGAGAATCCACATGGGACACGTTAGGAACTATACGATCGGGGACGTTGCCTCGAGATTCAAAAAAGCTAGGGGCTTTAACGTTCTTCACCCCATCGGATGGGACGCCTTCGGTCTTCCCGCAGAAAACGCGGCGATACAAAACGCCATACATCCCTCGACCTGGACGCGGGCCAACATAGAGCAGATGAAACAGCAGCTCATGCGCCTTGGATTCAGTTATGACTGGAGCAGGGAAATCGCGACATGCGACGTTGAATATTACCGCTGGGAACAGTGGCTTTTCACGAGACTTCACCGCGAGGGGCTGGCGTACAGAAAGACCTCCGTTGTGAACTGGGATCCGGTTGACCAGACGGTGCTCGCAAACGAACAGGTAATTGACGGAAAGGGATGGCGCTCAGGGGCGGTCGTCGAGAAAAAGGAAATACCGCAGTGGTTCCTTAGGGTAAGCGACTATTCCGAGGAACTGCTGAGCAAGCTTGAAAAGATGCAAGGGTGGCCCGACGCCGTTAAAACTATGCAGAAAAACTGGATAGGAAAATCCGAGGGAGTCGAGGCCGATTTCCCCGTGGACGGCGGAAAAGATGTCTTGAAGATATTCACCACGCGCCCGGACACAATCATGGGAGTAACCTATCTGGCTCTGGCTCCCGAACACTCGCTTACAGGAGAGGTAGCGCAGAAAAACCCCGAGGTCGCCGATTTTATCGCTCGGTGCCGCAAAGCTCCGGTTTCCGAGGCGGAGATCGAGACCATGGAAAAAAGCGCGGTGTTCCGCTTGGGATAGACGCCATACATCCAATAAGCGGGGAGAAAATACCCGTATGGACCGCGAACTTCGTCCTCATGAGCTATGGAACCGGAGCGGTGATGAGCGTCCCCGCGCATGACCAGAGGGACTGGGAATTCGCAAAAGAATACATCCTTCCCATAAAACAGGTGATTTTCCCCGGCGACGGAAGCACCTTTGACATCGAGAAAGAAGCGTTTACCGAAAAAGGGACTCTCGGAGATTCGGGATGGCTCTCGGGATTCACCTCGCAGGAAGCCTTCGGAAAAATAGCCGAATATCTCCGGGAAAAATCGGCCGGAGGGGCAAAAACCAACTACCGTCTTCGGGACTGGGGAATTTCAAGGCAGCGCTATTGGGGAGCACCGATACCTATAGTGTACTGCGAGCGGTGCGGGGAGGTTCCGGTCTCGGACTCCGATCTTCCGGTGGAACTCCCGCTTGAAATAGATATTGACGGGGAGCGCATCCCGGCTCTCTCCGCAATCGAAAGCTTCATAGCCACCAGCTGCCCCACCTGCGAAGGACCCGCAAGACGGGAAACCGACACGATGGATACGTTTGTCGAATCGTCCTGGTACTTTCTTAGATACGCGTCCCCTGATTTCAAAGACGGCATGTTTGAGCCCGGAAAAGCTTCTTACTGGCTTCCGGTGAATCAGTACATAGGTGGAATAGAGCACGCCATACTCCACCTCCTTTACTCAAGGTTCTTCACGAAGGTGCTCCGCGACATCGGCGTCTTCGAACTTGACGAACCGTTTGCAAATCTTCTTACCCAGGGAATGGTGGTAAAAGACGGGGCGAAGATGTCAAAGTCCCTTGGAAATACTGTGGACCCAGACGACATGATAGTTCGCTACGGGGCCGATACCGTGAGGATGTTCATGCTTTTTGCCGCTCCAGTGGAAAAGGATCTTGAATGGAGCGAGCAAGGAGTAAACGGAATGTTCAGGTTTCTGGGCAGGGTCTGGCGTTTTGCGGTCGGGTTTTTTGCCGAGCCGAAAGACGAAGAGCAGGGCCTGGAACTCCAGGCGGGGGGAAAAGCAGCTGCGCTCACCGCCGCCACTAACCGGACAATCAAGAAAGTCACAGAAGACATAGAGAGCTTCAAGTTCAACACTGCGATTTCGGCAATAATGGAGCTTTTCAATGAACTCAGCACGCTTTGGAAGGAAAAAAGCGTGGGAAGGGAGCACGCCCGAGAGACGCTGCTCGCTGTGGCGAGGCTTATCTACCCGATGGCTCCTCATTTCGCAGAAGAACTCTGGGAACTTTCAGGAGAAAGCGGGAATCTGGTTAACAAGGAATGGATAAAGTGGGACGAGGGTGCTTTTGAGAGCGCGGAAATAACCATACCGGTAAGGGTTAACTCGAGGGTCAGAAACCAGATATCCCTGAGCCCGGACGCAGACGAGGAAACCGCAAGGGAAATCGCCCTCTCCGACAGCCGCGTAAAGGAGTACATAGCGGGGCGGGAAATAAAAAACTTCGTCTACGTGCCGAAAAGACTCGTGGATATAAGAGTTTAGGAAAGAGAGAAAAAACGTGAAGCAAGGCTCGGGTTATTTAGGGAAAAAGGTAAAGGCAATAGAGGTCTCTCCCGGAAAGCCGATCTCGAGGCTGCTTGAGGAAATGGCGGGGACGGGATTTCAAGGCAAGAACCTGGGCAGGGTCGCGGATGTTTTCTGCAGGATGGTGGAAGCTGAGGATCTCACGATTTTCTTCGGCTACGCGGGCTCTCTTTCCACAACCGGACAGTGGAAAATAATAAACTGGTTGATCGAAAACAGATACATTGACGTCCTGATTCCCACAGGCGCGAACATCTCCGAGGACATAGTGGAGGCGATGGGATTTTCGTACTGGCAGGGAACCCAGAATGAAGACGACGCGAAGCTTTTTTCCGAGGGAATAAACCGCTACTACGACGTTTACGGAACCGAACCCGACTACCTTGAGATGACCGAACTTCTGTCCGAATTCATAATGACCCTTGATAAATCCCGAACCTATTCCTCAAGGGAGTTCCTCAAAAGATGCGGACAGTGGCTCGACAAGAAAAACATAAACAGCATCGTAGCTGCCGCCGCGAGAAACGAAGTGCCGGTCTTCTGCCCCGCCATAGCTGACAGTCCTTACGGAGACGCGGCGCTAATAGCGAAAAGCAAGGGACATCATCTCGTGATCGACGCCATACAGGACTACGTGGAGTTTATGGGGATGGGAGAGAGCGTGATTGACACGGGAGTGGTTTACATAGGTGGGGGAGTGCCGAAAGATTTCATCCAGCTTTTTGCCGTCACGGGCGACCTTCTTTACGAAGACAGGAAGGTTCCGGGAAGAACGGCCGGCCTTAACCGCAAGGGAACAGGTGAGCAGGAAACCTACTATCCTCATAAATACGCAATCCAGATTACAACTGATTCTCCCCAGTGGGGGGGACTTTCGGGGTGCACGTTTGAAGAGGCGATTTCCTGGGGAAAGGAAAACCCCGAAGGCAGCCTGGTTCAATGCTACTGTGACGCCACCATAGCTCTTCCAATCGTCTCCCATGCCCTTTCGGAAAAAACAGACGTAAAAAGAATAGGAACCGTTTTTAAATTCGACGATTAAATCCGGAAACTATTCACCCTGATTGTCCGAGGACAGGGATATTAGCGACAAATTTTTCTAGATCTCAAAATTATTCCTTTAAAAACCCCCTGTGCTTATGATAGAATCAGGAGGAGTGGTGGACACTTTAAACGGTTTGCTGGCAGT
Source organism: Candidatus Dadabacteria bacterium (assembly GCA_951812945.1). Classification (GTDB taxonomy): domain Bacteria; phylum Desulfobacterota_D; class UBA1144; order Nemesobacterales; family Nemesobacteraceae; genus Nemesobacter. The sequence continues at coordinate 142,107 of CATOTB010000001.1, forward strand.
TCATGCTTGGTGAATCTGTCGTTTTTGTCTCCGATGGTTTTGAAGATTTTTGTGCAGTGCTTCGCTATGGAAAAATGAATATGGTAAAATTCTTAAACAGTTGAACACAGATTTATAAGGAGGGATGTATAATGAATTACTTTATGAAAAGGATTTTAATGATTTGTCTGCTAGCATCCGGTATGTTGGCAGTGCCGCTCTCAGCATTTGCAGGCGGGGGAGAGGCCGAGGAGCCGATGGCCGAAGAAGCAATGGCCGAGGAGCCGATGGCCGAAGAAGCAATGGCCGAGGAGCCGATGGCTGAAGAAGCAATGGTTAAGGATACCGATGTTTCAATTTATGGCAGGTTCTGGCCTAGGGTTACCTATAGCGATGTTGATGGCGGGGATTCGTCAACCGACATAACCGACGCGCTTTCCCGGGTCGGGATCAAAGCCAATACTCAGATAACTGACACGCTCAGCGCGGTGTTGCACGGAGAATGGGATGTTGATATTGAGAAAAACGGCAATTTCGGCGACGCGCGCCAAGCTTACGTGGGTTTACGGAGCGAGGACTTGGGTATGGTAGCTATCGGTAAGCAATGGGATCCCTACTTTAACACCGTTGCTGAAGTAACCGACATTTTCTATCATCGCGCAAGCCCCTTCGGATATGACAATCAGGGTCCTTTCCGAAGCAGCAATCTGGTAACCTACGCAAACGGTTTTGGGGGGTTAAACCTAAACGCGGGTATGCAGGTAGACGGCACGTCGGGAAGCAATGACGGGGGCACTCATTCTGACAATGTTGACGCGGCTTCAGTCGGCGTGAGTCTCAGCTCCGGTCCGGTTTATATCGGCGTATCCTACTTGCGGCAGAATCAAGACGATAGGGTGTTAGACGACGGCACTCAGGAGAATCGTGAGAGGAATTTCTTCGGTGTAGGCAGCAGCCTGAAGGTAAATGACGATATCTACCTGGCGGTTACCTACCAGTACATAGTGGACAATTACGATGACGGCAGTGACCTCAACCCCTATACTCTTGACGTAGCCTCTTCCTTCTCTTTTGGCAGCGGGGTTACGGCGCTTGCGGGGTTTTTCATGTCTGATCCAGATGACGGAAACGAAAAAATAGGTGGGAACCTTACCTTGATTAAAGAAGTGCATCCTGCCTTGGACGTCTTTGCCGAATGGGTGTTGACTGACGAGGATCAGGGCAATAACACAAATACATTTAGCCTCGGTTTCCGCTATGACTTTGACGTAGCAATCTTCTAGTCAGCAATAGACTTTAAGATCTAAAGGTCAGAATCATGACGGCGACTTTGTCGTGATTAATATTCTCGGGGACATGTTTGGAGTTTTCTTCAAATATGTCCCCGTTTTTTATCCCCTAACCGACTAACTTTTAAATTTCCTTTCCGCAACTGCCTAGGGCGTTGTGTTTAGGCAATTAAAGTGTAGATTCAATTACGGAAGTTCCTTAAAAATCCAAGCGGAGGAAGCACACGGCAGATGAGCGAAAAACGTATAGGGGTAGATTATTCTGAGCTTCACCAGCTCGACAGTCCCGCAAACAGGCTTATAAGAGAATCCATATGGGGAAAAGAAGACGACATAGGACAGCAGTCGTTCACCACTCCCCGCTATCTTGATCAGCTGATCCCCAGACTGGGCATAGAGAAAACGACCCATGTGCTTGACGTGGGAAGCGGAGCGGGCGGTCCGGCGATATACATAGCCGACAGGACCGGATGCAGGGTATCCGGAATAGAGATTAACGAGGTGGGAGTCGACGTATCGAGAAAACTTGCGAAAAACTCCGGGCTTGAGGAAAAAACGGAATTTCATCTGGGTGACGCAATGAAAATGCCGTTTACCGAAAACACGTTTGACCTCGCCATAAGCCTTAACGTGATGAACGTGTTTGAGGATAAAACAGGACTTTTCAAAGAGGTTCTCAGAGTTCTTAAGCCTTCAGGGACGTGGGCATTTCTAAGCGGCACCTTCGAGATGTCGGGGGACAGGGAAACAAAACAGAGGATGGCAAGGGGCTACCTTATCCCCCAATATTACGATTCGCTTGAAAGCTACAGAGAAATGTTACAATCAGCCGGGTTCCGTATCGAGGAAATAACGGAATACGTGGCCGACTTCCGGGTTCAGGTTAAAAAATGGGGAGACGCCTATAAAAAACACTCGGCCGTGATAGCAGAAGAACAGGGAGAGGAGAACACCCGGTATCACGTTGAGTATTTCGATACGTATCTGAGACTTGTTGACGAGGGAAGAGCGTCAAATCATCTCGTCATATGCTCAAAATCTGAATAGGCATTACCAACCTTGGAACGACGTTGTTCGTGTAGTCCACATCGGGGAAACGGTTAGTAACAACCTCTGATGTTTCGCTTGACAGGACTCAAAGAAAAAGTAGAGATTAAGTATAAATTTAGAATTTTTTCAGGAGATATATACAATGAGAGGATGGTCTTTTGGGATAATTTTTGCCGTGATAAGCGCAGTTATGATCGTTCCGGCTTTTGCTGACGACACCGCTGGTGTTGCCAATAAAAATATGGTTACAGCCAGTGATGTGGTTGATAAAGACACTCTGAAAAGTTTTGTTACACGCGCAAAACATTATATTGAAGCCGCTAGTACCCCCAGCGAACTTTTTACTATCCTGAGAGAACTTAGAACCAATGAAACTTGGAGAAAAGGTCCTATCTACCTCTTTATCATACAACGGCCCACAGAAACCGGGGGCGAGATAGTTATTTTCAACGCGAGCAATCGGGACGCTGAAGGTACATCCATGCATGTTGTAGACTTAGACAATTCGGATGTCGGCCATGAATTTGAAAGGGTTGTATACGAAGGGGACGGTTTTATAGAGTACAGGTGGGATAATCCGGCAGTATCTGGAGACGAATTGAATGAACCAGGGAAGGTCGCCGGCACCTCGCGGAAACTCAGCTATGCAGTAGACGTAAGTTTTATTGGTCACCCAGAGGACCTGATGCTGGGTTCCGGCTTTTATCTAGATCCGCCTCCGGCAAGCAAGAAAGGATGCGCAATTGCGACAACAGAAAACAGGAATGCTTCTCAAAGTTTCGTATTCAACCTGTTTTTGATGGCATCTGCCTTGTTTCTCGCTGTCTCATGGAGAAGCCGCTCAGAGGAAAAATGAACTCTGGCAATTCTTGCTTTCCTGATTCGTTCAAAAACCAGTCGTAAAAATAGCAAGAAAAAAAGGGAAGTGCCCGAGAGGTCGCTTCCCTTTTTTTCTCAGTAAGTTTGCCTTTGTTTTCCGAGGTTCTTTCCCTGCTCTTCCCCAAGGTCAGACATCCGGGCGGTTTTCAAGAACAACAGAGCATATATCCCTTGAAGCCCTCTCCGGGTCGTTTGATCCAAAAACGCTTGTTATGACTGTCACCCCGTCCACTCCCGTAGCAAGAACCTGCGCCGCGTTATGGGGGAATATCCCTCCTATGGCGAATATCGGAATTCCCGTGATGGCGGCTTTCGCCTCGACCAGAGTTTCGAAAGGTGTGGGAACTCTGCCGGGTTTTGTGGGAGTAGCCCAGGGCGTGCCGAAAACAACGTAATCGGCCCCCATCCTCTCGGCGTGTATGCCCCTTGGAAGGGAGCCGTAGCAGGAAACCCCTATAATGGCACCGTTACCGAGCTTCTTTCTGGTGGGTATTATGTTCGGATCATCCTCGCCCAGATGCACTCCGTCAGCTTTTATTTCCATCATGAGTTCCGGGGAGTCGTTTATTATAAGCGGCACACCGTATCTTTTCGTAATACCGAGAAGCTTTTTACCCAAGGCGACGACATCCGAGCGGAGGGAGGTCTTGTCCCGTAACTGAACGATGTCAGCTCCTCCCGCCAACGATTTCTCGACGGTTTCGCAAAAAAAGTCGCGCGGAATCAGTCCCTCATCGGTAATCACGTAAAGTCCCTTAAGTTCAAAACCCATGGCGCATTGCAAACAGAATGAGAATCACTCCCAACCCCTTCCGGAAAGATCGGCTACATGCATCTTTTGAGGAATCTTCTGGCACTTGCTATCTGTTTTCTGACGTTTGAAGTTGAGGTGCCGCCGAGCGAATTCCTGCTCTCAACGGAACCCGAAAACGTTATCACTTGGAAAATGTCCTCGTCAATTTCCTTAGAAAACCTGCGGAATTCTAAAAGCTCGAGATCGGAAAGCTCCTTCCCTCCACGATCCGCGTAAGAAACTATCTTTCCCACGATTTCGTGGGCCGAGCGAAACGGGACACCTTTGCGGGCCAGATAGTCCGCCACGTCAGTCGCGGTGACGAAACCGCCCTCAAGCGCTTTTTTCATGTTCTCTTCTTTAAATTCCAGGGTCTTGAGCATTTCGACATTAACCTGGAGGCAAAGCTTCACCGTGTCAGCCGTATCAAAAAGAGGCTCCTTGTCTTCCTGCATGTCCCTGTTGTAGGAAAGTGGAAGTCCTTTCATCAGGGTTAGCAGCGCGCTCAGGTTCCCGTAGACCCTAGCGGTTTTTCCCCGGGTAAGTTCAGACATATCGGGATTTTTTTTCTGGGGCATTATGCTCGACCCCGTAGTGAACCCGTCCCCGAGGTCAACGAAGTCAAACTCTTTTGCGCTCCACAAAACAAGCTCCTCGGAAAGCCTGCTGAGGTGCATCATCAGAACCGAGCAGCAAAAGACGAATTCCGCACAAAAATCACGGTCGCTCACCGCGTCTATGCTGTTTTTAGAAACTGTCCTGAAACCCAGATCTTCGGCAGTCATCTCCCTGTCTATCGGAAACGAGGTTCCCGCCCCGGCACAGCTTCCAAGCGGGCTCACATCCACCCTTGTGAGACAGTCAACAAACCTCTCTCGGTCTCGCTTTAGCATCTCGTAGTAGGCCAGAAGGTGATGTGAGAGAAGCACCGGCTGGGCACGCTGCATGTGAGTGTAGAGGGGAAGAATTACCCCGAGGTTCTTTGCGGAAAGCTCAACGACCTGCTTCGCCAAGGCGCACACAAGCGAAATTATCTCCTCTGTTTCCCCCCTCAGGTAAAGCCTGGTGTCGGTCAGAACCTGGTCGTTTCTACTCCTGGCCGTGTGTACCATGGCGCCTGAAGAGCCCGTTTTCTCGATGAGTCTTTTCTCTATATTGAGATGGATATCCTCGTAGCGCTCGCTGAAAACAAATTCTCCGCGGTCTATTTCCTTTTTGATCTCCCGAAGGCCTTTGGTTATCCGGGCGGCGTCCTTGCGGGAAATAATTCGGGTTTCGCGAAGCATCTTCACGTGGGCGATACTGCCCCGCACGTCTTCTTTGTAAAGGCGCCTGTCAAAACTTACCGATTCCGAGAACTTCTCGGCGATACTGTGTGTCTGGGAAGCGAAGCGGCCTCCCCACGCTTTTTTGGCCAACTCAGTCTCCAGTTCCCGCGCCGGTAGACGCGGTATTTATTGAATCAAGAAAAACCTTCCGGGTGGGATAAGCGAACTCTATTCCCTCCTCGGAGAACCTTTTGAATATCTTGAGGTTAACGTTCTGCTGTATATCCATGTAATCGTCAAACGAAGGCGTAAGAACAAAGTAAACTATATCGTAGTTAAGGGCAAAATCACCGTAACTGCTGAAATGCGCCCTGCCGAACTTCGCTTTAGGTTCCGCGTCTATTATCTCCCTTATCAACCCGGGTATTTTCACAAGGTTGTCGTAGGGCGTCTCGTAAACGACGCCGAGAGAAAAAAGGATTCTGCGGGTGTCCATCCTCTTGTAGTTCTTTACGCGGCTTTGCAGCAGGTCGTTATTCGACAGAACAAGCTGCTCGCCCGAGAGGCTCCGCAGACGAGTGGTCTTAAGCCCTATGTGTTCCACGTCTCCACTTATATTGTCTATTACTATGAAATCTCCGACCTCAAAAGGCTTGTCCAAAATAATGGAAAGCGAAGCTATAAGGTCACCCAGAACGTTCTGAAGCGCAAGCGCCACGGCTATGCCCCCGACGCCGAGTCCCGCAATTATAGTGGTCGGGTCAAAACCAAGATTGTCGATCGTAAGAATTACGAGGATTACCCAGAGAACCGATTTCGCGAAAAAACCGAGGGTCTTTATGTGCGTTATGGAAGCGCCGGCACCGGCGCCGATATCCGCAAGCTTCTTCGTTACGTAATAATCGATGAAACCGCCTCCCCAGAAACCGACCTGGACGAGAAGGCAGATAACTATCACGCTTTTTCGGAATTCCTTCAGCTGCCCGGTCAGGTCAAGGAAGAAGGTCGCCACGTAGACTGAAAAGATTATGATCAGCACTATGCTGGTTTTCTCTACGAGCGCCGAAACCAGATCATCAAAATCGGTTTCGGTCTTCTCGGCAAAGCTGGCAAACGACCTTACAAACCTTTTGAGAATGAAGTTAAAGACAAAGGCTAAAACAATTGCCGCTCCGAGCGCCCAGAGCCACGACTCAACGGAATTGCCAAGATAAGTACGGCTGATTATTTCCTCAATGTTCAATCAAATGTTCTCCCTGATTCAAAAATACAACCGTCCCCGTGTACGGCCATCATATAGATACCCGCTTGATTAACCTTAAACAACAAAGAAGGCCGGGGGAAAAGATCAGAAGGAACTTCCGGGTTCTTTTAGAAACTCGGTTTCTTCCGGGGTGGATTCTCTTCCCAAAGCCGCGTTTCTGTGGGGATACCTTCCGAATCTTTTTATTATGTCGGAATGCCGTCCGGCGAAGTCAGTTGAATAGGCGAGAGTTTCTCTGATTTCCGGGTGCGGAGTGTACTCGTTTTCAAGAGCGGAGTACTTCTCAACGCTCAGGCTCTGAATCTCTGGATCCTCCGAGTGCATAAGCGGTAGGTAGAAAAAGGCCCTGTGCATCGGGTGAAGATTCTTATCAAATCCCTTCTCAATACCCTCAAGACATACACGAAGCGCCATGGAGTCCCTTGAAAACGCTCCCGGGGTATCACGGTAGATGTTCCTTGGAAATTGATCAACGACGACTATAAACGCCACGGTGCCCAGGGGTGTTTCAAGCCAGCTGGAAAGCTCCCCTTTCTCGGCGAGCAGAACATATTTTTCGAATCTCTGCCTTACAAGATTGTCAAACTCCTCTGACTTCATCCACCATGTCATCTGCTTCTCTTTATCCGGCAGTTCACCCTCGCGCAGCTCGCCGAACCAGAAACGCAATATCTCGGAGATTTCTTCGAATCCGTCTCCTGCCGAAACTTCCTTCTTCATGCTTCGGGAGTATAACACAAGAAAAACAGTACTCCGCGGAAACCATTTCTCGCTTCAAAGCAAATTCAATATGAAGTCACCCCTTGAAACCACGAACAAAAAAACGACGAAAAACCAGAAGGAACTTGCAAATTGCTTTAGGGACTCGGGTTCTTCCGAGGCGGGGATTTTTCCCAAAGCCACGTTCTTAGAGGGGAAGGTGACCTTACGAATTTTGCTATTTATTTCGAAGAACTGTCCGGCGAAATCCATATAATGGACTAATCATGGTTATTTGACAATCAGCTTTCTCATCACTCCGCAAGTAGCCTCAAACGTATCGATGGAATTGTCGACCTTTGATAATAGTATGGCTCCTTCGATCTGAGAAACTACTAGACCAGCCATTTCTGTCGGATCGATTTCTTCACTAAAAAATCCCCGCTCAACACCGTCTCTTAAGCATTGTTCAATAGAGTCCTTCCATTCCTGGAAAAAATCTCTCAAAACGGAACGGAAATTTTCGTTTATAGCACTTTGCTCTGAGGCTAGATTTCCGAAAAAACAGCCTGGATAGCAATCCTGCGAAAAAAGGAAATGGTTATAAGAAATCGCTCCCTCGTAAAAGCTATCAAGACGTTCAAGTGGGTTTAGAACAGAATTTGATATAGTTTTTGACAAAAATTTTTCTTTAAACTCTGAAATTGCCTTTTTAGTTGCAAGCAGTCCCAGAGCTTCCTTGCTTTCAAAATAGTAATAGAAATTGCTTCTGCAAACACCAGATTCTCTCATGATCATATCAATGGAAGTTCCCTCAAAACCATGAGAGTGAAATAACTGGGCAGCAGTGTCGATTAATTTGTCTCTGTTACTCATAAGAACTATTCGCTCCACGAAGAAAGAATGATTAATGTGAGGGCATATATTCACACAACTTTCTTTCAAAATCAAGCATTTTATCCCAATTAGAACCGGCCAACCGTATTACCTCTAACTAGCACCGATCAGTCAACCGTATAACCCTCAAATAACTTAATAATTTATCTAAAATTCTCTTGACAGTCACAAGCCTTTTTCTTAGAGTTATGTTCTCCAGAATGAGGCTTTTGAGGTTGGACAATTTCTAAAGCTAGATTTCAGGCAATCCATCAAAGAACCGTGTTGTATCGCTCCCAACCGGGAGCGCAGAGTGATGATTTCGTGCGGGCAAGTTTTATGAAATGTGAAGCGAGGTGGAGACACATGTAGGAAGCAAAAAACAGGCTAAGGAAAAGATATCTGGAAGCGAACATGCCAAGGCAAAAACTTGGGCGATGTAGCTGAATAAAACCGCGTCAATCTAAATCTCATTTTCTCATAAATCGTTGGCACCTAAATTACAGAAGCATAAAGATTCAGATTTATGAAATTACCTGCGCGAGTTACTGCTGCTAAATATTACACTTGATAACCAACAAGGGACTCAATCGGAGGTTCCATAAACAATGACTAGAACACCTGTAGAACCCGAAAACCATCTATCAAATAAAAGACACGGAAGAAAGGATAAAGCAAAAGAATATATAAAGCATATGACAAGAAAACCGCTTTACCAACACCCATTATTCCCCAAAGCTATCCCGCCACGGTTGGGAGTAAGTTTCCTGCTGGCGATTGCTCTTTTGGGCATCTTCAGTTCCTGCGGATCAGTCGACAATGAACCTTACAGAACTATCGACGGAAGCGGCAACAACCTAAAGAATCCGCAAATGAATCAGGTCGGGGTCCAGCTGATTCGTCTTGCGGACCCCGCTTACACTGATGGGATCAGTTCTTTTGCCGGTGAAGGCCGTCCCAACCCCAGAGATATCAGCAATATCGTGAACGCTCAGGATAAATCAATCCCCAACTCAGATTCGGCAACTAATTTCGTTTGGTTATGGGGACAGTTCATGGACCACGATATTACTTTTTCGGATGAGTCCAGGGCAGAACCGGCCAATATCGAAATTCCGGTTGGTGATGATATTTTTGACCCGGAAAGCACCGGTATGGCCAGAATGTTTTTCAACAGAGCCATACATGATCCGGCCACCGGCACCTCAACAGACAACCCTCGTCAGCAACTCAACAAAATCACCGGATGGATTGACGCATCAACCGTTTATGGTTCTGACGCAGAACGCGCAAACGCGTTACGAACAAACGACAGATCAGGAAAGCTTAAAATTTCTCCGGGGAACCTCCTGCCCTATAATGAATTAGGATTGCCTAACTTTCGCTTCCGGGGGCCCGATTTTTTTCTCGCCGGAGATGAACGGGCCAATGAAAATATCGGCCTGACCTCATTGCATACGCTTTTTATGCGTGAGCATAACAGGCTCGCCGAGGAAATTGCCGCGCGCGACGCCAGCCTGTCAGGCGAAGAAATCTACCAGATGGCAAGACGGATAGTAGGCGCTCAGATACAGGCGATTACCTACAATGAATTCCTGCCCGTGCTGCTGGGACCTGACGCTCTCCCGCCTTATTCTCATTACGATGACTCCGCCCTCTCAGGCGTTGCCAACGTATTCTCCTCGGCCGCCTACCGAGTAGGGCATACATTGCTGGACCCAAAGATTCGACTTGTCGATGCGCAAGGCAATGAGATTGAGGCATTGGCATTAAAAGATGCCTTTTTTAAGCCAGAGAAGGTTGTTGAGGCTGGCATTGAACCGATACTTCGAGGCTTTACCGCCCACCTACACCAAGAAGTTGACGTGTTCATTATTGATGATGTCCGAAACTTTCTGTTCGTAGACGACCAGCCAACGGGAACCCCACGGTTGCAAGGATTTGACCTAGCCAGTCTTAACATTCATCGCGGCCGTGACCACGGACTGCCGAGCTACAACGATATGCGCGTAGCATTGGGACTTGAGCGAAAGGAAAGTTTCTCGAAAATAACTTCTGATCCCGAGGTAGAGAGGAGGCTTCGCGAAGCCTATGGAACCAAAGAGGATGGTACGGATAATACTGACGATATGGATATCTGGGTTACGGGACTTGCGGAAGATCGTTACGGCGAATCCATGCTCGGCGAACTTTTCCACACAATCGTTGCCCGTCAGTTCAGGGTGTTGCGCGACGGCGATCGTTTCTGGTACCAGCGTAGCCTGTCGCAAGATGAACTTAGAGAAATAGAAGAAACAAATCTCGCCGACATTATCCGCAGAAACACAGATGTTGGAAGTGAAATCAGCGACAACGCATTTATCATTGAGTAGCTGAATTGAAAAGGAAGCACTGTGTGGAAGCCTGCAAACTGTCAACTTGCACGACTTGCGTCACAACGGTTAAGAATCGGGCGTTTTTGAGACCAGATCGCAAAAAATTGCCGATACTTTCCCCGGAAACTCAATTCATGTGAGATAATTGCTTGCTACAGAGAAAATTTTAACATTCCAAGAGTTACCGAGAAACTTTTATGATCCGTGGCTAATCATCTGATCTCATTGAAATTTTAGGACCTAGTAGTTCCTCTTTACGGGAAGTTCTTTAATTCTATCTTAACAAAAACAAAATAATTTCTTGACCGGCCCAATATATTGTGTTTAAATAGATTTCACGTACAAGATAAGCAACATATCTTGTGCGTGAACCGGAAGGCAGTGTTTATAAGGAACAAAAAAGGAGGAGAATGTGCCCGGAGATAAGAACCCCCCCGAAATCGTTGCGAATGGAACATCCGATCATGAAACTACAGCAGTTAATGAACAAGAAGCCCAGACTCAAGAACCTTCTCCGGAACACGTAAAAGCTCCAAGCGACACCATAGATATCCCCGCAGAAACGGTTGACGCCTTCGGCGGAGACAAGCTCAGGGCCCGGGTTTTTTACGAAAAATACGCTCTTCGCGATATAAAGGGAGAAATAATAGAAAAAACTCCGGAGCAAATGTGGCGAAGGGTGGCCAAGGAAATAGCCTCACCCGAAGAAAAAAAAGAACTGAGGAAACAGTGGGAGGAGAATTTCTACTGGCTCCTTTCCGATTTCAAATTCATACCCGGCGGAAGAATCCTCTTCGGCGCCGGTCAGAAGAGAAGAGCCACGCTCCTTAACTGCTACTACATGCCCATAAAGGAAGATTCCATAGAGGGAATATTCGAGTGGTGCAAGGAGGCCGCCAGGACCTATTCTTTCGGCGGAGGAGTCGGAACCGACATATCGATCCTGAGGCCGAAAGGCTCCCCGGTGAACAATTCAGCCATATACTCGACGGGAGCAGTCTCTTTCATGGATCTTCTCTCCACAACGACCGGAACCATAGGACAGGCGGGAAGAAGAGGGGCTCTGATGATAACCATCAAGGTCGATCATCCAGACATAATGGAGTTTCTCGACATAAAAAACGACGAGGCGAGATCGAAGGTCCAGTTCGCCAACATCTCGGTTAAGGTGGATGACAAGTTCATGGAAGCTGTGGAAAAAGACACAGATTACGAGCTCACCTTCTCAAACGAGAAAACCGAAATAAAAAGAACCGTGCGGGCCCGCCAAATATGGGAAAAGCTGGTTAAATCAGCATGGTCCTCGGCCGAGCCCGGACTTATTTTCTGGGATACGGTTAAGAGGTACTCGCCTACTGAATACGCCAACATGGAAGTAAACGGCGTGAACCCATGCAGCGAGCAGGCGCTTGAAGACTACGGGAACTGCTGCCTCGGAAACGTAAACCTCTCCATGTTCGTCAAAAACGCCTTTGAGGAAGATGCAGCGATAGAGTGGGAGGATCTCGAGAAGGCTTTTCACTACAGCGTCAGGTTCCTTGATGACATCCTGGACTACAACATTGAAAAACATCCCCTAAACTTCCAGACAAAAGCGTCTCTGAGATCAAGGAGAATAGGGGTCGGGTTCACCGGCCTAGGGGACATGCTTGCGAAGCTCAACATAAAATATGATACGCACGAAGGTGTAAAGTTCACCGACGAGCTTTTCGAGCACGTAAAAAACATCGTTTACGAAGCCAGCTCCGATCTTGCCAAGGAAAAGGGGACTTTCCCTGTGTTTGACCTCAAAACCCATATCGCAAATCCGTTCGTAAAAAGCATGCGTGACAATGTGATGAGCAAGATAAAGAAGCAGGGTCTTAGAAACGCGTGCATACTCACGGTCCCTCCTGTAGGAAGCGGTTCGGTTCTCGCGGGAACCACAAGCGGTGTCGAGCCCATGTTCGCCCTGTCTTACCTCCGACGCTCGGAATCCCTGTCGGAAGGAGAATTCAAGGTTTATCATCCGCTGGTATCGGAGTACATGGAGAAATCCGGACTGGATAACGAGGCGGACCTTCCAGACACGTTCGTCACCTCCCACGAGATAGAACCGGAGATGCGGGTACGCATGCAGGCCGCGATCCAGAAACACATAGATTCATGCATATCAAGCACCGTGAATCTTCCCAAGGACATAAGCCTTGAGGAAGTCGAGAAGATATATTTTCTTTCCTGGAAACTCGGCTGTAAGGGAGTGACCGTCTATAGAGAAGGTTCCAGAGAAGGGATACTGATAACAGAAGAACAAGCAAAAGAAAAAACAAACTCTCCACCCCGGGATGAAGGGATGTCAACCACCCACTCCAACCTCACACCATCCCCTCATCCCTCTCAAAAAGAAACGGTAAAACCTGTAACGAGACCCCAAGTCTTGGAAGGGTTTACCGAGGCGATTAAAACTGGGTATGGGAATCTCTACGTGACTGTAAACAGTCACGAAGGCAAGCCGTTTGAAGTTTTCGTCCAGATTGGAAAATCCGGATTTACTACGATGGCGGATGCCGAGGCAACTGGAAGGCTGATATCTCTGTCTCTGAGGTCCGGGGTCGATGTCAGAGATGTCGTGGAACAGCTGGAGGCCATTGGAGGTTCCTCACCAGTTTTTTCAGGGGGGAGGGTTATCATGTCCGTCCCCGACGCCATAGCCAAAGTGCTGAGAAGCCATTTCGTCACGAAAGAAAAAACCAGCGACGAAGTCGGCCCGGCCATGGAAGCAAACGGCGGCACTCAGAAAGTTTCAACGGATCTTATACTCGAGCAATGCCCCGACTGCGGAAGCAGGGCTCTTGCGTTTGAATCGGGCTGCGTTACTTGTAGGGGTTGCGGATTCTCGAAGTGCAGCTAGGTAGGTCCTCCACGGGCCAAACTTCGAAAAAGGGAGATTACTCTCCCGCTCTGGCACGAGCTATTCTGAGTTTTTTATCAAGTTCCTCTCTTTCCGAAGCTTCTGCGTCCTGAAGCTCGTCAAGTTCTTTTTGAAAGGCCTCGGCGTCTTTTCTAGCGGTCGCGACATCAACCTCTTCAGTATCCTCCGACTGGTCGGTAAGGATGCTAACGGTATCGTCCTTTACGTCAGCCAGACCACCATGGATTATAAGAGTGTTTTCCCCCGACTCCTCAGTTTTGAACCTGAGCCTCCCGGGAAAAAGTACTGAGAGAAAAGGTACGTGACCCGGCAAAACACCGAACTCTCCCATCTGGCCTGGAGCGACCAGTTCCTCGACCTCGCCGTCAAACACGAGCTTTTCGGGGGTTATTATTTTGAGTCGCAATTTTTCAGCCAATTTTCAATTCTCCCGTCAGGAGGCGATTGACGCCGCCTTTTCACGTACTTCGTCAAGATTGCCCACCATGTAGAAAGCCTGTTCGGGAATATCATCCATGTTGCCCGAGATAATCTCGCCGAAGGCCTCTATGGTCTGTTTGATAGGCACGTATTTTCCGGGAGTACCCGTAAACTGCTCGGCCACGTGGAAAGGCTGCGAGAGGTATCTCTGAACCTTTCTGGCGCGGGCAACTGTGAGCTTGTCCTCTTCTGAGAGTTCGTCCATACCAAGAATCGCGATTATCTCCTGGAGCTGCTTGTAGCGCTGCAGAACTTCCTGAACATCCCTAGCAATCTTGTAATGATTGTCTCCGACTATTTTCGGATCGAGAATATTCGAAGTCGAGTCAAGGGGGTCCACAGCGGGATATATTCCTAGCTCGGTGAGCTGTCTTGAAAGAACAATTGTGCCGTCAAGGTGCGCAAAGGTAGTCGCGGGGGCAGGGTCCGTAAGGTCGTCCGCCGGAACGTAAATCGCCTGCACAGAGGTGATTGAACCTTTCACAGTCGAAGTAATTCTCTCCTGAAGTTCCCCGAGGTCAGTTGACAGAGTCGGCTGGTAACCAACGGCAGAAGGCGTTCTTCCGAGAAGAGCCGACACCTCTGAACCTGCCTGGGTGAAACGGAAGATGTTGTCGATAAAAAGAAGTACGTCTTGGCCCTGAGTGTCGCGGAAATACTCAGCAAGTGTAAGCGCGGTAAGCGCGACTCGGGCTCTCGCTCCGGGCGGCTCGTTCATCTGTCCGAATATGAGTCCTGTGTTTCCAAGAACTCCCGATTCCTTCATTTCCCAGTAAAGGTCGTTTCCCTCTCTGGTTCTCTCTCCTACTCCACCGAAAACCGAGTAACCGCCATACTCCTTGGCTATGTTGTGGATAAGCTCCATGAGCAAAACGGTCTTGCCTACCCCTGCTCCGCCAAAAAGACCTATCTTCCCGCCTTTAAGAAAAGGGGCGAGAAGATCAATAACCTTAATTCCCGTCTCGAAAAGCTCCATCTTGGTACTCTGCTCGACGAACTCGGGAGCGGGACGGTGAATGGGCCAGCGCTCCTCAGTCTCTACGGGACCGGCTTCGTCTATGGGTTCTCCAATAACGTTAAGCAGTCTTCCGAGAGCTTCTTTGCCGACGGGAATAGTTATTCCATCGCCGGTGTTAAGGGCGTCCTGTCCTCTTTTAAGCCCCTCGGTAGAATCCATGGCGATGCATCTTACGCGGCCTCCGCCGAGCTGCTGGGCAACCTCAAGAACCAGGTTCCACTCGGTTTCCCCAAGCGCCGGATTCGTCACCTTAAGAGCCGTAAACACGGTGGGAAGAGCTCCTTCCGAGAATTCGATATCTACCACGGGACCCGTTACCTGAATTATTTTCCCCATCTGGTCGTCAGCCCCACTTGCTGTATCGCTGCCCGTGCCACCTGCCGTAACCGCTGTTTCAATACTCATTTTTACTCGTTGCCTCCTTTCCTTTGAGCTTCCGTACCGTTAACGATATCCATAAGCTCCGTTGTAATGATCGCCTGCCTGGTCTTGTTGAAAAGCAGGGTAAGTTTCGCTATCACCTCATCCGCGTTGCTGGTTGCGTTTTCCATCGCGGTCATGCGCGCCGCGTGCTCGCTTGTGAGCGATTCGTTCATCGCGCGTTCAATCCTCACCTGAACATACTTCGGAAGAATTGAACCTATTATCTGTTCTTTTTCGGGCTCGAATATGTAATCAGAGGAACTCTCCGCACCACCATCTTCGGTTTCCTGCGATGAAAGCGGAAGAAGCCTCTCAAACGTCATCTTCTGCGAAATGGCGGAAACAAAATGGTTATACGCAAGCATTATTTCGTCACTCTCCCCAGCTCTGAACTCCTCTGTGAGCGCCACGGCCAGTTCTTCCGAGAACTTCCGGGAATTCTTCTCGTTCACACCCGTGTAGTATTTGCCTGTAGCAACCCCGTTTTTCGAAAAATAATCCCGTCCCCGTCTTCCGACGAAACTCAGTTTTATGTTCCCGAAAACCTCCTTCTGTTCCTCCACGTAGTGCTGCATGTTCCTTATCAAAGCGCTGTTGAAACTTCCGCAAAGTCCTCTGTCGGAAGTAAAAAACAGAACGTGCAGGTTCGTTTTTTCCTCCGGGACCCGAAGAAGGGGATGATCCTCCGATTCTGAAAGCGCTGCCACGTTTAGGACCACGTCGCGGTACGCATCAGAATAAGGCCTGTAGGCCATAAGCGCCGCTTGGGCCTTTTGCAGCCGCACCGCGGCTATGAGCTTCATAGCGCCCATTATCCGCCGCGTGCTTCTCACGCTTTTTATCTTTGTCGTTATCTGTTTAAGGCTTGGCATTATCCCTTCCCGCTAGCGTGTCAGGCAAACTCGCCCAACTGGTTTTTAAGTTCGTCAAGCGCAGCCACAAGCTTTTCTCCAAGTTCGTCTGAGATGACTTTTTTCTCCTTTATTTCCGCTAGGTACTCAGGGTGCTTCGATTCAAGGAAAGAAGACAACTCCCTTTCGTATTTTCTCACCGCGGAGACGGGATAGTCGTCAACGTAGCCGTTTGTAACGGCAAATATGATCAGAATCTGCTTTTCAACCGCCTGCGGCTCGTACTGATCCTGCTTGAGGGCTTCAACAAGCCTGCTTCCCCGGGCAAGCTGATTCTGGGTTACCTTATCAAGATCGGAAGCGAACTGCGCGAACGCCTCGACCTCCCTGTACTGGGCAAGCTCAAGCCTCAGCGTTCCGGCGACGTTTTTCATCGCCTTTATCTGCGCGCTTCCCCCCACCCTAGAAACTGAAAGACCGACGTTAATCGCGGGGCGGACACCCGAGTAGAAAAGATCGCTCTCAAGGTATATCTGCCCGTCGGTAATGGAAATCACGTTTGTTGGAATGTAAGCGGAAACGTCGCCCGCCTGCGTTTCAATTATAGGAAGCGCCGTAAGAGAACCGCCTCCGTCCTCGTCTCTCATCTTGGCAGCGCGCTCAAGAAGTCTGGAGTGAAGATAGAAAACGTCTCCCGGGTACGCCTCGCGTCCCGGCGGTCTCTTGAGAAGAAGCGAGAGCTGACGATACGACCACGCGTGTTTTGTCAGATCATCGTATATTATGAGCGCGTGGCGTCCATTGTCCCTGAAGTACTCTCCCATGGCGCAGCCGGAAAAAGGAGCCAGAAACTGAAAAGGCGCCGGCGTGCTGGCCGTAGCGGAGACTATGGTCGTGTACTTCATGGCGTCATGCTCCTTAAGCTTGTCGACGACCTGAGCCACGGTTGACTGTTTCTGTCCTATGGCCACGTATATGCAGTGAACGTCCTCTTCTCTCTGATTTATTATCGTGTCAATAGCGATAGCGGTCTTTCCAACCTGTCGGTCCCCCAGGATAAGTTCCCTCTGTCCCCTTCCTATCGGTATCATGGAATCAACGGACTTAAGTCCGGTCTGAAGGGGTTCGTTCACCGACTGGCGGTAAATGACTCCTGGGGCCTTTACCTCTATCTGCTTTGTTCCAGCAGCAGCTATTTCGCCGAGACCGTCAATCGGCCTTCCAAGCGCGTCAACCACCCTTCCGCCAAGAGCGTCTCCGACCGGCACCTCGGCGATGCGCCCCGTGCGCTTTACCGTTCCTCCTTCGCTCAGGTGGGAGTCTTCTCCGAAAAGAGCGACACCCACATTATCTTCTTCAAGGTTCAGGACAAGTCCGGTGATCCCGCCGTCAAACTCTACAAGTTCTCCCGCTACTGCCTGGTCAAGACCGTAAACCCGGGCAATACCATCGCCAACGGAGATAATCGTCCCGACTTCTTCGGTGTCCACCTTTCGTTCATAGCCCTTTATCCTGTTTCTCAGAATCTCGCCTATACTTTCTGCTTTTAGTTCCTGCATTGCTAACTCCTTTGGAATTACTAACTGTTGAGATTAGGACGGAGAAAGAATACCTCTTATTCTCTCAAGCTGTGTCCTGACGCTGTTATCGTAAACCTTGTCTCCTACCTGTGCTTTTATTCCACCTATCATTGAAGGGTCAACCTTAAGCGACACTTCAACCGTTTTTCCGGTCGCCGCGCGAAGAGCTGCGCTGAGTCTCTCGATATCGCCTTGGCTAAGATCCCTAGCCGAAGTAATCTCGGCCGTCACTTTTCCTACCGCTTCATCAAGTCTTGCAAGCACAGCTTCCTTAGAGCCGAGAAGCGCCGCAACCTTCTCCATCTCCAAAACGAGCAGAACAAATCTTTTCGTAATCTCAAGAAAAGATGCCGCCTCGAGAAAATCCTCCACGACCGCTTTTTTCTCTTCCGTAGAAAACACCGTGCTTAAAAAAACGTCCCGCAACTCCCCCGAACTGCAGAGCTGTTCAAGGAAACTTTCCACATCGGCTCTTATCCCCAAAAGTTCGCGTTCATCCGCTGCGGAATCCACAAGCGCCGAGACAAGATCTCTCAGTGTCGCAACTGTTGCCATTTCCCTTCCTCTATCATTTTTACGAAATCGTCAACCGAATCGGTTGTAAAATCCGCATCCACCCGTTCCCTTATCATCTTTTCGGCAAGCGCAAGCGCCGAGTCGACCACTTCTGACTGTATCTCGGAAACCGCCTTTGTAGTCTCGAGACGAACCGTGTCCTCGACTTCTTTTTTTATCATTTCGCAGCTTTTCTCCGCCGCGGAGACAAGTTCACCCCTTTCGTTCTCACCCTGTTTTCTTATGTTTTCCTGAAGAGCCGCTATCTCCGAGGAGACCGCATCAAGTTTCGCCGAGTATTCCTCAAGCGTCATCTTCGCCTGCTCAGCCGCCGTCGCAGCCCTGTCCACTTCCGAGCGGAGCCTTTCCTTCCTGCTTTTCAGAAAAGATAGAAAAGGCTTTTTGATGAGGTATATGAGAAGGGCCAACAGCAGACCCAAGTTAACGGCGTACTTTATTACAAACACCCAGTCAAAATGGCTATCCAATTAGTGTTTCCCCCGGAAAATTAAAATCCGCAGCAAGTTTCACAACTATGCCCCCTTCCTCAATACGCGGTTGCTTATTTCCGCTGCGAGTGACTCTATCTCGTCCCGCAAATCCGTCCTTATCTTCGCGACTTCGCTCTCAAGAGTCCCTCTCGCACCCTCAAGTTCCGCTTGGGCAGCCTCTCTCGCCGAAAGAAGCATCTTTGAAGATTCGTTTTGCCCCTGCTGGCGGAGTTCGTTTCTGGTTTCCGTTGCCTGGGCCCTCGCCTCAGCGAGTTTCTCGTTGTACTCGGCAATGGCACCCTCGGCCTTACGGGTCATCTCTTCAGCTTCCCTAAGCGTGCCCGCGGTAAGTTCCTCCCTCCTGTCCCAGACCCCGAGAAGGGGACGGAACACGAGTGTGTTAAGAAGAAAAAGCCCTACCAGAAAAATAACAAGCTGAATTCCTAGCGTTTTATCGACGCTTAGCATATCCTCGGCAGCACTTGCCGGGGAAACAACTGCCAAGGTGAAAATCACAGCATATAAAAATGTCTTAGGACTACAGAATCTCATGATTAACCTAGCTTTAAGTATTAATTGCTAGACCGAATTCCCGGTCAGCTTACGCTCCTTGCTTTCGCTTTCAAACATCCATTTTAAAAGCGGGGGCACTATAAAGGTTGTCAGTATTACCATGGCCGTGATGGCAGAGAAAAGGTCGGTTTCGAAAACGCCGTACACAAGACCGATCTTCGCAAAAATAAGCCCAACCTCACCTCTTGGGATCATTCCAACGCCGATTATACTTTTTCTTACGCCTTTTTCATAGACCACGTAACCGCTCGCGTACTTCCCGACAACCGCCACCACGAAAAGAATTAAAGCGATTGATATTACCATAATATTTTCAGATACAAAGGGGTTAAACACAGAAACATCCACTGCGGCCCCTACCATCACGAAAAATATCGGAGCGAAGAAGTGCGAAACGGGCTTTATGCCACCCTCAATAGTCTTGAACTGATCCGTTTCACGAAGAACCAGACCGGCCGCAAATGCCCCCACTATGGGAGCTAGAGAAAAAAGATTTGAGCAGTAGGCATAGACAAAACAGAAGGCTATTGCCATGATCCAGACGAGATTGTTTCTATCGATCCGGGCGAAAAACCCGAAAATCTTGGGAGCGATAATCCTGCCGAGGACTATGGAAACGGCAAGAAAACCAAAGGCTTTCGCGGATATAAAGGCCACCGAACTCAAGGTGATCCCTTCCGTCCCCGCGCTCTCTGATCCAAAAGAACTCACTATGCCGCTTACGACTCCGAGAATTATAAGCCCGAGCACGTCATCTATTATGGCGGCGGTAAGAACTATCCTAGCCTCTTTTGTCTGAAGCCGCTCAAGATCCGCAAGAACTCTGGCCGTGATCCCGACGCTTGTGGCGGTGAGGGTCGCTCCCGTCACTATGGCCACAAGCCCGACCATATTGGCTTCAAGGCTGAGTATGGCAAACTTCTGGAAATAAATTATGCTGAAGTATCCCAGCACAAAAGGCAGAACCACCCCGACTATGGCTACGAGCGCCGAGACCGGCCCCACTTTTATCAAATCTACAATCCTGGTCTCAAGACCTATTTCGAAAAGAAGAAGAACAACCCCTATTTCGGCTAGCAAGTGAAATACATCGTATCCGACCATGCCCTCTGTAGAAGGAATAAGCGCCAGAACACTTGCACTCAGGACTACTCCGGCGAGAAGTTCCCCGAGAACCGAGGGCTGTCCGATCTTTTCTGCCAGCCGGCCGAAGGCCTTGGCAAAAACAAGGATTATCAGAAGATAAAGAATGAAATTTTCTACTGATAAATGCTCAACGTATTCCATTGTCTCGTCTTGGGAAATCTGGGGATTCTTGTCAGATTAGAAAGCAGTTTACTATCACAAAACAGGCTCACTGTCAAAAAAGCACTGAATTACTCAGAGAATCCCAGAGAATTCAACAGATGCGGAAATCGTATTCAAGCCTTCCGGTTAATTTTCCAAAACCGTGGCTCCTCAAGTCACAGGAATTTTTCTCCCGCGCAGTCTTTTAGATAATCGACTTCTAAAACGCATATCACTACCGCCTGGAGAAATGTTTGAACATCTTAACTTCGAGTTAAAAAACTTTGCATTTTCTGAATTTACCGACATATTTCCCCGTTTATGAAGTCCTTTAGAAAAACCAAGATAATCTGCACCGCCGGCCCCTCCACAAGTTCACAGGAGATGCTGATGAAAATGTACAAGGCGGGCATGAACGCCGTGCGCCTCAACATGTCACACGGGACTCACGAAAGCCACCTTGAAGTAATCAATACGGTGAAATCCATCAACAGGAAAGTTGGAGATTCAATCGCCCTGATACTTGACACCCAAGGACCTGAGATCAGAACCGGGGTTCTGCAAAGCGACCTGCATATAAGCGAGGGAGACGTAATCACGGTATCCGTAAGACTAGGTGACGTTGAAGAGTCTTCAATTCATATTAACTATGAGGACATTATCAACGAGGTTCAGATAGGAGAGAAGATAACCGTGGACAACGGCCTTATAAACTTGCAGGTACTCGAGAAGGACCACGGAACTATGAAATGCAGAGTAATTGACGGCGGAACCATGAAGAGTAAACGCCACGTCAACCTGCCCGGGGTAAAAGTCAATCTTCCTTCAATAACGGACAAGGACAAAGCAGACATAGAGTTCGGAGTCAGAAACAAAGTCGACTACATAGCCCTTTCCTTTGTGAGGGAAGCACAGGACGTTTTAGAACTCAGAGAACTGCTAGGACCCGACGGGGAGGGAATAAAAATCATCTCCAAAATAGAAGACCAGGAAGGGGTGCATAACGTGGAGGAAATCGTTGAAGCATCAGACGCAGTCATGGTCGCAAGAGGGGATCTCGGCATTGAAATAAGCATTGAGGAATTGCCGGACGTACAAAGGGTGATAGTCGGCAAATGCCAGGAAAAAGGCAAAAGAGTCATAGTCGCCACCCATCTTCTCGAATCAATGATCGATAACCCGATCCCTACCCGGGCGGAAGTAACGGACGTCTCAAATGCGGTCTACGAGGAAGTCGACGCGCTTATGCTCTCGGGTGAGACAACAATCGGGAAATATCCCATAAGGTCAATAGAGCATCTCGACAAGATAGCCTTGAAGGCGGAAAGTCTCACAAGTCTGCAGATAGGCAAGCTTCTTGTTAAGCAAGATCTCAAGCAGCATATAGCGGCTTCAGCGGTTGAACTCGCCGAATCAATTGACGCCAAATGCCTAGTTGTAATAACGAAAAAAGGATTAATGGCTCAGTTAACAACAAACTGCAGGCCGGCCAAGACACCTATTCATGCCATAACTTTCGACAGCCGAATAAAACGCCAACTCTGTTTGAACAGGGCCGTAATTGGGCACCTCATGGAAGAGTCCGAAGATCCCGAACAGAGGATCGAAGAGGCCTTCGAGCTTCTGAAACAAAAACGGGTATTAAATCCGGGCGACCGCGTCGTGCTCGTATCCGACGTTATCACAACCGCCGGCATAGATTCCATCCAGCTACGAGAAATAGTATAAAAACTCTTAATCCCGCCTAAAGCATAATCGCGCACACAGCCGTAATAATAAACGCGCCGATAAAATTAAGCGCCAGCCCTTCCCTCGCCATCACTTTGGTCGGGAAGGCTCCGGTGCTAAACACCACAACATTCGGCGCCGTGGCAACCGGAAGCATAAACGCGCAGCTCGCACTCATCGCCGCGGGCACCATCAATAGCGCCGGTTCGATATTCATCGCCATGGCGGTGGCCGCCAGAATTGGCATCATCAGGGTCGTGGTCGCCGTGTTGCTTGTGAGTTCCGTGAGAAAAGTAATCGCAAGACAGACGACAGCCAGTATCAAAACGATGTGCAGAACAGAAAGACCGGAGAGCGCTTCGCCTAGCGCGGCACTTAATCCGGAGGCTATAAAAGCTTTTGCAATTGCGATACCGCCACCGAACAAAATGAGCATCCCCCAAGGGATGCGGCTCGCAGTATCCCAGTCAAGCAGCCTGCCTCCCTTGCCGTTTGGCACGAGAAACATCACTATGACGGCTGAAAGCGCCACGCTGGCATCTGTTGCTCCCGGAACCCCGAACCAAGCTTTCCATCCGCCAAACGGCTCGCTGCGCGTCATCCAGGCAACCGCCGTGAGCAAAAACACGATCAGCACGCGCGCTTCGTGACAACTCCACTTTCCCACCTCCGGCATGGCAAAACTGCCCGAACCGGTGAGGCGTCGGGTGATATAGAAGCCAATTATCGGAACGAAAATTACGACGACCGGAATTCCCCAACTCATCCACGTGAGAAACGGAATCTCCACGCCCGTATTCTGGAAATAAATCTCGCTGAACACAAGGTTGGGAGGAGTTCCTATGGGTGTTCCGATGCCGCCGACACTCGCCGCATATGCTATGCCGAGAAGCAGCGGGACCGCAAGTGACTTGTCCCCGGATTTTTCCAGTACAGCTATAGCCACAGGGAGCATCATAAGCGTCGTCGCAGTGTTGGAAATCCACATGCTTAGCACAGCCGAGGCAGCCATGAAACCAAATACCAGCCGCCGGTTGCTTGATCCGCCGAAGAAGTTAACCATGGTAAGCGCCAGGCGCCTGTGCGCTCCGCTGCCAGCCATAGCCGTTGACAGCATGAATCCGCCAAGAAGCAGTAATATAAGAGGAGCTCCGTAGGATTCACTGATTTCCCTCGGAGAAAGAACACCCAGAATCGGGAACAGGGCAAACGGCAACAGGGAAGTCACCGGAATCGGTACGGGTTCAAACACCCACCACACCGCACACACGGCGGAAACCGCGGCGGTCCAGCAGGCGTCACTTCCCCAGCCAAGGGATTTTAGGGTGAAAAAAAGGATTGCGCCAAGGACGGGGCCCATAACGAGAAAAACCAGAGAAAGCCCACCGGTCGGAAGGTGTTTTTTTTCGCACATCTCAGCAATCCACGTCTCTTAGCACCTTTTCTATCTCGTAACCCGCGGCGATGGTAGCAACCTTGGAAACAAGATCAAATGCCTGAGGGATCCCGTCCGGCAAAGAAGCCTCGCATGGCAGAAACTCCATTCCCCTTGAGTTAAGGTTCTCAAGCTCGCCACGAAGAGGGTTAACCCTGTAGAACATCCCCGCCACTTGGGACTGAACAAGGTAAACGACGGGCTCGCCTACAAGACCGTTGTTTACACGAAGCGATGTCGGTACGCCCTCCTGTATTACCACATCCCGAACGGGCACTCCCCCTTTCGAAACCCGCATTCTCTTTCTGTCGCGCGAGTTCATCTCCATTATGCTTTGCGGGTCGCTGACGCTCGCAACGGCCATGCCGTAAGTGCCTGAATTGCTTTTAACGAAAAGCGAAGGTTCATGATCTATGTCCCTTTTTGAATATTCACTTCTGATCTTGGAGAGAATTTCGCCGGCCCTGGCGGAAATCCGCTCTCTATCCTCGGGAAAATCAAAATCCACCCCGCTTTCCAAAACAGTTTCAACCGACATGACCCAGGGGTCCACTTCCAGTATGTCGGCAAGTTCACAGCAGAGACGGTTGTAAAACTCGAAATGCACATCCTTTTTCCTCGCATGCCATCCTATTTCGACGGGCGGCAGGACGGGCTGGCGCAAATTGTGAAGGGTCTTTGGACATCTTTCCGAAAAATCGTTGTTTATCATCACGATATCGGGCACGAAGCCATCTATCATAGCCGAGCCCTCTTCCTGAAAAACCCTTTTTGCCTCGATTGTCTGACCGCTCGCCGAACTGAACGAAACAGCCTCCCTTCGAAATTCCTCATTCGCGATGCCGACCCTCACCTCGTAGTCCTCGACCTCCAGAATAGACTTTATTACCCAGACGTTTTCCCAATAGTAGGCGTTTTTGGTATTTAGCTCGGGAACCAGAAGGATTTTCCTGGCGCTCGGGTACCTGGAAAGAAGATATTCCCTGAAAAGCTTTCCCGCATTTTTCCTGAATTCGACGGAGAGGTTGTTAAAGCCCGCGGGAAAAACATTTGTGTCTATCGGGGCAATTTTGTGCTCAGAGAAGCGCAGGTCAACGGAACTGTAAAGCGGCACCATCACTTTTTCGCAATGGAACTCTACCCAGCGGGAAATTTCCTCCCGCTTTTTCGCAATGTTTTTATCAAGCTCTTCTACAAGCATCGTACGCCAAATCAAGCCTTCACGACGAAAGTGCCGCAGAGGTGATCGCTGAGAGTTTTGCGTTGCGGGTCAAACGCCGCAAGCAGAAAACCCAGAAAAACGGTGGCCACGGAAAGAACCCAGCCTACCCACCTAAGTAAGTTCGCCTGAAACCCGGCAAGTGAACCGTCCCGCATCACCACCCGGATACCCGCAGCCGAGTTTCCAAGAGTTGTTCCACACCAGGAAGGAAGGAAAACAAAATAGGTGGTTGCCAGGATGTAAACGCAAAGACATATCCAACCCCATATGGAAACAAATTCGCTTATGCCAGGGAAAAAAGTCTCTCCGATCAGATTCGCCCCCGAGAGAAGCGCCACGGCGGCCACGCAAAGCGTGAACAGAAAATCTACGGAAAACGCGAAAAACCTCTCCCCGAAAGTTGCGGGCACCATTCCGTGGGGCAGGGGCGGGGGGGCGGGGCTCTTGTTTTCTATTTCCTGCGCCTCTGCTTCCACTTCTGCTTCCGCTATTTCTTCTCCCAAGTCCCTCTCAAAACTGAGAAAATCCTCAAACCCGCCCGCGGGCAGGGCTTCGTCGGGCAGCTCACCTGCAGGGCTGAGTTCAAATGTCGTCTCGACCATCTCTACTCCGGCCAGAATATCACCGGGGACAGATTGAGCACTTCTGTCAATAACCACCTCAGTGCTCAGTTCGTCTTCGTAGAGGTACTTGAAAATAGGTACGGGAGACAGGACGGCCCCGCACTTTTTGCATTCTTCAAGATAATCAAAGCTCGTGTAACCGCACTCAGGACATTTCATGGTCAGGACTTGGGGAAGCTATTTTTCGGAGTTCAGGGAAAGGCGGTAATCCACGGCGTTTCTAATCGCTTTAATGTTGGCCCCTCCCGAAATCACGAAGCCGTCAACAACGAATGTCGGCGTGCCGCTTACCCCGATCGATCTGCCTTCCCTCATGTCCGAAGCGACCCTCCGCTTGGCTTCCTCGGACTTCACGCACTCATCGTATTTTTTCATGTCCACTCCGAGCTTGCGCGCCATTCCCGCGAGGGTTTCCTTAGCACCGGCAACCTTTATTTCGCCCTGCTTTTCAAAAATGGCGTCGTGGAGCTCCCAGAACTTCTCGTTTGACTGATCATAAACGCAAAGAGAGGCTATCGAGGCTTGCTCTGCCCACTTGTGAAACGAAAGCGGGAACTGCTTGTAAAAGAACCTGACCTTACCCTTATATTCTTTGAGAAAAGCAGTCACATCATTTGCGGCCTTAGCGCAGTAGCCACATTGAAAATCCGAGTACTCAACCACGGTTACCTGGGCTTTGGGATCTCCTTTCGAGGGAACATTATCAAGAGAGATCTTCCGGGCGGTTTCCTCCGCAGGATCTTCGTCAAGATTTTCAAGACTGCCCACCATTATTGTTTTGCGATCTTCGGAGACCAGAATCGGAATCTGCCCGCCTTCGGAGGCAAGAAACCCTTGCTTGACTCCCGGGACGCCCGTTTCATTCATCTTATCTACCTTCACGGTGGGCACGTTACCCATTATCAAAAACCTGCCGTCGCGGCTTACCAGAAACGGTACGGTCTGACTTCGGCCATCGGGAAATCCGACTTCGTACCTGCCCTCCTTGAATCCCTTCATTTCAGAATCCTCCCCCTTGACCACCTTTACGGTGAAGCCTCCGGGAAGATAAACCCCGTAGCGACCCTTGAAGTGCTGCTCCAGTTTCCCTGAGTCAACATTATCGAGCGCAAAAAGGCTCCCGGGGGAGAGCAGAACCAAACCTAAAAGAACCAATACAACCGTCGCCAAGATTGATTTTTTCACTTTTAAAACAAATATTTTTTCCATCACAAATAAAAGCTCCTTGTTAATCATGACTCGCCGAACACCGTGGCGAAGATATGGTCTATATTCTTAAGATCTTCCTTCAGCGAAAAACACGAATCAATCTCTTTTTCCGAAAGAATATCCGTTATCTGCCCGTCGCTTTTCAGCATCTCCCGAAAATCCTTTTTTTCCTCCCAGCACTGCATGGCGTTTCGCTGCACGAGCGAGTAGGCATCTTCCCTTGAAACGCCCTTTCTTACAAGCTCGAGCAGAACTTTCTGGGAGAAAACCAACCCCCGTGTAATCCAAATGTTGCTCTCAAGCTTGTCAGGATAGACCCGCAGACCCTCGATGAGACCGCAGAGTCTCTCAAGCATGAAATCAACCAGTATGGTTCCGTCAGGACCTATGATCCTTTCAACGGAGGAGTGACTTATGTCCCTTTCGTGCCAGAGTGCTATGTTTTCAAGGGCCGCGATCGAGTGTGATCTCACTATCCTTGAAAGCCCGCAGAGGTTTTCCGAAAGCACGGGGTTTCTTTTATGCGGCATAGCGGAAGATCCTTTCTGTCCTTCGGCAAAAGGCTCCTCCATCTCCCCCACCTCGGTTCTCTGGTAATGTCTTATTTCAGTAGCGATTTTCTCCACCGAGGCCGCTATGAGAGAAAGAGTGAGAAAATACTGGGCGTAGATGTCTCTTTGTATCACTTGCGTCGATATTCCCGCGGGACGGAGCCCCAGCAGTTCGCACGCGTAACGCTCCACCTCAGGAGTGATGTTGGCGTAGGTGCCTACGGCGCCTGACATCATCCCCACGCTCACGGCGTCCCGAGCGGCGCTCATCCTCTCAAGGTTTCTTCTCATCTCGTCATACCACAGGGCAAACACCAGACCCAGCGTTCTGGGCTCGGCATGTATGCCGTGGGAGCGCCCGATCATCGCGGTGTCTTTGTATTCAAATGCTTTTTTGCGAAGGATGCCGAGCAGTTTCTCGAGCCCACCGACTATAAGTCCACCCGCCTCGCGAAACTGTATCGAAAAAGCGGTGTCAAGAACATCAGAAGAAGTCATTCCGAGATGAACAAATCTCGAATCGTCTCCAATGTGCTCAGAAACACACGTGAGAAAAGCCAGAACATCGTGCTTAAGCTCCGTTTCAAGCTCCGCAATTCTTTTTACGTCGAAAGCGGCTTTTTCCTTTATGTTGGAGACGGAGTCTGCGGGAATTTCCCCGTAATGCGCCCACGCTTCGCACACTGCAAGTTCTACCTCGAGCCAGATTCGGTAGCGGTTCTCATCCGACCATATCCGCGACATTTCCTCTCTGGAATACCTTGAGATCAAACTGTTATAACCTCCCCGACCGTGTTTCGCGGAGCGACGTCCACCATGACGCGGCCGTCGGCGCCGTTTCGGCGCAGAACCCCAAGCGAACATCCAAGCGCCATCTCGGGCGTGTTGTTTTTCGCGCTTAAGTGCGCCAGCAGAACATATTTTAGCCCGTCGTGCAGAACTTCACCCAGAAGAGATGCGGACTGCTCGTTTGAGAGGTGCCCGTGCCCCCCGCTTATTCTCTGCTGCAGATAGGGCGGATAGGAACCTGAAAAAAGCATTTCCCTGTCGTGATTCGACTCAAGAACCAGCGCGTCGCAACCCTTAAGACTCTCTATGACAAGCGCCGTGGGTTTTCCTATGTCGGTTACTATGCCTATTTTGACGCTACCGTCGGTTACGGTGAAACCGACCGGATCAATCGCATCATGGGCCACTGAAAAGGGAGTTATGGTAAGGTCGTTTATGAGAAAAGGCTCCTCGGAATCAAATTCCCTAAACTTCTCTATTGCGCCGTTTCGAGAACCCGCGGTCTTTGAGGGTCCCCCGCTGTTTTTGTGATCGTGCCCGTTTCTTTTTCTTTCCCAGAAATCCACGGTTTCCCCCGACACGTAAACTGGTACTTCGGACATTTTTCCGACGGCTCTTGAGTGATCCTCGTGCTCGTGCGAAAGCACCACCGCATCAAGATCAGACACGGTTAATCCCATGCTCCCCAGGCTCCGTGAAATCCTTCGGAAACTAATCCCCGCGTCAATCAGTATTTTCGAGTATTTCGACTCAAGGTAAAGTGAATTGCCAGAACTGCCGCTGGCAAGAGTGCAGAATTTTATCATGTTCCATCCACGCAAAAACCGGCTGTGTGGAAAACCAGAAAACCGGGTCGTCTCGCCCGGCAAACCGTAATTATAACTGACCAGAAAAAATCGTGGAAAGACCGCGCGGCTTCCGCACACATCGGCAACGGAAAACTTGTTAAAACCGAAACCGTCATATATCTTATAGTTTGTTCCCTCGGAAGGGTCGGACTATTAATGAGATTCTCGATCACATTTTCCATAGCGTTTGCGCTCCTAGCGCTTGTACTCGGCCCCGACTACCTTTCGTTTTCCAGCTCTCTGCTCACGGCCCTGGGCTGCGGGATATTCGCTTTTGTGGTGCTTTTGGGCTCCCGGATCCTTTTCAGGAAAATCCCTCCTCGTAGCGCCGTTGGAATCTCAGCGGGTGCGCTCACGGGTGTTTTCGTATACCTCGCGGTGCTTACGATCCTCAACAGTTTTCCGATAGCCGGGCACCTTCTGCCCCACGTAAAAGCGGGAATATTCCTGCTTCTAGTCTGCCTAGGCGCGATAATAGGCTATGATAAAACTTCCCTTGCCGGAGCAGCGTCCGACTCGTTTTTCAGAAAACCCGAGGCGCTTGCCCCTAAAATACTCGACACGAGCGTGATAATAGACGGGCGCATCGCCGACATCGCCGAAACCGGATTTCTCCAGGGAGAACTCATAATCCCCAAATTCATCATACAGGAACTTCAGTACATAGCGGATTCCCCGGACCCCGCGAGAAAAACACGCGGCAGAAGAGGGCTTGACATCATTACCAGAATGCAAAAGGAGATGCCGCTCATAAGCGTCACCCTTACCGATCATGACTTCGACCACATAAAAGACGCCGACATAAAACTCATCGAGCTTTCAAAAAAGCTGAACGGAATACTCATCACCAACGACTACAACCTGAAAAAGATCGCCGATCTGGAAAAAGTCACGGTGCTTAACATAAATAACCTCAATCACGCCCTAAGGCCCGTCGTGGAACAGGGACAGACGATAAGAATAAACCTCGTAAAACCCGGGAAGGAACAGCATCAGGCCGTCGGTTATCTTGATGACGGAACCATGGTGGTTACGGACAACGCCTCAAGGCAGATAGGAAAGGACGTGGACGTTTCCGTAAGGAGCATGGTGCAAACACCAACCGGAAGAATAGTTTTCGCAAAACTGAAAAAAGAGGGCTGATCCCCGTGAGTGCTCCCAAAGTCTCAGCCGTAGTGGCGGCTGCCGGACTCTCGAAAAGATTTCCCACGCGTGGAAAAAAACAGTTCGCCACCCTTGGCGGAAAACCTCTTCTTACCTACTGTCTTTCCACTTTCGAGTTAAGCAAACTGATAGCAAGTATAGTGGTCGTAGTGCCCGAGGATGAGATTTCCCACTCAAGGGAACTGTTCGAGAGCTTCGGGTTTGAAAAAATTACTTCGGTTGTTGCCGGGGGCGAAAAAAGGCATGTATCTGTAAGAAGCGGTTTTCGCGCCGTGCCTCCGGACAGCGATATGGTGCTCATCCACGACGCCGCAAGGCCTTTTGTCGATAACGATACGATAAAAAGAGTTATAGAGCAGTGTTCACGCACAGGCGCTTCCATATGCGCCGTTCCTGTTACGGACACTTTGAAGCGGGCAGACGAACACAACTCGTTCGTTTCTGGAACAATTTCCAGAGAAAAACTCTGGAGGGCACAGACTCCGCAGGTTTTTCGGCGGGAGATACTCGAAGAAATCTATCGCTCGGGCCGTACTGAAAAACTTGACGCGACCGACGAATCGGCACTTGTGGAAGCGGAAGGTATACGGGTAGGTATGGTAATGGGAAGCAACCTTAACATGAAAATCACTACTGCAGCCGATTTCAAAATAGCGGAACTTATCGTAAGCAAAGGAGAAGGGGCAATGTACAGAATAGGAACGGGGTTTGACGCGCACGCGTTTTGCGAGGAAAGAGCGCTCATACTGGGCGGCGTTGAGATCCAGGGCTGCCGGGGGCTTGCCGGCCATTCAGACGCTGACGTGCTTTCCCACGCGGTTGCCGACGCTATTTTGGGAGCTATCGGCGAGGGAGACCTAGGAAGGCATTTTCCGCCGAACGATCCGAAATACAAAAACGCATCCAGTCTAGCAATTCTCTCCCAAGTCGCCCGGATGATGGCAGACAAGGGCTACCGTATAGAAAATATCGATTGCATAGTAGTGTGCGAGGAACCAAGAATCTCCCCTCATTCACCCGCTATGGAGAAGAAAATCGCCGATGCCCTGGGAATTTCGAGCAATGCAGTAAACATAAAGGGAACTTCAACCGAAGGGCTGGGTTTTACGGGAAGAAAAGAAGGCATAGCGGCTATAGCTTCAGCGTGCCTAAGCACGAATCATACTGCTGATTAATCCTTTCTAGGACCTCACGGTTAACTAGAACTTGCCTCTTAATATGAGCCGGGAACCTAAACGATTTTTTGCTGACGACTTCCATGCTCTTACTAGGACTCTCCGTTCATTGCATAAATACCTTGACAACAGCTCAAAACTTTTATTAGTATGAAAATAGCATTTGGTATTTTAAACTAGCCCCAAAAGGAAGGATGAAATCATGAAAAAAGCCGCAATGGTCACACTGTTTTCCTGCTTTATGCTTGTTCTTACTCTTGTTTTTGGCAATACGCACTCCGCATTTTGCACATGAGATGAGCAATTATACAACAACTGCACAACAGGCGAGTGCGGGAGATATGGATGATATGAGGGATTTCTTACTGCACATGAAAGAGCATAGAGAGCAGATCAGAAATGACGACGAGCATTCGGAGTTCCGAAACGCCCTGAGAACTGACGACGGAGTGTGGAAGAGTGGCACCACGTATATTATCGTCGTTAATCGAAAAACCAGCGGACTCCAGACGTTCGAAGCAGGTGAAATCATAACCTTCCATGCGGGACATCCCGCTGCCTCGGATGGGTCTTTGAGACACATTCCAATTTTTGAACGACTCATGACTGAAGTGGAGGGAGCGAACGGAGGAGCGGCCTGCGTTCAAGACAGTTCTGGAAAGTATGGCAACCATATCTGTGCCGTTGAAACTACCATTACGAACCAAGCAGAAGCCCAGAATACTATTATATCGGTTGCGGGTTTTGATCATGGACCGGATGATGTGGACTTTACCAAGATCAGGTGTCCTGATCTTGGCCCCGAATACTTTGCCGAACCTGGAACACGCCGGCCCCCCAACGGAGAAGAGGAAGAATTTACGCGCACAAGCGCTGATATGGTGAATAGCAATGAAAGGGAAAGTGTGGTGAATTATCTGAAAACGGTAGACGAGCACATTACTAATGAGATTAACAAGTTTCGTGCAGCCCTTCCCGCATTCGACAGGCTCCCAGAGGCGCGGCAAAGAGGAGCTGTAATCTCAAGACTGGCTCGACTCAGGCCCTGCTGGAGAAATGAAAATGAGCCTTGGAAATCGGGGAACATCTATTTCTATCTGATCAGGTATACGGATAAGCAATACGGGATCTTTAACGGACTCAATCCCGAATTTGAGGATGTAACGTTGCGTCTCTATGACGGCTGCATTGATGTCGGCCAGACCGTGTTTCAGATATTAGAGACCCAAAACAACGGGTTCCTCGAATACTATTGGTCCAACCCTCTTAAAGATGATGACCTAGTGGTTGATGAGAGTGGAAATCCCATACGGGGTTTATCACCCGGTACGTCGGTCAAGCTCGGCTATTTCTTAACGACAAACTTCGGTGGCACGACCAAGTCGGATTTCGTTCTTGGTTCCGGTATTTATACGGGAGAGGAATATTACATCCCCGAGTCCGGAATGTGTCAGGACATCCCTGATGACCTATCCGAACTCGCACGCCAGCACCTTGACAAATTTCCCGATTTTCCAGAACAGGAGGAAGATGATGGAGGATGTGCCATTGCTTCCGGGAACCAAGGCAATCTCAAGTTTGCAGGGTTTAACTTGCTTATGATCACCGTGGTTATGTTTTTTGCGGTGTCGAGGAAAAATCGCTTCCGCAGAGAGTTTTAGGCTTGGAAACTCTGAGCGTAGCGGGAGGACCAAGATCGCTAAGACTGAAGGGCTGAAGATTCTGCCTTAATCGTTGCGTTGCGACTGGAAAAGCAGGCAGATTTCTGGGCGGTTGAGTTCTATTTTCTGTTTTTGTCTCAATCGTCACTGGACGCGACTACGTCTTGCCCGATAACTAAAAACTTAGCGTGGGATGGATTTAAAAGCCGGGCAGAGAACCAATCGCGGTTACTTCAATTCCGAATCCGGCTACAACGCCTCTACATCTTGCTATCGAGAAAATTCCTGAATGTGGAAATGTTGCTCTCGCGGGCCTCAGGAACAGTTCCCGAGAAAATGATTTCTCCTTCATAAAGAAAAGCTACCCTGTCGGAGACCTCGTATGCAGTTCCGATGTCGTGGGTAATGACGACTCCGGTTATGCTGAGCCGGTCTCTCATGCTCTTTATGAGCCTCGCGATCCTTTTTATATTGGGCGGGTCAAGGCCGGTCGTAGGTTCGTCGTAGAGAAGGATCTTCGGGCGCGTAGCGATCGCCCTTGCCAAAGCCACCCTTTTTTTCATCCCTCCGCTGAGCTCCCCCGGGTACTTCTCCTCGATTCCGGGGAGGTCAACCAGTTCGAGGTTGCGCGTGACCGCTTTTTTTATCTCCTCGGGGGAAAGATCAGAATTCTCAACCAGAGGATAAGCTATATTCTCCTCGACTGTAAGCGAGTCGAAAAGTGCGGAGCCCTGAAACAGCATGCCCGTTTCTTTTCTTATTCTCACGAGCTGTTTTTCATCCATCTGTGCCGTGTCTTCTCCAAGAACCATAACCTTTCCGCTATCGGGCTTAACTAGACCGTTTATTTCCTTGAGCAAAACGCTTTTCCCCACTCCACTCTCGCCCAAAACGGTAACAATCTCCCCCCTTCTCACGAAAAGATTTATCCCCCTGTGAACCGGTTTTCCCGTCAAAGGACTTATACACGTCTGTCATTTCAATTATATTCTCTGACATGGGAACCTCCGGAATCTAACTTTACTTTATCGTAACTATATGTAAAAACGGGGGAAATTTCTGGTATATCTACTTGCAACTGTGCACAATTGCATATATAATGCCAAATTTGGCTTTTTACTTCGAGAGATTAAGAGGAGAGGAAATGGCGCACGAACTACCTGATCTTCCTTATGATTATGACGCTTTGGAGCCGCATATAGACGCGGAACGATGAGAATACATCATTCAAAGCATCATCAAGGGTACGTAAACAACTTAAATGCCGCACT
Source organism: Candidatus Dadabacteria bacterium (assembly GCA_951812945.1). Taxonomy (GTDB): domain Bacteria; phylum Desulfobacterota_D; class UBA1144; order Nemesobacterales; family Nemesobacteraceae; genus Nemesobacter. The sequence continues at coordinate 176,424 of CATOTB010000001.1, forward strand.
GGAGAAACATCCGGAACTTGCGGACAAATCGCTTGACGAGCTTCTCGGCGATCTTGACTCGGTTCCAGAAGACATAAGAACCGCGGTAAGAAACAACGGCGGAGGACATGCGAATCACAGTCTTTTCTGGCCGTGCATGGCTCCCGATTCCGGAGGAATGCCGTCGGGCGAGCTTGCCGATGCCATAGATTCCGCGTTCGGAAGCTTCGATGCTTTTGCTGATACATTCTCCAAGGCAGCCGCCACCAGGTTCGGAAGCGGCTGGGCGTGGCTTTGCGTGGGTGAGGGGGGAGCACTCGTGGTAACATCCACTGCAAACCAGGACAACCCGGTTTCCGAGGGACTGAAACCCATTCTGGGTCTTGACGTCTGGGAACATGCGTATTATTTGAACTACCAGAACAGAAGGCCCGACTACGTGAAGGCGTGGTGGAATGCGGTGAATTGGGAGCAGGTTTCTGAGAACTTCGCCGGAGCGAAGTGATTACCGAAAAACTGCACTCGGGAAAAAAACGCTTACATTTTAGCACGAAAAATCTTATAATCCCTAATAAGAACGGAAGGTGCTAATTTTCATTGCCCACTTGGGCTCTGAGAACTCTTTTTATCGCCTCCGTTTTTCAATCAGGAAATTGGTGAAGAAGTAAAATGGATATTAAATATAAAGGTTTTCAGGATGATACAGAACATGATGCCGGATTTGAATCCTACGACGTTGACGATGACGTCGAGGAAAATGAAGTCGAAAAGGATTTCGACAGTTCGGATGAAGTAGACCTGAAACCCAAGGGGAAAGGGAAGGGAAAAGAAAAAGACAAATGGATCCCCGACGAACAGCTTCGCCTTCTTTATGTCTACTTCAAGGACATGGCCGTTGAGCCTCTTTTCGCAGCAAAACAGGAAGTCGAAATATCCGCAAGAATCAAGATGTGCGAAATCAGGATGGCCAAAGTGCCTAAGAGCATCGAAAAATTTGAGAAAATCCGCGTGAGGAAAAACTCGGCTAGGGCGCGCGCGATAGAGCGCAAAATAGCGACCCTGCGCGCGATGGAAAAAATTTACGTCGACTGGGCACTTAAACTCAAACAGAAATTCGTGAAAGCCAACCTGAGGCTTGTAATAACGATTTCGAGAAGATACATGAGCAGGGGTCTTCCCCTTCCCGATCTTATTCAGGAAGGAAACCTCGGTCTTATGCGGGCGGTTGAGAGATTTGATTACACCAAGGGCTACAAGTTCTCCACCTACGCATCCTGGTGGATACATCAAGCCATACTGAGGGCTCTTCAGGGACAGACGAGGACCATAAAGGTTCCCGTGTACCTGCTGGAACAGGCGAACAGAGTTTACAAGACAAGCGCGAAGCTAAGCAAGGAAATGGGAAGAAAGCCAACGCCGAAAGAGATAGCAGAAGCTTCAGGAATTTCAGCGGAGGTTATAAACAGAATTCTCAATTCCACAAACGACGCCATAAGCCTTGACACGCCGGTTCTGGACGGGGAAAAAACCACACTTCTTGATTCGGTCGCCGATAAGGAAGCTAAAATTCCCGATACGATAATAGCGAAGATGTCTCTCGCGGAAAAGCTGAAGGAAGCTCTTACGCTTCTGAATTCAAGGGAAGAGGAAATCATCAGGCTTCGCTTCGGCATAGGACGCCAGAGCACCTACACGCTTGATGAGATCGGCAAAAGGTTCAATCTGACCAGGGAAAGGATAAGGCAGATAGAAAAAGCCGCTCTTGGAAAACTAGCGAGTTCCGGCGTGAGAAAAGATCTGGAAAGCTTTCTCAAGCAGTAGCTTCGCAATCCGGTTAGCCGAAACCGTAGTAATCAATCCCCAAGTGACTTATCAGTTCCTCGCCCCGTAGGTAGCGAAGCGTGTTCTGCAGCTTGGTGAACTGAACGAAAAGATCGTGCTCGGGATAGAGCTTCTTATCGACCATGGGGCTCTTGAAATAAAAGGAAAGCCACTCCTGCACCCCATAGATGCCAGCACGGTGCGCAAGGTCCAGGAAAAGTACCAGATCAAGCACCACCGGGGCAGCTAATATGCTGTCGCGGCAGAGGAAATTGACCTTTATCTGCATGGGATAGTCAAGCCACCCGAAGACATCAATGTTGTCCCATGCCTCTTTTTCGTCCCCCCTGGGAGGATAGTAATTTATCCTTACCTTGTGGTAGTAATCCGAGTAAAGTTCTGGATAAAGATCGGGCTGAAATATGTAGTCAAGAGCGCCGAGCTTGCTTTCCTCCTTTGTCTTGAAAGAGCCCGGGTCGTCAAGGACCTCTCCGTCCCTGTTGCCCAATATGTTGGTTGAAAACCACCCGTTGAGCCCGAGCAACCTGCTTTTAAAACCAGGGGCCAAGATGGTTTTCATGAGAGTTTGCCCGGTCTTGAAATCCTTGCCAGCTATGGGAACCTCGTTTTTAACCGCCAGTTCCTGCAGCGCCGGGATGTCCACGGAGAGATTAGGAGCCCCGTTTCCGTAGGATGCACCGCATCTTATGGCCGCGTACGCGTAGATCATGCTGGGAGAGATACTCTCGTGATTTTCTCTTAATCCCTTCTCAAAACTCTCTATGGTTTCGTGAACCTCTGACGGTTCAAGATAAACTTCGGTACTTGCGCACCAAAGCATTACAAGCCTTTCTATGTCGTTTTGCTTCTGGAATTTCCTTATGTCCTTTATCAACTGCTCGGCAAGATGCATTTTCGTCTTGCCTCTTTTCACATGAGGACCCTTGAGATTTTTCACGTAATCGTTATTGAAAACGGCTCGCATCGGAGACTCTTTTTGAAGATCCGGCTTTATTTTCTCAATAAGGTCCGGCTTCAGCACCCCGGCGCGAAGCGCGGAGGCATAGCAGTCTTCGTCATATATGTCCCATCCGGCAAACACTATGTCCTCTATTTTCGCCAGTGGGACAAAATCTTTTATTAAAGGGAAATTTTTCTCGGTTCGCAGCCCAATTCTGATTTTCCCCATCTGCGTAAGAGAACCTATGGGTCTGCCCACGCCCTTCATTACCGCTTTTACTCCCGCTATGAAGGTCGTGCTAACCGCACCGCTCATTCCGGGAATCAGAACGCCAAGCTTTCCGCTTGCAGGGCGGATATCAAATTTCCTTTGAAACTTCTCAGGTTTATCAGACAAGTAGAATTACCTTTTGGAGAACTGCTGTCCCCTTCTCGCCTTGCGCTTCCCGTACTTTTTGCTCTCAACCATTCTAGGATCGCGTTTCAGCAGTCCGGAAACCTTGAGTTTCTTACGAAGTGATTCGTTGGCTTTGAGAAGAGCTCTGGCAAGTCCGTGGCTCATAGCTCCTGCCTGGCCTGTAAGGCCCCCTCCCTTCACCCTGACCATCACGTCGTATTCCATGGAAGTATCGGTGACGCTCAGAGGTTCACGGGCCTTTATCCGCCACACTTCTCTGGGAAAATAATCTTCCACAGATTTTTTGTTCACGGTAACCGCGCCGCTACCTCTTTTAAGCCAGACTCTGGCGACTGACGTTTTTCTTCTCCCAGTGCCGTTGTATATAATGGTTTCAGGCATAATGAATCAGACCTCCAGAACCTCGGGATTTTGGGCCACGTGCGGATGCTTGTCTCCGACGTAGATCTTCATCCGCTGTATAAGTTTTTTCTGCCACTTGGTTTTAGGAAGCATTCCCCAGACGGCCTTGCGGATTATCTCGCCCGGCTCTTTTTCGGCCAGTTCTTCCGCGGTCATGGATTTAAGCCCCCCGGGATAGTGAGAATGCCTGTAATAGGTTTTCTGCTCCCACTTTCTGCCGGAGAACGTAGCTTTGTCGGCATTGACTACAACGACGAAATCCCCGATATCCGAGTGGGGAGTGAACTGCGGCTTGCCCTTGCCCCTGAGAATCGAGACCACTTTGCTCGCGAGTCTTCCGACGGGTTTTCCCCGCGCGTCAATCAGGTACCACTTCTTTTCAAAATCGTCATTTCGAGCCATGTATGACTTCATAATATCCTCTCTCGGACAAATTAGGGATCAGAATTCTACTGAATGTAACTTTAAAGTCAAAGAACTTTACGCGGGTCCGCTAAAAGCTAGAAGTCGTAAATGGCGATAACAAATATTTTCGAGAGAATGAAATCGAAAAGTATTATCAGAAAAAGCGAGACTACAACCGTTTTAGTAGTGGCGTTTCCGACTCCTCGCGTTCCCCCCTTGGCCTTCATTCCCACATAGCAGCCGGTAATCGCCACTATGATTCCGAAAAACAGCGTCTTGGAAATACCGGTCATCAGATCTTCAAGAGAGACCCAGCCCCTTATGCTTTCGATGAAAAGAGTGGGTCTCACGTTAAGTTCCATCTGGGAGATAATCATCGCTCCCCCTATGCCAGCGAGGTTAGATATGACGGCAAGCAGCGGAAAAGATATTATGCACGCCATAAGTCTCGGAGAAACGAGTTTCCTGATCGGATCGGCTCCAAGAGTCCTTATGGCGTCTATCTGCTCGGTCACCTTCATTGAGCTTATCTCGGCCGTGATGCCGGAACCGACCCTTCCACCCACGAGAAGAGAGGTTATTATAGGACCAAGTTCTCTTACAAATGAAAGCGTGACCACGGGACCCACAAGCCCCTTCGCCCCGAACCAAGCGAATCCCCACGCCATCTGCACCACCATCACCATTCCGATCGCCATGGCAGAAACCACCACTATCGAGACGGAACGAAAACCTATCTCGTGTATCTGGGCCGTAAGAAGACCGTAATCATAAGGAGGGGTAACAGTGGCAACAATCGAATTCCACAGGAAAAAGCAGACCTCTCCCACCCCGAAAATAAAATTAAGAAGACTGTCGGCCACTTCGGATACAAGCCTGGTCATTTGGCCCACAGCTCCTCAAAACCTGAGAGAAAATCGATGAATTTCCCGAGACTTGCCTGAAAGCCGGCCGGGTCTGTGGAATAGCTGAAGTCATAATCGCATTTTGAAGACTTATGCACGACCGTGGCAAGAGAGAGGTTCTCATCGTCAAGCGACACATCATACTCCGTGTAAAGTCCTCCGGCCCCGCCAACCTCAATATCCTTTCGCAGTTTCATCCGTTTCTTGCCCAGACCGACCACTAAAGAATCCGACAGTGTCTCAAGATCATAATCCCGGTCCGCGCAGACGGAACTGACCGTGAATATTATATCGTCAGCCGAGTTGTAAAAAGCTATATCTCCGCCTTCTACGGGCACTTTCTTCCAGTTCTGCGAAAGGGGCGCAACACGGTAGCTATTTCGCTCCGTTGTGTAAACCCAGTCCTTCATCTTTCCGGGTTTTCTATCATCCCCCGAGGCGTAGTTAAGCAAAAACTTCGTGGCGGAACACGAACTCATAACCAGAATCAGCGAAAGCCCGATGAAAAAAGAAACCTTTTCTCTCATAACATAAAAACTCCATCGCCTACCAGTGGCGCGCAAATGCTTAACGTACTTGAATACATACCAAAAACCAAGCATCATAGGACTCAAAAACAAACTGAGGTGCGATATTGAGTTCCGTAACGATATACACAAGTTCTTACTGCACATACTGCAGAAGGGCAAAAAGACTTCTTGAGAGAAAACAAGTGGATTACGAAGAGGTCAGGCTGGATGAGGATGCGGAAAAAAGAAAGGAGCTTGTCGAGAGACTGAATTGGAGAACCGTGCCCATGATCTTCGTAAACGAGCAATTCATAGGGGGTTACGACGAGCTTTCGGCCCTTGAGCGCTCGGGAGAACTTGACCGCATGCTCGGCCCCTCGGCCCAAAGCGACTCCTGATTACGGTTCCCGCCGACCGGCAGCTTTTGACACCCGAAGCCTTAAACTGTACAATCACCCCCAGATTCAGGTTAAGGGAATCGGGTGAGAATCCTGAACTGTTCCCGCAGCCGTAAAAAGGGGTCTTTTTCGTGCCTATGCGAAGCGTGCTTGCGCTTCGGGTCACTGGCTTAAAGTACAGCCGGGAAGGCCGCATCTGAAAAAGTCGCTCTGTTTTAATAACAGGCGGCCCTTTAAGTCGGAAGACCTGCCTGCGTCAATCTAGCAGCTTGCCTCGGGAGTTAGGCGTATGGCCCTTAAAAACACATCTTTTGTTTCCCGCACATCCGTGCGGTTTTTGTTTTCCGCCTTACACGTTCATTCAGGCAATTACTCTTCCAGGGAAAGCTGTATACCAGTATCTGGAGGAGTTAAGAATGAACAACTTTAGGATATTTTTTCTTATCGCGGCAGCCCTGTTTCTGTTTCCACCCACGGGTTTTTCAGAGCAGAAAGAGGTAGAAAAAATCATAGTGACGGGGACAAAAACCTGGATTGACGCCGAGCGTCTCGGATCTTCGGTTACCGTCATCGACATAGAGGAAATCGAGAGAAGCGGGGAAAAGGACATCGCATCCTTACTCTCGAGAATCCCCGGATTCAATGTAGCCGGTACGGGAAGTCGGGGAGGCAACTCTTCGATTTTCGTAAGGGGAGGTCAGTCCGACTACAACCTTGTGATGATAAACGGCGTCCAGATAAACCAGGCCGGAGGTGGATTCGATATCTCTTCTCTTACTACTGAGAACATAGAGAGAATAGAGATAATAAAAGGCGCTCATTCATCCCTTTACGGCTCCGACGCGGCGTCTTCCGTTATAAACATAATAACAAAGCGCGGGAGCGGAAAAATCAGAAGGACAGGTTCCGTGGCCCTCGGATTCCGCGCCGAAGACGCAATGATCCTTGAGCACTCCGCAAGCGTATCGGGCAGCTTGGAAAAGCTGGGGTATTTTCTTTCTCACCAGAGAATCGTAGATGAAGGCATCTTCGAGATCAACAACGATTATAAAAACAACAATTTCACGGCAAACATCAACCTGGAAGCAAACGATAATTTAAATCTTTCCTTTTTCTCCATATACAGAAATTCGAAGTTTGAATTCCCGACCGGAGGTGCCGGAGACAGATTCGATGCGTTCGCTGATCCCGACAGCCAGACAAAAGAAAAATCACTTGTCGCGGGCTCCGACATTGTTTTCTCTCCCGCAGGTTGGTGGGAGAACTCATTTAAGATCGGCTATACGAGACTTGACCGGGAAAGCTACGATGGTCCCGAGCCGGCGGAACTAGACGGATTCGAATCGGTTTTTGACACTCTCGATAAAAGAATATCGCTTGAGTACGGATCCAGCTTCTTTGTCGACTTCGATCAGGTCTCGAGTGTGACCTCAACGGGTTTTGAATATGAAAAAGAAAATTTTAAGACAGCCTCTTTAAATGAATCAAGAAAAAACTACGCCTTCTACGCACAGAACAACCTCGCTGTGCTCAAAACGTTCTTCGTAACGGCGGGCATAAGATATGACGACAATGAAGCGTTTGGGAGCGAGTGGAGTCCAAGCGTCTTCGCCAAGTGGAAAATAAAGGAATCCGGAACCGAGATAAGGGGAGGGGTAAGCAAAGGAATCAAGGAAGCAACTTTTTTCGAAAACTTCAGCGCAGCTTTTGGAACAATACCAAACGCAGATCTAAAACCCGAAGAAACCCTGACCGCGGAAATAGGCGTTAAACAACCGCTGTTTGATAACTCGATCGAATTTGATTTGAGTTTTTTCCAAAACGAATTCAAAAATATCATCGCGTACAGCTTCACGCCGTTTGAGAATGGAACCAACTATGAAAACATAAGTCGTGCGAAGTCAAAGGGAGCTGAAGCCTCCATCCGCTTTTACCCGAGCGACGCTTTAACTCTAAGCGCTGCCTACACTTACGTTGAAACCGACGTAACCGATGACGGCGGCCTGGGATCTCCGTCCTTTTCGGAAGGGGAAAAACTCATACGGATACCGGAACATTCGTTTTCATTTAACGCGGGATATTCAAGAAACGCCCTTGGCCTTAATCTTTCGGGAAATTACGTTGGCAGCAGGGATGATGTGGACTGGAGCGAATTTCCTTCCACCAGAGTTAAAAACGATTCTTTTTTCGTTGTCGATGCGGCGGCTTTCTACGAAATCAGATTAAAGAGACTTGCTGACAAAATCAGGCTGTTTTCGAGAGTAAATAACCTGTTCAATAAAGATTATGAAGATGTTTTCGGTTTTTCATCCCCGGGGTTCAGCATGATTTCAGGAGTCTCAGTAGTTCGGTAGTTAGGCAAGCTCGGGAAGCTGTCTTGGCAGACGAGGATCAAAGACCTGTCTCAACAGGTCCAGGTGGTTGCTTGAGTCGATCCGGCCAAAAGACCGGATGACATCTCATCCGCGGGCAATTCCCTGAACTTGTCCTTGCGTAATTCCCTCTAAGATCTAAATTGGGGAATCACCTCTCTGCCGAAAAGCTCGATCGAGCGCGCTACAACTTCGGCGGGGGCTTGAGGAAACACCATCCTGCACAATATGTTGCGGATTCCCGTTTTCTCCTCGTATTTTTTTACCTCCCGGGCGCAGTGCTCAGGGGTGCCGATCATGAAACGGTCTTCCGCCATGTATTCAAAGAAAGGGTCATCGGGGTCAGTTATGGTTTTCCCTCTTATAACTATCTTGACCCCGAGGCTAAGGTAGAACCTGTACATGTTTATTATGTATTCGGTTCCGCCGGCAAGGGCTTCTTCCGTACTTTCGCCCACGTAAGTTTCCCGAAGCAGTATGTGCTCCACTTCGGACGGATTGCGGCCGGCTTTTTCGGCCTCGTCGTTATACCACCCGAGTGTATCCATGATCATGGGAACCGTCCTGCCGGGACCTATAAGAAGCGGGCACCCGAGCCGCCCGGCCCTTCTAATGGCAGGTTCCTCGAAAGCTCCTATGTATATGGGTATGGGTCTCTGAACCGGCTTGGGAGTAACATCTATGTTTGAAAAGCTGAACCTTTTGCCTTCATAGGAAAAAGGTCCGTCTTCCCAGCATTTTTCGATTATCTCTATGGCTTCTTCGATTCTCGAGGGTCTTTGCTTCATCGTAAGGCCGAATCCCTCAAACTCCTCTTTTCTGTATCCTATAGCAACCCCAAGATCGAACCTTCCATTTGAAATCAGATCGACCGTTGCGGCGTCTTCGGCAACTCTCACGGGGTTATGAAGCGTGAGTATCAGGGCTCCGGTACCTATCCTCACCCTTTCGGTCACAGCAGCCATCGCGGCCGCCATCGTAAGGGGTGAAGAGCAGTAACCGTCCTCAAGAAAATGATGTTCGGAAAGCCAGACGGAATCGAAATTCACCGCTTCGGCGAGTTTTACGTGCTCAAGAGAATTCCTGTAAAGATCCACATGGCCGCAATCAAGGTCCTTGTGGGTTTGCATGCTGAAGAGTCCGACTCCGAATTTCATTTCATACCTCCGGGATATTGCTGGTTGGTTAATTTGCCTTTAAGTGGCAAATTAACCATAATTTTAACCGTGATCGCTATCTACTTCCAAAACCATCCACGAGGTGCCACACAATGGGAAAAGAAATAAAATTCGGACTTTCGGCTCCGATGCCAGGAGCTGACGTTGAAGGACTCGTAAATTTCTCGGTAAAGGCCGACCAGCTTGGATTCGACATGATATGGTACCCTGACCATCTGCTTTTCGTAGCGCCGGGGGCCATCGCTCCCGAGGCGTGGACCGTGGCGTCGGCTGCGGCAATGAAAACGGAAAACATAGCCTTGGGGACAGTTTCCGACCCGCACAGGATGCATCCCGCCGTTTTCGCCCAAAGGCTCGCGACCGTTGATCAGCTTTCAAAAGGCAGGGTAGTGCTCTGCCTTGGGGTTGGGGAATCCATGAATCTTGACGCGTTCGGAATCGAGTGGGGAAAACCTCTTTCGAAACTCAGAGAATCCATGGAAGTCATGGAACTTCTCTGGAAGACCGACGAGCCCGTGAACTTTGACGGGCAGTTCTACAATCTTGAGAACGCATTTTTGCAGATAAAACCCTACGAGAGAACCAAGATACCGTTTTACATGGCCACTCACACGCCAAAAGGACTTCAACTGACTGGAGAAAAAGGCGACGGCTGGCTGCCTATAGACCTCAATCCCGATCTCTACTCCCAGTATCTCGGGGAGATAAAGGCGGCGGCGGATAACGTGGGAAGATCGCTTGACGACGGTTTCGACCCCGCACTGTGGGTATTTACCTCACTTGGAGAAAACGTCGATGCTGCTTACAAAACACTTGAGCCCTTCAAGTACGTGCTGGTTATGCAGGATCAGCTGCTAAAGGCCGGATACGACGTTGAGATACCCGAAGAATACCACGGCCTTAACTACTTCAACATAGTGCCGACGGATGAAGAGGGAAGGCAGAGATTCAGGCAGCTCGGACAGCTTTTCCCAAGAGAAGCCATACTTGATTTCACCATTACGGGATCTAAAAAAGACTGCATAGAAAAAATCGAGAAATTCATAGACGCTGGGGTAAGGAATTTCGTTTTGTTCTACAGGTTCAGCCCCGATCCTGATCTGGCGCTTGAGACTTACTCAAAAGAAATAATTCCTTACTTCAAATAAAGTTTCTGGAAGTGATTTCAAATTTTTTCTGCATAGAACGTCCATGCCTTTTGTTAGGACTTATCGTTTTGTATCATCCTCAAATCACTTTGTAAATTAATTGGTAATCGTCAAAATCTTTTGTTAATATAAAGAAACTGCGGTTGGTGGAACTACCGGGTCTGGAAAACTCGGGGAGGAAGTGCTTTTGAACAAAACGACCGCCGCTATAATCTGCGCAGCAGTGCTTTTCGTCTGGGGGGCCGTGTCATGGATGGTTCTTCCCTGGCACCAAATGGTAGCCAATCAATTCACCGACCAAGCCGAAGTCGCCGAAGCCATAAAGGAAAATGCTCCCATAGCCGGTGTTTACTACCTGCCGTTCGCTCAAGAGGATCACAAGGCGGGAGAGACGGCGGCGTTTGTAAACGCCCTTCCCCAAGGGTACGACCCCGGAATGACAAAGCAGCTCGTCATCCAGTTCATCGGCGACCTGATAAGCGCCCTGATCGTTATCTGTCTGCTCTCCCAGACCGCCGGCCTAGGATACTGGGGACGAGTAGGGTTTGTCGCTCTGGTCGGAGTGGGCATAGGTTTCATAAGCCATTTTCCTTACTGGAACTGGTTTGGATTCCCGACTCCATACGTAATAGTCACCGTCATCGACAGTCTGATTGCATGGTCTCTCGCGGGACTCGTGATAGCGAAACTGGTCGCGAAAGACACGAAAAAGATAACCACCAGCGGGATACATCGCTATGGATAACTTCCTCGAGCACGAGTATCCGTCTTGCACCAGAACTCCTGATGTTCAGGGGTCGCCAGATGTGGAAAAATCCACGAACCTGACTTTGCTGAAGTGAAGAAAGTTGAGGCGGTCGGGTTCAAGCCCCTTCACATATGGCTTGATCATGTTCTGCTGAACTGAGTTCAGGTAAGGAACTATCGCAACTCCCGTTTCCATGAGAATCCTCTGAGCACTGTTATAAAGACCTGTTCTTTGGCTGCGATCCAAAATCCCCGCGGCCTCTTCCACGAGCCGGTCGTACTCGGGGTCACACCAACCTGTACGATTATTCCCGCTCCCGCACTCAAAGAGATTCATGAAGTTGTGAGGATCCGGGAAATCCGCTTGCCACCCGGCCCTGAATACAGGTGGAGGGTCCGTTCTGAGCGTGCTTAGATAAACAGCCCATTCCTGATTCACAAGCTTGACTTCAATGCCCAAGTGCTCCTTCCACATGCTTTGGAACGCCTCGGCGACAATCCTGTTGTTTCCGGTATCAGGGTAGAGGAAAGTGGTCTGCGGAAAATTTTCTCCGTTCGGATAACCGGCCATCTCAAGAAATTTTCTCGCTTTTTGCACGTCAAACGAAAGACCGATCCGGGGATTGTGGGCAAGCATGTCAATCGGTATCCATGAAGTGATGGGCACTCCCGCCCCTTGGAGAAGTCCGGCAAGGCTTTTCCTGTCTATCGAGCTTGCAAAAGCCTTTCTCACCAGAGGATTATCAAACGGGGCTTTTTTAGTGTTAAACCCTATGTAGTTGTTTCTGAAAACCTCACTCTGCTTAAAATCCGGAAGTTTAACAAGCCTTGGAACTTCAAGCAGAGGAATTCCTTTGCTGTCAAGAAAATCGAGTTCTCCGCTTTCATACAGTGCTAGGGTGGATACGGGATTTTCGTTCATTATCATTCTCACTTTTTTCGCGCTTTTCGGCTTCTCTCCCCAGTAGTTTTCATATTCCTCGATAATCACTTCCCCGTGGTGCTTCCATTTTTTCAATTTGTAAGGTCCCAGGGTCACTATGTTCGCGGCTTCCGTCCACTTGGTTCCGTATTTTTCGACAACATCCTTTCTCATTGGGAAAGTGGACATGAAAGTGACCAGGTTCAGAAAGTAGGCCCTCGGTCTTTCCAGAGTAACGATGAGGGTATAATCATCCGGTGCTCTTGCCCCGACTTTGCCAAAGTCTTTTATTTCCCCGGAATTGAACTTCCTGGCGTTTTGTATGTCGAAAAGAAAATAGGCGTAACTCCCGGCGGTTTCGGGCTGAAGAATCCTTTTCCATGAATAAAGAAAATCGCCGGCCTTAAGAGGTTTTCCGTCTGTCCAGAAAACTCCTTCCCTTATTTTGAAAGTGTATGTTCTTCCGTCCTCGCTTATCTGCCAGCTTTGGGCGAGAGCGGGTACGGGTTCGTATTTTTCATCAAACGCCGTAAGACCGTCCATTATGTTGTCTATGATGGTAAAAGACGTGACGTCGGTGGCAAGCGACCAGTCAAGCGTGGGGGGTTCGGTCCCGATATTTATGTTAAGCGTGTCTTTGCGGGAGATATCCGCGGCGTTCGGGGCCTTGTTTCCGGAACCGCAGGAAATAAAAAGCATGAAGAAAAAAATGCAAAAAAAGACTCTCACTTGAAAATTACTGGCCTAAAATTTTGAACTCGCCGTCTTGCTCTATTCCTACAATCGGTTCGTAAACAGCATCTCCGTTAAGATCAAAATAGAAATCGCTGCCGTAAATACTATTCTCCAGCCTCACATTCTCCATTGCGTCGCGAATCGCCTCCCGGTCGGTTGAGCCCGCGTCAGCTACAGCTTGGGCGAGAATCCTGACGGCTTCGTAGGACCGTGCGGTAGAAGAACTGGCCTCTTCATCCGTTTCCTTTTTGTACTCGTTGCGAAACTTGCGGTTCTCCGGCGTATCAATGGCAGGAAGCCAGACCGTAAAGGTAAGCGCGCCTTCCCCCGCCCCATCCTCTTTTTCTTGCGCGTCTTTGAGTTCATCCGTCGTGAGAAGAATTCCTATAATGGGAGATTCCAGATTCTCAACCCTTTCGGCCTGAATCAGAATTCCCACGCGCTCTCTCCCCTGAGCTGACATGAATATATAATCTGGTCCTGCGTCCGCTATCTCGGTCAATTGGCTGGTCAGGTCAGGCAACTCTCCGCTTGAACTTACTGTATAAGTCTGCTCGCTAACGATCGAGATACTTCGGTCCTTTTCAATCTCCCGTTTCACCGCATCATAAGCACTCTGCGAAAAAGTGTCGTCCGCATTTGTTATCGTAGCCACTTTAGTATAGTTAAGCTCCCGCTTAGATTCTTCGACTCCGTGAGGAACCAGCCGCTCCACAGTGAGAGATGAACGGAAAAGAAATTCGCTTCGGGCGCTGAGTCCCACAGCGGCTGAGGTCGGGCTTAAAGAGACGGTCTTGTTTTTATTAATGATATCAATAATATCTTCGGTCCTACTTGAACTGAAGGGACCGAGTACAGCTACCACTTCATCCTGTTCAATAAGCTTTGTGTACGCTTCCCGCACGGATTGCTCATTACTTTTGGAATCCTCAAAAATGAATCTGATTTTCTGATCCCCAAGAAGTGACGATTCGTGAATTTCTTCAAGGGCAAACTCCATACCTTTTCTCATGGACTCACCTATCAATGCCTGCGTGCCCGAAAAGGGAAGAACAACGCCTACTGGAATCTCATTGGTGCTTTCCCTGTCATCACAGGAGGCAAGAACCAGTACCGTAGCTACTATAGCGAAGAACATAACGACAGCAACTTTTTTCATAACCAGACAACCTCTTTACTCTGAATATTTCTACTCATCGGAGAGAACAGCCAGAACAGAGTCCTTCTCAACCGTATCTCCCTCCTTGACCCTTATTTCCTTTATGCTGCCCGAAGCGGAGGCTTTAAGTTCACTCTCCATCTTCATGGCTTCGACAACTACGACGCTGTCACCTACTTCAACTTTGTCGCCCTGTTTCTTCAGGATTTTAACTACCCTGCTGTGCATCGGCGCCGCTATGTTAAGACTTCCCGTGCCTTCTGCCTGGGAAGCGTCCCTTCCGGAGACAGCCTCTACTTCGTAGAGATCGCCCTCGTGGAAAACCTGTATTTTTTTCCCTTCCCTGAATATCCCTACAGTAATGCTCTCATTATTGAGCAGAATCGAATAGGTATTCTCATCTATACGGAGAAATTCTATCTCTTTCTCCTCATCATCGATACTGAAGAGGCTCAGTCCTTCCTTCTCTTCAAAACCTACCTTGTAGGTTTTGTTTCCCAGTTTAAAAGTGTACGTCATAAAAGCGGATTCCCGGATACGCCCATTCTTCTGGCAAAATGCTTCCAGCCTGAGGAAACAGCGTTTGTCCCCTGCACTATTTGGTTTGAGCCACCGTTCATGGCGACCGCGGCGGCCATGAGTATGAGTTCAGGATCGGATTCTTCTGGCACCAGAAGCTCAGGATGTCTTTCTATAAAACCGGTGTCGATCTGCGCCTTTCGGAACTCCGGGTCCCGCATCATCCTGATCAGAAAGCCGAGATTGGTCCTCACTCCCAAGACCACGTATTCCCTGAGAGCGGAAAGCATCCTGTCTACCGCATCCTCCCGGGAATTTCCCCAGACGACAAGCTTTGAGAGCATCGGGTCGTAAAAAGACGTTATCTCGCAGCCGCTGTAAACGGAGGAATCGTCCCTCACCCCCGGACCGCCAGGAGCGCGCACATAGTGAAGAACTCCCGGAGAGGGAAGAAAGTTGGTGGCGGGGTCTTCCGCGTAAACCCTGCATTCAAGCGCATGGCCGTTCATTTTTATGGCAGATTGCTTGAAAGGCAGTTTCTCTCCCGAAGCTATCCTTATCATCCACTTCACGATATCAATCCCGGTGATCATTTCCGTGACCGGATGCTCGACCTGCACCCTGGTGTTCATCTCCAGAAAATAGAAGTTTTCTTTCTGGTCCATTATGAACTCGACTGTGCCGGCCCCGAAATAGTCAACCGCCCTTGCTATGCGGAGGGCGACTTCGCACATGTTTTTTCTCGTCTTCGCACTTATGAATCCCGAGGGAGCTTCCTCTATCACCTTCTGGTGACGCCTCTGTATTGAGCATTCCCGCTCAAACAGGTGCAGCAGATTTCCATGCTTGTCCCCGAGAACCTGAACTTCGACATGTCTTGGTGTCTGAATGAACTTTTCTATGAATACCGAATCATCTCCGAAAGATGAAAACGCCTCGCTTCTGGCCATCCGAAGGGACGATTCGAATTCTTCCTTGGAATTAACAAGCCTCATTCCCTTTCCGCCCCCACCCGCAGAAGCCTTTATCATCACCGGGTAGCCGATTTTCTTCGCCACCCTTGAGGCCTCAACGTCGGATACGGCTCCCTCGGAACCGGGAACAAGGGGTATGTTCGCGTCTCTCGCTATTTTTCTCGCGGTTACCTTATCCCCCATAAGCCTTATCGCCTCTGCGGAAGGTCCTATGAAAACCACGTCTTCTTTCTGGCACAGTTCAGCAAAAGAATCGTTTTCGGAGAGAAATCCGAACCCGGGGTGTATGGCTTCGGCCCCCGATTCCTTGGCAGCCGCAACTATTTTTTCTCCGACCAGATAACTTTCCGAGGGTTTTGACGGTCCTATATGATAGGCTTCGTCCGCAAGCATGACGTGAAGAGCATCCCTGTCAGCATCTGAGTAAACCGCCACGGTAGCAATCCCAAGCTCCCGGCATGCCCTGATGATTCTTACCGCTATCTCTCCCCTGTTTGCTATCAGTATCTTTTTGAACATCTTTTTACCCGACCGCTCAGAGCGGAATGTTCCCGTGCTTTTTCGGCGGAAGCGTCTGTCTTTTTCCGTTTAGCATCTCAAGCGCCGCTATCACTCTCGGTCTTGTGTCCTCGGGTTTTATGACCTCGTCTATGTAACCCAGGCTCGCGGCACGGTACGGATTCGCGAAATTCTTCTTGTACTCCTCAATGAGCCTGATTCTCTCGGCATCCGGATCATCCGCGGCAGCTATTTCCCCCCTAGAAATTATGTTCACGGCCCCGTCGGGACCCATGACTGCAATCTCCGCCGTGGGATAAGCAAGGTTCACGTCTCCCCTTATATGTTTTGAGGACATGACGTCGTAAGCTCCTCCGTAGGCTTTTCTGGTTATCACGGTAATTCTCGGAACTGTGGCCTCGCAGTATGCGTAAAGCAGTTTTGCGCCATGCCTTATGATTCCTCCCCATTCCTGCGAGGTTCCCGGAAGGAAACCCGGCACGTCAACAAAGGTAAGAAGGGGAATATTAAAAGCGTCGCAGAATCTTACGAACCTGGCCGCCTTAACCGAAGCGTCTATGTCAAGACACCCCGCAAGCACCTTGGGCTGGTTTCCCACCACGCCGACCGTCTGTCCGTTCATTCTCGCAAATCCTATCACTATGTTTTTCGCGTAGTGCTCCTGCACCTCTAAGAAATACGAATTGTCGACTATGGGCCGAATCACATCCAGTATGTCGTAGGGCTTGTTGGGGTTATCGGGGATAAGCTCCCGAAGACTCGTCTCCTTTCTGTCCGCAGGGTCATCGCAGGGAATCACCGGCGGATCCTCCATGTTGTTTGAAGGAAGAAAACCTAGAAGTTCCTTTATTATCTCTATCGAGTCATTGTCATCCTCAGAGGCGAAATGCGCGACACCGCTTACGGAATTATGAACCATGGCGCCGCCAAGCTCTTCTGAGGACACCTCTTCATGGGTAACGGTCTTGATCACGTCGGGACCCGTAACAAACATGTAGCTTGTGTTCTTCGACATGATGGTGAAGTCGTTCATTACAGGAGAGTAAACAGCTCCTCCAGCGCACGGACCCATGATCGCTGATATCTGCGGGATGACTCCCGAGGAAATCACGTTTCGAAGAAATATCTCTCCGTACGCTCCGAGGCTTTTAACTCCTTCCTGGATTCTCGCCCCTCCGGAATCGTTAAGCCCTATGATCGGCGCACCGGTTGAGAGCGCCAAATCCATTATCTTGCATATCTTTTTTCCCTGCTCAAGACCCAGAGAACCGCCGAAAACCGTGAAGTCCTGGGCGTAGACAAACACCTGGCGCCCTTCAATCTTCCCGTAGCCCGTAATCACACCGTCCCCGAGGAACTTTTTTTTCTCCATTCCGAAATCTGTACAGCCGTGCAGGACAAACTTGTCGAGTTCGACAAAAGTGTCTTTATCTAAAAGCTCGGCTATTCGTTCGCGGGCCGTGTGCTTGCCCGAATCATGCTGTCTTTTGATTCTGGCTTCGCCGCCGCCTAGGCTTGCTTCTTTTTCCTTATCTTCGAGAATTCTGACTTTTTCTTTCATTGGATACGCTCCAGACCCACTCCTTCTGGCTAAAAACGGATCAGTGAATCATAACACGCAGAGACGCTGTTTCAAGACTCTGAGGCGCAAAGAACCTCGAACAGAGCATGCACCTGGGTACGCAAATTCTCGATGTCCGAGGAGTTTTTTATAAGAAAATCGGCCTGAGATGCCTTCTCCGCTTCAGACACCTGGGAGTCCATGCGGCGTCGGATTTCCTCGGGCGAGAGGCCGTCGCGGGCCGCCACCCTCTGCTCCCTAAGTTCGCCGGGACACGCAACCACTACCAAGCCGTCGATCAGGTCATTAATACCGCCGCTTTTGCGGTCTATAAGCGACGCTTCGACAAACACCATCTGCTCTGAACTTCGGGCGGATATTTTTTCCTTTATCCGCTCAAGAATCCTGGGATGAGTTATGTCGTTAAGCCGCCTTCGGCCCTGCTCGTCTGCAAACACTATTTTAGCGAGGGCGCCACGGTCAAGCGTCCCGTCTGCGCTGAGAACCTCCCGGCCAAAGCAGGTAACGATTTCCTCAAGCGCCGGTTCCCCGGGCCGGACGATTTCCCTCGCCACCTCGTCGGCGTCAACTGTGAATGCTCCGCACTCGCGCAGCATCTGCGCCACCGTAGATTTGCCCGAACCTATATTTCCTGTAAGCCCGTATATTTTCATCTTCAGGCGTTGCGGGACCTTATAAAGTCAATTGCCCTAGCAAGGCGCAAAGCCACGGCGTCTCTGCCCAGTATCTCGACAACGTCAAAGATTCCTGCACTCTTCGTCGAACCGGTAAGCGCGACCCTAGCGGGCTGAGCTATTTTCCCAAGTCCAAGACCCGTCCGCTCCATTACGCGCTCAAAACCCCCGTGAATATTATCATGAGAAAAGTCCTCGATACGAGAGAGCTCCTCCGCCAGAAGCTCGAAAATCTCGCCGTTTTGCTCCACCAGAAATTTCTGTGCCGCTTTTTCGTCGTACTCAAAATCGTCGGTGAAAAAGTAAAGAGACTGATCTACGATTCCGTTCAAAGTCTCCGAGCGCTCGCGCATCTGCGAAACTATTTTGCGAAGCCGCTCGGGGGGCGGCTCAGGAAGTCCTCTTTGTGCAATAAGGGGAATCGCTCCTTCCGATATCCGCTCCTCGGGCAAATCCCTTAAGTATCTTCCGTTAAGCCAGAGGAATTTCTGGGAATCAAATACTGAGGCAGATTTCCCGATGCCTTTCAGGCTGAATTTTTCAACAAGTTCCTCTGTTGTGAAAATCTCTTGGTCCCCGAAAGACCATCCCAGTCTCACCAGATAGTTAAGCACCGCCTCGGGAAGATATCCCCGCAGTCGATACTCCGTAACGGATTCCGCACCGTGGCGCTTTGAAAGTTTTTTTCCGTCAGCGCCGAGTATCATTGAGACATGGGCAAGCTTCGGTTTCCCAAAACCCAGCGCCTCGGCTATCAGTATCTGCCTCGGGGCGTTTATTATATGATCGTCACCCCTTATGACGTGAGATATCTCCATCCGCGCGTCATCAACCGCCGCGGCGAAATTGTAGGTTGGGAACCCGTCGGCTTTCAGTATCACGAAGTCTTCTATTTCCGAGGAGTCAAAAACTATCCCGCCGCGGACTAGGTCCTCAACGTGAATCTTCTCTCCGGGAGATACAGAAAGCCTTACAGCGTAAGGTTTCCCAGGGGCCGCGCCGAGCTGTGACCACTCCCTCCTGTATCTGAAAACCTCTCCTCTCCTCTTGGCTTCCTCTCTCCTCCGCCCGAGTTCCTCAGCGGTAACGTAGCATCTGTACGCTTTTTGCTCGTCAATGAGCCGTTCGGCAAGCTGGCCGTAAGCGTCAAGCCGTTCGGACTGTCGAACAACCTCCCCTTGCCACTTAAGTCCGAGCCACTCAAGCGACTCGATGATCTGCCGTTCGAACCTCTCCTCGGAACGCGCGCGGTCGGTATCCTCAATTCTGAGGAGAAAATCTCCGCCAAGACTCGCGGAAAAAAGCCAGTTGAAAATAGCGGTACGGGCCGCTCCAACATGAAGAGCGCCCGTCGGGCTGGGAGCGAATCTTGTTACAATCTTCACAAGGACTATTTTACACGCCGAAGTGACAAAAAAAGAAATGCCGCGCGGAGGGGTCAGGGATTCTCCCCCGCGGATCGTATATAATAACGGTCATGAGAATATGTTCGCTTCTTCCAAGTTCAACCGAAATAATATTCGCCCTAGGACTTGAGGAGAACCTGGTCGGAGTAACCCACGAATGCGATTACCCGCCCGAGGCACGCCGCAAACCCGTAGTCGTAAACAGCATTCTCAGCGAAAAGGAAAAACTCTCAAGCGCACGCATAGATGAACTCGTAAGCCGCAGCCGCGCGGAGGGAAAAAGCGTCTATCTGATCGACTCGGAGCGCCTTAGCAAGATGAAACCGGATCTCATCATAACCCAGGGGCTTTGCGACGTCTGCGCCGTATCCGAAAACGAGGTAACGGAGGTCTGCGAGGTTCTCGGAAACAGTCCCAAAATACTGTCCCTGGAACCGAGCACCGTCGAGGAAATAATGGATTCAATACTGCTTCTGGGAGAAGCCACCGGGACCAAGGAGAAAGCTTCGCAGCTCGTAGAGGGTCTTCGCAAAAGAATCGAAGCCGTCGAGAAAAAGCTTTCGGGCGAAAGATACCGCCCGGGGGTTTTCTGTCTTGAGTGGCTTGACCCTCCCTACGTCGCCGGGCACTGGGTGCCGGAGATGGTAAAGACGGCGGGAGGAGAATCACTGATCTCAAAGGCGGGAGAACCTTCGTTCAAGATAACATGGGATGAGATACTAGAGTCGTCCCCTGACTACCTGATCATAATGCCCTGCGGGTTCGACGTAGAAAAAACGCTTGACGGGATAGAGGAGGTGACAAGCGAGGTAAGCCAATGGCACGCGCTGCGCGCGGTAAAAAAAGGTCACTGCTATATAGTGGACGCTAATTCCTATTTCAGCAGACCGTCACTTCGGATCGTTGACGGAATTGAACTGCTGGCAGGAATAATACACTCCGATATATTCACGCAACGACCGAAGGGCAACTCGGTTCTAAACGTGAAAAATCATTTCTACCTGCAGACTTTTCTCGGTTAAGACTTCGGAGCTTGAAAGGGATCCGCTTCAGCCGGGGCAGCATCGGAATCTGAAGTACCCTCAGCACTTGCAGACGCTACCGCGGACCGAAAAGGGTCCACTTCACCTGAGGCAGCATCGGAATCTGAAGTGACTTCGGCGCTTGCAGGCGCTACCGCGGACTGAAAAGGATCTACATCTCCTCTTCCATTTGACATAAGAAACACCCCTATGATTAAAAATATTGAACTTCTGGGGAGTGTAACCCACCCACACATACTCACGCAACAACCGAAGACCAACTCGGTTCTAAACGTGAAAAATCATTTCTATTTGCAGACCTTTCTCGGTTAGGACGGAGCCTGGAAGGGATCCGCTTCTCCAGAGGCAGCGCCGGAATCTGAAGGAGCAGCCGCGCTCGCCGGTTCAGCCGCAGCGGACTGAAAAGGATCCACATCGCTTGGGGTCTCCTGGGGTTCAGGCGGAGCGGGTGGTTCGGAAGCCTGCTGCGCCCCTCCTTCTCCTTCATTTAACATAAGGAATATCCCTATGATAAGAATTACGATAGCTAACAGCACTAACTCATTACCTTGTATAGTCATTAGATCTATTTATCCTCCTGATACTTCTTTATACTACTATGTCAGGACCACGAACCTAAAGTCCGCAAAAACCTGAAACCTACTTTTAATGATACTGATTGACCGAACAATATGTCAAGGATATTTTCAACACCTCAAACTGCATACGACACCCTTGAGCAGGATACGGAACTGCAAATAGCGCTCTCCCAAATCCTCTACGGCTGTGTACCACACGCAACGGACGAGATATGCCTGATGATTTTCAAGGAAAAGCCGGAGAAAATCGCCGCGATTGCCGACACCCAGAAGATATCAACGCGGTTTTTTACAGTGGAAAAGGAGGAGTTCCCCTCAGTCGCTATGGAGATAAGGATAAAGACAGGCAAAGAACTCAGGCTTAAATACGAGTATTTTTTCCTCACCGAGTCCTCGGAGGAAACCTTCTTTCTCTCCACCCTGGCGAAACTAGAGGAGTACTGCCTTATTTTTCTCTGCGACGAGACTCACCATGCGGTCACGGCCCAGATGAGCGAGGCCGAGATGGGGCCGCTTAACAAGGCCGTTTCTTCAATCGGCAACTGTTTGACAAAATCAGGGCTTTAAACTATTATTGCGCTAACCGCTTCGGAGAGAGATTCCACTTTGAAATACGTAAAAATCATAGGGACCGGCTCTTCGGTTCCTGAGGCCGTACTTTCCAATTCCGACTTGGAAAAGATGGTCGACACCTCCGACGAGTGGATCACTTCCAGGACCGGAATTAAGGAACGCAGAATTGCGGATAAGGATACCGCTTCTTCTGATATCGCTTATGAAGCCGCCGAAAAAGCCCTGGAGGCGGCAAGCGTAAACCCAAGCGATCTTGACGTAATTATAGTCGGAACCATTACCCCTGATTTCATTTTTCCTTCAACAGGCTGCGTGGTACAGAGCCTCCTGGGAGCAAAAAAGGCCTACGCTTTTGATCTTATGGCCGGCTGTTCCGGGTTTCTTTACACGCTTCACGTAGCTCAGGGAATAATAAAATCAGGTGCGGCAGAGAAAATTCTCGTGATAGGGGTTGATACTCTCTCGAAGGTCACTGACTTCGAGGATCGTTCAACCTGCATACTCTTTGGCGACGGGGCGGGGGCAGCTGTGCTCACCGCTTCTGACGAGCCGGGAATTCTCTCATCCATTCTCAACTCGGACGGAAGAGACTGGGATCTTCTCTACGTCCCGGCGGGGGGCTCGAGGACGCCGATCGGCGAGGAAGTGCTTAAAACCAGAGATCAATACATAAAGATGAAGGGAAACGACGTGTTTAAAGTTGCAGTCAAAAGCATGGAGTCGGCAACTATAAACGCCATTAAGGAAGCCGGCCTTGCGCCCGAAGATATTGATCTTTTCGTTCCTCACCAAGCAAACCAAAGAATTCTGGAAGCCGTAAGAAAGAGGCTGAATTTCCCGGAAGAAAAAGTGTTTGTAAACCTAGACAAGTATGGAAACACCTCCGGGGCTTCAGTTCCACTGGCCCTTGACGAGGCAATTCGCCAAGGAAAGGTAAAGGAAGGAAACCTGGTGCTGTTCGCTGCTTTCGGAGCCGGTTTCACCTGGGGAGCTTCAGTGGTAAGACTCTGAAGACCTTCGCCAACTCCGCACCCCGTTTACCCAAGACGTAACTTTTTTTCTTCACAAAAAAACGCAGAACATGACTCTTTCCTCAATCCCAGAGCTTGCAAACATCGTCCTGCCAGCGTTTCTCGTAATCGCCGCGGGTTTTCTTTTCAGCAGGACGAAAAAAATAGATATCTCCTCGATTAACGATCTTGTGGTTTACGTGACCACGCCATGTCTCATAATCTCGTCTCTTTCCGATTTCACCATGGACCCGTCTGTGACGGCGAAGCTGTTTGTTTCCATATCGGCAGTCATTTTCGTTACCATCATAATCGGCGGGGCACTCACAAAAGCGCTTCGGCTTGACTCGAGGGTCTATCTGCCCCCCGTGGTTTTCGCAAATACTGGAAACCTAGGCCTCCCTCTTTGTCTTTTCGCGTTCGGACAGTACGGATTTAACATCGCGATACTCTGCGTTGTCTCGACCATGCTGCTTCACTATACGGTGGGAATCCTGATTCTCGGTTCCGGAAAAGACCTGCACGAGATATTCAGGCTTCCCCTGATATACGCCACCGTAGCCGGAATAATCATCAACTCGGTCGGCTTCGAGATACCGGTAGTTATCGAGAGGCCCGTAACCCTTCTCGGGGAGATCACGATACCCGCAATGCTTTTCTCACTCGGATACAAGCTCTCCGAAATGAGGCTTTCCAGGCTCTGGATTTCCTTCCTCTTCGGCTCCGCCAGGATATTTCTAGGAGTCATTTTTGGAGCACTGTTTGTGAACTTGTTCGGCTTGAAGGGAATTGAGGCAAAAGTAGTCATTCTCGAGTGCGCGATGCCACCCGCGGTTTTTAACTTTGTGCTGGCGGAGAAATACGGAAGAGACTCCGAGACGGTCGCATCAATAATAGTGGCCGGAACGGCAGTCTCCCTTCTGGTGCTTCCGTTCGTTATTTCTTATCTAGTAAATCAGTGAGAGTTCAGCGGGTTATGTCTCTCAAGGTAAGGCCCTCGTCCCTCAGGTAGGGCATAAGACCTTTTCTGGTAATGGTTCTTAACGCACGGGCGGAAATTCTTATTCTCACGTACCTGTCCAGCTCCGGAACGTATATTCTCTTCCAGTGCAGGTTCGGATTCTGACGTCTTTTAACGTGGTTGTTCGCATGGGAAACGTTGTTTCCGAAAAGGGGCTTTTTTCCTGTTATAGCGCAGCGGCGGGCCATAGGGATCTCCTTTGACTACTTGGTCTCCTTGAAGACAACATGTTTCCTTATCACCGGGTCATACTTTTTCAGTTCAAGACGGTCCGGAGTATTCATCTTGTTTTTCTTCGTGTAATAGATGTAAGGGCTCTCGGTGCTCTTCATCTTCACAAGTACTCTGTTTAACGACCTTCCCATTGCAACCCTCGAAAAAGTGAATGGTTATTATCCACGAAAAAAAACTGTTTTCAAGAAAAATTTTTAAATTTCTTTTAAGATCAGTGCTCGCGGCCTTCTTTTCTGAGAATCTGAAATTGCGCAGGTGACCGCAAACCATTATGAAAACGCCGAAATCGAAAACACGGAACCGCAGAAAACAGAAAGCTTCTTTTACGAAGCGTTTATCCGCTTGAAAAATCCGCTTTGGCACCCAGTGCCACGCTATTTGTTCCAATAAGTATTCAGGGTTATAATCCAATCTAGAGCAATACAGACCCGCTTTCCATTCCCGGAGAAACAATTATAGACCGGTACGCACAGGAGGTAATACAGTCGCCATGAAAACCGAAATAAAAACGGTGTTTTTGATTATTTCCTTCGTACTTACCGCCCTTTTCCTGTTCCCGGGATGCGGCAACAGAACCGATGAGCATGCAGACGCCAGCTGCGAGGACGCCTTCTGTATAGGAGTGCTTCTTAAGACAAGCGAACTTCGATATTCCATGATAAAGGCTGCAGAGCTCGCGAGAGACGACATCAACCGGGCCGGCGGGGAGGTAAAGCTTATAATGGGAGATGTTGCTACCCCGCTTGCCTCTGCGAGGAAACTTTTGCAAATGGGCGCAAGGGCCATAATCGGACCCGGAACCTCGGGAAACTCAGTCAAAATTTTTGACTTCCTAGTTGAAAATAACTTAGTCGCGGTCTCACCTTCTGCCACCTCCGTTACCCTTACTGAAAAGAATCAGCAGCTTATCCAAGCCGGGAAAATTCCTTTTTTCTTCAGGACCGTTCCAACAGATTCGTTTCAGGCAAAAATTCTCGTGGACCAAGCGCAAAACGAGGGCGAAGTGCTGATAGTCCACCGTGGCGACAACTATGGAGTGAAGCTCACGGAACTGATCAACGAGGAGCTGGATTCACAGAATCGTCCCGCTGCCAAGGTCGTTAATTACGAGCTATACGATTCTGGCGACCCGGATTTCGATGAAAAGACCCAGGATGTACTTGACGATATCGAGACGGTAAGCGGAATCAGCAATGTAGATTCCATAATGATGATCGTATCGGAGGGAGAAGGAGAGAAGATAATAAAAGGCATGCTTGATTCACCCGTTGTCCCTTCCTCCGCCAAATATTACATCTCAGACTCTCTTGCGGTCGCAAACCTGCACGAGCTTGTGGACCCGGATAATCCCGCAGCGGTCAAAGGCTTCAAGAGCACAACTCCGTGTGCGCTGCCAGATCCTCCTGAAAGAAAAGACGAGTTTGAAAGACGCTTTGATCCGGAAGAATTCCCATCTCTTCAGTTCACCGTCCATACGTATGACGCGGTGGTAGCGGTAGCACTCGCGGCCTTGAGCGCCGGAAGCGACGACCCTTCCGAATATGTCTCCGAAATGGCGAATGTTACGGGAGGAGGAACCCGGTGCTTAAGCTACGCCCAATGCGCCGCGGCCCTTGCTGATGAGACCACAGCCAACGACGACATCAATTACGAAGGAGTTTCGGGACCGATCGAGTTTGATGAAAACGGAGACATAGGAGCGGGATGCTACTCCGTCTACACATACGACGCCGAGGGCGGGCGCACGAGACAGGTTTTCAGCATTCCGGAGTTAGAAGACGTAACACCCGGTCAGGTGCCTTAAAACCATTTGGCTGCCGAAACGGTTTCGAACAATGAATCACTTGGCTATAATGCCGCCGTCAATCGATAGCATCGAGCCAGTGTTGAACATGACCTTATCATCGCAAAGAAACAGAACAGCTTCGGCTATCTCGTAAGAATCGGCCAGTCGCCCCATGGGGTGAAGCGATTCCATAAACGCCTGGGCAGCATCGGCATCCTCGGCTCTCTCGAGGTAAGAATCGAACATCGGCGTCCAGACTCCGCCGGGACAGATGGCGTTTATCCTGAGTCCCTTGTCCGCGTATTCAAGGGCCATGCTTCTTGTGAGCTGAACAAGGGCCCCCTTGGATGCCGAGTATGTCGAAAGTCCCGCGAACCCCTTTAACCCGAGAACAGAAGAGTTATTCACGATAAACCCTCTGCCAGCGGAAATCATGTGAGGAATGGCGTATTTGCACATCATGAACGCTCCCTTCACGTTTATATCGAACATCTGCTGGAATCTATCGGTTTCAACTTCGTGAGAGGGGCCGGAAAAAATGATACCCGCGTTGTTAAAAAGAATGTCGATCTTCCCGTGCTCACGAAAAGCGGTCTCTACGGTCGCGGCGCAGTCGCTCTGAACGGAGACGTCGCAAACCCTGTATTCCATCAAAAACCCCTCTTCCTCTGCCTTCCCGCATACCTCTTTTAGCTTCTCCTCCCTTCTCCCGGCAATCAGAACCCTGGCTCCGTTTCGCACCAGCGAAAGCGCCGTAGCCTCCCCGATTCCGGTTCCCCCTCCGGTAATAATCGCTGAGCGTCCTTTAAATCTCATCGCAGACTCCGCAAAAATATTCTTTCTAGCTAATCAGAAACTTATTGGAAAACCGCAAGCAGCATGCCTGCCGCCACTGCAGAACCCACAACCCCGGCTACGTTCGGACCCATGGCGTGCATAAGGAGCACATTCTGGGGGTCCTCCCTGGATCCCATGTCCTGCGATACCCGGGCGGCCATCGGAACCGCCGAAACTCCCGCTGAACCGATCAGAGGATTGATCTTTGTTTCGGAGAAAACATTCATAAGCTTGGCCATCAGTACCCCAGAGGCCGTGCCTATGCAGAAAGCCACGATCCCCAGAAGAAGTATGCCAAGAGTCTCAAGGGAAAGAAATTCGGAGGCCAGAAGCTGCGACCCGACTCCGAGGCCGAGAAATATCGTGACTATGTTTATAAGTGCATTTCTCGTAGTATCCGAGAGCCGGTCGACCACTCCACACTCCCTCATCAGGTTGCCGAAAGCGAAAAAACCTATTAGAGGTGCCGCAGATGGAAGAAAAAGAAAGCAGAGAGTAAGAGCAATCAACGGAAACATTATTCTTTCTCTTTTCGTCACCGGACGAAGCTGGTTCATCCTTATTTTTCTCTCTTCAGGGGAAGTAAGAGCTTTCATTATCGGGGGCTGGATTATCGGCACAAGCGCCATGTAGGAATACGCAGCAACTGAGACTGCACCGAGAAGCCTCGGAGAGAGCTGCGAAGAAATGTAAATAGAAGTCGGTCCGTCCGCTGACCCTATTATTCCTATCGACGCCGCGTCGCTCAGGGAAAAATCGATTCCAGGCACGTACCGGGCAAGCACGAGCGCGCCGATCAATGTCGAGAAAATGCCGAACTGCGCCGCGCCTCCCAGAAGAACCGTCTTAGGATTGGCCAGAAGCGGGCCAAAATCTGTAAGCGCCCCCACTCCCATGAATATCAGAAGGGGGAAAATACCGGTCTTTATACCAACATCGTACACGTAGTAAAGTACCCCGCCGGGGTCGTTTATCCCCGCAAGCGGAATGTTGGCCAATATGCACCCGAAAGCTATCGTAACCAGGAGAAGAGGTTCGAATTTCTTGGCGATCCCCAGGTAGAGAAGAAGAAATCCTACCATGATCATCAAGAACATCCCGAACCCGTTAACCCAAGAAATTGCGTTGCCCGCGATAAACCCGTAGATACCTGTGCTGGTAGCCACGTTTTTCAAAAGCTGGGAAAAAGATGCAAGTTCCTTGGTTTGCTCCGCGGCGGCTGCCACGTCGCTTACCGTCTCCCCGAGACAGTCGGGTGCGCCGACGAACATTCCCAGAGAAAACGCAAGAACTGCGAAAATAAGCATGAATTTTTTCATGTGCTCAAGAGGGAAGAATGGTGAGGATAAGCTGACCCGTCTCTACTACCTGTCCCTGTTCAACCTCAATGGACACCACTTCGCCGTCGCACGGAGAAGCGACCGGAGTTTCCATCTTCATGGCTTCAAGCATGATCAGTGTCTGATTTTCCTTTACCTTGTCCCCTGCCCCGACTACCACCTTGTACACGTTGCCGGGCACGCTCGCCGTAACGGCCACAACGTCGGGAGAATCCTCTTCCTTAACGGAGGATGTTTTCGCTACGGGAGCCTCGGTTACCGAAGCAACCTCCGAAGATCCCTCTTTCACGGTTACGTTATAGCTTCTCCCGTCAACCGTGATCACGAAGTTCTCCCCGGTACCGGACACCTTAGATGCCACGCTCGTGCCGAGACCGCGTTTTTGTGGAGCCTTTTCCTCAGGCGCCTCTCTTCTTACGTTGACGCTGAAGTTCCCCTTGAGAAATTCAAGACCCTTGTTTCCGCCCTGGGTCTGGAGCGCCCCGACTATAAATATGTTCTCCTCTGTAGCCTCGAGGCCTTCTTTTTCGAGAATCTCGGTCGCCTGGGGAATTCCGGGCTCAAGTATGTCAAGCGGATCGCCTTCAAAGCGGGGCTTGCCCATCTGCTCCTCTGCTATGGCCACGACTTCGGGGTCGGGCTCAACGGGAGTGCGTCCGAAGTAGCCGAGCACCATGTTCCCGTAACCATCGGTGATCTTCTTCCAAGGTCCCTGAGTGACGTTCGCATAGGCCTGCTGGAAATAAAACTGTGAAACCGGGGTAACCGAGGTTCCGAATCCTCCCTTGGCCACGCATTCGCTCATCGCCTCGATCACCTTGGGGTAGAGATCAAGAGTGCCGGTGTCTCTCATCATCATGGTGTTCGCCGTAAGCGCTCCGCCGGGCATTGGAGAGAGAAGAACCTCCGAGGAGACCCGAAGGGCTTCGGGCGGAAAATAGTAGCCCGACATGCATTCCTTAAACACGGAATTAGCTTCAAGAATCTTGTTCACGTCCACATCCAGAGTGTATTCCGTTCCTTTAAGAGCATTCCACATGGATATCAGGTCGGGCTGGGACGTACCCCCGGAAACCGGGGCTCTGGCGACGCAGATTCCGTCGCATCCGCCGTTTATGGCGGCCATGTACTGATTGACTCCCTGGGCGGCCGTTTCATGGGTATGAACCCAGAGAATGACGTTTTCTCCGACGAGCTTCCTCGCGGCCTTCAGGGTCTCGTAAACTTTTTTCGGGTTAGAGGTTCCCGAAGCATCCTTAAAGCATATGGAATCGTAAGGAAGTCCCGAATCGAGTATTTTCTTCAGCCTGTCTATATAAAAATCAACGTCGTGGGCTCCTTCGCAGCCCGGAGGAAGCTCCATGAGCGTCACCACGGCCTGGTGATGCAGGCCCGCGTTTTTTATACACTGGCCTGAGTACTCGAGATTTCTTACATCATTTAAGGCGTCGAAGTTTCTTATGTGCGTTATGCCATGCTTCTTGAACATCCTGGCGTGGAGATCTATCATGTCCTTGGGCTGCTGGGACAGCGCAACCACGTTGATCCCCCTTGCAAGCGTCTGCAGGTTGGCATCCGGCCCCGCCGCCTCGCGGAAGCGGTCCATCATGTCAAAAGCGGATTCTCCGCAGTAAAGAAACAAGCTCTGGAACCTAGCTCCACCACCTGCCTCGAAGTGGGTTATTCCGGCTTCCCTCGCGGCTTCAACCGCCGGGATAAAGTCTTCTGTGAGCACCCTTGCGCCGAAAACGGACTGAAATCCGTCGCGAAAAGATGTATCCTGAAATAAAATTTTCTTCATGACAAAACCTTTGGAGTTTTCAAGATCAGCCGTCGTCGGCATGTTTCGCCTTGTAGGCCGCCACCGCCGCGGCTATGACCGGAATGACGTCCCTGCGGGATTTAGTGGACGCCCCCGTATCCGAAGACACTCGAGCGTCGCTGTCTTTAAACAGTTTTGCCGACAGCATCACGCTAAGCATCAACACAAGGAGGAAAATATATACTACGGCCATACCGAGGACCATAAGCTTTACGCCTTCAAGGATCATAGTGGACGAAGAATCTCAAAAACCGTTTGAATTTGATGGGTATCAATTATTTACAACAACTTGTTTGTTGTCAATTTGGACCCGGGCGTCCCATGGGTGCCCTGGATTGCAAACGGTCCACTTTTCTCTTGACCTTCAAATCCTTACGTGTTATTCTCACCCCCCACTATGAAAAGGACTTATCAACCGCACGTGAAAAAGAGGCTTAGAACGCACGGCTTCCGCGCGAGACTGAGCACGAGGGGAGGCAGAAGCATACTGAGGAGAAGAACTGCCAAGGGAAGGTATGTTCTCACGGTTGGGAGATGGAAAAAGTAGCGATTGAGTCCGACAATTCGTTCCCCGCAAAATTCAAGATAAAGACACCCCGCGACTTTCGCAATATACTCTCAGAAGGCACTAAAACCCACTCGGAAAACTTCATACTCTACGTAAAGCCCAACTCTCTGGGGTTTCCCCGCCTAGGAGTGTCCGTAGGCAAAAAAGCCTCGGCAAGTTCCGTCAGAAGAAACAGGATGAAAAGGGTACTGAGGGAGGTTTTCAGGAAAAACAAACCCGCCTTTTATTCAAATGACGTGGTGTTCGTAGTAAAAAACGACGTATCGGATAAGAAGTTTTCGGGGCTTTACTCGGAGATAAAAAAACTCGTAACCCGTATCAAATGAAAGAAAATTTCGCAGTCAGGTTCTTTGTTTTTCTGGTAAGACTCTACCAGAGAAGCGTTTCCCCTATGCTTCCCCAGACCTGCAGATTTCATCCCAGCTGCTCCGCGTATTCGATTGAGGCTCTCAGAGAACACGGAGCTCTTAGGGGAATATGGATGACCCTTGGAAGAATATTGCGATGCCATCCGTTAAGCGCGGGGGGATATGACCCCGTAAGGAAAAAAAAGCAATAAGGCTTGAGGGCGCAGGAACAAAAACGGTCTATTGCTATTCAAACTTATCATGTATCATTGCCTTTATGAATTCTTACTCTTTAATTCCCTGCTACATACTAAAACCACGCACGGAAAACGGGAGCGGTTTTACAAGTGCTTCGCGGAAATCACGATAGCGCTCCACATCCTCGATAAAGCCCGAAGAAACAACATATGAACAGTGATCTCAAGAAAAACTACATTTTATTTCTGGTATTGTCGGTACTCGTAATCGTCGCTTACTCGGCGTTTTTCACAGAAGCCCCGAAGGAAAAACAGCCCGCAAAAATAGATCAGCCCGCATCCGCGCCCGCCACCGCAGGGGATCTTTCCAGAGAAACAGGTTCCATTCGGGAGCTCCCTGCAGAATTTGAACCGATAAAATCTTCCTACGTTTCCAGGATAATAAAAGTCAGATCCGACCTTTACACCGCCGAGATAGACACTCTCGGAGGAAAAGTAGCCAGCTGGAATCTTGCAGAATATAAAAAGACGATCGACACAGATTCAGTACCGGTGGGAGTCATAAATGAAGGGAAAAAATCATTTGACACCATATTGAGAGTCAAGAATGAAAAAATGCCGGAGCTGATTCCGTTTTCCTACAAGGGGAACACAGATCTGGTGGTAGGTGCCGAGGGACTTGACGTCAATCTTGTCTGGAAAAAGCCCGGAGGGCTCACGGTACGTAAAACCATCTCTTTTTATCCAGGAAAATACTTCATCAAGGAAAACCTCGAGGTCTTTAACGGAACGAAGGGGCAGATAAACCAGAAAGTTCATATCGGCTGGGAGAATACGGTATATGAGAGCGGTTCAAACAGCCTGTACGAATTCGTCTCCATGGTCGGAGGTGAGGTCAAGCGAACCAAAAAACGCCTGAAGGAAACCAAGACGTTTAACGGAGAGACAAGCTGGTTTGGTTTTGGCGACAAATATTTTCTCAGCGCATTCCTCCCCGAAATAGGAGGAGACCAAGCACTTTATCTGCAGCCCCTCGACGAAAAAGGCCTCGCCGGAGCGGCCTTTTCCTATCCGGAGCAGAGAACAACCGCAGGGAAAAGCTACAAGGTCGGGTGGAAATCGTACTTCGGTCCGAAAAACGAATCTGACCTGAAGGAAGCCGGGTACAGCCTTGAGAAATCCATTGACTACGGCTATGTGGGAGGACTCACCAAGATCGCCGTCGTGCTGCTCAAGTTCGTCAATAACTTTTTCAGCAATTTCGGAATCTCCATAATAGTGCTCACGATCCTTCTCAGGGTGATATTCCTTCCCCTTACCGTGAAAAGCATGAAATCGATGAAAGGCGTGCAGAACAAAATGAAGAAGCTGAAACCTGAAATCGACGCTCTAAAAGAAAAATACAAGGACGACAAGTCAACCCAGCAGGCTGAGATGATGAAACTTTACACGAGCAACAACATAAATCCTCTCAGCAGTCTCGGGGGATGTTTGCCCCTGCTCATACAGTTCCCCGTCTTTATAGCCCTTTATTTCGCGCTTCTGTATTCAATAGACTTAAGACACAGCTCGTTTCTCTGGGTAAACGATCTCTCACAGCCCGAACACCTGTTTGACGTGATGGGGATACCGTTTCGGGTACTGCCCCTTTTGATGGGTGTCTCATGGTTTTTCTCGCAGAAACTTACCCCCATGACTACTCCGGGGAGCGAGACGATGGAACTGCAGATGAAACTCATGCAGTTTATGCCTATAATTTTTACCGTAATGTTCTGGGGCCTGCCATCCGGTCTGATACTTTACTGGACCGTGAGCAATATTCTTTCCGTCGGTCAGCAGCTTTACATCAATCGACAGGTTCCAGATCCAGAAGGAGGATAACAATGGCCAACGTAATAGAAAAGGAAGGAAAAACCATTTCCGAAGCCGTAGTAAACGCCTGCGAGGAGCTCGGAGTCTCAAAAGATGAAGTGGAAATCGAAGTTGTCAGGGAAGACTCCAAGGGGATTCTGGGTATAGGCAGCAAAAAAGCCATAGTCAGGGTGGAGATAAAAACCGGCGGGTTAAGCGAAAAGGCGTTTCGGGCGAAAAAAACTCTTGAAACCATACTGGGTTTTCTCTTTTCAACTCCGCAGAACGTAAAAACCGAGGAGACCGAAAACAGGATAATACTTGAAGTATGGCCCGTTAAAGACAAGAAATTCCTTATAGGAAGAAACGGGGAGGTAATAAAATCCCTTGAGTACATAGTCGGGAAGATAGCTTCGAAAAACAGCAACGAGGGCAAAAGCAAGCGCGTTGCCATAAACCTTGCCGGATACGATGGCAAAAAAAAGAACACCGACGTACCGAAAAAAGTCGCAGATACTGTGCAGAAGGTAAAACAGAGCGGGAACCCTCACTCAATCGAGCAGCTCTCGTCCTACGAAAGGAAAATGGCCTATATAGAACTTAAGAAGCAAGAGGATATAACGTACGAAACGGTTCCAAGCAAAGGAAACTCAAAAAAAATCGTCGTTAGCCCCAAGCTTGAGTTCAGGAGTTCCGAAGCGTCTTGAAAAAATCCTCAAGAATGCGGGTGCACCTCTCGCCGCAGACTCCCCCCAAGAATTCCACTCGGTGATTGAGCTCCCCTCCTGTGCCGATTCCAAAGTTGCTTACGAGCGCCCCGCCCTTGGGGTCGGGAGCGCCGAACACCACCCTGTCTATTCTTGCGTTAACTATGGCTCCCATGCACATGGCGCAGGGCTCTAGGGTAACGTAGATAGAAGTGCCGGAAAGTCTCCAGTTTCCGGTAACCTTGCACGCGCTGCGTATAGCCAGAATTTCGGCGTGGGCGGTAGCGTCCGAAGCTGATTCTCTCAGGTTACAGGCGGCCGAAATTACGGTTCCACCCCTATCAACTATGACCACCCCGACCGGAACCTCTCCTTCCGAGGCGGCCCGCTCGGCCTCCCTAATAGCCAAGACCATAATGCTTTCATCGGACTGCCCTGCCACGGATAAAAGGAAAATCTACTTTCTGGCGCTGAATTTGAGGCCCGTCTCGTTTCTGTCCCAGGTATTCTCGGTGATTTCCTTTATTTCGGCGACCTTGACCTTCTGGGTCGCGGTTACCGGGAATCCATCTTCGTAAACCTCTATGAACCTGGGCACCATGGCCACTATAACCCTTTCGGCCATCCACTTGGAGAACTCAATCGGATCGAACTCTTCGCCCGCCTTGAGCGTAACGCAGAGCTTGATCTCGTCATCCGAAACGTTCGGGAGCCTTATACCGACCGCAATGGCTTCCTGAATCGCGGGATATTGCATAGCCTCGTCCCCGACTGCTACCGGATCCACGTTTTCGCCTGAAACCCTGATGCGGCTGAACCTTCCGACAAAATAATATCTCCCATCGATACCTCTAGCGAAAAGATCGTCCGAATTGAAGAAGCCTTCATCGTCAAAGGCCTCCCTGGTCCTTCTCTCATCCTTGAAATATTCATTCAGGGTCGTATGCGGAACAAGAGGCTTTACGAAAAGAAGTCCCTTGGCATCGTCGGGAGGAGTAATGTCGTCGGTAGAGTCCCAAAACGGTCTTACCACCGCATCGATGTCTTCGGGATTTCTGAGCTCGACGTAATATCCCTCCATGGGAAAACCGGATGAACCCGGGCGGTGATCCTCGGGGTCTTTCCAGAGAACCATACCCATCTCGGTCGAACCGTATCCGTCTATCACCCTGACTCCGAATCTTTCCTGGAACTCTTTCAGATTCCTCGGAGCCGGGGAACCCAGCAGTATTCTTATGTTATGCTTCTTATCCCACTCGCTCTCAGGCGCAGCCCAGAGATACTCGGCTACCGCCCCCAGCATGTTAACGCATGTCGCATCGCACCCGGCCGCCCACTTCCAGAAATTGGAAGCTGAGAACCTCGGGAAAAACACGGCAGTCCCACCGGCCGCCATGGCACTGAAAAGGCACATTACCTGAGCGTTCGCGTGACCGAGTGAAAGTATGCTCATGAGCACGTCATCGCTCCTTATTCCCTGCTGCTGCAGATAAGAGCGAACCGTCATGATCACTCCTCCGTGATCTCTGGCAACCCCTTTTGGCATCCCTGTGGTACCGGACGTGAACATACACCTCTCCATGTCGGCAGTGGTAACGTCCACCCCGGGATTAGTATCGTCATAATTATCAAATTCTGAAAAAGGAAGCGCCTTTATGCCTCCGATTTTTTCGGGGGGACTGTCAACCGTCACGAAAACCACTTCAAGATGCTCAAGGCTGTCACCGATTTCTTCTATAAAAGGAATGCTCCCCTCATCAATAACAAGGGCTCTCATGTCCGAATAGTTGATCACGTAGGCCAGTCTCTCGCCTTTTTCGTCCTTGTTTACCGGAACCTGTACACCACCGCACTTGTGTATGGCGATAATAGATATCACGTGCTCAGAACAGTTAAGCATGTACATACCGACCTTGTCCCCTTTATTTATTCCGAACCCTTGGGCAAGACCGTTTGCCACCCTGTTGGCCCACGCGTTGGTTTCCGCGTAAGTGTAGCTCTCGACGATGTTTCCGTCCCTGTCTCCGACCTTGAACATTGCCTTGTCGGGAAACATCTCGGCCCCTTTTTCAAGATTTCTTGTTATCGGTTCCCACTGCGAAGTGTCTTCAAATTTGCCGAAGGGAAGATCTCCGCTTCCTAGATAGGCAGCATCGCGCGGTTTGAATAATAATTGCATTTATGTAACCTCCTGAACTGTCTTATAGCGCTTGGAAATGAAAAGGCGCTGTAAAAATCCACACTATTATAGGTTAATCGGTGCTTCATTGCAAACCTTAGTCTTTTCCTGGTTCCTGAAAAAATCTCTGGCCTGCCGTATGCGGCCTGAATCCCGCTTCTGACCTTATGGAAATTTTGAATCTGCTGATTTTTGCCGCGAGTTTTGTGGGTCTCTGGAAGGGGGGGGATTTCCTCGTTAAAGGCGCGTCGGGAATCGCAAGGTTAACCGGCATGGGTACTTTTTTCGCAGGGCTCACCGTGGTTGCCCTTGGAACTTCCATGCCCGAATTCATGGTCTGCCTCGTGGCGGCCTTAGAGGGCTCAAGCGACATAGCGATTGGAAACATGATCGGGAGCAATATAGCCAACATCGGGCTCATTTTCGGCCTTACAGTCCTTATAAGCCCCATAGTGATAAACAGGGAAGCATGGAAAGAACAGAGGCTTCCACTTGTTTTTTTAGTGCTTATGACTTTTGCCGCTTACGGCCTTAGTCGCACCGGATTCTCCATCGGAATAGGCGAAGGAGTGGTGCTGTTTGTTCTGCTCGCCCTCTTTTTGTTTGTTCCATACAGAAGGTCGAGGGAGGAAAAAAACGAGGCTTTGTCCGCAGCGCAGGGAGACGGGGGATGGAAATTTCTTTTCTACGTGATTTCGGGCTCAGTGCTTCTGGCGGTTAGCGCACATTTTCTGGTTAATAGCGCAATAGAAATCGCCGTACAGATTGGAATAAGTGAGCTATTCATAGGCGTAACGGCGGTTGCTCTTGGAACTTCACTTCCGGAACTCAGCGCCTCTCTTGTAGCCGCTTTGAGAAAAGAACAGAACATAGTCGTGGGCAACATAATAGGAAGCAACTTCTTTAATCTCGGATATCTGGGTCTCGTGGCCTCCATACGACCTATACAAGTAAAAGAGCAGATGCTGTCCGGAATTACTTCGGAATTCGGGTTTTTCATTCTGCTTACAGTGCTTTTCGTGTTGCTAATCGGAAAAACCCAGATTAGTAAAAACAGGGTCGGAAAAAAGAAAGGAGCGCTTTTGCTTATCGTTTACGCAGCATTTCTCTATTTTATCTCAGGCTCACTTTCTTGATCTTAGCTTGAGCCCGCTTTTGTGCCTGTCCCAAGTGGAATCGGATATGTTCTTTAGTTCTGAAACCGCGATTTTCTGCGTTGCAGTAAGCGGGAACTCCTCATAGACTTCAATGAACCTGGGAACCATGGCCACCATCACTTTCTCGGCCATCCACTCGCAGAATTCGATGGGATCAAAATCCTCTCCTTCCTTAAGTATCAGGTTAAGCTTGATCTCGTCATCCGATATGTCGGGCAGTCTCAGGCCTACGACCACAGCATCCCGAACGGAGGGGTATTCCTCCGAAACATCGGCCACGGCTACCGGATCCACATTCTCCCCAGACACCCGTATCCTGCTGTAGCGACCCATGAAGTAGTATCTGCCGTCGGTTCCCACGGCGAACAGGTCATCTGAATTGAAAAAGCCTTGGTCGTCAAAGGCGTTTCTCGTTCTTTTTTCATCCTTGAAATATTCATCGAGGGTAGTGTGCGGAACCAGAGGTTTTATGAAAAGAAGCCCCTTTTCCTCTTCGGCGGGAGCAGGGTTTTTATCCACGTTCCAGCGTTTTTCTATGATTTCGTCTGTGTTCAGAGGATCTCTTATTTCAAGGTGGTATCCCTCAACGGGAAATCCGCATGAACCCGGCTTTTCGTCCTCGGGATCTTTCCAGAGCGGCATTCCCATCTCAGTGGACCCGTAGCCTTCCACTATCTTCGTGTTGAACCTTTCCTCGAACTCGCGAAGCTTTTTCGGTGCGGGCCCGGAAAGCATCATCCTTATTCCATGCTTCGAATCCCACTCCGACAGCGGAGAAGCCCATATGTACTCGGGCACCGCTCCCAGCATGTTTGCCCCGGTCGCCCCGCAGCCGGCGGCCCATTTCCAGAAATTGGAAGCCGAGAATCTCGGGAAAAAAACGGCGGACCCGCCGACGGCTACCGAGACGAAAAGACACATCACCTGGGCATTTGCGTGTCCCAGCGAGAGAAC
Organism: Candidatus Dadabacteria bacterium; assembly: GCA_951812945.1. GTDB lineage: Bacteria > Desulfobacterota_D > UBA1144 > Nemesobacterales > Nemesobacteraceae > Nemesobacter. Next base: position 214,360 of record CATOTB010000001.1, read on the forward strand.
CGTCATCAAGACGTCCTCGCTTCTAAGGCCCTGCTGTTGTATGAAGGAGCGGACCGTCATTATCACCCCTCCGTGATCGCGGATAACACCCTTGGGCATCCCCGTGGTACCGGAAGTGAACATGCACCTTTCCTTATCAGCGATCGTCACGTCAACTCCGAGGTTTTCGGATGAGTACTGCTCGAAAACGGAGAAAGGAAGCGCCCTTATGCCCCCTATGTCCGCCGGAGCCTCATCTGAGACGAGAAAGATCGCCTCAAGGTTCTCAAGCTTGTCCGCTATTTCAGTTATGTAGGGAAGGCTCTGGGTATCGACCACGAGCACCCGCATCTCCGAATAGTTTATTACGTAAGCCAGCCTATCACCTTTTTCATCCTTGTTTATCGGGACCTGGACGGCGCCCGACTTGTGCGCGGCAAGAATCGATATGACGTATTCTGAACAGTTGAGCATGTACATGCCGACCTTGTCCCCTTTCTTTATTCCGAACTCCCCGACAAGACCGGTTGCCACCCTGTTCGCCCAGGCGTTGGTTTCCCCGTAGCTGTAGCTTTCAGCTACGTTGCCGTCTGAATCCCCGAGGCTGAACATCGTTTTTTCAGGGTATGACTCCGCCCCCGCCTCAAGGTATCTGGTTATTGGAAGCCACTTGTCGGTGTCGTCTAAGGGGCCATTGGGAAGAGCTCCTTTCCCTATGTATTTTTCGTCTCTTGGACGTAAAGGCAGTTTCATTCTTTTCTCCTATTACGGACTTATTAATCACAAAGGCATCGATTTTAAAACTTGTTTCTAACCCTATATAACAAAATCTTTCAGGCTTTCAAAGTGACCAGAATGTACACAACGGGGATAATTTACTGCCGGAAGACCAGTTTATCAATTCCGCTGAAACAGAGCAGAAATGAAATGATTTCGACGGCATGTTCAGCATGTCTGATTATTCTCCAGAGCGACTTTCGATTTCCTCCCTGATCTTTCTGCAAATACCCCCAACCGTATAGTTTACTTTGGCACTTCGGTCATTAAGTTCGGAATACTTAACACGGTCACCCAAATTCGGAATTGGTGCGCTATTGATGCTGACCTCTCGTGAAAATCCCTCTGAGTCAAGAGTCCATACAATAGACAGGTATAAATCAAAGCTGTTTTTACCCTTCCCTATATAACCGTTGAAATGGTATCTATGTGCAAGTTTCAGTTTTCGCACATTGTTAATTTTGAAATCAGGCTTAACTATATGCTTTTTCTTCGTCTGTTCCCAATTAACAGCTTTCAAGAGATCATTTTGAATGAATTCCCCGTCGCTACCCACAGCTACGGATGAAGAGGACCACAATCTGTCGAACAATTTCGCCGTATCCCTTTCAACAGGACTCTCTAATTCACTTATTATCGGCAAAATGTGCATATTGTATACACTATCCAGCACATTCACATCGGGTGCAGGTGGGCCTGCCTTTTCTTCCACAAAGGCGGCCATTTCCTGCTTGACTTCGAAACGTTCGAGCACGCTGTACAAATCAGCAAAAGGCACGATTTCGCCTGTACTGCGAGACTGGTGAGTTGTGCCGCCATAAACGACGGCCTTTGTAGAAATCTCTGGAATCAGCTCTGAAACCCGATCCAGCGAATCGAAATAATCCGAGGCAATGGTAGCGCCAGACTTGATCTCAATCGCGCCCATGCCATGGCCGATTTCGAATAACAAGTCACATTCCAACCCCTTACTATCGCGGAAAAAGTGGAGATTGGACCGGCGTCCTTGGTTAAAACGATATTTTAGTATCTCAACCACAACTGCATTCTCAAACAACGGTCCACGCGACGAGTGAGTGGCAATCTGCTCAGGTCTCTCAATGCCGAGAAGATATCTGGCAAGTCCGACATCATAGAAGTAAAGTTTGGGTGATTTGACCAAGCGCTTTCTGACATTAGCGTGAAACGGTTGTAACCGGAAAAGGATATAACTTGCTTCCAGCAAAGTGAGCCACTGCTGTGCCGTGGTGTGAGATACGCCAGCATCCGCACCTAAAGAGACGACATTTACAAGCTGCCCTATGCGCCCGGCACACAGACGAACGAAAGAACGAAAAGCGGAAAGGTTACGAATCTCCGCAATTCTGCGCACATCGCGCTCAACATAAGTTTCAAAGTAGTCACCCAGCACTTGTTGCGGATCAAGCCCCTGATCGTGAATCCGGGGATAGAATCCCGAGTAGAGTATATAGTCTATTGAATTGTCGGCCCCCGTTCGTTGGAGTTCCGGTAGAGAAAACGGCAACAGATAAAGAAGTGCGGTCCGTCCCGCGAGAGACTGACTTACGGATTGTGAAAGCGCGAGGTTTTCACTGCCCGTGAGAATGAAGAGGCTGTTTTCCCTTTTCTCATCGGCAAGAACCTGAAGGTAAGACAAGAGTTCAGGAACACGCTGGATCTCATCTAAAATGGCACCTCCTTCAAGCTGAAAAAGAAAGTTCCGAGGATCAGATTGTGCAAATTCCCGTTGGTTGGGATCTTCCAAGTTGACATACTTAAGATGGGGAAAGGTTTCCCGACAAAGAGTAGTTTTACCGGATTGGCGCGGTCCAGTCAGAGTTACAAAAGGATATTGCTTAAACAACCTAGCTAGATAGGGAGTGATATCGCGTTTAATCATGTTACCAAACATACCGTGATCCTGCACAATATGCAAGTACTATTTTCATATTGTGCAGGAAATTCTCCTATTCCGCCTTTATCAGCATTGTTTTCACCAAAGGATGAAACCCTACAAATCAGTGAAATCATTGATTAGGGAAAGAAAAAATTCCTTCTGAAAAGCTAAACAGATGTCAGGTCTACGTCTGATGGACTAGCAACAATAGCGCCCAAGGCAATTCAAACTAAATCTACTTAGCTAATGACAACCATCACCGAATCAACTGGGAGAATCTGGAGCGGCCTTAGAGATCGCTGCTATTGTCTAAGAAGGGAAAACAGCTCTATGGCTTGATTCGGAAAAAGGCTTATCATGGTTTCTTTTCGGTGCGGAGACTGGTTTTTTTGTCTTCCTTGAACAATTCCTTTAGCTCCTGCGTCGTATCAAATACATCTTCAGGAAAACCGGTTTTATCGTGGTAAACCGCCACCTGGCTATCCAGAGTTTGGGCATCATGTTCCCGAAACGCCTGAATTATCCCCGCCGCGTCGGCCCGTGGTAACCCCAGATGTTCTAGCAGTTGGGTTGAAAGAGCTAGGCTTGAAAGCAGAGTCTCGCGAATCACGGAGGTCACTCCCAGCTCCCGGAGCTTTATTTCGTGAAAACGGTCCCTCGCGCGGGCCATGATTTTAAGGTTCGGAAAGGTGCTAGATACTTGGCTGACTATTTTCAGAGATGCTTCGACATCGTCAATCGCCACGACGATCGCAGGAGCCCGGTCAATATGAGCGGACAGCAAAACCCGCAGGTTCGATGCGTTGCCATAGTACGTTTCACTTGCAAACTGACGAACAAACTCAACTCTCTTGGCATCAAGTTCAATCACCGTAAACGGAATTTCAAGTATGGTCAGTATTCGGGCTACGGTCTGGCCGAACGGACCAAAACCTACGATGATAACGGAATTTTGCGATCCATGGGTTTCCTCTACCGGCGCAGGTGCGCTGTCCTTGTCAGCACCTAGCCGGGCAACGATCGCAACGAGAAAAGGTGTTGCCGCCATCGACAGCGTTATCACCAAAACGGCAATATCGACAACGAATTGATCTACAAGCTGTGCCGAAACGCCCACGGTAAACAGAATAAAGGCAAACTCCCCGCCTTGGGAAAGCACAAGCCCTGTCCGCACCGCTTCATCATGCTCAAGACCCTGCAATCTGGCAAGCGGGTATATAATGAGCGATTTTACGACCATGAGAACCACGGTCAGTCCGACTATCAAAAGCGGCTTGCTGATCAGTAAACCCAGGTTGGCCGACATGCCGACCGCAATGAAGAAAAGACCCACTAGCAGCCCCTTAAAGGGCATCACGTCCGCTTCCAGCTGGTGGCGATACTCAGAATCGGCAACCATCACACCCGCTACGAAAGCCCCAAGCCCCATTGAAAAGCCAATGCTGTGCATCGCCAAGGCGGCACCTGTCACGAGAGTAAGCGCAGCGGCCGTGAAAAGTTCATGAATTCCCGTGGAGGCAACAAAACGCAGGGCGGAGCGAAGCGTAAACCGAGCAACCACGAATCCAGCCACAACAGCGACAAAAAGCAGCAAATTCAACGACACCGAATCCCCGGGCTTAGAAGACAAGATGCCTACTAAGACTATTGCCGGAATAACGGCGACATCCTGCATGAGCAACGTGCCGAAAGCCGCACGTCCATGGGGCCTGTTTAATGCCCTGTGCTCCCCGAGCCACTGCACAACAAATGCCGTGCTTGAAAGAGCAAGCGAAAATCCGATCAGCATTGACGCGGGCGAGCCCATCCCCAGCAACATGAAGCAGAACACCGCAATGACGACTGAAGTTATGAGTATCTGGGTTATGCCAAGCCCGAAGAGAAATCTCCGCATGGTCCACAGACGATGCGGACGAAGCTCAAGCCCTATGAGAAACAGCAGCAAAACAATTCCGAACTCAGCAAAGTGCAGGACTTCCGTTGCATTGCCTACAAGCCCGAACACGCTCGGACCGATCAGCAATCCAACCAGCAGGTAACCAAGCACGCTGCTCAATCCGAACTTACGGCATACAGGAACAACGACAATCGTCGCCAGCAGAAAAATGAAAGCTTCAACCAGAAGGCCCATCTGACCTCCTTCGAAACAGATTCGAACCCTGCTCCCTTAAAACCTCTCTTTGTTTAACTAACTCAGACATTGCTTAACAGACGTAACTCCTTCGGAACCTTGGGCTCACACTAAAATGTGGGCAAGTAAAAACAGACCGTAAACCGCTTTTCGGGTTCAGGACGGCATTTGCGGGAAAAACTGGTTAAAACGCAGTCCTGTGCTCTAAATATGTTAATAGGGTCGGAAGAGTTTCTCAAACAGGAAAAAAGAAACGGTTCCTCCATGGTTTGCAAAATGGGATGAAAGATTCAGAATTTGGTGGTTTTCGGGGATACGGAGTTATGAGGAAAAAACGGGAAAGCCGTATCGGCTTTATCCGTAGTAGTCGATAAAGTTTCTGAGAAGATCCTTTCCGCACTCTGTAAGGATGGACTCGGGGTGGAACTGAACGCCCTCAACTGGAAGTTCTTTGTGCCTTATCCCCATGATTTCACCCTCTTCGGTCCAAGCGGAAATCTCGAACTCGGGCGGAAGGGATTCCTCTTCAACGAGAAGCGAGTGGTATCTTGTGGCTTCAAAAGGGTTGGGAATATCCTTATAGATGGTTTTTCCGTCATGGATAATCGGGGAGGTTTTTCCGTGCAAAAGCCTCTCAGCCCGTACTATGCTCGCCCCGTAAGCGTAGCCAACCGCCTGGTGACCCAGACAGACGCCGAGAATGGGTTTTTTTCCGACATACCTTTTTATTATGTCAACCGAAAGCCCCGCCTCCTTGGGTGTGCAGGGCCCGGGGGAAACAACTATCATGTCGGGATCAAGGTCATCAACAAAATCAAAATCAAGACAGTCGTTTCTTCTCACCTCAATCTGCTGACCGAGTTCCCCGAGATAGTGAACCAAGTTATAGGTAAAGGAATCGTAATTATCAATCATTAAAATCATCTTCTTTTTCCCTTCGGTCATCAGAGTCCGTCCTCGGCAAGCTCAACGGATTTCACCAAAGCCTTTACCTTGTTAACCGTTTCCTGGTACTCGGTTTCGGGATTCGAATCGGCCACTATGCCGGCTCCCGCCTGTATGTAGATTTTACCGTCTTTTATCACGAATGTTCTTATGGTTATGCAACTGTCCATGTTGCCCGAGAAGCTGAAGTAGCAAACGCAGCCTCCGTAGGCCCCCCTCATGGCCGGCTCGGTCTCCTCAATTATCTCCATCGCCCTTACCTTTGGCGCCCCAGAAAGGGTGCCCGCAGGAAAGGTCGCCTTTACGACGTCGAATGCGTCAGCCCCGTCGGTAAGCAGGGCGGTAACATTGGAAACTATATGCATCACGTGGGAATATCTTTCCACGATCATGAACTCGTCCACCCTGACCGAGCCAGTGTCGGAAACCCTTCCCAGATCGTTTCTCGCGAGGTCAACGAGCATTATGTGTTCCGCCCTTTCCTTGGGATCCGCGATGAGTTCGGCCGCTAGGCTATCGTCCTCTGAAACGGTTTTTCCTCTGGGTCTCGTTCCGGCTATCGGCCGGCTAGCAATTCTTTTCCCCTCGACCCTCACCATTACCTCGGGAGAGGATCCGGTGAGTATCTCATCCCCCATTCTCAGGAAAAACATGTAGGGGGAGGGGTTTAATATCCTAAGGGCCCTGTAGAGATCAAAAGGATCGACCCTGAGGTCCGTTTTCCATCTCTGGGATATGACCGCCTGTATTATGTCTCCCGATTTTATGTAATCCTTGGTCCTGAGGACTGCGTCCTTGAATTCCGCGGGCTCGAAATTGGACTCAAGCTTGAATTCTTCCTCGGAAACGCCCCCAGAAACACCGTTCGTAAATGCCCCGTCAAGCGAGCTTTTAAGCTTGTTTTTAAGTTCGGCTATCTTCGCCAGGGATTTTTCGTATTCCTCTTTAGCCTTCTCCACGTCGGGAACATAGGCGTTTGAAATGATCTTTATCTTGCTTGTGACGTTATCGAAGGCCAAAACGGTATCCATTATCATGTAGATGGAGTCCCAGAGCTTGAGCTCGTCTGGCGAGGTGTCGGGAATATTCTCGATAAACCTGACCATGTCGTAACCGAAATAACCGACCGCCCCCCCGTGAAATCTCGGAAGCTCCTCCGAGGAAACCGGCCTGTAGCACGAAAGCAGGTCCCGCAAGGCCAGAATCGGGTCGCCCGTTAGTGTTTCGGTTTCCCCGCCAGAGCGGACTATCTCGATGTTGCGGCCCTTAGAGCGGAACACCACCGAGGGTTCCGTGCCCAGAAAGCTGTAGCGCGCCCACTTGTCTCCGCCCTCGACGCTTTCGAATAAAAAGGAGTGACCGGGCGAGTCTATCTTCCTGAAAACTGAAACCGGGGTGTCGTAATCGGCCAGAACCTCTTCCCACACGGGCACAAGATTCCCGTGTTCGAGGCTCTCGAGGAACTGCTCATAGGAGGGAGAAATCATGAAAGGAAATGATAAGACCCGGAAAACTAAAGTCAAGAAAGATGCCTTTTATAAATCCCTAGGGACATTATAATTAAGGGCTTAAAAATAATGGAGCGAGTTAACATTGATTCTTGATAAAGCGATATTCAGAGAATACGACATTAGGGGCATAGCGGGAGAGAGCATCACCGAAGAGGTGGTCGAGAGGATAGGGAAAGCCTACGGAACCATGATAGCCGAGGGAGGCGGAGCGGAGGTTTCCGTTGGATACGACTGCAGGAAATCCTCACCGGCATTTCGCGATGCGCTTTGCGAGGGAATAACCTCGACCGGCGTGGGTGTCGTCGACATAGGAATGGTCACTACTCCCATGGTTTATTTCTCCATCTTCACCTCGGGCGTCGACGGCGGGGTGATGGTGACCGCCAGTCACAATCCTTCAGAGTACAACGGGCTTAAAATGTGCGTCGGCCAAGACTCCCTCTTCGGCAAAGGCATACAGGAAATAAGAAAATCGGTCGAAAAAGGAAAATTCAGAACGGGGAAAGGCAAAAAAAGGCAGTCGGATATAATCGATCGGTACCTTGAATTTCTTGAGAATAATCTTCATATAGAACCGGGGATAAGGGTCGCGGCCGACGGCGGCAACGGAACCGCAGGGGTTGCCTGCCCGCAGATACTCAGAAGATTCGGCTGCGAAACTCATGAACTCTACATGGATCCCGACGGGGATTTTCCGAACCACCACCCGGACCCCACGGTCGAGGAAAACCTCTCCGACATAAAGAAAAAGGTGGTGGAGGCCGGTCTTGACGTGGGCCTGGCGTTTGACGGGGACGCGGACAGGATAGGAATTGTCGATGAGCGGGGGAACCCAATGAGCGGAGACATGCTGCTTCTCGTTTATTCGCTTGATCTTCTTGAGACAAACCCTGGAGCTACCATAATAGGGGACGTCAAATGTTCGGGGAACCTTTTCTCCAAGATCCGGGAAGCCGGCGGAAATCCCATCATGTGGAAAACGGGCCATTCGGTGATCAAGGACAAGATGAAAAAGGAAAACGCCGAACTCGGGGGGGAGATGAGCGGTCATATCTTCTTCAAACACAGGTTTTTCGGATACGACGACGCTCTTTACGCAGGGCTTCGGTTTCTTGAAATCCTCTCAAAGACGGGGAAGAGGGCCTCGGAACTGCTCACGGGGCTTCCTAATACCTTTGCGACTCCAGAGATAAGAATAGATTGTCCTGATGAAATCAAGTTTCAGGTTACAGAAGCGGTAAAGAAAAAGCTCGGGGAGCAAAACGAAGTGATTGACATAGACGGAGTCAGGGTCGAGTATCCGGACGGCTGGGGACTTCTCCGGGCGTCCAACACGCAACCGGCTCTTGTTCTTCGTTTTGAAGCTCAAACGGAACTGAGGCTAGCGGAAATAAGAGAAACCGTGGAGAGCACGTTGAAAGAAACAATCGCCGAGATCTCCTGAAAAACAGATTCAATTCCTCGTGGAAAAGCTGCATACGGTCAGGCAGGTTCGTAACGCTGCACACTGATTTCACTTGCGCGGGCCCGCATTCGCGAAACATCGTGCCATGCTTGCATTCGTAACAACATGTCCATGCCCACACCAAAAGCTTTTTCGATGCGCAGGGCCATTTCCGGCGACAGAGAGGTTTTACCGTTCAGCAGGTCTGAAAGCGTTGCCCGGCGAACTCCCAGAATCTGAGCTGCTTTAGTCACGGTCAGGCCCAACTCTTCAACGATTTCCGTACGGACGAAGTCGCCTGGATGCGAAGGGGTCATGGTTACTTCAATGTCTTTAGCGGGCATTAATGATAATCCTCCAAGTTCAAGTGGTAAATATAACCATCATCTTCTTCAAACGTGATTCGCCAATTGCCGGATACCGAAACGCTCCATTCACCTTGGCGACCACCCAAAAGCCGATGAACACGCCACCTAGGTGGTGCATCAGCTATAAAGCTGTCCATGTGCTCAGCCAGAATAAGTGCCGTCAAGATCTTGCGTACACGGTCCACTAAGTCACGCCCTATATACCGGGAATTGTCATCCTCGATCAACCGACGCAATCCCCTGTGATGGACGGAACGAATGACCATCTTTATTCAGTGTACGGTATCACAGTACGTTACGCAAGGAGTTTTTAAGAGCCATACATTTCCAACTCTTCAACCAGATCCTAAAATCCATGAAAATGAGAAGATATTGGTAGTAGAAAGAATGCTGAAGAATACTATTGTGGTTAGCCGTTATTAAACTTCATAAATAGTCCAATTTTTGCAAACTACGGGACTTAGAATTTTTCTCAAGCGGCTTTCTTGCCAGAAAAATCAGGGAACTTCGTTGATCAGGAATTCTCCCTTGCCGGAATAAACTTGTAGGACTTTACATCCGTCCCGTCAGGCGCCATCTTTATCACCCCGATCGTAACAGCCATCTCCTCACCGAATTCAAGAGAGTCGGGATCTTCAGTTTCAACCTGCGCCATAACTCTTACGCCTTCCGGGAAATCGACAAGAGCAAGAACATAGGGCACCTTGAATTCCGGCATGCTTCTTCTCACGACTGTAAAGGAATGCAGAATTCCGGTGGGACTGAGAAATTTCTCTTCCACATCGTCTGTAAAACTCACAGGGTCCGCGAGGTACCTCGGAAAGGTCCAGTTGTCGGATTCCTTGCAGTAACCCGCAATCAGCCTCACTCTGCCCTCATCGTCCGTTGTAAACAAATCCTGTCTGAAAATATCTTCGCTCATGACACCCTCTCCTTAAACGATCGTTTAGCGTGAAGGGGAATTATATACGACTAAAAACAGTTTTCAATTCCCGCAAACCCCGCAACGAAGAAAACAACGTCCGGGTTTGTAAAAAAACGGGCAAATTTGTAGAATCCTTACGTGCCGGAAAAAATCCCAAGAGCGCTGACCGTCGCCGGGTCCGATTCAAGCGGAGGGGCTGGAATCCAAGCGGATCTGAAAACTTTTACCGCACTTGGAGTGTACGGTCTTTCCGTGCTCACCTCAGTTACCGCCCAGAACACAGTGGAAGTAAGCGGAGTCCATGACCTGCCGGAGCAGTTCGTGGGACTCCAGATAGACGCCGTGATGAGCGACATAGGCTGCGACGCGGCCAAGCTCGGGATGCTTTCCAACGAAAAAATCGTCGAGGCAGTAGCTGAAAAAATAGATCAGTACGCAATCGAAAAACTGGTTGTCGACCCCGTGATGCATTCAAAAGGCGGAACCACTCTTTTAAGAAATTCAACGGAAATTCTAAAGAAAGAGATTCTCCCAAGGGCGCTTATAGTTACTCCCAACATACCCGAGGCGGAGATACTGAGCTCTGTAAGAATAAGCAACATAAACGACATGAAGACCGTTGCTGAGAAAATTCACTCGCTTGGAGCGAAGAACGTTCTCGTAAAAGGGGGGCATCTAGCGGAAAACCTCCCCGCAGTGGATATTTTTTTCGACGGGGAGACATTTGAAGAACTAGTTAGCGAGAGGATCGAAACGAAAAACACCCACGGGACTGGCTGCACCTTCTCGGCAGCCGTATGCGCTTTTTTGGCGAAGGGGATGCCTCTTTCGGTTTCCTTGGAAAATTCGAAAGCCTTCATCACGGAGGCGATAAGAAATTCTCTCGAAATAGGGAAGGGGCACGGGCCTCTTAATCACTTCGGGAAAACCTGAAACCCAAGGTCGACTGATTTTGACTTCTATGCGTCGTTACAGTTTTCGCGCCTCTTTCCACAGATTTTCTTTACCCACTGACTGATACCATTTCTCAAATTCCAAACGGTACTTCTGGAAAAGCTCGGAGAGGTTCGATCGGGGATCCTGGCTAAGCGAGTAAGCCATTCCTTCCTTGAACCAAACGGGGCTGCGCCATTGCTTTAAAACACCAAGCCGCTCTACCTGTAAATGGTGAATCATCTCGTGACGAACGTAGTAGTTTTTCCACCCACGCGGACCAATAACAATACCGGACGTGCCTACGGTACTTGCAGCTGCTTTACTAAATCCGAAAGATTGAAAACAGGCCTGAGAAGCACAAAAGATGACTCGGGGCTTCTTTTCGATGACCCCAACCGACGAGTTTACAAATTCATAAGCTTCCTCGTATAACGCAATTGCTTCCTCGTAGCGCAATACATTCTCAGTGCAAACATCCTCACCGATACATGAAACTCCATTTAATTCAGGAACAACAACTCGCATTGGCTTGTAGAGCGTCCAGACAGCCACGGGAACGCATAACAGGCAGATTAGCAGAAAACGTTTCAACATATGAATCCCAAGATGTATAACCACTGATTACCTCGGACTTTCCACAAAAAAGTAGAATATAGAAATATTGTATATAATTTCCCTATCGAAAGTGTCCATTTGGAGCGCAGCACGTTTGTCCGGAACGTGGAACGCTTTGAAGAGTACAATGCAGCGAGCCGTAACGCCGGACTTTTTGCGAGGATCAGAACACATGCCCGAAAACCTAACCGACCGAACGCATTCCGAACCTGGGGCACGCCGGGTCCGGCTGGCAATTCCAGTGGTACTGTTCACGGTGCTGGTTATCGCGATTCTGACATTGGTGGGCATTGGCGCGCGTTACTGGACCCGCGGGGATTTCAACGTTATTCATGCCCTGTTGATTCTGTTCCTTTCAATTAATCTGGTGATCTGCTATTGGGAGGTGTGCTTGTTCCTCAGACGCGACTATATTGAGCGACGCACCGAATATTGGCGCAAGCGCTGGCGGGAAACGGGCCGAAAACCAGCCATCGAATTCCTTACTACAAAGATTCCGTTGACGAGGGTGTTGTCGCCGACGGTATGGGCGGATGTCTGGGCGACGTATTCCCAGTTCGATGGTTCCTACGCAGACCGGCGCACATACGGTTACACTGTGGATATTGCCAACGGCTTCGTGACCCCGCTCCCGACGTTGATCCTCTACGCTGCCTTTACCTTCGATATTCTGCCCGCCCTCGTCGCGGGCATCGTCGGAGTGATGCTGTTCTGGCAGTTGACATACATAACCTCAGTTTATTGGGTCAGTTTCTTCTCGGCCAATCGGCAAACCCGGATCAGCCGAGGGGATATGTACATCTACATCTGGGCGATGAATTCTCCATGGGTGCTTTTTGCGCTATTGGGACTCTACGTCTCGATCCGTCTGATCGTGAACGGCGACTACAGCGTTCTGGGTTATTGATAACGCTTCCCAAGGTTCGGCTCTGATCGGGCCGACTTCCCGCGGGGCGTTGCAAGGACTTCTCTGGCAGACACTATTTAGATAAATCCGATCCAGTGTAGATTAACCCGCCGGAGTCGATTATACTAATGATTTTCCAACCAGCCATCTTTCGAAAAAAAAAGGAACCTGAACATGTCTAAAATCATGGATGGCAAAAAAGTCTCTCAAGATATCAAAAAATGGATTATCCGAAGGACCAAGGAACTTAAAGACCGCACGGGAATAGTGCCCGGTCTTGCTTCCATTCTGGTCGGCGACGATTCCGCGTCCGAAATATACGTGAGGAACAAGAGAAGGGCGTGCGGAAGATGTGGAATGCTTTCAGAAGAATTCAATCTTCCAGAGGAAACCACAGAAGAGGAGCTTCTTTCGCTGATCGAGCGTCTCAACCTGAATGAAAAGATCCACGGCATACTGGTACAGCTTCCCCTTCCGATCCATATGAACCCGGAAAAAGTGATAAGAACGTTGTCTCCTGACAAAGATGTCGACGGGTTTCATCCCGAGAACACCGGAAAACTGTTCCAGGAAAACCCTAGCGCCATCTCCTGCACCCCGTACGGAATAGAAAAAATTCTCGATTACTACGGCATAGAGATATTGGGCAAGCACGTAGTGGTCGTGGGAAAAAGCAACATAGTTGGAAAACCTGCAGCGGCCTTGATGCTCAACAGGGACGCCACCGTCACCATAGCCCATATCGAAACTAAAGATCTGTCGGCCGTAACCACCATGGCGGACATACTGATAGTCGCAATAGGGGATCCGCAGTTCATAAAAAAGGAAATGATAAAGGACGGAGCCGTTTTAGTCGACGTTGGAATCAACAGGAACAAGAGCGGAAAGATCGTCGGCGACATTGACTTTGAGGACGTAAAGGAGAAGGCCTCTTACATAACCCCCGTTCCCGGCGGGGTGGGGCCGATGACCGTAACCATGCTTCTTTGGAACACGCTTGAGGCAGCGGAGAGGTTCGCGCGGGACAAATAACCCCAAACCAGGGTCAACGAAGCACCTCGGGACCGTCGGTTTTTAAAATCGCCTGAGAACCCCCGAGCCCGGAACATATATCTCTTACCGCCATGTTTTTCACGGGATGCCAGGCGGCCGGTTCTATCTCGAGCAGGGGTTCAAGGACAAACCTTCTTTCATGCGCCCTCGGATGGGGGATAACTAGAGAATCGGTAGTTATTACCAGATTCCCGTAAAAGATGATGTCAAGATCGATCACTCTCGGTCCCCACCTCCTCGTTTTTTTTCTCCCGATTTCCCTCTCGATTGCCTTCAGGCGCTTGAGAAGCTCAAAAGGGGAAAGTTCCGTTTCCACTTTGACTACGGCATTTGTGAATTTCGGCTGATCCTGCGGTCCCACGGGCTCCGATTCGTAAAGAGAGGATACGGCCGCCACGCGCGCGTACTTTTCGATACTTTTCAGGGCGCGGACGAAATTCTCGCGCACGGGGCCGATGTTGCCGCCGATACCTATGAAAACGGCGCTCGGTGAAGCTTCAGGTTCATTCAATGGAATACTCACCCCGGTTAATATATAATGAGAAAATATATGGCACTTTTAACCGAAAAAGAAATTTCTTCCGCGCTTGAGGGTCTTGACGGTTGGCAGAGAAAGGGAGAAGAGATAGAAAAGACGTTTGTTCTCAGAAATTTCGTCGATTCCATGGGTTTTGTGAACAAGGTCGCGCTTCTTTCAGAAATGGCCGACCATCACCCGGACATCCTGATCCGGTGGAACAAGGTTTCCATCACGCTTTCAACCCACAGCGAGGGAGGAATCACGGAAAAAGACCTGAGTCTGGCGGGGGAAATAGAAAAGGCGCTCTGACACGAGTTCCGCGCGCCATCCGGGGAAGCTAGTCCACATCCCTTATTTCGTAATCGTCCTCCCCAAGGGTAATGGTATCTCCCCCGGGTTCACCCACCTGCGAACCGCCTTTTTTGTCTTTGCCGGGAAACAGCTTCCTTAAAATCGAGGCTCCGGCCCCCAGCACACCAACCGCAACCAGGGCCAAAACGCCGAAAAACGCAAAAAGACAGATGGCCACAATCACGAAAAGCGCAATGAAGGGAAGAGAGAAAAGAGAGGCTCTCCCCTTGCGAATGTAAATTTTCCCTGCCATTAAAACACCTTATCCCTATATTGTCACCGGCCGCAGCATTTTTTGTATTTCTTGCCGCTGCCACAAGGGCACGGGCTGTTTCGACCGACTTTTTTCTGCGTTCTCCTGACCGGGGTCTTGGCCTTTTCTTCAGCGCCTTCTCCCCGCCCGAGCACCATCTTCCTCTCCTCAAGCTCTCTTTTGCGCTCAAGCTCCTCGATCTGTTCTTCGCTCGCAGGCTGTATCCTGAACAGATTGGAGGAAACGTCCGCCTTGAACTTGTCCATCATTAAAGTGAACATTTCAAACCCCTCTTTGGTGTACTCCCGAAGGGGGTCTTTCTGCGCATATCCCCTGAGCCCGACCCCTTCCCTGAGGTGATCCATGTTAAGAAGATGGTCCTTCCAGAGATAGTCGATGTGCTGAAGCATGACGTAGCGTTCGACCTGCGTTAGGTGTTCAGAACCTATACGCTCTTCCTTCTCCCGGTACGCCGCGATCAGCTTCTCGACGACTTCATCCGTTATGGCTTCCCCGTCCGCCTTTGCGGAAGCCGCAATTTCAATCTCGGTTCCGAAAATTCTCCCTAGAACTTCGCGGAGCTCGGAGAAATCAGACTCCGCGCTGTCGTCCCGCTGCGCCAGATAACTGTCCACTACTTCCCGCACAATATCTTCTGAAAACAAAAAAAGCATTTCTCTCAGGCTCTCGCCGCCTTCTAGGATTTCGCGGCGCTGCTTGTAGACAACGTCTCTCTGGGTGTTGAGGACGTCGTCGTACCTGAGAAGGTGTTTACGTATGTCGAAATTCCTGCCCTCAACCTTTTTCTGCGCGTTTTCAATCGACTTGCTTATCATCGAGTGCTCGATCGGTTCCCCTTCCTGCCACCCTAGCTTATCCATAACCCCCGTTATTCTCTCGGAGGCGAAAATGCGCATCAGGTCGTCTTCAAGCGAGACATAGAATCTTGAAGAACCGTCATCCCCCTGCCTCCCCGCTCTTCCCCGGAACTGGTTGTCTATCCTTCTCGCCTCGTGTCTTTCGACCGAGAGGATGTGGAGTCCTCCGAGCTCCTTCACTTTCTCTTTTTCCGAATCGCAGATCGATTTCGCCTCGAAAAGCGCCTCCTCGTATTGCTTCGGATCCGCTTCCTCGGGCTGGACCCGAAACTCCTTCCTGAGAATATCCCTCGCAAGAAACTCCGGGTTTCCGCCGAGCAGTATGTCCGTTCCCCTCCCCGCCATGTTGGTCGCTATGGTTATGGCTCCAATCCTGCCCGCCTGGGCGACGACCTCGGCCTCTTTTCCGTGCTGCTTGGCATTTAGGATGTTGTGCCCAAGGCCTATTTTCTCAAGGTATTCGCTCAGTTTTTCCGACTGCTCGATCGAGGAAGTGCCGACAAGCACCGGCCGGCCGGCGGAATTCATTTCCTTTATCTCGGAGCACGTGGCGTTGAACTTCTCGCGCTCGGTCTTGTAGACAACATCGTTGTGATCCTTCCTTATAAGCGGCTTGTGGGTCGGTATCACGGTAACGTCAAGATCGTATATGTGCTTGAACTCAAACGCTTCTGTGTCGGCGGTACCGGTCATCCCGGCAAGCTTTCTGTACATCCTGAAATAGTTCTGGATGGTTATGGTGGCCATCGTCTGGTTCTCGCTTTCGATTTCCACCCCTTCCTTGGCCTCGACCGCCTGGTGAAGCCCGTCGCTCCACCTGCGCCCCGGCATGAGCCTTCCCGTGAACTCGTCGACTATCACCACCTTTCCGTCCTGCATCATGTAGTCCACGTCGCGGCTGAAAAGGGTGTTGGCCTTAAGGGACTGGTTCACGTGGTGGAGAGTCTTGAGGTTTACGGGGTCGTAGAGGTTCGGGACGTCAAGGGCTCTTTCCACCTTGGAGACACCCTCTTCGCTGAGGTCAACCTGTCTTGATTTCTCGTCCACCGTGAAGTCGTTTTCCTTCGAGAGCGTTCTCACCACTTTGTCCACCTTGTAGTAAAGATCCGTGGAGTCTTCAGATGGCCCCGAAATTATAAGCGGGGTTCTCGCCTCGTCTATTAGAATGCTGTCTACCTCGTCCACTATGGCGAAATTGTGGCCGCGCTGAACGTAATCCTCAAGGGAGAATTTCATGTTGTCGCGCAGGTAATCAAAACCGAACTCGTTATTGGTGCCGTAGGTAATATCCGCCCCGTAGGAATCCTGTCTTGAAGAAGGCTCCAGGCAGGTCTTGAAGGAATTTATGATCTCGAGGTTTTTTTCGGGAAGAATGTCGCTTGCTAGGTACTCGTTCGGCCACGCGGTCAGGTTTTTCTCTATGGACTCCTCAGCCCGCCCAGGATCCTCCCAGGCAAGCACGTAGGACGCGTCATGATTTATAACTCCGACTTTCATGTCCAAAACCATGAAAATCGGCGACATCCACGCGGCGTCCCTAGCAGCCAAGTAATCGTTTACGGTGATCAGATGGGAACCGGACCCCGTGAGGGCGTTTAGGTAAAGGGGCAGGACGGCCACAAGCGTCTTTCCTTCCCCCGTTCTCATCTCGGCTATTCTGCCCTTGTGAAGAACTATCCCCCCTATCATCTGGACGTCGAAATGCCTCATGGCTATAGTCCTTCTCGACGCTTCCCTCACGACCGCAAAAGCCTCGGGCAGAACCTCTTCGAGAACCTGCTCCATCTCCGCGAAATATTTCTCGTCGGCCAGGTCTCCGTTCGGGCCGAGGCGGGAGCGGACCAGTTCCCGGAACTGCGCGGTCTTCTCGCGAAGATCCGGTGTGGGCACTCCGACCAGCGTCTCCTCAAGGGCATTTATACGCTCGGCCAGAACGCCGAGCTTTTTAACTTCCCTCTCGTTCTGCGAGCCGACTATTTTTTTTAGCACGTAAGAAATCATGTGCCGAAGTGGTCTCCTTTCCTACTGGGTCCCGAGACATCCGGGAACAGTCCTCTTAAAACAGTGTAATAATCCGTGGGAAATAGACAAGGAAATTTCTCTTGGGGCGGATTCAGGCGTCAAGCTTCACGCTTACCACCCTTGATGCGGCGGTGCCGTCTGTGGTTATGCCTATAAGCGCGCCGGCCTGCTGCATGGTTGTCCTGTTATGCGTGATAACGGCCACTTGGGAGTGGGTAGATATCTGGTTTAGGATCTTGTTGAACCTAACGGTGTTCAGCTCATCGAGCGCGGCGTCTATTTCGTCGAGAAAGATAAAGGGAACGGGTTTTACTAGGCACGCGGAGATTATGACCGCTATGGCCGAGAGCGCCTTTTCTCCTCCTGAGAGCAGGTTTATGGGCTGGAACCTCTTTCCTCCGGGCCTGATCATGACTTCCACTCCGGTTTCAAGCAGGTTCGCGGGGTCTGTAAGCTCAAGGCGCGCCTCCCCGTTTTCGAAAAGCTTGCCGAAGGTCTCGCTGAATTTCCTGTTCACGGTCTCAAACGCCTCCCGGAACCTCGAAATCGACTCCCTGTCGAGTTTTCTTATCGCACTTTCAAGGTAATCAAGCGCCCGGGCAAGATCGTCGGTCTGGCGCTGGAGAAAACCGTTTCTCTCCTCAAGCTGCTCGTATTCCTCGGGCGCAAGAAGGTTTACGGGACCGAAATTCTCTACGCGCCGCCGAAGGGTCCTAAGTTCCCTCTCCCTCTCGGATATCGAAACACGGGAGAGGTCAGGATCCTGCGAGGCATCAGGGGAATCTTCACCGAATGCCTCCTGGTACTGTTCACTTAGATATCCAAACTCGTCCTCAGCGCGTTCAAGCTGCGCCTGCGCTGTGGCAAGCTGTTCTCTTCGCGATGAAAGTTCCCTTGAGGCGGCTTCAAACTCCTCTTCGCTTCTCTGGAGATCCTCTGCGTAGCGCGATACTTTTTCCCTGAATTCCCCGAAGGATTCCTCCCTTAAGCCGAGATCGCGGCATATTTTTTCAAACTCCTCTTCCGCCTCCCGTTTTGACACGGAAAGCGCCTCCCTTTCGCGCTCTTTAAGCTCCACGTCCTTTCTTCGAAGCGAAAGCTTCTCGTTTATAACCGCCTTTATTCTTTCGGCTTCCGATTTCTCGTGTTCAAGGGCCTTTTCCCTCTCGAGAACCCCGGCGTTATCTATCCTGAGTTTCGTGATTCTCTCCTGAAGCGCTTTTTCCTCCTCGGCGAACTCGAGTGCCCGTTTTTCAATTTCCCCGTATTTTGACTCGAGAGTGCTTCTTTGACCGTCAAGCTGCTCTATAAGCGATCCCATTTCCTCAATGGTGCGGTTCTTGCTCCCGAGCTTGCGCTCAAGTTCATCGCGCTGTGCGCCGAGGTTGGCGATTCTTGTCTCAAGATCCTCTATTCTGGTCTCCACGTTTGAGCGGTCCTTTACGTTTTCGACCGAGTTTATTTCGCAGCGCCGAAGAAGCTCCCCAACCTCAGTGCGACGGCTCTCAAGCGCATCCATCTCCTCGCGAAGGGCCTTGCAGGACGCCTCCAGTTCCGTGACATGGGCTGAGAGGGTCTGTGTCTGCTCCTCAAGCTCCTCTATTTCTCTTTTTCTCTCAAACACGCCCGCAGAGGATTTCCCCCCTGTTATTGCTCCCTGGGAATCAACGTAGTCCCCTTCAAGGGTGGCGAAGCACGCGCCGTTTCCCGTCCGGTTCTTAAGCCTGATGGCTTCCCGCAGGTCGGAAGTTACGTAGACTTCCTGGAGCATCGAATCGACGAGGTTCTTTTCTATAACCTTCACGTCGAGGAGACCGTTAAGGGAGGTTGCCTCCGGCTTTGTGTGGCCGTTTGCCCCGTTTCCGTTGCCCGCGCCGTTTCTTGCGAACCGGTCCGTAGCCGGTATGAATGTTCCCCTTCCCGCGTCAAACTCCCTCAGAAGCTCAACCGCGGCGACCGCCTCCGTGCTTCCCTCGACCACTATCCAGTTGAGTTTTTCCCCGAAGGCCGCTTCGACCGCTCTTTCGTAGCTTCTCGGAACGGAGACGAAATCGGAAACGACCCCCAGCACGCCTCTTTGCTTGCGCTCAAGCACGAACTTGCGCGTGGCGTCGGGAAGCCACTCGTAATTGCTCTGTATTTTGTTAAGGGCCTCCATCCTTGAGACGCAGTCTTTTTTTCTGCCTTCAAGGCCCCTCAGTTCCCCGAGTTTCTTCTCGTGCTCGACCCTGAGATCGTAAAGACGCGAATCGACCTCCTCTTTTTCCTTGGCGGCCGAGGTGAACTCGTTTTTTATTTCACCTTCCCGGCGGCGAAGTGAGGCAAGCCGGTTCTCGCACTCGAGTTTTTCAAGCCCCAAAGCGGAAACTTCTCCGTCAAGCGCCTCTTTTTTCTCCGCAAGTTCTTCAAGCTCCTTCGAGAAAGCGCCTATGGTGCTTCCAAGCGAACTTCTCCTTGTCATCACGTCAGAGAGCAGGTTCCCCGTTTCCTCAAGCTCCTTTTTGCCACGCTCCCATTCGCTTTTGAGGGCCGCAAGGTTGTTCTCCTCGCGCGAAATCTCCTCGGAGGCCGAGAGACGGGTGTTTTTAAGTTCTCCGGACTGGCGCTCGGCTCGGCTGCTTTTCGCCTCCATCTCAGAAACTTCTTGCCCGAGGCCTTCTATCTCGGCTTCTATGTTCGCTACGTAGCCCGAAATCCCGGTGATCTCCCGTTCAATCGAGCCTCTGCGGTATTCATTTTCCTTTTTCTGCGCCCGAAGCTCGTAGATTTCCTTCTCAAGGGACCCGAGCTGCTGACCTGAGACGGAGTTTTTCTCCCTGGCGCTTTGAAGCAGCCCGCGGCGCTCTTCCACTCCGGTGTCTGCCGAGAGTACCAGCTGCTCTATTCCGAGCTTTTTTTCAAGAAGTGTTTTTCTCCGCTGCTCCGAGTTTGAGAACTTGGCCGAGAGGACATCGAACTCAAGCGAGCGGGCGCGTTCGGTAAGCTCCCCGTACTGCCTAGCGCGGTTTGCCTGCAGTGCCACGGCCTCGATGCGATCTGACACCTCGCGCTTCATGTCAAGAACGCGCGTGAGATTCTCCTTGGTCGACTCTATTCTGCTCCGGGTTTCCTTTCTCCTGAGCTTGTACTTCTCAATTCCCGCGACTTCCTCTATGAACTTCCTTTTCTCTTCGGGCTTTGACATTATGAAGGACTCGATCTGGCCCTGCTCGACGATCGAATAGGCCCTCGCGCCCACTCCGGTGTCAAGAAGCATCTCTGTTATGTCTTTGAGACGGCATTTAACCCCGTTTATGCTGTATTCGCTTTCTCCCGAACGGTAAAGCTTCCTCCGGATTCTGACTTCCTCGAAACCGAAGCCCTCCACCCCCTCGAGAATCAGGGACACGTCGGCCATGCCCAGGGGCTTCAGTTCGGCGCTTCCGTTGGAGATAACGTCTTCCATGCCACCAGCGCGCAGCAGTCTCGGGTTATGTTCGCCGATTACCCACTTGATGGCGTCAAGAATGTTGGACTTTCCGCAGCCGTTGGGACCGACTATGGCGGTTATGCCCTCGGAGAGATCTATCTTTGTTTTCAGGTAAAAAGATTTAAAACCTGCTATTTCAAGCGCTTTAATTCTCATGGGAGAACCGCGGCCCGGCATCGTGACGTTCACGTGTGCCGCCGCCTGTTTTGCGCAAAATCCTTGCCCTAATCGGGAAAGTTAAAATTCCCGCATCAATTTTTAGAAGCCCTGACGGGGCCAGAATCTGAAGAAAGCCGCCGGGATACGGATTAGGCGGTATGTGAAAAAAGATTCCTTGTCAATCATGGTCTTCCGGTCAATAATCATTATACCATAAATCCCGGGATATTTTCAAATTCCCGTGCGGGAAATTACCCTCCCCGGGGAAAGAGGTTCTTGTTGGGTGAGATTTTGGAGTTTTCCCGAAGGTTCTCAAGCAGCCCTTCGACCACACGGGCCTTCCGCGCCGAGACCTCACGCCGCCTGAAGGAATCCTTCTCAAGCCCGAAGGCACCGCTGTCAACGGACTTTGTGTCCGCAAGCGATACTATGTAGAAAGTCTCCCCGGACCTGTAAACGCGATCCGGTGTCGACCGGTTGCTTCTGAGACCGAAGACATCGGAGACGAAATCCCCGGATTCGGCCCCTAAAGGATTCTCAGCCCTTGTGAAAAAACCGGTCTCCTCAACGAAAAGACCCAGGGACTTGGCGGCCGCAGCAAAACTCTTGCCCGAGGCCTTTATTTTTCCGAGATTGTCCCCGGCGGATTCCCTTGCACTCTCGACGGCTTTTTCCCTTTTAAGGGCCCCGAGAATCTCCCCGCGCACGGACTCAACCGCTGAGCGCCTTGAGGACTCGACGCCGGTCACTTCAAAAAACCAGGTGAAATCCCGAAGAACCACGTTTGAAAGTCTTTTTTTCTTAACGGAAAAAGCCTCTCTTCTTATGGCCCCTGGAACGTCTCCGCCCACGCCCCCGAGAGTAAACTCAGCGGTTTCCCGCACCTCAAGAGAGCTTTTTTCGGAAAGAAGGTCGGAAAAGGAGCGTTTCTTGCGGAGGAACTCCTCAAGGAACTGGTCGTAAAGAAGCTGGGACTTGCCCTCGACGAGCTGCTTTTTTATCTCCGGCTTCACTTCATCAAAAGGTTTGGGGGTCCCTTCGGAAGCGAATTCCTCCGGGTAAGTCCTGTAGTAGGCCTCGATTTCCTCATCGGAGACCTCGGCATCCGCGGCAAAACCCCCGGAAGCAAGCTTTACGTAGCGCGCCTTTCTTTTCTCGGGCTCCCAGAAAAGATCAGTATTTTCCCTGTAATACCGGGCGATTTCCTCTTCGCTTGCCCCCTGCCCCTCAAGGTAGTCTTCGGCCGCAAACGAGACGTAGTGGAGATCGATTTTCTCTTCACGGGTCCTGTAGATGCTTAAAAGCTCCTCGTCGCTTGCCGTTACCGAACTGTCAACGACCGAAACAAGCTTAGCCACCAGGAGATCCTCCCTGTAGGAATCCTCAAAATCCTTTACGGTGCGGTTAAGTCCCCTTGAAATAAAATCCCTGTAACGCTCAAAACCGACGAAAGTGCCGTCTATCTGGAAACCGGGATCGTTTCTTATAGCGTCTGAGAGCTCTTCCTGGCTTACCCTGATTCCAAGCTCGTCCGCTTTCTGGGCAAGCAGCTTCTTGTTGACCAGCGAGTCGATCACGGAAAAGTTCACGTATTCCTGAAGCTCATCCGAAATTTCCTGGTCGCTTTGGCGCAGGCGGTCAAGCATCGAGTCCCTCAGGTTATAGAACTGCGCGGTGGAGACCTTATCCCCGTTCACCTCGACCGCAATTCCGCCGCTTGGGCCCCGCCCTCCGATACTTATTCCTCCCACGTATCCGAAACCGATAACGAAGGTAAAGGCGAGCAGGAGAAGCAGCCCCCTTGTGAGAAGATTCTGCTTGTTTTTTATGATATCAAACGGCAACGGGATTTTCCTTGAAAAAACGAATAAACTCTATACGAGCCGGTATCAACTTGCAAGCCTCCCGCGGGGGCCATGCCGCCCCTCGGCTTGACACTGATAAGGCGCTTAAATAGCTTACAGGTGAAATGCCCGAGGGCATAACGAAACTCAGATGATAACAGCACTTGGCGGCGGAAGCGGAGCCGCGAAATTCCTTAAGGGACTCACGGGGGTAATTCCCCCATCGGAACTCACCGTAATAGTTAACACGGCTGATGACATGGACCTTTACGGAATGAGAGTCTCCCCGGACATAGACACCATAATCTACCGGCTTTCGGGAAACATAGATGAGAAAAAAGGGTGGGGACTCCGCGGCGATACGTTCGAGGTTCTGGCCGCCGCCGCGAGATTCGGCTTTCCGACATGGTTCGGACTCGGTGACAGGGACCTTGCAACCCACCTGTTCAGAAAGGCCGTAATCGACGCGGGGGGAACCCTGAGCGAATCCACTTCCAAGATAGCGCAGCGCTTCGGCTTAGGAGAAATGCGCATACTGCCCATGAGCGATGACTGGATCGAGACATGGATAGAGACGGACCAGGGGGAGATGCATTTCCAAGAATACTACATAAAGCACGCGATGCGCCCCGGGGTTAAAGGCGTTAACATAAAAGGCGCCCGCGAGGCCGCTCCCGCCCCTGGAGTTCTCGACTCTATAGACAGCGCTGACATGGTGATCATATGCCCGAGCAACCCCATAATCAGCATAGGACCCATACTCGAGGTAGGTGGAGTGATGGAAAGGCTCGTTGGCGCGCCGGGACTCAAGGTGGCCGTAAGTCCCCTTATGCGCGGAAAGCCCCTTAAGGGTCCCGCCGACAAGCTGATGAGAGGATTGGGGATGGAGGCTTCCTCGACACAGGTGGCAAGGCTCTACGCCGATTTTCTTGACATTCTGGTGATTGACCGCTCGGATGCGGCAGAGGCAGCTAGCATAAAATTGCTTGGAGTAAACGTTTTCGTTACGGACACGGTGATTCCCGACGAACAAAGTTCAAAACGCCTTTCGCGGGAAATTCTTGATTTTGTGGAATCTCTGGGGAGACGGCGCGCTTCGCCCTAGGGAGCGATCAGGAATCCTCTTTTTCCCCTCTCTGCGGCTCATAGGGGATTATGCTGTAGAAAAAAAACTGAGGTATCCCCTTTACTTCCGGTGAATCACAGCTGGTCTGGAGCTTTACGCCACTGTTCATGACCACCGTGTTTATGCTGTAAACCGTGGTTTCCCCCTCCACCCCGAATTCGGCCGCAGTGTAGTCCTCGCGGTCCTTCTCAAATTCCCACCTTATGTCGTAAATTCCAAGTTTCCCTATCTCTTTTCTCAAAAAATAGTCAGAAACCTGCGAAGTCTGGGAAAAACAGGATCTTCCCCTGTAGCAGTCAAGAAAAATCTCGCCGCGCAGATGAGAGGAAGCAACATCCTCGAGATTCTCTCCGTTTACCCTTCCGTAATATATGCCCTCGGGAAGCATGACGATGTTGGCGGCAAAGCGGTGGGCTCCGACATGGGTGGTTCTCCACGCGCGGAGCCCCTCTTTTTTGAGAAGTTGCTTGTAAACCCCCGACCCCGCGGCCGCGCAGCACCCGTCGCGGGCTCCGTGGGTACAGACCAGAGCGAGTTTTTCTTCGCAGGAAAATTTCTCTATTTCTCCGGTCCGAACGAGTTCTGGAAGATCTATCGAGAGAAGGTCCTCGTATTTCTCTATCTCGAATCTGTAGAGTTTCGGGGAAAACTCAGAAGAGTGCGCGTAGTAAAAAGCGGGATTGCCCTTGCCCGGGCCCGGTCCCCCTATCAGCTGAATTCTGGATTCCTCAAAAGAGGAAAGAAGCCCTCCAAGATGTTCCTTTACATCCTCCGGCAGCGCACTTTGCGGAAAAGCGTCTCTTTTCCATACCCCGGAGTACTCGAGCAAAAACCAGTTCTTTACCTCGAGAGCGGTTCCGTAGAGATGTTCTCCGCCTTGGGAAGACATCTGGGAACACGTAAGCGTTTTTTTGTCGGTCATCTCATCCTCCTGGGCTCGGCCCGCCGTTTTTTTGCCTAAGTGTCACGAGAAATTCCCCCTTCGGCATCAGATAGAAAAATTTTCCCCAGTTTTTCATCACGCCCGCGTGACGGGAGGCATCTTTTCCCTCCCCCCAGAAAAGATCGACGCGCCGGGCGCCCTTTATCGCTCCTCCGCTGTCGTGGTTTATAACGAAGCGGGAAACCGGCTTCCATTGCGACGGCTCCACTGAAGAGGAAGTTTCAAAAACCGGACTTTCAAATTCCATAAACGCCAGAGACCCCCTGGGGAAAAAAGCCTTGTCCGTCGCTATGGTCCGACCGTCTATGACTTCCGTTCCGAAAGAGGTCTGGGGCTTGCCGGGAAGTCCGCGGAAGAAGATGTAGCTCGGGTTTTTGTAAAGGACCTTCATTCTCTCGGCGTAGGAGAGAGACCTCAGGTGGTTTTCTATGGCCCACAGGCTCATTTTTTCCTTCGGAATCCACTCGAAAAGAAATTTCCCTATAGCCACGTAATCATGTCCGTTCTGGGCGGCGTAGCCTATGACCCGCTCCTCTCCGTCAGTGAACCTTATTTTGCCGGAGCCCTGGATCTGAAGGAAAAACGCATCTACAGGGTCAACCCACGCGATTTCAAGCTTTTTCCCCCTGAGCCTCCCGCCGGAATCAATTTCGGTTCGGGAATAGTAGGGAACCAGCTCGGACATCCTGCCCGGGCCTCTGCGATCGACCCTGCCGTAAAGGGACTGCAGCTTGCCCCGGGCGATCTTGTCTTCCTCAAGAAACGAAAATCTCTCGAACCGCTCAATAAACCTGTCTATCCTCAGGCGCACGAGGTCGCCGGGAACCCCGTAAAGGGCCTGGGTATGTTCCGGGGTCCTTGTGCGGGAGGCGGAAAGCACGGGAGAAAAGTAAGAGGTTATGAAAACCTTGCCCCAGGGTTTTCCCGGAAAGCCGTAGAAATCAAAATTCTCCCTTACCTCTTTTATGAACTCATCCTTGGTCACCTCCGCCTCGAGCCTGCCGAGAAGATAACCGAGAGCCAAAGCGTAATCCCCCGCGGAGATGGTCTTCTGTCCGAAAACGAGCTGGGAATCCTTTGTTCGCGAAAGCTTCTCAATGCTTGCGCTGATAGATTCCTTCAGCCCCGCGGGGAAAAGGTCGTCGTCCATCTGGGGAACGACGGGAACCATGCGCATTGACTCGGGGCCCGGAACCTCGGGGGGTCTTTCGCAGGAGAGGTAGATAAAGAGAAAAAAAGCGGCTGATAGAATACTTGCGGTTCTTCGGTTCATCTCAAGCTGTCGGTTTTTCGCAGGAAAACATACGACGCAAACGACCGTGAATGAGAATAACTTATACCCTGTTACATGCGGCTTGCGCAAAAAACCCGGGCGCCGGGGGAAAATCCTGTGTCTTCGGTCACAGCGGTGGCCGGTATTTTTCCTAAAAGACAGGACTTCCTGTCTTCTATCAAGCTTAAATTTTATGTATATAGCGAATTTCTTTTTTTAAGATTCCTCCCTGGTTTTTCTTCTTTAACATTTCCTTCTACGCGGCATCCGGAAGAGGCTTTCTGAACTCCTTGTCAAAGAGCTCTCCTTTTTCCAGGATGACGCGGGCGACGAACAAAAGACGGTCGCACACAGTACGAACGGATCTGCAGTAACCATGACCTTTTCCCCGAAGCTCTTCGTACCTGGCCCTGCTTACCGGATCATGCTTTACGGCTACCCCTCCCAGAACATGAAACGCGGCTGAGAGGCTCTTGCACACAGCCCTTCGCTTTATGACCAGCTTTGTCCTGCCCGATTGTCTCGTCACCGGAGCCGTACCGCCGAGACACCGAATTGCCTTGAAGTCCCGACGGCGCACAAGACTCCATGCCTCGGCAATGAGCGTCGCAAGCACTATGGTTCCCACGCCAGGGATGGATCGGAGAATCTCAATATCGGTCGACCCGTCCCCCTCGGCCTTAAGCTTTTCGTTCATGGTCTCTATAATCTTATCGATAGAGTCTTTGATTTCCTTCAGTTGACGATCCACCACCTTCAGCCGTTCAACAACCGAGATTATATGGAAGACGCAGCTGCGCACGGTCGCGTCGCTCACGTTTATTTCCTCGGCCCTCAGTATCTTGAGCGCTTCCTCCGCACCAATACGCCTCACTCTGTTGCGTTTGAGAATCTTCTGTACCGTTGAAGCTCTTTTTCCCTTTGCCGCGCAAGGACAAGGCATAAGCTCCCAAAGCTCCAGATGCCACGGCCTTACGGTACTGCCGAGAAGCTCTTCAAACTGGGGGTAATACCTCCACAGCAATGCGCGAAGACGGTTTACAAGACGCGTACGCTCCGATGTGAGCTCCTCTCTGGTTCTGTTGAGCTCACGCAGAACTATGACATCGCAGTCCTGCGGTTCGACGTAGCGGAAGTGCTTGCGATCCGTGCGGAGCGCCGAGGCTAAAACCAAGGCGTCTTTTCTGTCATCCTTGGCTCCTGAGACGCAGAACCTGTCCCTGAAGCGGTCAAGCTGCTTCGGATTTATGGAATAAACCATAAATCCCTGTTCACAAAGACTTTCCACCACCGGGCCTTGTTTCACCTCTATGGCCACGGCCATGTCGCAGTCCTCAGAGCCTGACACTTCCCTCATCCACTGAGACATTTCAAAAAGACCTCCTCCGGTATGCTTGAAGCTTTTTTCTCCGACGACGGAACCTTCCTGGTTGACGACGCAGACCTGGTGAGAGTTTTTCCCCCAGTCAATGCCTGCAAAAAATAGAGATTTATCATTCTTCATGTAAATTAATACCTTCATATGTATTCGGGTTTGCCGTGATGCTTGACAGAACCAGTACTGGCGCTCGATGGCGCAAACTTCCTGTTGGGCATTTATCACGGCGCTTGACCGAGGCGCTTGTCCTGACTAGGTGCTCGATGGCACAGGTAAAATTAGGCAGCTCTCGGTCAGGCAACCCGTGAATTAATTATAAATTCGATTTGATTTTTTCGCTTGATTTAAGCTTTCAGAAGGGTACTGGGTAAAATAGAAGTTCCGGGGCGATTCGGCCTCAGGGCCCGTGCTCCTCACAGTTTAAAAACAGAAAAATGAAGCGGAAATTTCTCGGCATAGATATAGGGGGAACCAATCTCAGGGGAAAAATCATATCCGAGGAAGGGAATCCGCTCGGGGAGAGAAAAACCCTCTCAGAGGCCCACATGGGCATCTCCAGACTCATGGAGAACCTAGCCGGTTTCATAGAAGGATTTGCCGGGGAGGAAATATCGGCAATCGGCATAGGCATACCGGGAACCGTTGACCGTCGAAACGGCACTTTAGTCCAGGCTCCGAATATAGCCAATACAAAGGATTTTCCGTTTACCGAAGTCCTTTTAGACAGAATCGGAACGAACACACCAGTTTTTGTTGAAAACGACGCTTCCTGCGCGGCTCTCGGAGAACACCGTGCTGGGGCGGGAAGAGGCTCAAACTCAATGGTAATGATAACCTTGGGAACCGGATTCGGAGGCGGAATAATCCTCGACGGCAAGCTCTGGTCGGGAGAAGACGGCTTCGCCGGGGAAGCGGGACACATGGCGATTGACCCGTCGGGGCCCCTCTGCGCCTGCGGCGGGAGAGGCTGCGTTGAGACCTACGTTTCGCAGGTAGCGATAAAAAGAATCGTCCGCGAGCACGCAGAACTCCGCGAAAAGTTCGCCGGTACAGAAGAATCGGCTATCCCCGAACGCCTTGCGGAGCTTGCGCGCGAAAAAGATCGGGCGGCCATCTCCGTATGGAACGACTTCGGGACGAACCTGGGAGTGGGAATATCGATTCTCGTAAACGTTCTGGACGTAAAAACAGTGGTCGTGGGCGGGGGACTCTCGGGAGCATGGGAACTTTTTATAGGGAAAACGCTTGAGGAAGCCGAAAGAAGGTGCCTTGGGGGAGCTGCCAGGGGGCTTAAGATAAAAAGAGCCGTTCTGGGAGATGACTCGGGAGTGCTTGGAGCGTGCTACGTGGCTAAAAAAGGGCTCGGGGAGAGCTCCTAGGACTCTGGGGGGCTTTTAACCGCAAGATAAAGCAGCTTCTGCGAAGAACCGCAAATCCTTATCCTGAACCACGGCCCTTTCATCTTATCCGCCCTGAACCTGTTATCCGTTCTTAGCCCGCCCACCCAGATTATTCCGTCTTGAGTCTCCAAAACCGGCACTTTTTTTCTCAGGAATCTCGGTATTTTTTCGTCAATGAAAAAATCCTTCAGTTTCTTGGCCCCCTTCATTCCGAGCGGAACGAACCTGTCTCCCTCGGAAAAGCTCCTAAGCGTTATGGGGAAACCGACTTTTTCGGGCGCAAAGTATCCAACATCTGCCGCACCCCAGAGAGAAACGTCGTCTGTAAGTTCAACAGTGATCTCAAGATCCGGGGAGATGCGGTGGGTTCCGTGGCTTTTTATCTCGGTTGGCGGAAAGCCGTGTAAATTCTCCTTGCGCGTGAAAAAGAAAACCCCGTGACCCGCGTGAAAAACAACTCCAGTGGGAAGGTTCACCTCAGCTGAAGATTCCCCCGAGCGCACCACTTCGTCAATCGAGAAAAGATGCTTGGCGGAAACGGAGTTTAGGTCTCCTTTTACGGCCAGAATCGATTTTCTCATCACGGAGAACCTGATCGCCTGGGGTTCGCGAAGGAGTGTTTCCGTGTCTCCAAGCACGCCTCCGGCCACAACACTGGCAACTTTAGCGAATCTCCTCTCTCCCTCGGCCGAAATAAAATCCGCCTCCGCGGCACAGACAGCCGCCACCCGGGAGAGAACCTGCTCGACGGCCGGATTGTAGCTCTCAAGCAAGGGAACAAGCTCGTTTCTTACCCTGTTCCTTAGAAACTCATCAGAACTGTTGGTCGAATCTTCCCTCCAGGACACGCCTTTTGACTGAAGGTACTCCCTGGCTTCAAGCTTGGTAACGTTTATCAGGGGACGTATTATGTTGCCGACTGACGGTCTTATCCCGGCAAGACCCTGGGAACCGCTTCCCCTTATGAACCTCATTATGACGGTCTCCGCCTGGTCGTTAAGTGTGTGCGCCGTGGCGATTTTCTGAGCCGAGCGTTTCGCGAGAATATCTTTGAAAAAACCGTAACGAAGTTCTCTGGCGGCATCTTCGAGGGAAAGTCCGCGTTTTTTCCTGAAGGCCTCGGTGTCGACCCGTACGCACTCGAACGAAAAGCCGAGCTGTCGCGCCGCTTCCCTCACGAACTCGGAGTCTTCGTCCGATTCGGCGCCTCTCAGCCCGTGATTGACGTGGGAAACCACCACGTCCGTATCCGGATAGAACTCCCGCAGATCCCAGAGAGCGAACAGAAGCGCCATGGAGTCCGATCCCCCGGATACTCCCGCGACAACCACGTCCCCGGGACTAAGCATCCCGAAAGAATCAACCGTTTTTTTTATCTTGCCCAGAAACATCGGAGTCGCTTTGAGAAATTCCGGCGGAAACTATAAGCCGAAACGCGTCTTCCACGGAAATATCCAGTTCCTGCAGTTCCTCCTCCGGAACCATTACGTAAATACCGCTTGTCGGATTCGGCGTGGTGGGAACGAACAGGTTGACGAGCTTTTGGTCCGTCGTGTTGTGGCCCCTCCCGGCCTCCGTAATTCCTGTTACGAAAGCTATGGCGCGAACCCCCTTTCGAGGATACTCGACCAGCACAACCCTTTTCATGCTCTGCATCTGGGAGGTGAAAAAAAGCGTCTGCACTACCTGCTTCACGCTCACGTAGAAGGTTCTCGCAAGCGGAATCTTCGAGATAAGCGACTCGCCGAACTGAAGCATCCTTCTGCCAACGAAGTTCCGTGTCACGGCGCCCAGGAAAATGATCAGCAGCAAAGTGGCCGCTATTCCTATGACGAAAGATATTCCCTGAAACACGTAAGGCGGGACATCTATGAAGTGGCGGAGGATTCCGGCGGGGCCGGTGCTGAAAAAGAAGAGCATCCACTTTATCAGCTTGTAGAGGACAAAAATTGTTACCCCGAAGGGAACGATAATCAGGATGCCGGCAATGAAGCTCTGCTTGAGAAAAGAAGATTGGGGCGGTTTTGAGTCTGGTATTTTAATCCCCCCGTTTCTGGTCAATCTTTTTCCTGAGAAACCTGCTGGGCTTGAAAACGACCGTGAGGCGGGAAGGTATGTCCACTTCCTCTCCGGTGGAGGGGTTTCTTCCTATCCGTGATTTTCTTCTCGTGACCCTGAAGGTTCCAAAACCTGGGAGTTTTACCTCTTCCCCGGCCATAAGCCTCTCTTTCATCAAGTCGAAAAAAAAGTTGACTATTTCCGCGGATTCCCTTCTTGAAAACCCTATTTCCTCATACAAAACGCCTGCCAGATCCTTCTTTGTCATGAAAAACCCCCCTTTTTTAAACCGAACGCAATTCAGCCCCTATTGTTTTTTCCAAACTTTTAAGAACGTCCTGCTGAACCCTGTTAGCATCCTCGTCGGTAAGAGTCCTTTCCCTGTTTCGAAGAACAAGGGAAAGTGCAACGCTCTTTTTTCCTTTCTCAAGGGAATTTCCCTTGTAGACGTCAAACACCCAAGCGTTTTCTATTATACCAGAATCCGCCTTTTTTATAACCGAAAGAATCTCCCGCACCGGAACTACGTCATCAACCACAAGCGCTATATCGCGGCGGAGAGAGGGAAACTTGGGAAGCGGGGAAAACTTTCTCTCGAAACTCGTGTAGACGACCGAGAGAAGGGATAAATCGAGTTCAAGCACGTACACGCTTTCGCTTATCTCCAGTTTTTCCAGAAGATGCGGGTGAAGCTCCCCGACCACTCCCAGAACGTTTCCGTCAACCAGCACTGCGGAAGATTTCCCCGGCCACAGAAATCCGTGGTCGGAGGAAATGGACTCAAAGTCTATTCTGGAATCTACCGAAAGGACCTCAAGGCTCCTTTCAAGCACGCTTTTGATGTCGAAGAAATCGAATTTTTCCCCGTCCCATATCTCAGGCGCCCTTTTCCCGGTCGCAATCGCGGCAAACTTTTTCACTTCGTTCGGCAGCTGGTCCATGTCCTTGGGGTAAAAAACCTTTGCGGACTCGAAAAGTCTTACGTCCTGATTCTGCCTCGAGAGGTTGAGTCTCACGTTTTTCACCAGAGAAGGAAGAAGGCTCATTCTCATTTCCGAAAGCTCACGCGATATGGGGTTCATAACGCGGATCGACTCTTCAAAGCCAAAAGTCCTTAGAAGTTCGGGAGATTCGAAACTGTAGTTTATGGCCTCGAGAAAACCGTAGGAAACGAAAATATCCCTGAGCCTTTTTTCCATTACGGTTATCACGCTAGGTTTTTTGGCTACCATTGGAACTTCCGGCAGGACGGAGGGAATGTTGTCATAACCCAGAAGACGCGCGACTTCCTCAACAATATCCACCTCACGCTCTACGTCTACCCTGAAAGTCGGGACCCGAAGCAAAAGCGCGTCGGTGGAGAGGCTGAGAACCTCAAACTCAAGGCCTTCGAGAAGCCCTGCTATCTCGTGGGAATCGGTGGATATGCCGACTAGGCCGCAGACCCTGTCAACCGAGAGGGAAATCTCCCTTGGGCTCACGGGGTCGGGATAGACGTCGATAAGGCCTTCGGCTACTGTTCCTCCGGATAAACGGCTTATAAGCTCGGCCGCGCGATCAAGCGCGAACGAAACATTGTTTATGTCAATCCCTTTTTCAAACCTGCTCGAGGATTCGCTCTTAAGGCCGTTTCGCCTGGACGTCTTCCTTATGCCCACGGGAGAAAAGTAAGCGGCCTCAAGCAGAACACTGCTCGTCGCATCATCTATCTCGGAGTCGGCGCCGCCCATGACTCCGGCAAGCGCGACGGGGCGGTCTCCGCTGCAGATCAGCAGATCCTCTCCGAGCAGTTTTCTCTCCACGTCGTCAAGTGTTTCTATCGTTTCTCCTTCCCTGGCCTTTCTGACCGAGATACTGCCCTTATCAAGCTTGTCGCAATCAAAAGCGTGAAGCGGCTGTCCCTGTTCAAGCAAAACAAAGTTCGTAACGTCAACAACGTTGTTAACGGAGCGGATTCCGCAGTACTCAAGCCTTTCCTGGAGCCACGAGGGAGAAGGTTCAATTCTGACTCCTTCAATGAGCCGGCAGCAGTACCTGGGGCACGCCTCCGTATCCTCAACCTCTACCGTGACCCTTTCCGAAATGTTCTTTCCTTCCTCTTTTATGGAAAAATCCGGTTTCTGAAGATTCTCGCCCAGTATGGCCGATACTTCCCTTGCAATCCCGAAAATACTCATGCAATCAGGACGGTTGGGAGTAATTCCAACCTCGAAGATAACGCCGTCGTAGCCGATCTCGTCGCTCATGCTGGTTCCAAGTTCGGCCTTGGGAGAGAGAATCATTATTCCATCCTCATCGCCCAAGAGGCCCATTTCATCGGCTGAGCACAGCATTCCCTCCGAATCTTGACCGCGGATTTTAGAGCGCTTTATCTTGACGCCTTCAGGGAATTTCGAGGTAGCGGGAAGAACCGTTCCCGCCTTGGCAAAAGCGACCTTGTCCCCTTCCTTCATGTTGTCCGCCCCGCAGACAACTGTATAGCGGGCTTCTCCGTCCGTAACCTCACAGACACTCAGCCTGTCGGCGTTCGGGTGCTTTTCGATGCTGTTTATCTGGGCGACACAGACATCCGCAAGAGCTTTGCCCTTGTCTTCAAGGGCTTCAAGCTCCAAGCCTGCCATGGTAAGCATTTCTCCCAGTTCTTCTGCGGAAACATCGATTTTTAGGTAATCAGTAAGCCATCCAAAAGGAAAAATCATAAGTTCACCCGGCAAGTTAGGTTACACACTATAAAAAACTGGTCAACAGTTAACCCGCTGAAAATAAAAGACTATTTAAGAAAACTGATGCAGGCCCTGAACAACCGCGACGAGTATTGGGCCGGCCGCAGAATCTGTTCCGCCGACACTCGGGTTTTTTAACCGGCCGCGGGGACAAAACGCCGATTCTCCAAGGGGCGGAAAGGGGTGTCCGCACGGTAAACCCCTGAGAGATTGCGCTATTGTTAATAAATCATTAAAAATTCGTTTTAAATTTCTTAATTAACTGATATGAAACACTTTTTCTTGTTGATAGATTGTGAATAGAATTTTCCGAATGCCACGAACTGCAATCTAACTGCCTTAAATCATTTAATAATTTCAAAAACGCCCCATTTCCTCCCTCCTGTTCTGCCAAGCACTCTGTGAAATGTTTCACGTGAAACATTCTGTCCCCGTTATTACTTTCCAATGCAGAATCTGGAGAAAATTCTTCCCAGAAGGTCTTCCGTGGTTATTTCCCCCGTGATCTCGCCGAGTGAGTCCATGGAGTTGCGCAGTTCTATCGAGAGTATCTCCGGATACTCGTTCCGTTCGAGAAGCTTGAGGAACATGCGCAGCTGGCCGCAGGCTTTTTCCATCGATTTTTTATGGCGAAGGTTAGTCAGCACAAGTTCCGAGGCATCCGCACCACGGGGCGAACCCGCCAAGGTCTCGAACATGGTCTGTCTGAGCTGCTCTATTCCCTCTTTGGTGAGCGCCGAGGTTTTTACCGGCTTTTTTTTCCCAAGAATCCGCCGCAGTTTCGATTTTTCAAGCTTCTCCTCCAGATCCGTCTTGTTGATTACTACAAGGTGTTTCTTTTTACCGGCGGTTTCGAGAATTTTTCTGTCTAGGGCGTCAATTTTCGTGCTCTGGTCCAAAACGACGAGCACAAATTCGGATTCCTCGGCTTTTTTAAGAGAAAGTTCCACCCCGAGTCTCTCTATGCGGTCCTCCGTGTCCCTTATGCCGGCCGTATCCGTTATAACCAGGGGAATCCCTTCGACATTTATTCTTTCTTCAATAAAATCTCTCGTGGTTCCGGCTACCGGGCTAACTATAGCCCGTTGGGTCTCGAGCAGGCAGTTAAGTATGCTCGATTTTCCGACGTTAGGCTTGCCCAGTATTACCATCGTCACTCCATCTCTAAACATTCTGCCTGTATCGTAGCTCTCGATGAGGATCGAAAGTTCTTTTTCCACGGATTTAGATGCTTCTTTGAGGCGGTTTTGGGTAATGGGATCGATATCTTCCTCCGGAAAATCGAGGTTCGCTTCTATTTCCGCCAGAATATCGAGAATTTGATCTTTAAGTGCGTTTACCTTGCCCGAAAGAGCCCCCTCGAGCTGTGCCTCGGCGTACCGAAGGCTCTGTTCAGTCTGGGCGCTTATGATATCGGAAACCGCCTCGGCCTGAGCCAAGTCCATTTTTCCGTTAAGAAACGCCCTCTGAGTAAATTCACCCGGAACGGCAAGGGTCGCCCCGAGGCCGATCAGGATCTCAAGTATCTTCCGGGGAACCATATGTCCACCGTGAGAATGTATCTCTGCTATGTCCTCCCCCGTATAGGTACCAGGGGAGTTCATAATGACGCACAGAACCTCGTCCACGGCCTCACCGGTTTCGGGGTCGATTATTTTCCCGAAACAAAGTTTTCTTTCAGAAAAACCCGAATTCCCCACGGGAACAAAGATTTTTCTTGCAATTGCGTGAGATTTTCCGCCGCTTATGCGGATTACGGCCACTCCTCCCTCTCCGGGCGGGGTTGAAATGGCAGCTATGGTACTTCCGTGCTCCGGTGTCAGTAACGACATGAAAGAGAATCTACCATATAAAGCCGCTTCTAGTCAGGGAAGGCCAAAAAGAACCCCCGAATGTTTCACGTGAAACATTCGGGGGAAATGAGGAGGAATTTGAAAGAAACCGTTAAAACTACTTCTCGAGACTTTTGAGCGTATCCATGGCAATGCTGGTGTGTGCGTAACAAGAACCGGCAGTCATGACCATGGCAACGTTTATGGCCTCAGCTATCTGCTCCGCAGTTACGCCGTCGGTATGCGCATCCTTAACGGTTCCCCTTATACAATAAGGACATTTAGTCGCATGAGCGCAGGCAAGACCTATTATGCCTCTCTTCATTTTTTTGCTGAGGGCTCCGTCGGCAAAGATTTTCTTGTGAAGTTCCATGAAATGGGGAGAAATATCGCCGCTGCATTCCCTGAAACTGGCAATTTCCTTCGCTATGTCCTTTTTGAAGAAATGCCCCTCGGTAAGTGGGGTCCCGCTCTCCAGAGTGTCCCAAGCCTCAAAAGCCAAGCTTGAAAAAGCAAAAGGTCCCCCCATGTTGAGCCTAAGTCCCACGTATATAGATTCGACTATTTCCTGGTCGCTCGCTCCCTCTTTTTTGCTGGCGCGCACCCTTGACCTTATGCAGTAGGGACAAGCCGTAATATGCGCTACGGCTACGGCGATGAGCTGTTTTTCCTTTGCGGTAAGGGCCCCATCGACAAACACCGAATCATGATAAGCCATCCAAGAATCGTAAAGATCCGGGTTCAGTTTTCTAAGATGAGCTATATCCCCGCCGATCTGGGCCTTCATTATAGTATCAGACATTATCAGTTGTACCTCTCGTTGATTATTGGTTTCCCTCTCTCTTGAAGAACTCCGCTTGATCAAAGCAGAAAAATTCCAACTTAATGTAAAGAATCTAACCGCTTCAAACCGGGAAATCAACAGGCTGAGCGCCAATGGAGACAGGCTTCTATTGCACGGCAAGGATGCGGGCTAGAGTTCGTCGGCTAAGTGCATCCACTCTTCTTTAAGAATGAGCCGTTTCCCTTGTTTGATCGCATCCTCTATAGGAGAAAGAGACTTCTTGACTTTAGCCATAAGTATGGCTCCTTCAAAGTGAGAAAGCATGTATCTGGCCACTTCCTTTGGATCAATATTCTCGTTAAAGAACCCCTGTTCTATCCCTCTTCTTAAACCTCGCTCAATAAAGATTTCGCATTCCTGGAAATACTTATCCAGAACAGAACGAAATTTCTCGTTTACGGAACTCTGTTCTATGGCCATGTTTCCGAAAAAAGAGCCCCCATATATGGTCTGCTCGAGAAGACCACGTTGAAGAGAAACTGCCCTCTTGTAACATTCTATAAACTGTTCAACGGGATTGAGATCAGATTCCATAATTTCCGAAAACTCACGGATTTGGTCGTCGGCAAGTTTTGTGAGAACACCTAATCCCAGCTCTTCTTTGCCTTCGAAATAGTAGTAGAAATTGCTCTTGGAAACACCCGCTTTCTTTATGAGCATGTCTATGGAAGTTTCATCATATCCATAAAGATGAAAAAGCTCAGTAGCGGCCTCCACAATTTTATCTTTGTTGCTCATAACGTTCAATTAACTCTGCTACTAAAGGTATTAAACCTTCAAAAGAATCCATTGTCAAGTATCATATGGACAAATTTAAGAGTGATTACAACATAGTACGGAACGGTTGGTCCTTATCGAGGCCTGCAAGTTCTTCGGATGAAAAACCTTTTGACTGGAGCAGAACCTTGAACTTTCTCCCCATGAATTCAGGCATAAAAAGCGTCTTGGCCGCAAGACGGTCTCCCTGGTTCTGGGGTTTGTCGTACGTCTTGAAAATCTCGAGAATTCCCCAGTCAATGAGGAACTGACCCTGCGTCGTATACTTGACGGTGGCAAGGCCCAGGGCATCCCCGACCCTCACAAGTTCGGAAAAATTAACGTCGGCAGTTATATCCTGTTCTCCAACTCTCGTGTAGGGGTCGGAACTCAGTTCATGGCGATAAAAGCACCTGAAAGTACCTTTTCGTCTTCCGGGGGAGTAAAGCTCGGGAGCGAGAGATCCGTAGTCAATGCATAGAACAAACCCTTTTTGAAGCGCCCTTTCCACCTCGGCAAGCCACTTTCCCGCCAGCAGACAAGCTTCCGCCTCTTCGCCTTGGGCGTATCCTTCAAGATATCGTCTTGAAAAGTCATAAATCCCTTGCGCTTCGGGGTCCCGCAGAACTTCGTCAATTTCCCCGTTGCGAAGGGAAAGAAAAACCTCCCGGATTTCTTCTCCGTCCAATCTAAGTCTGTGAAAGGGCAGGGAATCGAGAAATTCGTTGGCGATCACCACTCCGCCGAAGCCACCTTTTCCGATTTCCTGCAGGTCGTCTATCCACCGAACTCTCCCGCGGTGTCCCTTGAGCCTTTCCTTAGCCGCCAGGACCGCAGCCGGACTCGCCTCGATCATCACGTAGTCGGTCTTTGAGTAAAGCCCAGGGTGGTTTTGGCTAAGGGCCTCGAGTATATCAAGGGCAAGCTGGCCGCCAGAGGCCCCGAACTCCACGACGGTGAAACTTTCCCCTTCCAGCAGAAGCGACGCCTCGGCAAGGAAGCGCGAAATAGTCTCCCCGAAAGAGCGATGAACCGATGGGGCGGTGTAAAAATCGCCCTTTTTTCCGATCCTCGCCTTCCCCGATGAGTAATAGCCGTGCTCCGGGTGAAAAAGGGAAAGTTCGACAAACCTGCGGAAGGAAATCGGGCCGGATTCCCGTATTTCCTCTTTTATGATTTCCAAAAAGGTATGCACTTTTCCTCCGTTGTGGAAAATAACAGTTCGAAGATAAAATTACACAGGTTTTTCATGCTTTAAAAACAAGGCAAAAGAGCACATTACGACCGATAAAAGAGACTTAGTACTAACTATTAGCATTTCACATAGAGGTAAAAGGGGCCTTTGCGGGCCGCGGGAAATTATCAAACAATTTCAGATGGTTACACCCAGTCGGACTATTCAACATTAAAACATTCCACAATTTATCAACAGTAAAAAGTTGTTTGATATCAGGTAATTACGAAAACGCAAGGTGCTCTATCACTTCCCGCCGCGCCGCAAGGCACAACAGTCGCCGCCGAGGATAACCGCTTGTATTGATTATCAGTTGAGGGAGCAGGCAATTTCGCAGGAAAAACACCCGGGAACCGGCAAAGCACTGTATTATCTGCCGGTTTACTTGCTCGAAGGCCTTTTGCCGATGCTGGCAAAGGCGTTATGACTGTGGATGCTTTCGTAGTTAAGAACCCGAAGCTCGTAAGAGTCGAAACTGGAGTTGCCGTGGAGTTCCGAGGCTATGTTTCTTACGACATCCTCGACAAAGCACGGCTTATTGTAAGCACTCATAGTGACGTGGCGTTCGTCTTCCCTCTTTAAAAGCGGGTAAAGCGGGGAAGACGCCCCTCTTTCCGCGATCCCTATGATTTCCTCAAGGCATATGTCTATCGGGTCATTTTCCTTCTTGCTTTCGTGCGTGATGCTCATAAAAACCTTGGAACGCTGGTTGTGGGCCCCGTAATCGCTTATCTCCTTGCTGCAGGGACAGAGGGTTTTGACCGGAACCACCACGCTCTGGGTGAGTCGTATGCCCTCCGGGTGCATTTCGCCGCGGTACGTGCATCTGTACGGCTGGGGGGATATCTTGCCGCTTACCGGAGCATGCCGATTGAAAAAGTAATCAAACTCTATTTTGACGTCGGAATCCTCCGAACCCTGCCTGTCGCAGAGAGCAGCCAGGAAAGAAGCCATGTTTTCCAAGGAAAAGGCCCCGTTAAAATCAAGAGCGGTTTCAAGCAGCCGGCTCATGTGAATTCCCTTCTGGTCGGGACTCAGGTTAACGCTCAGGCTCAGGGAAGCCTGAACGCTCTGATCCTTCTCCGAATCGGCCTCGCAGCCCTTTATCTTAAGCGGAATCTTGAGGTCGCAGACGCCTACCCTGTCTATGGAAATATTCCTGTAATCCTTTCTCGCCTGTATGTCTTCAATAGGTTTTTCTTCAAATTTCATTTTCAAAGCATTTTCCTCTTTCTTCGATAGAGTAACTGCCGCGAATCAAAGGCGTATTCTTCTTAGGACGGGGAAGGATACCACAAGAAGAGACCTTTGCAACAACCGTAGCGAAGGCACGGCCTTCAGCGAAGTTTTGGATTGTCCGCATGCCGTTTCCCATCCCTCTGTGTTTTCTTCTCAAAGTTCTTTCTCAAAACTTCCGTAAGATCAACTCCCGTCTGGTTCGCTATGCATGTCAGAACGAAGAAAACGTCGGCAAGCTCATCCCCGAGTTCCCGGCGATTTTCATCCCCCTTGAAGCTCTGCTCCCCATATGTCCTGGACATAATTCTCGCGACTTCGCCCACCTCCTCGACAAGCTGCGCTAAGTTGGTAAGCTCGGAGAAGTAACGCACCCCCACTTCCCTTATCCACTCGTCAACTTCCCGCTGATACTCCCTTACCGTTATCTCGCCAGACATAAAACCGCACCTGTCTCCTTAGCGTCCACAAACGGACTCGAAATTTCTTCTACGCTCCCTTAATTCTACCACCCGAATTCCAAAAGAAGCGATTTCCTGATAACTTCGTAACTCCGAGGAGCGGAATGCATCTCTTCGCCATCCACCCCGCCTATGTAAACAATACCCGCAACGGCGTTGGTAAGAAAAGCGTAATCACTCGAGAGAAGTTCCTCAAGGGGAAAACCTCCGCACACGGGCTCGTAGCCAAGCCGCTCGGCCGAGCGCAAAACGATTTCCCTAGTTACTCCCGGCAAAACGGGGCACTCAGAAGACGGGGTGAAAAGCTTTTCCCCTTTTACCCAGAAAACATTATGGCACGAGGTCTCAGCCACCCTGCCGTCGGTGTCGAGGAAAAGGGCTTCGTCAAACCCTTTTTCGCAAGCTTCTCTCTTCGCCAAGACGTTTCCCAGGTAGTTAAGGGTCTTGTGCGAAAAAAGACGGTTCTGCGGGGGTCTTCTTTCTCCGCAGATCCAGAGAGAAACAGCCTCAGGACCCTCCGCTCGGGGTTTTACCGACACAAGAAGCGAGGCCGACTGGGGTCTTGAGTGAAAAACCGTGTCTCCTTCGCCTAGAAGACACGCCTTTACGTGCAGGTCACCCCCCGTGGCTTTTTCCACGGCGTCCTCGATCCCGAGTCTCAACCGGGATTCTTCGGGAAACGGGATGCCGAGGAACTCAGCTCCCCTGCGCATTCTCTCAAGATGCATGGAGAGGAAGACCGGAGGGGAACTCTTCCATCTGAAGGTCTCGAAAACCCCCTCTCCGTAAAAAAGAGCGCGAAGCGCGGGCGGATCCTCAAGCCTTTTTCCATCGAGAAAGAAAAGTTCGTCCATGGCCAATGATTATAGCATCTGTCGGGACGCAATCGACGTAAGCGCCTTTGCCTTAAGCTCCGTTTCGCGGTATTCCTCCTCCGCCCTTGAATCCCACACGATTCCGCCTCCGAACCAGAAATCCGCACCCTCGGGGCGGTTCACCCCCGTGCGGATCGCAACGCTCATGGTGAAGTCTCCGCTCGGGGGAAAGAGACAGATCGCCCCGCAGTAAGGACCCCTGAGATGGGGCTCGAGACTGTCTATTATACGAAGAGCCTCCCTCTTGGGGGCTCCGGTGACGGATCCGGGGGGAAAGGTGCTGGTGATTATCTGGGAGAGTCCGACGCCGGGGCGCAGGCACCCCTCGATTTCAGATTCCATCTGGAAAAGTGTGCTGTAGGGCCTGACGGCGAAAAGCTCCCTTACGCCTATGGAACCGTACCCGCATATTCTCCCGAGGTCGTTTCTCATGAGATCGACTATCATGAGGTTCTCGGCACGCTCCTTGGGGTTTTTCCCGAGCGCCTCGGCAAGTTCCCCGTCGCGACGGGGATCCGGGTCCCTCCGGGCGGTCCCCTTTATGGGCTTTGTGGTAATCCTGTCGCCCCTTCTCTTGAGGAAAAGTTCCATCGAGCCGCTAACAAGCTCAAAACCCGGAAAACCAATAAGAGCGGCAAAGGGAACGGGTTGGGCGCGGTAAAAATCCGCAAACCACGAAAGCGGCCTGCCGAGGGGCTCGAAGCGGAACTTGCGCGAGAGATTCACCTGGTAAACATCCCCCGCGGCTATATGCTCCTTTATCGCCGAAATTTTCCGGGCGTACTCCTCCTTTTCAATGTTCGAGTGCGGGAGAGCTCCGGAACAGACACTCTCCGAGGGGACGGTCGCGAGAGCCTCCTCGCAGGGAACGACGCAAAAATCGCCTTTTTCGTAAAAGTTAAAAAACAGGAAAGGAAGCCTCTCCCCTTCCTTGGCGCCTGAGGTCTCAATCCCGGGAGTCGTGTAGCCAAGGTAATCGTAGCTTATGTAGCCAAGGGCGGTGTACCCCTCGGCAGCCAATTTTTCGACCAAATTGAGAGGGTCTTCTGTGGAAGTCTCCTCCCCCGAGTCGGAAAATACCCTGGTCCCGTCACCAGAGAAGCAGAGAGTGAGCGCGGGGTCGCCGAAAACTCCGGCTGTGGGAGAGGAACCTGAATCGAACCATCCTCCGCCCGAGTCTATCAAAAGGGACCTTGGTCTATCGAACTTCATCGGCTGCTCCTTCCGAGACTCAAAGCCCGGCCGGGCGCGCGGGAATCGGTTTACGACGGGGGAGGCGCATCCGCTTTAACAGAACGGTTAAGGATCTCGGCTATGTCCTGTATGCCGATATCCTCCTCCTTTCCCTTGAACCGCGCGGCATCGTCAAACATTGTGTTGCAGAAGTAACACGCCGTCGCCAGGGTGTCGGGGTTTGTCTCCGCGGCTTCGTCAAAGCGGTTCCAGTTAACCCTGGGAGCTTCTTCCTCCATCCATATCTTTCCGCCTCCGGCTCCGCAGCAGAAACTCTTGGTCCTGTTCCTTTTCATCTCCACCAGATCAATCCCCGGAATGCTCTTAAGTATCTCCCTGGGGGAGTCGTAGACGTTGTTGTAGCGGCCGATGTAGCAGGAATCGTGGTAGGTTATCTTCTCATCAATCGGGGCGTCGGGGTTAAGCTTCCCTTCCTGGATGAGCTGGAAGAGAAAATCGGTGTGGTGGACGACCTCGTAGTGCCCGCCGAACTCCGGATATTCGTTCTTTATGGTGTTGAAACAGTGGGGGCAGTTAGCGAGAATCTTCTTTACTTTAAGCTCGTTCATAGTCTCGATGTTCTGGACGGCAAGCATCTGGTAGAGGGCCTCTTCTCCGAGCCTCCTTGCGGGATCTCCGGTGCAGGTCTCCCCGGGACCCATAACTGCGAAGTTAACCCCCGCGATTTTAAGCAGGGTCACTATGGCTTTTGAGACTTCCTGGCCTCTGGGGTCATAGCCCCCGAAACATCCGGTCCAGTAGATCACGTCGAATTCGCTCGCGTTCTCGGCGGAGACGCCCAGGATGGGAACTTCCATATCCGAGAGCCATGCGCCGCGGTCGGCCTCAGGGAATCCCCAGGGGTTTCCGTTGTTCTGAAGCTTCTGGAGTGTTCTAGTGGCGGTTCCGCTCAGGCGGCCCTCAAGCGTGAGGAACCTTCTCATGTCTATTATCTTGCCCATCTGGTCGATGAAAAGCGGGCACTGCTCAACGCAGGCGTTGCACGTCGTGCACGCCCAAAGCTCCTCTGGCGTTACCCACTCGGTGTCGGGAAGGTCGGGCTGCTCTTCCTGGGGTTTTCCGGCGAGTATGTCCTTCCCCTCGCTTGAGACGTAATGGCGGAGCTTAACGACGATGTCCCTAGGGGAGAGAACCTTCTCGGTGTTCCACGCCGGGCAGTTGTCCGTGCATCTTCCGCACTCGGTGCATGTATAGGCGTCAAGTATGTCCTTCCAGCTGAAATCGGCTACTTTCGAGGAGCCGAAGTGGTCAAGATCCTCGGGGATGTCCTCGAAATCAAGCTTCGAGAGCTGCCCGCGGGGTTTTAAGCTCTGGAAAAAAACATTGAAAACTGCCGTAAGAACGTGGCTGTGCTTGGAGTAGGGAAGGTAATTCAGAAAGGAGAGCACTATCAGGACGTGGAACCACCAGAAAAACTCCTTCCAGAAAAAGGTGCCTCCTGCGCTCATGCCGTCGTAGAGCCCGGAAAACGCCCCGGACACCGGCAGCATTGCGGGACTTGCTTCGGCAAGCGCTATTTTAGCTCCCGTGGTCAAAAAGGCGGTGATCATGAGGCCGAATATAAGGCCCAGTATGACGACCGCGTCGGGTCCGTTGACTTCCCTTCTCCTGCCTATGGTAAGCCTGTTTATTATGCCCATGGCTATCGCAACCAGAACCAGGGCCTGCACTACATCGAGAACCAGCTCGTAGATTTCCCCCGGAAGTCCCGGGAGAATACGGAACCCCGGAACAACACCGCTTATCAGCATCTCCACCGTTCCCACAGTTATTATGACGAAGCCCCAGAAGATCATGGCGTGCTCTATGCCGGCGAAACGGTACTTGAAAAGCCTTCTCTGCCCGAACACGTAGACGATGACTTTCCTTATCCTCTCGGGAATATTGTCAAACCTGTTGTCTTCCTTTTTGCCGAGGGTGACAAGCCTTAGTAGCAGACGGATGTTGTAGGCGAAAAAACCAAAGGCAGCTATAAGTACCAAAAGCATTATCGCAGATTTGGGGTTCATCTAGTTTCTCCGAAGCAAAACATGGAAAAAAGCGATATGAATTATATTGAATCTGCGGGGTTTAATCAAGCCGGGCGGAGAGCGCGGCCTTGTTTGCTATTCAAGCGCCGAGGCATACTCGCCGGGAATAGAAACCGTCTTTTTCATGGTACAGAAGAGGTAACAGTTGACTCTGTTCGGCA
This sequence comes from Candidatus Dadabacteria bacterium, assembly GCA_951812945.1. Lineage (GTDB taxonomy): Bacteria > Desulfobacterota_D > UBA1144 > Nemesobacterales > Nemesobacteraceae > Nemesobacter. Next base: position 258,928 of record CATOTB010000001.1, read on the forward strand.
AAAAGCAGATTCCCTGCTCCGCTCCCCGTGGCGTGCTCTCTCAGGCAAGGCTAATCTTTCCATCGCTTGTCCTTCCGTCGCAGTCGCAAATCCCGAGTCAGAAACTTTGCGCCCGGGCGGCTTTTCCCCAAGGTCGCCAGAAACAGAGCTGCAGTGATCAAAAACAGGTTAAGAGCCGCAACACCAAGCTCGTTCCCGCCCCCGCCAGCAATCGCGCATCCTCCTCCGCCACCGCTACCGCCGCCCTCTTGCGACTTAGGATAAATACCGGAGCCGAGAACGTAATCCGTCGTTCCCCCGATGCCGAAGTCTGTCCTTAAGAAGTACCCGCGCTTAACCGAGGTGCCGGGGGACCTGCCGGGGATAGGGTTCCCCACCTCCTCACAAAACACTTCTTCATCCTCTTCATTCTCCGGGGACGTGCCGGGAACAAATCCTGTCTCCTCACAGACTATCTCGTCGCCCGAAACATCCGGATTATCCCAAAGATAAGTGAGAAAACCCTCATTTTTTTCTTCTACTATCCCTCGTACCGCCTGGCCGACGTTAAGGTTGTTTTCGTCTATGAGAATCAGGCTCGTATCCTGAAACTGGGGAGTGAGTCCGTTAAAAATCCCGTACTGCTTATCCGTATAGATAATTATGTAGAAATATATGGAGCCCGACTGCCAAGGCGGTTCCCTCCAGCACGGCATAAGCTGAACCATTCTCGCCAGCGGAAGCCTTCCCCGGGAGTGACTAACCTTGGCAAACTCCTCGGTAATGTGCTGATTAACCCCCTTCAGGTAACGCTCCAGGCTTGGCTCGTCATTCACCATGTCGGCGCTCAGCCACCCCTTTCCGGAGGGATCGGGACACGCGGCAAGCGACTTGGAATGATCCGCTTCCCTCAGCTCATGATCAAACCCGCCAACGTGTATAAAAGAATCCCCTGCTTCGCCCGTATCGGAGTCCTCAACGGCGCAGATATGCCTGCCGCTTTTCCCGGGCCTGTCGTCCTGAACGCAGACCACTTCTCCGCCTGCCCCCTCCACCTCAGTCATGAGTTCTTCAAAAATTGGGAGGCCTCTCAGGGACGCGCTCAGCGCCTCGGGATGTTTCCCGTGAAAAAGTATGATGTCGCCTGACTGAAAAGAATCGCCGGTCGCTTCCCCGCCAGTGGACTTGTTAACGGTAATCACGTATGTGTCGCCGTGGCGCCACACTCCGTTATTGTTTCTCAAGGCGTTTCGGAATTCTATTCGACCCTCATCACTTGTGACCCGCTGCTCCCGGTGTCTCTTTAGGTGCAGCAGAAAATCCCTCATATCATCCATATCTCCCGCGCTCGCCTCCTCAGCGGTTACCCCGTCATGCGCAAGAACAGGCGGGGCAGCAGAAAAAACGATTACACAGAAGAAAAACAGGGTGATTGCTGCAAATTTTTTCATGACTTAAAATCCCTCTCCATAATTTGTGAATTACGATACAGGTTTCGATTAACTACAGATTTTAATTCTTCACCAAACTGATAATACCTAGTTGGTGTTAAAAACGAAATTGGGATAAAATAATTTTTATAATTCACATTATTGCTTGATTTAGACCCGTGAATACCGGGGGTTTTACAAAGCCGGTTGTTTTGCGGCGATTTAGGATAGCGAGCGCCTGTATGCGGGTTCGAGAGTCCAGAAGTTCAAGCGGCAAAAAGGAGTAACAAAGAATGATTCACAAGTTTTATGAGGCAATTAACCAAATCGCACCTTGGAACATTATTCTCGCGCTGCTTGTCCTGGCGACAGGCCACTCCATGACCTGGGATGCAGCCGCAAAAGAAGGAACCCTTGTCGGCAATCGGCCGTATTCCGAAGTGATATCCGGCAGCCTGCACCCCGTGACTGTTATCACCCAACGGGACATTGAGCTCTCAGGCATAAAAAGGGTAACTGACCTGTTGGGTCGGTCGGCTTTTAACAATTTCGGTCTCGAAAGACCGCTTGTTCTCGGGACCGGCCGCACCCTGATCCTGGTCAACGGGCGGCGGGTCGCAGACTCCGGGGTTGACACAGACACTATTCCGATCTCGGCTGTCGAACGCATCGAAATCTTTAATGACAGCACAAGCGTCCTGCATGGCGGGGAAGCGATCAGCGGCACCATAAATATTGTTCTCAAAAAAAACTATGAAGGTCTTGAGATCCAGCTGAACGCCGGGCGTCCCCGCGGTGAGGGGGCCGATTCCGAACACTTAAGCGCTCTCTGGGGCATCGGCATCGGAGAGGGAAATCTGACTGTCGGAGCGGATATCTTCCGACGGGACGAGGTGCGCGACGCAGAGCGCGATTACAGCCGCGCCAGATATGAACCCGGAGGTTCCTTCGCCGATACTGAAGGGGTGTCATCTCTCGGCAACACGGTTTTCCTGAGAAAAAATGACGGGGGATTTGTCTCGGCACCGCTGGGCGATTGCGATGAAAGCGTTTATACGGGAGAACTCACGGATCCCCCGGGCGGATTTTTCGGTACCGTCTGCGGATTTGCCTATGCGGATATCGCGTGGCACTTGTGGCGCAGGCAAAATGACAGCGCGTTCATAAATTTCAGTTATCCGGTAGGCGATGCGACCGATATATATATCGAGGGGCGCGCGACCAAGGAAGAATTAAGGCTCCTGTATGCGCCGGATCCGAATATTTTCCGCCTTGCGCCGGACGAGACGCTGAGAAACAGCCTCATTGAAAGCATTGAAGGGCTTGACGAGAGCAACTTCCCCGAGCTTATCACGGTCGGCCACCGCTTCCTGGGACACGGAAACCGCCAGTGGGATTCGGACCTTGAAGAATATGACATTGCGCTTGGGCTGCGGGGGGACATTAAAGACAACATAGGATATGACGGCTATATCCACTACAACCGCTACAACTATGCCGTAGCTGGCCGCACGTTCATTAACGAACCCATAATAAACGCCGCTATTGAAAGCGGAGATTACAACCTCCAGAATCCGCTTTCCGACGACGAAAGACATAAGGCTGCAATCAGCGAAAGCAGCGTACGGAGCGAGGAAAAATACGAAAGCGACTATGTTGAGGCGGGGCTGGCACTTGACGGCCCGTTGTTTGAGCTTATGGGCAACAAGCTTCGCTGGAGCGCAGGTCTGCAGGTCGCCAAAGAAGACGTAAGCTCTTCGGAGGAAAATTTTAATCTTCAGGGGGAACCGGTTAACGCGGATGATGTCTTGGGGGGATCTTCGCTCTCGTTGATGGGCGATCGCCGGCGCTTGTCAGCTTTCGGCGATATTCTGGTGCCTTTGGGGGATGCGCTGGACGTGTCGTTTGCACTTCGCCACGATGACTTTGACGATGTCGGGGGAGCGTTTTCCCACAGGATAGCGACGCTTTACCGCGTAATACCCAATATTGCGCTGCGCGCATCGTGGAGCGGGGGAGCACGAGTGCCCGGTTTTGCATCGCTACACGCAGAGGAATTTGTTTATTACCCGTTTGTCTGCGACTCGGGTACGCCGACTCCCGACTGTCCCAGGGACCAGGTGCGGGTGGTCACGAGCGGCAACCCGGAGCTCGAACCGGACGAGGCTGAAAGCTTCGGCGCCGGCGTCTCCGCGGGCTGGGGTCCGTTTTCTGCCGACTTCGACTGGTTCAGGCTTCGTCTTCAGGAAACACCGACCACGCTGAACACGCAGTTCGTCATCAGCCTGGAGAGAAGCGGAAGGCTTAATGAGTATCCGGGACTGAGCGTGACGCGTTCCGACGGCCGAATAGCAGAAATACGCAACCCGCTTACCAACAGCGGAGAGACTGACATGGACGGGTTCACGGCCCGGCTTGGCGGCGATTTGAAAACCGGCCTGGCGAATTTCATGCTCAATGCCAACTGGATCAGGATAACGAATTACGAAAGACGCGCAGGTGGGGAGGCACAGCCCGGAGACATTCCGCGCAACCGTATTCATGTTCTGCTCCGCGCAGACCGCAACGACTTGACAGTGCAGTGGAACACGCACGCGGTCACGTCTTTTTGGAACGACACTGAAACCAAACGCTTCAGAAGGTGGGTAGGACACGATGTCGCGCTTAGCTGGAAAAACGCTTTCGGTTTTAACTGGTTTGAACTTACGGGAGGCGTTCTGAATATCGGAAACGAGGGCCAGTCCCGCCCTGAGTCCGATGAGAATCACATATTGTATCTGGATTCGATCCTGGGGCGCACATTGTTCCTGACAGCAAAGTTTGAGATCTGATGCGTGCGGCTGGTTTTTCCCGAAAGTGAAATTCCCTTCGCTGCTTGGGTCTGCGGTTAGTATGAAAACCAGGTTTCATGCGTAACCAGGCCGATTCCAAGCGAAACGGACTGCTGGAAGAAAAAGACCTGACCCTATAGAAATCTTTCCGAAAAAACTGCGGTTGTGTATCCTTAAAAACGCGTGAAGATCCTTCTCTACTACGACTACATCTGTCCTTTCTGCTTTCTGGCCACCGAAAGGGTGCTCGGCCTCGCAAGGGAGTTTAACCTCGAAGCAGAGTGGGTCGGGGTGGAAATCCACCCGGAATACCCGGCCGAGGGGAAAAGGCGCAGAAAAACGGAGAGAACCCTCCGCGTCTCGAAGACCTTGGAGAACGTGGCCGCCGAGGCAGGGGTAGAGATAAGGCTCCCGGGATTCGTTACCAACTCAAGGCTGTGTCTTGAGGGGGCTGAGTTCGCGAAGGAGAAAAATAGGTTCATGGAGTTCCACAAGGCCTGCTACGCCGCTTACTTTCGAGAGGGGAAAAACATAGGTCTTCTCGAAACCGTCCTCGAGGCGGGCGAAAGGGCGGGGCTTTCCCCCGAGGAACTCTCTGAGTCTCTTCGGAAAAGAAGCTTTTCAGAAAAAATAGAGAAGAACATGGAAAGCGCCAGGGAAAACGAGGTCTTCGGCGTCCCTACCCTCTACCTGGGAGGGTTAAGGATACACGGAATACAGCCGGTCGAATCATACAGGCAACTGATAGAAAGGGAGCTTATGCGGGCAGAGTCCCTGCACTGACTGTGGCGGGGAAGCTTCTCTTCTTATTTTTGCGACGGAGCAAGTTTCTTGGCACGACGCAGATATCTCTCTGCCTCTTCGTGCCGACCCATTCTCCCCAACGCCTGCCCTATGAGACTATAGAGCCTGGGCGCCATCGGCAGACCGGGTTGTAGGGAAAGGGCCCGCTTCATGCTCGAAACCGCCTCTTCATAACGCTTAAGCCCAAAAAGCACATAACCCATGCCGACATAGGGAAGCGGGTAATCGGGGTCTATTCTGACGGCTGCCAGATAGGCTTCAAGCGCTTCCTTGTAGCGCCCGCGTCCCCTGAAGCTCTCCCCGAGGTTCAAAAAGGCCGGCGCGTAGCGGGGATTGAGCTCAATAGCCCTGCGCAGGTGCCCCTCCGCCTCCTTATACCGGCCAAGCCCCGATAACGCAGCTCCCAGAACATTGTGAGAACTGTAATAAAGAGGGCGCTTCTTCGCGGCAGTGCGGGCGGCGGCAAGGGCCTCTTCCGACCCGCCCTCGCTGTGGAGCAGAGCATAAGCAAGGTTGAGGTGGGCAGTACGAGCCCGCGGATTAAGGGAAATAACGTGCCTGAACAAGGTAACCTCGTCTTTGTAAACGGCCGCCTGGTTCCATGTCACCACGCCAAGTAGGGCAAGCAGCGCCAAGGCGACACCTTTTGCAGCCTTTCTCAGCACATCCGGCAGTCTGTCCACCCCCCCCCAAGTCGCGGAGGCGACGAAAAACACAATTGCGCCGATACCCGCAAGATACTGGTAGCGGTCGGCGACAAACGAGTACCGCATGTAACCGTAGTCAATAAAACCGAGTGTGGGAAAAAGCATGACGGCGAAAAACAGGGCACAGGCCAAGGGTCCCCGTCCGATCCTATCCCGCAGAAACCAGAGCACCCAAGCCACGGCAACCGCCGCAATAACGTATAACCACCCCAGAGGATCCGCGACGTTAACGTTCCAGTGCGGGTAGATAATCGCCAGATCCACGGGCCAAAGCAGCTTGCCCAAGTAGAACCAGAGTGCGTGCGCCGCTATAAGCACCCTCTCAGCCACAGAATAACCAAGAGAGATGGGCTGCACGTCCTGATAAAACAGCATATCGCCAACCGCTATGGCAAGACCAACGAAGAAAAACGGCGCCGCCCGCAGCAGGTATGCCCGGGTGAGGCGGCCCTCCCTCCACCACTGCAGGATCAGCAAAGTTGCGGGAAAAACTACCACGACCGACTTTGAGAGCATAGCGGCCGTAAACAGCAAAAGCGCACCCGCGTAGCGTCCCCGGCTGTGCGACTCAACGAAGCGAAGCCACACGAAAAGCGAGCCGAGACAAAACAGGGTTGCAAGCATGTCCTTTCTTGCCATTATCCACGCAACGGATTCCGTGTGCAGGGGATGCGCTGCGAACACCGCGGCCACGAACCACGCACCAGGAACCGCAAGGCGCACAAGCAGGCGCCAGAGCAGCACGGTGTTTGCGAAGTGAATCAGGACATTAACTATGTGATATCCCGTGGGGGAAAACCCCCAGAACTTGTGCTCAAGCCAGAACGTCGTATAAAGAAGGGGCCAATAGTGCCCTTCCTTGCGAGTGCCTCCCTCAAGATAGGCACCTACGGGATTAAACCAGAGATCCCAGATTCCTCCCCAAGTTGAAACGGCCCTCAGTTCCCTCATTATGGAATCGTCCCAGACAAATCCCGCCTGGGTAGCAGGGAAGTAAATGACGGCTATCAGTACACCGAGAACAAGGAAGGCGAAAATATCCCGCCGGGAAATCCTCATCCGAGATGACAGTTGCACATGTAAAGTCTCAAGAGATTTTTGGTTGCTACCCGTTGCGTCTGCCGGCGGAGTCGGCCTAGAGCTGCTAGAACCTCTTTTTTTCCTTCCGGTCGTCATTTCCGTAACTGGATTTAACTGCAAGATACAGTAAATAGGCCGCTCCAAAGGGTACATGATCCCTTGTTCTGAAGCCAAGACATTTTCGCAGCCGATTATTCAGTTCGTTCTTGATGAACTGACTGATGACTTACGAACCGGCCTCCGTCGTCCGCTAGTTTCCAAACCTTCCCAAACCACGTATCTTTTCTCGCAAACAACTTGATAGGATTTATTGAACAAGTGTTCCTCTAACTCGATATTTCCTGATGTAGCTTTGACAAAAAGTTTTTGCCCGGAATAAGGAAAAAGATGTTGTTGTATCCTTTTATAAATCTGTGTTGCAGAGCGAGGTTCTCTGGTTGAATCAAGATATAAGCGGTGTAAGAATATGTTTCGTTATTCCCACGTACAACGAAGCGTTAAACATAAATCCCCTATTGCGCCAACTCACGGAACTCTACAGAGACCCGGACGTGGCATTTCTTATTGTTGACGACGAAAGTCCTGATTGCACAGCTAGTTTGGTGCGGGATTTTATATCCAAGGTCGACAGTCGCGTCCACCTGCTTCAAGGTAAGCGACGCGGACTTGGAGACGCATATGTGCGGGGAATGACCCACGCCATAGACACTCTCGGCGCTGATGTAATAGTACAAATGGATGCCGATTTCTCGCATGACCCCGCCGTCGCTGGCAAGCTGCTTGATCACATCGTGGGCGGTGCGGACGTGGCTATAGGAAGCCGCTATGTCGCGGGCGGCTCGCTTGATAAGCGATGGCACGCTAGGCGACGACTTCTCTCCCGCTGGGGAAACCGTCTTGCCAGGTGGATCGGTGGTTTGAAAGGGGTTTCAGACTGCACCGCAGGTTTCAAAGCTATAAGGGCAGACAAGCTGAGAGAAGCGAAAATTGAGAGTGTCCGGGCACGGGGTTACGTGTTTCAGGTAGAACTCCTGCACCGTCTGATCCGTTGCGGGGCACGGGTCGTCGAAGAACCTATTCATTTCCGTGATCGCGAGCGCGGAGAAACCAAGCTTGGCATGTTAAACATGCTTGAATTTTTCTTCAACATACTGTGGCTGCGTCTGAGAAATCACATCACCTTCATCAAGTTTTCCCTGACAGGCGTTTGCGGGGTTTTTGTCAACCTTGGTTCCTTCTCTCTTCTCCTTGAGTTCGGCCTTCATAAATTCATTGCTTCGCCGACGGCTATATTAGCTTCTATTGTTTCGAATTTCCTGATGAATAACTACTGGACCTTCGGCGACCGCGTTATGGTTGGCCGCAAGTCTGTGAGAGGGTTTAAGTTCATAGTCGTCTCTTTGATAGCACTACTGGTCAGCTACACGGTCTTTGTTGTCCTATCAATGCTTTTCCCGAAAGCCTTGCCCGTATTGCTTCAGGCAGCAGGAATTGTCCCTGGCGCCTTGCTCAATTATTACCTGAACTCCCGCTGGACCTTTCGCGAAGCACCTCGTGAAGGATGACGGTGCACTTGTGACAACTGCGCATTTTCCCTGTTCCCAAAAACCTGTTTCAGATTATTGACCGGTGGTTTCTTTGAGTTTTTTGAGCATCCTTTTCGCTCTGTTCTCCGGATTGTTGTAAATAGCGACTGACTTTCTGAACAATTGAGCTGCGGCATCTTTGTCCCCGCTCTGAAAAAGCACAAATCCTTTAAGATAAAGAAGCTTGGCCTCGTCCTTTCTTTTCAATAACGCGCGAGGGCGCAGGTGTTCTGCCTGTTTCACCCAGTTTTTAGATTGCTCAAGATGCCTCGCGTCCCATCGCAGAAACACCGCTTCCATCATACTCATAAGACAATAGAAATCCTGCTCCGCAAGCGGTATCAGGTGTTCTACCCGCCCCAGCCACTCCGGGTTGTTGGAAGCAATAAATTTGCCAAGGTAGTCTCCGTAAAGTCCGAGCAGGTTGTTTTTCGTGTAAAGCTCCCAGGCATCGGCAGGCTCGCGCAGCAACAGCTCCTTAAAGTGTTGTTCTTTTTCGGAAAGATGCCGCAGATTCTCTCTGCGCGGAATCCCATCCCTTACGACTTTCTTTATGAACCCGTAATTCCTTACTTCGCAACCCGGGCAGAAATCCCGGCGGTCGCCGGAGGAAAAGAAGACCGGGCGGTCAGTGTCGCCGATAAAATCCCGAAGGATTTTTCGCCGTTCCTCCCAGGACATGAGAGGATGACTCGACTGATTATTGTAAACAAATCCTGACCGAGGTAGAAGGGTGATGTCCGGGCGGCGGTTCTCGACAAAGTGATAGTAGCCGAGCACCCCGGTTTCCGCATCCTTTGATACCACCATTATCGCGTCCGGGTCCAGATACCGGAACATCATCTCCGAATACTTTTTCGTGAAGTCGCTTGCGGAGCGATCGTTTTTCCGCCAATTCTCCTGTACGGAAAAAATTGCCATCGCTAAGCTCAGAACTGCAGCCAAGGCAATATGAAGAACCGGTTTGCGTCCCTGATCCGCGCGCGACCACGGACGCAGATGATCCATAAGCACCTGAAACCCCACCGCTGACCATATTGCCAGCAATCCGTAGCAGACAAGCGAGTAGGGACGGAATATCCCAACTTGTATATAGTTGAAACTGAAGTTCGTCAGCATGATTAGAACAAGACTTTGTCCGAGAAACACAACTAGCCCCGAACCGGCTTCCGCCAACTGCCGCCTGCGAAGCAGAACCACAAGCCCCAGTATGGCCAGCAGGAAAGCCGGAAGGGTCAACTGCCACAGGATTTCCCCGGCGAACCACCGCAGAAACTCTAAATTGTCCTCCCATTTAGGAATGGAACCATAGTAGTGGGAATAGCCCTTGCGGCTGATGTGGTACCAGAGGTCGCCCCAGCCGTTCATGGAACCGTAGAAACTGATCTTGGGGCTCTGCTGGGCCCGAAGGAACATCCAGACGTAGGGAACCGCTGCTCCCAGAACGGCAACACCGGAAAGCATCGGCAGTCTACGAAGCCTCGTTTTTCTGGCGGGGAGAAGCAAAAGAAATAAACCGGGTGCCGCCAGTACCATAAGCGGCCAGTGGTTAGCGAGGCTCATGCCGTAGAGCGCAGCCGCCGCAATCAAGGCCCAGAGACGCTGCTTGCCTCTTAAGCCATAGAGCAGAAGTGCGTAGACTGCGAAGAAAAACAATGAGTTAAGGGCATAAACTTCGGCTATTATGGACTGGGACCACACGTGCTCCGAGACGCCGAAAAGCCACGCAGCGGCGAGAGCGGGAAGCGCGGCTGCGCCAAGCAGTCTTGCACAGAGATAAACCCCGCCGCAGGAGAGCGCTCCCAGAACGGCACTTGAAAGATGCCCCAGAAAGGCTGGAGTTCCAAACGGCAGTTGCATAAAAAGGTGAAGAATAAAGGTGTAGATCGGGTAGCCCGGAGGGTGCGCTATACCGAGGTGGGAACCCGCCATGAGAAACAGCCCGTCGTCTTCAAGGGCTACGGTGTGGGACAAGGTAAGCACATAGATCGCAAGCGGTCCCAGCACTGCTGCGGCAAGCGCCAGTGAATCTGTCATGCAGAACCCTGTCTGGGGCAGAATCAATGCATGTATGCGCGATTTGTCCCCCATGTGCTAATAATAAACAAAACCTTCTGTTTTTGTTATTTTCCGCATCGGCTTTCAGGGGCGATAAGCTCGGAGAAAAACACTATTTTTCTAACCGCAGACGAACTTCGCTTATCATCCTAACGGTCGAAGAAACCACTGTAAACGTTTTTTTTCCGAAAACTATCACGGTTCCGGGGGTGGGAATCGATCCGTACCTGTAAAGAAGAAACCCTCCGAGCGTCTCGTAATCTTCGCCCTCGGGTATGGCGAGCCCAAGTCCGTCGTTGAGGCGTCCTATTTCGACTGTGGGATCTATCAGGTACTGTCCGCCGCCGAGTTTTCTCCACGGGGTCTCCCCGGCATCGTACTCGTCCTCGATTTCCCCCACAACCTCCTCGATTATGTCTTCGAGGGTAATGATTCCGACCGACCCACCGTACTCATCAACCACGACGGCCATTCCCGCCCGTCCCCCTTTCATCTCGTCCATAAGCTCGTTTACAAGCTTCGATTCCGGAACGTAGAAGGGCGGGCGGGCGTACTGCTCCACGCTCTTGTCGAGATCCTGCTCGCCGAGAACGTAAAACGAGTTGAGTATGCCGGTTATGTTGTCGACCCGGTCGCTGAAAATCGGGATCCGGGAGTGGCTTTTCTCCGCTATGAGCCTCCGTACGTCCCGAAGCGTGGATTTTCTCTCAAGCGCGTCCACCTTAACAAGGGGAATCATTATCTCTCCGACGGTGGTCTCCGAGTACCCGAAGATCCTTCGAAGAACCCTTCTTTTGTAGTCCGCACTCGGCTTGTCCTCGTCCTCTTCCATCACGTCCTCGAGCTCCTCGCGGGTTATGGAACTCATTTTCCTGCCCGGGCGGCTCAATATCCCCCGGGTGAAAAGGTTGACGAAGAAAAGTACCGGGTAAAAAAGCTTCGAGAAAACCCAGAGCGGATAGATAATCCATAGCACTATGGAGTTTCTTTTACTCTCGAAAACCGCCTTCGGAACCACTTGGCCGAAAACAACTATGAGCGGGGAGAGCACGGCCACAGTGTAGATGCCGCTTCGTTGCCCGAGAGTCTCCTCGAAATAAAAGGTAAGCACCAGGGTGTTTATTATGAGCGAAAGGTTAACCCCTATGAGGGTGGTGCCGATGAAGCTTTCGATCCTCGAGTGGGCGTCGAGAACGAGCCCTGCGGCGGCAGAGCCGCCCTCGGCAAGGGATCTCATCTTTATCTTGTCGCAGGAGATAAGCGCTATTTCCGAACCGGCGAAAAAAGCCTGCAGGACCAGAAACAGCAAAATCAGAATGACCACAAGTTCAATGGACATCGCCCCGCACCTCCCTCTCGACGTCAACTCTTATCTCTGAAATCCTTGTTCCATCCTTGCCCTCCACCGTGAAAACCAGTCCGCCGAAACCTGTTTTCTCCCCTTCGGCCGGCAGCCTCCCGAAAAGGTCGAAAACGAAACCTCCCATCGTCTCGTTTGCCATTCGAAGCGGGATCACGGCCTCCTCCAGTATCTCCCCCAAGTTCTCGAGTCCCGCCGAACGGGCGACCGAAAAAAGATAGTCTCCGTTAAATTCCTCTATTCTCATTCCCCCGGGAATCGTAATGGCTCCCCCGCGGACCGCAGGAGCGGCCTTCTTGAGCACCGACCTCTCGTCCTCTATCTCTCCGAAAAGCTCCTCCAGTATGTCTTCCATGGTCACCAGTCCGTCGAATCTTCCGTACTCGTCGACCACTATAGCTATGTGAATTCTGCGCATCTGGAACTCTCGCAGAAGCGCCCCGGCGGGCTTGGAGCGGGGGATAAAATAGGGTTTCCTGAGACACTCGCTCGCCGTGGCCGCGGAGTTGTGCTCGGTGAAATTCCACTTGAGAAGATCCTTGCTGTAGAGAACGCCGGCTATGTTGTCCCTCTCCTCCTCGTAAACCGGGATCCGGGAGTGGCCCATCTGGCGGACCTGGCCGACGGCAGCCCCTACCTCGATGTCGTGGGGAAGCGTAAAGCAGTCTATTGCGGGGGTCATTATGCTGTGTGCGGGCAGGTCCTCAAGTTTGAAAAAACCGTCTGCAAGATATTTCTCGACCTCGTTAAGAACTCCCTCGTCCCTCCCCATGCCCACGAGAATCTCGAGTTCGTCAGAGGAGATGTCGTTTTCCCCCGCGCGGGGGCCTAGGTCAGCCCCGAATGCCCTTATGAAAAAACCCGAGACGAACATGATTGCCCACCTAAGCGGGGTGACCGCCACATGGAAGAAATAAAGGGGAAGCGCAACCGCCTTGGAGATGGTTCTCGGGAACTTCACCCCGGCAGTTTTGGGAACTATTTCCCCGAACACAAGAAGAGTCGGTGAAGCTATGGCCAAAGAGATAAGCGCGACTGTCTGCTCCGGGGTGTCCCGCAGATATTGTCTCGCGGTAAGTCCTATGACGCTTGAATAGGCGATGTTGAAGACCTCGTCGGCCAGAAGAACCGTGGTTATGAGCTTGTGGGAATTTGACAGAAGCTTTTCTATTGCCGCCGAAACGTTGCCCCGCTGCTTCGATATGCTTTCTCTCTGCGGACGGCTGAGGGAAAAAAGCGCGCCCTCGCTGAAGCAGAAAAACGCCGAGCAGCACAGAAGAAAAAGAATCAGTATAAAATTTTCGCCCAAAAGAATCTTACCCCCCGCAGGAGTCAGCAGAAATGCTCAAACCCCCCGGTATCGTAAAAAACCTCCTCTTCCCCCTCGTCAAAAAACTTTATTTTCCCCCCGCCGGTAACGGACCCGATTTTCGAGATTGCTATACCAGAGAGGCGGGAGACCTCCTCTGCTGCGGCACGCTTTTCCGCAGACGAGGTGAAAAGAAGCTCGTAGTCCTCTCCTCCAGAAACCGCAAGGCGGTAGGCATCCTCGGAAAGCCTGCCGGAGATGGAAAGAAAGCCGGGGGAAAGCGGAAGATCCGCAAGGCTGACCTCTGCGCCCAGTCCGTGCTCCGAGGTAAGTTTCTCAAGGTCGCGGAAAAGCCCATCGCTTACGTCTATCATCGACGAGGCGATCCCGCGCTCTGCCACCATCCGGCCCACCGCGAGGCGCGGCGTGGGTTCAAGATGTCTTGAAACAAAACCCTCACCCCCGCCGATTCCGGAGTCGCCTGACAGTATCTTGAGACCAAGGGCGGAATCCCCCAGGGTTCCGGTCACGTATATGTCGTCTCCCTCCGCCGCTCCGGAGCGAAGGACGGTGTTGTCCCCTGAGACCTCTCCAAGTGCTGTCATGTTTATGAAAACGGTCTGTGATTCCGAGAGGTTCCCCCCGACCAGACAGATCTCAAACTCCCGGCAGCCATCTTCCACCCCCTGCGAGAGACCCTCGATGAACTCCATTGAATCCGTGCTGCGGCAGCCGAGGGAGCAGAGCAGGTATCTCGGCACCGCTCCCATCGCCCCTATGTCGCTTATGGCGACGCAGACCGCCTTTTTGCCAAGCTGCCTGGGGGTCTGGGTCTCCAAGCGGAAGTGGACGCCTTCGACCAGTGTGTCGGTCGAGGCGACAAGGCATGCTTTGTCTCTGAGTTCTAAAACAGCGGAATCGTCCCCTATCCCCGTCAAAACTTCTTTCTGAGTAGCCTTGAACCTATCGGCTAAAAATCTCAAGGCGTCTTCTTCACCCATTTGCGGTTAAAAATTGTATTGCAAACACAGTTGCGTGTCAATTGAGCCTGGGTGCCTGAAAAATTTTTTTCTCCCCTAGCCACGGACTCAGAACCCGGATTTCAGCCAAGGGAAAATCGGTTTTTCTTGACACAAAAAGCCGATGTAATTAGAATTAATTTCCACTTCCCGAAGGGTGGGTTGGGATTTTTTCTAAAGTACCTGTTTTTAGGTCGTTCTTTGCTTTTCAGGAGAAGCGCTGTTGAAAAAAGCAGAGGAAGTTGCGCACGGCAATCTTGCCACTGAAACTGACAGATCGGAACAAAAAATAGAGTTTGACTGGGACGCAGTTCTCGACTGCGTGAAGAGAGACCTTTACTTCCCCCCTTCCTGGCTGTTTTCCATAAAAGTCGCAAAGATTGAAGGCAAGATGGTTATCCTTGAGGCAAAAACTCATTTCCAAGCCCTCTGGGTGAAAAACCACTACCTGCAACTGATAAACGACACATCCCGAAGCCTATACGGAAAAGAAAGTTTTGTAGTAACCATAGACGCGGGCGAGGAAAACTCAGTGGCCAGGGAAACAAAAAGGACAAGGAACACGGATAAGCAAGAAAGAGCGGAATCCCACGATCCCCAAGCGGCCAGTTTCTTCAGTTCAACGAACACTTTCGAGAACTTCGTCGTCGGGCCGAGCAACCAGTTCGCTCACGCCGCATCCTACGCGATCGCCGAGAACCCGGGCATGGCATATAACCCGCTTTTCATACACAGCGGCGTAGGACTCGGGAAAACCCACCTCCTCCACTCGATAGGAAACCACATACTCAAAAAATACGGAGACCGCCTGAACACCTTCTGCATCTCCGCCGAGCACTTCACAAACGGGGTGGTACAGAACATAAAAACGGGTTCGATGGATAAGTTCAGAAACCTCTACAGGTTCAACTGTGACGTTCTGCTCATAGACGACATCCAGTTCATCGCCGGAAAAGACAGCACCCAAGAAGAGTTCTTTCACACCTTTAACTCCCTCTACACGGCAAAAAAACAGATAGTAATAACCAGCGACAAGCCCCCGAGCGTGATGAAAAACTTCGAGGAGCGCCTGAAATCCAGGTTCGAGTGGGGACTCACGGCAGACATACAGCCGCCGGAAGTGGAAACCAAGATAGCCATTATAGAGAAAAAGGCCGAGGAGGAAAAAATCGAAATCCCGGGCGACGTGGCCTCTTTCATTGCCCAGAACGTTCTCTCCAACATAAGAGAGCTCGAGGGATCGGTGAACAAGCTGTTTGCCTACTCGAAGATGTTTGGAGAGAGAATAACCCTTGAACTGGCAAAGCAGCTCCTAAAAAACCTGGTAAAAAAAGAAACCCCTAAGATAATAAACATAGAACTTATCCAAAAAGAGGTAAGCACCTTTTTCGACCTTACCGTAAAAGAGCTAAAATCCAACCAGAAACAGAAAAAAATCTCTGAGCCCAGACAGATAGCAATGTTCCTTTCAAGAAAATACACCTCCTCCTCGTTCCCAGAGATCGGAAACAGGTTTGGGGGGAAAAACCACTCCACAGTGGTTCACGCGGTAAAAAACGTTGAAAAAAAGATCAACAAAGATCCCTCGGTCTCAAACGCCGTCGCGGCAATTTCCACAACCCTAGAGAAGTTCATTACCTCTTAGACCTCCAAGGTCGTAGCCTGTCAAAAAATCCTGAAAAGGCTGTGCAGGAATTTTTGTTTCCTCACTGAAGGGTCCTAGGCCAAGGAAAGAAGTGTGAATATCTGTTCGAAAAAAGAAAAACCATGAACAAGCCTCAAGCCACAGAACCCCTTTCTTTTGGGCAATTTCACTGATTTCACCTTTTTCACAACAACTACTACTGCTACTACGGGTAATGTTTAAAACTTATAAAGAAAGAAGTAACAGCAGTGCAAACCCCAGCAGTTGTGGGTTATGGTTTTGTCTCGGAAAACAGGTTATTATCATCCTGATAAGCATGTTTGGATATAATGGGAAAAGAGGTACTTTTTCTCTTTTTCCGGAACTGGAGGTTTTTTTCTTAAGATGACGTTTAAAATCAAAGGTGGGGATTTTTCAAAGAAGCTCGGAATGATCCAGGGAGTTGTGGAAAAAAGAACCACCATGCCTATTCTCTCCCATGTTCTTATGAGTTCTACCGACAAAGGCCTTCTTCTTGAGGCTACGGATCTTGAAAACACAGCTATGGTTTCGTGTGACGCGCAAACGGAAGGAGAATTCAAGATAGCGGTTCCTGCCGGAATACTGTCGGATCTCGTCAGGGAGATCAGGGAGGAAGAGGAAATATCGGTTACCGCTAAAGAGAACAACTGGATCGAGGTTGTTACCAGCTCCGGTTCTTTCAAGATTGCAGGACTGTCGGCCGATGATTTCCCCAAGATTCCAGAAGTTTCTTCAGATGATCTTTTTCAGGTTTCTTCCGAGAGGCTTGAGGAAATGATATCCAAGACGGTTTTTTCTGTATCGGATGATGAGATGAGAAGGAGTCTCTCTGGGGTTTTCTTTGAAAAAAGGGGAGAGCAAACACTCAGACTGGTTGCTACCGACGGTCACAGGCTAAGCTATGTCGATCAGAAAATAGAAGGCCTAAAACTCTCAAAGGATATTCTGGTTCCTAAAAAAGCAGTCATGGAGATAAAAAGGCTTCTTCGCCTCTCAAAGGAAGTCAGAATTGGCAGTAGCGGTAATTTTTTCGTTTTCGAACTCAAAGATGAAAACCTTGTTTTCATCTCGAGGGTGATAGACGCCGAGTTCCCGGACTACATGCAGGTGGTGCCGGTTTCAACGAAAAACACGGTTAAGGTCGACGCCGCCAAACTGCTGCTCGCGCTTCGGAGAGTTTCCCTTTTCTCCGCCGACAATGTGCGGGGCGGAGGGAGGTTTGTGGAAATGGCTTTCGGGGAAGGAGCTCTGCTTCTCGGTGCCTATCTGAGTACCGGCGAAGGGAGGGAAAGCATGTCTGTTGACTATTCCGGGGATGAAGTCAAGCTCGGTTTCAATTTCACTTACTTTCAGGATGTTCTGGATGCGGTGGGGTCACCTGAGGTTATGATCGGTTTTTCTGGTCACAAAAACCCGGTATACGTGGTCCCCTGCGAGGAGGGAGAGAAGCAGGACGGCTACGTGAACGTTATAATGCCAATGGAGCTTGATGCCAGGGCGGAGGGGCAGGCGGGAGGCTAACTCTCGTACCTTAAGATGCTAGGTGGAGTCATCGGTGTTGATTTTTCCGGCGGAAAGGTCAGGACTGTAACTGTAAGAAGGGGGCTTAAGGGGACCGAAATTCGCAGGGCCGCCTTTACCGGAGAGCTTGGGAGCAAAGACGTAGCGGGCTTTCTCGGAAACGAAATTTCCCTTGGAACCCGGGCAGTTACAGGAATCAGTTTTTCTCCGCTTCTTCTGCGTGTTCTCAGTTTTCCTTTCTCGGATTCCAAAAAAGTGAGGCGGGTCTACCGCTTCGAACTAGAGAACTCGACCGGTTTCACTTTGGGAGAGGACGTGCTCTCCGACTACCACGAGATGAAGACGCCGGAAGGGGCCGAGGCCATAGTTCCGGCTTTCGAGAGAAAGGCGTTTGAAAGCTACCTTGGTTCCCTGCAGGAGTCAGGAGTGGACCCTGAGCAGGTGACTTTCTCCCCGGTTGCGTTTTCCTCGTTGGAAGAGTTTCTTGAAGGGCCGAGACCGCTTCTTCTTGTGGATGCCGACCAGGACCACCTCAATTTCTCCCTTTTTGACGAGCGGGGGCTCACCAGGGTGAGAAACTGTGACTACGCCGTTGAGAGAACAAAAGAAGCCCTTGCCGCAAGCACTCTTGATTTCCAGCAGATAAACAGCGACGGGGAAAGAAAAAAGGCGTTTTTCGAAAGCTGTCGCTTCATCGCCGAGGAGATGAGAACCACAGCCCGCTATTTTGAGGGTGAGGCAGGAGAGGAAATAAAGAGCGTTGTTCTTACAGGCGAGATATGCGTGGTGGAGGGAATCGCGCAGCAGCTCACAGAGCATGTTGGCCGGGAGGTAAAAACAATTCTTATACCGCATCTTGGCCCGGAAGACTCTCCTTTTTTCGCAAGGGCCTACGCTCTTGCGCTCTATGGAAAGTCTTCAGGAGGGGGCGGAAGGCTCAACCTGAGGAGGGACGGGTACAGGCAGCGTGGAGTTAAAAGGGGTCTGCTCAAGGAGTTTCGGGTTCCGGTCGCCCTGTGCGCCGCTCTGCTTCTTTTGGCTGTTTTCGGGCGCGCAACCGAGGTGGTTTCCGCCAGGGGCAAGATCAGTTCCCTGCGTTCGGAAATGGAAAAAGACCTTAGGGAGGAATTTCCGGAGGTCGCCGGAACTCAGGATCCGGTCGCTTTTTACAAGGGAAAACTTGAGGTCATCAACCGCAAGCTCGACATATTGAAGCAGGTAAGAGGAGCTCACAGCCCGCTTGAGGTACTGACGGCGGTTTCGGCTACCGTTCCCAAAGATGTGAGTTTCTCGATTGAAGAGATAAGGATCGAAGACGGGGGCAAGGCCAAGGTATGGGGCAAATGCGACTCCTACGAGGAAATAGCGTCCATAGAAAAGACCTTCTCGGAGTCCGGGAACTTTACCCAGGTGAAAATGGGGCAGGTAAGAAAAGCTGTTAACAACAGTTTAAAATTCGAGATTTCCATGGTTGTCAGGTGAAGATGCGGAAACTGATCGAGAAACTGAAATCGCTTCTGGAGGTCCTCGGAAAACTAACCGAGCCCGTGGTGAGAAGGGTCAGGGATCTTATAGGAACGAGGGACTTCTCCACAAGGGATGTCCGCGCCATTCAGATAGGTGCCGCGGCTCTGGCCATCTTCCTCATCTTTTCTGTCTACAGGGCAGTTCTTCCAGGGGGGTCGGCCATAAGAAGCGAGGTCGGCCAGATGAGGCTTCAGTTAAACGAGATAAGGGCGCTCAAGGAAGAGTACCGCTATTCAAGGGATATTCTCTCCAAGGTGAGCGGTTCGATGAAGGAGGAAAAGGAAGCCCTGATTTCGGTGGTTGAGAAGACGCTTATCAGAAACGGAATAGACCGCCGTTCCTTTTCAATAAGGGGAACCAACCCGTCGGTTAGGGGCAAGGGGATAGAGCGGGAAAGGGCAGTTCTGGTCAAAATAAACAAGGTGTCTGTCCCCAGGGTGCTGAACGTTCTCTATGTCTTTCAGAAAAGCAAGACCATACTCAAGGTCTCAGACCTCAGAATAAAAACCAGATTCGACAACCCTAACCTGACAGACGTTTCATTCCGCCTGTCGACTTTTTCTTTCAGCAAATCGGGCTGAGCGGGGAAAAAATGAATATAAAGGGGAATTATATACAATCCTAACCGAACCGGTTATAATATACTGAAATGCTTGAAGAAATACGCACAGTAGAGTTTGTCGTTCTGCCTGCCGCGAGGGCGAAGGCGAGGAAGATGTTCCAGATGGCCGGAGCCTGTCGATATGTCTGGAACCATTTCAGAGAGAAGAACCTTGCTGACTACCAGGCATTCAAGAATGGCAAGGGGCAGAGACCGCATACCAGTTATTTCAGTCTCGGAGTGGAGTTCACCAAGCTGAGGCACGAGACGGAGTGGATGCTTGAACTTCCGGCTAACCCAATCAAGCATACCCTCAAGTATTTTGCGGACGCACTAAAGGGAGCGATGGCTGGCAAGAAGGGTTTTCCGAAGCCCAGAAGCAGAAACAGGCACGCTCCCAGCTTCACGCTTCCCAGCAAAGAGAACTTCAGAATAAAGAATATTGATAAAAAATACTCTCTGCTTCTTATCCCCAAGATTGGTTGGGTAAAGATGACCCGCAGGGGAGGCAATCCTTACAAGGACAGCGTGCCCAAGCAGGTTGTCCTTCGCCATGACGGGCACAGGTGGCGGGCATTCGTGTCCTACGAAGTGGAAGTGGAGAAAAGATCGGATGACGGTGAGATTCTGGGCGTTGACATGAATGTGCACCAGGTCGCCACTTCTGATGGGCATTTCTATTTCCTGCCCGATTTTAAGAAGAAAGAAGCAAGGCGGAAGCGGTATCAACGGAGGATGGCAAGACAGGTCAAGAGGTCTAACAGGCGGAAGGACACAAAGAAGAAACTTGCGAAGGTAAGCAGAAAGATAGCCAATATCCGCAAGAACTGGGTTCATCAGACCACAAAGGAGATTTCCGGAAAATGCGGAACGGTAGTCGTAGAAGATCTCAAGGTCAAAAACATGACGGCTTCCGCAAAAGGTACTGTAGAGAACCCGGGAAAAAACGTCAGGCAGAAGGCGGGGCTCAACAGGGCGATGCTTGATACCGCCCTGGGAGAACTTAGAAGGAATCTTGAGTACAAGTGCGGGAGGCTTGTAGAAGTAAATCCCGCGCATACAAGTCAGAGATGTTCTGAATGCGGACATACAGATAAGGAGAACCGTAAAACCCAAGCACGGTTCCGGTGTGTAAGTTGCGGCTACATGTCCAACGCGGACACGAATGCTGCGATGAACATAAGGCGTCTGGGAATGGCGCAACTGCACGGCGAGGAGCGTTCCGTCTTTAAAAGGACTCCGGCGACCCGTGAAATTGATATGAGGCTAACGCATGGTTAGTAAAGTATATAAGTCCCATATAAAGACCAGAATCAAGATGCCGGAAAAAATCACCACCCCTCTCTATGTCGGGGTTTTTTTCGGGTTTCTTCTGATTTTTCTTCTCCTGGGGTTTCCCTGGGATTCCGTTGAAAGAAGAGCAGTCTTCGAGATACAGAGCAACTCCCCGGTTCCGGTCCTGATAGGCGACGCGGATATCAAGGGTCTTTCCTCGATTGAGCTTAGAGACATCCGCGTGATACTCGGGGACAGGGAGCCGCTCGTGATTGACAGGGCCAGGGTGAGCGCCGGGCTTTTCTCCGTTATTTTTTCTGACGACACCAGGGTCTCGTTTTCTCTTGACGCCTACGGAGGGAATATAGAAGGCAAGGTTTCGCAGAACATGAAGAAAAACAAGGTCACAAGCGCTGAAGTGGACGTAAATTCCATTGAATCCTCGTCTGTTTCCCGTCTTTTTCTCGACGACGGTGGGATCTCGGTGAGCGGGAAGGTTGAAGGAAGCATAAAGTTTCTTGGAGAGGGGGAAAGCGGAGGGATTTCCAAGATGGAATACCTTGTATCCTCTCCTTCTCTTTCGATCGCGGTGGACAAGGTGCAGGGGTTTGAGGTGAAGGAGGAGTACAAGAACCTGAGCGTGGTGCTTCGCGGCACCGCGAACCGCTTTGAATCGCGCATAGAGAGTTTTTCCCTAACTAACCCGCAGATGTCTTTGCAGGCGGAGGGAAAAGCCCCGTCTCCTCTTCGTTTCAGAAAAGGGGCCGCCCTTGACCTGTCCGTTACATTCAAGCCGTCTCCCGAGGACACAAAACTTGCTCTCGTCGGCGGTTTTCTGGGTCCCAGGGGGGCCGACGGCGTCTTCTCCGGCAGGATTCAGGGAACGCTGTCGAAACCCGAGATCATAAGGGCGGACGGGGGCAGCTGACAGACCCGTTTTCAGCGTGGCGGGCTATTTGACTTTGCCCTACCCCCTCGCTATTCTTCTCGAAACATTCTCCTTAAGACTGCATAATGGCTCCCAACAAAGAACTTGCCGCCGTAAGAAGGGAAATAGACGCCCTCAATTTCAAGCTGCTTGAACTTATAAACAGGCGGGCCGAGCTTGCGATAGAGGTAAGCGAACTCAAGAAAAAGGATTCTCTGGAAGTTTACGACCCGGGCAGGGAAAGGGAGATAGAAAGAAAGATAACGGGAACCAATCCCGGCCCGCTTTCAAATGAAGATATCCTTTTTGTTTTCAGGGAGATAATATCGCGCTGCAGGTCACTTCAGCACGACGAGAAAGTTGCCTACCTGGGACCCGAGGGCAGCTTTTCAAACCAGGCCGCGTTTCGAAAATTCGGTGCCTCCTCCGAGTTTTTCCCCGTAGCTAGCTTCGAGGACGTGTTCGAGGAAGTGCACGGCAAAAGGGCCGATTTCGGCATAGTGCCCGTTGAGAACTCGGTTGAAGGCTCGGTGGGAGACGTGCTTGACATGCTTGTTGAGTGGGACCTCATCATTTCTGCTGAGTGTTTCGAGCGCATTGAGCACTACCTGCTTTCCCTCAGTGGAGACATCAACGAAGTAAAAACCGTGGCTTCCCACCCCCAGGCGCTCAGGCAGTGCAGGAAATGGATAGCCGCGAACCTCTACGGCGTTGCGCTTCTTGAGACCCCGAGCACGGCGGCCGCCGCGAGAATGGCCGCGAGGGAGAAGAACGTCGCCGCGATCGCAAGCGAATTCTCGGGGTCTATATACAACCTCAAGACGATACAGAGCCACATAGAAGACAGCCCGCGCAACACGACACGGTTCGTGGTAGTGGGAAGGGAAAACCCTCCCCCGAGCGGAGAAGACAAGACTTCGATCGCCTTTTCCGTGAAGGATGAGCCGGGAGCGCTTCACAGGACATTTTTTCTCCCCTTTTCCGAATCCGGTGTAAACCTCACCAAAATCGAGTCCAGGCCCTCGCACGACAGGCAGTGGGAATACGTGTTTTTCGCCGACTTCTCAGGGCATTGCGAGGAAAAAGCGATAAGGGATACCCTTGAGAAGGTGGAAGCCAACTGCGTTTTTCTCAAGGTGCTGGGATCCTATCCCGCCGGAGCGCCGGGCTGACAGCGGCCAGCCGGACAAAAACCCAATGGAACCGAAAGCAAGCGTAAAGAACCTTATTCCCTACGTTCCGGGAAAGCCGATAGAGGAACTCGAGCGGGAACTGGGGATCCAGGGCGTGGCCAAGATGGCATCGAACGAAAACCCCCTCGGCCCCTCTCCGCTCGCGAAAAAGGCGCTCAGGGAACACGTCTCGAAGGTTAATCTCTACCCGGACGGGGGCTGCTTTGAGCTTAAGCGGAAACTCTCGGAGAAGCTCGGGGTTCCAGAAGACACGCTAATAATCGGCAACGGCTCGAACGAGGTGATAGAGATCGTCGCGAGGACTTTCCTCGAGCCCGGAGACGAGGCCATATACGGCCGCCACGCTTTTATCGTCTACCCGATCGTAACCCAGGCACTCGGATGCTCGCATGTTGTCTCCGAGATGCCGGATCTCACGCATAACCTCGAGGACATGCTTTCCCTGGTCACGGAGAAAACGAAAATCATCTATATTGCGAACCCTAACAACCCCACCGGGACGATAGTTAGAAGGGACGAGTTCGAGTGGTTTCTCAAGCGGGTTCCGGAGAACGTGATAATACTTGTGGACGAGGCCTATTTCGAGTACGTTGACGACCCCGAGTATCCGGACACGCTGCGCTACCACTCCGCCCGCGAATCGCTCGTGACGGTGAGAACCTTCTCCAAGATTTACGGGCTTGCGGGTCTTCGGGTCGGCTACGGGGTGGCGTCCGCCGAGGCGGTTTCCTACATGGACAGGGTGCGGGAGCCGTTTAACGTGAACTCGGCCGCCCAGGCTGCGGCCTGCGCCGCGCTTGACGACGAGAGCCACGTCGCGCGCTCAAGGGAGCTTAATCGCGAGGGGAAGGAATTTTTCCGCGAGAAACTGGCTGAACTCGAGGTCGGGTACATCGAGTCCCACGCGAATTTCTTTCTCGTGGACCTGGGGAAGGATCCCGTGCCGGTCTACGAGGCGCTTCTTCGCGACGGGGTTATAACGAGGCCCGTGGGCGGCTACGGACTTAAAACTCATCTCAGGGTAAGCTTCGGTCTCGCGCAGGAAAACGAAAGATTCATCGAATCGCTAAGGAGAATTCTCAGAAGATGACTTTTGAAAAGGTGGCGGTGGTCGGTTTGGGGCTAATAGGAGGCTCCTTGGCTGCGGCTCTTCGGAAATCGGGGGAAGTGGGGGAGGTCTTCGGGATTGAGCGGGATGCGGAGTCGCTTCGCTTCGCCCTTGAGGGCGGAATCGTGGACGCGGGCTCTTCCGAGATAGGTCCCGGTATATCCGGATCAGAGATCGTCGTCATTGCCACATACGTTGACATGGTGGCGCAGGTGGCCAGGGAGGTTTCCGGTTTTGTTTCCCCGGACACGGTCGTTTGCGACACGGGGAGCGTTAAGGCTCCGATAGTGAGGGAAATGGAAAAGGGACCCCGGAACATCCGCTTCGTGGGCGCTCATCCCGTGGCGGGAAAGGAGACATCCGGCGTGAGGGAATCTGACCCTGGCCTTTTCTCCGGGAAAAAATGCGTGGTTACCCCTGTGGAGGGCACCTGCCCTGAAGCCCTCTCCATGGTCAAAACGCTTTTTTCGCTTGCGGGAAGCGAGGTAGTCGAGATAGATCCTGAATCCCATGACGAGATTTTCTCGCTCGTAAGCCATCTTCCCCATGCGGTGGCCTATTCGCTCGTGAGCGCCGTGGCTTCTTCCGGGGGAGACAGGGATCTTTTTGGTTTTTCAGGCGGGGGACTGGCTGA
Organism: Candidatus Dadabacteria bacterium; assembly: GCA_951812945.1. Classification (GTDB taxonomy): domain Bacteria; phylum Desulfobacterota_D; class UBA1144; order Nemesobacterales; family Nemesobacteraceae; genus Nemesobacter. The sequence goes on from CATOTB010000001.1 coordinate 283,544, forward strand.
CTTCACCAGGGTCGCCGAGAGTTCCCCCGAGATGTGGGCCGGGATTTTCATTGAGAACCGCGACGCGCTTCTCCGCGCCATACGAAGTTTCTCGGGCAGGCTCGGGGAAATTGAAAAAGCCGTCGCCTCCGGTAATGTAGAAGATCTGGGGACCCTTTTGGGGAAAGCCCGGGATTCCAAGAGGGATCTTGGGAAATGAGCGCAAAATGTCTGAGAAGGTAAAGAAAAAGGATGAGCAGTGGCAGGATGAGCTCTCTTCTGAGCAGTTTCTTGTTACGAGGAAAAAGGGTACGGAGAGGGCCTTTACCGGAAAGTATCACGACCACCACGAAAAAGGCATGTACACCTGCGTCTGCTGCGGGCAGGAGCTTTTCCGTTTCTCGGAGAAGTTCGATTCCGGCACGGGATGGCCTAGCTTCTGGGAACCCGTTTCTAGGGAGAACGTAGCGGAGAAAGCCGATCATTCCCACGGAATGACCAGAACCGAAGTGCTTTGCTCAAAGTGCGACGCTCACCTTGGGCATGTTTTCCCCGACGGCCCCCAGCCCACGGGGATGAGATACTGCATAAATTCCGCCTCTTTGGATTTTGAGGAAGAAAAAGAGGAGTAGAAAAGTGGCGACGGGTGGGTTCGAACCACCGACACAGGCCTTATGAGAGCCCCGCTCTGCCCCTGAGCTACGCCGCCCCAGGAAAAAACAAGGTAAACCGAAAGGCAGCAAATTATACCGGAAGTCCACTGGGATTCAACGCGTGGATCCGGTGAACGTACTAAGGTTCCGACTGTTTGCGGACCGCGAAGCGGATACCTTTATTGGCCGGGGGAAGCGGAGCTTCCGGGTCTACCTGTTTCATTATTGCTTTAGATGTATTGCCGACTATGGTCGGATTGTAATCTTCCCACTTGCGGATTTGCGGCTCATTTCCGTCACGGCGTAGGATACGGACGCTATCGAATTTCTGCTCAAGCGAGTAGCCGGGGATGGAGATTTTCGGATTTTCCGACACTATGTGGGTTGCGGATGCGGAAACCGTTTTCAGGTTTCTGCCGATCAGTCGTCCCGTAAACATGTCATAGAATGGTATTTTATTGTGTAGGTAATAGTAGCCGGGCGAGTTGAAATAAGGACGGTCGATGTGCCATACTGCGTCGACGCCGGGAGTGCGTGCGAGATAGCGATAGGCGGCGAAAGTTGGATCCTGATTGCGCACGAAGCCCACAATTCCGGTTTCTGCCGAATAGCTTCTATACACATGTTTCTGGTAGGGAAGAGAGTTGAGAATTCCGGCTAGGGAAACGACCGAGAACACGGCTACCGCAAGTTTTGAAGCTACAAGTGCCCGGTCCGAACGAGCCATAAGCTGCGCCACGATGTCCGAAGCGATCAGAAGCCACAGAGGGATGATGGCAAAGATGAAACGGTATTCCTTATGAGCCTGCAGGGAATGGAACAGTAGAATCACGGCTATTGACGCGAGCAAAAAGCCGTAGCGTCGCAGGTCAAGCAGCGTCCCTGCGGCAAAGAGCACACTTAGCCCGCCGCTAGCAAGAGTAACCCACAACAAGAACTGATAAGCGGGGGTTTCGCCCGCCCGCAGTTCACCCAAAATCAAGTTAAAGTGCAGATTGGTAAGATAGGAATGAAACAGACCGCCGTTCCAGGTGACTGCGTCGAATATGCCGACTGCGAGGAGAACAGCCGCTGTGACAAGCACAAGCCGGATTTTCTTTCTGGTCAGAAAAAATGCCACTCCTAGAGGAAAAAGCGCAAGCGGTGCGTACTGAACCCGCACGGTCGCCGCTAGGACCGCAAGAACTGCCGCCAGAATTTCATTTTTTTCTGAAGATTTCCCCGCGGGCCTTCGAAGGCAAAGCGCAAACGCGATTATTAACAGGGCGGTGGCCACAAACTCCGTCATCGGCTTGTGGGCAAAGGCGACCAGCTCGTACCAGAACGCACCGGCCACAAGAGCCACTCTGGCCGCGGTTTCGCTGAAATGCCGTCGCGCGAAAAAATACATTCCTGCCGGAATCAGAAGCGATACGGCGCAGAAAAAAAGCTTTACTCCCCCTATATACCAGACCGGCTCCCCGAGTCCTACGATATCAAACAGCTTGAGTACCCCGGCAACCGCCCCGGGAACGAGCCACGAGCGGGCTCCGTAGAAATATTCCCAGTAGCTTATACCGTTTCCGAAGACGAGACGGTGCGCTGGCTCAAGGTATTGCATGATTTCATCTGGATGAAGAACGAAATCGCCTGAAAGCGCTACGGCCGCGCGCGCTATGAAACCGAGCGCAAGCACAAGCGGAAGATATTTCCAAGGGGGCTCGTCCGGATTCCGAGGATAGAGAAGGAAGTTTAGACGATAAGCTTTCCCCTGTTTGTCTTTTCCTTTTATCATTTGATCTTGGGTTTCGGAGAAAACTGTCGCGACCCGGGCTCTTTATGAATCAGCCAGCGGCCGCACCGTTTCTCTCCGCTTTTTCCCTGATGAGTCCGAGTTCCAGAAGTTTTCTGTAGGTCTTGGTGTGAGAGCCGTGGAGGGAGAAGGTCTCTATGTCTTGGGGTTCGTCGATGTCGATGCTGATGTTAAAATTTCTGTAGACATCGCAGGGCACGTATCTTCGCTCGGCTTCCTCCCTGTGCTTTCTGAAACTGTCGTTGCCGAACATCGAGGGTATGCTGTCGGGAGGTTTTCTGAGTATGGCATTTGTGCCGAGCTCGTCTTCTGAAGGCACAAGTATCACGGACTTGCCCTTTTTTTCCTTTTCCAGGACGAAATCAAGGTCCTCGCCGGTTATGAGAGGGGCGTCGCCTGGGATTACGAGCACCGACTTTGCGCCCATTTTCCTGCAGACCTGAATCGCCAGATCAACCGACGAACTCTCCCCGAGCTGGTCTTCCTCCCTTATGACGGCGAATCCTTCCTCAAGAGCCATTTTTTCCGCTTTCCTGTCAACCGTAACAATGACCCTGTTGTCTGCGAGCTTAGAGTCTCCAACCGCGGAGAACACGTCCTCGAGCATCACGTAGGCAAGCTCGGTCCTCTGTTTCTTGCTTAACACCGAGGCAAGCCTTTCGTTTGCCCTTGAAAGATCTTTTACTGGAATCAGTATGAATTTCAAAACCACTACCTCACGGTGACGGGTTCTTGTCCCCGCACTATTCTATCCAATAAAAACATCGCTTGAAAAACAGAGGAGACGAGTGGCTCTTGGCAGTCCGGATTTGCAACTGACCGTACTGGATCAAAGTAGCGGCCCTGAAGACATGAATCTTCCGGGTTTCCAACTGCACCGACTCAAAGGTTCGTTGAAAGGTTATTATGCCGTTTCAGTCTCTGGTAACTGGCGGGTCAGGTTTCGTTTCAAAGATGGCGATGCCGTAGACGTAAATTACTTGGATTATCATTAAACATGGTCGATTATAGTTAGAGGAGAAAAATTATGGCAATGAAGAATCCTGTGCATCCGGGCGTCATTGTACGCGAGGATTGCATGAAACCCTTGAATCTATCGGTTACCGAGTGCGCAAAGCTGCTCGGCGTAGCGCGCCAGACGCTTTCCAACCTTGTCAACGCAAAGGCATCGATTTCCGTTGAGATGGCCTACAGGCTATCAAAGGCGTTCGGTTCGACTCCGAGAACCTGGCTCGGCATGCAACTGGCCTTTGATCTTGTCCAGTCGCAGGAACTGGAACGAAAGATCAAGGTAAAACGCATTTCCATGGAACGTCAATCGACGTGAAGAACAGCCCCATAGTCGAGGTAAAGCGGAGAACTCGGTTCACAACCTGTCTTTCTTTGTTGATCGGGATTTTCGGGACTTCCTTTTCTCTGGTCTTAAGCCGAAACAGTAGCGTCCTTGGAAAAATTGACTCTACATCGGCCCCACGCGTTGTCCGGGGCTTCATTGACAATAAAAGACGCTTCTATATACAATGATTAGCGCAAATCCGCCGACAGGCCACAAAAAAAGGAGCCCGGTTTAACAATGACCCGCAAAGCTGTTTTGAAAAGAGAAACGTCCGAAGTCAGCGCCAGCGTCGAGCTTGATCTCGACGGAACCGGGAAATTCGATATCTCGACAGGGGTACCGTTTTTCGACCACATGCTGAGCCAGTTTGCAAAGCACGGCTACTTTGACCTCACGGTTAAGGCCGAAGGAGACATTGATGTTGATTTCCACCACACCGTTGAGGATGTAGGGATAGCTCTCGGGGAAGTCTTCTCCGAGGCTCTCGGAGACAAGAGGGGAATCACAAGGTATGGACACGCTGTAATTCCTTTTGACGACGCGCTTGTAGTAGTGGCTGTCGATCTGAGTGACAGACCCTGCTTTGTTTTCAAGGGGGAAATTCCCGCAGGCAAGGTCGGGGATTTTGACTCAGAGCTTGCCGAAGAGTTTTTCAAGTCCCTGACAAACTCGCTTCGCTGCAACCTGCACATCGAGTTTCGCCACGGAACGAACCTGCACCACATAATAGAAGCCATGTTCAAGGCCCTTGGGAGATCCATGGATACGGCCTCGGCGCTTGACGGCCGCCGTGACGATATTCCCTCGACCAAGGGGACGCTCTAGTGATTTCCATCGTGGATTACGGGATGGGGAACCTGAGGAGCGTTGAGAAGGGTTTTACCTCTCAGGGGATCGACGTCCGCGTAAGTGCGGACCCGGGCGACATAGAGAGTTCAAGCGGTATTGTGCTTCCCGGAGTCGGGGCTTTCGGCGACTGCGTGAGGAACCTTCGCGAGCGTTCCATGATTGGACCCATAAAGGATTTTATCGAAAGCGACCGGCCTTTTCTTGGAATATGCCTCGGTTTCCAGGTGCTGTTTGAGTCAAGCGAGGAAGCTCCCGGGGAAGAGGGGCTCGGGGTCTTCAGGGGGAAGGTAGTGCGGTTCCGCCCCGAGGAGAAAAGAATGAAGGTGCCCCACATGGGCTGGAACAGGGTGAGCGTGCCCGATGAAAGTTTCATACTGGATGGGATACCGCAGCGGAGCTGGTTTTATTTTGTTCACTCCTACCACGTGGTCTCGGAGCAGCCCGGAGTGGATGTCCTCCGCTCCGATTACGGAGGCTCCTTCGAGGCGGGAGTCATATCCGGAAAACTCTCCGCTTTTCAGTTCCACCCTGAAAAAAGCTCAGACTACGGGCTCATGATCTTAAGGAACTTCTCGAAGCTCTGCCTTGAGAACTGATCTTTCTCCCGTCCGTAAACAGCTTCGTACGCGGCGTAGCTTCTCAGGATTTTTTTAACGTAGTTTCTTGACTGCTCAAAAGGGATTTCCTCCACGAACTCGTCAATGTCGAGTGAGCCGTTTTTCTCGTACCACACCTTCGCGCTTGTAGGACCGCCGTTATACCCGGCTAGGCTTACGGCGAAGTTCCCCTTAAAGATCTCGAGCAGCCAGCTCAGGTAATAGCATCCGAGATTAAGATTGGTGTCGGGAGAGAAAAGCTGGGAGGTCTCGAAACTCGAAAGACCCGCCTTGGGCGCCGCCTCAAGCGCAGTCGAGGGCAGAAGCTGCATGAGCCCCCTGGCGTCAGAAACCGAAACCGCCTCCTTGTCGAAATGGCTCTCCTCCCTTATGACTGAATAGACAAGAAACTCGTCGAGGGTGTATTTCTGCGAAAAAAACTTCACCCGTTCCTCAAAACCCTTCGGAAAAGACAAGTGGAGCGCCTCGGGGGACCTGAGACCGTTTGCCAGGTTTATGGAGCTTTTGTAATCCCGCACCTGCAGGTAGAGCGAGGCGAGATAGAGGCGCTGCGCGACCGTTTTCGCCTGGGGCCGAAGCAGCTCGGCTTCCCTGAGCGCAAGGTCGTATATCCCGGCCTTTGCGAAGAAAAGGAATTTCTTGAGCGCGGGATTTTTCCCGAAAGGATTCCCCGAGTAAGCAGCAGGAGGTGGTTTAGGAAGCAGGGTTTTTTTGAGCCTTAGTTTCGCGAGAAACGAATAGTAGGTGATTTTCCGCGAGTCCGCGAGTTTTCCAAGCGCGAAAAGCGCCCCGGGTTTGTCTCCCGCCCTCTCGGCCGCCCTTGCGTACCAGTAAAGAAAGCGCTCCCGCTCGGCGCCGTATGCCCAGGCGCGGTCGGAGAAAACCTCAAGTGCTTTTTCGTATTCCTTTTTCCTGTAGTGGATCCACCCGAGGTTCCAGGCGCTTTTCCGAGCCTCTTCCCTTTTGGGATATTTCTCGATGATCAGGCGGTAGAGGCGCTGGGCTTCCTCGAATTCTTCTCGCAGATGGCGAAGTCTCGCGGCCCTAAAAAGCGATTTTGCCGCCCAGTGACTTCCGGGGTTAAGCTTGTGGAGAAGCTCGAAGGTGCCTATGGCTTCTTCCTCCTTCTCCATGCTCATCAGGGTCACGCCCTTCCAGTAAAAAGCCTTTGGGGAATCGATCCCCGAGAAGATGGCTAGGGCTTCCGGAAACCTAGAGAGCCTGTATAGGCAGATGCCGATTTTAATTCTCACAGCGCTTGTCTGGGTAGCCTCTGAGAAAGCCTCAAGTGCTCCCTCCCAATTCCCGGTCTTAAACAAAACCTCTCCTCTTTTTGCGAACTGCCGCGGCGAGGGAGTGAATGTCTTTTCGTTTTTTTTATGAAGCTTGAACACGTAATCCGAGAAGCTCACTTCCGGGTGCTCAGCCCATATCCTCTCGAACATCTCCGAGGCCGCATGGAACAGGCTCTGTTTTTCTTTTATTTCGCCGAGGTTTTTTAGATGAACGGCCTTTTTCCACTTGCTGTCGGTTCTTCGGGCAAGATGGGAGTATATTTTTTCCGCCTCCGCGAGCCGCTTGCTCTCAAGGTGGATTTCCGCGAGCCGTTCGTGGGCGTCATGGCCGATTGCCGAGTCCGGGTGGTGTTTAAGGATCTTGAGGAAAAGTGCCTCGGCTTTTTCCTTCTCCCCGAGGCCGAGTGCCGCCTCAGCTTCGTAGTAAAGAATGTAGTCTTCTATGAAGACAAGCTTGTCCTTTATCTCGGGGAGGATCCCGCGTACCTCGGCATGCCGATCGTTTTGAGCGTGGCAGTGAAGCTTCAGAAACCGCGCCTCAAGGGTTTTTTCGGCAGACAGCAGAGCTTTTTCGCAGTCGGCGTGATCGGCGCGCGCGCCCTGCGCCGCAACGGCGAGAACAGAAAAAGCGAGGAGAAAAACGCTGAGAGCCGACTTTTTCAATCCCGCTACCTCGCATTCTCAGAAGCCAGAAGGTCTCGTATGCCTTCCCCGAAAAGGTTGAATGAAAGCGCCGTAACGAAAATTGCGAGGCTCGGGAACACTATGAGGTGCGGAAAAGTCCTTATCCCCTGCCACCCGGTGCTTGCAAGCGTGCCCCAGCTCGCCTCGGGCGGGGATATGCCGAGGCCGAGAAAGCTGAGGGTGGATTCGGTGAGAATCGCGTAGGGGACCGAGAACGTGACGGTGACTATGAGGGGACTAAGCGTGTTCGGAAGTATGTGCCTTGCGAGAATGATCCGAGGAGAGGCCCCAAGCGCCCTTGCCGACTCGATGTACTCAAACGACTTTATCTGCAAAACGCTTCCCCTCACTATCCTCGCAACCCTCATCCACGACATTATCCCCAGCGATATGACGATGCCCGTAACCCCGGTTCCGATGACGAGAGTGAGCAGGACGATCAGCAGAAGGTCGGGAACGGCGTAGAACACGTCCACCGTGCGCATTATGAGTTCATCCGTTTTCCCCCCCGCGTATCCCGAGACCGCTCCCAGCACCGTTCCGATTACAAGGGCCATCGCCGCGGTTCCCACTGCGACCATGATCGATATCCTCGAGCCGTGGATGACCCTGCTCAGCAGGTCGCGTCCCTCCTGGTCCGTTCCCATGAGGTGCACCGAGTCGGGGGCGCGAAGCGCGTTTGGGAAATTCGTCTGGTCGTACTCGTAGGGGGAGAGCGCCGGCGCGAAAATCGCTACCAGAATTATGAGGAGTATCAGTATTCCCGTGATTATTACCTGGGTTTTTACGTACATGCTGCCGGGGGCCCGAGAAACTCAGGCGTCTTTTTTATGTGCGGCCCGGACGACCGTTTTTATTCCGCCGCGGACGTTGAAGTCGCCCGTGACCTCAACCGACCTTGGGTCGCACACCGAAACGAAGTCGTTTAGAATCCTGTTTGTCACGTGCTCGTGGAACTCGCCCGCGTTCCTGTAGGAAAACATGTAAAGCTTAAGGGACTTAAGTTCCACGCAGAGACGGTCGGGGACGTATTTTATGGTGATGGTCGCAAAGTCCGGCTGCCCAGTTTTGGGGCACACGCAGGTGAACTCGGGACACGATATCTCGATTTCGTAATCCCTCTCCGGATTTTTGTTCTCAAAAGTCTCAAGGATTTCCGGGCTCGGTTCATCCATGGATCAAAAAACGCCGCGCGGCCTTGCGGGCGCCACCTCCGTCTCCGCATAATCTATCAGATGTAAGTCTGTAATCAACCCCGGCGGCGAGAGTTTTCACGGTTTGACACCGCAGGGTTTAGAGTAAATAATCTTCTCTTCTGCGTTTTGGGGCATCGTATAATGGCAGTACAGCGGACTCTGAATCCGCTAGTCTAGGTTCGAATCCTAGTGCCCCAGCCACTTGAAGAAGAGTTAAGCTTTTCAAACTTACGGGCTTAGAAAGACAGAATCTAACCATTTCTATTTATTTCCAGCACTTAATCAATGCCTAAGCATGTCAGAAAATCAAGCTTAATTTAATCACAGATTATATTCTGCAATTTTATTCTTGACTTACAGTTTTTATTCTGTTAATATAGCTTTTATTTACAGAATATAGGCTGTGATATGACAAACAAATTTAAGTATATGCAATTGCAGATGCTGGATGATCACCTCTCCAGAGTGAGTGTTTGCGACCGTCCCTCTGGCGGCTGGATACGCGCTGTCCGCACCTCGCTTGGTATGAGCGTTCGTCAGATGGCAGAACGTATAGGTATTGCGCAGCAATCCGCCGCTCGTTTGGAGAAAAACGAGATCAATGATGCGATTACGCTTAGGTCGCTTCGCAAGGCGGCTGAAGCATTAGATTGCAGGCTCGTTTATGCTTTTGTTCCAAATGATGACTCCTTGCGGAACATCGTGCGCAAGCGGGCGCTTAGAAAAGCCAGAGATGTTGTCGCTCCTGTGGACCACAGTATGATGCTTGAAGCGCAGGATGTAGGCGACAGGCAGGAGAAAATCGCCCAAATCGCCGATGAACTGGTGCGCAACCCTGACACCAAGCTGTGGGACTAAAATATGGTTCAGTACCATTACATAGAAGGTCAGACGCCGCTTGATGAGGAAGAGAAGGAACATCTCATTCCTACCGTATTGACGCGTGAAGATCTGGACCGTCTCGAGCAGGAAAATATTCTTGAAGCCCGAAGATGGGTAATGCGGAAATCCGTTTTGGCGTCAAAACAGGATATTTTTACGGAGAAATTTATCTTGGATCTTCATAGGCGCATGTATGGTCGTGTCTGGAAATGGGCAGGGCAATACCGAAAATCCAACAAAAATATCGGCGTTGACTATTCCCTCGTCCGGACCGAATTTCGCAAGTTGCTGGACGATGCTGCTTATTGGCTGGAACACAATACCTACAGCATTGCTGAACTGGCCGTTATTTTTCATTACCGGTTAGTGAAAATTCACCTTTTTCAAAACGGCAACGGCCGACACGCGCGCCTGTTCGCCGATGTAATAGTTGCCAAATATGGTGGTGAAAAACTCACATGGGGCGGTGGTGCTGACCTCACTGCGTCTGAAGGTGTCCGCAAGCGCTATATTGCCGCACTGCATGAGGCTGACGCTGGAAGCTATGATTCCCTGATTTTGTTTGCTAAATCATAATTCATTTTGAGCGCTAGTTGAGTTTGTGGTGGGTTGCAGGAAAAGCGCATTGGAGACTCTTTGACCTCTGGATAAACAGCGCGGGCATACGGGAAGCAGTGGCTGGCAAGGTAATGTGCGGAGAAACTATGAGATGTGCTGATTTGCTCAGCCTTGCAGTCGACGGAAAATTCTGGCTATATTTTTGGCTACAACCCGATTGAGGTTATTTGGTTATGTCCATCGTCAATATTCATAAAGCCAAAACCCACCTGTCCCGCCTTCTGGCGCGAGTTGAGGCAGACGAGGAAATCGTGATTGCCCGCAGAGGGAAGCCGGTTGCGCGGCTTGTCGGCTGTAAGCTTCAGGGCAAACGGCAACCCGATGTTCTCAAGGGAAAGATTGTCCTGCTCGAAGGTTTTTTCGAGCCATTGTCAGAGAATGAACTGAGGACGTGGGAGGGAAAGTAGGGAAAATAGTGTTGCGGGCGTTTACGAAAAACCCGTGATTTGCAAGTCGCAAACCATTAGAAATTAACTATGTGAAGAGGTTTACCGCAATGTCTGAACACAAACCATTACCTGAAACCGGGGAAAAACAACCTGCTCGGGTCAAACCTAAAGGTAAGCCCGAATCCGGTTTTTTCTCACGCATTTCTGGTTCGTTAAAAGGCACGGTCACCGTCTCACCAGGTGTAGACTTGACCTTGCCTGTCGGTAGGGAATGGGATGTCGCTGAATAAATGAAAGCGAATTGGCCGAAGCAACGTCACTCCATTATTTCAAAGCGAAATATGTCGGGCCTTGAGAAGTGCCCCACGGAGTCTATGACGGTCTTGGCCCTTATTATCTGGTCAAGCTCGATTTCGGCGTAGAGGATTTCCTCCTTTCCGTATACGGGACCGACGATGTACTGTCCTCTCGGGTTTATTATGCCGCTTCCCCCGGGGTAATCCCAGATCGTATGCTCCTTCAGGGGGAAGGAGTCGGGAATCATGCTCTCTTCTATGAAGCCGGCTGAGATTATGACGAACACCTGTCCCTCAAACGCGTACTGGCGGCTTGCAAAATCCATCGTGTCCTTAACGAACGAGTGCCCTCCCCAGAGGCCCACGTGCACCTGCTCCCCCTTGGTGAACATCGCGTACTTCTCAAGGGTCATGTGGTGCTCGTAGCAGAAAAGCCCCCCTATTTTTCCGACGGCGGTGTCAAATACCCTCACGTCCTCGGCGGTTCCGTTGGCCCAGACACATTTTTCGCTGTCAATCGACATGAGCTTTCTGTGCCTGCCCAAAAGGGTGCCGTCTGTGCCGAAGTAAAGAATGGTGTTGTAAAGCGTTCCTCCCTCTTTTTCATTAACCCCTATTACGACGCACGTTTTAGCCTTCCTTGCCGCCTCCCCGATTCTTTTCGTGTCCTCTCCGGGGACCTCGACCGAGTTTCTGTGAAGCTCTACGTGGGCGTCCATGGTGAGCTTTTTCTCGGCGCCGAATCCCATATCCTTGGGCCAGTAGGGATAAGTGGGTATGAAAGCCTCGGGAAAAACCACGAGCTCGGCTCCGTTTCCCGCCGCCTCCTTTATAAGCCTGAGGACTTTATCGACCGTGCCTTTTTTGTCGAGAAAAACTGGAGCTGCCTGCACCGCAGCCGCCGTAAAGGATTTTCCGTTGCTCATAATGAGTTATTATATAGTGAAACTTTAAAAAAAGCAGGGTTTTTAACCCTAAGCAAGGGGGATAAAAATGGGAAGACTCACTGGAAAAACGGCGCTCATAACGGGCGGGGGAGAGGGAATAGGAAAAGCTACGGCGCTTCTCTTCTCCGCAGAAGGGGCCAATGTGGGCATCATGTCTAGAACCGCGGAGAGGCTAGATGAAGTGGTTGCCGAGAACCCGGGACCTGGAGAGATAAAGGCCTATCCGGGAGATGTTTCAAAGGAAGATGATGTAAAGAGGGTGGTTGAAGCCTTCTACGGTGATTTCGAAAGGGTGGACATACTGTTTAACAACGCCGGGATTTTTGAGGGCGGCACAGTTGTCACCACTACGGACGATGTCTGGGAGAGGACAATCAACATAAACGTGAAAGGGGTTTTCCTCGTTAGCAAGTACGTGGTTCCGCTCATGGCCGAGGGTGGCGGGGGCTCCATAATCAACAACTCAAGCGTGCTCGGCATCGTGGGGATGGAGGGTTGCGTCGCGTACAACGCCTCCAAGGGGGCGGTTAGGCAGATAACGAGAAGCATGGCCCTTGATCACGCGAAGGAGAACATAAGGACAAATTCCGTCTGTCCAGGCTACATAAAGACCAAGATGGATCCCGAGTTCATGGGAAATCCCCCGGATGCCGAGGAGCAGCTCGACGCGATAGCGGCCGAGATGGTTCCGCTTGTGAGAAGGGCGGAGGCGGAGGAAGTGGCCCACTCTGTGCTCTATCTGGCTTCAGACGAGGCTCGGTACGTTACGGGCTCCGATCTCGTTATAGACGGGGGCTGGACCACGCTTTAGTCGGGGCGAAGAGGCAAAAGAAAAACTTGAAAAAACAAACTAGAGACAAAGGAGGAATTTCACATGGAAGTTTTTGAAGCTATGGGCACTAGAAGGAGTTTCCGGTTCTATAAGCCCTGGAAGGAGGTTGAGGACTGGAAGATACAGAAGATGCTCCAGGCGGCGCGTTACTGCTCCTGTCAGGGCAACTGCAACTCTACCGAGGCGATAGTGATAGACAAAAAAACCTATCCCCCCGAAAAGTTCGAGCAGATAGTCGAATGCGGGTCTCCGTTTAACGAGATACACCTGCGCCAGGCCCCGATTATCGTGGCGTGGCTTATAAACATGGATGCCTGGTACAAGGAGCTCATACAGACCTTCCAGGTGCTGTTTCCCGCAAGGGCCATAACCGCGGCCCATGGCTGGACCTACAAGATACTGACCGAGAGCACCTATCCGAGGCTTATGAGTTTTCCCAAGGACAGAGCTGAGGATCTCCTGAGAGTCGAGTCGGGCCAGGCTATCGCAAACGCCATGCTTGCGGCGACGGACATGGGCCTCGGATGCTGTCTTATCGCCACGGGGAGAAAGCCGGCCGAGTTCCCCAAAGTTTTAGGGACTCCCGAGAACATAGTTCCCATCTGGCTTATGACAGTGGGATATCCGGCCGAGGACCCCGGGCAGAGGCCGAGGAAAAGGTTCGACAGGCTCTATCACTACAACCAGTACGGAACTCCGCTTGCAGAGGACCAGGATGTGCGAGCTGAACTTGCGGAGCAGAAGCTGATACAGCCGATGGATCCGCTTCCCGGAAGGGAGGAGGAGTTAAGGCACATATGCAGGATGTTCGGTTTCACAGAAGCCATGCCCGATATGCCGAAGGAGAGAATACTCGAGATGTACGAGGAGGAATCTCCCTACTACGGAGAACTTCCCCCGGGTCTTGAGAAAAGGGGAGTCTGAAAAAAGGCGTATATATAATAAGGAAAAGAGGCGCGGTCGCCTGCGGGGTTATCCTGAGGGGGGCCGCGTCTCTTTTGCGTCCCTACTCTTTATGCTGGCATTTGCAGAGGTTCTGCCTTATGTGAGCCACCACGTTTTCTATGTCCTCGGGGCTTACGACTCCGCCCCAGGGTGGCATTGCGGGAGACTTGCCGACAGCCATCCCGCCGTTTGTTATCACGTTGATCAGGTACTCATCCGTGTAGCCCTCGAGGATTGCGGCGCTCGAGAGATCCCTTGGCTTCGGGTCAAGTGCTGCGGCGCCGACTCCGTCTCCAAGCCCTGTGGGGCCGTGGCAGAGAGCGCAGTAGGTGTCGTAGACTTCTTGACCTTTCGCGGCGTCGGCTGCCCGGGAAGGCTCCGGCGCGAGAAAAAGCGCGCAGGAAAAAACAAGCGTTGCGAGCAAGATTCCGTTTTTCATCTCTTTGGTCTCTCTCCGGGAAAAAGTTTGATTCGGGGAAAAACTTCCCTAGTTTTTGAGTATATCTTTTTTGCCTTTATAATCAAACGTGGAGGCGGCTTAAGGAAAGCGTCTCAGGCAAGGGGGTAAGGGCTAGATGGTAGAGATAAAGTACTGCGCGCAATGCGGATGGCTTGCGCGATCCGCGTGGATGGCGCAGGAGCTTTTGGGCACTTTCGGGGAGACGCTCGGAGGGGTGGTGCTTGTTCCCTCAACCGGCGGAATCTTCGAGGTGCGTGCCGACGGGGAGCTTGTCTGGTCGCGGAAGGAGGAGGGAAGGTTCCCGGAGATAAAGGAGCTTAAGCGCGTGGTGCGAGACGCCGTGTGCCCGGATATGGATCTCGGACACACGGATTCGCTCTGAAAGTTGGCCACGCGCACGGCGGAATTGTTTTTGACAACTGCGCCGGGCGCGTGTAAATACCTGCCTTTACGGCTAGAGCAAAGAGTAAAGTTTAGGAATGTCAAGCAACTACATACACATATTCGACACGACGCTTCGGGACGGCGAGCAGGCCCCGGGCTGCAGCATGACCTCAGAGGAGAAACTCAGGGTCGCCTATCAGCTTGAGCGCCTGGGGGTCGACATAATAGAGGCCGGGTTTCCCATATCCTCTGAAGAGGACTTCCAGTCCGTTAAGAAAATAGCGCAGAAGATAAAGGGCTGCCAGATAGCCGGGCTCTGCAGGGCTAATCTGAAGGACATAGACCGCGGCTGGGAAGCCGTGCAGCATTCAGAGAGCCCGAGGATACACACCTTCATCGCCACATCCGAAATACACCTTAAGTACAAGCTGAGGAAAACGAGAGAGCAGGTCCTCGAGATGATAAGCGGCGCAGTTAAGCACGCGCGAAACTACACCGAAAACGTCGAGTTCTCCTGCGAGGACGCGACGCGCACCGATATAGACTATCTCTGCACGGCCGTGGATGTAGCCGTCCGCTCGGGAGCCACCACGATCAACATTCCCGACACGGTCGGGTACACGATTCCCGAGGAATTCGCTTACATAATCTATACGCTGGTTAAAAACGTCCCGAACCTCGACGACGTGATCCTGAGCGTTCACTGCCACAACGACCTCGGCCTCGCTGTCGCTAATTCCCACGCGGCCATAAGCGAGGGGGCAAGGCAGGTTGAGTGCACGATTAACGGACTCGGGGAGAGGGCGGGCAACGCGTCGCTTGAGGAAATAGTCATGGGCTTGAGCGTAAGAAACGACAGGAAGCCCTATAGCTTCGGGATAAACACGACCCAGATCTATCCCACGAGCAGGCTCGTTTCCCAGGTGACGGGAGTTAACGTGCAGCCCAACAAGGCGATCGTGGGAGCAAACGCCTTTGCGCACGAGGCGGGCATACACCAGGACGGGGTGCTTAAGGAAAGCATAACCTACGAGATAATGACCCCGCAGGAAGTCGGGATTCCCTCTAACCAGATAGTGCTCGGCAAGCACTCGGGGCGCCACGCGTTTCGCGACCGCCTCGAGGAGTACGGCTACGTTTTGGAGCCGGAGGCTTTTGAGAACGCGTTTACAAAGTTCAAGACCCTTGCCGACAAGAAGAAATATGTTTTCGATGAGGATATAGAGGCCCTCATAAACCAGGAGTTCCTTCGCTCCTCTGATTATTACGAGTTCACGGCCGCAAGCTACTCGGGCGGAACGGACACCTCGCCCGAGGCTAGCGTAACGATCATGGCGGGAGAGGAAGAGATCTCGGTCTCCGAAACGGGCTCGGGGCCCGTGGACGCGATTTTCAAGGCGGTTAAGAAAGCAACGGGGCTTGACCCCAGGCTTGAGAATTTTTCTGTGTCCTCGATAACTGGCGGAACCGACGCACAGGGAGAGGTTACGGTCAGGATATCTGACGATGGAGTGATATCGCAGGGACAGGGGGTGGATACTGATATTTCAGTTGCGAGCGCGAAAGCTTTTGTAAGCGCGCTTAACAGGCTTCGCTGGAGAAAGGAGCATCCGAGAAGGGGCTCCGAGCTTAAGGGGATTTAACGTGCTTGCGACCGTTCGGTTTTCCGGGGAGTGATTGACTGCATGTTCCCGAAAATACGGCTTGCGAATCTGGGTTTCGGTTCAGCTTTTGGGGTGTGCTGGGGCGGGGGGGGGCGAAGCATGGCAACACTTGATTTGCCGGTGAGCATTCGGTTTTTATTAAATTAGGTTGAAATTCGGTTTTATTAGTGTTATTGTTTGAGTTAGGCGGAAGGTAGCTTGAAATAAAAGAAATCAAGAATGAGTTCAAGAAAGCGGTGGGACTGTAGTTCTTTTCTCTAAAAACCGCTTGACATTCTGTCCGGTGTCAGAGTAAGATAATGATTGAAAAAAAGCGGGCGATTGTATCGGTTTGCGTTCAACAAACCATTGTTAGAAGCTAATGCTTCTTTTCGGTATTGTCGCCTTAGAATATGGAAACAAAATTATTTTTAAGGAGGAGGTTTTAAATGAGGTTATTTAACTTCTTTGCAATAATGTTTTTGCTGGTAGGAGCGTTGGCTTTTTCCGCCTGCACAGACACTGAGTATGTAGATGTACCGGGAGACCCTGTAACTGTACCGGGAGACCCTGTAACTGTACCGGGAGACCCTGTAACTGTACCGGGAGACCCTGTATTTGAGTGCCTTGACGGAACTTCAGCGCCAAGTCTCGAAGAGTGCCCGGATTTTTATGAAGAGATAGGGATGGTGGAAGAGGGCGGATGTTGGGACGAGGGTGACGGCAACGACCGGCTAAAGGGTAACGAGATGGCCAATTGTATCGATGGCATGGGGGGCAACGACGCCATCAAGGGCCTAGGTGGTGACGACACGCTTATCGGAGGCACAGGAGACGACACGCTCTACGGGGGGCCCGGCAATGATGAGCTTACCGGCGGCAGCGGCAACAACATGCTTAACGGCGGAGACGGTGAGGACATTGCGATCTACAAGGATGTTATGAGAGTAGTGGCCGACCTGAGCAACAATATGGCCCGGATTCAGCACGCCAGCCCTGAAATGGTAGATCCGCTCATAGAGACAGGAGATAGCGGAATAGGTACGGATACCTTGATAGAGATCGAGAACGTCAAGGGCAGTCTTGCGGGAGCCGACACAATAACCGGCGATGACAATGCGAACGTGCTTAAAGGTCTTGACGGTGCCGACACGCTTAACGGCGGAGACGGTGACGACATGATTCTTCCCAATCGTCCTGTGGAGATGGATGCTGACGGTATGGCTATAGAAAACGTGGCGGATCCAGCATCAGCTGACGGCGTTGATGTGGTCGACGGGGGCGAGGGGAGCGACACCATAAACTACGAGGGCGAAAGCGGCGATGTGACCGTTGCCCTTGCCACTATTGTTCCGGCCGCGGGAACCGATACCGATACCCTCACTGACGATGTCATTGCTCATGTTGCGGCCGAGGTCTCCGGCTTTGGGACCGACATGATCGTGCTTGTGGATCGAGGCACGACAGATGACCCGAAACTAGAGAGCACCATTGAGAACGTTATCGGAGGCTTCGGTGGCGACGCCCTTACTGGTGACGTTCGGGGCAACATGCTTACAGGCGGCGCTGGTGACGACACGCTTAACGGCGAAGCAGACCCCGCCGCTGAGGCGACGACGATGGGCGGTGCCGACACGCTTAACGGAGGCGCGGGCGATGATGAGCTTAACGGAGGTCCCGGAAACGACATACTTGACGGCGGTGCTGGTACCGACACGCTTAACGGCAATGCGGGCGATGATATGCTTGACGGCGGAAGCGGTACCGACACGCTTAACGGCGGCGCGGGCGATGACCAATATATTATCACCAAAGACGACGCCGATACGATCTCCGAGTTTGCGGCTGGTGACAAGATATCTCTGAAGGGCTTCATGGGCGATGAGAAGCTAGTTATAGACGGAACGGCGCTTCAGGTTGTGGATCCGGATGACTCGTCTGATACTACTGACATTGCCACCATTTCTACCGGTGCGAATCTTATCCGGCTGACTCAGGACGTAGAGTTTATAGACTGAGGCAACGGAGCTAAACTTATTTTTAAGCGCGGTTTCCGGCAGCCCCGGTAGCCGCGCTTTTTTTATGGGCCGGTTTGTTAACACTTCGGATCAGCCGAGTTCCCGCTCTCCTTTGGAAATGGCCCGCCCCTTTCTCTTCGAGTAAGACTTGACATCATCGCCTGGCCCCTTTTGTTCTCCTCCTGTTGTTATGAGAGGGTCGGTGCTGGTTTTCCGCAAGTTCCGGCTGAGTATGTTCCACCATGCCGACTCTTCTATTGAATCAGTTCTTTGTACCTGAGTCTTTTCCCGTTCATTGCCTCGATAACGGCATCTGTCTGCTCGATAGTGGCAAGCGGGCGGATGTTGTGCCTTCCCGCATACCCATCTATGTAGCGTTGAAGGTGCCTTTTGCTCATCTTGCGGCAAACTCCAGCGTGCCCTTTTTTGAGCATAAACCAAAAAGACTCCACGCCTTGCGTGTGAGCTTGTCTTTTTATGTACTCTCCGGCTGAGTGGTTTACCGCCTCGTGCCTGTAGTTCTTCTTCGCGAGCCCTTTGTACCCCGTAGTTCTGATCCGTGTAAACTGTAGCGCCTTCGGGTACGGTTTCTTGCGCCATTCTCTGAAGCGTGATACTTGAAACGGGTTCGGCAACCTTCGCCCTGACCCTCTTGCTCGCT
The DNA here is from genome assembly GCA_951812945.1 of Candidatus Dadabacteria bacterium. Lineage (GTDB taxonomy): Bacteria > Desulfobacterota_D > UBA1144 > Nemesobacterales > Nemesobacteraceae > Nemesobacter. Next base: position 302,020 of record CATOTB010000001.1, read on the forward strand.
CTTTTCTTAATTGCCGCAACAGGGGTCTTGTCCTGCGCTCCAGCTCCTGACATGCAAGGCTTCCTTGAAGTGTGCATGTTGTGGTATTTCCCCCTGACGGAGGTTTCATCTACCTCTACCGTGTGTCACCGTGACGATGTCGTGCAGATGAGGACGATGGAGGTATCGGCTACCGGTATTGAAAAAACTTCTATAATCCCTGATCAAGCCCTTCCTTGTACGTGTTCTTAAACCACACCAATTTTTAAAAGCTTTGGACAATGGCGTCGCCCCGCACCGTTGTGCCCCCTTTCGCCGGTTCCGCCGCCCCGTTAAAATTCTGTATAATAGTACTTGCATGAGTTCGCAGACCCCTTTGATGAGTCAGTACTTAAGTGTGAAAAGGGAGTACCCGGACGCGATACTTCTTTTCAGGCTCGGGGATTTCTACGAGATGTTCTATGACGATGCGAAAACCGCGTCGGAGATACTCGGGATAGCCCTTACCTCAAGGGATCGCTCGAAAAAAAATCCGGTGCCTCTCTGCGGTGTTCCATTCCACAGTGTGGAGCCCCATATATCAAAACTACTCGGAAGCGGAAAGAAGGTTGCGGTCTGCGAGCAGATAGGGGATCCGAAGCAGACGAAAGGAATCGTGGAGAGAAAGGTCGTAAGGGTTCTCACTCCCGGGGTTGTTCTTGATTTGGAGAACCTCGAAGCAAAAAGCAATAATTTTCTTGCGTGCGTCGCGGAGGAAGAAGGCGGCTTTGGGTTTTCTTTCTGCGACATCTCAACAGGAGAGTTTCGGACCTCCTTTTTCCGTTCGCGGGAGGATCTTCTCTCGGAGCTTTCCCATCTTGATCCCAAGGAAATTCTCGTCCCGGATTCAGACGCAGAACCTCCTTGGCTTAAATCCCTGCTCGACATGAATCCCCGCACGTTTGTGACCAAAGTAGATTCCTGGAAGTGGGAATTAGAGAGATGCAGGGAAATTCTAAAAGACGGTTTTGTGGTTCTTACCCTGGAAGCCACAGAGATTGAGAAAAAACCGGGCTGCATTCTTGCCTGCGGGGTGCTTTTCGATTACCTCCGGGAAACCCAGAGGGACTTTCTGCCCCAAATAGATTTTCCCAAATACTACGACACAGTCGACTACATGAAAATAGACGAGTGGACCGTGAGGAACCTTGAGCTCAGAAGCTCTACCGAAGGTTCCGTAAAACACTCCCTGCTGGGAGTAATGGACGAAACCCGCTCGCCCATGGGCGCGAGGCTCCTTCGCCGCTTTATGAGCTACCCGTTGCTTGACATAGAGGAAATAAAAAAAAGACAAGGGGCAGCGGCCGAGCTGCTTGAGAACCTCTCCGCGAGGGAAGAGCTGATGGAGGCGCTTCGGCAGATTGGGGATCTCGAGAGGCTCATACACCGGGTCGAGACCCCTTCTGCGAGGCCTAGGGACCTCGCCTCGCTTCGGGATTCCTCGTTCTACGTGGAAAGGCTCCGCGACTCTATGCGGGATCTTCGCTCGGAGGCTCTCGCCTCCCTTCGGGAGAGGATGGATGATTTCCGGGACCTCCGCGGTTATCTCGAGGAGGCCCTGGTCGAGGCCCCGCCAGTTTTCGCGAGGGAGGGAGGGGTTATAAGGGAAGGCTTCTCCTCCGAGCTTGACCGCCTTCGGAAGATCCAGAGCGACGGGCGCAAATGGATATCCGAACTTGAGGGCCGTGAGAGGGAGCGGACTGGGATAGCCAACCTCAAGATCGGCTATAACAGGGTATTCGGCTACTACATTGAAGTAACGAAATCGAGGCTTTCTCTTGTTCCTGAGGGTTACTCAAGAAAACAGACCCTCGCTGGAAGCGAGCGTTTCATCTCGCCCGAACTTAAGGAATACGAAGAGCAGATACTCACCGCCGCTGAGAAAATAACGGAGCTTGAAGCCTCGCTTTTCGAGCAGGTGCGAAAGCATGCGGCCGCGGAGGCCGAGCGCGTAAAGGCAACGGCGGCTGTGGTCGCGGAGACAGACGTTTTCTGCTCCATGGGGGAGATCGCCTCGCGCTACGGCTACTGCCGACCGGAATTCGTTTCCCGTCCCCTTGTTGAACTTAAGGACTCTCGCCACCCCGTGGTAGAGAGAATCGGCCTTGAGAAGGGCTTTGTGCCGAACGACGTCACCCTGGATTCGGAAGGGGATCGCTTCATGATCATTACGGGACCCAACATGTCGGGCAAGTCGACCCTCATAAGGCAGGTGGCCCTCATATCGCTGATGGCCCAGATGGGAAGCCTCGTTCCTGCCCGGGCGGCAAGGCTCGGGGTGGTCGACCGGATATTCTCAAGGGTCGGGGCGTCAGATAACCTCACGGCTGGCCGGTCAACCTTCATGGTCGAGATGGTCGAGACTGCGCACATCCTGCAGAACGCCACACCGAGGAGCCTGGTCATACTGGATGAGATCGGGCGGGGCACAAGCACCTTTGACGGGATGAGCATAGCGTGGGCGGTTTCAGAGTATCTCTACGACCTTGGTCCCCTTGCCCTTTTCGCTACCCACTACCACGAGCTCTCAAACCTCGCGGACGTAAAGCCCGGAATCGCTAACGCTAACGTGTCGGTAAAGGAGGAGAGGGGAGAGATACTGTTTCTAAGGAAGCTTCTCCCTGGAGCCACAAGCCACAGCTACGGCATACAGGTGGCCCGCCTTGCCGGCGTCCCCCCTAAGGTTCTTGCCTCGGCCAGGAAGGTCCTTTTTTCCCTTGAGAAGCTAAAGGCTTCCCTCTCCCAGTCGATGCTCGGCGGGCAGCTTCTTCTTTTCGATGCGGAACCGGACAAGGAATCTGAGGCTGCTTATCAAAAGGAAGAACTTCTGGCTGAAGATCTAACGGCCCTCGATCCCATGAACATGACCCCGATGGAGGCGCTGGAGAAGCTGATCGAGCTTTCTCGGAAGGCGAAGAAATAAAGGGAGTTCTTTCCGGTCTAAGAGCCGCTCTAGGGCTCCGGTTTCGACATTCGCCCCCCCCCAGGCGCGGTATCATGTACGTAAGCTCATCTGCCATGCGCAGAAGGAGTAACGGGGTTGTCCCGTCCGCCGACGGCCTCAAACTTTTTAACTCTCTCCCAAGCCGCTTTCAGGGCTTCTTTTTTCCCTAATTTGCACAGCCATTCTTTTAATTCGGGCGGGCACACACCGCCAGGAGACACTTTTTCCGTTATAAGGAAATTCAGAACCAACGAACGAGGTAAGAGTGGTCCGAGAAGTGGTTACCCTCGATTCTGCATCCACTCACTTATAAGCCAAGCTCGCTTGGTTCTTTGGAATTGGCGTTCGTTTTTGCCGGAACAGGCAGGCACAGCGTCCCGCGGCCTTGAAATCTGCCTGTCTAGTGATTGTAATGTAGTTACGCAAGGAGGCCCGCATGAAGATTAAACTGATATCTATCGGCAACTCGAAGGGAATCCGTATTCCTTCGTCGGTTATCAAGCAGTGCGGTCTCGGCAACGAGCTGGAGATGCGTGTCGAGAACGGAGTCATCGTGCTTGCGCCTTTGCGAAGCTTGCGCGAAGGCTGGAGAGCGGCTTTTGAAAAAATGGCGACCGCAGGTGACGACGCGTCGCTGATTCCCGATGCCCTCGAAAACGACTTCGATGCCGAGGGCTGGACATGGTAAAGCAGGTTCGGCGATATGATATATGTCTGGCCAACCTGGACCCCGCGCGCGGGTCGGAAATCCAGAAGATGCGGCCATGCGTAGTGATCTCGCCGGATGAAATGAACCTGCACATTCGCACGGTCATAATAGCGCCCACGACATCGACGCAACGAGACTATCCCAGTTGCGTAAGTGTCACCTTTCAGCGTAAGAAGGGCCAAGTGGTCCTCGATCAAATCAGGACCGTGGACAAGTCTCGCTTGGTCAAGCGGCTGGGCGTCTTGCCTGACGCACGAGCGCGGGAGGTGGCGGATGTGTTGCAAGAAATATTTGCCTACGGCGGCTGACGAAAGGGCGGCCTCAAGCTTTTAACTATCCCGCTTCAGCCCCTATTTTTTCCCTCTATCCCTTGACACTCGCAAAAACGTGCTTACTTTATAGTTGGCACTTGGCAGACAGGAGTGCCAGACAAGTTTTAAAAAGTTAAAAAGGAGGTATTTGAGATGAAGATGAGACCGCTACATGACAAGGTCTTGATAAAGCGTCTTGATATGTCTGAGACGACGGAAGGGGGAATCATAATCCCCGACACCGCGGCTGAGAAACCCCAGCAGGCGGAAGTTGTTGCCGTGGGGCGTGGAAGGCTTATTGAAACCGGAGAAATTCTTCCGCTTGACGTAGAGCCCGGCGACAAAGTCATATTTGGAAAATACGGTGGAAACGAGGTCTCCCTCGGTGGAGAGGATTACCTTATTATTAGCGAGCACGAAATACTCGCTGTAATAGAAGATTAACCAAGGAGGAAGAAATAAAATGGCAAAGGATCTGTTATTTGACACCGAGGCGAGAGAGAAGGTTCTCGAGGGCGTTAACAAGCTCGCGGCCGCGGTAAAGGCGACGCTGGGTCCCAGGGGACGCAACGTGCTGATAGAGAAAACGTTCGGAGCTCCGGTCGTAACCAAGGACGGAGTTTCAGTGGCCAAGGAAATAGAGCTTGAGGACAAGTTCGAAAACATGGGAGCCCAGATGGTGAAGGAAGTCGCCTCAAAGACTAGCGACGTCGCAGGAGACGGCACCACCACAGCCACCATACTGGCCCAGGCCATATACCGCGAAGGTATAAAGCTTGTGGCCGCGGGACATGACCCCATGAAGCTTAAAAGGGGAATAGAGCAGTCGGTCGAGGTTGTTACCGACAGCATAAGGAAATCAAGCAAGCAGGTAAAGGGACGCACGGAGATAGCCCAGGTTGCCACGGTTTCCGCAAACGGTGACAGCAACGTCGGAAGCATCATAGCCGACGCCATGGAGAAAGTCGGAAAGGACGGCGTTATAACCGTTGAGGAAGGAAGAAGCCTCGACACCGAGCTTGAGGTGGTAGAGGGAATGCAGTTTGACAGGGGATACCTGAGCCCCTACTTCGTAACCGAGCCGGAGAAAATGACGGTTGAGCTTGAGGATCCGCTCATCCTGCTTTTCGACAAGAAGATAGCCAACATGAAGGACCTTCTCCCGCTTCTTGAGGAAGCGGCGAGAAGCACCAAACCCCTTCTGATAATCGCCGAGGATGTCGAGGGTGAGGCCCTCGCAACTCTCGTCGTTAACAAGATCAGGGGAACGATAAAGGTCGCGGCCATAAAGGCTCCCGGATTCGGGGACCGCAGAAAGGACATGCTCGAGGACATAGCCGTTCTCACCGGAGGACAGGTTATATCCGAAGAGGCCGGCATGAAGCTTGAAAACGCGAAGATAACCGATCTCGGAAGGGCAAAAAGAGTCGTGATAGACCGCGATGACACCACTTTGGTTGGAGGTGCCGGCACCAAAAGCGGCATAGGGGGTCGCATAGGCCAGATCAAGAACCAGATAGGGATAGCAAGCGGTGAGTACGACCGCGAGAAGCTCCAGGAGCGTCTCGCCAAGCTCGCCGGAGGCGTTGCCGTTATCAGGGTCGGAGCTGCAACCGAGACCGAGATGAAAGAGAAAAAGGACAGGGTTGAGGACGCCTTAAACGCCACTAGGGCTGCCGTCGAGGAAGGAATAGTTCCAGGCGGAGGAGTTGCCTTCATAAGGGCCGTAGACGCGGTCAACAAGTACGGCGGCGCGGACCCAGAGGAGCAGGCGGGAGTCAACATCGTAAAGAGAGCGCTTGAGGAGCCCCTTAGGGGAATAGCTTCTAACGCCGGATGGGATGGTTCCATAGTGGTCGATAAGGTAATCAACCAGAAGGGCTCAAACGGCTTTGACGCCGCGAAGCTTGAGTACACGGACCTCATAAAGGCCGGTATTCTCGATCCCGCGAAAGTGACCAGGACTGCCATGCAGAACGCGGCAAGCGTCGCGGGTCTTCTGCTCACAACGGAGGCGCTGGTCGTCGACGTTGAGAAAGACGATTCGGGGGCGGGAGTGCCTCCGGGCGGACCGATGGGCATGGGCGGCATGATGTAAGAGTCTCCCTGAACTCAGGAAGATAAACTGAAGCGGGCATGGCGCACAGGCGTCCTGCCCGCTTTTTTTTGCCGTTTTTAATTTTTTTTAATTTTCCCTTGACAGTTTAAGTAAATTACTTATATTTTATAACAGTGTTGATTAAGAACATTGATCAATAACTCATCCTTCATCCTCCTTTTTGTAATAGAGAGCGTCTCGGCCCCCCTGAGGCGCTCTTTTTTTTGGTCTAATCGAAAGGGACTTATATACAATCCTACCAAACTTTCCCGGAACTTAAGGAGAGATAACACAGGGAGCATTAAGGAGGGGGAATCGAACTCCATAACGCAGCCTTCCTAAGCCACGTCTCAAAACCGGTTTCACCCGGTGGACAGTACTCCACACTGCCAGCTCCCTGCGTTTATTATTATACATGGAGTAGGGTTGGTGTAGTTTTTGTCCTGAAAATAAAAGGAGACTAAGGGCAGTACCAAGTTATAATTACCTCTCAAAAATGGGAGGTAATTACGGTGTCGAAACGGGAAATTCTTTTTTATATTTTGAAATGGATAATCACACCTTCTTCTTTATCTGGTTGGATTTATACACTGGTGTCTGGAACACAAAAATTTCTTGGAGTGATGGAGATGGGACCTTTTGAATGGTATTTAATTTTTCAAGCTTGCGTTATTGCTATAATTGTCATTAATTGGCCTCGTGTTGTGAGGTTATGGAAACGATGTACCAAAAGAGATAAACATGAAGAATTAGAGCTTGTTGTGGGAAAGTTTTTGGTAGCAGAGAGGTTTGTTGAAGTCATGGGTGGTTCAAATCCGGCACCTGTGTATGAATATGAAAAGGCAAAAGACAATTTCGCGGCAAAGTTAATGGAGTTAGATTTCGTTATTTTAAATGATACGAATGATTCTAAATTTATGGAAAAATTTAAATGGTTTGCTTTCAGATTATCGGTGGAATTAAGAAAGACAAAATATAATAAGCTTCAGAATCTTTGGGAGGAAACTTGTAAAGAGATTGATTAATAAAAACTTTCCAAAAATTCTTGACATTTTCTTTATTTATGGTAGCATATTACCATAATAAAGAGAATGATTAAGGAGAGTTAAGAATGTCTAAGAAGAAACACAAAACACCCGGCAAATCACACAGAGAAGGAATCGGAATCCTTGAACTTTTGGAGATGTTTCCCAATGAGGTAACAGCCGTGAAGTGGTTCGAGTCGATACGCTGGCCGAACGGGAGACATTGCCCTCACTGCGGAAGCGTAGATACCAAAATCAAGCCTAGCGAGAAACCACAGCCTTATCGTTGTTCTGATTGCCACAAACATTTTAGTTGTAAAGTTGGAACTGTAATGGAAGGAAGCAACCTATCCGTGCGAAAATGGGTTTTAGCGATGTACTTGATGAGCACAAATCTTAAAGGCGTGTCCAGTATGAAACTGCATAGAGACCTCGGAGTAACTCAAAAGACGGCTTGGATGATGGCACAGAAGATAAGGCAGGGATGGACAGAAGGTAAAGGAATGTTAAGCGGGACTGTAGAAGTAGACGAGACTTTTATAGGCGGTAAAGAGAAAAATAAGCATGAGAGTAAGCGTAGTCATACTCGGGGTCCTTCTGGAAAAGCGGTAGTAATGGGAATGAAGGCTCGGGAAGCAAACAAGATTATTGCCAAGCCTGTTCCTGAAAGAACCAAAGAGGCGGTGCAGGGTTTTATAAGTGAAAATGTCTCTCGCAAAGCTATGATATATTCGGATAATCACAGAAGCTATATCGGACTTCCCTTTGAGCATGAAAGCGTGAATCACAGTGTAGGAGAATATGTCAGGGAAAAGGCTCACACTAACGGGATAGAGTCATTTTGGGCAATGTTGAAAAGAGGGTATGACGGAACTTATCACAAAATGAGTGAGAAACATCTAGGGCGTTATGTTACTGAATTTGCGGGAAGGCATAATGTAAGGGAGTTAGATACTATAGAGCAAATGAAGTCTGTGGCAAAAGGAATGGTGGGTAAGAAACTTCCATATAAGGAGTTGGTGGGATGAATAAAACAAGTCAAAAAAGACCTTTAGATTCTGCCAAAAAAAACAAGAAAAACGAGTTCTACACACAATTATCTGATATAGAAAACGAGCTTCGGCATTACAAAAATCATTTTCGGGATAAAGTAGTTTACTGTAATTGTGACGATCCGAGAATCAGTAATTTTTTTCACTATTTTGCATGCAACTTTGAAAAATTCGGATTAAAGAAACTAATCACAACTTGCTATAAGAATCAGAATAGAGATTTGTTTAGCCAACACGATTCTGAAAAAGCAATTTGGTTAGAATATAATGGAATGCGTGGGGAGAGGGGGGGCGTGCCCGATCCTGAAGAAATTGAAACATATCCGTTAAACGGTGATGGAGATTTCTGCAGTAGTGAGTGTATAGAAATTCTGAAAAAGGCGGATGTAGTTGTAACCAACCCCCCTTTTTCTTTGTTTCGGAAGTATGTAAATCAACTTGTTAAGTATAATAAAAAGTTTGTCATTATAGGCAACAAAAATGCTATTACTTATAAAGAGATATTTAGATTGGTTAAAGATGACAAGTTGTGGATCGGGAATACGCCCATGGGCAAAGATATGCTATTTGATGTACCACAAGATTATGCGGAAGAATTAGTTGCAAACAAAAAAGAAGGCAGTGCCTATAAGATAGTAGACGGTATCGTTAAGGGGAGATCACAAAGCACTTGGTTTACTAACCTTGACCATACAAAACGACACGAAGAACTGATTTTATACAAAAAATATTCGCCAGAAGAATACCCAAAATACTATAATTACAATGCAATCAATGTGGACAAAACAGATAATATACCGAAGGATTACGATGGGCAAATGGGGGTTCCTATCAGTTTTCTTGATAAATACAACCCAGACCAATTTGAAATTATTGGGCTAGGAATTGCGAATCATGGGAAAGCAATAGGTGTTAGGCCATATACACCTGAACATAGAAAGTATCGGAAAGAAGTACAAAAGAGGGGAGTTGTAGACGGGGATTTATATATGATGAAGGACAGCATAGTTACCGTTCCCTATGCCAGAGTCTTGATCAAAAAGAGAAGATGAATGACAAATGAAAATTGAATTGAGAAAAGTCAGGATTCGTGAACTTGTTGCGGATTATGTTGACGATCGTGAGGGTGGCGTTAGAGGATACTCTGGCAAACTGGATATTCGACCACGTTTCCAAAGAGAGTTTGTATACAAGGACCGACAACGAGATGCTGTAATAGATACAATCATGAAGGGGTTTCCACTGAATGTTATGTATTGGGCAGATCGTGGAAACGGAACTTACGAAATCATCGACGGTCAACAACGCACGATTTCGATAGCGCAATATGTGACTGGTGATTTTTCTTTTAATAAATTATTTTTCCATAATCAACCAGACGACATACAAGAGAATATCTTGGATTATGAATTAATGATTTATGTATGCGAGGGACCGGAGAGTGAAAAACTAGAATGGTTTAAGATAGTCAATATTGCAGGTGAAAGACTATACGACCAAGAAATACGTAATGCGGTCTATTCTGGTTCTTGGGTATCCGATGCAAAAAAACACTTTAGCAGATCAAGGTGTGCTGCTTATGGGATTGGACAAGATTATATGAAAGGAACCCCAATTCGTCAGGATTACTTGGAGACTGTAATCGATTGGATCAGTGAAGGAAACATTGAAGATTACATGGGAAAACACCAGCATAATTCAGATGCAAAGGAATTATGGAAGTATTTCCGAGACGTGGTAGGTTGGATAGAAGATAACTTTGAATTACGAAAGAAAATCATGAGGGGAGTAGATTGGGGCACACTTTACAATCAGTTTAAGGAGGCAGAACTTGATCCGAGATTGATTGAGGAAGAAACAGCAAAACTAATTGCGGATGATGACGTGCAGAGAAAGCAAGGGATTTATCCATACATTTTGACGGGAGAGGAAAAGCACCTCAATATTCGGGCATTTTCAGACTCAATAAAACAAAAGGTTTACGATAAACAATCCGGCATTTGTAAGTTTTGCGGGGAGCATTTCGATATAAAGAATATGGAAGCAGACCACATCACTCCATGGGTTGAAGGTGGAAAAACTGTAGAAGAAAATTGCCAAATGCTCTGTAAAAAAGATAATCGAAGTAAATCGTCCAATTAGGAGCCGACATAACTTTTTTAACAAGAGGAAGTTTAAATATGAACAAAGAAAAAGAATGGGACAATCAGGAGACAAAAAAACAGACGAGACAACCAAGGGGACGACCCATCAAGAACGTAATCAAACCGATAGACGCAACACCCGAGGAAATAGCAAAAGCAATATCCTTAGCTGCGGATAAGAAGTTAGAAGCAGAGAGGAAAATCAAAGTCTAAGAATTAGGGTTTGGTAGGATTGTATATAAGCCCCAATCGAAAAGTTGGTGTATATTTTCTGCCCTGACCTGTTGCGGAGTCACTTGAAATGAAAAAATACTACTTGCCTTTAGCTGCCTTGGTCCTGATCGCTGTTGTGTGGTTCGGGATCCTGGGGTTCCTTGGGACGGACAATGGAACGTTCCACGGGGATGAGTACCGCCGCCCCGCCTTTGATTTTTCGCTTACCGACCACCGAAACCAAAAGTTCTCTCTTTCCGATCACGCGGGCAAGGTAATACTGCTTAACTTCGGCTTTACCAACTGTCCCGACGTATGCCCCACCACGCTTGGGATGCTCGGAGAAGTGCTCGATATCGTTGGAGACGAGAGGGCGATGGCGCTTTTTATAACCGTTGATCCCGAGCGTGACACCGTCTCGAAACTAGGGGCCTACATACCGTTTTTCCACGACCGCATAGTCGGGCTTACGGGTTCGCAACAGGCGATAAAAGAGGTAAACGACGCCTGCGGCACCCTTTATTCAAAAGAGCAGGAGGTCTCGGAGGAAGACTACCTGGTTATCCACTCGCCCGCGGTTTACCTTATAGGCCCAGGCGGGGAGATCGTGCTTCGCTACCCCAAGGAAAAAATCCACCCGGGAAAAATTGCAGATGACGTAAAACGCCTTCTTCTCTGACCGCCCATGACCATGAAAAAGACCCTGCTTGTTTTTTTGTTTTTTCTGCTTGCCGCCCCCTTCGCCCGAGGTGAAGCCGGAATCTCGGTAAAGGACCCTTGGGTAAGGCAGAATCCCCCCGGCACTTCGGTAACCGCCGCCTACATGGTTATAGAGAACACGGGCGCAACGGCGGACGAGCTTTTGGGTGTGAGCTGCGGTTGCTCCGCCGAGGCATCGATTCACGTAATTGAGATGGGGGAGGATTCCATGGTGATGAAGGAGGTTCCTTCGATTGCGGTTCCCCCGGGCGCTTCCGTCGGGCTTTCTCCCGGAGGCTCCCACTTGATGCTCGAGGGGCTCTCGGGCGACATTAAAGACAATGTAGTTTTGGAGTTAAAGTTCCGCTCGGGCGCGCGGATATCGGTTAAGGCGCCTGTTCTTTCCCCCTCGGCCGCGCAGAAGCGCAGCTCCCACCACTAGGCTGCCTTGGTTACTGCTTGGAGTAGGAGACGGTCAGCACCTGATCATCTGAGTCCGACTTCGCGGGGCTTTTCATTTCGCACTTGGCGCTCATGACGCCCCCTGCCTCGGTTATCAGGGTCTCGATCAGGATTTCTCCCGTTATTTTCCCCGTGCTTTTGATCTCGAGTGATCCGGCGTCTATCTTTCCGTTCACTTCACCGAATATGATGACCCCTCCGGCGTTAATGTCCCCGGTGACAGAACCGTTAGGACCGACCACGAGCGTGTTGTCGACTTTTAAGTCTCCCTTGAGGGTTCCCTCGACCTTTATCGATCCCTCGCACGATACGTTTCCCTCAAACACCGCTCCTTCGCCCAGAACCGTTTCCACGGCGTCTGAGCTCTTTTTGCCTTTCTCTTTCTTGTACATGCGTCTCTCCCCCTTATCTCATGTATTTGCTGGGGTTGACCCTTCTTCCATACCTTATTATCTCATAGTGAAGATGCGGCCCTGTTGAGCGGCCGGTAGATCCTATCTCCCCTATCTTCTCTCCGGCTACGACTCTCTGTCCCTTTTTGACCTCTATCTTGGAGAGGTGTCCGTAAAGAGTCTTGTAGCCCTTTTTATGCTTGATGACCACGTGCTTTCCGTAGCCCTTAACGTACTTGGCCTTGTCAACCACTCCGTTCGCCGTGGTCACGACCTCGGTTCCCACCTTTCCCCTGAAATCGATTCCGCCGTGGAACTCCCTGGCTTCTGAGAACGGGTTTTTCCTGTAGCCGTAGCGGGAAGAAATGCCTCCCGAGGCGGGTTTTCCGAAAGGAATGATCGCAAGAGTGTTGGCGAGGCGGTCTATGTCCCGCTCGACCGCGTTGAAGTAATCATCGCCGATATCGCCTGTCCGGAACCCGCTGCCGCCTATAGCGGGCGTTCTTCTCTGCCTTTTAGTCGAAAGCTTCTTCTCCATGGAGGCAAGCTTTTTCTCAAGCCGCAGAACCCTTTTTATGAACTTGTCCTCAAGCTTCTTGTCCACTATTATGTCATGCGACATCCCCGCGACAACGTCAAGCAGCTCGTTTATCTCCGTTTCCTTCTCCGCCCGGACAGCCTCTGCATCCCCGTAGAACCTGTAGGACAGGAAAAAAGAGAGAACCGCGCCCAGAACGAAGAAGCCCAAAGCGCCCAGCACGAGGTGGAACCGCTCCCTGCTGATGCCCCAGGACCTGGTCCAGCCGAACTTGTTACAGCATACTATGAATGATAATCCGTCGTTTCTTTTGTCCACCCTTCACCTCTTTACCGTCCCGTAGGCGGGCCGGTCACAGTACAAACACCCCGATAAAGATAATCGATAAAAGCCCCTTGTCAAAGAATCGCAAGTGATGGTAGCGCCTTGTAGCGGGGCCGGGGAGCGCTCAATTTCCCGAGTAGCCCGAGATCCTGCCGAGCTGCTCAAGCGTCCTTACGCCCTCGTGGAGCTCTCCGCCGATTTCCCAGGTGGGATAGCTCCTTATTTTCTTCCTCGCGCAGAGCGCGGGGTTGGGGTCGGGACCGCTTCGGCTGCACTCGACGTAGGTTACGTAGCCGAATGCGCTTCCGAAAAGCTCCTTCTGCCTCTCGCAGTGAGAGCATCTGTAGGAGCCGTACATGGCCGCCCCGCTCTCAGACAGGTATCTGGCGAGACTCACCTGGTAAAAGGTGGAGACAGACGGCGTGCCCTCCTCCGGGGAGGGGGAGTGAATCGAGTAGGAGACGGCGAAAACGAGGACAAACACCGCAGCCGCGCCGCCGATTGACTTTACGGCTGAAGATCCCCCGGCCTGTCTTTTAGAGGCCGCGAGCGCAAACAGTGCCACTGCGATTGCGGCCGAGGCTACGCACCAGGAGCAAAGTGCGTCTATTATGAAAAGCTCAAGGTAGGTTAGATATGCAGAAAAGCCCACCGCCGCTGCCGAAAGCCAGAAAAGCAGACTCCATTTTGTCTTTCGCCCAAGCGGAGAGAGTGCCGCCGAAACCATCACCGCGTATCCCAAAACGCCGAACAGGGAAACCGGGATGCCGCCCAGGCTTGAGTAGCGGCTCTCCCTCACCACGTCGCAGCCCGCCCCCGTGAGACAGAACTCGGCGCCCCCGAGCACGAAATCCGCCACGAGCAGGTAAGCCGATATAACCGCTCCGAGCGCGCAGAGAGCAAGCGCCGCCGCTCCCGCCCCGCCCCGAAGAAAGCTGTTTTTCCCTTTTGCCATCGCCGAAACCGTATTATACAGCTTATTTGCGGCTTTTAGAAACCTGCGCCACCCGGTAAGTTTAAGGTAGTGTTAACGGTTTTTAAAAGGGCGATTAAAAAAGGAAAAACCTTTAATCTGCCCTTGTTTTTTCCGCTCCATGCGGTTTTTATTGTATACAGGGTTCAGGGAAGATGATTAACAACGACAACATAGCTCAAAAGGTCACGTTTCCGCGCCCCGCGGAGGGCGGCAGGGCTACGGGGGCGGCGAACCTTGTTTCCACGGTTTTTTCCCCGGCGCTTGTGGTTTTCTACGCCGTGATCCTCTGCTCCTACTCGATCGCCCACTCCTCCAAGCTTCTCTGGACATCCCTTTTCGTGCTTCTTTTCGTTCTCGTCCCGACGGCCTACATATTCTATCTCATGGGCCGGGGCAAGGTGACGGATTTTCACATGAGCGTGAGGGAGGAGCGTATAAAGCCGCTTTGCCTTGTTTTCATCTACTCCGTCTTTTCGCTTCTGCTCTACAGTTTCGTGGGCGGACCGGGCGCCCTGGTCACGCTCGGCTATTCGTGCCTCGCGCTTACGGGCCTCTGGATACTGGTTTCGCTTTACTGGAAAATAAGCGGTCACTGCGCCGCCATGGGCGCGCTCGGGGCGATGGTGTTTGCCTATCCGCACGAGAACCTGGTTTTTGTTCTCCCTCCCCTTGCCCTGCTGGTCGCGTGGTCAAGGATAAGGCTCGGGTGCCACAGTCTGGCGCAGACCGTCGCGGGACTTACCCTTGGAGTGGCTGTCTTCTGGTTTTTCCTTCCCTGATTTTCCCCGCCGCAAGCCCTCTCGTCAGAGAAAAAGCTCAAGCAGTCCTTTCTTTTCCGCGTCTTCGATGGGGGAGCCGCTTGGGTGCTTGAACTCTTCTTCGCCTCTGTAGCGCTCGGCAAGGGCAAGTATGGTTTCTGATATGTCTGGAACGACATCGCGGTAGGGCTCGGGTGTGGCCCGGGGAAGGTCTACCCATTTTTTAAGGGTTTCTTCGAACTCCCCGTCAACCTTGTAGAGCACCTCGAATCCCATCTGCTCAAGCGCCGCGCCGTTGCATTCCTGCTCGTACTGTCCCTTCATCGGCACCGCAAGCAGTTTCTTTCCGAGAAAAAGCGCCTCAGACGGTGTCTCAAAGCCGGCGTTTGTGAGTATCCCCTCGCTTCCCGTGAAGCTTTCAATGAACTTCTCGTAGCTTACCGGGTACACCGTGACGTTCCCCTCGGTGTAGGGCTCTCCCTTGTAGTGCTTTGAGAAAAGCTCCCAGCGCACGTCGATTTTACCGAGGTGCCCGATCAGGGTGCGCTCATCAAAGCTCGGCAGATAGACGGTGTAGTGGCCGTTTTGGCGTACGTCGTAGTTTCGGAGATCCCTTCTTATTATGGGGGTTTTTATGAAATTGTCGTATTCGCGGAAATGAAGCCCAAGAGGTATGCAAACAGGGGCGTACCACTTTATTATGAACTCCATTATCTTGTTCGGCTTCTCGGGCCTGGGGGTCTTGGGGGACGCAAACGATGTCTGGTGGGACAGGGAAACGCAGGGCCTTTTCTTAAGGCGGCACGCCCACGAGGATATAGGCTCGAAGTCGCTTACCACCATATCGTAATCCGCTACGGGAAGGTCGTTAACGTCTCCCAGAAGCTTGTCGAACCTAGCCTTCTTTATGGAGGCGTAGTAGTCAATTCCGCCGTTTTTCCCGAAGACAAAGCCCAGCCCCCGAAGGTTGTACTTCACTTCAAAGCCGAGACCTATCTCGTGCTGGCGCTCGCTTACCAGTATGTCGATCTCGGCGGACTTTCGAAGCTCGGCTATTATGTCCCTCGAGCGGCTTATGTGACCGTTTCCGGTTCCCTGTATGGCGTAGAGTATCTTCATCGCTTCACCTGTGCGCACAGAAGTAATTCTAATCTTTTTTGCGGGTGTTGTTAAACCACGGTCCCCGGAAAAAACCCGCAGAGGATAATATTTATCCCCTGCTCTTGTCAAGGAACCGTAAATGCGCCGTTGGGGCGCGGTTAACGGTCCGGACAGCGTTGTTTTCCGTATGAAAACACTTGCCCATTTGACACCGTTAAGTTAACCTAAATGCTCCGTTGGGGCCTATCTGTCCTCTGGAGGATTTTACATGGAAATCAAATGGGCAAAGAGAATCGAGGAGCTTCCCCCTTACCTTTTCGCCGAAATCGACAGGAAAAAAAACGAGCTTATCGAGAAGGGGGTCGACGTGATCGACCTCGGGGTCGGGGATCCTGACATACCCACGCCTGACCATATAATAGAGTCGCTTCGCGAGGCCGCCGGGCGGCCGGAGCACCACCGCTACCCCTCTTATGTGGGGATGCTGTCCTTCAGGGAGGCAGCGGCCGAGTGGTACTCGCAGCGCTTCGGAGTAAGCCTCGATCCGGCAAAGGAAATAGTCACGCTCATAGGCTCAAAGGAAGGGATAGCGCACGCGCCTCTCGCATTTCTTGACCCGGGGGACATTGCGCTTGTGCCCGATCCCGGATACCCGGTGTATCCGGTTTCAACGACGTTTGCGGGAGGAGTTCCCCATCCCATGCCGCTTCTTAAGGAAAACGGCTTTTTCCCCGATCTTGACGCCATCTCCGCACAGGTGGCCGAGCGGGCCGTAATGATGTTTCTTAACTATCCGAACAACCCGACCACTGTTTTAGCGAACGAGGGGTTTTTCAGTGAGGTGGTCGATTTCGCCCGGAAAAACAACATACTCATCTGCCATGACGCGGCCTACACGGAAATAGCGTTTTACGGCAAAAATCCCCTGAGCTTCCTTGAAATACCGGGGGCGATGGATGTCGGCATTGAGTTCCACTCGCTCTCAAAAACCTTCAGCATGACCGGGTGGCGCCTGGCGTTCGCGGCGGGGAACGAAAAGGCAATCGGGGGTCTCGGGAAGATAAAGACGAACATAGACTCGGGGGCTTTCCAGGCGGTCCAGGTGGCGGGCATAACGGCGCTTCGTAACAGCTCGGTGGGGCTTGAGGAGAGAAAGGAAGTCTACAGGGAGCGCCTTGAGATATTCTGCCGGGGCCTTGAGGAGGCGGGCATAAGTTATACGCAGCCCGATGCCACATTCTACGTGTGGTTCGAGGTTCCGGAGGGGATGACGTCTTCAGATTTCTGCGCGAGGATGCTTTCTGAAGCCGGGGTGGTGGTCACTCCCGGAAACGGTTTCGGAGACTGCGGCGAGGGGTACGCGAGGGTGTCTGTGACCTTTGATACCGAGAGGATAAAGCAGGCGGCCGAGAGGATAGCCGATTTCAAGCCGTAGTGGCGGGTTTTTACCGATAAGGGGTTTTAACAGTGTTTGATTTTCTTAAGTATTCTTGCACCCTGCTTTACGTTGTCTCTTCTGTTTTTCTCTGCATATTCGGCCTTCACCGCTACTACCTGGTACATCTTTACTCAAGGGCGAAGGCGCGCCACGCCTCGGTTCCCAGGGGAGCGGGCTTTCTTCCGCGCGTTACGGTGCAGCTCCCCGTCTATAACGAGATGTACGTTACGGAGAGGCTGATGCGGGCGGTCTGCGAAATCGACTACCCAAGGGAGTTGCTCGAGGTGCAGGTGCTTGATGACTCAACCGACGACACAAGCCGCATAGCAGAGCGCTGCGCCGCGGAGCTTTGTGCCGCAGGCTTTGACATAAAACATATACGGAGGGGAACCCGGGAAGGGTACAAGGCGGGGGCGCTTGCCGCCGGCTGCGCGCAGGCAAGCGGGGAGTTTCTCGCGGTTTTCGACGCGGACTTCGTTCCTCCAAGGGATTTTCTTCGAAAGACCATACCGTGCTTTGAGGATCCGGGGGTCGGTATAGTACAGACAAGATGGGGGCACCTTAACCGCGATTACTCGCTTCTCACAAAGGCCCAGTCGGTGCTTCTTGACGGTCATTTCGTAATCGAGCAGGCCGCGCGCCACGGAAACGGCCTTTTTATCAATTTCAACGGTACCGCCGGGGTGATCCGCAAAAAATGCATAGAACTCTCCGGTGGGTGGCAGCACGACACCCTCACGGAGGATCTTGATCTGAGCTACCGGGCGCAGATAAACGGGTGGCGTGCGGTTTACCTGCCCGATGTCATATCGGACGCTGAGCTTCCGGTGGACATGAACGCCTTTAAGATACAGCAGCACAGGTGGGTAAAGGGAGGGATCCAGACGGCCGGCAAGCTTCTGCCCTCGGTGCTTCGCGACGCGAACATTCCGTTTAAGGTTAAGGCGGAGAGCATGTTCCACCTCCTAGGCAATTTCAGCTACCTGTTCCTGCTTGCCACGATAATCCTCATAATACCCATGAATTTCCTCTGGGAGCGGATATGGCTTAACGATCTTTTCATTGCGAGCGTTACGGGCGTGGCGGTCGGCACTTTTGCCATAATAAGGTTCTACATACTGGCCGTAAGCGAGGCCCACGGCCCCCGGGCGCGGGAATTTTACAAGTACATACCCGTCGCGCTGAGTGTCGGGGCGGGCATAGCCGTTAACAACGCCAAGGCTGTCCTGGAGGCGCTTGCGGGCAGGACGTCAGGTTTTGTGAGAACGCCCAAATATGCCGTTGTGAGCGGGAGGGACCGCTGGAGAACCTCGGCGTATGTTTCCTCAAAAGGGATGACGACTTTTTTCGAGGTCGCTCTCTCGCTTTTCTTCACGGTTCAGGTGGCGTACGTCCTGTACATGGGGTTTTTCATCTGGATTCCCTTTTTGCTGCTCATGCAATTCGGTTTTACCTACACCGCTTTTCTTTCGATATATCACGGTTCGTGATCAGGAAAGTGCCGATGTTTGTTTTCGCTTATAATCTCTTGCCATTCGATTAACCGCGGTATATTCTGATCTGCCAACATGGTTTTTTCACGTAAAAACCTGGTTGCGGTATGGAGATCTCTTTCACGATTGATACTAGCAGCCGTCGCCAAGCGACACATCTATTTACCGATTTTGTTTTTGGGTCTGATTTTGGTTGCTGTGTCTCCGACTAGCGGTTGGGCAAATTCGTCTTCGTTTGTAAACTTCAAGCCGGAAAACTTTTACTCGATAATCGGAGTTTTGGTTCCCGGTATGATTATCCTGTTTGTGCGTTCGCAGTTCGTGACCGGCAGGTTCAATCCGCCGCACCCTGTCTTGTCCTATTTGGCGGTTTCCGGTGTCTATTATGCGCTGGTGCTACTGGCGGTCAATCCTGTTCCGTATCTCCAAGAACCTGGGCAAGGAAAACGCTTGGGCTGGTTTTTGCTTGTGTTTGTACTGCCGGCAATTTTGGGGCTTTTACTAGGGTATGATGCGCAGAAACAATTTCTTTATCGTTTTTTCCGGTGGGTCGGTAGACGTATCGGCTTGAACCCTGTACACGGGATGCCATCCGCATGGGATCGGAAATTTGGCAACATGAATGAACAATGGATTCTTGTAACCCTTGACGACGGAACTCGTTTCGGTGGTTTCCTAGGAGAAGACTCCTTCATGTCATCCGATCCGAACGAGCGAGATATTTATATCCAGTGGATTTATGATATTGACGAAAACAACAACTGGTCTTCCCGGGGCGATAATGGTATTCTTATTGCTGCAAGCAAAATCAGAACAATGGAGTTTTGGCCTTACGAGCCGTAGGAGACGAAAAATGAGTCAAAACAAGAAATCAGGAAAACGTAATATTAAAGGCACGGATGGTAGATCTTTTAACGGGACCCCCGGACCCATTACGCACTCACACCAGCCAACTGCTAAGGGGAGCCCGGCCGAGAAACCACCGTCGAATCCGCCGAACAAGGATAGCGCAGGGAAGAAATAGCCGGAAAGTCCAATCTACCGTCACTAAGCTGCTTGTTCCCATAATCTGCATCTGATTGCTTCTTCAATTTTTTCCCAGCTGCATTCATAGTCCCCGGCCAGTTCTTTTCTGGATTCTCCAGCTCTGTAGCGTTCAACGATAATTTCTACTGGAATGCTTGTGTTGGATAAGATCGGACGACCGAATGAAATCTTGGGATCGATCAGAATTGATCTAGGCTCATCCGGTTTTCCGGTTCCTGAAAACGGGTAGAGCTTTATGGGAAGACCGTTTAAGTCTCTTTCTATCCTTTGCATGTACTTTTTAATAATATCTTCCAATGCTATCTGCCCGCTTCCCCTGGAAATGCCATAGCCGAGACCTGACTCTCTTAGGAACAGGGAGAGCCTGTCTGTCTCGAAATTTTTTTCGGCTAAGGGATTGTCGGAGGGGTGCATTTGCGATATGAAATCAAGACCTTTTCTGATCTTGTTCATGAAGAGCCTGTGTTCTCTGCGTATTGAGGCGAGGACGTACGCTTCAATCAGGTTGATGAAAGACAGGGCCAAGGGTTTTTCTTGAGTCGGGGTAATTAAAGGTTCGAAATTACTTTGTCTGCCGATCCACGCACGCAAAGTAGACTCTGGAAGCCTTAAATATAAAGCTGCCTCCGGAACACTGTAAGAAGGCAGATAGCGCACATCCCTCTTGGAAGGGATTTTCTTAGTATTGCTCAGTTTGCTGAAACTACTGTTTGACTCCCTAATTGAGTTTCTGGCCGGACATTATAGACAATCCATTCTCGGATTACCAGCATAATCCTGTAGGCGGTCTATCTTGCGTAGAAGAAATATCCTTGTAAATTAAGAAAGTCTATGTATAATTTGCAAGCATGATAGAACGTCACGCATACCGTGCGCTGAGAAAAGCTCTCGGCCGGCAGGCCGCCGTTGCGCTGATCGGTCCGCGCCAGGTCGGCAAAACGACACTTGCGCTTGATATCGCTGAGAAGTCAGATGCGCTGTACCTTGATCTCGAAGCCAGTGCGGACCGCGCCAAGCTGGCCGACCCCGCGCTGTTCCTCAAGCCCTATGAAGACCGTCTGGTTGTCCTTGACGAGATTCACCGTGTACCGGAGCTGTTTTCTGAACTGCGCGGCCTGATTGATCAGGGGAGACGCCGAGGGAGACGGACAGAACGCTTTCTGATTCTAGGGTCCGCGTCAATCGACTTGCTCAGGCAATCGGGGGAAAGCCTCGCGGGACGGATAGAATATGTTGAACTGGACCCGCTGAATGTTCTTGAAGCGGGATCTGATGAGAGTTCCATGAACCGGCTTTGGGTGTGTGGCGGGTTCCCTGACAGTTTTCTCGCCCAAGACGGTAGCGACAGTTTGGCTTTTCGCCGCAGTTTCATCCGAACCTATCTGGAGCGCGATGTGCAGCAGTTCGGATGGCAGATTCCCGCCGAGACCCTTGAGCGCCTCTGGACGATGCTTGCCCACGAACAGGGCGCGCTGCTTAACACCTCGAAGCTTGCATCCGGCCTTTCTATAAGCGCCCGTACCGTGACCGGCTATATAGACCTGCTGGTTGATCTGCTGCTGGTACGCAGGTTGCGGCCATTTTACGCCAATGTCAGGAAACGTCTCGTGAAATCCCCGAAAGTCTACGTGCGCGACAGCGGTATCGTCCACGCCCTCCTAGGCATCACGGATCACAATTCCCTTGCCGGTCATCCCGTCGTCGGTGCGAGCTGGGAGGGCTTTGTGATAGAAAACCTTCTGTCCGTCGCCCCGGCGGGAACCAAGGCCAGCTTTTACCGAACTTCGGCAGGCGCGGAGGTCGACTTGGTACTTGAACTTCCCGGAAGCCGCGGCCCCTGGGCCGTTGAAGTCAAGCGCAGCCTCGGCTCCGCCCTCGGCAAGGGGTTTCGAAATGCCCTTGAAGATATTAAGCCCGAGCGGTCTTTTGTTGTTACCGCTGGTTCTGACCGCTACTCGGTCGCGAAGGAGGTAGAGGCGATTGGTCTTCGGGAGATGGCGTCAGTTCTCCGGGAGCAATAAACACCGCCTGTTATTTCCGTATCCGCGTTTTTATAAAAATCTTCCCCGCGATTTTGCAAAAGAAACGTCTGCGGTTTTATAAAAGACGACGTATTCAGGCAGTATCAGTCGGAGTCATTTTTTCGCTGTTGCGCCCGGCTGCTCTCAATCGCCTTTGCGATCTCGGACATTCTCCGTTCCCGGGAGACGCTCTCTGACCTTACGTTCTCAAGCCGCTCCCGCACTCCTCGCGTGGAGTGCTGCAGGTGATCTCTGCCCTCCCGAATCTCCGCTTTTCCGGCTCCGAAGTTTCCCGATGTTTTCGGCGCGCCGGCTTCGATCTTTCCCCGGGACCTCTCCCGCGCCCGGTCTACCTGTTCTCTCACTGCGGCGGAATCCTGCTCTATTGAGCTTTGTGTCTGCTCGATTCCCGCGCCCCCCGCCCCCGAGGTTAACTTTCTGTATTCCCCGAAGGCCTGCTCCGCATCAACCTCGAATCGCCGGACATCCCCGAGGCCGTAGCCGTCTGAGGGTATCGCGGCGACCGATTCCCTGGGCCCGCTCCCCGCGCCGACAAGTCCTTCGAGACCCGTGACCCTGTGTATCGACCCCGAAACCGCCTCTGCCTCCTCGGTGTCGTATCTTCCGTCGCGAAGGTCCGTAAGTCCGCTGGCCGTGTAGCTGTCCGAGTAACCCCGCCCTCTCATGTCGGCAAACACCGTCTGGGTGTATTCCCTCTCAAGACCGGCACCGAAGGAGCTTTCCCCGGAGAGGACTTCCGAGTACGCCCTGGCCTTTTCCCGGTGGGAGGAGTAGTCCCGAAGGGAGCTTCTGGCGGAGCGGAGCTCGGCCGTTGCCTCTTCCGAGTCCCGGGCGGTGAACCGGAGGCTCTCTTGCGCCTGCTTCGAAGTAAGCGCGCTTTCAAGCTCGGAAAAAGCATTTGTGAAGCTCACTCTGGAGTTAGAACTCGAGGCAAACTCCCGGGCCTCCTCGTACCTCTCTGCGGCACTTGTGTCTGTCTCCCGAACTCCTCTTGTCTTTATTCCCGCTCCGACTGAGGGCTCCCCAGATCCCCCGCCTGGGAGGCCAACGGAAGTCCCCGCACGGGCTCCCGCCTCGTAGACCATCGCCGTGTCCCATGACATCTTAAGCGACTCCTGGCGGGAGAGGCCGAACTTCTTCTGGAGACCCTCGGCCGTCTCGAGCACGGTTGAAAGGTCCTTTTTCTCCCCCGTTTCGCTCGAGAGCCCGAGGATCTCGGAGGAGCTTCTCTCGTCCGTCGCCGCCCTGGAGGCTCCGAAAACGCGCGCGGATGCCGCCGCCGCGGAATCCGTAACCGCCTCCCTGCTCGCCTCCATGTTCCGAGCGGTGTCGGCAAGCTCCTCCCTTGCCGCGAACCTTACCCCTTCCTGCCCCGTTATGCGCATCCCCCCCACCCTCGAGGCCGCCTGCTCGTAGACGTCGTCGTAGCGGCGGGTGAGATTCCCTGTCACCGACTCGCGCGCGACATCGGATTTGTTGGCGGTCAGGGTGTCGTAGCGTCCCGTCGCGACCGACACGTTTCCAAGCGATATGTTTCCCGCGGCATGCGCCCCCGCCGTCTGGGTAGAGATCGACTGGGTGGGTCCCATGAACTGCTGCACGGCTCCGACCACGGCGTGCTGGCTCGCGGAGACCACGTAGTAGGCGATCATGGGGACTATGGTGGCGGCAAGTCCCGCGACCGCCATGGCCATGTCGGACTCGTGGACGACTGACCCCCGCGAGATCACGGTGAGGGCGCCGTCTGTGTAGGGCCCGAGCGCCCTTGCGAGCTTGAGGTTCGAGAACAGGTTCACTATGGCGTATATGGGGTTCCAAAGTTCTGTCCACAGCATGGCGATCAGGTAGGCGGGAATTATGCGCGCCGCAAGCGGCGTCATCGCGAGGAAGATCACCGCGGGGAATATGCCGTAGAGCATCCCCTGGAGGAGTCCCCTTATGTAGGGAAGGGTGTGGCGGGCCATTTCTCCCAGGACTAAAAACGAGTTTTTCTGCCTCGCCCGCGCCTCGGCGATCGAGAGACTGAGAAGCGAAGCCTCGGAGCCTCCTGCGACCGCGAGCGACTTAACCGAGTGAGAGTAGCTGTTTATCATGGCGTTTTGGATGATTATGTTTTTTGCCGACATCGAGACCCCGGCAAGTTCCCTGTATGATTGCCTAAGGGCTTCGGTGAATGCGGCGGTGTCGACGACATTTGTCTGGCGGTCGACGAAGCCCGATTCCTCGGCAAGCTCAGCCGCCCACCCGGGATAGTAGGCGTTTACGCAGGAGTTTATTCCCGGGTGCGCTTCCCCGCAGTAGGCGAGTATGGGTCTCGGGGCCGCGGAACAGTCCCCGGCGCTTGGAGGGGAGGCGTACGCTCCCGGGGGAAGGGCGACGTTTGTGTGAAGTTCGACGAAACGGTAGTTGGCTGCGCCCATGGAGGAGAAAAGATCGGCAGACTTCTCAAGGCCGTCCGGGTGTATAAGTCCCGAGGTTATGCCTTTCAGGCCGCACTCCCTCACAAAAGAGCTTATGGTGTTTGCCAGGTGCGGTTCCGCGACCGTGAACGTGGTGGAGCGCTTTATGAGCTCAGCGCCGCGGAGCAGGCCGTTTTTCGAGTAGCGAAGCGCGTCGGGGAGGGAAAACGCGGTTTCCATCACCCGCGTGAGGCCGCTTCCGACCCCGGAGGTCGCCCAGGCGAACACGCCTACCCCTGCCGGCACCGCGGATATCACCCGGGTGTACGACGTCACCCTGTCGTAAACCGCCACGTCGACCCTTACACCGAAAAGCATCATGTAGATCAGCAGGGAGAGGGCGAACTGGTGGCCCGGCATAATTCTTCCGCCGAAAAGCGAGGACAGAACGGCAAGCAGTATGCCCGCGACCAATCCCAGGCGTATCAGGCCCAGAAGCCCCGAGCCCGCTAGAATCGCTATGGAGTTAAGCACCTCGGCTATGAACTGCCCGTTTCCGTATGTGTCTATCTGGAAAGTTCCCTGGGCCCAGGCCATTTCCGGGAAAGAGGAAATTCCCGCCAAAACGATAATCCCTAGCGGGAAAGCGGGTTTGAAAAAGCCGCCGTGTCCGGTTCTCCCGCGCATGGTTCTCTCAGTTCGCCCCCTGAATCACTTCGTCACCCGCCTGGTGGTAGCTTTTTCTCTCGAAAACGATCGGGGACCGGGAGTCAAGGTGCTCTATTATGGAGAGGGCGTAGACAAGCTCCTCTACCTTGGTGTTTTCCTGTTCCATCATCAGCGAGATCTCCTCCCGGAGCATCTCCATCCTCTCGGCGATCTTTTTGCGGTCCATGGCCGAGAGGGTCCCCTTTCTCTCTGAACTTCCGATGCCGCTCCAGAGGTTGCGCATGGCCCGCTCAAGCCACGCCGCCGTTGAGAACACGGCTATCGGCCTTGCAAGGGCGTAGACGTAGGTTTCGCCTATCTCCGGATCGACTGCCCCGGCCGAGGAGAGAAGCTTCCATGCGGGAAAGGGGAGAGCGTCAAGGAACCTTACGGTATTGTCCTGCGGGCGGCGATTATTCACTATAGCCGCGTGAGCCTCGAGGAGTTTTTCAGAGACAAGCTCCAGAAACGGTTTGAAATTCGCTCCGACGGGCACCGCCGCGGGCGCCGCGCAGTCGGGGTCCGTCCCGCAGCTGTATACCGTTGCCGTGCCGCCTCCGCCCGCCAGATATTCAAGGCTTATGGTCGGGGGCTTGTACTCCGACGCGGTCTGCGTCGTTACGAAGGTTCCCGTAACGCTCATTATCTGCTCTTTTTGCTCCTTTGAGAGGGTTGCTGAGGGGATCGTCCGAAGCGCCTCCCACACCGTGTTTCTCATGGGCTTTACAAGTTCCTTGTCCTGCACCACGGAGCTTGCGTTTATGTCTGCGACGGTGCTTGTTATTCCGCTTTGGCTGCGGCACTCGGAAAGCCCTTCCGCGGGATCGGTGAAAAGGGACTGCTTCACTCCTACAAATGCGCATCGCCCCGCCTGCTCATCCCTGATTATTCCCCCTTCCCCGAATATTCCCTCGGCCAGGCTCTCTCCCGCCCTGCAGGTATTGACGCTCAGGGAGTTTGCGGCCCGCGAGGCGGCCTCGAGCTTTTCCATTATGTTTTCGCATGGGGAGCACAGGGTCTTAAGCGCCATCATGAACGCGTAGCTCGCAAAGGATGTTCCTATGGTTTTCATCTTGCGTATGAGGTCGTCCGCGCTTATGTAGGAGATCGCTCCCAGGAAAAGATCCACCCCGCCGCACCCGGAGCGCAGATGGGGCAGGCTCACGGAAAGGGGCTGTATGGTTTCGTTTGGAAGCCTGACGGAGACCGAGCCCCCGGTCACGAACCCCCTTGACTGCCCTTCGTAAACCCCGGCCGGGGTGGTGGCTCCCGAAAGCCCGAGACGGTCAAACATGCCGCGAACCTCGCTTCCCAAATCAGCGAGGCAGACCCCAGGTGCGAGGGTTAAAGCGAAAAGGAGAGCTGCGGCGAGGGAAATTCTTCTCATTTTTGTTCTCCGCTCAGCAGGAAAAACTCTTTCTGCGTGTCCCGTCCCGTCCCGAGCACTTCCTCTCCCACCACGTGGAGCCTTCGCCTGATTTCACCGAGCGTGAGGTAGCCGGTGCCTATCCGGACAATCTTCGAGCGCGAGGGAACGAAGAGGAAGATGGCCGGCACTTTCTCAACCCCCAGGCGCGCGGCCTGCGCCGCGCCGTTTACAAAATGCGGGTAGAGAGGGTGAAGCCCCCTTCCGTCAAGCGACGCCGCCAGGACCCCGATCCCGTGCCTTCTCTCAAGCGTTTTTATTATTTCCGCCTGCCCGCGGCAAAACGGGCAGTCCGAGCGGAAAAAGAAAACGAGCTTTGCGACACGGGATATTTTCTCGATCACCCCGTCGCGCGCGCTTTTTCTTAGGCTCTTTGAAATCTCGGCTCCCGCTGCGCTCACCGGATGATCGACCGTTGTGTCAAGCGCCGGAGTTTCCCAGAGAACCCGCTTCCACACCTGCGCGAAGTGCTCGCTTCGCTCAAGCACCCGCTTCTGATGCTCCATGTACGCCCTCACGTTTTCCCTTGTCGGAAACAAAAGCGCCGTCTCAAAAAGCCTCCCTCCCTTTTTTCTTATTTTCTCCACCGTAATCTGTTTTTCGGGGTTCACGGGCCGCGACGCATCCTTGCGCGCAGGAAAAGGCTCGTACCAGAACCACCCCCTCTTCCTCTGGTCAAAATAGGGCTCTCCCAGCGCCGCGGGCAGTGTGGAGAGAACAAAAAGCATGACGGCAAGCGCCGCAAGGACAGCTCTCACTGCTCCCCCTCCCCGCCGCAGCTAAGCGACTCTGAGTCCTCCGGGCAGAGTTCACCGATGCTCTGTTCTGTTCCCTGGGTCGAGTCGGCAAGGTCCGGGATATCCGCCGCATCGAGAAGGTCTGCGTAGACCTCTGAGAAATCCACCGCGTCAAAGTCTATTTCCTGGATCTGTTCCGCGGTCATGCCTCCGCAGAAAGGATTTTTGGCCCGGCCCCAGCCGCCGTTTCGGGACACGCCCCAGAGCCCTTTTTCTATCAGCTGTCCTCTCGCCTGTTCGTGGATTACCCTCGCCATCTTGGAATTGAAGCAGCAGTACACCTTCCTTTTCTTAAGGGTGACCCCCAGCACTTTTTTCTTGTGAATTCCTACATAATGGCAGGCCCGGGCCCCGTCCCTCCTCGCGCGAAGCTCCTTGGTGCTTCGGGGACACGCGCCTGAGAAAAGCCCTTTTTTCCTGCAGCAGTTCTGAATGAATCCAGCGAGATTGAGATCGCAGCGGTAGCGCTTCCCCTTGAATATGGTTACTTCTCCGCCCGAAGTGTCTGTGCAGTCAATCGGTCCCGCGGTTGTCCCCGCGGCGCTGTCAACTTCGATGGGTCCGTAGCCCTCAGCGGAACTCTCACCGTCCCTGGTTGTCGCAAGACACCTCTCCATGTCCGCGAGCATGGACATTTGTGAGGCTGCTCTGGGGAAATCAACGCTTTGCTCCGCAGAAGTGTCGAAACAGTCGTCCCCCGAAGCGCAGCGGATTTCACCGTCGCAGTCAAACGCGACGCTTTTTCTGCGGCAGAGGCTCACGTTTTTCGGGCAGACGTAGCTGTTTTCATGGATAAGGCACGCCCCAAGGTTCGTTCCCGGCGGATCCGGAAGCTCCGGGTGTTCACGAAAGCGCATGACGCAGCGCGCCCCGGTCTGGTAGCAGCCGTCAGCCCGAAGCTGGGCGCAGTCAGGGCCTTTCACCAGGGGGCCGACGCAGAGGTAGGTGTGCTCCATGTTTTCGCAGACGGTTTCTCCGTCCGGGGTCTGCGTGGTTTTCAGGCAGCGGCTCCCGGCAGGTTCACAGTTTCTGTTCCCTTCGTAGTCCCCGCAGCGGTTGTCGGTCTTGATATCTGTTGCGTAAGTGGTTTTTGTGGCCGTGTATGAGGCTCTCCACCCGTTTCCGTCGCCGTCTCCCGCGCGGCATCTCCTCGCCCTGTTCCATCTGGCTTCAACAACCCCCGTTACCTGCGAACCGGAAGGCGGAGGGAATTTTGTTCTGATCGCAGAAGCCAGAACGTTTTGAAGGCTCGCATTCTGAGCGGCGCTGTCTCCCAAGGGAAGTTTTCCTGTGCTTGCCGTCGGCCCGAAGGCCGATATGCATGTCTCATCTGGCGCCGCGGTGAAACTTCCCGAGCCCGAAAGCGTGAAGCACCCCCTCCAGTGAGGTCCGCCCAGAGTGAATCCTCCAAAATCTCCCCACACGTCGCCGCTTTTCCTGTCAAGACATCCCGGGCCGTAGAGGCTTACGTCCGGGGAGCCGTCGCCGTCTGTGTCTATGCTTGCGGAGAACCCTACCCCGCTGTCGTTTCGGTCTATCTCAAGCGTCATGTACTTCCAGGTCTCGGTGTGCCGGGTTATGGTCACGGTTTTTATTACGTTGCAGGAGGCCCTGCGAAGCGTCGCCTGGTCATAGCACTCCTCCCGCTCGTTCCAGGAACTCTCGGCGTACTCGGTGCACACTTCTTCTTTTTCGCACTCCGACAGGGGGCGCTCGATTGCATCCTTTGAGTTTCGGATCATGGGGTCAGTTTCGGGGTCAATGGTGAATACGGGCCTTTGCGCGGAACTTCGTTTCAAAAAGCCGGGAGCGTCGGAAGTAGGGGGGTCTCCGCCCTGTATTGCGCCTTCCGCCTCGCTCCTCATCCGATCTGGATTTTCCGTCCAATGGGGTCCTTTGTGGCGAAGTTCCTGCTGGCTCTGTGCCCCGTAGCCGGGAAGCACATCGGGCTCGACTTCCGAAGGGCTAAGAGCGCTTGAATGGCCGGAGAGCACCTCTGCTCCGTGCCGGCGGCCTTCTTCGAGCCCAGCCTCGAAATCTTCCCCGGCGCGCACCAGGATAGCTGGCAGGAACAGAAGGCTAATTGTTATAAAAGCTGTTTTTCTCAAGCCGTTTGATAAACATCTCGGCATTTGCGTCCTCCTTTTCCATGAGCCCGAGGGCGTAGGGAAGCGATACGTCTCCCGAGACCTTTACGTGGCGAAGGCCCTCGCAGTCAGCTCCCGGAAAGTGGTCATAGACAAGCACGAACTGCGGCACCGCTCCGACCGAGAAGCAGTCGAAAAGAAGTGGATCTATCCACACCTTCGCCTCGGTTTTCCCGATTATCTCCGATATCCGCAAGGCAGTTTCCCGAAGATCCTCTCCCAAAAGTCCCCGGAGAATCATCACCGCGCCGGAGGCTGCGCTCTCCTGTGCCGCCTCGCGAAGCGAGGAGCGGGGCATCGAGAATGAAAAAAAGTAAAAAAGCTTAGGTTTTTCTTTTTGCGAAACCGCGTTTTTTTCAGGGAAGACCGTCGCGGGCTCGGGTTTAACCGAAAGAAGTTCCATTATCTCTTCGGTTTCCCCTTCCGCGGGGAAATTTCTTTTTATCTCTGAAAGCGTTTTTTCCGCTCGTGTCGTGTCGGGTTCCTTCAGTTTGCCGAGAAATTTCTTCGCGCGGGAAAGCTCTTCTTCGTCAGGATTGGTCCTTACTCCCCGAAGCAAAGCGGGATCTTCCGCTAGCGATACGGCCGCTCCCGATAATGCGAGCGCCGCTACGATCAGAGCAGGCAGCAGTCTTTTTTTCTCCATAGCACCCATACCCAGTCTTCTCCCCGCGCGGGATACCACTTACCGGGGGCCCAGCGGGCCGTCACCCTTCCTATCGGAAACGCCCGCGTATTTTTAGGAAACGCGAGCTGAAGCTTGTACTGGTCTTTAACTATCACGCGGTGGGGCCGCGCCGCGCACAAAGAACCCTCACCCGTGGTCTTAAACGCCAGAAGTTCGTTATGCAGTTTCGCAAGCAGCTTTACCGCCGAAAGCGCGTAAACTGCCGGAAGGTCTCCCGTGGCTCCGTTGTTCCCCGTATGGGGGTAGACGCTTCCCCAAGACCCCGCGCACCAGAAAAGTTCGTTCAGTGCAAAGCCCCCCGCGGCGGCCACGGCGTCTGCGGCGCACGAGGCCTGGGCCTCGGGGTTCGCCACAAGCGCTATTTCGGGGTGGAGCAGAAACGAAAGCTCGTCGTTGCTCCAGAGAGGGTCAAACGCCGTGAGATAGGCTAGATCGAAACCTCCATGGGTCATGCACCCGAAACTTGAGAAAAGGTTAAGCACCGAGAACACCGGATAGAGAAAATGGTGGACATGAAGAAAGGAAGTTCTGTCCCCCCGCTGCCCGCCTCCCTCCCCGTACACTCCCGCCATTGCGAAGGATGGAAGGGGAAGCTTTCGGCCCCCGAGCGAAGGGAAGCATCCCGGATGCCTTACGACCTCGATGAGCTTCACCGGCTCCCAGAACGAAACTTTTATCCCGACTCTGGGAACCGGGGAGCCGCAGAAACAGAGCGGGAAATGACTCACCGTGTCGGTTCCCTCCCCGGGCGTTATGGCCACTCCCCCTATCTTTATCGGGAACATCGCTCTCCAGTCGACATCGGAGACCGGGTTGAAGAACCTCCCTCCGCATTTTGCCCCGGCCGCGGCATCCTCCGCGGCGGCTATGAGCAAAACTCCCGCAAGGATCGAGAGAACCCCTTTTTTATGGTACATAATAAAGATAATGTAATACAAAATGAGAGATAAGGCAAGAACGAATGTTTTCCGGGGGTTTTAACCGGTTGTCTGGTTCTTTCCGCGGTGCGCTTCAGCCTGTCAGGTGACTTTTGCGGAAGAAGACCGGAAGCAGAACCGCTATCGCCGCAAGCAGGTGTGCGGCTGCGCTTTTGGTTCCATGGTTTGTTGCCGCCCCGACCGAACATCCGCCGCCGCTTCCTGCGGCGGTGTCGACAGGGGGTTTCGGATCCGCAATCGTTACCGTGGTTGAGGGCCGCGCACCCCTGGAAACTCTTTGGGGAAGCGTTCCGAAAGCAAGAACCACCACCTCGCTATCATCGTCCACATCATCATCCGCGGCAGCCAGGGTGATGTCCTTTGAGATTTCTCCGCTTGCGAACGTCACACTTGTCGATTGCAGCGAATAGTCCTCGGTTGCGGCCGTGGTTGCCTCGTCGATCGTAATCGGGATCATAACGGTCCGCTCGGGGTCCGCGCTCAGCATTACTCTCACGACCACTGCTTCGCCCTCTGTGACGCTGTAGGAAGATGAACCGAACGATACCGTTACGGCGGGAGGGGGTTCCGGATCCGCAATCGTTACCGTGGTCGAGGGCTGCGCACCTCTGGAAACTCTTTGGGGAAGCGTTCCGAAAGCAAGAACCACCACCTCGCTATCATCGTCCACATCATCATCCGCGGCAGTCAGGGTGATGTCCTTTGAGGTTTCTCCGCTTGCGAACGTCACACTTGTCGATTGCAGCGAATAGTCCTCGGTTGCGGCCGTGGTTGCTTCGTCGATTGTAATCGGGATCGTAATGGTCCGCTCGGGGTCCGCGCTCAGCATTACTCTCACGACCACTGCCTCACCCTCTGTGACGCTGTAGGAAGATGAACCGAACGATACCGTCACGGCGGGAGGGGGTGGTTGCACAGAGTCTTTATCCTCGATTCCCGTAGGTTCGCAGTCGGGCGGGAAGCCGTCGGCTCTTACGCTCCAGCCCATGTCCTTGAGCATGCCCAAGGTGAGACCCATGTTTTTCGGGGCGGGGACGAAGGCCTCCATTATGTCTTCTGTGTTTGCGTGAGTGTGTATAACGGATCCGCCGCTCTCGTAAGTCGAGGGGGCGTGGAGCCTGGGTTTTCCGTCCTGGGACTTTGCGGAACTGGATTTGAGTTCGGCCATGCGCTTTCCGTAGCTGCAGCTGTTTCTCCCGCCGTCAGTTCCTTCCCAGAGAAGGCCGGTGCCGGAAGTGATAGCCTCCGCTCTCTCGCTGTTTGTGAGATCTATGAGAAGATCGTCATCCGTTTCCGAGTACAGCTGCTCGTCGTAGATCGTCCGCGATCTTATCGTGGCTTGTCGCCGGTCGACAACTTCACCGTTTGACGTTTGCGTGACCTTAATTGTTCTCAACGAGAAACTGCCGTCCTCATTGATCTGCCCGGAAAATCCGAGCCCGTGTATGGTCTCGTGCATGGACAGTTGAACGAAATCTATCCGCTTCGCCGGTGCCGGTTCCGTAAGTCCGTAATAAAACGGAATGCACTTGCTGAAACTTATTAAGATATCGGTGTCCTGTCCGTTGAAATTTTCTCCCGACAGGGCTTCGAAAAGCGCGTAGGGATAGCCCGTTCCGCGCCCCGGGTTGCTTGCGTCTCCTTCAACAAGCCTGTTGCCGGGATAGGCTTGACCTCTCGGCCCCGCGACGGCGACTGTGAAAGTTCCTTGAGGTAGCTCCCCGCACTTATCCGGATCGTTCGGATCTTCCTGGCCGGAGAAAATCGTGAATTTCGCGCTTACCCTGATCGTATTGGTGTTGGCAAGCCTGTTTTCGAGAATGGAAGTTGCGTGCTCAAAGGCGTTTTTTCTCGCTTCGCCTACGGTATCCGCGTCGTTTCCGAGCTCGGCGAGAGAGGCCTTCTCATCCTGCGTAAGCGCGGTTTGGTCAAGGAACCCCTCCCCGGCGTCATCGTCGTATATCTCCACGATGGTAACCGCCAGGCAGCGGGGCAGAGGAGAGAAGACAGCCAGCAGGAGAAAAAGAATCCCGGGAAAAAGTTTTTTCGCGACGCTCAGTGGTTGCATCTGATATGGGCTTTCCCCTTCTCATCGAACCACGCCTCGGTTTCGACCAGTTCCGAGTCGGGGCTGTCCACGATTATTACGTAGTCCCCGTTTCCAAGATCGATCTGTCTGCCCTGGAGTACAGCGGGGGCATCCTGAGAGACATCACCGGAACGTGAAGTCGCATCGGCTTCCCCGTTTTCGATTCCCAGGGACTGCCACTGCTCGCGGGTCAGGATTTCCCCGGTCTCGGGGTGTATAAAGGCTTTTGCCTTGGCCTCCGGCGCATCGGCGGGTCGCGAAACCGCCGCTGTTTGCCTTGAGAGGTCCCCGGGAACTTCAGAAGTCTGGTTGTCGGCAAAAGCGCCTGTCGGCCAAACGCAGATCAAAAGCGCGGTGATGAGCAGAACTGTTTTCATATCAATGGTAATTATAAGTGAATTTGACCTTGGAGGGCAACCGGATTGAGCGTAGGGGGATCGTTGCGAGCAGGATTCGGAGCGCACCGCCCGGTTATGCCGGGGAATCGCGCGCGGAGGGATATTTCAGTATCTGCGAGGTCCGCGACGGGTGGGGAATTTCATCAGGCTTCTTAGGTTGTTAATATTTAATAATATATCAATAACAGTATATTATGTAGATTAACATATTAAGTCTTGCCTTTCTCCCCCAGTGGGATATATTAATATGTATTCAAAACTGATTTTAATATAGAGTTAAGTATCAAGATGAACTATACAACTGAACATATCGCCCGCACGCTGAGAAAGGCCCGTGAGGCAAAGGGGCTCAGCCAGCGTGAACTGGGCAGGAAGGCGGGAGTACCGCAGGGTCATATCTCGAAGATTGAGAACGGCGCGGTTGACCTCAGGCTTTCAAGCCTGGTAGCGCTTGCCCGCGCTCTTGATCTGGAACTCGCGCTTGTCCCGCGCAAATCTCTGCCTGCCGTAAAATCGCTTGTGCGCGGCAGCCTTGCGGAAGTGATTGGGGATGCACGGCTAACACCTCGGCCGCTCTACAGCCTTGATGAGGAAGGCGATGACTGACGTACATGTCCTGGATGTCCTGCTTCATGGCGACCCCGTTGGTACGCTTACCCGTGTCGGTGACGACCGCGCCTTATTTGGCTTCAACGACTCCTATATCGAGGATGCCGCAAGGCCCGTGACCAGTTTGGGATTCAAGGACCGGTTCGGGGGGTTGATTACCGAGTTTCCGCCCACGCAGACGCGGCTGATACCGTTCTTTTCAAACCTGCTTCCGGAAGGGCGCATGCGCTCCTATCTTGCGCAGCGCGCCGGTGTGAAGCCCGTCCGTGAATTTTTCCTGCTCTGGGCGCTTGGTGCGGACTTGCCGGGAGCGGTCGCCGTCAGATCCTCAGGCAGTGAGATGTGGCCGCAGGGCTCTTCCGATGATGACCTTGTCGACAGTCGGCGCGAGAACGTGTTTCGGTTCTCCCTGGCGGGCGTGCAACTTAAGTTTTCAGCCGCCGAGGACCCTAGAGGGGGCCTTTCCCTGCCTGCCAGGGGCGTCGGAGGTTCATGGATAGTCAAGCTGCCCTCGCTTCATTTTGCGGGTGTGCCCGAGAACGAGTTCTCGATGATGACACTTGCCCGGTTCGTCGGCATAACCGTGCCGGAGGTGCGCCTTATCGGCGTTGACGCGATCGGGAACCTGCCTGAAGATATTTCCCGCTTAAGTGGGCAGGCGCTTGCCGTCAAGCGCTTTGACCGGTCAGATGACGGCGGCGCGGTTCACATTGAGGACTTCGCGCAGGTTTTCGGCGTCTACCCGGAGGATAAGTATAAAAAGGCCAGCGCGCGCAATATTGCCGCAGTGGTCGGGGCCGAAGGCAGCGAGGGGGACGTCGCCGAGTTTATCAGACGCTTGACCTTCAACACGCTTATCGGTAATGCTGACATGCACCTTAAGAACTGGTCGCTTATCTATCCTGACAGGCACAATGCGGCGTTGGCGCCAGCCTATGATTTTCTCTCGACGGTCGCCTACATAAAGGACGACCAAGCCGCTTTGAAATTCAGCCGGACCAAGCGCTTTGATCGCTATTCGGAAGACGAACTTGTCCATCTTGCCGCCAAGGCACTGCTGCCGGAGAAACTTGTTCTGAATACGGCGCGTGAAACCGTTGCGTTGTTTTATCAATACTGGAATGCGGAGAAGACGAATCTTCCGTTGTCGAGCGAGGCTGTTAAAGCCATTGAGGATCATCTCAAGACAGTTCCCTTGGCGATATGATGGTGGCAACCGGGAGAACCCCCCCCTGGGATTATTTTAGAACCATTTCTTCCACCCTGAGTTTTCTTCCTGGCACGATAAAAGCAGTTTAAAGAGATTTTTTCTCTTTTATATTGGCTTTTAAGGTTATTTTGTGTATATTAGCAGTATTCAATGAGCTGATATCATATAAGGAGATATCAAATGATTATAAGTTTTTCAATAGAGAACTGGATGTCTTTTCGTGATTCCGTTTCTTTCTCAATGGTTGCCAGCCGAGAGAGACAGCATGGAGACCGGATTCCCAAGGTCGAGAAATACCAGATGAGGATTTTGCCTGTTGCGGCAATCTATGGCGCCAACGCGTCGGGCAAGACGAATTTCTTTAAAGCTCTCAATTTTGTGAGGAAGCTGGTTCTTGAAGGAACGGGCCCTGATGAGCTGATTCCCGTGGAGCCCTATCGACTTGCCAATGGGTATATGGAAAAACCCTCCCGCTTCAGGATAGAGTTGCTGATTGACGGAACAATCTATGAATTCAGCTTTGCCGCGACCAGAAGGGCCGTCGTCGAGGAGAGGCTCGTAGAGATTACCAGCACAAGCGAGAAGACGCTGTATAACCGGCAGGGGAACGAACTGAATCTTCACAGTTCACTCAGCAGAAAACAGTTTCTCCTTTTTGCTTTTCAAGGCACCTGGGACAATCAGCTGTTCCTGACGAACTCTGTATCCCAGAAGGTTTACGACTTCAAGCCGGTTTATGACTGGTTCGGGAACTCCTTGGGGTTGATTGCTCCGGATTCGATATACCAAAGATTCGGATATCTGCTTGATGAGAACCATCCGATGCGCGGCGCGATTAACAAGATAATCCCACAGCTTGATACGGGCATCTCTCATCTGGATTTCGAAAAAACACACTTTGACAGCATCCCTTTCGAAGATAGTTTCAAAAATGACCTGAATGAAAAAATTGAAGAAGGCGGATACATTGATGCCCGTTTCGGCAACGAGCGTTTTGTCTTTACGCGAACGGGCGGAGAGATCGTGGCAAACAAACTGGTCGCGTTTCATCCCAGACCTGACGGAACGGACGCTAAATTTGAATTCCATCAGGAATCAGAAGGTTCTCGAAGGGTAATTGATCTGCTGCCCGCCTTTCTGGGCGAACCACCTTTCGGCTTGAACAGGGTATATGTCATTGATGAGCTGGATCGAAGCCTGCACCCATTGTTGACGAGGAAACTGATTGAAACCTATCTGGCTGGCTGCAACGCGCGGAGCCGCGCGCAACTGCTGTTCACCACGCACGATGTTTCCCTCATGGATCAGCATTTGTTCCGCCGCGACGAGATGTGGGTTACCGAGAAAAACTCCGAGGGAAATTCTGACCTTTTTTCCTTTAGCGACTACAAGGATATCCGCTATGATAAGGATATCCGCAAAAGCTACCTGCAGGGCCGATTAGGCGGCGTTCCCCGGTTCTCTTTAAGCGGTACTGAGATTAACGAGGATAGCAAGTAATGCCTCCGAAAAAACGGAGAAGATTTGTACGTCCGCTAGGCGAGCGCCGTTACAGGAAGATGTTTGTGCTTGCTACCGAAGGCAGCAAAACGGAGTCGCAGTATTTTTCGATTTTTAACGACGCAAACCTGACTGTGCATATCAAATTCCTCAAAGGAGGGGACAGAAGCGCACCTACACAAGTACTTAAGAGGATGAGAGGCTATCTGGAGGAGATCAATCTTGGAAGCCCGGACGAGGCGTGGCTTGTTGTGGATAAGGATCAATGGACGGATGAGCAACTTCTGCAGCTTCACGAGTGGGCAGAAGAAGCTGGCAATTATGGTTTCGCTTTGAGCAATCCCAAATTTGAATTCTGGCTGCTTCTGCACTTTGAAGATGGAAGAGGTGTCAGCAATTCTCAGGCTTGTTCTCAAAGGCTGAAACTTTATATGCCCAATTACAACAAGGACATCAGCAGAAAAAACATATCCAGAACCATGATTGAAAAAGCTGTAAACCGAGCAAAAGAACTGGATACGCCGGCTTGTTCCCATTGGCCACTCAGCAGCGGAACGACTGTTTACAGATTAGTTGAAAACATACTGAGAACACGATACGTGGATATTGCGGCTGGAGAGGAACAGTAATCCCAAAGAAAAAGGGATCATTTTAAAATTATTTCTTCCACCCTGAGTTTTCTTCCCTCCTGCGTTACGAGCGAAGGCACTTTTTCAATCTGAAGCCTTCTGAGCATGAAAGGACTTGCCTTGTATGCCGGTCGCCCCGCAATCAGAGAAGCTTCACGGACATTGCCGTCTGTAAGCAGCAGGATTGGTTTTTCACCTCTTTTGCCTATTTCCTCGAGCGCTCTTTTCACTTGGTCCTCTCTCAGCACCAGGATGCTTTTTGAAAGCGATACGTGATCGAGTGGATTCACGACACCCGCGGGGAAAATCATTTCCCCCGTGTGGTCGTAGAGAGGATTTCGTACGTTTACCGAAGGGTC
This sequence comes from Candidatus Dadabacteria bacterium, assembly GCA_951812945.1. Lineage (GTDB taxonomy): Bacteria > Desulfobacterota_D > UBA1144 > Nemesobacterales > Nemesobacteraceae > Nemesobacter. Next base: position 339,701 of record CATOTB010000001.1, read on the forward strand.
GACGTAACGCACCCGCTCCTCCGTGGCCGATGGTACGTTAAGCGAAACGGAAGAGTGTTGCGCGTAAGATTTCCCTACTTTTTTCGAAATGCTTTCATGAAGGGCCTGCATGTCAATTTCTCCCGCCTTCCTCTTTACGTAGGAAAGCAAGCACTCCTCCTTTATCTCGTAGAGCTTTCCGTGGACTCCGAGATCTTTCCCGGAGGCTTCAGCTTGTATGACTGGAAACAAAAGCAGAAGTGCCAAGGCTAAAGCAGGGGAAAACCCCGCCCGACTATCCATGATCTCTTAACGAACCCCCAGTATCTTGAATCATAGCTTTTTTCGCCGTCGCCCAGAACAAAGTAGCTGCCGGCGGGAATCACCCCTTCAAAGCGAAAGCTCGTGACGGCGGCTCCCCTGGAATCATGCTCTTTCGCCAAAGCTATTTTCTCGCCATTTAGGTAGAACTCCGCTCCTTTAGTCCGAAGCGTATCGCCCGGGCAGCCGACGAACCTCTTGGCGAAAACCGCTCCGTAATCCCAGTAGGGATTTCGCACGTTAAGGCGGAAAAGCCCTATGCTTCGGGGCCCGCAGGAAACCTCCCCGCCTCTTACCGTGAGAAACACCCGGTGGGGAAGCGACCCCGAGATATTGAATGAAATGCGAATCCCTGAAAAATAAGCTGCCGCAAGCAAGGCGCAGGCGCAGATAACCAAAGCGGCTCCCCGCACTCCGAGGCAAAACCCAAGGAGCTTACTCATCCCCCTCTCCCCGCACGGAAATCTCCTCGAGTATTTCGCCGGTTATGTCTCGCCCCCCTCCCAGGACCGATTTTGAGTCAAGCACCAGGTACCCCCGCTCCTCGTACTTGACGAGAACCTCCCCAAAGCGTATGAAAAACCGCCCGACCCGTTCCTCGGCTTCCTCCCGCGACAGCTCCCCCCGAAGCACCCTCGAGAATATCCTTTTCTTCTCCTCGGAGATTACGGTCTCAAGGTCTATGAAAACCACTTCCTCCTCCCCTTTGTCCGTAGCGCATGAGAGAACCGCAAGCGGGAGCAGGAACAGGAGAACCATCGGCAGAACCGAAACCCCGACTTTTCTCATCTTCTCCCCCGCGAGGTCTCGACGCACCGCTCTATCGCCTCGTGCACTTCTAGGCCCTGGGAGATGAATCCGTTAAGAAGCGATACGTCGTCGGGATTCGTGGTATATGTCCAGTAGGAAAAAGGATCAACGACCAGACGCCCGAGACCCATCCCGCGCTCACTGTTGTATATGAACACCTCTGAGAATTCCCCGGGGCGTGTTGAAAGCGTAGAGACAAGCTCCCCGAAGTAATCCCCCAGAAGAAGTTTTCCTCCCTTTTTTATCTCCTCTACGCTCTCACCCTTCTGGCGCAGCATGAACATCCAGGCCGAATTCTCAAGCACTGACTCCCCGAGGTCTCCCGCCCTGTAGAAATCAAGCAGGCTCTGGGTGACCGAGACAAAGGCGCCGTTATACTTTCTCGCCCTTCGGTATCCGTGCGCTATGAACTCGCCCGAGAATCCCCCGCCGAGAAGATCCCACGCCTCGTCTATTATCGCTAGCTTTCGCCGCTCCCGGCTCCCGAGGTACATTTCCCTTTCTATGTGCCAGATGATCATGAGCACCACCACGGTCTGAAGCTCCGGCTTTGCCTTAAGCTCCTCTAGCTCAAGTACGCTGAGGTCGCTCTCAAAGGAGAGGTTGGACGGTCCCTCGAAAAAGCGCCCGTACTGTCCCTGGGAGGAGTAGGCGTAGAGCATGTGTGCGAGGTCTTCTGACCTGCGGTGCGGATCTGAGATCCCGGAGAGCGCTTCCACAACGTCGTCTATGCGCGCCTCGGGGCCGCGTTTTTCCCAGGCTCCCTTGATCGCCTCCTCAAGAAGCGATTTCCCGAGGTCCCCTATTTTCTCAGAAGGAGAAGCCATCTGGGCGAAAAGGGGCTTTAACAGCTCCATGTCCTCGTCTATGTCTGTCACGCGGGAGAAGGGGTTAAGCGAGATTCCGCTTTTCTCATCGAACACCACGAACTCCCCGCCCACAAGGCTGCAGAGTTTCTCATAGGAGCGGCCTATGTCTATTACGAACACCCTCGCTCCTTCCCCCAGATACCCGGTGATCATGTCCGAGGTGAGGAAGGACTTTCCGGAGCCCGACTGGGCGAACACCGCACAGTTATAGTTGGAGGCCGAGCTGAAAAGATCAAGCTTCATTACCTGTCCCCTCCTCGATATGAAGGTAAGCGGCCCGGAACCCGTACCCTTCCAGTCTGACATCACGGGAAGTATGGAGGCGCCAGCCGAGGTCTGCATGGTTGAGTTTCGGCGGAGAAGACGGGTAAGGGCGGGATCTGCGCCGAGCGGAAGGCTTTCAAGGAAAAGGGGAAGCAGTATATATTTCTCTTCGCGAAGATCGAAGTTCCGGGCCCTCCATATTCCCGTCACCATCTCCTTTACCCTCTCTGCTTCCTCGCCGCTTCGGGTCTTAAGAAAAAGGCTGAGCGACCCCATGACCAGACCCTCATCCTCAAGGGCGTTCACCAGGAAATCGAAATTCTCCGCCTTTTTCCTCAGCCTCGGTATGAATCTCGTTACGAGCCCGAAACTCTGCTGCTTCACCATTACGGCCTTTGCCCTTACTTCCGAGGCTTTTTTTCTCTCCGGGATCACGAATCCCGCCTGAAGGAAAAAGTACGCGGGCACCTGCGAGAGCCCCCGAATGGGGTCTCCCAGCAGCTCGTGGAACTCGTCAAGCGAGAAGTACTCGGGCATGGAGGCCGGGGAATATCCCCGCAGCCGCGCGTCCCCGAGCGTTATCTCTCCCGCCCGCACCTCTATCGCCGTCTCGCGGTCTATTACCTGGTTTCTTATCTCCTCGCTCTGGTCGTAGGGGCCGGCGGGGCGCGCGAGATAGTGAGGGTCGTCGTACCAGCGCGCATCGGGGTTGAGAGCCTCGCGAAGGATGAGGATGAGTTCCCCCGGGTGGAACTCGCGCGGGTAAAGCTGCGCGGAACTTAAAACGCCCGAGACATTCGCCCCGAACTTGCGGGCCTCTTCAGTATGTTTTTCCCATATGGATTCCGTGACTTTGTTTTTCCCGTAGCCCGGAGGAATCCTTACTGATACGAGAAACCGGAAATCCCTTGCGGGAACCCCGACCCTCCCTCGCATCTCCCGGGTGTAGAGCCTTTTTCTCTCGGCGGCGATCTCCCGGCAGACCCTGTTTTTATCTCTTCCCCTCTCGTGAAAAAACGGGGATATGAGCTCCGAGGCGAACACGTGGAACTTGACCGAGGTTCCAGGGGGAAGCACCCGGTCGCCGAGCATTCCGCCCAGTATCCTCCTTGTGTCCTCCCCGGCAAAAAGAAGCGGGTTTATCTCCCATACGAAACCCAGGGACGCATCGGCAAGCACGTACATCCCGTCTTCCCAGGCCACGTAGGGAAGGTAATCGGAAAGCGAATCCCTCGCGGCAAGCTCCCGCAGGCGCTCCTTCGCCACGCCCATCAGGGAGCCCTCCCGGTTCCCCGAAGGCGGATATTCCCCGGATACCCTCCCTCGGGTTCTCCGAGCGGAACGGTTCTCCCATCGATCTTCCACCGTCCCTTGCCCGTGAGCACGTACACGTATTTTTCAGAGTGAAAGACGCCCCGGGCATCCTGCCACGGGGCTATCCAGAGGCGTATAACGCGCGGGGAAATGTAAACAGGCATCGTGTCCTCCGCCCGTGTGGACTCCCCGTCTTCCCGCGTACTTTTTTCCGCGCGGAACCCCGCGCCCTTGGGAAACTTTTTCTTTGCCCGCGCGCTTTTTTTACTTTCCCGGGGTTTGCGGAGAGGATCCGATGCACCCGAAGTCGTCTCGGCGTAGACCTCGGAGACGCTTTTGCACGAGTGGCCCGATTTAGCCGGACAGCCGTAGCGAGACGACCCGCCGGCGCATGCGGCCGCAAACAGGGCGAAAAACAAAAAGAGCAGACAGAATTTCCTCATCCCTTCTCCTGCCTCTCGCCGTAGGAGGTTTTCCTCGGGGCAAGTTCCGTTCCCTCGGTTATGATCACGTCGACGCGGCGCCCCGCGTCTATCTCTATTACCGGAAACACCTCTTCGGCAAGCTTTAGGTAGTACTCCGCGAGAAGCCTTCCTGCTTCCCCCGTTCCTCCCCCGATCCCCGTTTTCACAAGATCCCGAGAACTTTTGTGGCTCACGGTAAACGTTCCGCCCGCGACAACCCCGGAGGTCGAGTTTGAGCTCTGGACGGCCTCGCCGAAACCGGAGGCGAAGCCTGCCAGGATCCCGCGCGAGAGTATTTTTCCTTGTTTCGAAACGAGCCGACCCCGGATCCCCGTCTTTCCGTCCTCCCCGGCCACGTATCCTTTTATCCCGGTGTCTATCACGTCTCCCGAGCGAAGCACGCATGCTATCCGCTCGAGCCTCACGTACGCCCTTTCGCTTGCCAGCTGTCCGTAGCCCGCTCCCGTCACGTGGCAGCGGGATATGTCCATTCGCCGAAGGCTTGGGAGTCGGGAAGTTTCCACAAGATGTATAAGCACGGGATGGGGATTTCGCGAGGAGGCCGTCGCGGTTGGGGCGTCAAGGCCGCTTATGAGCACCCCGGGGACGAAACTTCCCGAGGGAATCCAGTTAAGAAGCGCCGGTTCTCCCGCGGGCCCCTCGGCCGGGCCGCCCCCGAGAGGGGAGAAAACCCGTATCGGGCTTTGCGTTTTCGGGGGCTCGGGCGGCGCCGCCGCACCCGGCCGGGGCGGGAAGGGAGGAAACTCCGCTCCGGGGGAGGCTTCATCTCCGGGCAGCGGAGGCGGGTACGGATACGGTTCGGGAGGTTTCTCCTCAAGCGCCCCGAGCGCCGCGGAGATGGCTTCGAGTTCTTTTCTTATCTCTCTCTGTTCAGTCTCTATCATTCCGAGGCGTTTTTCTCCCTCTATGCGCCACTTCTCCCGGGCAAGGTCCACTCCCCGCAGGATCTTTATGCTTCCCTGCGGTTTCTTCTCCCCGAGGATTCCCTGCTCCTCTCCGCCGAGGAGAAAAAGAATCAGAGCTGCGACGGAAAGCCCCGCAAAAATCGCGGCCGCGGCGAGCGTCTGCCGTTTTCTTTCGGCGTAGATTTTCCGGATCCTTCCGATCATCTCGTCGGTTCCTTTTTCGTGACCACAAAGACCTGCGAAGATTCCCCCGGCTGCAGTTCGTCCCGCTCCATGCCCACGGCAACCGTCTGGGGGTCAGAGGAGAACATGCTCTCAGCGAGCGCCGCGCTTGCGGAACCGCCGTTTCTTACCACGTAGAGCGCGGCGAAAAAAGGGGGCGAGACCGCTTGCCCGCGGCGCGCGAGGAAAAGGGAACCCGAGAGCTTTTGTTCCTTTTCCGAAATTCTCTTGGCGGGGGCGCTTTTCGAGGCGAGTGAGAGCACGAGGTCAGTTATGGCTTTTTCGTAGGGAAGGGCCTCCACGCCCCCGGCTGTCTCCCTGCCCAGGTTGGGGGACGGCTCGTCCCCGTCCCTCATTATGATGGTCTGCGAGGGTCCATCCTCGGGCACAAGCAGCAGGGTGAGCCTTCTTTTTTCCGTCAGGATTATGAGTTCCGCCGGATCCTCCGCTCTCACGAGCACTGAGCGGCCGATTATCTTTACGTCCATTAATTCGCTTGAGCTGAACGCGTTTATTATGGTTTCGGGAAATTCGATCCGGTTTGTGTCGGTGCGCGATATGCCAAGCGATATGGGCTGGGAATCTGGGGTTTTCCCGAGATCTATGGTGAGTGTGGCCGCGGCTGCGGCGAAAATAAAAAACGCCGCGCCCGCAAGCGTAAAGGCCCACGAGGGAAAATCAGGGTTCATCTGTGTTTTGCGCTCCTTCGTCTTCCGTGAGTTCGGTTACGAGCGGGCGGTTGTTCGCCCCGAGCTCGAAACCGATCCTGTAGCTGACCTCCCTCTGGTCGGTCACCACGTTTCCGACCACCCTGGTGCGCTGCCCGCTAACCGTCACAATAGCTCCTTCTTCCTCTACGGCAACGGTTTTCGGGAAAAACGCCTGGGCGACACCGCTTGCTTTTATCTCCTTTGATTTTTCAAGCAGGAATCCCGATATGGGGTGGTAGCTCTTGGGGTGCACGTAGAGAAGAAACTGCCTTACGTTAAAATCGACGGTTTCGGCGGTAAAGGAAGCTACAAAGGGGAGGAGGCTAAGCGCCCACTGCTCGGTGTAGGTGAGAGAGGCTTTGCCGGCGGCGGCGATGGTGAAGTCCTTCTGCATGTACTCGGGCACGTGAACGTGGACGGTCGTGCGCTCGGAGAGCTTTTTCATGTGGCAGCCCTGGAGGGCGACCGTGATGCAAAGCGCCCCCACGGCGAAGCGGAGCAGACCGTTTTCCCGGGCGAGGTTAAGCCATCTCTCGCGGAATGTGCGTATGAGCATCACTCAAAAAACCTCTCTTTGTGACTCTCGGGCCTCACGCCGGAGAGCCCGTACCAGTAGGCAAGATGAAGGAGAAACGCGCTTCCCCGCCCTGATTTCAGGCGCTCAAGCAGCCAGGACAGGGCGAACCCCCCAAGCAGTCCTCCGAGCGTCTGGCCCCCTAGCGCCCCGACCACGAACGCGCCGCTGAAAACCACCACCTCGTCGATTTCCCACCAGAATATCTGCGGAGGGTCGTCTATGTATCTCGGGATTCTCGTTCTCATCTAGAACGTTCCCGTGGCTATTCCCTCTATGAGCGACGGGCCGAGCGAGACCACGAGCGCCACGCCTATTCCCGTAAGTGCCGGGAAAAGCGTCTGGCGCATGATGGAAGCCCCGAGTCCTATTATGAACGTGCAGAGGGCCAGCAGCCTTCCAAGGTAGCCGGTCGACCATCCCTTCACCTTGGTGTATATGCCTTGGAACTCGGTGCCTGTGGTTCCTCCAAGCGCGGTATCCGGGTAAAAAAGCGCCAGCGCCAAAACGACCAAAAGCGCTACTGTGGCGGCGCGGGAGAAATTTCTGGATGTTTTCATCTTAGCCTGCCTCCTTATAAGTGGTTTTTGCGTACTGCGAAATGTTCTTGTCCGTTTGATTGCAAATGCGGTATATCTCCGCTTGTTTTTATTTTGTCATACAGATCCTGTCGCTAAGCCGCTTCGGGGGAACGGAAGTCCCCCTTCTCTCCCGTCCTAGGATGAGGACTGTTCAAGAGAATTTCCGCGTCTTTGCTCCTCCGGCCGCTTCCTTTCGCTCGGAAAATCAACGCCTCCCCACGCTTCCACCACGGCGTCGAATCCCTCCCTCGAAAGCGGTCTCTCGGGAAGCATCTCCGCCGAGAGCCCTATTATCATCTCGGCGGTTTCTTCCGTGTCGAACCCGACTTCCTCCGCCTCCTGGCGGAGAAGGGAGTAGTGTTTTTCGGAGATGGCAACGGCCATTCCTTCATCCGGACCGTGCTCCCTGCCGTTTGAGATCTGATCCATCTCTATCAGCATCTCGAGATACTCTCCCGGCGGAAGATGTCTCTTCTTTGCTTCCAGTTCGAGTTTCTCGTACTGGATCTTGTTGATAGTCATCGTAACGTTACGTTTTTTTTCGGTTTCATTTTTCATTTGTACTCCTCCATTTGGTAGATTTTTTTAAACGGACATATACCGCCCGGTTGAGTTTATTTATTTTTTCGCCCCCGCCCAAGACACAGCTCTACGGAAGTGATTTGGCGAAGCTCTGCGTTCTTTCTTTTTTCAAGTTCCGAGAGTGGAACCTCGAACGCCTCCGCGAAGACGGGTATCCAGAATCCGCCTTTTCTTACCTTCTTTCCCTCGTATTCGTAGTTCCAGAAGGCGGCGTAGTACCCGTCTCCTACCCCTTCGCCGACCCAGTTGCGGGATTTAAGGGAGTTTGTGACCAGAAGCTTGGCCCGAAGCTCCCCGGGACGGGATGAATCGAAAAACCTCATGTCCGCTATCTCTTCCCGCTCCATGTGCTCACGCACCCCGTCGAGAAGGTAGTGCGGGTCGACGTAGACGATCCCGTTTGTGGAGGAGATTGCACGGGCGAACGGCTTTTTCTCAAGCGCGACCGCGTTTATCGCGGGTTCCACGCGGTTGTTAAGTATTCGGGGGATGTCGCGAAGCAGCCACCCGGGCGGCTCGGCGTCCGTCCCGTCAGAGGGTGCAGTAACCGTGCGGGGGTTTTTGCGGCCGCCCGAGAATTCCTCCTCCCGCGCCGCCGTATCCGCCCTTTTGAGATTCTCGAGGATGCTGTCGGGTTCGTTTACGCTTCTGTGGTGGTTCCTTACGGCATCGACCACGGCGCGGAACTCAAGAGCGGCTTTCTCTCCTCCGCACTCCATTATCCACTTGTTAAGCATCCGGGCCGAGGCCGCCGCGTGGTTATCCTTTACGTAGCGTCCTTCCTCAGGGCGCAGGTGCTCCATCTTTCCGATATCATGGGCAAGGGCGGCAGTAAGATGTTTTCCATAAAGTACTTTCTCCGTGTAGACCACATCGTGCATTTCCCTCATGCGTCGCGCGACGCGAAGCGAGTGATCAAGCAGGGTGACGCGCGAGAAGCGCTTGGCCGTGGGTGAAAAGGCGCTTTTCCCGTCCCCCGAAACGACGCTTGAGCAGATTCCGTGTTCATCAAGAACGAGGAGAACCTTTTCTATTACCGGAAGTTCCCGGCGACGTTCAAAAAGGCGGCGGTGAGGCTCTATTTCCTCTTCCCAGAAAACCCGGGTCTGGAGATGTCTGAATGCGGGTGTGGCCACGGGCTCTGAGTCTGAAAGGACCGGGACCTCGGGATTGCTTCTGAGCCACAGGCTTTCCGCAAGTGACCCTATGGTAGCGGGCTCCGCGCCGTTTTGCCCTTGCGCGGATCGCCTTACCGCGGCCGTTTTAAACTCTATTACCGCGGATCCGGCCTGTTTTTCTCTTCTGCCCCTGAGCGCAAGGGCGCAAAGGGTCGCGCCAAGCGAGAAGCAGAGAAGCGAAAAAACGGTGGCTGTCTCCCAGCTGATTGCCACTTGCGGCAGGTATTTCATCTTTGTTTTTTCTCTCCCTCTCATCAGTTTTTTATCTCCGGGAACCGTATTTCCTCGCACGGCCGCACATCGAGAGTCCTCCCCCTGTATATGCCGTCGAAGGTAAACGCGTAGAACTCCCTGCGGGCAAGCCTCATGAAGTTCTCGGGCGGAACCCTGTTCTCTTCTATCTCCCTTACGCTGAGGCCTCCCCCGAGGCTCATTATGGGGGAGAATCTTTTTCTCATCCCCGCCATGCGGGAGGCGTAGGCTGCGGTGTTGGGGTCGTTAACGCGGAAAACTATCTTGGTGTTCGTGTTGTCGAGTATCTTGGCGGCGTAGGGGGGACCGAGCTCGGCCACAAGATCCTGCTTGCTCTGGGTGAGCATGTGAAGCCACACGCCAGCTCCGCCCGCCTTGTTGAAAAGGTCGTCTATTCCGAAGTAAAGCACGTTAGATGCCTCGTCGGCGTATACAGCGAGGGGAGGCTCGATCTTTCGGTGGGAGCCGAGCGTCCTGCCTACGAAGCTTTGAACCATGGAGAGCAGCACCCGCGCCATTATATGGGCCGTTTTCCTGGTGAGAAGCGAGCCTGTCTGCACCACCAGTATCACCCCTTCTCCGGCCTCAAGACGTTCTATGAATCTGTTTGCGGGATCCTTTCCGATGATTTCTCCCACCGAGCCCGAGCTAAGCGACGTTATCACGGTGCGAAGGCTCGAGGAAACCTTGGAGAAGTAGTCCTGGGGAGACGAGAGAATCTGGTCGAGGTTCATGAGGGTTTCCTCGGCTTCGGGGCCCTCTATCTCCGCTATCTGGGTGCGGAGGCTTTCAAGCTCCCTGTATCCTATGTTCTCCTTTATCCTTCGAAACGTGAACACGGGTCGCTCTCCAAGCGACTTCGATATGAGGATGAGGCTCTGCACCACCACGAGCGTCACCTCGTAGGCTATGTTGAAGTAGAACTCCTCGCGCACCCGCACGCCCGAGACGACGTGGTTAACCACCTCTTCCGGCATGAAGTAGTGAGACAGGGGATCTATCCTGACCGAGTAGCGGGGAAAAACGGGGGAGAAGAAAAGAAGGTCGTCCTCCCGCCCCGTTTCCCTGGCCACAGTCACTATCTTAGAGAAAATCCCGTTATCCCCCTTGGGGTCTATCCAGAGGATGCTTCGCCCCGCCCTTATGTCGTGCTCTATCATCGCCTCTGCCAGGCGGGTCTTTCCGCTTCGCGTGGCGCCCATGGTGAATATGTGCCCCTCGCGGTCCGAGTCTGGAACGATTATGGGGGCGGGTTTTGCCTCGGCGTCACGGTCAAGCGCCGTGCCTTCTCCTATGGCGGCTCCCGCGGGCGGGAGAGTCTCCCGAAGTTTCCTTGCGCCGAGTCCGATCAAGGGGTTTTTCTCCCGGGTTTTTTGCTGACTTTCTTCATTGATGTCTTTTTATTTTTTCGTCCATTTTTGGACATTTGAAATACAATGTATTACATTTAGGACCGAATGTCCATTACTTTTTTCAAAAATTTTTTCGCCACAGTGGGCTTGAGCGGCCAAAAACACACAGGTTCCCTTCGCCTTATATATAGAGGAGAAGACCTGTGAGCGGAGGGAGGGGAGGTTTTGTTCCCATATCGTCTTCGCCCCACGCGTCCCCGCGCAACCTGATAGATGCGATATCGGAAATACAGCAGTACCATATAATAGAGCGCACCGGGCAGGACATACCTTCTGACTTTCTCACGATGAGGGGGATGCTCACTTTTTTCTTGGTGGGGTTTCGAAGCGGTTTCTGGGAGGGGGCATTTCTGGGACTGTTCCTTCCGCTTGCCTGGGGAGTGTGGGAGGAGGTCATCCCGGCTTTTGGGGGAGGAGCCGATCTTTCCGGGAAGTGCCTGGTCTTTCTTTTCGGTTTCGGGATAAGCCTCATGATGACGGTCATTCTCGGAGGGATCCTTGCCAGGTACTACGGGGGAAATCTCACGAGAAAGGCCGTTAATTCGCTTGTCTGGGGGAGGACGCTCAGTCTTGTGGCAAAAGGGGTTCTTATATTCCTGGCGTTTAACCTGCTCGTGTTTCTATTGAGTTCGAAAAACGTTTTTTATCTCTCGGAAGCGATCGGGGGTTTCCTCGGGGATCCGGCTTCGCTTTACTACGGGATAATGGGGATGAAAGAACCTCTTCGGAAAAGCGCCGCAACGCAGCTTGCCCTCTCTCCTGTGCTTAGTCTTATACCCTTTATTACCCTTCGCTTATTCGGGCGGGGGTGATAGTGAGACGGGATTTTGTCCGGGATTTTGCCGGTCGAGATTTTAGATGATGTAATTACGGATGCTTTCTCGTTGTTTCTGCTCTTGACAGGGGATAACTCGGCAACGCTTCGGAAAGCCCTTGCTGTTGTTCGGTATTCGGCTGTTTCAGTCAAAAAAACCTTGACATATCCGCCCTTGTGCTTTATTGTTAAGGACGTATTAAGGAAGTGGAAGGATTTCCGTTAAGGAAAAAAACGCTTGAATTAGGCTTGCTTTTGTAGTAAGCTTGTAGAGAGTTTGATCATATTCTGCGTCCGTTCTAAGGGGGAGCAGGAATGATCGTTAATTTTGGAAACATAAATTTTACAGGAGGTAAGGAGAGATGATTCAAGCCAGATGGCTTATAATATTTTTTGCCGTTCTCGGTATGTCGATCCCGTCATTCGCCATAGACTGGTCGCTTGGCGGATTCCCGAGTTACATGAGAACGAGAACTCGTGTCATTGACAATGCTACTGTCAGCGGTGATAGGATTAATGTTACTGACACGACACTCAGGATTACCCCACAGTTGGGCTTAAGCGACGCGGTTACCGTAAGGGCTCAGGTTGATGTTGCGAGCAACATGGTATGGGGTGGCGTTACTAGCGGTTTCTTTGGTGACAATGACAGCGTGGTGCTTTCAGATTTAAGGCCAGCGGATCGTTTCAGAGGTGCGCTTCTGACAGGAGGCAAGACCTTTGATGATGATTTCGGATATTTTAACGTTCGCATGCTTCACGCGGACATAGTTCTTCCGAACAACCTTGGTTTCGTAAGAATAGGACGCCAGCCTTTTGACTGGGGCCTCGGAATCCTTGCAAACGGCGGACACGACCCGCATTCGGATCTCGGTTTCGTAGTTGACAGGGCTCTTTGGTTAAAGTCCTTCCCGGCGGGTGCCGGAACCTTCACTCTGGTTCTCGTGTCCGACGTATTCACTCAGGGAACCAGTTTGTTCGCCAGTTCCGAAGGCACAGGCTATGACATACTTGCCGCAGCCGGTATATACAACCAGCAGATGGGAGATGTAAACGTGACCGTGGGAGCGTATGGATTCCCGTATCTGCATCAGAACGACATATTTAGTCCCGCTCTAGGTTACTCTTGGGATGTTGATCGCACTTCCTTATATGCTGGTCTTCTCGTTCTTAAAGGTTCGAACTGGAGCTTCACGTACGAAGTCCAGATGTTCGGAGGAGGAGAAATAGAATTGGGTGATGTAAGTGCGCTATTAAACCAAGACCCAGGAACAACCGATCTTACAGGCTCAGCATGGGATTTTGAGTACGCTTTTGACATGGCGGCCCGCCTTGAGGTCTATCCTTCAACGATGGCTCAGGTAAGCACCATAGGAGTTGAAGCCGGTTGGGCGCAGGGTGACGATGGTGCTACTCCAGATATTGAAGGTAATGCTCTTCCGTTCAGCCCTGCCTATAACGTAGACAACCTTCTCTTCAAGCATGTCATTCCGACTATTTACCAGATAGAGGCGAGCGTTATAAACGCTATCTACGCTAGGGCGTACGCAAACGTGAATCTTGCAGAGAACTTGTCTTTAACTCCTCAGGTTCTGTTTGCTTGGAACGACGAGACTAACGCGGTTTCGGCTTTTGACAGCGGGCTTTTCGGTACCGGTATCGGGAATCCTGTGGGAGGACCGATTTTCGAAGCTGACAAGTATCTCGGAACCGAGATCGAGGGAACGCTTAGCTGGATGCTTCATCCGGGCGTAAACCTTGACTTCATCGGAAGCTTGGTACTCGCTGGGGACGGTCTTACAGACCTGCTTGAGCATCAAGGTGCCACCAATCCCGATGACACGATCTGGGCGTTTCAGAGTAGGCTGATGGTTTACATCGATCAGTTCATGAAATAAAAACAAATCAAAGCTCACAAAGCTTGAATGAAGCGGGCTCCCTAACAAAGGTTGCCCGCTTTTTTTTGCCTTTTTGAAACCGAGAAAGAGGATTTTCCTTGGCTTGGAGTTGGGGTTTTTCATCGTTATTCCCCATAAACTCAAGAGAAAGAAAAAGCGATGAGCGTTTCAGTTTTTGTGTAAGAAACGAACAAGTCGAAATTTCTGATCTTAGTTCAAAAAGGAGACATTTACATGTATGCAATTCCTTCAGAAGCTGTAACAGCATTCGCAGCGCTCTTGGGTGCAGGCATTGGCGCTTTTCTGACACATAAATACAATCGGAAACGAGATCATCTGGAACTGAAGCGCGATGTGTTAAGAAGGGTAGCGGGTTATCGTTGGCATTTAACATCTGGTCACCAAAAGTCCGATAGTCCGATTTTCACTGCGTTAAATGAGATGTCCGTTGTCTTCGCAGGCGATAAAAACGTCGAGTGTGAAATCAAAAGATTTCACGAAACCTTACACCTACGGAGTTTCCGACCCGAGGACTTGCGTCCCCTATTGGAAGCTATGGCAAAATCAGCTGAGGTTCCACTCAAGGGTTGGAGCGACGACTTATTGAAAAGTCCATTTACCCCTCCCCCTAGTTCTTAGAACAGTTGTCGCTATTACTCAGAGACAGTTAATCAGTTTCTCTTTTAACAGGGGCCCCACGGCGGCCTGGGCCGCTTTCAGATAGTACGTGCTGCTTCCTAAAAAGAGGGGAACCTCCTTAATGCCGTTTGAAAGAGCATAGTTCCAAAGAAAACCCGGAAGGCACTTCTTCCATGTTCCGTAAGCAGGCTTATCGCTCATCTGCAGGTTGTAGTCCTGAATGCGGCTTAGGGGGTGCAGCGGTCCGTAGAGTGCCGAGAGGATGAGAATCTGGTCATCCTGATTGCTCCGTGATGAAAGAGCGGGGACGTTTGAGTACAGCGTACCTTTATATCTTTGTACGGCTGGAAGGTAAAGTCCGGATGCGCTCTGTCCGCCAAAGTCCGGTCCCGGTTCCAGTATCCCGTTCTTTTCGTATTTTCCGGACAGGTATCTTTCGTCCTGGCGAATGCCCGAGAGTACCTTCCTCCTGGTTTCCAGAATGCCGGAGTAAGTAGCCTCCGAAACTAAACGGCTTAGAGGATCGGGCACGGCGGAGCGGGAATGACCGTTATGTTTTTTGGAAGCGCAGCATGGTATCAGAAAGAGTTTTTTTCAGGCATCGGTTTTTTGCTGGCTCTTTGCGGTTTGGGTAAACAGAAGGTGCGTACCGCCTTTTAAGGCGAGAAGCTTGTTTTTTAACCACGCCTATAGTTCAGCCTGAAAAAGTAACATATCAGGCTTAGCCGGTAAAGAAGTCTCTCGGTTTCCCGAAGGTGAGCAGTTATTCTGTATTTCCTGCCGGAATTGTTTAAGATGATTATTTTTCTTCATAAACAATATGCTTAGGAGTGATTTAATCAAGAAGGGCTGATAAAGATGTTGGACGGGAGTTTAAGATGAACGACCCTCACGTGGTGGCGCTGATTTACGGCATTGAGCATGGTGCTTCTGTGGACTACGAAGAAGCGGAGCCTTTTGTCCGGGAAGAATCGGCGTTTCGCCTTGAGGTTAAAGACAAGAAGGCTCGATTCGAGTTAAAGGATCACTACGCCGAGGAATCAGCCGCACGCGAATCAATCAAAGAATATATCCGCGTATGGGAATTTGACGCCTGCCTGAATAACGGCCCTGATTCATTTAAGTTGAGATTCGACGAATCGGAGATTGAAGACCGAAATCCAACGCCAGGCAAGGTAAGTATCCGCGCGAGCTTTAGAGCTGGAGTTCCAACTTTTTCTGTCTCAGTCACTTGCAGAGTCCGCAAATATCCTTCACCGCCGTCAGGCCTTGCCATTAATCCCGATGTTCAGACAATGTATGATCGGTATATGAATTATCTTCAAGGCCGTGAGCCGTTATCAGGCCTGGTTTTTTTCTGCCTTACCGTTCTTGAGAATTTGGCGGGAGGGCGAAAAGCAGCTGCCCGAAAGTACCAGATTGCAAAGGGAGTGCTTAGAGAAATCGGTTATCTGTGTTCAGAGAAAGGAGGACCTGAAGCGAGAAAGGCGGAGGGAGTTACCAAAGAATTGACACAAGAAGAACGCCGTTTTCTGGATCAGGCAATCAAGAAGATTATCCGCCGGGTGGCGGAAAGAACTTGCAGCCCGACGGCGGAACTCGACAAAATTTCATTATCCGATTTGAAAAACATAAAGCCGGGCTGACGCGGCGTTCCCGTATGTTGTCTTGATCAGCGCAAGGTAGAGAAAAAGCAATGAGTGTTTCAGTGGAAATAAAGACGCGCCCTATCAGGCTCGCTTTTCTGGTTGACCCGAATAATTCCGAGCAGGTGGGAGAGGCGATTCGGCTGAGTTCTACTCTCTGGGGAGGTGCTTATTTTCCGATCATCGAGCTTCACAAAAGGATTCCGGCAGCCTGGAAGGAACCGTTATCGGAAGATCTGCCTACGGAACATCCCTTGGCCAGAAGCGTCGTCCTCGGCCATATCGATGTCTTTGATCCCGATTTCCTTGTCCAGCTTTCAAAAAAAAGTATTCCTCGATATATCCGCGACCTGGGAATAAGGATGGTAAAACCCGAAGATCTCTGGGGTGACTTGAATGATGATGGTGGACCTTCTCCCGGTTTGGGTATAGGCCTGTTTGAAGTCATTGACAGGATTCTTGAAGAAGACTCCCCGGGTATCAGGATAGCTTTTCCGAAGAAAACCCATGAATTGTCGCTTTTCTGGGCAAGCGTTTTCGGAGACATCTCGGATGAGTTTGATCCTTTGCTTGAATATTACCGCCAGGAACGGTTAGAAGTTTCCAGAAGCTTTCTCAGCAATGAAAATGCCCTCGGTTACATGGCAGCCCCGAACATCCTGTTTCCACTCCGTGCGGTCAGCCGCTATATGCGTATCTGCGGTCCTGTTTCCGACGGGATCCCTAATATCTTTTTCATGGACGGGAAAAAGGTCGGAGACATAGTTGATTTCTGGAACTTGCGCGCCATGGGGAAACCGATTTTGCCGGTTCCAAGGCAGCTAAAAGAAGACCCCAAACTGAAAAAGGCCGTTAACCGCTTTTTGAAGTGGCCGCCCCCCGGTGAAGATTCGACACATGGTGCGCAAATTCCAAGCCCAGTCGCCAGAATGCTCAGGGCGCGAAGCTGTTCAGTGGAAGAGATGCGGGGGTACGCAGGCGTTTTTGACAGTGGTTCTCTGGAGCTTAACTACGCATATCCGAAAATCTGGAGCGCGGGATCAAACGATGCCATTCCATGCGATGTATATGGAGAGGATGGGAGTTTGACAAACCCAACTGATACGCCGGAAGAACAGAAGAGGATTCGTCCGGCGCTCCCGGAATTCAGATTCTCTAAACACCGAAGATATATTTGCGCGAACGAGATTACAATCGATTCTTTCTGGGGTAACGAGCTTGTTGCGGAAGCCTTCCCTAGGTTCTCCGGTGAGAATTTTGCCCGCGCCGTTTCAGGGTCGAACTTTCGGACAAAGGACTGGCGTGGCGGTAGAAACGGATTGGTCAGGTTAGTGGGGAATAACTTTGACCGGCCGCGCGAAATACCATCATCGGAGAGGGTCTTTTTCGCTTGGCTTAAGGATCTCGGTTGGAAGGTCGAGCTGTCATCTTCGGGACTGCTTGCGAAGCGTATACATGAAAGGCTCGGGAATTCCGTTTCCCGTCTCAAGGACAGGAAACTGCTCGGCTTGCTTGAACATATGAACGGCGGTTCCGTGAGGCCGGATGGAACTCCGATCGATGGAAGTAAAATCAGCCATGAAAGGGAAATGTCCGTTGCCGTAGTGAAGAGCAAACTTAAAACAAAAAGACGGGGCGGGAAAAGTCTTTACGATTACGTTACTCAAAAAGGGTTTTTCCGGCTTGGAGCGCGCGTCAAGTGCCCGAACTGTTCTAGGCATTCATGGTACTCTCTTGAAAGCATCGGGGATTCGCTTTCCTGCCCCAAGTGCCTTGACGCCTTCCCCGCCGTCGGAAATCTTGACGCCGGGGGAAAGGACCCTTGGTACTACAGGACGGCCGGTCCGTTCAGCATCCCGAATTACGCGGACGGGGCCTACTCGGTTTTGCTCACGCTGAATTTTTTTAGCCCGCTCAGGCTTATAAGCCACGATTTCCGAATTACTCCCGTAATGAGTTTTCAGGCCGAATCTCCTGACGGCAAGACGATGGAAGCCGACTTCGCCGCATTCTGGCAGGGCGACCCCTCGGAGAGGAAAGAGAAACTTCTTCTCGGCGAATGCAAGACGTACGGAAAATTCGAGAATAAGGATTTTAAAAGAATGCGAAATTTTTCTAAAGCCTTTCCGAATCCCGTGCTTGTGTTCAGTACGCTGAGGGAATCCTTGGAAGACGGAGAAAGAAAAAAAATTGCCCAATTGGCTTCGACCGTCCCGGTGATGGTTTTGACCGCTAGGGAGCTTTGTTCCTATTCCGGGGTTGATGATGCCAAGGTGAGCCAAGGCAGTCGAAGTCTTGATTACGGGTCGAGCTTGGCTGATATCTGCCGCATTACTCAGATATCTTATGTCGGGCTTGGGGACGGCAAGCATACTGACAAATGATTTATTCCTGCAGAGGTTTCCCTGGCTTGATTTCACGCGGTCGGATGCGTATTCCCATGAAGCTTGAACCTCTCTATTCTTCGGGGGAATTATACACCTAACTCACGTTGTCACAGCGAGATTAGAAGTGGATCCTGAAATTTAGACAACTGCTTAAGGGTATTTCTTTAGTATATTAATCAAGTACAAGGATATACACGATGAGAGGTAAAAGGCGGGATATGGGAGGAACTGAAAGAGAAAATAGATGAAAGGTTTCCGCTACCGATACTGGTTGAATTGGCAATGAATATGTTGTGTAGGGAGGAAGGATTGTGAGTGATGTTTATTTAAATGTTCTTGGTAGTGTTTTGGGGGGATTTATTGCGGTGGTGTTTCTTGAGATTTTGAATTTCATCCGAAAGTCTTATTTTTCTTGTTTGGTATTATGGGACATGGTGTCCACTTACCAAAATGTCAAGGATTCTAAGAAAGCCGAATCACTTCACACAGGGGAGAGCTTTGGTTTTTCAGATTTCCGAATCTACCAGATTAATGAGTTGGTTCACCACTTGGCGATTTGGCGCTCCACGGCCAAGACATATCCTTTATATCGAAACGTTTCAAGTCTAATCTATGAAATGAGGCGTTTGCGCTGTAGCGATTTTCAGGGTTGAGGTTTCCGGAACCAAAGCGGCGGCAGCCCGTATTCCGGCAATCCCAAAGCCATATTACCCGATTCAGACGGAATGCGCCGACGATTTCCCCCAGAATCGCCAGTCCCGACCAACCGCGGACGCACCAGCCCCCTCTGGGTCAGCTTCTGTTTAAATTGTTTTGTGAACCGGCAGAGAACCCCTACCCCGTATCGGCGTAACACCCCGACACAAGCGACCTCATGCACTCGGGCCTCCCCGCCTTTATGTGACCAACGCCAAGCGCCATCATCACCGCGAGCGCCAAACCCACCCGGGCCGTCATTTTCGCCTTGCCCCTGATAAAGTGTTTTTCGAACCCAAAGCTGTTGTCTATCCTTGAGTTTATACGCTCTATGGCGTTTCTGCGCTTGTATGCGCGCCGCCACGTCACGCTGCTCCGCGGGGTGGGAGTAAAAATACGACGGTCACGCTCAAGAGGCACCCGGACCACCCTGCCGTAACCGTTGGTCACGCACCCCGCGTCACCGTGACACTTCTTCCAGCCCTTACAGCCCAGACCGTACGCAGCCGCGGGACAGCGGAACTTCAAAGTGTCCCGGCCCGATTCAAAACCGCTAAACGCCATCTTGCGCTCCACACCGCTTACAGGACACCGACACCACACCTCGGCACGCTCCGTGTAGAAGATATTGCCGTGAACACTGCCAAGAGGCCTCATTATCTTCTGCCCCTCAACATAACTCTTTGCCTGCTTCTCCTGTCTCCAAAACCCCCTGCTGTCTATAATGGGACGGATAAGGTAATCGTCCCACAACTTCTTCTTCAAAGCTGCGCTGTCAAGCCCCTTGTCAGCGCTCAGGTATCTGCATCTGTTCTTCAACCCAGGTTCTTTCCCAAACAAAAACTCCGTCATTCTGTCAAGCTCCCCTGCCTCGGAAACACAAGCCCTGGTCAGACTGAAGGCAACCGGCAACTCGTACTTGGTGTCCGCTATTATATGAAGCCTGTAACCAAACCAGGTCTTTATCTTCGTCCACGCCTTGGCGTTTGAGTCAACCCCGGAGTATTCATGCTTCCCCCAGTCCGCCTCGGGGTCCGATGTTTCACCTGTCCTGCGGCTGCGCTGTCCCGTGGAGTGGCTTTCTATGGCCTTGCCGTCATACCCCAGGTTCTCACCGAAGTCACCCAGCAGTTCCATCAGTTCCCCCCTCATTGTGTCAATCATCTTTGAGACCACTGCCCGCTGCTCTTCCAGGCTGACTACGTTTGAGAGGAAGCGGGAGAAGTTGGAGCTTTTGGGAGCGGGACTGCGGGGAGGAGAGTCTATGGCTATAACCCCGGCCCTGCCTTCACTCGGTTCAATTCTGTGCCTTGGGCGGCTTTGCAGGGGCACGGAGGAGAATCCGCACGCGCAAAGCAGCGATGAGTTGCGGTTAAGCTCCCGTATGAGGGACTCAACAGATTCGTGCCCGAAAACTATTCCCGCTATCAAGGCTCTCCACATCGCCGCCACAGGGTATTCGTTGCGGCCGTTGCCCCGCATCTCCGAAAGAGCGTTGATGATTTCTGTGTCGGGCAGGGCGTGGAGAACAAGCTCAAGACGTCTGAGGTCGGAGAGTTTATCGACTTGTTCCCAGGAAAATGGTAGATTAGTTTCTGTCGCCATGGGTTTTTTCCTCCTTCGGGAGAGATTTTTGTCGTCAACTTAAATTCTAACCCATGGCGACATTAAAACAAGTGATATCAGAAGGTTACTTGTGTTTTTGCCCCCCCCCTGCCGTTCGCCTCAACTGATTTTGTCTTGGGGTGGAATTCTCGGTTCCTGGCGTGAATCAGGCGGTTTTCAAGGGTTTTTATGGAAATTATGGGGTAAAAAGTTTTTTGCGCCTTCACAAAACCCTTGCCCTATATGCACATAGCCGACTACGCAAAGGCCTCATGAAATAGAATGTTTTATGAGTTTCATGAAGATACCAAACATCGACTGTGAAAAAGATGAGGACAGGTTCAGGAATTTGCACAGTTCGGAAATAAATGGCGTTATAACCCGGGTGCTTCATGAATTAGAGATTGTCAACAATATTTACTATAAAAAGTTGAGAAAATGGGAAAAGTTTTTTACAAAAAAGGAAAAAAGAGAGAAGGCTAAGGAAGTTTTAAAGAGGCATAGTGGGGAGGTGGCTATTGTGTTTCCAAATAAGTTTGCAGAAAGGTTTTCTGCTGGAATACGTTCTAAGGGGCTTTCCTTCAGCAGTGGTGTCATCCTTCCCCGCACACATACATTTGGGAAGCAAAAACAAGACGCTGGCCGGTTTTGGGAACAGAAACAAAAAACTAATAGGTTTTGGGAACAGAAACAAGGCACTGGGAAATCCTGAAAAACACAACTAATATTTTTGAGAAAACCCTCGGATTCTTTAAACTTGAACCTGAATCAATTGTGCTTGGGCAACGATGAAGTATTAAAGGAAGCATCTGGTAAACCGGTTGCAAGAAGAGGGAACCAGGCTCGGGGAATCCCGAGGTAGAGGGTATGCATATAAAACACGAAGAAATTAAAAAAACGGGAACTGGTCTTACGACTACTGCTTGGAGATGACATTGAAGAAGTTTGGTCTGGAAATCACAGAATACAAATACTCTTGAGAAAATACCATGCAATACGTGAAGCGCAGATTGTCCGACAAAATTCTGTTTTCCCTGAAAAACAGCCCTGTCGTTTTTCTTAACGAGCCGCGGCAGTCAGGCAAGAGTACCCTTGCACGGATGCTGATTCGCAATGATTACCCAGCCGAATATCTGTCTTTTGATGATGAGTCGCAAATGGCTGCTGCAAGGCTTTCCCCAGAAGATTTTTTAAACAGCCTAAGGGGCCCCGAGGTCATTGACGAAGTTCAGATGGTGCCGAGTCTGTTCCGCGCCCTCAAACTCGCTGTTGATGAAGCTCGCTTCAGGGATAAGAAACGGAGCAACGGCAGGTTCCTTCTGACGGGTTCGGCAAATATTATGGCTTTGCCCGAACTTTCGGATTCTCTGGTCGGGCGCATGGTCGTTAAAACCCTTTACCCGTTTGCCGCCTGCGAGATTTTCAAAGGAAAGGGTGATTTTCCCGAGAGATTGTTTTCGCTTGATTTCGCCGACATCGAAGACAGCCCATCTGTGAACGATGTAATTCGGTCGGCTACATTTCCTGAAATATCGGGAAAACCCAAGCGCGAATGCGACGAATGGTTTGACAGCTACCGAATGACCATTCTTCAACGTGAGGCGCGCATTATAGGCGAGGTTGAAAAGATCGATCTTCTGCCGAAATTGCTTAGAATCTTGGCGGCGCGGGCGGGCGATCTTATAAACGATGAGAATATCGCCCGCGACATGAGACTTAAACTCACTGCAAGTAAAAAATATCGAGGTGTTCTCAAAGCGATGTTCTTGACCCATGACGTTTTGCCCTGGTACCGTAACATTGGCAAGCGGCTGGTTAAATCTTCGAAGGGCTATCTTGTAGATACTCTTCTGCTTTGTCATTTGCTTGACTGGGATTTGGTGAACATGCCCGAACGCAGACCCGAAATCTACGGTCATGTTGTTGAGAATTTCGTGGCCTCCGAACTCCTCAAGCTGTTGTCCTTCTCCGGTATCCGCGCCGAACTGCGCTATTTTCGTACAGACAGCGGCGAAGAGGTGGATTTTGTTCTAGAACGTCCGGACGGTTCACTTGCCGGCATTGAGGTTAAAACATCGGACCGCGTCAATTCAGACGACTTCAAGGGATTGGAAACGCTTCGGGATATTACGAAAGATGATTTTATTTGCGGCATTGTATTGTACGCAGGAAACAACGTAGGTTCCTTCGGAGAGGGACTTCTGGCGGTTCCGCTCTCCGCCCTCTGGCAATAAGATTTTCTCCGACCCGCAAGATTATGCGCGTGAAGCAGAAGCAGAAATTATAGACACTTTCAGGGACTTGACAAAAATGCCTCGAGGTGGATTTACTATAAATACTGTTTGGACTTGAGCGTGCCTGAAATATTCCTCGTAAGCGTGCACTTGTCTGAACAGTTGGTGTTTTCTGTGTCGTGTTTCAGAATGGAGAATCAGGCCTTAAAGGTATAGACTGAAATGAATCCTGATAGTGTTGATAAAATTACATCCCACTGTTTAGCCACAGGGACGGAGCCCCTTTTTGGTTTGTTCAGACTTCCTGAAGAACTGGATGACGTGAAAAATTCTCTGGTTGATGAAGTAAAAAAATCAGGAGACAGGTTCGATGTTGAAAAATATGCCTATCTCCCGAATCAGCCGGAACTTTGGTTCATTATTGAAACTCTTAAAAAATCCATAGAGGAAAAATATGTGGAATCTTTTCTGAAATTTGATCAGTACATTAAAAATTTCAGTGACAATTTCCCCCGGCTGGCCGATGAAGTGGAAAAAACTGGCAGCGACCGGGGACTTTTAAGCGTCGGAGAAGAATTTCTTCCTGACAAGGACTATCCGTTTGTTCAGTGGCTTGAATTCAAGGAGAACGCCTTTTTTATTTCAAGATCGCTGCCGGGCGCTTCCAACGGGACTCTTGAGCTCTCGGAAAGCTTGCTTTTTCTGATCAAAAATCCAAAGATAAAACTTAGAATAAGGCCTGACTGTTTCAGAAAGCAGCCGGTTTCGGATGTTTTCCCGCATTTTGAGCTTGCACACTGGTATGGCAGACCATTCAATCTGAAGTGGGTCGGGGAACTGCGGGGCGAAGAATCGGCGGAGCATGGTCCCAACAGTTCTTTCCTGGATGGACATCGCACTCAGTTCCTCTGGTCTTCAAAAAAAGATGCAACGGTACAGCTCAGCATTGAAGAGCTACCCCATAAGGTTGAAGGGAACTTGGAGCAGGCGGATGGGGGAATATTTACGAGGTTTGTTCACGCAATATTTGATCCGGCAGAAGAGATTTTTACTCACCTTGACGGAGCTATGCGTATATACGGCGAATCCGACTACGAGGACCGCATTTGCCGGAAACTCAATAATTACGATAAAAGTTATCACAAAGTTAAAATATTTCGCATTGACGGTGAAATTGACTATGAGGCATTTCGTCACGTTGTCGGAGCGTTTTACAAATGGAATCGAATGCCGATTGAATATTTTGAGAGGTCCGCTTAAATGGCAGGCACTACCCGCTACTTGTCTTCCAACGGGGCACTCCCCCTCTGAGGAACTTGCTGAATTTGGAAAAGGCGTTAATGTTGAAAGCCTCGTTGGCGACATAACGGAACCGAGAGAAAGAATACTGTCTGTTCTTCTAAACAAGAGTCTGGCCTTCGTGGTGATACGCAGGAAGACCAAGAGCTTCGCCGTTTTAACGAAAATGTTTTCAAGCAGAGTCGGGCGATTGCCGGGCGTTCGGATAAGCTTATTGCTTCTCTTGCCGACGTGGCAATCGGGAAAGCCGGGACGCGTCGTCGCAACAGAAAATAAACTTCCCTAATCGGTTTTGTACTGCGAATCAATTTCTTCAACCATCTCCTTGAAATATTTGTGTCGTTCCGTCAGATAAAAATAATATATTCCCGCATCTTCCTCTGTCATCATCGTCCTTTCTCCAGAAATATATTCTTTCAAAACCGAAACGGCCCGCTTGAATTCATCCAGTTCGGGAAAATCGTTAGTCCCTCTTTCTTTCATGCCAGCCTCAAATTCCGAATATCTGCTTTCAATAGTCTTAAGGCTGCTCAGGGCACGGAACTGGTTGGCTTCCGACGGTGAGAAAATGCCCTCCGCTACTGTCTGAATGTCGTACTCTATGTCTCCTTTTGTTATTACCGCAATTCGGTCTTTATACTTTTCGTAGCACATTTTTTCTATCTCCTTGATTTTTTCCACAAGAGTCCGCAAGTCGTTTTCTATTGCGAGTGCCTGCTTTTTCAGCACGGAAAACAGATCAACAGAAGGAAATTCATTCCCTGTTGCCTTGGAAGAACGAAGCTTTTCAAAGTGCCATTTAGAAAGAGAACCACGGTTTATGTATGTGAAAACTCCATCGCGGGTTCCGGTAGGATGGCCCGTGGTTTCGTTTCTGAGTTGTCTTACCTCTTCTAGATCATTGCTCCGCTTATAGAGAAATTTCTGGCTCTGGCGAGGATAGCATTTGCGAAGGGTTTTAAACAGATCCTCCACCGCGTCCTGCTGCAGATATAGCGCTTGCAGGAGTCCGTAGATAAAAAGATACTGTAGCCCTACATCTT
This sequence comes from Candidatus Dadabacteria bacterium, assembly GCA_951812945.1. Classification (GTDB taxonomy): domain Bacteria; phylum Desulfobacterota_D; class UBA1144; order Nemesobacterales; family Nemesobacteraceae; genus Nemesobacter. Next base: position 364,420 of record CATOTB010000001.1, read on the forward strand.
CATTTCGATAATCGGACTTCACGTAACTTTCGATTGCCCGAATGGTGTCGTTTATAACGTCCGAAGAACTGCATATACGGTCCCAATTGTCCGGGTTCTTGCGCACCTCCTTTCTATTTTTCAATCCCTGATCAATAAGGCTTGCAAGCGATCGCCAAAGCTTCCATGAACGGTCGAGGATCGAGAGAATTTCTCTTTGCCTGTCTTCTTCAGTCATAGAAACAATCATCTAGGCCTCCTTATTTTTCCTTCAGCATCTGTTTTGCTCCGGCGATAAAGCCGTTTTCCAGCATAGAACTGCATTTTTCCTCCATCATAATTGTAATCAGCGTGCGGAGAATAATGTTGGATTTCGTAAGGGGTACCGGGAGGTTCATTTCTTCAAAAGTAACCATTTCCGGCCATCTGCATACCAGAAGCAAATATTTTCTGATTTCTGCTACAGCCCTTTCTTCTTCCTTGCCCGGTCTCAAAAATTGGCCGAAAAATTCAAAATACAAACACAGAAGGAAGCTCCCGTAAATTCGACTTGCCGCAAGATAATAAGGGCCCATGTGAGCGCAACTGAAAATTATCGGACCTTCGGGAATTTTCCCCCATCCCGCCCGCAGCAATATTTGAGGATCAAAGTGAACCATGCTTGACGTAAGCCGATAGAGGAAATCGTAAACCACTTCCAGTAGTCCTTGGTCAGATTTTTCAGCTATTTCTCTGACAGGAGGCATTTCTTTACTCTGCAAATTCGGCCAGCCGTTTTCGCGCCAGAACAAGCGCAGACGTCGCTTGATTTCTTCCTCGTTAAAATTCGCCGGTGGCAAAACGGGCTGAAGAGATCGGAATGTTTCAAAGAAAGCATTTTGCTTCTGAGATCTTTTAGAGAGTTTAAACAACTGCATATCAGCCACAACCCGCTCACGGATTTCATCGGGAAAGGAGGAAAGAAAACGAAAACAAATGATGTCTTCCGCTATGCTTCTTAATGCCGGTACGATAAAGAATGCGGTTTCAGGTTTTTGTTTTGAGGCCAGATCAGCAAATTCAAAGGCTTTTACGAATGAAGAAATAAGGCAATTCAGAAACAGTTTCTCTGGAGAGCGCACGGTGGCTGTTCTCTTCGCAAAAGAGCGCAGTGGATCCAGCATGCTGGACAATTCTCCGAAGGGAAGAGGTTCTTTATTTTCAGTCATTTCGGTTCCCCTATTTTCCGTCTATAGTATCACAGGGTTGATTGCACACAACATCTTGAATCAAGGGCGAGAGTTTTGATAAAACGAAAGAGGTAGTGAACAAAGAGAATGCGGGAGAAACTGTAAATGAGTAACACCGGGGCTGTGGCAATGAAAAAGAAGAAACGCAGAAACCATTTCGTGCCCGAGATGCTTCTTAAAAATTTCACGGACAAAGACAAGAAGCTGTATTTTTTTGACAAGCGCTTCAAACGAAAGTCAATTTTAAGAACCACTCCGAATGGACTTTACTGGGTGCGTGATCTGTATGTGCCTCGTGATGCAGATGGGAACATGGATGATTCGGCGGAAGATCTGTTCGCTGAATTTGAGAGAGAAGCCGCGCCGGTGTTTGACAGAATAATAACCGCGGTTCGGAACGTAAAAGAGCCTGTGCTGAGTTCATCTGAGAGAGAAATTTTTGACCGTTATATTTATTTCCAGTGGGCGCGTGTGCCGGAAACATTTGACCATATTCTGGATCACACATTGAAGAGAATGTCGCTTGAAGATTCCGAGATTGGCGATCTTTCTCCCGAGGAACTTTCGGAGTTCAGAAAAAGAATCAATGTCGAAAGCCTTATCGCCAACGTAACGGAACCGGGAGACAGGATAATGTCCTATCTCCGAAGCAAGAGTCTTGCTTTTGTCTTGATACGCAGGAAGAACAAGAGCTTTGTTATCGGAAGCAATCCAGTTGTGCGGGTATTTCCCGAGGGGTCCGATTCAGTCCTCAGAGCTTTTCTTGCAATGTGGCTTCCTCTGGCACACGATGTGGCTTTTGCCTATGGCGAAGGGAAAGGGGGTCTTATGGAATTCACGCAGGACAGAGAGCTTCGCCGGTTCAACGAAGAAGTCTTCAAACAGAGTCGAGGGATTGCTGGGCGTTCGGATAAGCTTATCGCTTCCCTTGCCGGAGTTCCGATCAGGAAAACCGCTGAGCATCGTCTCCACCGCGCGGAGCCACTATGCTGATTGAAGCTCAAGACATACCGAGCCGTTTCTCCGAGCACCTAGAGTGGGCGACTAGGGTTGATATCGCAACGGCATGGGCGACAGGAAACGACGGCCTGCGCAAGCTGCAGGAAAAATCCGAACGTCTGAAAATCCGTGTCGTCGTCGGTCTCTGGGGCAATATCACAGACCCCATGGTGCTGAGAACGCTGGATAGCATAGGCAAGCTGCGCGTTGTCGGCAGCGACCGACGTTTTCATCCGAAAATCTTTGTTTTTCGAAACAAGAAGAAATCCGTCGCTTGGATCGGGAGCGCGAACTTCACCTCTGGAGGCTTCGGGGCTAACGAAGAACTTTTGCTCGAGACTTGGGACACGGAAGCCATTGAAGCCTGGTTCAAGCGGCTGTGGCGACGGTGCGACCGTCTGGAGGATGGAGCTATTGAGGAGTACGCGCGGAAGAGAAAGCGTAACCCGCCGGAACCGTTGCCCCTGCCTAAAGGAGTTACTCCTCGACTTGAAGACGGACCGCTTGAACTGCTTCAAGACGTCGCCGACTGGAACGGCTACGTGGACGCTCTTAGGCAATGCGACATGTGGTGGCTGTCTCGGACCGACGATTGTTATTCCGTTCTGGGGGAAGCCAATTGCTGGGAGGAGACTATCAGGGAACTCCGTTTCGTTGTCAATCGAGACTTGAAGCGGATTTCCGAGGACGAGAAAAAGGCCCTGCTCGGTTTGCTGAGTGCCGATGACAAATGGGCTCTTCTGGGCAGGATGCGTCAACCAGCGTTTAAAGCGATATTTTTGAATAAATACAACCTCAATACGGTAAAAGACGCGGTTTCCGGCGTTGCAGACGCCGAAGACGGAGATTTTCCGGGTGCGGCGATTGACGCGTATAAGAGAATTATCAGGATAAATCAAGTAGCACATGGAACAGCAACGCGGCTACTTGCTCTGGCAAGACCAGACTATATCGTCTCATTTAACAACGAGTCCCGAAACGGTTTGGAGGAATACCTCGGACTGTCTCTTTCAGGAGAACCGCTCCCACCAGAAAAATACCGCACTCTGCTCGAAAGCCTTTATGAGAAACCATGGTTCAACGTGCCGCGCCCCGAGAATCCGCACGAAGGTAGCATATGGTCGATGCGGGCCGCTCTGATTGACTGCTTCGTGTATAATGGGGACGGGCCCGGCTAGGCGGACAGAATGGACTTGAACCGAACAATATTCAGCGAATGCCGAAAGCGCCGGTTTCTTCTGTATCGGCGATGGGAGGACAATGGCGTTTCTTCCGCCAAAAATCGGGATGTTCATGTGGTACACTTCATCTGACTGAACTCTGGCTCCCTAGTTGAGGGATGTTTTAATCGGAGTACGCGTTCAGATGCCAGGGAACAGCTCTGATGCCAGGCAGTAAGGCTTGCGGTTCGTTAATGTTGCAGGCCAGTGCGCCATGCGCATTCGCGCCAGCCAGTTTCAGCCACTGTTTAAGGTTGTTGCCATGTTGTGCCTGGGGTGTCGCCGTTGCCTTGACTTCCAGCGCGTACAGTTTGCCGTCGCGTTCGATGATCAGATCAACTTTCTTGCCGCCGCTGGATTGCCAGTAATAGATCTGCGGCTCCTCCCCATGCTGGCGAAAAAACTTCAACCACTCCGCCGCCACGGCGGTTTCCGCCAATGCTTCCAGGGAGGGACCTTGCAGAATGGAGCTTCGTGAATGCAGGCCCAGCATGAAAGCGGCAAGCCCGGGATCAAGCAGATACAGCTTGGGACTTTTCCTTAGCCGTTTGCCGAAGTTCTTGTGATAAGGCGGCAGCAGACAGATCAGCTGACTGGTCTTCAGCACGGATAGCCAGCGCTTTACCGTAGGTCCGGCAATGCCGATTTCGTTTCCAAGCTCCGTCATGTTCAGGAGCTGTCCGGTACGGGCGGCGACCAGCACCAGGAACTTGTAGAAAGTTTCCAAATCGCTTACCTGAGTCAGATCCCGAACGTCGCGCTGTATATAAGTTTGCAGATAACCGGAAAACCACAACTGCCGGTCCACCTGCTTGTTCAGGCAAGGTTCGGGAAAGCCGCCGCGCAACAGCCAATCCTCAAGGCTGGGACCGGCGACTTGCCTGCTGTCGTTGCGGAAAGATTCCGTGTCTTCCGTATCAACAGGGTCAGACATTTCGCCTGCCTTGGCGGGAATGTGCTTTTCAGCGGATCTGAACATCCATTCAAGCATATCTTCGGGGGAGATCTGTGGTTGTTGCGACAGTTCTCTTGCGGACAAGGGATCAAGGTTCAACACAGCTACGCGGCCGGCCAACGTCTGACTCACTCCCTGCATCAGCGAGAAGCTTTGAGAACCTGCAAGCAGCCACTGTCCGGGTTTGCGCCGTGCGTCTATCAGTTCCTTTATGTAATGCAGCAGTTCTGGCGCGTATTGAATTTCATCCAGAATCAGCGGTCCTGAAGTCTGCGCAAAAAACCCGATAGGATCCGCTAACGCCCTGTTGCGTATATCAGGGCGTTCAAGCGATACATAATCATGCGATGCGCCGAATTCGGTACGCAGCAAGGTAGTCTTGCCAGTCTGTCTGGCACCGGTAACCAGCACCGCTGGAAAAGAAACCATAGCCTTGCGGATTGTATGAGTCAGATAGCGTTGGATATAATCCATGTTTTGCAAATATAACATAGAATGACAGATTTGCAAAACATGGGCTTCAAGGCATTTGCGGGTGCGCCAGGCTAACTGACGGCAGGGCAGCCGGTGGAAGTCCGGCGGAGGTGAAAGGCTAACCACCACGCCTTGCCGCGAGCCGTGCGCGCGTGCCCGCGAGGGTGCGGGAGCTTACGCGTTGCGTAAAGAGCGTAAGTCTGTCTGGGCCTATCAAGGGGTTGTCCCGCTACATTCTTGGGTGGCGAGGGTATTTCGGTTACTGCGAGACCCCTGGGGCGTTGGGGAAAGTGGATAAATGGATAAGGCGGCGGATACGCGCTATAGTGTGGCGTCAGTGGAAGAGGGTGCGCGCACGATACAAGGCATCGCGCCGTCTTGGGATTGGAAAGGATCTGGCGGCACAGACCGCGGGTAGTCCCCACGAACCGTGGAGGATCAGCATGAGTCCCGCGCTATCCATAGCCTTGCCGAATACGTCTCTGGCCAAACTTGGTCTTGCCTCCTGTAGCCCGACTAGGCAATTACCCCTATAACTAGCCAAAAGTAAAATGAGGGAACGGTTGCTGGAGGACGGCACTGTCCTTGGTGTTTTTTGTATAATATTCGAGTGTTTTTGGATCTAATAGGGGGGGTATAGACTTAAGTTTACAAGTCCTCCAAACCCTGTATCGCTTCCTCGAACCCGCAGTGTAGTGCTTTAAATTCCAAGAGCCATCTTATCCCGGCGACATCTTTGCTTCCCGTGGAAGCAGGCAATTCATCGGCTGAATTGATGTTGAGGAGGTTTGAGAGTTCCATTTACTCGAGTGGAGCAGGGGGGGGTAGCTTATTAGGACCAACCGTTCCGTATCATCTTGAAATAACTTAATTTTTACTTGACAAATAGTTAAGCAGGAATATAGAATTACCGTTAAGTACTATAGAGCTTCAATAGCATGCGATGTTCAGTTGACATCGGTAATCTGTCAACTTAAAAGAATAATTCTTTAATAAATATGATGGAGCAAGCGGCTAGTTATAGGGGTAATTACCGGAATATTTACTGACGAATTAAAGGAGGCGACAGCATGAGTGGCGGTAAAAAAAGAGACAAGAACCACACGATAGAAAATGTGGTGACGATATTGGCAGCGAGTACCATGATTTTTTTCTTAATGATTCTGCCAGCGTACGGCCACGGTGGGCGTTTGGATGCTAATGGCGGGCACACAAACAGCGAAACTGGGGAGTACCATGTTCACAGAACACCTAAAGAGATGTCTATTGAACTTATGAAGGAATCATCCGATGAGGAAGTGGAAGCCGCAGTGGAAGCCGTAGTGAAAGCCGCTTTGGAAGCCGCAGTGGACAAGAAATCATCCGATGATCAAAAGAAAGCCGCAGTGAAAGCCGCTTTGGAAGCCGCAGTGGACAAGAAATCATCCGATGAGAAAGTGGAAGCCGTAGTGGAAGCCGCAGTGGACAAGAAATCATCCGATGATCAAAAGAAAGCCGCAGTGAAAGCCGCAGTGGAAGCCGCAGTGAAAGCCGCAGTGGACAAGAAATCATCCGATGATGAAAAGAAGCAGGAATCAAAACAAATAAGCAAATTCCTAGATGCCGGTTTTGGTTTAGGTGTGGGCCTTTTGCATGGCCTCGGTACTAAGAATGTGAGCGCGACTCTGGATGAGAATGGCATCGTCACTGTGGTTGAAGATAAGACTAGGGCCATCGATTTACTCTTAGAAGTTCACTATTACCCACAGCAGTGGAGACGTTTGAAAGGAAACTTTGCGCATGGTCCGTTCGTGTTTTTGAATACCGGGGCTATAGATACCGATGCGGAGACATTACGTACCTTAGGGATTGGATGGATGATGGGCGTACGCGTCGCAGGAGATAAATCAATCAATATCGGATTAGCGTACGCCCTAAAGCGTGGAGTTCAATCTTTAAGAAATGATTTCGTTGCTGGCCAAAAAGCGCCGAGCGACGACATGGGAAACTTTACGGAGCCGCAGTACACCAAATCTACTGAAGGGGCCTGGGTGGTCTTGGTGTCGTTCGCAGCATTTTGAGAGTCTTAACCTGAAGTTTCCTCCTGTTTTCAGACGAATTCAGCGTAATTTCGGCTGACTGTCACCTAGCCGTCAACCGGCTACGAGTAATACAAGTCGTGTTATATAAGATAGTTGGAACAATCCTTGAACCCCAAGGATGCCCACCCGCTAAAACCACTCCACCCAGCCTTGTCCTCTTTCGCCCCCCCCCACAACCCCCAGAACCCGGCGATAACCGTCTCTGCCCACCCCTATGGCTATAAGAACCGACATGTTGCCCACTTCTCCTTCCCAGCTGCGCTTGAGACTCACCCCGTCCAGATAAACATAGGGAAACTCACCTTCTATAGGCCTGTTTCTCCACTTCTCTATGTGCTCGCACACACTACAGTTGAGCTTCGAGACGGTGGCCGAACTCACCCGCGTGTCCCAAAGCGCCTCGGTGATATCCGCCACCCGCCGCGTGGATACTCCCGCGAGATACATCTCAACCAGAGCTTCTTCGACTGAAGACTCCCTTTGCCTGTATCTCTCTATTATGGCCGTCTGAAACCTCTGCTCCCGAAGCTTGGGTACCTTCAGCGTTACTTCCCCAGCCTTGGTATGGAGCTTTCTTGTATAGCTTCCGGAACGATAGTCCTGGCGATCCGAACTTCGCTCGTACCGCGCTGCCCCGACCATCTCATCTGCTTCAGAGTCAAGGACCTTGTTCAATACTTCCTCTACAGTATCGGTGACTATGGAGCTTAGATGATCCCTAAGTTCCTCGTGGTTAATCTGAATTACCTTTTTGGGGCTCTTCGCTGTATAATCTCTCATGGCGGTGTTTCCTCCCTGTTAAATAAATTTAAGAGCACTATTTATCTAACCGGATTCATGAAGAAATGCCGCCTCCTTTTTTAATTTGCGAAAAATTTAAAGCGTTATCTACGTCATTTTTTATTTATGTATGTAATTCCCTAATATTTAAGTGTTTTTGGATCTAGTAATGGGGGGGGTACAGACTTAAGTTTACAAGTTCTCCAAACCCTGCATCGCTTCCTCGAACCCGCAGTGCAGTGCTTTAAATTCCTAGAGACATCTTATCCCGGCGACATCTTTGCTTCCCGTGGAAGCAGGCAATTTATCGGCTGAATTCATGTTGGGGAGGTTTGAGAGTTCCATTCACCCGAGTGGAGCGGGGGATGGCTTGCTAGGACCAACCGTTCCGTATTGCCCTGAAATAACTTAATCTTTACTTGACAAACAGTTAAGCAGGAGTATAGAATTACCGGTAAGTACTTAAGGGGTCTTTCAACATGGTGGGAGTCGCTGGTATTTTGGATGTGTCCTACAATGGTGCTGGAAGTTTCCTGAGTTGGGTAGCCGGTTTGTTCATTGCATGCCTTATTGCAGGGTGTGCATTCCATGACGGAAGCACAACTCACATCATTGGGTATGCTCGAGTTGTCGAAACCGAAAACTCAACTGATGGCATTGTGCTGAAAGGGGTTCAAATGGTCGGAGCCCGCATTGGAGACGGAATAGGGGTTGGGTATTTCAACGAAAAACGCATTATCGTGCCGCTTGATTGCCGACTTGTCGTTATCGTGCGAAACAGTGCCCAGCTTGAAGAGGTATCACGGCGCTTGGAAGGTTTGCAAAGGAAGGAACTGTGCGTAACAATCGAACCGTAATATCGGCATGCATTTTCGTCGCTGCCGGACTTGTCGGATGTGCTCGGGCGGGCGATAAAGTTCTGGTCTTCGGTACCGACACGAAAACAGCTCTAGATCTTTCCTCCGGTAGTCCGACCAAGGAACCGAGCATTACATTGGGCTACAGCCGTCATGAGGCTGTCTGGCTGCCGCTTATCGCAGATGCGGGGAGTCCCATATCGGAAGAAATTCCACCAGCACAATGAAGAATAATAATGGCTAGTATTTCGATATGGGTTTTTGGTACAAAGGGAGAAGCGGAAGCCTACGCTCAAAAAGAAGAGAAAGAAGGCCGTAAGGTATACGGTCCGACTTGGTTGGGCACTGTTGACATTGTCGACTGTTCAGGCGCGAAACCGAAAAACGAGTACTTCCCGAAAAACTTTGCAGGCAAGTGGGGTATCGTGATTCTAGGTTAGTAGGCAGGGTGACATTCCGGTCGGAACGACGACTTGTGTTGTCATTCTGCTTCCCCAAACATGATTGTTTAGTTTGAATGTAACTGTTCTTTGAGTCCGTGCTATACTGCTCAGTGAGAGTCGAAGAGAGGCGCACCTGTCTTAGGTGCGGGGAATAACTGTTTCCGGTGGCTTTCGCCTTGCACCGGTGCCTCATTCCGCACCCTAGCAGTGTTTCCTCTCCCCGCTCGTCAAATCGGATGTGCGGTCCTTCCGCATCCGGCTTTCCGATAGATCATGCCTTCGCCTTCTCCTTGGGCCAGAATTCCCCATCGAGGAGAAATTACACTTGTTCCAGTCTATCTTTTACTTCACCGTAAGTAAGTGTGGTTTCGTTTTCGGCGGCGGCAATTAGCTACTTCATCAGCAACTCAACGCCGAAGCGACGTAAATTCTGATTAGTAGGTCTAGTCTTCTTCATGACTCGTGTATAATCGTGCATTGTACACAGAGACCACGAAGTTTAAAAATAGAGTCTGTCTAGTTATATCTATACCCCCCTCGTCGTGGATGCTTGTACCATGAAAATTGGATAGCAGACTTCCAATTTTCATGGTTATTGCAAAATCGCGGAAGAAAAAAGACCGCTCTTTGGACATAGATAAAATAGTTCCATGTCAATGTTTTTCTCTGCGCTTGGTTGTTTTTCTCTTGAGAGAGTCTGACAATTCGGTTATTCTAAACCCATAAATAATGGAGTTTCAATACCTGATATGTCGGATAATGAGTTTCCAAGAGAAATAGTCGCATCAGTCAGGCGCATGGCAGGGCACTTTCCCGCCGTTGTCGTTACGGGCGCCCGTCAGACGGGCAAGACAACCCTTCTGACAAAGCTGTTCGGGGACTATAACTACGTAAGCCTCGACCTTCCGGCAGAAGCGCAGTTGGCCGAAGAAGATCCTCAATCTTTTCTGTCGCGTCATCCCGCGCCGCTGCTCGTGGATGAGGTTCAGTACGCTCCCAGGCTGTTTCGCTATCTGAAGGTTGAAATAGACAGGCACAGGGGTATGAACGGACGCTTCATTCTGACCGGGTCGCAGAAATTCAGCCTGATGCAGGGAGTATCGGAGTCTTTGGCGGGCCGTTGCGGCGTGCTGGAGCTTGAAGGCCTTACGATTCAGGAACTTGGACCCGTGTTTTCCCGTGTGGAAGAGAGTGAAGGGATGGCCGAGATTCTCGGTCGCGGGTTCATGCCGCAACTCTGGAAGGACCCGGCGATGAGACCCGCAGATTATTTCAGCAGCTATCAGGCGACTTATCTTGAGCGCGATGTGCGCCAGCTTTTGAATGTTTCGTCGTTGCGGGACTTTGACCGATTCATGCGTGCCTTGGCTCTTCGCAGCGGGCAACTGCTTAACAAGTCGGAAATCGCCAAGGAGACAGGAATAAACAGCAAAACCGCTGACAAGTGGCTCAATGTGCTTGTGGCTTCCAATCAGGTTACGCTGCTTGAACCCTGGTTTGCGAATCTAGGGAAACGTCTCGCGAAGACGCCCAAGCTTTTTTTCAATGATGTCGGGTTGCTGTGCTTCTTTCTGGGACTTAAAGGACAGGCGGTGACCGAAAGCTACCTAATCGGAGCGATATGGGAGACTTTTGTTTTCGGCGAACTGCGAAAATACCTGTCTCTGGCGGCTCCGGAAGCAACCATATGGCACTATCGGGACCAGTCACGTGAAACGGATTTCATTATTGAGAAGGACGGCTTTCTGACTCTGGCGGAAGCGAAATGGAAGGAACTTCCGACGTCACGCGATTTTGCCCAAGCGCTCAAGGTTCACGAACTGCTCGGACCGCGGGCGAGATGGCCCGTTATGGTGCTTTGCCGTACCCGCCAGAGTTTTCCGGTTGCGGAAAAGCTGCTTGCCGTAAATGCGTTCAGACTTCGGGAACACTTGGCATGAGAAGCTGGAAATTCCCTCCGGTCCTAAATTAGGCTTTTTCCGGTTTTCTCAGTAAATTTTTACCGCGGATTCGGGGAGGATGACGAAGGATCCGGATCAGGCATAAAACGCAAGGTCCGCTTTCAGGTAACGGAGTATCTCGATGCTAAAACGCTTAAAGATCTTTCTGGTTTTCATTGCGTGCTTTTTCTTTGCCCCAGGCGGGGCCACGGCCCTCACGCTCACGCAGGCAAAGATAATGGCCCTTGAGAAAAACCACGACATAAGGGTCTGGATGCTCGGTGTCGATGCCGCCCGCGGAGAGCACAAGAGCAGGAAGGGTGCATACGATCCCGAGATAAGCTTCATGGCCTCATACGCCGATACCAAGGTTCCCACCCAGAGTTCTCTCATAGAAAACGGAATAATAAACGCCGAAGTCCTCTCCTTCGGAAGCGAACTTTCGGGCAAACTTCCCACCGGGACCTTCTACAAGCTCTACGACCTTGAGGTATCGAGAACCGAGACCGATTCCCCAATCGATAGCCTTAGTCCGTCATGGGCCGCGAGTCTCGGTTTCAGCGTGGGACAGGAACTGCTCCGCAGCTTCGATATCGCTTCTAACAGGGTATCGGTCGTGCTTTCAAGAAAAGACAAGAACATATCCGCGCACGAGTTCGAGCGCGTGGTGGCAAAGACGCTTTTTGATCTTGAGAGAAGTTACTGGGGAGTAGTGGCTGCTGCCCGCGACCGCGACCTTGAGAAAAAAGCCTATGATCTGGCGCTCGATCTTGAGAAGAGAACCGGAATACAGGTAGAGGTCGGGGTTTTGCCAAGGGTGACTCTCACTCAGGCGCGCTCTGAGAGAGCCGCCAGGAAGGTTAGGATGATAAACGCGGAGAATGCGTACGAGGCCTCTATGGACGCGCTTAAGAATCTGCTTGTCATCCCCTTGGAGGAGAGCGTCGAGCTGCTTGAGATAACCGATTCCATGCCGACTGCGTATGACCCGGTCTCCGAGCTTGAGGCGGTGCTCCAGGCCTTTGAGAAACGTCCCGAGATGCGCCGGGCGGAGCAGGAGATGGAAAAAGCCCAGGCGCTTAAGACCTTTTACTCCCGCCAGAGGCTTCCCCGCCTGACGGTCGAGGGCCGTCTCGAGTATCTGGGTCTCGGAGGATCCGAGAACCCCGACAGGCTCGTTTTTGAGGGGCTTGACAGCGTGTCCCCGCGCTTTGCCGACTCCTCGCACGCCTATGACAGCATCGTCGACCGCGATTTTCCGAGCTGGAGCGTGACGGGAAAATTAAGCTTTCCCGTTTTCGGAAGAAAGGCCGGGGGAACCTATGCGAAGGCCCGCGCCGACTATGACCGGAGCGTTATAAACTACCAGAAGCAGAAAGACGCCGTGCGCCTTGACGTAAGAAACGCCATAAGGGAGATCGCAAGCAGCCGGAAGAAAATGGAAGCCGCCTTGCTTTCCACCAATCTTGCCAAGGAAGTGCTCAAAAACGAGGAGGAAAAGTTCAAGGCGGGACTTTCCACAACGAGGGAGATTCTTGAAGCGCAGAGGGACCTAATAAGCGCAGAGGCTGGCTACATAAGTGCCTTCGCCAGTTACCGGATCGCCTTGGCCGACCTTGAGCGCGCAAGGGGAACCATGATAGAAAGCAACTCCTTTCTAATAGAGAACCATTCAGACATCGGGTCTTATCTTGAGGTTGACTGACCTGCCTGTTGCGTTACCTTGAGGGATAATCAGAATTGCATTTATGGGGGACTACCATGACTGGGAATCTTGATCAGTTTCACCCGAAGTGGCCATTGCCGCCGCCTGGAGATACTATTCTGGACATATTGGAAGAAAGGGGCTGGACTCAGTCTGAATTTGCCGATCGCGCCGGTTATACGACAAAATACGTAAACCAGCTTGTATGTGGCAAAGCGGCAATTACGGAAGATACGGCACTTCAACTGGAACGGGTGCTTGGCGGCAGCGCGGAGTTCTGGTTGTCAAGGGAGGCTAGGTATCGCAAGGCCATGGCCCGCACGAAGGATATCTGCCTATGAGTCATGTTAACGGATTGAAAGTGCGCTACAGGTAGAGAACAAAGCAGAGTTAACGGGCAGCGACCCCTGAGTTAAATTGATGCATTAGGGATTATTGCCCGTGTATTAGCACCACATGATTTCTTTCTATTTCCCTGTGGAAGTTTTCGGGGAGGCGGGTCCAGTCGCGTGCTTCTACCAGAAAGGGAATGTTTGACTCCCGGAGTGCTTCCGAAAGTGTCTTCAGTCGACCGGTTTCAATTCGCTGTAGTCCGTGAGCACGTAGCACCAGATCGAGATCACTCCCACCGTGGCTTCGGCCATGGATACGGCTGCCATAAACCCAAGCCTCCACTCCAGGCAAATGGCGGCGCAGTAACACTTCAATCATCTTGCGATGTCTTGGTGATAAATGCAGTCTTTCAGCCATTGTTCGTTCCTTCTATTACGTCAGCCAATGCTTTAGTGTCGGTGATAAAATCCGGCAGGAGTTTGATCGTGCTCTCGGCAAAATCTTTTCCATAGCTATGTGCCGTATCGTTACGATTATCGCAGTACGAAAGCCAGCGCTCGCAGGTCTCTTGATCAATCAGGTCGTGCTTAACGGCATGGCGGAAGAGATCCTTGAAGACCAAACGATCTACTTGACGGTTGTCAGCGAAATAAGCACTCAGAACCTTCCTAAGCAACTTGCCGCTCTGCTCCAGAATAATTTCGAACTCTTTTACGCAGGCCGCGCGGTAGACATCATAGGCAATTTCGTCCGGATTGCTACGTTCCAACTCTTTCAGGGAATGTTCCAGAGTGTCGAGGCAGCGTCTGAGAAATTCCGTGTCAATGCTCATGGTATTTGGTCTTCGAACTCAACCGTCTTTGGCTTCTTCGGGAAATAATAACCTCTAGAAAATTACCCCAAGGGATAAGGATTGCAATTCTGATCAAGTCATCCCGACTAGTCTCCAAGCGGGCATATCAGATAGTCGACAACAATACCGTGGAGAGGCACTTGAGGCTGGTAACAAGCAGTCTAGGACATGTTCTTTAACCTGCAGACAAGTTAATCAAGGCATGGCTTTTTCAATAATGAAATGAAGTGAATATCCAGATGCTGAAGGTCATGGTTCACGGGTAAATTGCACTTTTTTACCTTCAACTACTTGGCTGTGGGGAATTTCAGTGCTTAAAGTGTCTTTTCCCGGTAAAGACCATCGCCATCGAGTTTTCGTCCGCGGCAGCGATAACCTCTTCGTCCCTTACCGATCCCCCAGGCTGTGCTATTGCAGTTATTCCCGCACGCGCCGCTTCGTCAACACCGTCTCTGAAAGGGAAAAATGCGTCAGAAGCTAGCACAGAACCATCGGTCGGCGTTTGGGCCTTCATCCCGGCGATCCGAACGGAATCGACCCTGCTCATCTGCCCAGCTCCTATTCCCACCGTCCTGAGATCCCTCGCATAGATAATCGCGTTTGACTTGGTGTGCTGACAGACCTTCCAGGCAAACCGGAGATCGGCCATTTCCTCTTCGGTGGGTTTTCTTTTGGTCGGGACCTTTATGTCTGAAAAATCATCTCCCCATCCCCTGTCGCTTTGCTGTATGAGTGCCCCGCCCGTCACTTTCTTTATGTCCCACGCTCCCGCGCCGCCGATATCCATGCCGCCTGAGAGAAGCACCCGGAGGTTTTTCCTTGCCGAAAGCAGCATGAGCGCCTTTTCAGAAAAACCCGGAGCTATGATGACTTCTGCGAACATGCCGGCTATCTTCTCGGCCGCGGTTTCGTCAACCTCTCTGTTAAAGGCTATTATCCCCCCGAAAGCGCTTTCCGGGTCACATTCCCTCGCCCGGGAGAACGCCTCTTCAGGAGTATTTCCCAAAGCCGCTCCGCAGGGGTTGTTGTGCTTCACTATCACGCAGGCGGTATCGCTGAATTCCCTTACGAGTTCGAAGGCCGAGTCGGTGTCGTATATGTTGTTAAGCGAAAGCTCTTTTCCCTGGAGCTGCCTGGCGCTTGCTACGCAGTGCGCCCCGGAGATCCTGCTTTCAGTGTAGAAAGCCCCGAGCTGATGAGGGTTCTCCCCGTAGCGAAGATCGAGTTTTTTCTCAAGGTAGAGGGTGTAGGTTTCGGGAAGCGGGTTTCTTCCGCCGTCGGGTTCGAGGGAGGAGAGATAATTTGATATAGCCGCGTCATATCTCGAAACATAGGAGAAGGCCTTTGCAGAGAGGCGGAAATTTGTCTCGGGGGAGATTTTCCCCTTGTTTTTCCGAAGTTCCCTAAGCACCGCCCCGTAGTCTTCGGGATCGGTGAGCACGGTTACCGACGCGTGGTTTTTAGCCGCGGCCCGAAGCATTGCCGGACCCCCTATGTCTATGTTCTCTATCGCTTCAGAAAACGAGGTTCCCTCTTTTGCCACAACTTCCTCGAACGGGTAGAAGTTGACCACGAGCATATCTATCGGCTCTATTGAGTTCTCCGCCATTTCCTCTACGTGGCGCTCATCGTCCCTTATTCCGAGAAGTCCCCCGTGGATTCTTGGGTGAAGCGTTTTAACCCTTCCCCCGAGTATTTCGGGAAACCCGGTGTAATCCGATATCTCGGTTACCTTCGCTCCGCCGTCGCGAAGCCTCTTGGCGGTTCCCCCGGTTGAGAGCATCTCAACGCCCAATTTCCCGAGACCCTTTGCGAGCTTGGCTACTCCTTTTTTGTCGTAAACGCTTATTACCGCTCTTTTTACCCTTGTCACGAATGAAACTCCTTTTTTGGAATCGGAAGCGGCCGCGCGGGCCACACCGATCGGGCGAGACCTTTTTTCGCCTCGGGCGGAATCAAAATACTAAAGCTATGGGACTTATATATATAACTACACATATACTGTTCCTGGCCGAACGAGAGCAGCCCCTCGCTTATTTCCCATCCTTCCGACCATGCGGGTAATCTTCCCTCCCGCAACCGAGATACCTCGATGAAGGATATTAATTGCCGCGTTTACATCCCTGTCCATCTCAAGTCCACAGTCGCATTTATGCATCCGGACAGACAGATTCTTTTTCACCGTTGCTCCGCAACTTGAGCATTCCTGCGAAGTTCCCTTGGGATCCACGCGCACCATCTTAACGCCAGCACTCTCAGCCTTCTCGTTAAGCAGTGCGGCGAACTTGCCCCAAGTCTGCTCCTGTATGCTCCTTGCCAACTGCCTGTTGCCAAGCATCTTCTTCGTTTCAAGCTTCTCTGCCGCTATAAAGTCGTGCATCTTCACTATTTCGGAAGTTAACCTGTGGAGATAGTTCCTCTCTTTGTCCGTCAGTCTCTGCCATTCCTTGGCAAGCAGCAAAACCGCCTTCCTTCTGTTGTTGCTTCCCTTCTTCTTGCGTGAGACCGACCTCTGGAGGCGTATCAGCCTCTTTCTGTCTATCTCCCGCTTCTCCACGGTCTTCCCGTCGCTCATGGTAAGACGCTTTGATATTCCCATATCTATCCCAACCGGATTGCTCACCGGTTTTCCCTCGGGAGTTGGAAACTCGTACGATAACGCAACTTCCGTGCGCAAGGGCTTTCTTGTAATTCGTATCGCTCTCAGAAATGCGTTTGAGGGCAGTTCCCGCTCCGTTTTTACTTCAATACGAGGAAGCCCCTTTACCTTGAGAATCAGTTTCTGCCCCTCACGCTTCAGTATCCGCCAGCACTGGTCGTTTATCTCTATTGTTCGCCAACGCTTGGAACTCTTGAATCGAGGGAAGCCACCGTACCGGAAAAACCGCTTGTATGCTTTATCCAGCCTGGACAGCACGCCACGGAATACGATAGCGGAAACCTCCTCGAACTCGCGCAACTCTGCCCTGACTTTCGTAAGTTCCTTGCACTGGTCATAATACGAGCGGCCCTCGCCCGTTTTCCTGTAGCAGTCAATGCGGGATTCCAATCCTGCGTTATAGAGTTCCGCGGATAATCTGAATATCTCCCCAAGCCTCTCATGCCCGGCAGCAGACAGCTTAGCGCGACATTTGTAAGCCCTTATCATTACTGTATATTATACCCCATTGTCCAGTTGTTTCCATGTTTGTTGTCCGAATCTGTGTAGTTATGTATATAAGTCCCAAAGCTATCACAGCCATCCGGATTTTCAATTCCGTGCTTACAAACAATTCCGTTTTTCGGTACAATATCAGGGGTAAAGCGTGCCAGTCACGCCGGAGAAGCGCAGATGAAAAAAGAAAGGTCAGCTCAGCTCAAGGTAGGGATTTTCGTTCTGGTATCGATCGCTATTTTCGTTTACGGAGTTTTCACGATAAGCGGCCAGGAGGAACTCTTTGAGAAGGAGTACACGGTAAAGACCTACTTTGACAACACGGCCGGGCTCCTTGAAGGTGCCTATGTGCGTCTCTCGGGCGTGGGCGTGGGGTCGGTTTCCTCTATCCGTTTCTCTGACGACCCCTCACTGGGGAAGGTTCAGGTGGTGATGGAGGTTAACAAGCGGGCGCTTGCTAGGGTCTCAGTGGACTCTCACGCCACGATCAAGACCGAAGGGCTTCTGGGAGCGAAATTCGTCGAGATAATTCCCGGTCAGGGAGAGGGCATAGGGAAGGTGCGCGACGGGATTGTGATCAGGGGCTACACGTCGCCCGAGATGCAGGAGATAATAAGCCAGTCAGAGGAGTTCGTTACGAACCTCACGGCTATCTCCAGAAATCTCGACAAGATAGTGGCGGCGTTTGCGGATGAGAAGAAGGAGGGCTTTCTGCACACTCTGATATACGACGAGCAGTTTGCAGCCGACATGCGGAGCTTCTCCTCCAACTTGGCCGAGGTTTCCCGAATGATCAGGGAAGGGGAAGGCTCTGTTGGAGGGCTTGTAGTGGATCCCTCGGTTCACGACGCCCTGAAAGGAGTGCTAGGGGAGGCGGAGAGAAACAGGTTCGTGCGTTCCGCCGTGAGGTATATGATAGAAGAAAAGGAAAAAAGGGCGTCGGAAGAACCTTAGGGTTCCTGCCGGAATCGGGCTTTGCTTCTGGCGATGCCTTAATATTGAGTTAGAAAGTTTCAAGGAGGTAATAGAAATGTCAGCGAGAAGATTTATGGTTTTTTTAATTGCACTTGCTTTTTGCGCCGTTCCGCTCACGGCTACGCACGCGGATCAGTGCTCAACCAAGGCGTCGGGCAGCTCCACTTCGCTTCCGGGCCCGCAGCTTGTAACCGGCGCGTGGATGTTCATTGCGGCTTACAAGGCCGACCCGGAGGTTTTGAAATCGATGCTTCCGGCAGGTCTTAAGCCCCATCCGAACAACCACATAGTCATAAACATGTACACGGTTCCCGACAAGAACCAGACCTCGGGATTCGGGGCGTACACGCTCACCTATCTTACGGTCGAGGTTGACGGGAATGACTCGTACGTGATGGATGCGGACATAACTTACCCTGGGAGGTATTTCGTCCACTACTACAATAGCTCTCCAAAGATGAGGGAGTTCACAAAGGCAGTCGGCATTCCCGTCCAGGAGGGAATGACCACCACGGTGGTAAAGGACGGAGTACTTACGACAAGGCTTGAAGTCGGCGGCAAGACGATGATCGAGGCCACGGCCGAGGTCGGAAGCGAGCTCGGAGGTTTCGGCGGAGGGCACCTTAACTACTTCGGGTTCCTGAAGGACAAAGGAAAGGTGGTCAAGTACCCCATTCCATGGAACGGGGGAACGGTGTCCATGGCTAACCCGAAAATAATGTTCAAGGCTCCAGAGGGTCATCCGCTTAACAAAATCAAGCCGCTTGGACCTCCAACCTGGGCCATCTGGACCAAGGGAAGCTTCGTCTATCCCCAGTACCAGGTAATGAACTGAACGTAGAGTAAATATAATTTTCAGGGGTTGCGCTCCGAAGCCTCCCGCTTCGGGGAGCGCCCCTTTTTTTCTGAAGCCGACATGACCAGATCGGATTACCCCGTTTTATTCGTAATAAGCGAGATAAACGCGTTTTTCGTACTGCTTCTTTTCTTCACGCTCCGCGCGGAGATACCCGGCGTGCACTCCACGCTTGCCGGGGTGCAGTGGGGGCTTTTCATACTGAGTCCCGTGATCCACTTTCTTTTTCTCCGGTTTTTCTCCCAGTGGTCCTCGCTTGTCCAGTTCGCTAAGTTCTGTATGATAAGTTTTTCAAACCTCGTGATCGACTTTGGGATACTCAACCTGCTCATTTATTATTCCGGGGTGGCCGAGGGGGTTTTGTACTCGGTTTTCAAGGCGCTTTCCTTTATCCTGGCGAACGTTAACGGGTACGCCTGGAACAAGTTCTGGACGTTTCAAAGCAATGGGGCCGAAGGGTGGATGAACCAGCTCATAAGGTTCTTCGGCGTAGTGGGCGTGGGGCTCGTTATAAACGTGACAGTCGCCACGTACGTGGTCGCCGAGTTCGGAGGTTCTGGGGGGTCCATCTCCTCCACCGTCTGGGCGAACATAGGAGCCGCGGTGTCTTTGATATTCACGCTTTTCTGGAATTTTTTCGGGCTTAAGTACCTGGTTTTCGAAAAAAAATCTTGAAGAAATCATGCAGGGTATTTTGCTAAGACATCTCAATCAGTGCAGTTTGATTCTTTTCTGCATTTTAAAAAAACCGCGAGAATTGGATGGCATACTTCCAATTTTCAATGTTAATTAGATTTTTTCCTACGATCCAGTTGACCTGCTGAAAGCCTGCTAGGTGGGTATGAACATGAGATGAATCCTCTTGGGGTCTTTATCTCCGGTTTAATCGATATTCCGTGGAAACCAGCGAGGAATGTGCTATTATAGGCGCTTAGGAGACACTGGGATGATTAACCTGAAACCAATTCGCACCGAGGTGGACTATGAAGCTGCGTTGGCCCGCGTTGACGAAATTTTTGAAGCAGAACACGGCAGCCTTGAAGGAAGAGAGCTTGATGTTCTGGTTGACCTTATTGAGTTCTATGAGAGCAAGCATTTTCCAATGGAAAGCTCGAATATTACCGAAAAGAGGGCGGGATTATCAACAGAAACCGGGCGGATCTGATATTAACGTGACGACTGGAATTCAATACGACTTGTAGAAAGTGAGAGCGGGCGACGGGATTCGAACCCGCGACCCTTGGCTTGGGAAGCCAATGCTCTGGCCAGCTGAGCTACACCCGCAATACCCAGAGGACTTTATACGGATATCGCTTACAAATCAAACCCGTGGCCGGGGGCGGCTCTCCAGATAACCAGCGCGCGTTTCAGATATAATGTTCCCCGTGGATAAGACTCGCCGGACAGGACACCTGCTCACAGAAAAAGCAAACCCGAGAACGGTCAATATCGATGAACTTTCGTGTTCGGAAATCATCGACCTTATAAGCGGTGAAGACCGGGAAGCTTTTGAGGCCGTCTCAAGGGAAAAAGACTCCATTTCGCGGGCGGCGGAAATGGTTTTCCGTTCACTTGAGCGCGGCGGCAGGGTTTTTTTCGTTGGGGCGGGGACAAGCGGGCGCCTCGGGGTGATGGAGGCCGCGGAATGTCCGCCGACTTTCGGAACGGATCCCGAGACGGTGCAGGCAGTTATGGCGGGAGGACGGGACGCGGTATGGAACTCGGTCGAGGGTGCTGAGGATTCCGCTACGGCTTCGGTGGAAGTCCTTCGCAGCAAAAAACTCTCAAAAGACGATGTGATTGTAGGAATCGCGGCAAGCTCCGGGACGCCGTTTGTGATATCGGCCCTTGAATACGCCCGGACGGTCGGCTGTGCGAGCATGCTTATAAGCTGCAGTGAGCCGGAGAACGCCCCAGCCGATCTGGTAATAACCCTGCTTGTGGGTCCTGAAGTGATAGTGGGTTCTACGAGACTGAAGGCCGCAACTGCGACCAAGATGGTTCTTAACATGATTACGACGACCGCCATGGTGCTTCTTGGGAAAACTTACGGAAACCTGATGGTGGATCTTAAGCCCACGTCCTCAAAGCTTCTTGACAGGGCAACTCGAATCATAATGGAGATATGCGGCGTGGGCGAAGAGGAAGCTGTATCGCTTTTCCGGGAAGCCGGCGGGAATCTCAAAGTTGCCGTGGTAATGAAACTCGGAGGTTTCACGCTTGAGGAGTCGGTGGACCTGCTTGGAAAAAGCGGAGGGTCCCTGAAGAGGGCTCTTGGAAGCAAGTTCCGGGAGAGGCGGGATTCTTAACCGCAGTATCGGTATTGCGGTTTGAGCCTGCTACTTCTTTCTCATCAGGCAAAGATAGCGAAGGTAATTGTCAAAGGGGATTTTTTCAAGCTTGTCAAAGACGAAATACGGCTCGAATATCCTAAGGAGCTCCTCTTTTGCCAGGAGGTAGGTTATGGTGTCGGTCACGGGGTTCATGAACTCGTAGTTCTTCCCGAAGCGCGGCTCGTCTTCGCTGAACACGCAGACCATAAGTTTTCCGCCTGAGGGGAGAAGAGACGACAGCTGGGAAGCGTAATCATCCCTGGCTGACGGTTTTAGATGGTGGAGTAGCGAGATGTCATATACGAGATCAAACTGCTCGTCCAGCGAGCTTAGATTCTCAACGCTCTCGACGATGAACCGCAGGGACGGATGGCTGTTTTTTCCCTTCGCCAAGGATATGGCCTCTTCAGAACGATCAAGGCACAGAACGGTGTATCCTCTTTGCGCGAGGTAAAAGGCGTAGTTGCCGAGACCGCATCCCACGGCAAGGGCGCTGCACGGTTCCATCCACTCCGAATCAACTAATTCGGCAAACCACGAGGGCATTTCGTCAACGCACCAGGGAAGTTCCTCTCCCACCGTTCCATACAGCGTATTCCAGTCAGGATTTTTTTTCATTTTGCTCACCGCCAGTAAAGCAGGTTTTCCGCGCGGTTCGGAGAAGCTTTCCGCTTCCCGGGATGCGGGATCAGCTATAGTTAACCTGATGTGCCGCATGTTTATCAAGCTCCGTCCGCCGTCTCTTCGCCCGGGTCCGCACGAATTGACTTAACTGCCCTCCTTGCGTATATAGACAGGAAATAATCAGACTCATCCGGTTAACTGTGGCCGGGATCTCAGGTGGGAAAAACTAATGCTGAGGATTTGTCCGGAGGCTCTTGCTCTTTATTTCATTGATGTTCAGGCGGAAGTACCTTTTCGATTCGGCGGAGAGACTCTTGAGAGGGTTACGTGCGCCCGTGTTATGTTTGAGGTGCAGAGTTCCTCAGGCGGCGCTTTTCGGGGTTGGGGGGAGTCGCCGCTTTCGGCGCAGTGGGCGTGGCCGGGGAATGTTCCTCTGTCACAGCGGGAAGCGACATTGCGGGAGTTCTGCTGTGAAATTCTAGACGCCTGGTCTGGATGCGGCGATTCCGGACACGCTCTTGAACTTGGTTATTCATTTCTCCGGGAGACGCTGCCTGAGTTGCAGGCCTCCTTTAATTCGCGACGAAGCATAGAGAGCCGGATGCCATACCTTGCGGCGCTTATATGCTGCGCACCGTTTGATATGGCGCTTCACGACGCTTATGGACACGCCGCCGGAAAGCCAATTTACGACTGCTACTCCTCGGCCGACATGTCGCGGGATCTTGAGTACCACTTCGGCGATCCGAACTTCAAGGGACTTTACCCTAGCGATTTCCTGTCCCGCGGTGCGGTCAAAATCCCCGCATGGCATGCAGTCGGCGGACTTGACGAACTGTCCGGAAGTGTGCACGGGTCCACGGAGCTTCAACCCGGGATTCCCGCCACTTTGGAGCAGTGGATACTCAGAGACGGACTGAGCAGGCTCAAGATCAAGCTTGGCGGAACCGATTTTGAGCGGGACTTCGAGAGGTTCATTGAAGTTGCCGATATTTCGATGCCGCTCGGAGTGGAAATGCTCGGGGTCGATTTTAACGGGATGGTGACGGATCCCAAGTATCTGGAGGAACTGTTTGAGCGAATCGGCAGAGACCGCCCCAGCCTGCTTGACTCCCTGCGCTTTATTGAAGAGCCGTTTGCCCCGCAACTGCTTGAAAACAGGGAAGATATATCGTCGGCGACGAAATGGGGTCCCCTGTTTCTTGACGAGAGCGCCCATGACTGGCGCGTGCTTCCAAATGCGGGTAGAAGCGGTTATTCTGGTGTTGCGGTAAAAACCTGCAAGACCCAGACGGAAGCTATGTTGACAACCAGCTGGGCCAGGCGTTACGGGATGGATATTCTGACACAAGACCTGACTAACCCCATGCTTGCGCAGATATCGCATGTCCAGCTAGGTGCCCATGCTTCTCCCGATATTGGAATAGAGACCAATTCAATGCAGTTTTATCCCCGGGCTTCCGCTGAAGAGGCCAGGATTCATCCGGGTTTGTACAGGCGAGTGGGCGGATCGATTGACCTGAGCACTATAGACGGTTCGGGATTCGGGTACAGGATTGAGGAGATTGGCCGCAGGCTGCCTGAACCCGCCAGAACATCCTGAAAGGTTTAAAGCGGAGATTGTATAAGCATGGTAGATTGCCTTGAGTAAGGAATTCAATCTCATCGGAATTGTCGGCTACGGCAAGATAGGCCGGATATACCATACGATATTCGATGAGTTAACCGCGCACTTCCTGATAGTTGATCCCAAAATGGATGAAGACAGGGAAAACTATGTTTACTCCGCCCTTGGGGACGTGCCCGAAGAAATATTCAGGCACGTTCAGGCTTGGAATATATGCGTGCCTACTGAGAATCATCTCGAGGTTCTTGGGGCGATTCTGCCGAGGAACCCGCGTGCCTGGATCATTATCGAAAAACCGATTTGCCTTAGTTTTGAAATCGATTCCTTCCGGGCTCTTCTGATTAGATATCCTGACGCTCACATCGTGGGAAATGAGCAGTATAATGATTCTCTTGCAATCAATGAACTTAAGGATTTTCTTGCCAAAACCGGTATTAGCCGCCCGGAACTGATCAGGATCGAGTTCAGCAAGGACCGCCGCCCCGATATCGCCGCGGGCAGATTCGTTGATTTGCACTTCGGACTGCTGGGATACGAATGGGTGCACATGTTGGCGATCCTTCGAAATCTACTGGGAGAAAAATGGTCCGAGTATGCCTACGCATCGTCACGTATTTGGCCGACATTTGACCCGGTTCAATTCGTGTCGGAACTTGAAGAACACACCGTCATGTCTTCTGGAACTAAAATTGAATTGAGGTCTTCAATGATTGGAAACTACGAGTATGAATCCTTCCTTCCCGTTGACCAGCTGGTACAGCATCGCTATGTAGAAGTCAGATCCGGGTCGCTTCGGTTCATGCTGCAGATGGAACCTCGATTTAAGACACAGACCAGTAGTGGACTTTTTGAAAACCTTTTCCAGATTCAAGAAGGTGATTCGGTACTGCGTGAATCGTCCATCCATGACCCCAGTATGCCGAGGTTCCTGCAATCGACCCTGAGACACCTCTACAAGCATGCCGAGTCGCCGATTGACATTGACTGGCCGTTTATGGAGCGGATCATTTCGATGAGGCAGTTGCTGCGAGATTACTACGATCAAAACGAACCGGACGCCCTTGCGCCGAGTAAGACGGAACTTTTGTATCAGACGCGGTAGAATTCAGCCGCCTCAAGCACTTCCTGGAAGCGGCTGCCTGCTAAACCCCCTTTTCATCAGGTAGCTTTTTCCGTGTGAACTGGCTTCATCGGATAATTTCAAAAGAGGAAAAACTGGTCGTCGGTCTCATTTCCGGGACTTCAATGGACGGTATCGACGCGGCCCTGGTAAGAATTCGCGGTTCGGGGGAAAATGCCGAAGTTCGGGTTGAGAATTTTATCTGCCGGGAGTACTCCGACGCCGCGAAGAAGCTTCTTCTCTCATCCGGTTCCTTGAGAGCGGGTTCGGTGTCTGATCTCAATTTTCTGCTTGGGCGGGAATTTGCCGCCGCGGTTTTTGATCTTCTTCGAGAAGCCTCCCTGGAAACGACCGACGTGGACTTGGTGGGCACCCACGGCCAGACGGTTTTTCACAACCCGCCCTCTCTCGGGGGCAACATTTCCTCGACCCTTCAGCTCGGCGAAGCGGATGTTGTCTGCGAGGCCACGGGAATTACCACGGTGGGAGATTTCAGAACGAGGGACATCGCAGCGGGAGGAGAAGGGGCCCCCCTTATTCCCTACCTGGATTACCTGCTGTTCTCCGGGACCGGGAAGTGTGTAATTGCCCAGAACATAGGGGGGATTTCCAACTGCACTCTGGTTACTGGGGGGCTTGCAGAGCTTCTGGCGTTCGATACGGGTCCCGGTAATTCCCTGATTGATTCGGTGGCACGCTTCGACTCGGGTGGCAAGAAGAGTTTTGACGAGGACGGTGCGATAGCGAAGCGAGGTTCGGTTAAAGAGGATCTTTTGCGCAGTCTCATGAAAAATCCTTACTTTGATATAAAACCTCCGAAATCGACCGGCAGGGAGCTTTTCGGAGAGGAAATGGTCACAAGGCTTTTTTTGCTTGTCGAAAAAAAGGATATTCCCCTGCCTGACCTTCTGCGCACTCTTGTCGAATTTACTGTGTGCTCCATCGTCTCGGCCTACGAAAGATTCGTTTACCCACGTGCGGATGTGGGAGAAGTGATACTGAGCGGCGGCGGCGCACGGAACCCAGTCATGATCACAAGGCTTCGTGAAAAGCTTGCTCCGGTTAAGCTCTGCCTCTCGGATGATTACGGCATTCCCGCAGATGCCAAGGAAGCCGTGGGGTTCGCCGTGCTCGCAAATGAAACCGTGTGCGGGAACCGGGCAAACGTGCCGGGAGTCACGGGAGCCCGGGACGCCACGATTCTGGGGAAGATCTCGATCGGGAAGAACATAGTAAATGTATGAAAATCCGGCCGTGTTTTCGTCAAAAGATTTTTCCGTGTCCCGGCGGGCGGCGCAGTTTCTTATGCCTAGAATCGATTTTTCCGATCCTAGCGCCATAGGGCGGGCGGAACGCCTAGTGCGGGATTTCTGTGTCTGCGGTTTCATAATATTCAACGGGGAAGTTGAGCAAGTAAGAGAAACTACGCAGAGGCTTGCTTCTATCTCTGAATTTTCGCTTCTCTTCGGCTGCGACGTTGAAAGGGGCCTGGGTCAGCGGGTTTCCGGAGGGACTCTTTTTCCTTTCGCGATGGCCCAGGGGGCGATAGACGACGAGGAATTTCTGAAGCGTCAAGCGGTTATAACTGCCCAGGAAATGAAATACTGCGGGCTCAATCTCGCTTTTGCCCCGGTTCTTGACGTGAATACCGAGCCCCGAAACCCGATAATAAACGTAAGGGCGTTCTCTGATGATCCCGCGGTCGTCTCGAAACTGGGAGGGATATTTGCGGAAACCCTCCAGAAAGAGGGAGTGCTTGCCTGCGCGAAACATTTTCCCGGTCACGGCGCCACCCTAGAGGATTCCCACGCACACCTTCCTCGCGTCGAAAAATCCCTCAAGCAGCTTATGAAATCGGATATTGCGCCTTTCCGGGAAGCGATCGCCAAAAGGCTTCACTGCGTAATGCCGGCACATGTCTGTTTTCCCGCCCTTGACCCGCTCGGACCTGCCACCCTCTCGGGGCCGACCCTGCGCGGCCTCCTGCGCGAAAAACTAGGATTCAGCGGCCTGGTCATTTCTGATTCCTTCAGGATGGACGCACTTGGGGGAGAGGAGCGCGAGGAAGAGAATATTCTCGCCGCCATTGCAAGTGGAGTGGATATCGTTTTGGATCCCAGAGATCCCGAGGGCTTTCTTGAAAGATGTGCGGAGGAGGATTTTTTTCAGGACCACGCGTGTGGAGAGTCTCTTTCCAGGATATTCTACGCGAAAAAGCTTTTCGCCTCGGGTGGAGAAGAAGTCTTCAGCTCCGATTTTGAGAGAAACGCCGAGGAGGCAGGGGAAATCTCTCGTCGCTCGGCCTGCGTTTTGCGAGGAGGCGCTCTTCGCGGCCGAAAAGTCTCGGTTTTCCACTTCGGCACGGAAGGCACAGAAGATCTTCTCGCCGGACTTCGCGAAGGGCTTTCCGAGGGTGAAGTGGCGGTGGAGAAAAGCCTCTCCTTGTCCGAGACACCTGAGCTGCGCGACGCCCGCTCGCTTGTATGTGTTTTATCAACCGCTCCGGCGGGCTGGACGGAGAACAGCGTTATTCCCCAGGCGATAATGGATTGCGTAAACAGTTTTTCCTCTTTTTCAGGCGAAAAAATTCTGCTTACCTTCGGTTCCCCTTATCCTGTTGCCGGGTTTCCATTCTTCGATACGGTGATCTCGCTTTTTGATTCCTCGCGTACCTCGGGACGCGCGGCCGCGGAAATTCTCACGGGAGAGCGGATGCCGACAGCGAGATTTCCGGTAAAAATAGGCTCATGAAACTCTACGCCGTAGACTGGATACTGGTTGGTCTCTACCTGGTTTTTTCCCTGGGCGTGGGCATTTATTTTTCAAGGAGGGCGTCGGGGAGCCTTTCAGACTATTTCGTTTCGGGGCGTGGGCTTCCCTGGTGGCTTCTTGGAACCTCAATGGTTGCCACCACTTTTGCCGCCGACACGCCTCTTGCCATAACAGGGTGGATAAGAACCGAGGGAATATGGAAGAACTGGTTCTGGTGGAACTACATCTTCAGCCACGCGCTTGTGATAGTGGTTTTCTCAAGGCTCTGGAGAAGGGCGAAGGTGATAACCGACAATGAACTCATAGAGCTTCGCTACGGGGGCCGCCCCGCAGCGTTTCTCCGTGGCTTCAAGGCGTTTTATTTCTCGACGATCTTTAATTTCATAGTCATGGGCTGGGTCATTACCGCGATGACCAAGGTGTTTGAGGTCTTTTTCGGAGTCGGGCAGATATACGCCGTTTCGCTCTGCGTTGGAATCGTGCTTGTCTACACTGTTTTCTCGGGGCTCTGGGGAGTGGTGATAACGGATTTCGTACAGTACATAATCGCGCTCGGGGCGACGGTCATACTCGCGGTTGTGGTGATAAATTCGGATGCTGTAGGAGGGTACAGCCAGTTTGTAAGCAAAATCGCCGAGCTTCCCGTGGAGCAGACATCCATGTTCATCACGCAACCCACAGGGGGCGAAGAGTTTTTCTCCTCCGACTTTTTCACCTTCCTTGTCTTTATGACCGTTGTTTGGTGGTCTTCCCACAACGCCGACGGGGGAGGCTATTTCATACAGCGGCTCTCTTCCGCGAAAAACGAAAGACACGCGCTTGCCGGTACTGCGTGGTTCGCGGTTAACCATTACGTGCTCCGCCTCTGGCCCTGGGTTCTTGTGGCCTTGGCTTCAGTCGTAATATTCCCCGAAGCAGCCGGGGTGGCGGGCGGAGATGATGAGTCGGTTTACCTGGTAATGATAAGAGATTTCCTCCCGCCGGGTCTTCGGGGTCTTTTGCTGGTTTCCTTTCTCGCGGCGTTTATGTCAACGGTTTCAACCCACCTTAACTGGGGCGCCTCGTACATTGTGAATGATCTTTACAGGAGGTTCGTGCGGCAAAGCGCCCCGCAGCGCCATTACGTGCGGGTCTCGAGGATCGCGACTGTGGCGCTTGCCGTTATCGCGGGCGTGGTGGCGCTTCAGATAAAGAACATAGGAGACGCCTGGGTATTCCTCTGGGCCATGAGTTCAGGGATTGGACTAGTCCTGATACTCAGGTGGTTCTGGTGGAGGATAAACGCCTGGAGCGAGATAGTGGCACTTGCCTCCTCGCTTGCGACCATACTGGTTCTTATCCTCTACACCGAGGCGAAAGGAGTTCCGCTTGAACTACGCCACCAGATACTCGTCGTTCCCGTTTCTATAGTCTGCTGGGTCGTGGCCACTTTCGTCACCGCCCCCGAATCTTCAGAGAAGCTTTCGGGCTTCTATGAGAGGGTGAGACCCCCGGGTTTCTGGTCGCCAGTTCGCAAGAGGCTTGGGGTTGTGCGGGCATGGGGAGGTTTTTCCTCGGTTCTTTTAAACTGGTCGCTTGTCGTATCTTCTCTTCTCTGTCTTATGATCGGGACGGGCAAGCTCGTTTTAGGAGACACCCAAAGCGCGCTCTGGCTTCTTTGTGGCTCGGCACTTGCGCTTGGGCTCATTCTGCATCGCCGCGGCAGTTTTTTCCGCTAGCGGCTTCAGTATTTCCCTCTTCTGTGGTATATAGATGGTTGCTATGGCGATTAACGTAAAAGTACTTGAGCGGCCGCGGCTTTCCTTCTGGGAAAAACTTTACATTCCCCAGGTGCTTAAGGGCCTTATGATCACCATAAGGCACATCACGCATTTTCGGCCGATAACCGTGAAGTATCCCGAGGAGGTAAAGGCGCTTCCCGAGAACTACCGGGGGCTTCACGTGATGCCTGCAGATGACGAGGGGGAGATAAGGTGCGTTGCGTGCAAGCTCTGCGAGGTTGCGTGTCCCACCCAGGCTATCTCCATAGTTTCAGAACCCGCAGACGACTACGGAATCGAGAGAAGGCCCAAGGTGTACAACATAGATTTCATGCGTTGCGTTTTCTGCGGCTTCTGCGTCGAGGCCTGCCCGTGCGACGCGCTCAGAATGGGAATGAAGTACGAACTCGCTTCGTATAACCGCGCGGGACTAGTTCACACCAAAGAGGTTTTCTTCGACCCCAACGTGAAAAGCGACGCCCCGAGGGACAACGCGAATTTCCTTTACAAGATGGGCAAGGGGGAGATACTCGATTCCCCCGAGGAGATTTCAAGAATAATTGGGCTAGACGGCACTTATTCCGAAAAACATGACCCGCCCTCGACCACATGACCCGTCCGCTTCAGGGCCCCTGATCAAACGTATTCATTCGGTTCCATACATACCTGTTTGAGCAAATCTTTCCCCAAATGCGGTAATTGCGTCTCTTTTTGCAAGTTTTTTCTCAACTTCGTGATGTAAGAACCGAAGTTTAAAGGAATATCTTGACACTGAGACTCATTTTACTACAATATGTTGTGTAGGAACAGGCGATTCGACCGAAGTTTCGCCTTAACGGATTAAATCGGAAGGTTTTTTTTGTCTTGGGCATGCGTATATGTGTGCCTAGAGACTTAAATTAAAAAAGAAATTGGGTTGTCTTTTTGATTTCCTGAATTTCTTTATGCAAGACCGGCTAATATGGTGGAACATAAGCGGCTTGTCTGTCGGGCGCAATGCCAGCCTGAATCCCTCTCGTCCTCGCATCGGGGTGAGAAAACGGCTGAGCCGACCCCGGACCGGACAAGTTCCCAGATCAAGGTTCTTGGAACCTTATTTTTCCTCTTTTGTCTTAGGGGACTGCGTGCGGTATGCCCCTCATCCCTTTTCACCGTTAGGAAAAGAGTAAACCTGAGAAGCGGAGTCTGCCTGCTGCTGTCGGCATACATGCTGTCGATGTTTCTCTCTCCAACCGCGCATGCCCAAACCCTTGAATTTGCCGCAGATAGCTATAAGGTGACGGATACCACGGAGAAAATTATTCGGGGCAGGCTTGAATATGATAATGGCCAGGGAGTATGCGATGATTATTTTACAGATGATGACGCAATGGTTGCATGCGCGGAGTTAGGCCATGTACGCAGAGAGGGGAGAGCGCTGCTAGGATTGACTGAATCCGGTAACGACGACTTCCTGCTGGATAATTTAATTTGTGACGGAGATGAAGACAGTCTTAGTGAGTGTAGTAAAGCCGGTCGCCCGGGTGATGGGGGAGGAGGAGATGGTGACCACAATTGCAGAGACAGTGAGCATACGGGTGTTGTCTGTTACACAGAAGTCGTCAAACCGAAAGCACCTGTGCTAAGCGGGGCTCCCGACCCGGAACATGGAGACACGGCAATACTCTCTTGGACTGCTCCAAAAATCGAATTCACGGGCCACAACATTAATTACATAGAATCCATAGTTGATAACTATGAACTCCAGGTGTCGGAGGATGGCAGTACGGGCTGGACAGATGTTTCTACCGGTATTCGATCTATAAGAAGAGATTTTCGTCATAGCGGTCTTTCCTCCGGAACGTGGCATTACAGGATCAGAGCTGTTAACACTGTGGGCAATGGTCCGTATTCGAACGTGGCCGAAGTTACTCTTGGAGGGAATGGGAGGCCCGTATTTTCCGAAGGAACTCCTGCTACGCGTTCTGTACCAGAGAACACCGTTGCAGGAGAAAACATTGGTGGCCCGGTTGCGGCTACGGGTTCAGAGAGCTACTTGCTTGGTGGCGCGGATGAGAACTCGTTTGATATTGATGGAACTACGGGGCAGCTGAAGACAAAGGCGGCACTTGACTATGAGGACAAGAACTCTTATTCGGTTACGGTTACCGCCCAGCATAATGGGAGTGCGACATCAATAAATGTGACAATTTCAGTAACCAACGTGGATGAACCTGGGACGGTGACTTTGTCTGCTTCGGAACCGCGGGTAACTATGGAGGTAACCGCAACTTTGGAAGACCCTGATGGTTCCACGACAAACGTCACGTGGGAGTGGCATAGGTCAACTGACAAAAACAGCTGGACCTTGATCAGTGGCGAAACAACCGCTAGCTACACGCCGGATGTAGACGACGAGCTGCATTACCTGCGGGCCACGGCCTCATATACGGATCCAGAAGGTTCAGGAAAAAGTGCTGAGGGGATTTCAGAAAACGTGGTGCCGGATGAGAACTGGCCGCCCGAGTTCTCCGGTGAAACTGCTACGCGTTCTGTGGCCGAGAACACCGATGCCGGAGAAAACATCGGAGATCCTTTTACGGCTACGGAACCGGAGAGAGATACGCTTACCTATTCGCTTGGAGGTACGGACGCGGCTTCGTTTACTGTTGAAACTATTGACAATTCCGATGATACCTATTCCGGGCAGATAAAAATCAAGGATTCGCTTAACTATGAGCACAAGAATTCTTACTCGGTTGATGTTATCGCTGAGGATTCTTTAGGTGCGGGCGACACTATCAAGGTGACCATCAACGTGACTGATGTGGATGAAGACGGAAAGGTAACCCTGTCCCCTGTGCAGCCTCAGGTAGATACGGCGTCGACCGCGACTTTGGAAGATCCAGATGTTCCCGTATCGAGTGTCACGTGGAAGTGGTATAAGTCATCTAGTCGGAACAACAGCTGGAGTCTCATCAGCGGTGCTACGAGTGCCAGCTACACGCCGGTTGCGGGCGACGTGAGTAATTACCTGCGGGCAACGGCGACCTACACAGATCGGCACGGTTCCGGTAAAACCGCACATGGAATTTCTGACCTCGTGGTGCGCGTGGCACCGGTGACAAACAACTCACCCGAATTTCTTTCTAATACACAAAACACCTTTTCCGTGACCGAGAATACCCCTGCTGGAGAAGATGTTGGAGAGGTCACAGCTACGGATTCGGATACCGGAGATGTGCTTACTTATTCGCTTGGCGGTACGGACGGGACTTCGTTTCAACTTGAAGACCAGACTTCCGGGCAGATAGAGACCTATGCGGCACTTGACTATGAAATCAAAAATTCTTACTCGGTCGTAGTTACGGCCAAGGATCCGTCCAATGCAAGCGACACTATTACGGTGACTATTAACGTAATCGATGTGGATGAAGACGGAAAAGTAACTCTGTCTCCTTCCCAGCCGCGTGTGCGCAATGCGGTGAGAGCTAGGCTTACAGAACCCGACGGCGGTCTCTCTAATCTCAACTGAGAGTGGCATAGATCACTCGACAAGAGCGACGGCAGCTGGAGCCCGATCAGTGGAGAAACAAGCGATCGTTACACGCCTGTTGCGGACGATGTTGGTTATTACCTGCAGGCGACTGCGTCTTATGACGACAAGCACGGTACCGGAAAGGAAGTACAGGCGGTTTCCGCCAATCCGGTGCGTGTGGTGGGATCTACGACGACGAACAGTAGGGATACAAGGTCCACACCGACGATGGTGGTTCCGAGCGCGCCCCGGGATTTAACGGCGACGGGCGGCGACGGCGAGGTAACGCTTAGCTGGAGGGTACCGGATGACGGCGGTAGCCCCATCAAGTACTACGAATACAAGGTTGATAACGGTGCTTGGACTTCGACCGGAGGAAAATCCACTACTTACACTGTTACGGGGCTTACCAATGGGCAGACTTACAGATTCGAGGTACGTGCGGTAAACAGCATCGGTCCCGGCGCCGAATCTGCCCCGGTAAGCGCTACGCCCGCCGCAGTGCCGGGTGCGCCCCGGAATCTGAGGGGAGTGCGTGGCAATGCCGAGGTAACGCTTAACTGGGATGTGCCGGATAATGGGGGAGGTGCAATTGAGCGCTACGAATATAAGGTTGATAACGGTGCGTGGGACTCAACAGGAGGAAAATCCACCACTTATACAGTCACTGGGCTTGCCAGTGGGCAGACTTACGAATTCAGGGTACGTGCGGTAAACAGCATCGGTCCCGGCGCCGAATCTCAGCCCGAAAGCATTGCGCCCGCCACAGTGCCGGGCGCACCCCGGAATCTTACCCTAACATCGGGTGATCAATATATGATGCTCATATGGGAGCGACCAGCGGATAACGGCGGTCTTCCGATCACCGGCTACGAGTACAGCCAGAAGGAAGAGGATGGGTCCTTTGGCAGTTGGATCCCCATAGATGAAAGCGGTCCTAGGGAAACGAACGAAACCAGCTATACGGTCACGGGCCTTAAAAACGGTACCATTTACTCCTTCCGGGTGCGCGCGGTGAACGAAGTGGGTCCGGGAGATCCTTCAGCCGAAGCCACGGCCGAGGTGAATACTCCCTCTTTCCGGCGCGCAAGGCGCGCGAGCCTGAACATCCTTCCGACATTCGGGCGGACCATGCTCAGGAACTCTGTTGACGCACTTACCTGGCGTCTTGACAGCGCGCTTTCAGGATCATACACGCGGACGGGAATGTTCAGGCTTATGGATCAGCACGCGGGCCTTCACGAAGTCATCGGAGATGACATATGGGATGATCCGGACCAGTGGGAAGAGCTAAGCCTCGAAGAACTGCTTTACGGGTCTTCCTTCATAATAGAAGCCGGTGTGATGCTCAAAAAACCGAAGGAGAACCCTAAAGAAGCTCCGAAGGAACACAAAAGATATACAGAAGAATACTCGGGGGAACAGATAAGAGAGTATCCGGAGGAAGATTCCGCGGATAAGAACATGTGGATTGAAGAGGATGAAAAACCCATGATCGTCGAGAGAAGAGGCGATATCGGATTCTGGGGCAAGGCGGACTACAATAATCTTTCGGTCTCAAGCGACGAATGGTTTGCGTGGGACGGGCGGATTGTGAGCGGTTACATGGGAGTTGACAGGTGGCTTAACGAGAAGGTGCTTACGGGATTTTCCGTGTCCTTGACGAAGGGGAATTTCGATTATACGGACACGACGCCTGGAGAAGGGGGAAGGGGTGATTACTACGTCAAGATGCTGAGCGTGTCACCGTATGTCTCCTGGTTCCTGTCCGAGGATGCTTACCTTTGGGGCTCGGTTGGCTACGGCCGCGGGCAGGTAGACATAGACGACGAAGAGGTGCAGAGCGTCGCCACAAGCGACCTGAGCTACAAGTCGGTGGCAGCTGGAGGAAGAGGCAGGGTGTTTGACGTGGGAGACACGACTTTTGCTCTTAAGAGCGAAGCGTTTAAGGTGTGGATGGACGTGGAAGGCGACGACTACCTGATCGACGAGATGTCGATAGGGGTGCACCAGTTGCGCCTCAGCATGGAGGGAAGCTACGAGTACCGCTTCGCGTCCGGAACCTGGTTCAATCCTCTGGTCGAGGTAGCGCTTCGCCACGATGGCGGAGACGGGGAGACGGGCACAGGGGTCGAAATAGGAGGAGGATTCCTCTATGAGAACCCGAACCTGGGTCTCAGCATCTCGGGCAGGGGGCGCTGGCTTGCGGCGCACAGCTCGGATGAGTTCAGCCAGTGGGGAGTGGGAGGAGCCGTGATCTTCGATACGGGAGGGGACAAGCGGGGGGCGCTGTTCAGCGTGGCGCCTGAATGGGGAGACACCTCAAGCGGCGTTGACGGTCTCTGGGAGCGAGGAGTGGAAGGACTGTCCTCAGAGGATGACGGGCGCAATGACATGCATCTTGACGCTGAGTTCGGATACGGACTCGCGGCTCTCGGTGGAGACGGGCTCTTTACGCCTTACAGCGGTCTCAGGCTCGGTGGGGACGGGCGGCGGCACTACAGGCTCGGCAGCCGTCTTGATCTCGGGCGCTCGGCAAGCTTTAATCTTGAGACCCAGCGCAGGCAGAGCGACGCCGCGAAACCCGAGCATGGAATCATGCTTAGAGGAAAGCTTAATTTCTGATCGGTTTTTCGGACGGGGTTTGGAATGTCGGCCGGTTCCCTTTTTCGCCAGATGAATTCTCAGGCAGGAATCTGCGTTTCTACGAAAACTGCTACAGCCAGTCGTCTTCAAGCGTATCGGCAGGGCGTTGGTGGAAGGCCCCGGTGTCCAGGCTGTTTTTAAACCCGCGGAACTTAAGCAGACCCGAGATCGCGGGTTTTATCTGGCTTCTTTCAACCACCAGGTGAACCCCGCCGTGTTCCTCGTAGAACTCAGAGGACATTATTTTCGGGTCGACCCCGCGGCCACCGCTTGTGAGCTTCACGACGCGGTCCCCGGCGAAAGCTATGGTCGCTTTTTTCTCCGCTATCAGGAAGTCTCCCTGCACCGCGTAACTTGCAAGTGCCCCTCCTGTTGTCGGGTGGCCGAGTATGGAGATGTTCGGAAGCCCATGTTCCTTGAGTCTCATGATTGCGGCTATGGTTTTCGCCATCTGATAGAGCGCCACGGTTCCTTCCTGCATCCGTGCGCCTCCGCTTACCGTTACGGTTAACAGGGGAAGCCTGTGCTCTATGGCGTAACTTATCACTATGTTCATTTTCTCGCCGAAAACGGAACTCATTGATCCGCCCATGAACCGGAAGTCACAGACCGCCACCGCGACGGGTATGCCGAACATGGTTCCATAGCCTGTTACCAGGGAATCTTTCGAGTCGGTTTTCCCGGCGAGCTTCTGTCTGGAAGACGAGTAGTTGAAGAATTTGTAAACAGGGTCTACGTCCTCAAGCGAAAGGCCGGATTCTATTTCGTGGAAAGAGGCCTCGTCCAGGAGAAAGTCCAGATAGTCATCGGAACTCAGCGCTTCGGGACGGTTGCAGTAAGGACACGAGGAGTGGTTCGCGTGGAGCTCTTTTTTCGTGAGCTGCGTTTTGCAGCCGGGGCGTATGATTTTCCCCTGGCCATCCTTTTCGTCGTTGCAGAAATGAGGTTCCGATCCGTAGATGGCTATCTGCATTTCGGAGATATCCGGATTCTCTTTTTTTCCGCTGAAGTAGTAGGGAAGCCAGGCCTTTATTTTCTTCGAGATTCCCTCGTACATCCTGCGCTGCTTTTTTATTCGTCCGCAGCGCTCGATTTTCCTTCGCAGTTCCTCTCGCAGGTGCCTTACGTCGTAGCGGTCAAGCTCTTTCGATGCGGCGGTGAGGGATGCCTGCAGGTTCTTGAGGGTCGAGGGGATGTAGTTGCTTTTTCCAAGAGGGGCCTCTTTTACCACTTCGTCTATTATTCCGTATTTCTTCATGTGATTTGCCGTGGGCTGCAGCACCTCGAGGGCTTCTGCGACCTTGTCCGCGCTTCTGAAAAGAATGGCGGAGCACCCCTCGGCTGTTATCACGGAATATTCGGCACGCGAGAGCATCAGCCTTTTGTGTCCGAGCTGTATCGCGATCGCACCCCCGCTTCCCCCGAGTCCGAGCACGGTGGTTATCGTTTTCGTTCTTATGGAAATCATCTTTGACTGGCAGTAGGAAATAAGCCAGGACTGGAGTTTTTCGGCCGAGTACTCGTAGGGGTCTCCGCCGACGGTATCGATGAACGTGAAGAGCTTGAGACGATTCTGCTCGGCGTATTCCATCATGCACAGAGAAAGCCCGTAACCGTCGGCCTTCACCATTCCGTAGTTAAGCTTCGTCCTTTCCTTTTCGCTCGAAGGGGTCTGCTGGGCTATTACGGCCACTTCTTCTCCGGTGCCCTTGAACACAGCGGTGCCTACTATGACGGCGGGGTCGTTAACAAACTCAATCTTCTTGCCCGAGGGGGCGTGGAGAAAGTTCCTGAACCCGTAGAGCTTGTTCCATGGAGTAAAGTCGGTAAAGAGGGTTCCGATCAGGTGCTTTGACTTTATCCTGTCAAAGCTCTTTGCTTCCTCGTGGGCCTGAAGTGTTTTTGCCGTTGATGCCATGGTATGTTCTGCGGTAACCGCTTAGCGAATCCGCTAAATATAATTATATAATCAAATCCGTTTGTGCGAAAAGGAATCCATTTTCCCGGCCTACCAGCGTTTAATAAAACCTCCGTGCGAAGATTCGCCACGGGGCTTGGCAAAGGTTTTGTTGGGAAAAGTCTGAATGTTGTGGATTCTTTTTCTATGCGGTGAAAGACTGTCCGCAGCCGCAGGAACCGGTCGCGTTCGGATTTTCGATCGCAAAGCCCGTTCCGTTAAGACCGTCCTTGAAGTCCAGAACCGCTCCGTCGAGATAGGTATAGCTGATCTCGTCAATGGCGACTTTAATACCTCCGGATTCAACCATGTTGTCTCCTTCGTCGGTTTCGTCGTCAAATCCCATCTCGTAAGAAAACCCGGAACAGCCGCCGGGTATTATCCTCACTCGAAGAAACGCGTCCTCAATGTCATCTTCGGCAAGAAGCCTTTTTATTTCATCTACGGCTTTGGGAGTTACGGAAAACATATTTCCTCTGCCTCCTCGCAGTGTAAATTTCTTTTACCACTCCGCTTAACAAGATACATCTGCCGGAAACAATTGTCAAAGCAGGACCGTGGGGCGGACCGCTTGTGCGGCGATGGCACATCTTCCCCGGTTTGCCCGCCCGCCCCGGTTTGCTGTATAGTTTTCGGCGTGAGCAGAACTGCCTACCTTATAATCGATTCAAGCGAGCGCAATTCCGACCTTTATCACAGAACCGGTTTTTTCGTTCCAGACCCCGTCATTTTTTTCGAGCACGACGGTGAAGGAACACTGGTTCTCAGCGATCTTGAACTTGAGCGGGGAAAAAAAGAGGCAAAGGTAGAGCGGGTCGTCTCGCTCGGGGAATGCATTGCCAGGATTCGCGGCGGCAAAAGAAAGAGGCCCGGTATTGCCGAGGTGGCGACAGTCCTTCTCAGGGAAAGGGGAATAAGAAGCCTGATTGTCCAGAGGCACTTTCCGGTTTTCTATGCTGACGCGCTTCGGGGAGCGGGTTTTTTCGTCCGCAACGCGAAGACAGATTTTCTTTTTCCCGGGCGTCTCAGGAAATCCCCGGCGGAAGTTTCACTCATAAAGAAGGCGCTTTCCGCTACGGCGTGGGCCATGAGAATCGCTGTTTCAATTATATCGGATTCAGTGGTGAAGGGTTCCGTGCTTTATCGTGACGGCAAGCCTCTTACCTCCGAGATAGTGCGTTCCGCCGTAAGCTCCTATCTTGCCGCACGGGGATACTTGGCTTCGAACACCATAGTGGCGGGAGGGGTTCAGGGCTCCATGCCCCACGAGAAGGGCTCAGGTCCTCTTAAGGCCGGATGGCCGGTGGTGATCGACATTTTCCCTAGATCCCAGGAGAACGGCTATTTCGGCGACATGACGAGGACGGTTGTTAAGGGTGAGCCTTCGGCGGAACTTTCAAGGATGTACGATACCGTTTTGCGCGGTCAGAAAATCGCGCTTTCCATGATAAAGGACGGCGTGAGATCAAAAGACGTGCACGGCGCGGTAATGGATTTCTTCACGGAACGGGGGTTTCAGACCACGGCTTCGGGCTCCGGAAGCCCCGAGGGGTTCATACATTCCACTGGGCACGGCCTGGGGCTTGACATACACGAGCCGCCGAGGATCAGTCCCGGAAAGGAGATCCTCAGGGAAGGAAATGTCGTGACAGTCGAACCCGGTCTTTACTACAAGCGCTTGGGGGGAGTGAGGATAGAGGACGTGGTTCTGGTCACCCGGGACGGAAACGAAAACCTTACCTGGTGTTCCAAGAGGTTTCGGGTCTGAGCCGCGCCAGGGGAGTATTGATGGAAGAGAAAAAAACTTTTGGAGATGTGGTTTCGCTCGCCAAGCGCCTTCGCGCTCCCGGAGGCTGCCCGTGGGACAGGGAGCAGACGCTCGAATCGCTTCGGGCGTATGTTCTTGAAGAGGCCTACGAGGTAATACAGGCAATAGAGCTCGGAGACATAGACGAGCTTGTCGAGGAGCTTGGCGATTTCCTCTTCCAGGTCGTTTTCATTTCCCAGATAGCAAGCGAAGAGGGCAAGTTTGATATAGGCGATGTTACGCAGAGACTCCACGACAAGCTCGTAAGAAGACACCCTCACGTATTCGGGGAAAAAAAGGCCAAGGATGCGGCCGACGCCATAAGAACCTGGAATGCCGAGAAGCTTAAAGAGAAAAAAGGGAAGACCTCCCTTGAGGAAATACCCAGGGCCATGCCCTCTTTGATGAGAGCGCAGAGGGTCGGGGAAAAAGCGGCCCGTGCCGGGTTTGACTGGAACGACACCTCCTCGGTTCTTGCAAAGGTAAAAGAGGAGCTGCTTGAGCTTGAGCGGGAGATGGAAGCCGGTGAGAAGAACAAGTCCCGGGAGGAGTGGGGAGACCTCGTTTTTTCAATGGTGAGCCTCGCGAGGCATCTTGACATTGACGCCGAGACCACATCCCATGGGGCTGTTTCGAAGTTCATAGAGAGATTTTCCCGGCTTGAGGAAAAGGCGCAGGCTGAGGAAAAAGAGATAAAAGCTCTTTCCATGGAGCAGATGGACGAGATATGGGAAGAGGTAAAAAAGCCGTAGTTTTCCCCTGTCTTCCGGTACCGTTTAAAGGGAATCGATAGCAAAGGAGGAGATAGCATGAGATACATAGCGGCAAATGCGGGGTTTTGGCTAGTGGCGGTACTTTTGGCGTCCGTATTGTCGGTGACGGATTCCGCGGCGGAAGGTTTTTACGTAGGGCTCGAAGCGGGTTTCTCGAGGTCCGGCGATCTGGACGTTTCCCAGTCTTTCATTGATCATCCGACCCGATGCGATTCGTTTCTTTACCCCTCCGGTGCAACTCCGCCGATGGATGCGGAGTGCACCACCGATAGAATATCCACCATTGCAAACGTGTTTGCCCCCGGTGCGGGCTTTGCAGGGGGTGCGACTCTGGGTTATGCCCTCGGCAGCGGGTTGCGTTTCGAGGCGGAGTACCTTAACCGCCGCCAGGGTTCGCAGAGAAGGCTCGTGCTCCTCGGTTCCGGCGGCGGCGAAACGTTCGATCAAAAGAGGAGCGAATGGGACGAGAACGATCCTCCTTCCGAACGCGTATATGACTTAAGGGCCCATCATTTCTTCCTGAATGTCTACTACGACCTGCGCAACGATTCGCCTTTTACGCCCTATATCGGAGGGGGCGCGGGCTTGGGTTCGACGGAAATGCGTTACTCGGCTAGATTCCTGCGCGGGAGTGCATTGGGTACGGAACCGTGGCAGGTGGCCGTAGCGGGCACGGTCAGTTCCATAGACACGGAGCTGGAAAAAACTAGGTTCGGTTTTCAGGTCGTGGGCGGAGTCGATTATGCGATTGGCGATGATCTTTCGGCCGGCGCCAAGGTCCGCTGGACGCGCCTCAGCGGTTTTGACCGCGACGACGTGTCCTGGACGCGGGTCAGAGGCCACGAATCCATACGCGCCGACGGCGTTACGCCGCTTACGGCCGATTTCGAAGTGAATGACACAGACATCTGGACCTTCACGGTCGGGTTCAAGTATTATCCCTGACCCGCCTTGCTCTTATCTGGCGACAAGCGTTCCCATGAGCCTCCAGCCTTGCTCGACGAAAACTCCGCTTGCGGCTGCACAGTCCTCGGTGTAGACAAGCGAGTCGTCTTTTATCGAGGAGTTTGCGGAATCGAGTATGGCGAAGGGAACTGGTTCGTTTGAATGGGTTCTTAGGTCTATGGGGGTGGGATGATCGGAGAGCACCAGCACTCTGTATTCGCCGAATTGCTTCATTCCCTCGAGGGCGGGTCCCACTACCTTTTGGTCAAAATCCTCGACTGCCTGGATTTTGAGGCGGGCGTCTCCGACGTGGCCTGTTTCGTCCGTCGCTTCTATATGGATCATTGTGAGATCCACGCGCTGCAGCGACTCAATCGCGCCGCTTACCTTTCCCGCGTAGTTGGTGTCAAGGTACCCGGTTGCTCCCGGAACCTCGATCACTTCCATCTCGGCGAATATGCCTATCCCCTTTACGAGGTCGACCGCCGATACAACGGACCCGGTGATTCCGTAAAGCTCTTTAAGGGACGGCATGTCGGGTCTTGTCCCCTCCCCCCAGAGCCATATGGAGTCGGCGGTGTTCTTCCCCTCGGCCCTTCTTTTTGTGTTTACGGGGTGATCTTTCAGTATCCTGCGGGATTTATCCATTAACCTGGTGAGTTTTTCCGCTCCCTCTCCGGAGGGAAGCCAGGGGGCGACTTCCTTTCCCGAAATGTCGTGCGGCGGGGTCGTGCGGATACCGCTGTTTCCTCCGCGCCAGAGCAGGAGATGTCTGTAGCTTACTCCCTGGCTCAGCGAAAACTCCTCCCCGTCAAACTCCCTTTTGAGATCCTCGATTATACAGGCGGCGTCATCGTCCGTTATGTGCCCGGCGCTGTAGTCCTCCATTACCGTCCGCCCGTTTCTCTCAGCGAGGGTTACCAGGTTGCAGCGGACCGTGACGTCCGTTTCCCCGAGCGTGACTCCTATGCTCGCGGCTTCAAGCGGGGACCTTCCCGTGTAGTATTTCGTGGGATCATAACCCAGCACCGCCAAGTTTCCCACGTCGCTTCCGGGAGGGAGCGGATCGGGAATGGTTTTTGCTATCCCGAAAATCTCGGCCCGCTTCGCGATCGCATCAAGATTCGGTGTGCTTGCGACCTCAAGCGGAGTCCTGCCTTCAAGCTCAGGGAGCTTGTGGTCGGGCATGCCGTCACCTTGTAGAATGAGGTATTTCACAGAACGAAGAGGGTATACGCAAATTCCGGGGAATCAAGACTCAGGATATGTCGGCGGCGTATTTTTTGAGGTCTGAGAGATCAATGATGCTTAGCACGGATTCATGGGTCGACTGCAAAAAGACCGGGGGAGCCACGCCGCCGTCGAACGCCTCCTTCCAGCGAAGTGCGCAGAGACACCACCTGTCTCCGGGTTGAAGCCCCGAGAAACCGAACTCGGGACGGGGGGTTACGAGGTCGTTTCCCCTGGATTTCGAGAATGCGAGGAACTCCTCGGTCATCTCCGCGCAGACCAGATGAAGCCCCACATCCTCAACAGCCGCCCTGCAGCAGCCGTCCCTGAAAAATCCTGTCATCGGGTCCGTGCTGCACTCCTTCAGTTCTTCGCCGAATATGTTTTTCTGTTCCGCTTTCATCGCACGCGTTTAGCATAAAGACCTGCCGCCGGGCCTGCTTTACCAAATTATTATATATTGTTTTGCCGAGTATAAGTATATAATTCTCAATCGAAAGATGGCCGATTTCACTCTGAAGGAAAAATCCCGCGCGTTCAAAGGAGAGATGACCCCTCCCGGGGATAAATCCATTTCCCACAGGGCGATTATCTTGGGTTCCCTGGGTAGGGGGAAAACCAGGGCGAGCGGGTTTCTGGCTTCCCGGGATACCCTTGCCACCGTGGACGCTTTTAGGAGCATGGGGGTCGAGATAAACGTAACCGCCGGAGAAGTGGAAATTTCGGGCAATGGGCTTTCCGGCCTCAGGGAACCCCGAGAGGCAATAGACGCCGAGAATTCGGGAACGACGGCCAGGCTGCTTGCGGGGGTTCTAAGCGCCCAGAGCTTCCGCTCCACCATTACCGGGGACTCCTCGCTTCGTCGCCGTCCCATGTCCAGGGTGACCGTTCCGCTTCGCATGATGGGAGCCGGGATATCGGGAGAGGGGGAGACCCTTCCACTTCACATAACGGGCTCGGAACTTCGGGGGATAGATTACGAATCCCCCGTGGCAAGCGCGCAGGTGAAATCGTCGCTTCTGCTCGCGGGGCTCTACGCGGCGGGGAGAACCAGCGTAACGGAGCCCGAGAGAACCCGGGACCACACGGAAAGAATGCTCCGCCATTTCGGCGTTCCGGTGGAGGCAAGCGGAACTCGTGTTTCGGTAAGCCCGGCTGGGGAATTTCCCGGAACTGAGCTTGAAATCCCCTCCGACATCTCCTCAGCGGCTTTTTTCATCGTGGCCGCGCTTGTAAACCCGGGATCAGAAATCATAGTAAAAAACGTGGGGCTTAATCCGCTTAGAATGGGAGTACTTGATATTCTGCGGGAAATGGGGGCCGATATCTCGGTTGAGAACCGCCGTGAGCACTGCGGAGAACCTGTAGGGGACGTAATCGCCCGCCACTGCGCCCTAAGGGGCGTACGGGTAGAGGGAGATGCCGTCTCCCGTGCCATAGACGAGCTTCCGGTTATCTCCGTAGCCGCGTGTTTTGCTGAGGGGGAAACGGTGATAAGCGGGGCCGGGGAACTTCGGGTGAAGGAAACCGACAGGATAAGCGCGATGTCCGGGGAACTTTCAAAACTCGGCGCGGACATACGGGAAACACGGGACGGCATGGTTATAAACGGGACGGGGGAGCTTTGCGGCGCGCGCTGTGAGAGCCGCGGAGACCACCGCATCGCCATGTCTCTTGCCGTCGCGGCCACGCAGGCCCGCGGAGAGACGGTGATCGGGGACGCCGGGTGCGTTTCCATCTCGTTTCCAGAGTTCTTCCCGCTTTTCGAGGCGCTCGGAAAACCGAAATGAAGCGAGACGGGGACAATATCGTTACCATAGACGGACCTTCCGGGGTGGGGAAAAGCACCATCGCCAGGCAGGTCGCCGAGCTGCTCGGTTTTTGGTGTCTTGACACAGGGGCCATGTACAGGGCCGTAGCTCTCAAGGCGGATGAGGCAGCGGCGGATTTGGGTGATTCCGTAGCGCTCTCGATGTTGCTTTCCGAAACTACCGTGGAATTCGATCCGGCGGGGAGCGTTCTGCTTGACCGCCGCGACGTCTCCAAGCTTATAAGGACGGAGCGGATATCATCCCTTTCATCCAGGCTTGCGGAACTTGGTGAAGTGAGGGAATTTCTCGTCGGAATCCAGAGAAAAATCGGCGAGAGCGGAAACATAGTCGCTGAGGGAAGAGACATGGGCACGTATGTTTTCCCCGGGGCTAAGTACAAG
The DNA here is from genome assembly GCA_951812945.1 of Candidatus Dadabacteria bacterium. GTDB lineage: Bacteria > Desulfobacterota_D > UBA1144 > Nemesobacterales > Nemesobacteraceae > Nemesobacter. The sequence goes on from CATOTB010000001.1 coordinate 408,576, forward strand.
TTCTACCTTGACGCCACGGTTGCCGAGAGAACGAAAAGAAGGTTTCATCAAAGCGGGCGAGGTGACTCCGAGGCTTCTCTTTTAGATGTTGAAGCCGAGCTTCGAGAAAGGGACCGCCGCGACACCCTTCGCGCTGAGAACCCGCTTCGTCCCGCCCCCGATGCCGTGATAATGGACACCACCCGCATGAGCGCCGAGCAGGTTATCTCCAGCATAGTGCTTCGTGTAAAAGACATATCACTTCTTCACGACTGAGAACAGTTTTTCTTCAGAACTCTCTTTTTATTTTCGGCAGTTTTCATGTAACCTTGCCTCTATTAACAAATGACGGCGAAGGCGGCTAAACAAAATGATTCAGGATAATGATACTACGGATTCAAATGAAAAAAGCTTTGAGGAGTTGCTTGATGAAAGCATGGAATCGCGCTTGAGCGAACCCGAGAACGGGGAAATAGCGAAGGGAAGGGTTATAAGGATTGACTCTGACGCTGTTTTCATAGACCTCGGGTTCAAGTTCGAGTGCATAGTTCCCATAAACCAGTTTCTAAACAAAAACGGCGAATATGAAGTCTCGGTGGGCTCGGAGATAGAGGTGCTGGTCGAAAGACCGAACCCGAACACAGTCAGGGCCTCCAAGCAGAAAGCGGACCAGCTCAGGGAAAAAAAGGCGATCGAGGAGAAGTTCAAAAACAAAGAGCCCGTCGCCACAAGGATTCTAAACAGAGTGAAGGGCGGTTTTAACTGCGATATAGGACAGGGCAGCCCTTTTAAGGTTTTTCTTCCCGGTTCTCAGATCGCTCTGCGGCCGGTTGCGGATTTTGACGAGATGGTTGGCCAGACGATCGAAACCCGTATTATCCAGAACAACGATAATGGCATAGTCGTATCAAGAAGGGTAATTCTCGAAGAGGAAAGAGAGGAGAAGAGAAAGGAGACTCTTGCTACCATCTCGGAAGGCCAGACCGTTTCTGGAAATGTCGTCAAGATAATTGATCCCGGTGCTTTTGTGGATATAGGGGGCATAGAGGGGTTTGTTCCGATAGGGGAGCTTTCCTGGGGAAGGGTTAGGCACCCGGGAGATGTTCTCAAGGAAGGTCAGGACGTACAGGTCAGGATTCTTAAGCTTGAAATTGAAAACGGAAAAATAACCCTCGGAGTGAAGCAGACCACTGAAGACCCGTGGGAAACCATACAGCAAAGATACGATGTCGGCGGCAGAGTCAAAGGGAAAGTGGTTTTCGCGGCTGAATTCGGCGTGTTCGTCGAGCTTGAACCGGGAATAGAGGGACTCGTGCACGTAAGCGAGCTTTCCTGGGTTAAGAATTTCCGCCACCCGAGCGAAGTCGTTTCCATCGGAAGCGAGATAGAAGTCGCTGTTTTGGGAGTAAAGCCCAGGGAAAGAAGGATTTCGCTTAGCCTCAAGCAGATACAGGAGAACCCGTGGGATGAGTTCAAGCGGAACAATCCTCCGAACACCAGGTTGAGCGGAACCATAAGAAATGTCACCGAACTCGGGGTTTTCGTAGAGGTTGCGCCGGAGATGGTCGGGCTTGTGCGTCCCGAAAATCTAAGGTGGGAGGGGGAAGTAAGCCCCCTTGAGGTTTTCTCAGGCGAAGACGTCGGAAAGGAAATAGAACTTGTGATACTGAACGTCATCCCGAGGCAGAGAAAAATCGGACTCGGAATAAAGCAGCTTACCCCGGACCCCTGGAACAAGGTGCTTCGGGACTACAAGGTGAACGAGACGGTGGTCACTTCCAAGATAGAGGAGATTCTTGATAACGGAGTTACGGTGGCGCTTGCCGACAACGTGAGGGGCTTTTACGCTATCCGCGAATTCCAGGGCGATGAGTTAAGCCGGGAATCTCTTAAGGTCGGCGACGAGATAAGCGGCTTGGTCACGGGTTTTAACAAGCCCAAGCACCAAGTGAACCTCAGTCGCAGGAGACTTGAGAAAAAACAGGAAAAAGACACTATGAAAGACTTCGCGTCATCCCAGCAGGAAAGTTCCTCCAAGCTAGGTGACATCCTGAATGAAAAACTCAAGGCCCTTGACTGACGGGTGGTGAAGTGAAAGTCCCCGATCTGAATTTTTTTCTTAAGACTTTTCTTTCTCTTCTGGTCATCTTTATTATCTGTTTCACGGGCATCCTCATAGGGATGTTGATCTCCGATCAGGCTCAGAGCCCCGGCGGGGACGGCGTGGCGGTAATAAACGTTGACGGCATAATAATCGACACTGACCCATATATTAAAAGCATAAGAAAGATACGGGAAACCGATTCCATAAAGGCCGTTGTGGTGAGAATAAATTCCCCGGGGGGATCCGTTGCCACTTCCCAGGAAATATACGAAGAACTCAAAGGCCTTGGTGAAACGATGCCGGTTGTGGCAAGCATGGGAACGGTCGCGGCTTCCGGGGGTTATTATGTCGCCTGCGCGGCCTCAGCGATTTATGCGAACCCCGGCACCGTGACCGGGAGCATCGGCGTGATAGCGCAGTTCGCAAGCTACGAGCAACTGCTTAAGTGGGCGAAGGTGGAGGTCGAGGTAATAAAGAGCGGGGAATTCAAGGATCTTGGTTCGCCCCTTCGAAAGATGCCCGAGGCGGAAAAGGCCTACCTGCAGACATTAATAGACAGCGTCCACTCCCAGTTCAAAGACACGGTTGCCGAAAGAAGAAAGCTGTCTCCGGAGAAAGTCGCCTCGCTTTCTGACGGAAAAATATTCACCGGAAGCCGTGCGAAGGAACTCGGCCTGATTGACCGCATCGGGACTCTTGAGACGGCAATAGCAGAGGCGAGGAGGCTTTCGGGTCTTGATGAGGATTCGTGGATAAAAGAATATCCAGTGAAGAAAAAGACGCTGCTAGATTTCGTTTTTCCTGAGACTCTGGCTGAGCACGCGATTTTTGCCTCTCCCGTAAAAACCGGATTCGGTCTCTACTACATAGCTGACGTGATTTACTAGCCTAGGTTCTCGTTTCTGATTTTCGGTTCGGCGAAATGATTTTCCTGCGCGCGCCTTGTGCGGAACCGGTCTGCGGACAACACTGAATGCCTTGCATTTTGTAACCGGTCGAGCAAGTCCCAATTCCTATCATGTATCTCTTATTTTAATCCGGTCTGCAATGTGTGATATAACTGGTATTTTCTCGAAAAACCGATATTCTACAACATGTTCCCGCTAGGTGGGTTGCACTGGTGTAGCAAACCGTTTTTCAAACAACCGATGAAACACGTAAAAAGATTTTTTCTGTTGGTCATATGCTGTTTCTTAGCTGTTTTCTTCATCCAGAACCTCGAAATAGCGACGGATGTGTTCAGGATCGAACTTGGTTTTTTCTCCTATAAGTACACTGGGGCAGTTTACAACGCCGGTATAATAGGGGTTTCGTTTCTTTTGGGGGCGTTTGTTTTTTTCCTGCTGAGTCTTTCCAGAGGCCGTTCCAAAAAGTCTGAATTGAAGCGGAGCAGGGAAACTGTAAAGAAACTAGAGGAAAAGATCGGGAAGCTTGAGGTGGAGCTTCTGCAGAACAAGTCTTCTGGCTACCAAGGGCAGTCTTCTCCCCATGAGGTGTTCAAGGCGCCGAAATGAGATCTGTTATCACTGAAACCCGGACGTCTGGTCGAGCGGGAATTCGCAAAAAACCCGAATGGATAAAGGCAAAAATCCCGAGCGGCCAGAATTACATGAGGCTCAGGGGTTTGGTACGCGAACTCGGTCTTCACACAGTGTGCGAGGAGGCGAAGTGTCCTAACATAGGTGAGTGCTGGGGGGCCGGTACGCTTACCTTCATGATTCTTGGGGATGTTTGCACGAGAAGCTGCGGTTTCTGCCATGTAAAAACGGGAAAAGGCGGCGAGCTTGACTGGGAGGAACCCGCTAGGGTGGCAAAGGCTGTCAAAGAGCTTCAGAAAAACAACGCGCTGGTGACTCACGTAGTCATAACTTCGGTAAACAGGGATGACAGGAATTATGAAAGCGCATGTATATTCGCACAGACCGTTAATGAAGTGAGGAGCAAGGTTCCAGGCATAAAGATCGAGGTCCTTATCCCGGATTTTAAGGGGGCGGCCGAGGCGATTGAAAAAGTTATAGAGTCGTCTCCCGATGTTTTGAATCACAATATCGAAACCGTTCCAAGACTTTACTCCCTTCCGCAGAAAACCCAGTCGGGAAGAACAAGATCCGTAAGGCCTCAGGCGGTTTACCAAAGGTCTCTGGAACTTCTTTCGATGTCCGCGAGCAGGGGAAATCCCGCAATGCTTACCAAATCAGGCATCATGGTCGGTCTTGGGGAGAGCTACGAGGAGATTATCGAAACGCTTGCCGACCTTAAGCGTGCAGGGTGCGACATAGTTACCATAGGACAGTATCTTCAGCCGACAGTTGACCATATACCCGTATCAAGGTTCTATCATCCCGTCGAGTTCGAATCTCTTAAAAACTACGGGGAAAAGATAGTCGGCATCCCGCATGTGGAAGCCGGGCCTCTTGTGAGAAGTTCCTATCACGCGGAAAAGCAGGTTCTCGAACTTTCACGCAACATGATGACTGGAACGTGAAAAGATATTTCCCCTTCCAGGCTGAGAACCAGTGAGGGGCTTGCTGACCGCTTCTTCTTAATAACGAATCTTGATCCGAGACGTTATTCCGCCATGGAAGTGCTTAAGCTTTACGGAAAACGTACAAGTGCCTTTGCGGGGTGGAGAGGGCGTTTCGTTCGATAAAGACTTCTTTGCTCAGGACACATCCCTATACGGCCAGAATCACTTGAGGGCTTGTCGTTCAGTTAACGAGTTTTCTGAGCTCTTCAGCGATCGCTTCCAGCTTTTCCTCGGAAACCCCGTATTCCTCAGAAATCCTTTTTATTTCTCTGGAGGATATCTCTGGAGGAGAACCGGCGGTTTTCTCCACTACCGGCTCTTGCTTCTCCCTGTCAATGAGAAGTTTAGCCACGTCCCACCGAGAATAGTGGCCCAGGGAATCGAAAATGGCTTTTACAGCTTTTATCTGGTTAGCATAGCAGTCGGCGTAGAGTATCGCATCTTTTTCGAAATGGGGTTCAAAGAGGTATCTGCCGGCGGGATTGACAATTGAGCTTCCCCCCCGGGCCCAGCTGCAGTTCATGTGATCCCCGTCGCGCACGTAGTGCCATCTTTCGGGGAAGTCATCGTCGTCAAGATAGCCACAGGCGCTCAGCACGAATGCCCCCGACTCAAACGCGTGAACCCTTATTAGTGACTGCACTGTGCACCCAGCCCCCGGATCTTCCGTTTCGGCGGCAAGCAGTTTATCATCTCCCCTCCTCCAGTTCCCCGGCCAGACCGCCACGTGGAAATCCTGCCCGCTGTAAACCATCGCGGCTCTTACGAGCACCATGTGGTTCTCCCAGCAGACAAGTCCTCCTATCCTTCCTATGTCTGTGTCGTAGGTGGCTATGTCGCTTCCGTCCCCCTGGCCCCAGTAGATTCTCTCGGTATAGGTCGGCATGAGTTTTTTGTGTCTGCCGAGCACCCTTCCTTCGCGAGATATAAAAAGAAGGGAGTTGTACACGGTGCGGCTTCCCTTGCGGTCGTCAAGCTCGTTGCAGCCTATCACAACGTGAGTGTCGGCTGCACGGGCGGCTTCCGCGAGCATCTCGGTGTCGTCCCCGGGAATCACTATGGAGTTATCCTGAAGCGCGATCATGAAGTCAGTCCAGTCATGCGGCGGAGTTTCGTAGCCAATGGTGTAGTAGGCCGGATAGCCGGGTATGAAGGCCTCGGGGAAAGCGACGAGTTCCGCCCCGTTATCCCCCGCTTCCTTTATCATGCGGCATGCCTTCTCAAGAGTCCGCTCCTTGTCCATGAACACGGGAGCAGCCTGGGCAACTGCGACTTTTACTTTCTCCCTACCACCTAGAACTTTTCTCATAAGCCTTGGGCCACAAATGGGCTCAGGTTATTATCCTGCTTCCGCCCTGAGGTCCCCCTTCAGCTTGCTTCTGCTGGTTTTCCCTGGCCCTCGCGTAGACGAGGTCGAAAAGCCTCTCCTTGAAGTCATTGTCGAAAGCGCACACCCCCGGGATTATGTATCCCATAAGCGCTATCTGGAGAAAATATTCTGTGTTTGCCTTGAGAAAAGCCTCGTTTATCTCGCCGCCGTATGCCTGCGCGAAATTCTGATATATCTGGTTTCCGAGTTCAGTCGCTATCTCTACGACACTTTTTGACTGACCTGACGACTGATGGGCTGCTACTCCTAGGTTAAAAGCCATGTTTATGGAGTTCATGAAGTTGTCTGCAACCGTTTCTTCCGCGTTTGTTTCCTCTTGCGGCTTTGTATCTTCTTCTGACATTTTATCTCTCCCGTTATTTTGTATGGTTAAATCATCCTGCCGTATTATACTATATTGCTGGTTTGATTTTAACAATTTGGCTGGAGGAAAATCATGAAAGCAGACCACCTTATACAGAGACTTGGGCTAAAGAAGCTTCCCGGTGAGGGAGGATACTACAAGGAAACTTACAGAAGCGACGAGATGGCCGGAGACGACCGCAATTTATCAACCGCTATCTACTACCTGATAACTTTCGAGGCGAATTGCAAGATGCACAGGGTGAGTGCGGACGAGATTTTCCATTTTTACTTCGGCGATCCTGTCCAGCTTCTTCTTCTGTATCCGACAGGAGAGTCGAGGGTAGTGGTCATGGGCGACAATATTCCCTCAGGTCAGAAACCCCAGCTAATCGTCCCCAAGGGGACATGGCAGGGCGCCATGGTGGTGGAGGGGGACTACGGATACGCTTTTATGGGAACTACAATGGCTCCTGGGTTTGAGTTTGAGGATTTCGAGCTCGGCGCGCAGGACAGCCTTATGCTGAGATTCCCCCAGCACGAAACCCTGATACGGGAGCTTACCTAAACGGGAGAGAGAGATTCCAGGGTCTGAAAAACCGGTCATTTTTTTCGACGGCGTGTGCGGCGGCTGCAACAGGTTCGTCGATTTTGTCATTTGGGCGGATGTCCGCGCGGAAATATTTTTTTCCCCGGTTCAGGGCGAGACTGCCGCTGAGTTCTCCCTCTACCGGAACGAACCCCCGCGCGAGTGGAAGATCGCCTACGTTGACGAAAAGGGAGCTTACGAGGGCGCCGACGCCGTTTTTCTAGTTTTCAGGAGGCTTGGGGGGCTGTGGAGGCTTCCCGCGCTCTTCATATATGTTCCCCGGTCGGTAAAGGATTATTTTTACGGGATCGTGTCAAGGAACCGCTACCGCATTTTCGGAAAGAGAGAAACCTGCCGGGTGCCATCCCCCGAGGAGAGGGAAAGGTTTTTACCCTAGAGCGCTGCTTATTCCGATAAAAATGAACAGCGATTCCGACGAGTATACCCTTGCCAAGAAGCACCTTCGTAACCACCTCGCTTGTGAACTGATTCCCCTTTCGATTCGTCGACTACTTCGGTATCCGCCAAGAATCCTGCACACCGAGACGGAACACGGCACTTCGGGGTATTAGGCTAGCTTTGGTTTTTCGTCTCCCGATACAGAGTTTCTGCACGAAGTTTTAATGCCACACCCACATCGCTAAAGCCGCGGCGAATATAACCGCCGAAGAACAGCGAGACAATTGATGAAAATACACCGCTCAATAGGTCGACATTATGGTAGCTGCAGCTGGTGTCACTTATAGGTTCCAGATGCTGCTCTCGCACCACAAACAAAAACCAGGAAGCTCCGAATTTTCTGCTCCAAGCAATAAGGCGTGGTTTTTCAAATGCACATACGGTTTCGGTTATTCTGAATTTCCCCGGTCCCATTCTTACCAATAGATGGGCGGGCGATCCAATTTTGAAATCGGTTCTGGCTTGAGATGTGAATGGATTCCACTCACCATATTTTTCAACGTCAGTCAGGACCTCCCAAACGAAGTCAATGGGTGCGTTGATCTGAATACGGTCGGTACTTATACTAAAACTGGTCATTCCCATCTCTGCTGGCCTTAACTAGAGTTTTAACCCATGCATCTGAGTTGTCCCATAGAAGTTTCGACACATCCTGGTCTTTTGTCTCGCCGGATGATTCCGCTATTTCGCAGCGCACATAATAATTTCCACCTTGAAGTGGGTATTTACTAGCGCACATCACGGAAGTTTGTGCGCCCGATACTGGGCTTAGCAGGACAAAAGATGCGAGTGCGGAACAGATTCGGTTTAGAAGATACCCGATTTTTCCTTCGAACTCTTCAATCTGCGTAAGATTAGTCATAACAGACCCGGGGTGTACCGCTGCCGATTGGAGGTTGTACTTTCTGGCAAACCGTCTCTGGATCTCGAAAGTAAAGTGAATTAGCGCTAATTTTGACAGTCCATAGGCGTCCCAGGAGTGGTATTCTCCGCCATCGTTAAACATGCTCTTGTTTTTCGCTCTGTCGTGCAGGTGGGAAGTCACGTTTATGACTCGCGCATCTCCGCTTTCTAAACCATTTTGCTTAAGAATTGGAAGCAATAAACTCGTCAGGTGAAAAGTTCCAAGGAAATTGGTTCGCCAATGAATTTCGAAACCATCTTTTGTCATGGGCGGCTTTTTTCTTGGATTAAGAATGTTCTTATGAATTCCTGCGTTATTGACAAGCACATGTAGTTGGTCGTTGTAATTTTTTCGGTACCACGTTGTGAAATTATTAACGCTATCAACATCATACAGATCTAACGTATAGGCTGTAATCTTCTTTTCGTCAGCGCCAATGATTCGCAAATCTCTCTTTAAAGAACTTTCCATCAATTCAATATCGTGAGTACTGGTGACAACAACTGTAGCCCCCCAACTTGCAAGTATCTTAGCCGTTTCGTAACCAATTGAATGAGGAGAAGCGCCTGTCACAATGATGTTCCGACTCGACATATCAACTTCTTCCGCCATCGGCTTGCTCGTAAATAAACACAAGATATGAGCTGCGGATTTTGAGAACGTGTTAGGCATGCTGGAGCAACGTTATGTATAAGGTGTGGTCTCGCCTACAACTAATCTTTATATAAGGGAATTATGTATTTAAGTTGACACTTCCATACACTGTTCTTGGCCGAGCAAGGGCAACCCCTTGTTTCTCTCCAATCCTTCCGGCCATGCGGTGACATTCCCGCCCGCAATCGAAGCTAAGCCTCGATGAAGGATATTTATCGCTGCGTTTACATCCCTGTCCGCCTCATAACCACAGTCGCATTTATGCGTCCTTACCGACAGGTCTTTCTTCACTGTTGCTCCGCAACTTGAGCATTCCTGCGAGGTTCCCTTGGGATTCACTCCCACCATCTTAACGCCAGCACTCTCGGCCTTCTCGTTAAGCAGGGTTATGAACTTGCCCCAAGCCTGCTCAGATATGCTCCTTGCCAAATGCTTGTTGTGAAGCATGTTCTTTGTCCTGAGTTTCTCTACCGCTATAAAGTCGTACATCCTCGCTATCTCCGAGGTCAGCCTGTGGAGATAGTCTCTTTCCTTGTCCGTAAGCCTCTGCCATTCCTTTGCAAGCAAAGATACTGCTTTGCCTCTGTTATTGCTTCCCTTCACCTTGCGGGATACGGAGCGTTGCAGGCGTATCAGCTTCTTTCTGTCTATCTCCCGCTTCTCCACAGTCTCCCCGTTACTCAAGGTAAGACGCTTCGATACCCCCATGTCTATCCCGACGGGGTTGCTCGCTGGTTTTGCCTCGGGAGTCGGCAATTCATACGATAACGCCACTTCCGTCCGCACAGGCTTTCTCGTAATTCTGATCGCCTTGAGCATGGAGCTGGACGGCAGTTCCCGGGAAGGCTTCACTTCAATGCGGGGAAGCCCCTTTACTTTGAGAACTAACTTGTTTCCCTCACGCTTGAGCATTCGCCAGCACTGATCGTTTATCTCTATGGTTCGCCAGCGTCTCCGGTTCTTGAAACGGGGGAATCCGGCTTTCTCCTTTGCCTTCACTCGGCGGAAAAACGACTTGTACGCCTTGTCAAGTCTCGATAGCACGCCTCGGAACACGATACTGGATACAGCCTCAAACTCCGGCAACTCCGCTCTTACCTGCACAAGTTCCTTGTACTGGTCATAAAGACTGCGACCCTCGCCTGTCTTTCTGTAGCAGTCAATGCGGGATTCCAGTCCTGCATTGTACAACTCGGCGCTCATCCCAAATATCTGAGACAGCGTCTCATGCCCCGACTTGGATAACTTCACTCTGCACTTGTAAGTCCTTATCATCACTATATTATACCCGATTTATCAGCCGTTTAAATTGCCTGTCAACTTAAATACATAAGTCCCTTATATAACACAAATGCGCCTCTGGTACTTGCTCACCCCGCTGCTACGCCAGCTATAGGGCTTACTCTCGGGAATTAGCGACTAAGGGCCCACTTGCTTCCCACAACTTGGTTCCGTTTTCCTTATCCAACGCCGTAGGAGACACGGACTTTCGCTGCATTAAATGCAAGTAGATGCCTGTGTCGGTACCAGCTTCTTCCGCACAGCATAAGTAAATTACCGGTCCAATAGCTTCTTCTGGAGATTGAAAAAAATATCTCAGCAATGGGTTAACTATAGGTTTCAAAATCGACGGTGTTTCTCGTGAAAGGTTCGTAGCAACGCCTCCAGGACACATTGAGTGAACTGCAACTTCAGTTTTGCTGCCTGTGTTCAAGCGGCGCGAGAGTTCAGTTGCGAACATACACAGAATAAGTTTGCTGATACCGTAATACTTGAAGCCATCCTTGAGTCCATAGTCGGTAAATTCCCCGAAATGGTCGAAATCGATAGTATGAGAGGACCGATGAGCCTCAGATGAAACGAAGATAATTCGCGGTGTTTTTCCAGCTTGGCTGGATGGAGAAATCACGCCGTCTTTCAACCACCGGTCAACCATGATGCGATTCGACAGGAAATGAACCGCGAACATTGTTTCGTATCCTTGCGGTGTTTTAATTGCCTTTTTGGGCGCCAAACCTGCGTTGAAAACCGCAATATCAATTTTGATGTTGCGGTTACTCAGACCATCGCAAAGACGGTGTACCGACCGAAGATCTGAGAGGTCTACTTCCATCATTTCTATATTCTCGGAACCGGACAGTCTTTTTATTTCGTCGCATGTTTTCGTATGACCAGGCCGACAAGCTAAAATCATTTTTGAGCCACGCCTTGCAAGTTCGATGGCAGCGGCTTTACCCAACCCGCTGTTCGCTCCGGTTATTAGACAAGTTTTGCCATCGATACGTACGTGCTTTGGAACAGGATTCACTTCCGATACCTTGGGTTGCGCCAAATCTCGAGTTGCGATGATTATAGCGTCTATGAAAGAACCATCTCCCATTTGATTTGTTTTTCGTTTCATGGCGAGTTCCTCTGCATAGTTTTTCGGTTCTTTATGGTTGTTTGAATTTGCATGGACTATTCGAAAGGAATTTCATATTTTTCCCGATAAAAGGAGAAATAATCCTCGATAATTTCCTCGCTCAATCCGAAATCACTTAAATGGTAGACGTGCCTACCAAAGCGGTTTTGGGGATTTTTTTTCATGAAAGTCTTGGCTTGCTGCACCGCTTCGGCATCAAAATCAACCCCCGCCTTTAGATAAATCCGGTGAAGCTGAGCAATCGGATCCTGCATCAAGTCGTAGTACGAAACGTCGACGAATCGATCGGCATCTGCTTTATCTCGAGATTGGATGGTTAACTCGATCATCCTGCGAGCCTTTCTGGACCAGTGTCTGGCGATTTCCTTTGAGTCCACATGATCGCTGAATATGCCGCGGTTGTGAGCAACCATACTGCAGAAAGAAGGCATGGTTTTTCGAGGGTCGCGGTGGGTTTGCACGACTGTCGCAGTGGGGAAAACTTTAAGAAACACGTCCAGATATTCCATATGATGCGGTGTTTTGAGTACCCAATTGTTGCTGGGGCGGTGCCAGCACAGAATCTTCAACACCTTATGGAAATATTCGTAGGTCTGTGTATGGTCCTGTTCCTCAAGCCACCGGGAGTAACTCGGCACATGCATTGTGGCTTCTGGTGCCTGGCTCATAAAGTTTAGATCAAGAAGCATTACATCTTCTTCCGGTTCATTGTGGTCAAGAGGGTGAACTGCCATGAACTGCGGCGACAAATACGCAATCAGTCGCTGTGCGAGGACTGCATGCACATTTCGAGCGGTCATTCCTTTGGCCTTGTTGCTAGGTGGTAACGGGTTGAGTGCTTCCACCCCTGACACACCTCGAATATTCGGATGAGAATTCAGCAGCCTGTGCAATATTGTCGTTCCAGTACGCTGCAATCCCGTGATCAGGATAATTTTCCCCAAGTTGACGTCGTGTATTTCAGGGTGTTGTTTTAGTAGTTCTTCAATTCGCAAGCGATGAACTAATGCGCTTGTAAGTCGAATTTTTTGTATCAGCCTGCCGGTTGGGGTTAGCTCGGCTTCTTCATTAATCGAATTTATGAGAATTTCCAACGCGTCAAAGTGACCGTCATCACCAAAATCCTCAAGCCTCGTTTTTCGAATCGCGCTGGCGGTGAGCGTTTCAATATTCAAAGAACTCGACAATCCGAGATTTTCACTTAGCTTCCCGATGGAATTGAAAATCCTAACGGGAAGAGGACGGTGGGGATTCTCATAGTCTGTAGAAGTCGCTAGATTCTTTTTAGCCATTGCGATTCGTTCAATTCAACAACTGCTTAAGGTCAGTTAACTTGATCAATCTGGTCTGTGGTTGAGGATGTTCCTTCGCGCGCACCCATCTAAAGCACATCGTGCCAGAAGAATGTCCGGCTGTTTGGAGCCAGTTGGGATGACCGGGATTTTCGTGAGCTACTACTAGGCGAACAGAACCGTCATCTTCATAGTGAGCAAGATGTTTGTTAGTGTGTATCCTGTGATAGCGGTAGTCGAGTGATTCCATCCAGTAGTTGTTTAATTGGAAGTTCCAATGTTCGCATTGCGGTGGCGTTACTTCTATCAAAAGCGCTTCGTCTTCCGCTATTTTCCAATGACTGTGGTAGTAAACGATATTGGGATCACCCCCGGCAGCCAGCGATACTTCCGGATCAAACATTGGCAGTTCGTTGGTATGCTTTTGGAAATCACGAGCCCACTTGGCAAACAGCAGCGGTGCGCCTGCCACGAGCGTTCCCGCAGTTTTTAGCCCTTCGTCGAGCTGTTTCGGCGTCAACGGAGAAGGACGGCGTTCATCTTCGGAACAATTGATCCGTTCTATCCGCAAGTCTGCTGGAGTTTCTGTTTCGCGATCAAGGAAAGTCTGACGTACCACTAATGTGCCAGTTTCCGGTTTCATGGGAAGCCAGTTCTTACTTTGAGGTTTGCAGCTGAGTATCAGTTCAAAGTACCCGTTTTCGTCGGTTTCTATCTGGTCAGACTCTATATGCCCTGTTGGAGGCAGTCCCCGTCCTTGCCCATAGTTACCAGATTGAGTGCCAAAGCTTAAGTATGCAATATTGTTGCGCCGCCCTGTAATTTTGTATTCATACTCGCCGCTGAGGGTCGCTGTCTGGTAGAAGTTATCAGGATTGTCCGCACCTAGCTTAGTTGTTTCGTTGACGACACGATGAAGGGCAGGTGTTTTCGGGTCAGCATGCTCGATAAATGCCATCAGTCCGGCCCGGGCGATGCGGCTTAAGTACCGATATCCTTCTGCCTGATTGAATGCGTCTTGAGGTGCCTTTGGAAAATTTAAAGCTGCCCCCGCAGCTTTTAAAGTGTCGCAGAACTCATCCCAGGACTTTCCGCTAACTACCCGTTGAGCGGCTAAGTCGGCTTCCGTTTTGCCACGCAGCTTCCAGATGAAAAGAGATATCTGTCGAAACAAGGCGAGAAGACGGATTGCGAATTTTCGCATGGTGTACCTTTAAGCGAAACTGATCTCATCGCTCGTAGCGGACTGCCACGAATGAACCAAATTAAACCATTATACGTTTGCTGTTTCTTGTAACACTGTTAATGCAATCATGTCATTGTACAAAATCAAAACGTTAAAATCATACATGCCTATGACCTTGATGCTAATGGCGTGAGACGAACATTTACCGGACCACTTAATATCCGATGTGTATGATTCTGCTTTAGCCACGAGATATCGTCACGAATGAGAGAATGCGCCAACTGCTTTTTGATAAATCTCCCCATATATGTATATTGAAGCGGAGGAGAATTTTCATTCCAGATGCCTTCACTTGAAGAACTTGTCTCGGCCGACGAGACTGCCAGCGAGATAGCCCGCGCGAGCGAGATAGCCCGGGAAGAGTGGGAAAAGATAAGGATTTCCCTGGCTCTTTGCGGGGATACGGGAGATTTCCGCGGGGATGATTTCATGCTCGGGACAATTTCAGGAGAAACGATAACGCGCGAGCCGCTTGAAAGTCCGACAAAATCCGTTTCGTTTTACTCCCCCACTTATTATCCGATGTATCTAGTGAAAAACCTGCGCGAGTTCCGGGAGAAGTTCCCGGAGAAAAACTACCGCACGACTGAGGCTCTCTACGTTTACGTCGAGCTTGTGAACGCGGCCGCGCTGAGACTTGGCCTTGAGGGGATGCTGGCGATGGGTTTTGCCAGCGGCTACGCGAACATCAGAACGGGCTGGATAGCGGAGAAGGGACTTCCGGAGCAAAGCGCCATATTCTCCGAAATGTTTTTCTCCGATAGGCCGAAGAAATACGACTGGGATTTTCACTGGACCTCGGTCAGGCAAAAATTCGGGGAAATATACGAAAAATTTGTTGCCTGGCAGGACTCCCCCGCCCTCTATCTTGACGAGTCGAAGTCCAAGGCGATCGTAAAGCCCTTCATAGTCTAGGCGAATCCCTCTTCGAATTCGTCGGAAGGGTTCTCGAAGCTCGGAACCCCGTTTTGCTCCAGAAACACCAGTTTCACCGTGCCCGTGGGGCCGTTTCTCTGCTTCCCGATTATAAGTTCCGCCATGCCGTCTTTTTCCTCGGGATTTTTCCTGTATATGTCCTGGCGGTGAATGAAAAGCACGACGTCTGCGTCCTGCTCTATGGCGCCGCTTTCCCTCAGATCCGAGAGCTGGGGGCGGCGGTCGGTTCTGGTCTCGGTCTGGCGGCTCAGCTGCGAGATCCCTATTACCGGCACGTCGAGTTCCTTGGCGAGCGCCTTGAGCGCGCCCGAGATTTCAGCTATCTCCCTTTCCCGGGTGTCATTTCTCGAACTGCCTTTCATAAGCTGCAGGTAGTCGACCACGATCAGATCAAGGCGGTTGTCCTTTTTTAGCCGCCTGGCCTTGGCCCTTATCTCGAGTACCGTTAACGCCGGGGTGTCGTCTATGAATATGTTCGCGTTTGCGTATCTTTCGGCCGAATCAAACAGTCTCTGAAGGTCATCATCCCTTATATACCCGCTTCTCATCGCCGAAAAACTGACTTTCGAGCTTATGGAGAGGAGCCTGAGCATGAGCTGCTCCTTGGTCATCTCAAGGGAGAACATGGCGACTGAGAGGTCTTCGTTCACCGCGGCGTTGCTTATTATGTTGAGGCTAAGCGACGTTTTTCCGGCGCCCGGGCGCGCGGCGATTATGACGAGATCTGATTTCTGAAGGCCCGACGTTAGGTGGTCGAGTCTTTCAAAGCCGGTTCTTATGCCGGTTATGAGCTCTTTTTTCTCGTGGAGCCGCTCGATATTCTCTAATGCCACCGGCGCAAGATCCCTTGAGTGCCAGAAGCTTGGCTTTATCTTGTTCTGAGCGATATCGAGAATCGACTGCTCCGCCCTGTCTATAAACTCGTCGACCTCGATGTCGGGTCCGTACCCGCGGTGCGCTATGTCGGTTGCGGTGAGCACCAGTTTTCTCAGGACTGACTTGTCTTTGACTATCCTGGCGTAATAAGCGACGTTTTCCGCTGTGGGAACGGTCGAGACGAGGTAGGTGAGGTAGGCGGCTCCCCCGATTTCCTCTATGATTCTCTTCGAACTCATCCACTCATACAGGGTAAGAACGTCGATAGCGTTGCCTTCCCTGTCAAGGTCTATCATGCAGCTCATTATCTTGGAGTGGTTCTCGTTGTAGAAGTCCTCGGCTATCAGGATTTCAAGAACCTGGTTTATCGAGCTGTTTTCAATGAGTATGGAGCCCAGTACCGCGCGTTCCGCTTCCTCGTTGCTCGGAAGAGGGGACCTAGTCAGATTTTCCATCGTTTGAGGTTACCTTATGTTCCGCCTGTCCGATGGTTTTTCATTCCTCTATCAGAACCACTCCCACGTCCATGACGTTTGTCCCTGTGCTTCCGGTTTTTATAAGATCTCCAAGGGTTTCAAAAAAAGAATATGAATCATTGTTGGCGAGATGGTCTCTTGCGCTTATGCCCATCGATCTCGCTACCAGCCGTGACTGTCCGTCGCATATTGCCCCGGCGGCGTCTGTGGGACCGTCTATTCCGTCGGTTCCGGCGAAAAGCCCCACGATTCCCTCGCTTCCTATTATCTCAAAGCAGAAGGAAAGAGCGGTTTCCGTGTTGCGCCCGCCGCGCCCCCTCCCCGTCACGTTCACGGTCGTTTCTCCCCCGAAAAGTATGCAGGCGGGTTTCTTAACGGGCCTTCCGAACCTTTTTATGTCAAATGAGATTCCCGCGAGCACCTTGGCCACTTCCCTTGCCTCTCCCGATATCTGGGAGGAAAGGAAAAGCGTGTTGTACCCCATTTTTTTCGCCATCTTCTCCATCGAGATTATGGCCTTGTGATTGTTTCCGACGACGACCGTGGTGGCTCCGCTGCGCTCGTACTGCTCACGGTCCATGGTTGGAGAGACGGTATTTTTTCTTCCCTTCTCAAGGTGCACCACCACCCTCGGAGGGATTTTATGCTCAAGTTCAAGCGCTTCTATGACTCGCCACGCGTCTTCGTGGGTGGTAGTGTCGGGAACCGTGGGTCCCGAGGCTATGAATTCGAGCCGGTCGCCCACAACATCTGAAAGAATCAGGGTGATGACCTGTGAGGGAAGAGCCTTTTTAAGAAGCCCTCCTCCCTTTATCTGCGACATCTTCTTTCTCACGGTGTTAAGCCCGTAAGTGTCGACCCCGCTGAGCATTAGTCTCTGGGTCACCGCTCTTTTGTCCTCTATGGTGAGTCCCTCGCTCGGCATCGCGAGTATCGAGCTTCCGCCTCCCGATATAAGGAAGATTACAAGGTCCCGCTCCCCAGATCTCTCGAGAAGCGAAACCGCTTCTTTTGCCGCCTCGACGCTTCTGTCATTTGGCACCGGGTGGGAGGAGAGATGAAAATTCATTTTCTGAAACACCTGCTCCGAACGGACGTTCGATACCACTATTCCCTCGGTTATCCGCTCCCCGAGAAGCCCCTCAAGCGCCGCTGCCATGGCGGACGCGGCCTTCCCGAAGGCCACGACGTAGAGCGACTCGAAATCGGAGAGATTGAAGCTTGCCCCTCCGACCTCGAGCCGCTTCCCCTTCAGTTCAAGGTGTTCCAGGACGCATTTCCCCGGATCAGCCTCCTTGAGCGCGTGATCAAAAAGTTCCCTTGCGTCTTTTTTCAGTTTTTCGTTCATCCGCTTTTCTTGATCTCTTCAACTATTTTGTCAACTGCAGACTCAGTAAGATTTTCGTAAAGAGTGTCGTCTACGAGCATGGCGGGAGCTGTTCCGCAGGAGGCGAGACATTCCGCTTCGAGAAGGGTTATTTTCCCGTCGGCCGTCGTTCCCCCTGTTTTTACCCCAAGGCGGTCACAGAGATGGTGCTCCAGACCCTCGGCTCCGCGAAGCGCGCAGGACAGGGTCCTGCAGAGCCACATGACGTGAGTTCCCACGGGTTCTGTGAAGAACATAGTGTAAAACGACGCGACATTCTGAACCGAAGAGGCCGGAATATCGAGCGTTTCGGCGACTTCCTCCATGGATTCGGTGGAAAGCCAGCCGAATTCGTTCTGCACTTCCCGCAGGACGGGAATAAGCGCCGAAAGCCTGGTTTCGTGGTCGTCCGCTATTTCTTGTATTTTATCTCTGAGCTTGGGGGGAAAAGGCACTCCGAACCTCCTCGCAGCTTAAAACCGGAAATTAAAAACTAACATGATTTGCCGCTACGGGCAAGGTAGGCAGGTGGCTTGACGGATAGCAAATCCATGTTCTGGACGAAAATCGAATCGTTGTGTCAGCTACAGGTGTCCGGAACCATCATCGTTGCCCTAAGGCCCGGAATCCCCATTATAGATCAGTTCGATCCAGATAGCGAATATCCCAGAGCCCGTACAACGTGGGAGTTATGTTGCCAAAGACGTTTCGGACGGCACTCAGCCGTTCGGGACGTGTCATGTAGATAAGCGGTACGTTCTCGGCCGCGATTTCCTGAGCGCGATGGTAGAGCGCTACGCGCGCGCTGCGATCCAGCTCCTGGCTAGCTCTCACGTAAAGGTCGTCAATTTCGGCTTCCCAGTCCGTCGCCGGCTGTGATTGCTTCGGATGCCAAAGGTGTAAGCCCGCGCTGCTGTGCCATAAAGCAATGCCGCTGTGCGGGTCCGCTTCGCCAGTGAAGCCGATCACAATGGCTTCCCAGTCATAGGACTCGGTCAACTGGAGCTCGATGTCTCCAAACTGAATCGGTTCGTGATCCGCCCTGACGCCAATGTCCCCAAGACCCCGCTTGATAATCATGCCTATCCTTTCACTTACGCTGCTCTGGGCCGGAGTTGCCAGTGAGAACGCAATCGGATTGTCCGCATCGTCTTCGCGAATCTTGTCCCCGTCGGTATCCATCCAGCCGAGACTATCGAGAATGCGGTTGGCTTCTGCGATGTCGTACTCGTACCGTCGCACGTCGGGATTGTGGAAGTCGCCCGCGGCCGGACTGATGGAGGACCACTGCGGGGAGCCGAGTCCGTGCTGTATGTCTCGGATGATCGCGTCTTTGTCAACGCTGTGTGCGACAGCCTGGCGGAACTGCTTGTTCTGGAACCACTTCAGCCTGTTCGGTGGAACGTAAGGCTCCCCCGTGTCCGGGTTTGCGCCGGGGTTCATGTTGAAGGTCAGAAAACTCGACCCGAAACCGGGACCTCTCTTGTAGATAGTAAAGTTTCCCTCCGCCTGCAGCGGTTCAAGTTCCGCGAACTCCTCGCCCAGCACGCCATGAATGTCTGTCTCCCCGGCCTTGAACTTGGCGAGTTCGGTCTCCAGGTCGGGAACGATAAGTTGAACGATTTTCTCTAGGTACGGCAGGCTGCGGCCCTCATCATCCTTGAGCCAGTAGCTCGGGTTGCGGCGCAGGACCACGCGGTCGCCCGAATTGTAGCGCTCGATGGTAAAGGGGCCGGTACCGACGACCTCGGTCGGGTCAGTATTAATGTCCCACACTTCGTTAAAAGTGCCGCTGTCCACATATTGTTCAAGGATATGCTTGGGATAGATCGGAGTATCCATGGAGCGAAGAAAGGGGGCAAACGGCACCGGTAAAACGAACTGGACAGTATAGTCGTCGAGCGCCGTAACGGTCATCCTTGCTTCCGTCCAAGTGCCGGTAGCCTCGTCCAGAAACCGGAAGTTAAACTCCGCCCCGGCGGTCGCCTTGATCTCTTCGTTGTAAATAATGCGGTTGAAGGTGAAGTCCACGTCGTGCGCCGTAAAAGATGTTCCGTCGTGCCAAGTTACGTCCTTGCGCAGGGAGAAAGTCCATGTCAGACCGTCATCCGAATGCGTCCAGGACTCGGCCAGCACCGGCTCGACTTGGTCGTTCAGCCACGAGGTCTCGGTCAGGCCCTCGAAGAGATGTCCCAGAACATCCACCGACACTGCGTCCTCCGCAAGAGCGAGGTTCAGGGTAAGCGGTTCGGAGATGGTGGCAAGCGTTAGTGTTTTCTCGTCGGAACTACCGTCCAAACAGGCAAGCAGCGACAGCGCTGCAAAAACTGCAAGGGCAACGAGAGAAACACCAACCCGGCTGCATGGCTTCCGCCATTGCCTTTGTGAGTAGGCCTTACAGCCCCTCCCAAGCTCACGATATCGAGAAGTGCCAGCGCCAATGCGATCCTTTGACTCTCTTTGGTGAAGCATATCCGTTGCTCCCATGTTCAAACTCCAGATCTTATGCTGACAGGAGACCACTTTATAACATTATATGCCCAGAGTATTCAAGATTGAAAAGAATCTATGATCAAACTGGATAAATGCATCAACTTTTAAGTAGAGCCGGATATGGTCCTAGTCGATATGGGACTCTCCAGTCAGTCTCAATAAACATTACGCGTTGCGTTATATTCGTCAAGTAGGTTATAGGCGACCCGAAGGAATCCTACTTGCTGGTTTGTTTCCTTCATCGAGATTATGGACCAGCGCGTTGCCTTTAGCAAATGATTAAGTCGCAATTGAAGCTCCCACGAAGGCGGTTAGAATTTTCCACGTGTCGAAAAAAAGAATAACCACAGTTTATACAGGCCTTGGGGATGACGGAAAAACCTCTCTTCTCGGCGGAAAGAGGGTGAGAAAATCGTCCCTTAGGGTGGGGGCGTACGGCGAGGTGGACGAGCTTAACTCGGTTCTGGGAGTTGCCTGCGTGAAAACAAGCGACCCGAGAGTTAAGGAGCTTCTGCGGGGAATACAGAACACACTTTTCACTGTGGGAAGCGATCTTGCGACACCGCAGGATTCAACTTTTTCCCCGCCGAGAGTCACCGCGCAGATGGCTGAAAAACTTGAGGAGCAGATAGACACATTTTTGCCCGAGGTCGGGGAGCTTCGGGAGTTCGTTTTGCCCGGAGGGTCTGAGGGTGCCGCTTACCTTCATCTCGCCCGCGCGGTCTGCAGAAGGGCCGAGAGAAGCGTTGAGGCGCTTTTCGAGGGATCAGAGGAGGGAAGAGAGATTCTGGTTTATCTTAACCGCCTCTCGGATCTTCTTTTCGTCCTTGCCAGGGTTGAGAATAAAATCACGGGGACCGGGGAGATTTTCGTCGATTTCGGGCGGAGCGAGGACGGGTGATGGACGAAGGCGCAACCATAACAAACCCCGAGATTGAGAACTACATCCGCTCTCTTTACCCCCGAGTCCACGAGGTTTTCTATGAAATGGAGAAGCGGGCTGAGGGAAGCGACGTCAAAATAGTGGGACCCATTGTGGGGAGGTTCCTTTCCCAGATATGCCTTCTGCAAAAACCGCAGAGTATTTTTGAGATGGGTTCCGGGTTCGGTTACTCGGCCCTCTGGTTCTCGCTTTCTCTGGGTGGTGAAGACGTGATAACCTGCACGGACTGGCTTGAAGAAAACGGGGAGGCTGCGCGCGATTACTTCAAGCGGGCCGGGCAGATTCGCAAGCTCCGCTTTGTCTGCGGAGACGCTCTCGATATACTGGCGAATTCGGACCGTAAATTTGATATGATATTCAATGATATAGACAAGGAGAACTACCCGCAGGTTATCGAGCTTGCGCGCGAGAAGCTTAATCCCGGGGGTATGCTCATTACCGATAACGTGCTCTGGGGAGGAAGGGTTTTAGGGGGCGCGGGTTCTGAGAGTACCGAGGGGGTTTTGGAGTTTAACCGGCTTTTGTTTTCGGACCCGGGGTTTTTCTCCACGGTGGTTCCCCTTCGCGACGGGGTGGCGCTCAGCGTCAGGATTTGACGGATATTTTGTTTCCCAGTGAGAAAACCTGAAACCACAGAAAAGGATCTTCTGACTTTTTTTACCGATTCCTACGAACATATACGCAGGCGCCATTACGCGAGGACCAGGAAAAACAAGGCCCTCATAGGCTATGAACTTGCGCGGGAGAGAACCACAGTTGTAGACAGTTTCATCAAGCAGGCTCTTTCACAGTACGGTTACCCGGAACTTAAAGGCATCTCCATAGTGGCTCTCGGGGGCTACGGCAGGGAGGAGCTTTCCCCATACTCTGACATAGACCTTCTTTTTCTTCATAAGAAAGGCTCAAAGGGCCTTGCCGAAGAGATAATCGAGCAGCTTCTTTATCTTCTCTGGGACACAAAGATGGATATAGGAAACTGCACGAGAAGCGTTGAGGAGTGCAGGGAACTCTCAATGGACAGAAACGACGTCACCATCCTGAGTTCGCTTCTTGACTCGAGGTTTATATGCGGGGACAGGGCTCTTTACGACGAGCTCGAAAACGAAATCTACGGCGAGGTGCTCCCCAAGATTTCACACGATTTCATAAGGAGAAAGATAGACGAGAGGGACAGCAGGGGGGAGAGATACGGAAAGACCCTATACATCCTCGAGCCTAATGTTAAGGAGGGAAGGGGAGGGCTAAGGGAATTCCAGACGGCGATGTGGATAGCCCAGGCGAACTACAAGGCCAAGAGTTTCGAGGAAGTGCTCCAGAGGGGTTTCGTTTCGGAAAAAGAATACAGGGTGATGCGAAAATGCCTCAACTTCCTTCTGCTGGTGCGCGCGCAGCTGCATTACCAGGCGAAAAAAAGAGAGGACAACCTGAGCTTCGAATTTCAGTCTCAGGCGGCAAAATCCTTCGGCTACAGGGACGGAAAGCTCCGCGCGGTGGAGAAGTTCATGAGGATCTACTACCTGCGCGCCGCCGTGGTGGTGCAGCAGTCCCGCAGGCTGACGGAAAAATGCACGAGGGCCTACACGCGGAGAAGGCTTACCAGAAAAGCCGTTCATCTTGACCACGGGTTTACGATACAGGGCAAGTATCTCACCGTGACGAGCAGAAATGTTTTCAGCGAGGATTTCTGCAATTTCCTTCGCGCGTTTGAGTACGCGGACCGCTACTCGGTCGAATTCAGCGAATATCTTGAAATTCTCATGAGCGAGCAGGTCTTCCGTGTAGATGAAAAGGTCAGAAACGACCCGGAGTTCAACAGGATATTCATGAGGCTTCTGCGTTTCGGAAAAGATGTTTCGAAAATGCTGCTCAAGATGAACGAGATACGCCTTCTGGGCCGCTTGATACCGGAGTTCGGAAAAATAGTCTGCATGGTGCAGTTCGATTCCTATCATGTCTACACGGTCGACATACACTCCATATTCATGGTCAGGGAAATAGAAAGGCTTATAAACTACGAATACGAAAAGAAATTCCGTTTTCTCACCAAGGTCGCCGAGAGTCTGGTAAAAAAGCATGTTCTTTTCCTTGCGTGTCTTTTCCACGACATGGGGAAGGGCCAGGGGGGAAGCCATGCGCAGAAAGGGGCCGCCATGATCCCGAAGGTAGCGGCGAGGCTGGGTCTTGGCGCATCCGACACAGAGCAGCTCGAATTTCTGGTGAGACATCACTTGGCCATGGTTCACTTTTCCCAGAGAAGGGATCTTGAAGACCCGGTCGTTCTGAAACGGCTGGCCAAGTCCATTCCCAACGAAGAAACACTCTCTCTTCTCTACCTGCTGACTTTCGCGGACATAAGATCGGTCGGTCCCGACGTGTGGAAAGACTGGACGGGAATGCTGCTCCAAGAACTCTACATAAAGACTCTTCGGCAGATGTCGGCGGGCACGTACCGGCGTAAAACCGACGAGGAATGGAGGGAGAAGATGACCTCGGACATAGTGGCCGACGCCGAAGGTGAGATTCCCGAGCGGAAGGTGAAAAAAATACTGAAGAAAATGCCGGTTTCCTACTTCGGCCAGTTCTCGAGGCAGAACATCTTCCGCCACGTCAAGCTCCTGGATTCCATGGAGAAAAAGTTTGCAACGGAGGTGATCCGCTACGAGGAATATGACGAGTTTACGGTCTGTGCCCCCGACAAGAAAGGAATATTCTCCGTTTTCTGCGGGATACTGAGCGCAAACGGACTCAATATCTTGGGGGCAAGAATTGTAACCACGCTCGACAAGAAGGCATTCGACGTCCTCTATGTGGACAGGACCGATCACCTGATCGAAGAGGAGTATGGCGAGGTGTGGAAAAAGGTCGAGAAAAACCTCGAGGGGGTGCTTGACGGAGATGTGGATGTTGACGAGCTGGTTGAGAGGAGGAAGAAGAACTATTCCTCCTATGGAAGAAAGATTCCCGGATATCCTCCGGAAATCGTGTTTGACAACGAGTCTTCCGACAAGGCGACCGTGATGGAGATCTACGCCCACGACCGAGAAGGGCTTCTCTACAGCATCACGAAAGCAATTGCCGAGCTGGGTCTTTCGATTGACTACGCCAAGATCTCGACCAGAGCGGATCAGGTCGCGGATACATTTTACGTGCGTGATTCGAGGGGACGCAAGATAAGCAGTGTAAAGAAACTCGCAAAGATAGAGGATTTCCTGATATCCGCGGTGAGTTAGAGAGAGAAGGCGGTTTTAATGAGCGGAAAAATTATTGACGTTGAGTGCGATTTTCTCGTTGTGGGCGGGGGGCTTGCAGGTCTTTACGCCGCCGTGTGCGCGTCGTCTCTTGGCCGGTGCGTGGTGGTGACCAAGCAGACATTGGTACAGAGCAACTCATACTGGGCTCAGGGGGGAATTGCAGCAGCCGTCGACCCCGAGGATTCACCCGTTTTTCACAAGGAGGACACTATTGTCGCAGGAAGAGGACTTTGTGACGCCCGCGCCGTGCAGGTTCTGGTTGAGGAAGGGAGGGAGAGGGTCACGGACCTTATAAATCTCGGAATGAAGTTCGATTCCGACGACAGCGGTCTTCTGCTTGGCCTTGAAGGCGGTCACTCGAAAAGAAGGGTTCTTCACGCGGGAGGGGATGCCACGGGAAAAGAAATGATTGAGTTTCTGATCTCTTATGTAAGCTCAAGCGAATCGGTAACGATTCTTGAGCTTGTCACGGTTACCGACATAATCTCGGACGGGGAAAGATGCTACGGCGTCTGGGGTTACGACGAGGGAAGGGAAAGCTACGTGAGAATAGCTTCTCCTTCCACCATACTTGCCACCGGGGGCGCAAGTGCCCTTTATAGAAGGACCACTAATCCGGAAGGAGCCTCAGGGGAGGGCATATCGCTTGCCTGGAGAGCCGGGGCAGAGATATCCGACATGGAGTTCGTGCAGTTCCACCCCACGGTTTTCAGCGGCAAAGAAGGCGACGCTTTTCTTCTGACCGAGGCTATAAGGGGAGAGGGCGCTTATCTGTTAAACGCCCATGGAACGAGATTCATGGAACGCTACAGCCCCCTTCTTGAGCTTGCGCCGAGAGACGTGGTTTCAAAGGCAATTCACAGCGAGATGAGATCCTGCGGAGAAGACTATGTCTATCTCGATCTCTCCCACCTGGATCCTGAATTCGTCAGAAAAAGGTTCTCCACCATAGAGAAACTCTGCAGGGACTCGGGTTTTGATCTCACGAGGGACCGTATCCCGGTGGCTCCCGCCGCCCATTACACCATAGGGGGAGTAAGGACCGGCCTAACAGGGGAAACCAGCATAGGGGGGCTTTATGCCTGCGGCGAGGTCTCAAACACCGGCGTGCACGGGGCCAATCGCCTTGCGAGCAATTCGCTTCTCGAGTGCATGGTGTTTGCCAAAAGATGCATCGACGGCGCGGCGGGCGGGCAGCATCTGGGTGGCATCGGCGGGGATTTCGGGGGTTTCATGCTTGCCGACACCAGGGAAGCTGACGCTGAGTTCTTCAACGAGGCTCGAGACGCAATAATCGGTGGGATGAGCACGCATCTAGGAATAGTGAGGGACCGGGAGGGAATGGAGCGATTCGTCGCGCAGCTTGAAGAGATTTCCTCGGCGAGCGAGGGTGTTGCCGGGTGGTTCGGCTTTAAGCTTGGGACGATGCTTGATGTATGTTCACTCGTCACGCGGGCGGCTCTTTTGAGAGAGGAGTCGCGGGGAGCCCATATGAGATCCGATTATCCGGAAGAGGGCTCGGATTATGAAAAGCATCTGGTTTTCAAGAAAGGCATAGAACCCTACGGAGACAACTGATGAAAATCCGCGAAAACTACCCCCCGGAAGTAGAGGCCGTTTTGGAGCTTGCCCTTCGGGAGGATATAGGAGGTGGGGATGTTACGACCGAGAGCATAATTGCCGAAGACGCAGTTTTGACGGGAGAGATGCATGCGAAGGGGGGCGGCGTGGTCTCGGGGCTCGGGCTTTGCGGCGCGGTTTTCCGTAAGCTTGATCCGGACTGCGAGTGGGAGGAGTTGGTTTCCGACGGAGACCGGGTTTCGCCCGGAGACGTGATCGCTCGCGTTACGGGCCGAAGCAGAGCGATTCTTTCGGCGGAGCGGACCGCTCTTAACGTCCTTCAGAAAATGAGCGGCATCTCGACTCTAACTTCCCTTTTCGTCGAAGCCGCGGCGGGGTCCGGTGTCAAGATAAAGGATACGAGAAAGACCCTTCCGGGGCTCAGGTGGATCAGCAAGTACGCAGTGGCCGCTGGCGGGGGACATAACCATCGCGCCGGGCTTTACGATGGGGTGCTCATAAAGGACAATCACATAAAAGCCGCGGGGAGCATAACTGCAGCCGTCGAAAGGGTAAGAGAAAGCGTAGGAGAAGATTTCTCAATTGAAGTCGAGACGAAAACCATGGAACAGGTAAAAGAGGCGATTTCCTGCGGCGCTGACGTCATAATGCTTGACAACATGGGCATACGGGAAATCGAGGAGGCCGTGCGCTTAATAGACCATCGAGCACTTGTCGAAGCGTCCGGCGGAGTTGCCCTTGAGAACGTAGGCGAGATAGCCCGAAGCGGGGTTGATTTCATATCTGTCGGTGCCCTAACCCACTCGGCTCCGTGTTTAGATATTTCTTTTGGTGTGTTAGACTGAAAGTTGCGGGACATATGATGGATGTCCGGCTGTTACAATGGACAGTTTACGTGACGTTTCAGAAGAAATAGACAGGCTGAGAAAGGAAAAAAATGCGGTAATTCTGGCCCATAACTACCAGATACCCGAAATCCAAGATCTTGCCGACTACACGGGAGATTCTCTGGGCCTCTCACAGAAGGCTTCTGAAACCGACGCGGAAATCATTATATTCTGCGGGGTTCATTTCATGGCCGAAACCGCGTCCATAATTTCTCCCGACAAGAAGGTGCTTATCCCGGACCCGGAAGCCGGCTGCTCCCTTGCCGAAACCATAAACCTCGAACAGCTCAAGAAGTGGAAATCCGAGCATCCAGACGCCCTCGTGGTTTCCTACGTGAACACTTCGGCCGCCGTTAAGTCAGAGACCGACTACTGCGTCACTTCCTCAAACGCCGTCAAGATAGTGGAATCCATTCCTAAGGACAGGGAGATACTTTTTCTGCCGGACATGTTCCTGGGCGCCTTCGTCTCCAAGGTTACGGGCAGAAAGATTCACGTCTGGCCCGGGGAATGCCACGTGCACGCGGGAATACGGCCGAAGGACATAAGGAAGATAAAAGAATCCTATCCTAACGCAGAAATGATAGTTCACCCCGAGTGCGGATGCACCACGTCTTTTCTTCATTCTGCAGCCGGGGATGACGAACTGGCAAAGGAGATAAAGTTTTTCTCTACGGGAAAGATGATCGACTATACCCGCAATTCCGACACTCCCGAGTTTGTGGTCGCGACTGAAACCGGAATTCTCCACACGCTCCGAAAGCAGAGCCCGGAAAAAGAGTTCTATCCCGCCAAGGCCGACGCGATCTGCGAGTACATGAAGATGATAACGGTTGATAAGGTACTGAATTCGCTGAGGGAAGAGGTGTATGAGGTCAGGGTTCCGGAGGATATTGCACGCAAGGCTAAGAAATCTATAGACAGGATGCTTTACATCTCGGCTCAATAACCGCCTGCGGGTTGCGTTTCGAATTGCCGCTTGCTTGCCGGCTGAGTCCCCCTCTTTCTAGAATGTTATGCGCGCTCCGAGACTGAACTCGTGGTTGAGTTCAGAGTTGTTGCCGAAGCGCCCCGAGTAGCCGACGGAAATTTTCGTCCGGCTGCCGATGTTGGCGGTGAGGCCGCCGCCGGCGTTTACCCATTGGTTCGGCGGCTCGAAACCCGAGATAGTAAAGCGGCCGGACATGGTGTTTGAGCCCGCGGTGACCGAAACGGGATCGTCGTTAAGCTCTCTCTCATAGGCGACGCGGAGGTATGGGAGCAACCTTTCGCTTAGACCCAGATTTCCTTTGACTTGATAGCCCGCTCTCGCAACCAGGGAATCGCGTTCAAAGTCCGAGAAGTTCATCGAGGTGGACGTGCTGCCGTTTTCACTGTAGCCGTCGATCTTCTGATCGAGCCATCCGAGCCCTAGAAACAGATTATGTCTGTAACTCTCGGATACGCTTGGAATCCAGCCCACTTCAACATCGGTTCCGAACTGATAAGAGCTTGTGGAACCGTGCTCCGTGCGCGACGCCGACGCGATCTGGATCGAGCGGTTGACGTCAATTGATGCTCCGCCTGCGTTAAAAGCGGCGCTCAGGTAAAAAACATCGAAAATAATGGTGCCGTGCAGCGAGCCGGTTACCACGGTGCTGTCGATGCTTGCGCCCGAGACGTCGTTATCGTGGTTCCCGAGGCTCAATGCCGCTCCCAGGTAAAGTTCATCCCCGACGCGGTAGTCGGTACCCAGGGTGAGCACATGCATTTCGGCCTTCGTTTCACCCAGATGGGACAGAGATTTGAGATTGTATTTGCCTATCTGTCCCCTCGCGTAGCTGTGCCATTTCCCAGCCGAATTGCTAGGCCCGAGATTCAGCATCCGCTCCGTAAACACTGCGTCACGGTGTGCCCTGGCAACTTCTACTCCTCCCTCTCCCCCAAGCGATACCTGAACCGGGGCCGTGAGAGTTGAGATTACCATGCTCCCAATTGCCGCATGAGCAGCCCCGCTTGGATGGGAGCCGTCCGCGAAAAGGTAGTTCTCACCGGCGTCGGGAGGCGACAAATAGCCGGAGTCGGTCGGGCCGCAGACTATTGATTCCGGTTCCCCGCTGGGGCGGAAGGGGTTTGAACCGGGGACGCAGGCCGTCCCCTCGGTGTCGGTGAACCCGTACCTTTCAGGGTCTTCAATTATTTCATCCATCAGGGCGAAGACATTTACGGGAACGATGGCGTGTTCCTGGGAGCTGAGACCCGAGTCCAGCGCTTCATTATAGACGCGAGTTAGAGAGGAGAGCCCAGCTGCGGCTTCGGCTCCGGCGCGTCGGGCGTCCGCGGTTGCCCCGAGGTCGGGCAAATTCAGCACTACCACATGGCGCGCGCCGGCATCCTGAAGGGTTCGTATCTGATCCAGGTATGCTTCGGCCGCCTCAAGAGTGCCGTCGATGGCACCTTGGGAATCGGATGGATTTTCCCCGGCGACGGCTCTTATGTCGTTTGCGCCGCCCCAGATCATGTAGAGCGTATCAGGGTCGGCGTTTTCTCCGGAGAGGTGCTGGTCAATCTGGCGTTCTGTTCTCTGCATCGGTACCGAGTTCTCTTCACACGGACCGGACGAGTTTACACAGGCGCCTCCCCAGGCGTAGTTTGTTCCGCCGGCGAGGGAATTGGTTCCCGGCGTCCCGAAAGTCTGGGCCACGATTTCGGCCCAGACCGGATCCGGATTCGTGGTGAAGCTGGTGCCGGGCGGAACTTGGAGTCCGAAAGACTGGGCGACAGGCGTGTAGAACTCGGCGATATTTCCGGAGTCGCTCAAGCTGTCGCCGAAGACGACGACGGAATTGAAAGTTTGTGCCCGCGCGCCGATGACAAATCCTAACAGGATCGTAACAGCAAGGACAAGACGCATATATCGAAACATTAAGGGCCCTCCTCGGTATTTCGTCTTCAAGGACAATTTTACCATAAATAGCGCTCGCTGCGTGACGGTAAAAGCCGGATTCGCGCGATTTGCTTTCCCGGGCGCAGCACGCGAATCAGTACCCTTGTGCCAACCTTCCCGGGTGTCTGGAATCGGCGGCTCCGTGAAAAACTCCGTTGACTCTGGTTACGCTCTGCGTACTTCCTATCGGGCCGGTTCTTTTTACTTCGTATCCCTTTTTCTGCAGTTTGGTTCCAAGCTCTTTTCCCGCATCTTTCTCCACATACAGGATGTCGGGGAGCCACTGGTGATGTACCCTCGGTGCCGCCACGGCTTCGCGGATGCTCATTTTGTGGTCGATCACGTTCAGGATGACCTGGAGCACGGACGTTATTATCCTGCTTCCCCCGGGGCTTCCCGTCGCTAGAAAAAGTTCTTCGTCCTTCAGCACTATGGTCGGGGTCATGGAACTCAGCATTCTCTTGCCGGGGGCGACGGAGTTTTTCTCGCCGCCGATTAGTCCGTATGCGTTTGGCGTTCCGGTTTTTGCCGAGAAATCGTCCATTTCATTGTTCAGCAGGATCCCTGTTCCCGGCACGGCGAGGCCCGAGCCGTAGGCGAAATTGAGCGTGTATGTGTTTGAAACCACGTTTCCGAACCTGTCGGCTACGGTGAAGTGAGTGGTGTCAGTGCCTCCGACGGGGATTGGTGAGCCGGGCTTTACGTATTTGCTCGGAGTCGCTTTTTGGGGATTGATGCGGTTTGTCAGGCGTTTTGCGTACTGTTTTGAGATTAACTGTTCCGTGGGAACGGGGGAGAAATCCGGATCGCCCAGATGTTTTGATCTGTCCGCATAGGCAAGCTTCATGGTTTCCGAGAGAATGTGGATGTATCGGGCGGAATTATGGCCGTATCGCGAGAGGGGGTAGCGCTCGAGAATGTTAAGCATCTGGATAAGATGGACCCCGCCCGAACTTGGAGGCGGCATCGAGTGGATGCTGTAGCCCCTGTAGCTTCCGGTCACCGGTTTTCTTATAAGAGCCTCGTAAGATGCAAGGTCCCGTTCGGTTATGAGGCCTCCTTCCTTTTTCATGTAATCCGTGATTTTTTTCGCTATCGCTCCCCTGTAAAACGCCCCGGAACCGTTTTTGCTTATCTCCTTGAGGCTCCACGCAAGATTTTTCTGTCTGAGGATTCTTCCCTCCCGCGGCGGTTCTCCGTTGTTTTCGAAAAAAACATCCATGCCCTCGGATGATTTTTTCATCCGTTCCTTTGCTTCGAGAAGCGATTTCCTGAGTTCCGCCGAGACCGAAAATCCCTCCTCCGCGAGCTTTATTGCGGGCGCAATAACTTTTTCAAGCGGCATGGTTCCGTATTTCTCAAGCGCCAGCGAAAGACCCGCGACCGTTCCCGGAACCCCGCAGGAATAGACGCTGTGCCGCGACCGCTCGATGTCTACATTTCCGTTTTCATCAAGGAACATGCTGCGTGTGGCTTTAAGTGGGGCCTTTTCCCTGTAATCTATGGCGACGGTCCTTCCCGTTTCGCCCAGGTGAACCAGCATAAATCCGCCGCCTCCGAGATTTCCGGCCCTTGGGTAAGTAACCGCAAGCGCAAACCCCATGGCGACTGCGGCGTCGACCGCGTTTCCGCCCTCCTTGAGCACCGAAAGGCCGACAAGAGTCGCTATCTTCTCCTCGGACACGACCATGCCGTTTCGAGAGGGCGCGGGTTTCGTAGTATCTCCGCTTGAAAAACCCGACTCTGCGCGAGCGGAAGTGGCCGCGGTGGACAGGGATAAAACGAGACAGAACGCAAAGATGTATTTAAGGATTGAGTCCGCGGGCATCTTGGGCGGCCGGGGAGTGTTTAAAAGGAGACTCCATATCTGTAGCGCTTCGACATGTTCATTCTGTCTTCGCAGATCTTTATCTTTTTGGAATAGAAGGCTTTTTCGAAAGATCCTTCGGCAAGGCCGATTGCGCGGTTGAAATTCGATATCGCGTCTTCATAACTGTGAAGCTGAAAATGAAGATTCCCGAGAGTCGAATACAGAAGGTCGTGCGACGAGAGATCCTCAACCTTGCGTATTCCCCTTATGGCCTCAAGACCTTCATGCGGTCCCCGGGTTTTGGAAATGGCTATTGCTTTTTGAAGCTCCACGAGCGGACAGTAGTTGCACGCCAGATACTTGTCGTAAAGGGAGATGATATGGTCCCAGTTCGTGTCCCCGTATTTTTTCGCCAGGGAGTGCACGGCGTCGACGCCGGCCTTTAGGTGAATCTCCGTAACCTCTTCTCCTTGCTCGGCTGAAAGGGCAAGGTGCTCGAATCCTCTTTTGATCATGTTCCTGTCCCAGAGTTCCCTGTTCTGTTCTTTTATCCCAAGCGGTTTTCCGGCGCCGTCGTTCATAGTGCGGAGCCTTGAGGCGTTTAGCAGCATGAAGGATACAAGGGCGTGAACCCTCGGTTTTTCCGTTGCCGAGAAATCAAGCAGCATTTCGCCCAGCCTTATTGCGGAAAAGCATAGAGAAGCGACGGGAGGAGTCCCTTTTTGCAGACCGTTTTGGCCGAGACTGAAAATCTCGTAAATGTTCTTGGTTACCACCCCAAGATTTTTCTCCGCTTCGGCCCGCGTCAGCTGAACGGCTTCTTCGTTTATCTTCTTTTTTTCAGAAGCGAGCTGCTCTTCGAGAGCTTTTTCGTTTTTCTCAAGTATTCTCGCGAGGGATGAACTCGAAAACCCGCAGAGGACGTTCAGTACGAGGTATTTCTGAAGGGAGCTTTCAATCCGGGGGTCGCACAGAGCGAAAAGCAGCTCGACCCGGTTCTTTGCCACTTCTTCTTTTTCCGGAAAGGGAAGGTGAAATCCCGATACGTCGATTCTTTTCTCTTTCTCGTTTGCCTTGGAGAGGTAGTTTATTTTCCTGCAGAAAAGCTTGTTTGAGTTCTCCGTTACGTCAGCCCACACCGCACCTTGGGGATCCTGGGGAATTCCGTCTTTCCCCCACCTGGTCCTCATCTTTTCAAAAGAGTTGGCGCACACCCTCTGCACGTGCTCAAGGCTCTCGTAGCCGAAAACCTTCACAAGAGTGGAAACGATCGAACCGTAATCATTTATGAGCTGTTTTGTAATCTGCCTGTTTACTTCAGGCCGGTTGTACTTTATTCCCAACTGTCTGCTTCCTTTCCCCTGATTCTGGAGAACACCTTAATCTACAAACCGACTAAAATACATGCCGGAGCCTGAAAGTAAAGACTGCTGGAATTTTTGCCTGAAGAACCCGGAAATATCGAGACGGTTCCCTCCTGAGAAAAATTACCTGGCAGGGGAGAAACCGCTTTGTTTTTGTTTATTCGCCCTCCCTTACGGCGAGTTCCCTGTCGAGAATCAGAAGCGCCGCCGGGTTGTCCTCGGCGAGTTTCAGCTGCTCAACGACCTCTTCGGCACTTTTTTCCTCCTCGACCTGCTCTTCTATGAACCAGTGGAGCATTACCAGAGTCGCCTGATCGTTCTTCGAGGTGGCAAGATCGTAAATATTGTTTATCATCCCCGTAACCTCCCTTTCATGCTCAAGAACCTCCTCGAACATCTCAAGAAACGTTCCGAACTCAGAAGCGGGCTGCTCTATCGAATCAAGAACCACCCTGCCACCCCTGTCGAGCAGGTAATCGAAAAACTTCATTGCGTGCACAAGCTCCTCTTCGCTCTGGTTGCGAAGCCAGCTCGCAAAACCCGAAAAGTTTCTGGATTCGCAGTAGGCAGACATTGAAAGATAGAGATAGGATGAATAGTACTCGTTTCTTATTTGCGTATTTAAGGCGTCCTGTATGTCGTTGTCAATCATTTTGATTCCTCCTTGGTTTTGTGTTTTGGATTATAAAAATAACCAGTTTGTTAAAAATTACTACTAAATGGTAATAATTTCCAACAAGTGCTTTTCCTCTGGATTATGCCTAACTCTTGGACATGCTGTATAATAGTAGGGTTGTAAATACAAGAGTCTGTATTATATACTCTAAATAAGCTTGTGTATTAGAGGAGGAGAAAATGTCAGATTCCGTAAACGTTAACGAGAAAGTTCTTCCACTCCTTCCACTCCGCGACGTAGTTATCTACCCCTACATGTTGGCTCCGCTTTTCGTGGGCAGGGAAAAATCCATCAAGGCTCTTGAAGAGGCGGCGAAGGGCAACAAGGAAATATTTCTTTCGGCGCAGAAAGACGCCAAAGTAAACGAACCCGGAAACGAGGACATGTACAAAATCGGGACCATCGGAACCATAGTTCAGATGCTCAGGCTTCCCGACGGCACGGTGAAAGTTCTTGTTGAGGGCAAAAAAAGGGCATCCATATCGGGCTTCGTTCCCCACAAGGACATGTTCGTCGTAGAGGTAAAGGAGATAGAGGAGCCTTCGGGAGAGAGTGTGGAGGTCGAGGCGCTCATGCGCTCGGCGACCAAGCTTTTCGAGGATTACGTCAAGCTCAACACCAAGATCCCCTCGGAGACTCTCGTCACTTTCATGTCCATTGACGAGCCGGGCAAGCTAGGCGACACGGTCGCTTCGCATCTTAGCATGAAACTTTCGGACAAACAGGAGATTCTGGAGGTAATCGATCCGCTCGAGAGGCTTGAGAAACTCTGCGAGAAGATGCAGTCGGAGCTTGAGATACTCCAGATGGAAAAGCGGATAGGAAAAAGGGTCAAAAAGCAGATGGAAAAGGCCCAGAGGGAGTACTACCTGAACGAACAGATGAAGGCCATCCAGAAGGAACTCGGCACGAGCGATGACCTTAAAAGCGAAATAGACGAATTTGAGGAGAAATTGAAGGAAAAAGAACTTCCCGAGGACGTGGAGCAGCGGGTTAAGAGGGAGATAGGCAAGCTTCGCATGATGTCCTCCATGTCGGCCGAGGCGACGGTGGTGAGAAACTATATCGACTGGCTTCTGGATCTGCCGTGGATAAAGGAGAAGACCGAAGACCGCCTCGATCTCAAGGAAGCCGCGGAAATTCTTGACGAGGATCACTACGGCCTTGAGAAACCCAAGGAGAGGATACTTGAATATCTCGCGGTGCGCGTTCTCACAGAGAAGCTCAAGGGACCGATACTTTGCTTCGTCGGACCTCCGGGGGTCGGAAAGACTTCTTTGGCCAAGTCCATAGCTCGCGCCATGGGCCGCAAGTTTGTCAGGACATCTCTCGGTGGAGTTAGGGACGAGGCTGAGATAAGGGGGCACAGGAGAACCTACATAGGAGCTCTTCCCGGAAAGATAATACAGGGAATGAAAAAGGCCGGAACCGTAAACCCGGTTTTTCTCCTTGACGAGATCGACAAGCTGGGAATGGATTTCAGGGGAGATCCGGCTTCCGCGCTTCTCGAGGCCCTGGACCCCGAGCAGAACTCAAGCTTCAACGATCATTACATCGAGGCTGACTACGACCTGTCAAAGGTAATGTTCATAATGACGGCCAACATTTTGCACACGATTCCCTGGGCGCTTCAGGACCGCATGGAGATAATCCGTCTTCCGGGCTACACTGAGCAGGAAAAAGTCCAGATAGCCAGAAAGTTTCTTATAGAGAAGCAGCAGGAAAACCACGGTCTCAAGGAGCACAAGGTGTCCATAAAGAACGAGGCTCTTCAGCAGATCATAAGAAGGTACACGAAGGAAAGCGGTGTGAGGAACCTTGAGAGGGAAATAGCGGCGCTTTGCAGGAAAGTGGCAAGGGAGATCGTTGAGAATAAAAAAACCAAGGGCGTCAACATTACCGCCAAGAGCCTTAACAAGTATCTCGGTACTCCCAAGTACGAGTATGGAGAGATTGAGCAGACCGATCAGGTAGGAGCCGCCACGGGACTTGCGTGGACCGAACTCGGAGGAGAGCTTCTGACGATAGAGGTCTCGATCGTTCCCGGCAAGGGGAATTTCACCGTTACCGGCAAGCTCGGGGAGGTGATGCAGGAGTCCGCGCGCGCGGCGATGAGCTACGTAAGGAGCAGGGCGCAGCGCCTGGGGCTTGAAAGGCTTTTCTATCAGAACGTGGATATACACATTCACGTTCCCGAGGGGGCTACTCCGAAGGACGGACCGAGTGCCGGCATAGCGATAGCCAGTGCCATAGCGAGCGCCATCACGAGAAAGCCCATAAACAGAGAAGTTGCCATGACGGGTGAGATCACGCTTCGGGGAAGAGTGCTTACAATTGGAGGGCTCAAGGAGAAAATCCTCGCTGCTCACAGGGGCAGGGTTAAGGAAGTGCTTATTCCGATGGACAACAAAAAAGACATTGAGGATATACCGGATAACGTGAGGAAAGAGGTGAAGATAACCACCGTGGAACATATGGACGAGGTGATCGGCAAGGTAATTCTCTCGGATGAGCCGGTGCTGAAAAACTTTGTTGTTCCCAAGGCCGGTTACGCTCTCGAGGCCGACCCGGTGCCGAAGAACATAAACTGAAAGTAAGAGTTATTCAGTGTTTTAAAAGCCCCGAGGCGGCCGTTGCCGCTTTGGGGCTTTTTAGTTTAGGGAGACTCAAGAAGTGAAACCTGCAATAAAGGGAAGGGGGTCCCCGGAGAACCCGGCGGGAAGGTTCGAGCGGATCGATTTTGTCGCGGACGAGGATACACCCCCCGCCGAAGGTGTCCCTAGGACCGTTTACTACAGGGACCGGACAAAAACAATAATCTCCTACAACCAGAGCCCCGACGTTTCATTTGACGCAAGCATCAATCCCTACAGAGGATGTGAGCACGGATGCGTTTACTGCTACGCGAGGCCCACGCACGAGTATCTGGGGCTTTCTGCGGGGCTTGATTTCGAAACGAAAATCTTCGTCAAGCAAAATGCCCCGGAGCTTTTAAGAAAGGAGCTTCGCTCGGCGAAGTGGGTTCCTAAGCCTATAGCGATGAGCGGGGTTACGGACTGCTATCAGCCGGCCGAGAAGCATTTCCGAATAACGAGAAAATGCCTCGAGGTTCTGCGGGAATTCCAAAACCCGGTCGGCATAGTAACCAAGAACTATCTCGTTACCCGTGATCTTGATATTCTCTCCGACATGGCCGCAATCGGCTGTGCAAGTGTTATAGTCTCCGTCACGACTCTTGACGGCGAGCTCTCAAGAAAGATGGAACCCCGGGCGTCGCAGCCCGAATACAGGCTTAAGACCATAGCCAGACTTGCGGATGCGGGCATTCCCGTTACCGTGCTCATAGCCCCCGTGATTCCGGGGCTCACGGATCACGAGATTCCGGCTATAATGAAGGAGGCTTCGGCCCGCGGGGCTGTAGACGCCGGTTATGTGATGCTCAGGCTTCCCTACGGCGTGGCCGACATCTTTTCTGCGTGGCTTGAGCGCCACTACCCCCATAGAAGAAAAAAAGTTCTCGGGCGAGTTGAGTCGATGAGGGACGGGACCCTTAACTCTTCTGAATACCGCATCCGTATGAAGGGCAAGGGAGTTTTCGCCGAGCAGACCGAAAGGATTTTTCGGGTGGCTTACGGGAAATTCGGCTTTTCGGGGAGAAAGGTGCCTCTTGATGTTTCCCGTTTCAAAAGAGGCGGAACCGCTCAGCTTGAGCTTTTCTGATTCGCCGCCGTGAAAAATGGTGGTCTATCTCACCTCTTCAAGTTTTACAAGCAGTTCCTTTATTTCCTCTGACTTTATTTTCATGCTCACCTTGTTAACGACAAACTTAGCGCTTATTTCCGCTACCACTTCCACTATCTCAAGATCGTTTTTCCTCAGGGTTTCTCCCGAGGCCGTCAGGTCCACTATCGCGTCGCAAAGGCCTATTATGGGTGCCAGTTCAACGGAACCGTAGAGTTTTATGACTTCCGCGCTTATGCCTTTTTTGTTGTAGAAGTCGCTTGCGATTTTCGGATACTTGCTCGCGATCCGCAAAGACGCCTTGCCCGATTTCTCAAAGCCCCTCGGAGCGGCGACCACCATCTTGCATTTCCCTATTCTGAGGTCAAGAGGCTCGTAAAGATTGCAGTCCTGCTCCATAAGGGTGTCCTTGCCCACTATTCCGCAGTCCGCGGCGCCGTACTCGACATAGGAGGCGACATCTGTGGGTCTCACTATAAGCAGCCTGATTCCCTCCTCTTCGAACTCGAATATGAGCTTTCTCGAATCCCCGATTATCTCTGTTATGTCTATCGAGGCTCTTTTGAAGAGCTCAACGGTCTCCTCAAGCAGCCTTCCTCTGGGCGTCGCTATCGTTATCACTCTTTTTCCCTCCAGATGCTGGCTCCGACACAGCGAAGTTTTTCATCAAGTTTTTCATATCCGCGGTCAAGATGATAGATCCTCGATACTTCCGTCCTGCCGGTGCCGCAGAGCCCGGCCAGTACGAGCGAGGCGCTTGCACGAAGGTCACTTGCCATAATGGGGGCCCCCTTCATCTTAGCCACTCCCCTTACTACGGCGCTGTTTCCCACAAGCTTGATGTCCGCGCCCATCCTTCGCAGTTCGGCGGTGTGCATGAACCTCTGTGGAAATATGTTCTCCGTAATCACGCTCATTCCGTCGGCAACGCACATGAGTATCATCATCTGGGCCTGCATGTCGGTCGGGAATCCCGGATAGGGAAGGGTGGAGAAATCTATGCTTCTTATCTCCCCCGAGCCCCGAACCCTTATGGAGTCCCCGTTTTTCTCTATTTCCGTTCCCGTCTGAAGCAGTTTTCCCGTGAGCGCCCCCAAGTGCTCGAACCTGCAGTCCTTTATCACGAGATCGCTTTCGTTAAGGGCGCCGGCTATCATCAGGGTCCCGGCCTCTATCCTGTCGGGCATCACCCTGTAGTCTCTAAGAGAACCGAGCGAGCTTACCCCGGTTATCGTTATTATATCTGTTCCGGCCCCTTCTATTTTTGCTCCCATGAGATTGAGCGCGTTCGCAAGATCCATCACTTCGGGTTCGCAGGCGGCGTTTAGGATGACGGTCTCTCCCTCGCAGACGCTTGCAAGCAGCATTATGTTTTCGGTTCCAGTGACCGTCGAGAGATCGAAGGGGACGGTGGTTCCCTCAAGTTTTTTCGCCGAAGCACTCACGTAGCCGTCTTCAAGGCGCACGGAAGCTCCCAGAATACGGAGTCCCTTTATATGCTGATCTATGGGTCTCTCCCCTATCGCGCATCCTCCAGGAAGCGAGACCTCTGCCTTCTTGAACCTGGCCACAAGCGGTCCGAGAACCAGAACCGAAGCTCTCATCGTCTTTACAAGATCGTAGGGAGCCTTGTAGCGGTCGATGGTGCTTGAGTCAACAAGCAGTTCTCCGTCTGCGTATTCGCATCTCGCGCCCAGCGTCTCAAGGAGTTCCATCATCGTCCGGACGTCCGCCAGATCCGGCACGTTGCGGATTGTGTTTTGCCCATTGCTGAGTATGCAGGCGGCCATTATGGGAAGCACGGCGTTTTTCGCTCCGCCGACCGTTACCTCTCCGGAAAGTCTCTTTTTTCCTTCTATTACTATTTTTTCCAAGTCGCTTTCACTACCCTTTTTACGCCGCCGATATCAGTTTGGAAGCGTATGTCTGAAAAACCATTCTCACTGACTATGCTCTCCACGTTCCGCGCCTGCCCGGCTCCGATCTCAAGGAGCAGAAAGCCTCCTTCACGGAGCGCTCTCCCCGCCGCAGCCGCTATTTTCCTTATGTACTCAAGCCCATCCTCTCCGCCGAGAAGTGCCGCGCGGGGCTCATGACGCCGTATCTGCGAGGAGAGTTCCGCGTATTCCGCTTCTGAGACGTAAGGCGGATTGGAAATTATCATGTCAAATGAAAATTTTGCAAAGCAGCCCAGAAGATCCGAGTTTACGAACCGTACGCGTGCTCCGTGTGTTCGGGCGTTTTCTTCCGCTACCCGTAGCGCCGCGGTGGATACGTCGGAGGCGAAAACCTCGCAGCCGCACGTCTCAAGAAAAACGGTCACGGCAAGACACCCGCTTCCCGTCCCGAGATCCAGGATGCGGGGGTTTTTCATTTGTTCCGCGGTTTCTATGGCGAGTTCCGCGAGCGTTTCGGTTTCCGGTCTCGGCACCAGAACGTCCGGGGTAACAGCAAAGAATCTCGAGTAGAATTCCCGCCTTCCGGTTACATATGCGAGGGGTTCTCCCGCGAGGCGTCGGCGAAGGAGTTCCTCGAACGCTTCGGTCCTCTCGGTGTCCACGCGTCTTTCCGGATGTGCGTAGATTTCCAGCGGGTCCACATTCAGGCTTTTTGCGAGTATAGCTTTTGTTTCGATGCCCGGGTATTCGAAACCGTTTTTCTCGAAGCTTTTTCTGCCTTTCAGGTAAAGTTTTCTGAGTTCCATTTGAGCTTGAAACGATGAGTGTATACGCAGAAGACGCGTTTTCAAGTTTCAGGTTCCCGCCCGGAGAGGTTTTTCTTGGATGCTTAAAAACGGAAAATTCATTCTGGCGTCTTCTTCTCCGAGAAGACGGGAACTGCTCGCGAAGGTGGGTCTTGATTTCGAGGTGGTTCCGCCGCGGGTGCGCGAAAGCGCCTGGGAGGGGGAGACGCCGCTTGATTTCGCAAAGCGCATGGCTAGGGAAAAGGCGCTTAGCGTTTCAGGTGGTGTGCTGCAGGGGCGAGTAGTCGTGGGCAGCGACACGGTCGTCTCCGTTTCGGGAGAAATTCTTGGCAAGCCCCGCGATGAGGAAGACGCATTTTCGATGCTGCAGAAACTCTCGGGGAAAACCCATGAAGTCATAACCGGCTTCTGCGTTGTAAGATCTCCCGACGAGGTTCTTTACCTTGATGCCACCCGTACCGAGGTGCGGATGAAGTCCCTTGATACCCAAGAGATGCGTCGGTACATTAAAACCGGGGAACCCATGGACAAGGCAGGTGCGTACGCCATTCAGGAAGCCGGATCGTGTCTTGTTGAGTGGATAAGAGGTTCCTACACGGGTGTCGTCGGGCTTCCGCTTTTTGAACTGCTCTCCGTACTCTCTGATATAGGCATCGTGGAATCCGGATGAACTTGAAGGGCAGAATAGACGGGGTAGAACGGAGAATTGGGGAAGCGTGCCGAAGGTCAGGGAGGAGCCGCGATGAGGTACGACTGGTTGCGGTCTCGAAGAAGTTTTCCGTTGAGGTGATTCTGGAGGCCAACCGGCTCGGGCTTTGTGATTTCGGGGAGAACTACGCCCAGGAGCTTCGCGACAAGCAGAGGGAGGTCGGAAACGGAGCGGACGGAATGTTGCGCTGGCACTTTGTCGGGGCTTTGCAGAGAAACAAGGTGAAGTACGTCGTGGGCAAGGCCGATCTTGTACATGCGGTTGACAATCTGGCCCTTGTGGCGGAACTTGATAAAAGGGCCGCGGCTTCCGGAATCAGTGTCCGGGCTCTTGTGGAGATAAACAGCGGAGAGAAGAGCAAAAACGGGATTCGGGAGAGCGACCTTCGGGAGTTTCTCGAGAGCGCTTCCAGGTTCCAAAACGTTTCGCTTGAGGGACTCATGATAATGCCTCCTTACTTCGAGGATCCCGAGATGAGCAGACCGTGGTTTTCGGGACTCAGGGAGATGAGAGATAAGACAGCAGGGGAGTTTCCTGAAATACAGGAGCTTTCAATGGGTATGAGCAACGATTTCGAGGTGGCCATTGAAGAGGGGTCCACGATTCTCAGGGTCGGTTCGGCGATTTTCGGTCCGAGGCCCGAGTAAGTTTGAAAATGAAAAAAGCAGGTTTCATAGGAGCGGGGAACATGGCCGAGGCGATGATAAAAGGACTTCTTGCCTCGGGAAGTTTCAAGAAAAAAGACATAATTCTCTCAGACGTAAGCGCCGAGAGACTTTCTTACCTGTCGTCTCAGTACGGAG
This sequence comes from Candidatus Dadabacteria bacterium, assembly GCA_951812945.1. Lineage (GTDB taxonomy): Bacteria > Desulfobacterota_D > UBA1144 > Nemesobacterales > Nemesobacteraceae > Nemesobacter. The sequence goes on from CATOTB010000001.1 coordinate 450,026, forward strand.
TAACAACGACCTCTGACAATAAAGAAACGGTAAAAACATCCGACATAGTGATTTTCTCCGTAAAGCCTCAGGTAATCCCCGCGGTCTGCGGAGAGGTGCGAAATGTTGCTACCACTGACAAACTCTACGTGTCAATCGCGGCAGGGATCAGGCACTCTTTTATAAAAACGATTGTTGGCAGGGAGATAAGGCTTGCCCGGGTTATGCCAAATACCCCGAGCCTCGTGCTTGAGGGAGCCTCCTGCGTTTATTTCGGGGATGGGTTCTCCGCGGAGGAGGAAGACATGGTTCTCGGAATCCTCGGGTCTTTGGGAAAAGCGTTTCGGGTTGAGAGCGAGGACCTTATGGACGCCGTTACGGCTCTCTCCGGAAGCGGTCCGGCGTTCGTGTCGATTTTCATCGAAGCGCTTTGTGACGGCGCGGTCAAGATGGGGCTTTCAAGGGAACTTGCCACGGACCTTGCCGCGCAGACCGTTTTGGGTACCTCGAAAATGATTCAGGAGGGCATCGGGCATCCTGCCGAGATAAAAGATATGGTTACATCGCCCGGGGGAACTACGGCAAGCGGGATTCACTCACTTGAGCGGGGCGGTTTTAGGGCTGCGGTGATATCCGCTGTCGAAGCTGCGGCCAGACGTTCCGCGGAACTTTCAGAAGAGGAGGACTGACATGGAAATAGTAGGAGGAAATTTCTTGAGGGCCATAGCGGAGGTGGTGGATATACTCCTTAGCGTATACATATGGCTCATAGTGGGACGGGCGATACTTTCCTGGGTAAACCCCGACCCTTATAATCCGATAGTTAAGTTTCTTTACTCGGCCACGGAACCGGTTCTTGGCTTTGCCAGAAGATACATTCCTCCTATCGGGGGCTCGATAGACCTAAGCCCCATAGTGGTTCTGCTTCTGATAGTCTTCATAAAGCGCGCCGTCGTTAACTCTCTTTTCCAGATGGCGGCCGGATTGTAATCACGTGAAGGGTTCTGGAAAGTGGAATCATAAGGCTGGAAACGATTTTTTGCCGAGGCCGCACCCATTCTAATACTAAATTTAACTAAATTAGTATAATATTAGTATTTCTATCTCCCTTGTATTATTATATATTCAACGATTCCCGTTTTGTTTTCTTGTTAAATCCACACTAATAATTATACTAAATTTAATTAAATTAGTATAACTATTGAGATATGTCTTGTACTTGCTTCAAGAGAGAGGGTTAACATGAAACTTCCACTTAAGCCACCGTCGTTTGAGGAACTGTTTGCAGAGTTGATTAAAAGCGGCAAGTATGTGGAACTTTCGAAACATTTTTACGGAAACGCTCCTAAAAAATATCTGCACTGGGATCAGTTAAGGCACAGGCAGGTTCCTGAGGGACTTACCCTGAAGCAATGGTGGTCTTTCATAAAAACTCAAAGGGTTGCGGCTTCAAAAAACATTACCCTTCCGGACAAACAGGGAAATCCTTTTAATTACAACATGACGGAATCAACATCCCAAGCGTTGCATGGAATTGATATGCAGTCCGGAGGCTCAATCCAGATAGAGGATAAAGATATAGATCCTCATACAAGGGATCGTTACATCATCCGCTCGCTGATGGAGGAGGCCATCACGTCAAGTCAGATTGAGGGTGCATCGACAACCCGCTTAGTAGCCAAGAACCTGATACAGACAGGACGGAAGCCTAGGGATAAAAGCGAGGAGATGATTCTTAACAACTATAGAGCGATGGAGTCAATCAGAAGGTTGAAAAATGAGCCCTTGACTCAGGAACTAGTGTTCAATATCCACAAGATTATAACCAGAGGAACTCTTGATGAACTAACTGCGGCCGGGCGGTTTCGCAAGGAGTCCGAGGACATAAAGGTTTATTGGGGCGAGGAAGAGGATACCTTGGTGCATGTTCCTCCCCCCGCATCGGAGTTGCCTTGGAGGATGAAAAAGATGTGTGAATTCGCCAACGCCGAGGACGATCTGGGATTCATACATCCCGCAATCCGGTCTATTATTCTTCATTTCTGGTTAGCATATGATCACCCGTTTTTTGACGGCAACGGCAGAACGGCCCGGGCGTTGTTTTACTGGTCTATGCTCCACCATGGGTATTGGCTGTTTGAGTTCATATCGATATCCGAAATAATCCTTAAGGGCAGAGCGCAATACGTTAAGGCGTTTTTATATACGGAAACCGATGGAAACGACCTCAATTATTTTATCCTCTACCATCTCAATGTGATACGAAGAGCCATAGTCGCTCTGCACGATTACATAGCTAGAAGAACCGGTGAATTAAGAGAACTTGAATCGCAGGTTAAATCTCTGGCTTCGCTCAACCACAGGCAGAGAGGTCTGATCGGTAGTGCTCTTAGGCATCCGAACCGCGACTATACGATTAAAGGTCATCAAACGGTCCATAGTGTCGTGTATCAGACGGCCCGAACGGATCTGTTTGAACTGGTGGAACTGGGTCTTTTTGAGAAACGGAGGCGTAGAAGATCATGGGTTTTTGAGCCGGTGTCCGGCCTCGAAGAAGCACTCGGGAAACTCTGACCGGTTCCGTTTTTTTAAACAATTCGTAAACCGGTGTTTGTTGCCTGGAGTGCCCCGGTATTTTATCGACTTATCCGACATCTATCAGCGACGGGGAACTGCCCTTGGGTCTTGAAAAACACTCCGCAGGCATATAGGATAGAAGTTCTGTAAAAATTTTGGTGCAAGGAGAAGTTAGAAATGAAAATCTCACTTTTGGGTGGAACGGGAGACATAGCGGAAGGTCTGGTTTTGCGGTGGTCAAGAGCTGGGCATGAAATCTACATAGGTTCTAGAAGCGAGGAAAAAGCGCTCGGCATAGCTGCGGGTCACGCGGAAACACTTGAGGGACTCGGAATCGAATCGAACATACACGGCATGGCGAACGCGGACGCAGCGGCGGCTTCCGAGATAATAATAATAAGCATTCCGCCCGAGTACGCGGCGGCTACGGTAGCCGGGTGCGGAGACAGCATCACGGATCAGATAGTAGTAACCCCTGTGGTCTCGATGAAAAGGGAAGGCAAGACTTTTCTGTTTGACCCTCCCGCTCAGGGTTCTTCGGCTCTTGAGATAAAGGATGCGCTTCCCGAGACGGCGAGGCTAGTGTCCGCTTATCACAACCTTCCCGCAAATGAGCTTGCCAAAATAGACGAGGATCTTGATTACGACGTGGTCATATGCGGGGATGACGAGGGAGCGAAAGAGGTGGTCAAGAATCTTACCGAGGAAATGAAGAACCTCAGGGTACTTGACGCGGGTTCGCTTGAAGTCTCCTCGATGATAGAGTCGCTTACGCCCCTTATCGTTAACCTTAACGTAAGGTATAAGCCTTCGCATTTTTCGGTCAAGTTCGTCTGAGGCCCGGTCATTCTCCGATAATCTGGACTATTACCCTTCTCGTTCGGGGGCGGTTATCGAAATCAACGAGCACTATCTGCTGCCAAGTTCCGAGAAGCAGACCGCTCTCTGAGAACGGAACCGTAAGCGAGGGGCCGAGCACCGAGGCCCTTACGTGTGAGTGTCCGTTTCCGTCGCCCCATCTGGCGTTGTGCGCGTAGGGCATGCCTTCCGGCGCCATTCTTTCAAACGCGTCTTTTAGGTCGGAGAGCACCCCGCTTTCGTACTCTATAGTTGTGACTGCACAGGTTGAGCCGGCGACAAAGACCGTGGCCGTGCCCGAAGATAGTTCCGCCTTGGAAAGCTCACGGCTCACGTGAGTAGTTATATCCAGTATATCGCAGTCCCCTTGGGTGCTTATCGTGAATGATTTTGTTTCAACCGGCATTTTGTCCTCAGAAAAGCGCTAGTTGGCGCGGTTTTTTAAACGCCGTTATGTTCCACCCATCCTTCTTGAGTCCCTCCGTGAAGCTGTCGCCGAAGTTTCCCCTTATGATCACGTTCTCGGGCCTTGAAACGCCGAGATACTCAGAGATCTCGTCGTATCCGAAGTGGTTGCTTAGGGGAAACGCCACCTCGGCCCGCAGAGCCGATCTAATAAACGTTCCGTTTTCCATGGAGCGGCCGCTTATCACCGCGACCTTCTTTCTTTTTAGGTTCTCGACGACCGTAGAGTCCCTGTAGGAAGGAGGGGCTATCAGGACGTTGTTTTTAAAATGCTTTCTTTTTATTCCTCCGTATGGGGGAATCCTCACCCCGAGTTCCTCATAGAGCCTGAGCGTCTTGGCCATCACGGGGTGAAGGCTCAGCTCAATGTCCCTTTCCCCGAGAAAAATTATCAGGTCCTGCGCTTTCCCCATGGGGTTTACCAGGATTACCGGTATGCTGTCTTCAAACAGCGTCCTGTTTACGAATTCAAATATGGATTCCATTACTATTTCAGGCGGCGGGAAAATGAACTTCGGCGCTCCGTAAGCGCAGTCAACGACCAGCGTGTCGCATCTTCTGAGTTCTGCGTAACCGGCAGTAGCGGTATTTTTAAGCTTGAAGCCGCCCGCGTAAACGATCCTCTTTCCGTCTTTTTCAACGACTACCTGCGCCGCCCCGAGCATCTGTCCCGAGGGGATAAGCTCAATCGAGTAGCTGCCCAGGGTGAAAGGTTTTCCGTAAGGGGAAGAGAGAACAGCCGAGCCTTTAATTTTTTTCCCCAGAAGTTTTATCGTTTCGGGCGTGGCTATGATTTTTTCGCTTCGGGGGAGCTTGTTTAGGTTTGCGCTTGAAACAAAAGAAAGCGGCACGGCCCGCTTCGAGTCAAAGTATATATCGGTACCGGAAAGCTTTATTTCAGAGCTAGAACTGATCTCCAGCATACGGAAGGAAATTTACTTTAGTTTTCCCTTCATAACAAGCGATTCGTCCCGGCCTCGCCGACTTCCTGAATCAATCGCTTGGCGGTGGATGATAAAATGTTCGGCTTACAGATATCTTGGGACAAAAAAAACGGCCGGAGTCGCCGGTTTCCTCTGTTGTTGCTTGTTCAAGGGGAAAGGCTTTTTGTTATGCGGAGACTTGCATGTCAAACTATGGTGCCCGCACAGTACGGGTTACACTTAATTTTGCCTTGAAAGTGCTTGACAGCCCTATTGTTTTCTTGTTTTAATCTATTGAATAAATATGACTAATGACCCGGCGAGAGTCGGGGTTTTTTAGAGTTTAAACTGAACAAATCAATAAGGAGGATGTAATGAGAATATTAATGCGAAATACGGTCTTTAAGACTGCGGCTCTTGCGGGTCTTTTTTCATGCCTGCTGGCGCTTGTTGTTGTTTTTTCCGGTACTACGGATCTTGTGCATGCCACCCATGACGAAACACCTGCTATAACGGCGGATCAAGTAGTAACCGAAGCTGACCTTGAACAATTTGTGAAAGAGGCGGCTGATGCCTACTACATAGACTTTATCATGAAACATGAGTGTGACTTTAGTAGTATTGAAAGTCTTGAGATTCCGGGGGTCGGTACGTTTCCAGGGACGACGATTAATGGCTTTCTTCCAAACGCTGATACAGCCACGATAAAGAACTTCATACCTGCATTTGCTGATCTGGATATAGCGGAGTATTGTCCCCTTGATCAATCTTTTTTCGAGGATGTGTTTGGCAGGGTAGACGGAAATTGGAAGTCGGGTTCCATATATCTTTTCATTATGGATGATAACGGAAACATGCTTTATCATGGGGTTGATCCAAATGCTGAGGGGGAGCGTGTGGTTGCCATGGACGGGGGCAAAAGGAATGTCAGGGAGTTAATCCTTGATGAGGCGGACACTCCCATGAACGACGGCATTGTTAAGTATTGCTGGGATGATCCGGCTACAGGCGATGACAATATAGACGATAACGATCCTGCAACAGCCCCTGGCGACTCTTTGAAAATTAGCTACGTTGTAGACCCCTTGGTATATTTGGGAATAAACCAACCCATGGGTTCTCCGGGTGTTATCTTCGGTTCCGGCATCTATCCGGGACCAGACCCCCAATACCCGGCATGTGACGGGAATGGAATGGCCGATGGCGGGGACGGAATGGAGCCGATGGAGCCGATGGAGCCGATGGAACCGATGGAACCGATGGAGCCGATGGAGCCGATGGAACCGATGGAGCCGATGGAACCGATGGAACCGATGGAACCGATGGATCCCGAAATGGTCACTTCCGTTAGCGGCGGAGGTTGCGCAATTGCGGCGGGAAGCGACAGCACTCCTCGGAATAATGCGTTCAATCTGCTATTGATAGTGTCCGCCCTGCTTTTTACCGTATCGTTCGGAAACCGTGCGATGGGCAGACGGAACAGGGATTAGTTCTTAATTTTAGAGGTGTTTTTTTGACTAAGGCACCGTTGCCTTGGGAACAGTTTCTTACCTCAGGCGGATTGGTGTTTTAGCGAAGACAAGTAAAGGGGGAGCGTCGCTTGGCGCTCCCCCTTTTTTTGTCAGTTCACTTCTATTTTCTTTGAAGGCTCGTCCTGCTTTCTCGGCAGGGTGAGGCGCAGGACGCCATCTTTGTAATCGGCTTTTATGTTTTCTCTGTCTATGTTGTCGTCAAGGAAAAAACTTCTCTCAAACACTCCGTAGGATCTCTCTACCCTGAGGTATCCTTCCTTTTCGGTCTTGTTCTCAAGCTTTTTTTCTCCCTTTATCGTAAGTCGGTTGTCCTTTACGTCTATGTCGAAGTCTTCCCTGCTTACCCCGGGAAGTTCGGCTGACACGACGAAATTCCCTCCGTCATCGAAAACATCGACTTTAGGGCTCCGGCCACTCTCCGCCGCGTCGGAATCAAAAACCCCTGGAAAGGCGCTGGCGAAGTTACGGAAAACATTTCCCGGTTCCCATAGATTTACTGCGTATTTCATTGTTTTTACCTCCGTTTAAATGAATTTTTATCCCCGTTTCCCCTTCCGCAATTCCATATTAATCATCATCCGGGGACACTCAAGGAAGAATTTTTTTATTTTCTCCGGGTTGTATTTCCCGCCAAATAATGGTTTGTTTGATTACGGGAGAACACGCATGGCGAGACGACAAGGCGGATATCTGGTCTCAAAGGCTCTCTACGACCTAGGGGTAAGAGATGTCTTTACCTTGGGAGGGGGGCACATAAACCCCGTTTACAGGGCGTGCACGGATCTTGGCATAAGGCTTGTTGACACGCACCATGAGCAGGGAGCCGCAATGGCGGCGGACGCTTACGGAAGGCTCAGGAAAACCCCTGGCATATGCCTTGTGACTGCCGGCCCCGGTCTTACAAACGCCCTCACGGGAATATCGGGCTCCTACCTTGCCAACTCTCCCATGATGCTGATTTCTGGACGTTCGGGGATTGAAGAAAACGACAGAATGTCCCTTCAGGAGATAGACCAGGAAGCGATCGTAAGACCCGTTACCAAATGGGCGAGAACGGTTTACGAAGTCAGTAGGCTCGAAGAGTATGTCTCGGCCGCCTACGGGGCTGCGATTTCGGCCAAGCCAGGGCCTGCGTATCTGGGCATGTCCTACGAGGTGCTCTATCCTAGTTGCGACGAGAGGGAAGCTTCGCCCGCGAGGTTGCCCGTCCCCGATACGGACTGCGAGCCGCCTGAGCGCAAGATATCGGAGTTTTTCCGACTGCTATCGGCCTCGAAAAAGCCCGTTGTGGTTGTCGGAAGCGGCGGGTGGTACTCGGGCGCCGAGAAAAATCTTCAGGAGTTCGCGGAAATACTCGGGGCGCCTTTTTTCACGCTTAACATGGGAAGGGGCATCCTGCCCGATAACCACAAATGTTGCTTCGGGGCGGCGTCCCCGGCAAGTCCCGGGGGGTTTCGGGAAATAAGCGCAAACACAGACCTTGTCATTCTCCTAGGCATAAGGCTGAGTATCTACGCCGGGTTCGGAAAAACCATAAACCCGGAAGCCAAGACGGTCCAAGTGGATATTAACCCGGAGGAAATAGGAAGGAACCGCCCGGCGGATCTCGGGGTCGTCTGCGATCTCGATTCTTTTCTCAAAAAGGCGAATCTCTACGCCCGGGAAAACAAGGCAAGTTTCAATTTCAGCTCCTGGATGAAGAATGCCCGCTCCTCAAGGTCACGCGCCCGCGCGGCGTTTCGACGCACCGTCTCAAAATCCAAGGGAATCCACCCGGCCGCGGTAGCGAAAACTGTTTCGGATTACCTGGGGGGGGAGGGAATAATCGCGGTTGACGGGGGAGACTGCCAGTCATGGACAGACCTTTCATCCGAAGTGAGAAAACCCGGGCATTACCTTAAGGGAGGTCCGCTTGGGTGCATGGGCGTCGGGGTGCCTTTCGCCCTCGGGGCAAAGGTCGCTTTTCCCGAAAAGCCCGTGGCGCTTGTGACCGGAGACGGGGCCGTGGCCATGAATTTCATGGAGATGGAAACCGCTGTGAGACACTCAATCCCGTTTGTGGTGGTGGTCTGCAACGATTCCGCATGGGGAATGACGAAGCACCAGATAGAGATAACCTATCCCGAGGCGGGGGCGACCCAGGGAGTGGATCTCGGTTTTGTCGATTTTCACGAGATAGTGAAAGCCATGGGGGGATACGGGGAGAAGATAGAAAGTATAAAAGACCTGACCCCAGGACTGGAGAGGGCTTTTTCCTCGGGGCTTCCAGCTGTGCTTAACGTGAAGACGGATCCTGATGCGATAAGCGGCGCAACTCGGGTGATCACGGAGATGATGATGAGGGAGATGGACTGAAGTTCCCTTTCGGAGGGCTTTGCTGTCAGTCGTTTTTGAGCACAGCCAGAAAAGCTTCCTGCGGTATCTCCACCCTTCCCACCTGCTTCATTCTCTTTTTACCTTCTTTCTGTTTCTCAAGAAGCTTTCTTTTCCTGGTGACGTCTCCACCGTAGCACTTTGAGGTAACGTCCTTTCTCATCGCCTTCACCGATTCGCGGGCTATTACCCGGCTTCCGATTGCGGCCTGTATGGCCACCTCGTAGAGCTGACGTGGGATAAGCGACCGAAGCTTCACTATAAGCTCCCTTCCCCTCTCGTATGCCTTGTCCTTGTGGGAAATTATCGAGAGAGCGTCAACCGGATTTCCGTTAACCAGGATATCGAGCTTTATAAGGTTTGAATCCTTGTACCCCGCGGGTTCGTAGTCCATGGAAGCATACCCCTTGGTGACGGATTTCAGGGTGTCGTAGAAATCATAGACTATTTCCGCGAGAGGGAGCTCGTATTCGATTATGGCCCTGTTTTCGGTCACGTAGCTTAGGTTTTTCCGTATTCCCCTTCTTTTTTCGCAAAGCTCGAATATCTGCCCTAGGTAGTCCGAAGGGGTGTGAACGGACACGAGCACGTATGGTTCCTGGAGCCGGGCGGAGCGGTCGCCGGTTGGAAGTTCGCTCGGGTTGTCGACATGTACTTCCCTTCCTCCCGGGTAGATAGCCTTGTAAATAACCGTGGGGGCGGTGGTTATGAGGTTCACCTCGAATTCCCTCTCGACCCTCTCTCGCACGATTTCCATGTGAAGCAGCCCGAGAAAGCCGCAACGGAATCCGAAACCGAGCGCAAGCGACGTCTCCGGTTCATAAACAAGGGACGAATCATTAAGCTTGAGCTTCTCAAGTCCTTCCTTGAGCCTGTCGTAATCTCCCGTGTCGATGGGATAAAGTCCGCTGAAAACCATGGGTTTTATGACCTTGAACCCTTCGAGGGGATCTTCGGTGGGACGATCGGAAGCTGTTATCGTGTCTCCGACCCCGGCTTCGCCGATTTCCTTTATCGAGGCGGTTATGAATCCGACCTGTCCCGTTTCGAGCTCCTCAAGTTCCGTGGCCTGCGGAGCGAACGTGCCTATTTTCCTAACCTCGTATTTTTTGCCGGTAGCCATAAGCTTTACGCTCATGCCGAGTTTTACTGTTCCTTCGTATATCCTTACCAGCATCACGACCCCTTGGTATGAATCGAACCAGCTGTCGAATATGAGCGCCTTAAGCCTCGAATCCTCAGGAGTTTTCGGCGGCGGCACGAGTGCCACGATCGATTCCAGTATTTCCTTCGTGCCGGTCCCGTCCTTGGCACTTGCCAAAACGGCGTGTTCCGTGGAGATTCCGACTATATCCTCTATCTCTTTTTTCACCCTCTCGGGTTCGGCGGAAGGCAGATCTATCTTGTTTATAACGGGGAGAAGCTCAAGCCCGGAATCGGCGGCTAGGTATGCGTGGGCTAGCGTCTGGGCCTCAACTCCCTGAGATGCGTCAACGACGAGCAGCGCTCCCTCGCACGCTATAAGGCTTCGCGAAACCTCGTAGCTGAAGTCAACGTGCCCGGGGGTGTCTATAAGGTTGAATTCGTAGGTTCTGCCGTCATCGGCCTTGTACTTAAGCCTTACCGCCTGGGCCTTTATGGTTATTCCCCTTTCCCTTTCTATTTCCATGTTGTCTAGGAATTGCTCGGTCTTCTCGCGTTCGCTTAAGGTTCCGGTGAACTCAAGAAGCCTGTCGGCGAGAGTTGATTTGCCGTGATCGACGTGGGCTATTATGGAGAAGTTTCGAATGAGGTCCGTTTTCATGGTCAGGCTGAAAGTATAAAGCAATGTCCCTATGTTTCAAACGCCGGGAGGATGTATCGAATCTCAACGAAACCGGATCTTAATCGTTTAGTTTGCAATGGTTTTTCGTAAGGGCTCTGGAGAAGTAACGATTGTTTCAAATTATTTATTTCCTTTAGATTACGTCTTAAACTACGCCGCGTTCTGTGTTATAATCGAAAATCCGTATCATTTGAACTAAGGAGAGATGAGATGAAAAAAGGAATTATTACAGGGTTTACAGTGCTGCTTTTCGCGGCTTTGCTAAGTCCCTTGGCGCAGGCTTTCGAGCTTGAAAAGCTAGTTGTACTTGGTAGCCGTTTTGAGGAACGCAGCGTTTCCGACTCCCCGGTTCCCGTTGACGTCATAACCGAAGAGGAGATCGTCGCTACGGGCCAGACGGAGGTAGGACGGGTTATTCAGGAACTCATACCGTCTTTTAACTTTTCAAGTTCTACCATAAGCGACGGAACGGATGCTCTTCGTCCCGCCACGCTTCGGGGTCTTGGGCCTGATCAGGTCCTGGTCCTGGTTAACGGAAAGCGTCGCCATAAAAGTGCCCTTATACACGTAAACACCTCTGTGGGTCGTGGTACTGCGGGTGTTGACATGAACACGATCCCTGTGAGTGCGATAAAGAGAATCGAAGTCCTGAGAGATGGCGCTTCAGCGCAGTACGGTTCAGACGCTATATCCGGCGTTGTAAACATAGTGCTCAAGGATGGCTACGATGGCAAGATAACGGCGTCTGCGGGACAGCTTTACGAAGGAGACGGAGAAACTCTTGTGGCGAGCATAAACAAGGGTTTTTCGCTTGGCGGAGAGAGTGTAGTTAACGTAACCCTTCAGGTAAGAGACAGGAAGAGTTCCAACCGGGCGGGGCTTATGGGAGATATTCAATATCGAAATAGCATGTGTCAGGACAATATTGACAATAGCCCAATCGGATGTCTTTCAGGTGCATGGGAATATGATGATCTGAATGGCGATGGAGACCGGGATGACGGGGAACCTTATACGCGTCGAGCAAAAAGTCCGCTTACTCTTACGGATGATTCTGTGAACGATCCCGAGCGCGATATTGACAGAAGCGTATTCAGGGTAGGCGACGCGGAGTCTACGCACGTAAGTTTCGTTGCAAATATGAGAGGACCGGTAGATTTTATGGATGGCGAGGTCTACAGTTTTTTTGATCTGTCCGTGAGGGACAACCAGGGCGGAGGTTTTTACAGACAAAACAGAAATGGCGGCAATCCTGCCGGATCTGATTTTCCGGACGGTTTTCTTCCCCTTATAAATACCCGCGTGAATGATTACGCGTTCGGTGCTGGTTTTGAAGGAGACCTTACCGACAGCGTTAAGATGGACGCAAGTTATGTCGTGGGTGGAAACACTTTTGCCTTTGAAATAACCAATTCCCAGAATGCTTCATGGGTTGCGTGCCGGGAGGATAAAAGCGGGTGTATAGAAGGAGTGGATTACACAGGTAATGCCCAGACATCTGCCGACGCTGGAGAACTTAAGCTTTTTCAGCACACTGTTAACCTTGATTTTACTTCCCCGTTCACATTCGGAAATCTTGCTTGGGGAGGCGAGTACAGAAGGGAAGAGTATGAAATAGAAGCCGGTGAAAGATATTCATATGAAGATTATGATATGCCTGGAGGTTCGCCCGGTGGAATTCAGGTGTTTCCCGGTTTTAAACCCAGTAACGAGGTTTCGGAAACAAGGGACGCATTTTCAGCTTACGCCGACGCGGAATTTGACGTCGGGGAAATGCTGCTTTTAAGCCCAGCCGTGCGTTACGAGAACTACAGCGACTTCGGGAATACTTTTAACGGAAAGCTTTCTGCCCGAGCGGCACTTTCCGATTCGTTTGCCCTAAGGGGTTCTGCAAGCACTGGTTTCAGGGCTCCTTCCATGCAGCAGATATATTTTAACAATACCTCGACACAGTTTAACCAAGGTGTACTTAGGACGGTGGGAACTTACCGTAATGACAGCGATCTGGCGAAAGCGATAGGGGTTCCTGAGCTTAAGGAGGAGACGTCGAGGAATTTCAGTGCCGGCTTTGTTTTTAACCCGATTCCCGCTCTTACCCTCACGACGGATTTTTATTACATAACGATTGATGACCGTGTTATTCTGAGCGGAAGGATTGAAGATGAAGAAGGTATTCCGAATGTCATAAGGGAGGCATTAAGGGCAAATGATGCTCAGGGACAGTTCTTCATGAACGCCGCGGATACCACTACCAAGGGAGTTGATATAGTGGCGAGCTTTGACCATTCCTTTGCCGACAGCTCCACTTTAAGGCTTGTTTTAGCCGGGACGGTAAACGAAACCGAGATCACGGACGTAAATCTTCCCTCGGATTTGCCGGCATCACTTTTTACCGAGCAGGACCGTTCTATAGTTGAAGAATGGCAGCCTAAAGACCGGTTCTCCCTTTCCGGTTCTTATTCAAAAGGCTTCGCATCTCTACTGGTCGCGGTTCACCGCTACGGGGAGTATACAGTCCTTGACGATGGAGAAAGACAGACTTACGGCGCAAAGTACTTGACAGACGCGAGTCTCAGCTTGGATATCGGCAAGCTCGGCACGTTTATAATCGGAGCTAACAATCTTTTTGACGTAAAGCCCGACAAAAACGAGATTGGCCAGGGAAGGGGCGGCACCATATACGATCACAACGAATCCCCTATAGTTGATTCTCCCGGAGTTTTCACTTACTCCAGACGATCGGCTCCTTTCGGGTTTAACGGCGGCTATTACTACTTGGCTTACGAGTACAGCTTCTAAGCCTGTCTCGCCGCAACAATATTATTTTCCTGCCGGGATGACTTCGGTCCCGGCAGGAATTTTTTCCAATTCCCTCATATCGCAGATGACCTTATTACCATAAGCTTTTCATGGGTCATCTCGCGCATAGTGTACGGAATTCCTCCAGTTCCGATCCCCGAATGTCCGGCTCCCCGAAAAGGCATCCAGTCGACCCGAAACGCGGTGTGATCGTTTACGAGCACTGAAGCCGCCTTTAACTTCCTTATGGCCTCAAGGGCGGTGTCGATGTTCTTGGTAAACACAGACGCCTGAAAAGAGTAGGGGAGGCTGTTTGCAAGCTCTATGGCCTCTTCCATTTTTTCGTAGGAGTAAACGGCTATAACGGGCCCGAAGATCTCACTGCGAGAGAGTCTGCAGTCCTGGCGCGGGTTGAGGATTACCGTTGGCTCATAGCATGTTTTTCCGATCTTTTTGCCTCCGCAAAGAAGCTTCCCGTCCTTCCTCAAAGCCTCTTTTACCCATGTATGGACTCTTGAGACCTCCCCCGGACTTATGAGAGGGCCTATCTGCGTTTCCTCGCTCATCGGGTCTCCGACTTTTGCTCCAAGGGCAAGTTTTTTGAGTCCTTCGGCGACTTTTTTAACTACCGAACTCTGCGCGAAAACCCTCTGCACGGAAACGCAGACCTGTCCCGCGTGATAGAAGCCGCCTTTTGCCAGGAGAGGAAGCATGTCGTCGATGTCAGCGTCGCGCTCCACTATCACGGGAGCCACGCCCCCGTGCTCAAGGGCGCACCTTGCTCCAGGCGCGAGTTTTGACCTCAGGTGCCACCCCACTTTCGCGGAGCCGATGAACGTAAGGTAGTCGACCCTTTTGTTGGTGGCCAGCGCCTCCGCGAGCGTATCGTCCACTATGACTGCCCGGGCCCACTCCTCCGGGAGACCGCTTTCGTAAAGGGCTTCGAGCAGGTTAAAGCAGGAGAGGGGAGTGTTGAGCGCGGGCTTTATGATTACCGGGCAGCCGACGGCCACCGCGGGTATTACCTGGTGAACGGCGAGGTTAAAAGGATGATTAAAGGCCGAGATGGCCACCACAACCCCTATCGGTTCCCTGATGGTAAAGGCCATCCTGTTAAGGGAAGCCGGGTTTGAGCCCATAGGTATTTCCTCTCCCCCCAGGGCAGAGAGGGATTCGATCGCCACCTTTATTCCGTTTATGGCTCTTGTGATCTCGGCTCTGGTGTCAATGAGGGGTTTTCCGCCCTCCGCGGCGGCGTCCGTTACAATACGGTCGTAGTTTTTCTCGACAAACAACCTCGTTCGCTCGAGGATCTCTATTCTTTTCGGAAGAGGAATTCTTTCTGAAGGATTATCGGCAAGAGCCCTTGCGTCAGAAAGCGCTTTTTCCATTTCCCTTTTGCCAGTCATGGGAATTTTTCTTATGAGTTTTTCGTCGTAGGCTCCAAAAACCTCAAGTGTTTTCGGCATGTTTTTTCCCTCCGCAGCCCTTTGGTGGGGGCTTTTGTTTTTTAGTACCTGATTTTAAGACACTTTACATGGCTGCTACGGATGTTTATATTGAAGAATTATGAGGCCCTTTTCATGATTATGCGCGGAATTGTCTTGATTGTTCTTGTGATTGCGGTGCTTGTCCTTTCGCCGTTTCTGCCTGCGGGCGGCGAACAGGAAGAAAAACCGCCCGAGGGGGTCATGGGACTTACCACGGAGCAGTGGAGAAAGAAACTTTCGCCCCTTGAGTACAAAGTGCTCTGGAAAAAAGGCACGGAAGCTCCTTTTTCAGGCGAGCTGCTTCACAACAAGGAAAAAGGCACCTACGTGACTGCTGGTTGTGGACAGCCTGTTTTTTCCTCCGAGCATAAATACGACTCAAAAACCGGATGGCCAAGTTTCTGGAAACCCATAAGCGAAGATGCCATAAGGATAGTTCCCGATAATTCCTTCGGACTCAGGCGCTTTGAAGTGGTGTCAAGCAAATGTGGAGAGCATTTAGGCCATGTTTTCAGTGACGGTCCCCCTCCGACCGGACTTCGGTATTGTATAAACTCGGTCGCTTTGGATTTTATTCCCTCCCGGTGAAACGGTCTGCCACGGGCAAGTAAATAACCGAGAGTACCCTGTATTATCCCTTGACATTGAAGATGCATCTGTGATAAAAGTAGAATTAGCGGTCCCTGTCTTGGGACCAGGAACGGTTATGATCTCATACAGGAGGTATGGTTAGTATGGTTCCAATAGAAGCTTTATTAGGTTACGTATTACTGCTAGTAGGATTCGTGTTCTTTGCAAACGGAATGACCCTTTTGGGTAAAACTGGAGCGAAGGAAGTGGGTGTGTTAAATCTTGGTGTCGGTATTCTTATAGCGATTGCCGCCTGGAAGCTGCACACTCTGGGTCTTACAGCAGCTACCGCGCTTGTGTCGGTATTTGCATTGATATATCTGATAGTTTACGCGGTATTCGTACACGGACATGACGCGAAGGGACTAGGTGTTTACTGTCTATTCGCGACGGTAGTGTTTGTATGGTACGGGGCTCATTTCCAAGCACTTGGGCTTGCGTACTTTGCGTACTTCTGCTGGGCATGGGCTTTGCTTGTACTTCTTTGCTTCTTTGCGTTTTCGCAGGGCAAGGATCTTGGCAAGCCGATAGCCTATCTGTTCATAATAGAGTCGATAGTGACTCTGTTGATCCCGGGAATGCTTCTGCTTACTGAAAAGTGGAATCCTCTCGGTGGAGTACCAGGCTAAGATTTGACGCTGCCCGTGCTTCCCTGAACGGGAAGCATAGGTTTTTTAAGAATCTGTTTTGTTTCGGCTAGGCAGTCCGAAACTTTGCGAAAGTTTGCAAGGCGGCTGCAGCTTCAGATAATTCTTGATGCAGCGGTAGCCGAGCAAATAATTCCTTGTCCACAGGGCAAGGGAGTGCCGGTTTACAGGTGGTAAAAAAAAGGGGACTTTCGAGTCCCCTCTTTTTTTGCTTTTTTCGCTCCTCGTTAGCTCTCTGACTTAGTCAGGAGATTCCGGAGTTTTTTAGGCTTCTTCTTTTCTCTGGACGAGAATTACCCACTTTCCCTTCTGGACGGGTTTTTCAGCGTCTTTGTGGGTAAAGACTTTTACCTCAAAAATGAAAAATCCCATGTTCGGACGCTTGTGTTCCCTTTTTTCAACGAGATTTCTCGTTATGTGAATCGTATCACCCGGGAATACAGCTCCCGAAAATCTCCAGTCCTCAAGCCCCATGAAGGCGACAGTAGCGAGTCTAGGCATGGTGAACCAGAGGCCTGTGGCTATGGAGGTAACCAGCATGCCGTGGGCGACTCTTGTCTTGAACACGGTCTTTTTGGCGAACTCCTCGTCTATGTGCATATTATTGTAATCTGCGGAGAGTCCCGCAAAGTTGACGATATCGGCCTCGGTAATTGTTCTGCCCGAGCTTTTGTGCTCGTCTCCCTCGTTAAGGTCTTCGTAAAAAAGTCTTGGCATTTTTATTCTCCTTTTTATCCCGCGGGTTTGAATTTGGGGAGGGTGACCTCATCGGTAACGTCATCGAAGCAGACCTGAACGTCCATACCGATGGACACGTCCTTTGGATCAACGTCAACAACGTTTGACATCATCTTCACCCCTTCTTCCATCTCAATGAGGGCTACCACATAGGGAGGTTCTCCCTTGTAGGCCTTTGAAGGTCCCATGTGATGTATGGAAAAAGTCCACACTTTCCCCCGTCCCTCACTCTCAACCCACTCTATGTCATCACTCATGTCCCCTCCCGGGGAAAGAGCTCTTGGGTAAAAGAAAAACTCTCCGGTTTCCCTTGATCTGGGGATAACCAGCCTGTGCTCCTTCGCGGCTTCCCAAAAAGGCTTTGTCTCGGGCCGGAACTCAGGCAAAGGCTTGTTGTACTCTTTTTTCTCTTCTGACATCTTCTTTGTCTCCTTTATGTGTTAATTAATCGGCTGGTTGCCCAGTACCACCGTGCTGTGAGCCGACACTATCCCGCCGTTTCCATGAACCACGGCCACCTCAGGATCCTCCACCTGCCTTGACCCCGCGTCTCCCCTCAGCTGAAGCGTGGCTTCCACCACATGATGCATGGCGCCAAGGTGAGCTTGTGAGAGCAGTCCCCCGTGGGTGTTAACAGGAAGGTCCTTCCCTATCTCCATTCTTCCCTCAAGAGCAAACGCTCCTCCCTCTCCCTTGGGAACAAACCCCAGTCCCTCAAGCTCAAGGAGCACTGTTATGGTGAAGCAGTCATAAAGAAACGCTATGTCAACGTCCCTTGGTTCTATCCCCGCGGTGTTAAAAGCCTTCTGCCCCGAACGCTCCACAGCGTTGTATATCTGATCTAGGTTCTCAAGAGTTGTGAGGTACTGATGGGAGTATCCCTGTCCCATTCCCCAGAGATAAGCAAGATCGTTTTCTATACCAAGCTCTTTTGCCTTGTCTTCTGTAGTTACTATGAAGGCTGCTCCTCCGTCTGAGATAATGGAGCAGTCATACTTGGTAAGGGGCTCGGCTATCACCCTTGAACTAAGAACATCTTCTATTGAGAGAGGATCCTTGTTCATGGCGTTTTCTTTATCCGCGGCGTGCTTTCTCATTGTTACCGCAACCGCTGCAAGGTGTTCTCTTCGTGCGCCCCAGTCATGGAGGTATCTCTGCGCGGCAAGCGCGTATCCCCCGGGAGTAGTCAGTCCGTAGGGGAACTCAAACTCCGCGTGGCACATTTCCCTTATAAGGGCGAGCATACCTGAAGACGATATTCCCGAGAGGGTGTTGTCCCCTCTTACGCAGAGTACCACTTCAGCCTGTCCCGAGGCTATGGCCATGGCGGCTTCAGCCACCATCCACACCGCCGTCGCTCCCCCCACGGCAACCGAGGAGAAAAACCTCGGGTTCATGCCGAAGTAATCGGCAAAGGTGGTGCAGTGCATGAAAGTGTGTTCTACGAGGGAAAACGCAGTTACAAGTCCGTCCACGTCGTCTTTTTTTATCCCCGCGTCCTCAATAGCGAGCTTAGAAGCTTCGCTCAGGAAATGAAAGGAGCTTTTATCCGGGATTTTTCCCTGTTCGGTTTCGCCCACCCCGGCGATAACCACTTTTTTCTTTTTAAGAAGTTCTCGGGTCTCTTGTATGCCCGGAAGATTCTCTGACATTTTGGTGCTTCCTCCTTGATAAAACTTAACTCTTTGTATTCAAAATCCGTATCATATTACTATATATATCCTCTGTTTGCCAAACTAAATTCCAAGTTCGCGCGAAATAACGATACGCTGTATCTCAGAAGTGCCTTCGGTTATGGAAGCTAGCCTAGCGTCGCGGTAGTATCTCTCCGCGTTGTACTCGACGCTGTAACCGTAGCCCCCGAGCACCTGCAGGGCCTCTGTGGCTACCGACTGTACTATCTCGGCCGAGTACAACTTGGCCATGGAAGCCTCCTTCAGACACCTTTTCCCGTTGCTGTAGAGCCATGCGGCCTTGTAAACCATGAGTCTTGCGGTTTCTATTTTTACCGCCATGTCGGCGAGCTTGAAGCTTATGGCCTGAAACTTCGATATGGGCCTTCCGAACGCTTCTCTTTCCTTTGAATACTGAAGGGCGTATTCAAAAGCGGCCTGCGCTATTCCGACGCTTTTCGCGGAGTGGGTTATGCGTGCTCCGAGCAGCGTTTCCATCGCTCCCGCAAAACCCCCTTCTCCCACGAGCAGGCTATCCTCGGGAACCTCGCAGCTCTCGAATATAAGTTCCGAGGTGTCCGCGGAGCGATGCCCAAGCTTGTGCATCTTTCCGCTTACTGAGAATCCGGGAGTACCCTTGTCAACTATGAATATGCTTATTCCGTGACCCTTTTTCGTCTTGTCGGTGTATGCGGCCACAACCGCGTAATCGCACATCGTGCCGTTTGTTATCCAGGTCTTCGTGCCGTTAAGCACGTAGCGGTCTCCCTTTTTCTCCGCTTGGGTTCTTATGCTTCGCGCGTCGGAACCGGCGTTGGGTTCCGTGATTCCCAGGGAGCCTATTATTTTGCCCTCAATTCCGGGGACGAGATATTTCTGTTTCTGCTCCTTGGAGCCGAATTTGTATATGGGGAACATGGAAAGGCTCGTGTGAGCGTTGATGCACATGGCTATGCCAGCGTTAACCTTTCCCATCTCTTCCGAGAATATGCAGTCCATTATCTTGTCCTGGGCGACCCCCCCGTATTCTTCTGGGAAGGAGATTCCAAGCAGCCCGATTTCCCCGAGCATGGGAAACAACTGCTTGGGAAAGGTCTGGGTGGCTTCCGCTTCTTCGACCAGCGGCTCTATCTCGTTCTGGGCGAAATCCACTATCATTTCCCGAAACATGCGCTGCTCGTCCGTGAATTCGAAATCAATAGGCAATTTTGGCGTCCTCCCTGTGCCAATCCTCATTTAGCGAGAAAGTTTTTTCGGGAAGGCAGTATAGCCGTTTTAGCGCTCTGTGGCAAAGGAACTTTGCAATTATCCTAAAAACTTTATTGACATTTCTGCCAAATAGAGAGTATTATATGAACTGTTCCACCTTCCGGTTGCCGCCGTGGCTGTTTTTTCCCTAGCGGGATTAAGTGGCTTCGGCGGCTTTTTTTTTGCCCGATTGCAGATAAGCCATGGCCGGGTTACGGATGGAAAATTCCCCGTTTCCCTTGTATCAAATTCCCATCCCTAAACTGATTAAACGGACGGGTATTCTTCGGGACCCCGGAGCCGGGGAAAAGTTTGATGGGATTGTCAAAAAAAGTACTTGACAAAGGGGTGTGTGGTTTGATTTAATACAAATCGGGTGAGGTTGCGCCTTGTCGCATCCAACAAGGCTACCAACACTTTATCAACAGGGGCATTGGGGAGTGTGTGAGGTATGGGAGTGTTTGGTAAGTTTTGGCCCTAAACTTATTTAAGGAGGCTTAAATATGAGCCATAGTCATTTAAACGTCCCAACGAAGTACTGGGAGTTGACGAAAGAGGTCCCGCCCCCTCCGATAGAGCGGGATATCAAGTCATGGATCATAGCGAATCCGTCGGATCCGCTTTGGGACATAGACGTGCTGCCGCTGACTTACACGGACAGCAGGTGGTCGGCATTCATCATAAGATGCGACGAGGCGACTCGGAGCCGTCTGTGCCCGAATCCCCCGCTGCAGGTATGGGATGGTGAGAATGCAGACTTAGTAGAGTTTTGGTATGTGGATCACAAGCACACGATGTTAGGTCCATATCTTGAGTTTGGCGTAACGGTATCGGCGACTTACAGCGATCCTGATGGGAACGTATGGAAGGCGGGATACTATCCGTATATGTATCTTACGGGAGATGCGCCGGTGGATGCTGGTCGTGTACTTGGATTTCCAAAGAAGATGTCGTACATCAGATGTACGGTACATGGTGGAGAGAAAGGCACTGACTTCTTTGGATTTGCAATGAGTCGTAACGGGTACCTGCTGCACAGCGCGACAGGACAGTTTGACGACAAGCAAGTAACACCTCCGTATTTCTATGGTAAGACGGACTGGGGTAAGTTCAACATGAAGGTTATAACGCGACCGGACGTATCGAGTTCGGAGTGGCAGCTCACGTATCTGCCATCAGCGCTGCCGCCTCCGTTTGACACCATGATCCAGGGGCACAGGTTCAAGATCAAGCCTGAGCACACGAGGACTGCAAGCGGAGACGCTATAAACTGGTTTATGCAGGCCACGCCGTTTGATAACATGGGAGCAGAGGTAAAGATCCAGGAAGTAACTGGATTGATATCGTTTGTGTTTGATCTCGTAATACCGCCGGCAGTAGTACTGTGGACGGAGACATACGAGAGGCCAGCGAGTTATCGTGGATATGCCACACCATACAAGTATGGATTGAGGCAGCAGTTCCCGATCAGTCAGGGTTCATAAAATAGATTTTAAAGTTAAGGAGGTAAAACCATAATGGGATTACAGGCAAATGAGTACAGTTATCCTTGGCTGGATGAGGGAGAAGTTCCACCATTACCATTGGACAGGGACAGGATCCACATAATCAGTCAGGGCGTAGCGGACCCCGTGTTCGACTACGATATCATACCGCTTACCTATACGGAGAGCAGGTGGATGGCCTATGTAATAAGGGCAGACATCAATGCGATGAAAGCGGTGGTACCGGAGCCGATCGAGGTCCAGGACGATGTAATAGAGTTTTGGTACGTAATACACAAGAACACGATGTTAGGTCCATACATGGAGATGGGCGTAACGTTCTCGGCGACAGTGGATGACGGGAGTGGACACATATACAGAGCGGGATACTATCCGTACATGTATCTGTCGAACGACTCACCGATATTCGCGGGTAAGGAGCCATTCGGATTTCCGAAGAAGGCTGCGTACATAGCCGGGTATGAGCATGGTACCAACAACAACTATTTTAACCATTTGATGGAGCGCAGGGGGTATATACTGCACACTGCGAACGGGCGTTATTCTGACAGGCCGCTGTCGGCGAGGCCAACTTTTTACGGCAAGACCGACTGGGGTAGAATGAACTACAGGATAACAACCAGGCCTGATGTATCGAACAGTATCCATGAGATAACGTATCTGCCGTCGGATCTTCCGCCGGGATTTGGTACGGGACACCGTTTCCAGCTGAACCCAGAGAGTGTGAGGACGGCTGTTACTGAGGATGTACGTTCGTGGTTCATGTCAGGAACTCCGTTTGACTATATGGGTGGTCAGATACCAGCGGCGGAAGTAGTAGGGTTGATAAGTTTCACGTTCAACCTGATCATCCCGCCGGCGTTGACGATATGGACAAGGACGGTAGAGAGGGCAGTGGAAGACATGGGTCATGTAGTCTACTCCACACCGTTTGAGTACACGATGCGTCACAGGTTCCTGCTGCCGCAGTATAGCCAGGGATAATGACAGAAAGCATGGGTTTGCGTTAGTAGCGTAGACTTGTGATGAATAAGAAGAGGAGGGAGACCGGTAAACGGTTTCTCCTCCTCTTTTTTTTTTGTGCTTAGCGCCACAGGGGGCTGAATACGAGCCCGGAGAGAATCTTTGGGTAAAAGTAGGTGGTTTTGTGAGGCATCTTGGTTCCGTCTAGAACCACTTTGAATATGTCCTCTGATTTCAGTTTGGGAAGAAGAAATCCGGCATCAAACCCTCCGTTGTGCACGTTCTCAAATACTTCTTCGGGGAACTTGGAGTATCGCACGTCTGCCTTGTCTTCTTCTACCAGTTTTCCAAAAACCTGGCTGTGGAGAATTGTCACGGCGAGGTTCTCATAGTCTTTTTTATGTGTCGCTTTTGGAGTGAGTCTGAAAGTTCTTCCGGGATCTTTGGTTACAACGGATATCTGGTCCGGGCCAAGATCAAGCGAGTCCTCAAGCGCAACTCTCTCGGCTTCAAAATCTTCCCGCAGATTGTCAATAAGGTTCTCCCCGACTTTTCTCGCCATCCTGTGAGTGGGATTGATTATAAGTCCCTGGCCTTCTCCCCGCGAGAGATAGGTCATTACGTAATCCCAGGGCATTGGTCCTGAATTTTCGCCCGTCTCTTTCCTCTTCAGGTCTCTGAAGTTTATCGAGGTTTCGTAACGGTGGTGGCCGTCCGCGATCAGAATGGATCTGTCCGCGAGGAGGCTTTTTACCCGCTGTATGATTTCCGGGTCGGATATCTTCCAAAGAGTGTTCCTTATACCTTCTTCAAAGGTAACGTCCACAAGCGGTTCCCCGATATTTTTGTCTATGTCTTTCTCGATTTCTCCTGAGGCGTCTGGGTAGACGCAGAAGATCTGGCTCAGGTTCGAATTACAGGCGATTGTGAGCGCTAAGCGGTCTTCCTTATGTTTTCTGAAGGTCTGCTCATGTGGCAGGACGATCCTTTTGTCGAAGTCTTCAACCTTTAAGTTCGCTATGAATCCCTTCCTCGTGTAGCGCTGTCCTTCAAACTCGAAATCCTGGTAGTAAGGATAGATTGACGGTTCGTTATCCCTTATGAGCACATTATCCTCGAGCCACTTCGAATAGGTTTCTTTCGCGTTTGTGTAACGTTGCTCCCCATCTCCTTCGGGTAGCTCGATTCTCACCGCGTTAAAGGGACTTTTGGCGTGGAGCTCCTCGCGCTGCTGTGGACTTATGACGTCATAAGGGGGAGCGATGACTTTCGCGAAATCTCCGACCGCTTCTTCGTTATATCTTATTCCTCTGAAAGGTTCTATCTCAGCCATAAAGAATCTCCTCTATCTCGGTTAGGGAAAGGTCCCCTTCTCTGATAATCTCGGGTGACGAGGTCGTCAGATTCACTATTGCGGAACCCATTGAGGGCGGTAGGGTACCAGAATCCACCATAACATCAATTCCGCTCGGGAAATCCCTGCGGATATTGATGAACTGGTTCGAGGTATCCCCGCCGCTTATGTTCGCGCTCGTAGAGGTTATGGGCTCCCCCACGCGGCTAAGGATCTCTTTTACGAAAGGGGATGTGGAAATTCTTACCGCGACGGAGTCCCTTCCTCCTGAGACTTCTTCTGGAAAAGCGGATTTCGGGTGGAGTATCAGAGTGAGGGGCTTTTGGTTCCGGGAATATCTTCCGAGCAGTTCGGCGGGGATATGGAAGTGGCGATCCAGCATCTCCCCGTCCCTTACGAGAACTATAAGCCCCTTGTCCCCGGACCTTTGTTTTATCCTTACTATTTTCCGGCAGCCCTCTTGGTTAAACGCAATACAGCCGATCCCGTAGAGTGTTTCGGTCGGGTATATAATCACTCCTCCGTTTCTAATGCACTCGGATGCTTTATCGAATACGAGCGGGTCGTCTTCTTTTATAATTTTCATCTCAGTTAATTTTTAGCGTCTGCCGGGTTCCGATATACTATAAGTTTAATGATGGGTTCGCAAGCAGCAAAAAGGACCGGGAGATGGAAATCCCGTATCGCTTCGGAACTTGTAGGGATACTGGGTGCCGAGGCGGTTATCTCCGCTGAGGATGAACTGATTGCCTATGAGAGTGACGGGCTTACGGGATACAGGGTAAAACCTGTTTTCGTCGTTCTGCCCTCAAGCGCGGAGGAAGTTTCTCGGGTCGTAAAGCTTTGCAATCGGGAAAAAATCCCTTTCGTTCCCAGAGGAGCGGGAACCGGGCTCTCTGGGGGCGCCCTTCCGAACCGTGAGGGGATAGTGATATCGCTTTCAAGAATGAACAGGATTCTTGATGTGGATATTCCGAACCGCGTCGTGGTGGTTGAGCCTGGAGTGGTGAATATTTCCGTGACCGATGCTGTAAGCGCCGAGGGCTTTTATTATGCTCCCGATCCTTCAAGTCAGATCGTGTGCACCATAGGAGGCAACGTTGCCGAAAACTCGGGCGGAGTGCATTGTCTTAAGTACGGAGTCACGACCAACCATGTGCTCGGGGTGGAGATGGTCTTACCCGACGGCGCCGTGGCTACGTTCGGGGGGATGACTCCAGAGAATTTCGGATATGACCTTCTCTCGCTCGTGGTCGGAAGCGAGGGCCTTTTAGGTATCGTCACCAAGGTCTTCTTGAGGATAATAAAGAAACCTCAAGTGGTTAGAACTCTTTTCGCCTCGTTTGAAAGAATCGAAGATGCCGGGGCATCTGTTTCCGCAATTATCTCTTCCGGGGTGATTCCCGCGGGAATGGAAATCATGGACAATCTAAGCATAAACGCTGTCGAATCCACCGTAGGCGCCGGATACCCGAGAGATGCCGGGGCGATTCTTCTCGTGGAACTTGACGGGCCCGGGGCGGAAGTCAACGCGCAGGTTCCGGCAGTAATCGGAATACTTAGGGAAAACGGCGCGGTTGAAATAAAGCTGGCGGCGGATGAAAGCGAAAGGCAGCTTTTCTGGAAGGGTCGTAAAAGCGCGTTTGCCGCCATGGGGAAAATAAGTCCCGGGTACTATGTTCAGGACGGAGTAATACCCAGGAGCAGCCTTGCCAGGGTACTTGGGGAAATAGGAGATCTCGGCAAGCAGTACGGTCTTCGGGTTGCGAATGTCTTTCATGCGGGAGATGGAAATCTTCACCCACTGGTGCTCTATGATCCGGAAGTCGAAGGAGAATCTGAAAAAGCCGAGGAGCTCTCCGGAGAGATACTCAGGGTGTGCGTTGATGCCGGCGGCAGCATTACGGGAGAGCACGGCGTCGGGTTTGACAAGAAGAGGTTTCTTTCGCTTATGTTCAATGAACAGGAAATAGATACGATGAATCTCGTGCGGTGCGCTTTTGATGAGGAAGGACTCTGCAATCCCGGCAAAGTGTTTCCCACTCCGAGAACATGCGTTGAGCCCGGGATGCGAAAACACGGTTCCGAGGCCCCTTCGCCAAAGGAAATGGGGGAACTTTTCTAGTAAAGCTGGGACCATGTTCAGTGTTTAATGGCCCGTCCGTTTAAAAGAAATGTCTTACGTAACAGAACTTTCCAAGATGGTTTCAAGCTTCCATGTTCCGGGTTCCGGGGACGCGGGTCCAAGTGTCCCGGAATTCGGCTTCTCTCCCCAAATAGTGCTCTATCCCGAAACCGTTGAGGAAATATCCCAAATCCTGAGTTTTGCCTCGCGAAGCGGCATTCGCATTTTTCCTTTTGCGGGGGGCACAAAGCTTTTTCTCGGCAACCCGGTCGATGAGGTCGGTGCGGCGCTTTCACTCAGGCGTCTTTGCAGGGTTCTCTTTCACGAACCTTCCGATATGGTTTCCACGGTCCAGTGCGGCATGGAGGTCAGGGAATTTCAGAAGGCCATCGAGTGCGAGAACCAGATTTTTCCAGTGGATCCGCCCCTTCTTAACACTGGAGCGACCGTGGGAGGGCTGGTGTCGTCAAATCTTTGCGGTCCCATGAGCACCAGATACGGTACGTGCAGGGAACTTATCCTCGGAGTCAAGGCCGTAAGGGCCGACGGGGAGATCATAAACGTTGGAGGAAAGGTAGTTAAAAACGTAGCGGGCTATGATATTCCTAAGCTGATGGTAGGTTCGCTCGGAACCCTGTGCGTTCTGGCAGAAGCGACTTTCAGGCTCTACCCACGGCAACACTTCTCAAGAACCCTCGTTCTGGGCTTCGACAACCATGTTTCCTGTTCCCAGGCGGCTAGGGCGATACTTGCTGCAGATATCGTCCCCACATGCTTTGAAATACTGGATGAAAACCTCTCTTCGGAGTTCGGGACGACGACACAGGGGGCGAAGAGGACCATACTACTCAGATTCGACAGTTTCGAAGAGGCCGTAGTCGAGCAGATAAAAGAGGTGAGGGAAACAACCTTGGGAGAGACTTCCGCTTTTGTTGAGATGACCGATGAGATCTCTCGGGACTTATGGGCTGCGGCAAGGGAGTTTCCGTTTTTGCCCGGGGTGAGTTTTTCCTCAAAGCTTACTCTTCCCGTAACGGCTTCGGTTGAGGCTCTTTCCGATATTGAGAGTAGCCCGGCACTCTCGGGGGTTGATGCTCTCTGTCTTTCAAGGCCCGCTAGGGGTGTTACGCTTGTTTCGGTAAGTGGTGAGGACGAGCAGGCGGTCAGTGCGGCCTGCTTTCTCGAAAATCTTGCCGATTCGCTCGGGGGCCGTATCATGTTTTCGGGAATCCGCCGCGAACTCAGGGAGAAGGTAAGAGCGTGGGGAGATTTCGGGGATGCACTTTCGCTTATGAAAAATATCAAACAGCGTTTTGATCCCAGGGACATACTGCCCGGCGAAAAAATATTCGACGCGGACCGAGGGTAAGGATTATGATAAGAAGAAAATCCGGCGAAGGATGGACGCTTATAACGCAGCCAAGCCACGCTTTTCTTTCTTCAAGAATAATGAACTTTTGGGGCAATGAGCATTTCGCAAGCATTACGCCCAGAGATGAGGTAATGCTGGCGATAAGGGAACATGACTGCGGATGGGAGAAAACGGATTCAGTAGCCGATTTTAACCCGGAAAACGGTTATCCGAGAAACTTCATGGAAATGCGCTCCGAGAGCCAGTTTGAGATCTGGTCCGAGTGTTTCGAAAGACATCTCGGCAAGTATCCATACGCCAGCGCTCTTATAGCGCTTCACTTTTCTGAATTTAACGACAGAAACATATCCAGAGATCCGGGCAACGAATCGGCCGTCTCGCTTAGAGAGAAAATCAGGGAATTTCTACGCCAAAGCCTTGGGATAAGCATAGGAGAAGGAAGCCTGAACGGATATCTCCCCTCTGATATGCGGACTAATCTTAGACTTCTTCAGGTGGGCGACGTGATATCGCTTACTCTTTGCCACGGATCAAGATCAGCCACTATTCGGGATGTTCCGATCAATTACCTAGGCGAAACGGCGGAAATAACACTGTTATCAGAAGACGGGCTTAACTATACGATTTCCCCCAATCCTTTTTCACAAGACTCTCTTCGTCTTGATATATCCGGCAGAAAACTTGAGAAAAAATCCTTCAGCGCCGAAGCGGAACTCAAGGATGCGTTTCGTCGCGGAAGTGACGAGACTTTGGATTTTTCGATTTCTTTGGGAGTGGAGGGACGTAATGTCGCTTGAGACGGCTTTTGACGATACAGACCGCCCGAGCGGGAAGATAATACAGGACTGCGTTCACTGCGGGTTCTGTCTTTCATCTTGCCCTACATACCTTGAAACCGGAAACGAGCTTGATTCTCCGAGAGGTAGGATCCATCTGATAAAAGCTGCGGCGGAGGGAAGAATCCCAATGGGAACCTCGCTTGTAAAACACCTTGATCTGTGCCTTGGATGCCTTGCCTGTGAAACTGCATGTCCCTCGGGAGTCAAGTATGGAAGCCTGATAGAGATGTCGAGGGGACAGATTGAAAGAAGATTCAAGAGGGGGCTTGGAGAGAAAATCCTCAGGGCTTTTATCTTCAGAATTTTCCCCTATCCGAGGAGGCTGAGGCTTCTTCTGCCGTTTGTTTATCTGGTAAAAGCTCTCGGTCTTAAGAAAATTTTTCCGCCTGCCCTTCTAAACAGGCTAAGTCCATCGGCTTCCTCCATGTTTCATATGCTCCCCGAAGTCAGCTCTGCTCTCGGGGAAACTCTTTCCGCCTTTTACCCCGCGCTTGGAGAGAGAAAAAAGAAAGTCGCTCTTCTGAACGGTTGCGTTCAGGGGGTTTTCTTCCCAGAGATAAACAGGGCCACAGTCGAAGTGCTTTGCGCAACGGGTTGCGAAGTTTTTATTCCGCGGAACCAAGGGTGCTGCGGGGCCCTTTCTGTTCACTCCGGAAGACTTGAGGAGGGAAGGATGTTTGCGAGACGACTCGTGGATCTTTTCACTGTATTGGAGGTAGACGCCGTGGTCGTTAATTCCGCCGGATGCGGTTCGACCATGAAGGAATACGTCGAGATTCTGCGCGGTGACCCGGTTTACTCCGAAGCTGCGGCGCAGCTTTCAGCGAAAACCGTGGATGTCATGGAATTTCTTTCGGATACTGGAATAGGGACGCCACTGCATCCGCTTGATATAAGGGTTACTTATCAGGATGCGTGCCATATTGTCCACGGCCAGGGGATACGGTCGGCTCCAAGAGAACTTCTGAGAAGTGTCCCGGGACTTAAGTTCACCGAAATGCTGCAGTCGGATCACTGTTGCGGGAGTGCTGGTATATATAATATCGTACAACCCGAGATGTCCGCCAAGCTTCTCTCGAGGAAAATACGTGAAGTAGAAAAAACCGGCGCTGATTACCTAGCCGTCGGGAATCCTGGGTGCATGATACAGATCCGCAAGGGACTGCTCAACTCGGATTCCAAGACCAAGATCGTACATCCCGTCGAAATTCTCAACTGGTCGCTGAAAGGCGGTATCGGTTGAGTGAAATCGAGGAGGTGTTTTTAACCCAGCACAGAGTCCTTGCAGGCTTTTGCCACGCGAAACTTCAGGACTTTTCTTGCTGGTATGCTGATTACTTCACCGGTAGCAGGGTTTCTTCCCATTCTGGCACTGCGATTGCTAATGACCAGTTTACCGACTCCAGGAATTGTGAACTCTCCTTTTGCTTTTACTTCTTCACACGCAATTGACGCTATAGAGTCAATAACGGTTTTGGCTGTGGCCTTTGTTATTCCCGCCTTCTCTGCTAGGCTGCTTGAAAGCTGGGATTTTGTTAATGGTTTTCCGTTCATTAACATCCTCCTTAAGATTTCCTTATTAAATTATCGGAGTATTTTGGCTAAAAGTCAATCATTATTATCCGTTGTGCTACTAGCACACTACATGGGATTGTGAAGTTACAGTCTCACATAATGAGAGAAGAGTTGTTCAGAAACTGGTTATTTTAATTTGCTAACTACACAAGTCGCTGGATTCTTGATAATGTATAAGTATCCTTTTTTATTGAATTTTTGGGTGGAAGGCTAAATGAGATCTTGGTTCAGGGAAAAGAAAAAGAAGGACTGGTTAGTCCTGTTTTTAATATTCTTGGGTTTCCTTCTCGTTCTTGTTTTGCTGTACGCGAAATTTCTTCATGAAAGGGAATCAAGTGTGCGCCATCACTCTGAAGAGATCACCCAAAGGCCCATAAAAGTAATGGTGCCTGTTGCGTCTTCGGGTTCAATTTACACCGAGGTTCTCGGAAGGGTTCGCGGCAAGCAGACCGTCCTGGTCCGCGCGACGGTTTCGGGATGGGTAAAGCAGATAGATTCCGGCCGGGGCCAGAAAATCGAAAAGGACGGAATCATCCTCGAGCTTTACGATTACCGCGTGGAAACCCAGCTTGACGAAGCAAAGTACAATCTTGAGTCCGCCAGAGGAAAGCTTGCCGAGGCCGACAGGATATACCGAAGAAACTCGGCTCTTTTTGAGAAGGGGATAGTATCTGAGGATGAGACCGAAGCGTCGCGAAACCTGCTTGAAGCCGCTTCGGCCAGTGTAAAAGCGCTTGAAGCTTCTTACAACAGGGCCAAGTGGAATTATGAAAACCTCAAAATTCGTTCCCCTATCCAGGGTCAGGTTGTTGAAATCGTTCCCGACATCGGACAGGAAACAAGAAACGGGGACGTGGTAGCTAAGGTTGTTAATCTGAGCGGCAGAAAAGTAATAGCTGGTGTAGACGTGTCGGTTGCCAGGAGCGTCAAACGTGGAGATGTTCTGGAGGTGTACCTCGCAAGAGATGGAACCGTTGAAACCGTCGAGGGCGAAGTTGGTGGCGTGAGTCCAGGTTCTGCTGATTTCTCGGGCACCTACGATATTGAGATTGCCATATCAGACCCCTCGGTAAAATGGTGGCCCGGAGAAATAGTTTCCGTAAAAATACCGGTGCAGAAATTTGATAGTGTCGTCAAAATCCCCAAAAGGGCTATCTTGTCCGACAGTAAGGGAGCTTTTTCTTTCGTGCTGGTCGAGAAAGACGGAGAAGTTTCGAAGGTTAAGGTGAAACCCAACTGGATTGACGATAACTCCGCCTACATAGCTTTTGATCCGCTCCCCCCGGATTCCAGAATCATAACCGAGGGGAACTTCGGTCTGCTTCCTGGTCAAATGGTAAGGGTTGTCGATTGATTCCCCATGCATATTGCTGATTTCTCAGTAAAGAACCCCGTTTTGGTAACCCTTGTTATGGGGGCCATAATAATCATGGGGTTCCTGTTCGCTCTTTCCCTTCCGAGGATGTCCGGGCTCAGCAGGAGCGGTTCCTGAGAAATTCGCATTTTTGCCTAATAATTTCCACCGCGGTTTCTACCTCATCGAAACTGTTTTCCGGACAGAAACTGAATCGTATGCTTGAGTATGCATGCTGTTCCCCGAGTCCCATGGCAACCAGCACGTAGGACGGCGCAACCTCGAAATTTGTGCAGGCGGAGCTTTGCGAACACCTTATTCCCGACTCATCGAGCAGAGAAACGAGCTCTCTTCCGTCAATCCCGCCAAAATGAATATTGGTGGTATTGCATACTCTTTTTGCTCCGCCCCCGTTAATTGAGGTATGCGGTATGGATTCAATTATTGTTTTCTCGAACCGATTACGAAGATCTTCCATTTTCCCTACGACTTCCTCAAAGCTTGTGAGTCTTATATCGCAGGCGGCTCCAAGTCCTGCTATTCCGGGAAGATTCTCGGTTCCTGGACGAAACCCTTCTTCTTGGAATCCTCCGAAAAGAACAGGATTCACAAACAATCTGTCTTTTGCATAGAGAGCCGCGGCGCCTTGGGGACCGTTGATTTTGTGAGCCGTGAAGGAGAGAAAATCCACTTGAAGCTCCTCTAGGTCTACCGCGAGTTTTCCTACCGCTTGGGCGGCGTCGGTGTGGAAAAGAACCCCTTTTTCCCTGCAGAGCTTGGAAATACTTGCCATGTCCTGCATCACCCCGGTCTCATTGTTGACCCATTGCACGGAAACGAGGTCGGTTTTCTCGGAAAGCGCATCTTCGAGTCTCTGGATGTCAAGAATTCCTTGTCTGTCCACCTCGAGCATTTCGACATGGACATCGTTTAGTTCGAGAAAACTGCACATCTTCATTATTGAGGAATGCTCAATCCCGGTTGTGACAATTCGGGGGTTTTCCTTCTTCCTCGTGCAGGAATAAAAAACCATGTTGTTTGATTCGGTTCCGGAACTTGTGAATATAAGGTCTTCCGGGGAACATCCCACGAGATTGGAGGTGCGTTCGCGCGCGAGTTCCATGTGGTGCCTTGCTCTCTTGCCTGCCGAGTGGGCGCTTGAAGGGTTGCCGAACTGCTCCCCCATGGCTTCGCACATGGCCTCCGTCACTTCGGGGAGGGGCCTTGTGGTTGCGTTGTTGTCAAAGTAGATTTCGCCGGAAATTTCCTCTGTACACCCCATTATAAAGCTAATAATACATGATTTTACGGCTAAGGTGTCTCTTCCGGCAGGTCTTCCGGCAGAAGAAGGGTTAAGCAGGGTTCCTCGGAGTCTTTCGTTACCGGCCCTAGGTAAGAGATGACCTGAAATTCCTGACCTTTTCCGCCTTTGGTAACCGAAGCGGTGAAATTGATCAGATTCGTCCTTTTCGCTTTTCTGGTCGTTCTTATTGACGAAACGAGCGGAGAAAGTATCTCTTTTAGCCTCGTGTTTTCATCTTCGCCGCGGGCCGTGGCCTCAGAGTCAGGCTCCATCATTTCCTTTTTAAGCAAGGAGGTTACGAACATGCGGATCATAAGGCCTGATTCTCTTGCAACTTCCGACACATCAAACTGCTTTTCCAGTTCGATGTCCTCCTCTCTTTCCATGTAAAATTTTTCCATTCTTCTTCCCCGCAATATCGGTAATATATACTAGATAGTTCTGCCGGGATATACAAAAGCCGCCGCAGCACAAGGAAAGATTTTAGATGAGCAAGACAGGAGAGATAAAGCTTGTTTCCCTCGGGGGAATTCCGGAAGTGAAAAAGGGAGATAATCTCGGGGAGATGATCCTACGTGCTGCCGCCGGGGAAGGATTTTCGTTTCTCGACGAGGATATAGTCGTGATCGCGCAGAAGGTGGTTTCAAAGGCCGAAGGAAGGGTCGTTAATCTTTCCCGGGTGGAGCCTTCGGGTTTTGCGGTTACGGTTGCCGAGGAAGTTTCAAAGGATCCGAGGCTGGTGGAGGTGATTCTGGGGGAAACCAGGAGAATCGTGAGAATGGACGAGAGAGAAAGCGGGAAGGGAAGGCTTATAGTTGAGACAGCCGGAGGGCTTGTGCTGGCAAACGCCGGCGTTGATGCTTCAAACGTTTCCGGGGGCGAGGATGTCACGCTTCTTCCGCTTGATTCTGACCGCTCCGCCCGGGTTATAAGGGAACATATAAAAGGAGAAACTGGCAGGGATCTTGCCGTTATAATAACCGACACCGTCGGACGTCCCTGGCGGGAAGGGCTCACAGACATTGCGATTGGCTGTAGCGGCATGAGGGCGCTTTCTGACCGCAGGGGAGAAACCGACGCCAAGGGGTTTACGCTTACCGCGACCGAGATGGCGACTGCTGACCAAGTGGCGTGTGCTGCCGGAATGCTGATGGAGAAAACCTCAGCGACCCCTGTGGTGATAGTGCGCGGGGTCGATTACATTCGGGCAGAGGGGGGATCGGGTGAACTGATCAGAGATCCGGCTCATGATCTGTTCAGATAGTCTCTGCGAATTTAATGAAAGGTTTTTTCGAAAAAGATTTCCTTCTTATTTCTCACCGGGGCGCGAGTCACTACGAGCCTGAGAATACGCTTCGATCTTTCCGCAAAGCTCTGGACATGGGATCGAGCGCGATAGAATTCGACGTGAGAAAAAGTCGTGACGGTCGCCTGGTCGTCATTCACGACAGTAAAGTTGACAGGACCACGGACGGTAAGGGAGCCGTCTCTGGGAAAACGCTTGACGAGCTTAAATCTCTTGACGCCGGCTGTGGTGAGAGGATTCCGACTCTTGAGGAGGTGTTTGAGAATTTCGGGGGGCGTTGCGGACTCGTAATTGAGCTTAAGGAGAAGGGCACCGAGGAGAAAACGGTTTCGCTTATAAAAAAACATGGTCTCACCGAAGAGATTGCGGTGGTTTCTTTCCGCGGGGACTGTATTCGAGCGGTAGGGGCGCTTGACCCTACCATCCCCACGGGACTTATTACGGTTTTCGGCCTCGGATGTGTGAAAAAGGCTCTGTCGCTCGGCTGCCGGGTAGTTGCTGCGAATCACCGCTTCATGACGCGCCGGCTTGTCTCGAAAGCGCGGGAAAACGGTCTTTTTGTGTGCTGCTGGACAGTTAACGACCCGAAGCGAGGCGAGAAACTAGCCGAAATCGGCCTTGACGGGGTGATTACCGACAAGCCCGACTTGCTCTGAAGCCTGCTTGGAACTGCATTCGATTCCCCCGGGAAGTTAACCCCCTGAAATAACTTGACTCAGTTTGTTCTCGGTGCCATACGCCGCCGTGATTTGCTCCGTTGATCGGTTATTATTCGGTATCGGATACGCTGTTTAAGTGACGGTGAAAAAATGCTGTCAGACCCCATACATTCCATATATCTTGACTACAACGCCACCACGCCCCTTGACCCGCGCGTTTTGGAAGAGATGACTCCCTATCTCACCGGAGATTACGGGAACCCTTCCAGCATTCACTCTCCCGGAAGCGTAGCGCGCGCGGCGGTTGATTGCGCTCGGGAAAGAGTGTCGGGTTGTCTCGGAGCAAGGCCGGGAGAGATAGTTTTTACTTCCGGGGGTAGTGAAAGTAATAATTTCGCCATAAAGGGCTTGGCCTACGCCCTTTCTGACAGGGGAAACCACCTGGTTACAACAGCGGTCGAGCATGCCTCGTGTCTTGAGACGTTCAGGTTTCTTGAGCGCGCTGGTTTCGAGGTCACTTATCTTCCGGTGGATTCCTTCGGACTGGTTTCCCCCGAGCAGTTCCGGGAAGCGATTACCGAGCGCACGATTCTTGTTTCCTGCATGTACGTGAATAACGAGACCGGGGTTATAAACCCGATTCACGAAATAGGAGAAGTTGTTCGAGAGAGAGGAGTGGTTTTCCATACCGACGCGGTTCAGACTCTGGGGAAGATGGAATTTGATCTTAGGGGTCTGCCGGTGGATATGGCGTCTTTCTCCTCACACAAGATTTGCGGTCCCAAGGGGGCGGGGGCTCTTTACGTAAGAAAAGGAATCGGCCTTGAGCCTTTCGTGCACGGTGGGGGGCAGGAGAGGGGAAAGAGATCGGGAACGGAGAACGTGGCGGCCGTCTGCGGATTCGGTTACGCGTGCGAGCTTCTCCATGCGGAGCTTGAAACAGAAAACGAAAGACTGGGGAAACTGCGCGACCGTCTTTTCGAGGAGCTTTCCCGGAGAATAGAGGATGTTTATCTCAACGGACATCCCGACGCAAGAGTCTTCAATACCCTTAACGTTGGTTTTCCGGGCACTCCGGGTGACTCGGTGGTAATGAATCTCGATACCGCCGGTGTGGCGGTCTCAACTGGTTCCGCCTGCTCCGAGGGAAACGTTGATCCTTCCCACGTATTGATTGCCATGGGACTCAAAGAACAAGAAGCGCTTTGCTCAGTCAGGTTCAGTTTCGGCCGCTTTACCCGTTCGGAGGAAATCGACAGGGTGATCGAACTTCTTCCTGCCATAGTGGAGAGGATAAAAATGCTTCGGGATTTCTGACGGGATATTTGAGAACCGCTTCCCGAGTCCTATATATCGGCGGGCAACATGTGAGTGTCGCCTGAATTAGGGATAAAGCGGGACGGATTCAAGGCCGAGACTCTCGGGAAGGTCAAGCATAATATTCATGTTCTGTATCGCCTGGCCGGAAGCTCCCTTAACCAAGTTGTCTATAGCGCAGACAATTATCGCGGTTTTCCCCTCGGGGTTTGCCCTTGCGCCTATGTCGCAGAAATTCGAACCCCTGACACTGGATGTGTTCGGGAATGTTCCCTCGGGAAGGATTCTCACGAAAGGCGAGTTCCTGTAGAATTCTCCCAAGACGTCCAGAAGCTCCCGGGTTTCGTGGCTGTCCGAGAGATTTACGTATATTGTTGAGAGTATTCCCCTGCTTATCGGTATCAGGTGTGGCGTGAAAACTACTTCCACTTTGTCGCCGAGAAAATCCGAGAGTCCCTGCTCTATTTCAGGAGCATGACGATGTTCGCCGACTTTGTAGGCTTTCATCCCTTCTGAGACTTCGCAGAAATGAAGATCAAGCGAGGGGTTCCTCCCGGCTCCCGAAGCACCGGATTTCGAGTCGATAATGATCCTTTCTGTCTCGACCAAGCCATTCTCAAGAAGCGGAGCAAGCGGAAGAATCGAGGAGGTAGGGTAACATCCCGGGTTTGCCACCAGTTTTGCCTCCGATATCCGCGCTGCACTCAGTTCAGGGATTCCGTAAACGGCGTTTTCGAGAAGATGGGCGCACGGATGGTCCCCATACCAGTCCCTGTAGGTGCCTTCCATAAGACGGAAATCTGCCCCGAGATCAATTATCCTTACGTCCCTTTCGTAAATTTGTTCTATGAGCTTGGCCGATGCTCCGTGCGGAAGTGCGGCGAACACCACGTCGGTATCGTCCGGAATGAGCG
This sequence comes from Candidatus Dadabacteria bacterium, assembly GCA_951812945.1. GTDB lineage: Bacteria > Desulfobacterota_D > UBA1144 > Nemesobacterales > Nemesobacteraceae > Nemesobacter. The sequence goes on from CATOTB010000001.1 coordinate 486,369, forward strand.
AGGGGTCCGAACTGCTGAGTTCGAGATCGGCTATTTCTCCAAGGTGCGGAAAGACCTCGGCCAGGGCACGACCTGCATGCTTCGACGCGGTTAAATGCGAAATACTCGCCTGGGGATGTCCATGGAGCAGCCTTATGAGCTCTGCTCCTGTGTAGCCGCTTGCTCCTAGAATACATACGTTAAGTTTTTTCATGACGGTGAAACGATACTACGGGAATCGGGAAAACTCAATCCGTACTCGGCAATTCGGGCATTGTACGAAAGACAGAAGGAGAAACTTTACGTTGCTGACACCTTCTTTTGGAAATTCCGGTGTTTCTTCAGGGAATTAGGCAGCCTTACATTATCCGGTACAATTACCCAAGGCGTTTTGAGGCCGTGGCTGACTGGAGACCGGGTGGAACTCTGCTTAGCTGGGCAGGATACAGTTTAGAATCCGCAGGGGGGAACTTGCCGGTACCGAAAAAGCATACGGTTTGATCGGTTTCCCGCGGGTTCCGGGGTTACAATCGAGCGCACATTAAGCATTATCGACTGATTTCCTATGCACGTCGCCGATTTTTCAGTAAGGAATTCCTTTTTCGTAAACCTGTTGATGGGAGCCATAATATTTATAGGGCTTCTGTTTGCATTCTCTCTTCCTCTTGAGCTGTTCCCTTCCGTAAAACTTGAGATGGTGACGGTAACCACGTCTTTTCCGGGTTCTTCCGCCGAAGACGTTGAGAATCTTGTAAGCGTCCCCATTGAGCAGCAGATAAAGAACGTCTCTGGCGTCAAGATCGTAAAATCCGTTTCTTCCGAAGGCTTCTCGCGGGTTACGGCTGAGGTTTACCCAGGTGAAGACACCAGAAGGATAGCCTGGGAGATCGATTCCAAGATCAACCTGATAGTAGACGATCTTCCCGAGGACGCCGAAGAACCCGTAACAGAAGAGCAAAAGGCGAGTTTTCCGCTGGTGAGCGTTTCGGTCTCAGGGGATATGCCGAGAGATGTTCTCTATGGTAGCGCCAGAAGACTGCGGGATGAACTTGCGCTTTTAGACGGCATTGACAACGTGACTTCCATCGGATTGCCTGACCCAGCGATATGGGTGTATCTGGATTACCCGAAGATGATGCAGTTCGGACTTGGGATTAAGGAGGTCTCAGATGCCATCAACGCAAGGAATCTGGATATTCCCGGGGCGAATTTTACTCGGGACAGTGCTGATTTTCTGCTTAGAACCGAGGGAAAGATAAGATCTCCCGAAGATCTTCTCGATATTCCGGTTGCTAGGAACGTCGAGGGTAAGCATGTCTTGCTCCGCGACGTGGCGACGGTCGCTCTCGGGGAAAAGCGAGAGGACCTGAGATCGAGGATAAATGGTCGTCCTGCGATTACTTTCTGGGTGGAGAAGCAGAAAAACATTGATATCCTCGATACCGTCGACCGAATAAGGGAGCTCACTGAGAAATACAAAAGCGAACTTTCAGAAAATGTAGAAGTAACCCTGGCGTTTGACAGGTCACACTGGGTGAAAAATCGCCTTCGGACCATGCTTAAAAGTGGGGGTCTGGGGTTTGTTCTGGTAATAATCCTTCTCACTCTTTTTCTTGATCGCAAGGCGGCCTTCATAGCCGCCCTGGGGATTCCTGTTTCTTTTCTGGGTGCCGCGATATTAATGAAGATGACCGGCACAACGCTGAATGTCCTTTCCATGTTCGGTCTTATAATGATGTTGGGCCTAGTGGTGGATGACGCCATAATCGTTGTTGAGAACGTCCAGAGGTATATATCAAGGGGAATGGAACCGCTGAGGGCGGCGGTAGTAGGGACAAAAGAGGTTGCTTGGCCAGTGGTTGCAACTGTGCTGACCAATATCGCCGCGTTTACTCCCCTTCTTCTTGCCACGGGGCTGATCGGGCAGTTCCTTTCCATAATTCCCAAGGTTGCGATCTTCGCTCTTTGCTTCTCCCTTTTCGAAGCCCTGGTGATCATGCCATCTCACTGCGCCAGATGGCTTCCGGCCAACGGCAGAACGAGACCTCCTGGCGGAAACGCGGCGCTTCTGCGCGTAAGAGGCCTGTATTTGCGGGGACTTCTGTTTGCGCTTAGAAACCGCTATGCGGTAATAGGATGTTTCACGGTTATTTTTGCCGTTTCGGTCTTTATCTTTGTCCGAATTCCCAACGTGATGTTCTACCTTCATGATATCGAGGAGGTAATGGTGAGGGTTGAGAATCCCCCCTCATCCAGCCTGGAGAATACAGCTGCTTCCGTAGCCCAGGTGGAGGAAGCGGTGCGTCACAGTGTTCCCCCTCATGTTCTGAGGAACACTTTATCCATGGTTGGCATCGATATGTCTGATCCTGACACTCTGTTTTCCACGGGAGACCACCTGGCCACGGTTCTGGTTGAATACGAGGATTACTCTGCCAGGAAAGAAAACGCGGTCGAACTCTCTGAGATTGCGGAAAACAGAGCAAGGGAAACGGTTACGGGAGCTAAACAGGTTGATTTCCTCAAGACGACGGGTCCTCCTACCGGGAAAGCGGTGGACGTCAAAATAATCGGAGATGACATACCGGTGCTGATGGAAATAGCTTCACGGGTCCGGGAGTTTTTGAGTAGTCAGCCGGGGGTGAGTGCTGCGACTAGTAATCTTGTTTACGGAAAGCCCGAGGCGAGAGTTGAGATAGACGAAAGAAAAGCCGGGGTGTTCGGTATTGACAAGTGGAGTGTGTCGCGGGAAATCAAGGCTCTTGGAGACGGTCTCACCGTTGCGAAGACCAGAGTGGGCGAGGAAGAGGCCGAGATAAATCTGCGATACGGAAGGGGGGATTCCAGTGTTTTCTCGGTGAAATCGCACCAGATCCCGACTCCTCTCGGGGAGCGGGTTCCTATCGGCACTGTGGCGGAGATAACAGACTCCAAGACACCGCTTGAGATAAGAAGGGAGAAACTTCGAAGAACAGTCACCGTAACAGCCGAAGTCGATACTCACACGACCACTTCAAGAGAGGTAAACGCAAATCTTTCGCGTCACCTCGGCAGTCTTCTAGAGAGCTACCCGGGCTACTCGTTTCGGTTCGCGGGGGAGGAGGAGCAATATACTCAGGCTATAAGCGACATAAAAAAGGCGTCGCTTTTGGCTTTACTTCTTATTTATCTCATTCTCGCAAGCATACTGCGCTCCGTCTTTCAGCCCTTTATAATAATGAGTGTGCTGCCTTTTTGTGTTACGGGAGTAATCATAGCGATTCTGCTGCGCGGCGAACCCATGACGCTTCCCGCCATAATAGGAATGGTTGCGCTTCTGGGAATAGTGGTGAACGACAGTTTGCTGCTGCTGAATTTTATCAACCGGAGGGCGAAAAAGATGCCGAGCAAGGTAGTAGCGGTAGTATTTTCCGCCAGGTATCGTTTCCGCCCGATTGTTCTCACCACGCTTACGACTTTCTCGGGGCTTTTCTCCCTGATGTTCGCCTACAAGGGCCAGGCAGGCATTCTCGCTCCGATGGCGGCTTCCCTGGGATTCGGACTTGTTTTTTCGACCTTCGTCATACTTTACCTCGTACCCTGTCTTTATCTGGTTCTTGACGATGTTGCCAAGCGGTTTCGATATTTCACCCATCTGAGAACATTGGGACCGGGAGGAAGAGACTCCCTGCAGGTTAGTTAATGACTGATTACCCGGTACAATTACAGGAAGAGTTTCCAGAGGCTTAGCAACTGGAAATCGGGTGGGAAAAGGTTGATCAGGAACCGTTATGCCTGATATTAGTGCGGCCGTTAGGGTGGTTCCGTCGCAGCGACGAAATACCGTGTTTCTTCTCAAATCGATTTTTCTATTGACTAACAGCGGGCAAGTGTATAGTTTTTGCGAAGTTCAAAGTCAAGTTTCGGAGGTTTTGCGATGTCCATCAGGGTTGGAATAAACGGGTTTGGAAGAATAGGAAGACACGTACTCAGAATCGGTCTTGACAGAGAAGACCTTGAGTTCGTGGGCATAAACGATATTACAGACACCGAGACCCTAGCTCATCTTTTCAAGTATGATTCGGTGTTTGGTCGTTACCCGGGAGATGTCGAATACGACGGCGGGGGAATAACCGTAGATGGAAAATTCATAAAGGTGTTTTCTGAGAGAAACCCTGCAAATATTCCCTGGGCCGACACGGGGGCGCAGGTTGTGGCGGAAGCAAGCGGCATTTTCAGAACCCGCGAGGCCGCGGCGGCGCATATGGGCGATACCGTTAAGAAGGTCATAATTACCGCGCCCGCAAGCGGCAAGGTGGATTTCACCACGGTAATGGGCATAAACGATCATGACTACGAGCCAGGAAGCCACGACGTGATTTCAAATGCGTCCTGTACGACCAACTGCTTTGGCATGCTGGTCAAGGTTCTTCACGAGAATTTCGCGATCAGGCGGGGAGAGATGACCACGATACATTCCTACACGAACGATCAGAGAATACTTGACACTCCCCACAAGGATAAACGAAGGGCAAGAGCGGCCGCACTTTCCATTATCCCCACCAGCACGGGGGCGGCAAATGCCATACAGATCGTCTTTCCAGAACTCAAGGGGAAACTCTCTGCGGTCGCGGTAAGAGTTCCTACACCCAACGTATCGCTTGTGGATTTCACCTGCGAAGTGGAAAAAGGGACTTCTACGGAAGAAGTAAACGCTAAATTCAAGGAAGCGGCAGAGGGAAATCTCGGTGGCTACCTCGCTTATGTCGAGGACGAGATCGTTTCTTCCGATCTTGTGGGAGATACTCATTCCTGCTCTTTTGACTCCATGCTGACTTCGGTGGTGGAGGATAGCCTGGTCAAGGTCGTCGCCTGGTATGACAACGAGTACGGATACACTTCCAGGGTAGTTGATCTTATAGAACTTGTCGGGAGAGAGCTTTGAAAAAAAAGCTTCTTGTAACTGATCTCCCGGGCTCGCAGTACGAAGGGAAAAGAGTCTTCGTAAGGGTTGATTTCAACGTTCCCGTAAACGGCGGGGAAATAACTGAAGATTACAGAATAAGGCGTACTATTCCCACAATTGATTACCTTACAAGATGCGGGGCTAGGGTAATACTCGCTTCCCATATGGGAAGACCTAAGGGACGCAGGATAGAGCATCTTTCCATGGCTCCTGTGGCTGCCAGGCTCAACGAGTTTCTGGGAACCAAGATTCATTTCCCGGGTGCTGTTGTAGGCAGGAAAGTCGAGAACACCTCAAAAAGACTCAAAAACGGCGAGGTAATGCTCCTTGAAAACCTAAGGTACCACAACGAGGAACAGGAAAATGATGCGGATTTCTCGAAAAAACTCGCATCTTTAGCCGATATCTACGTGAACGAGGCTTTTGGCACCTCGCACAGGGCCCACGCTTCCACTTATGGAATGACTGCTCACTTCGATAAAAAACTCGCGGGCCTCATGGTGGGAAACGAAATGAAGTTTCTCAGTCGTCTGATAAGAAGACCCAAGAAACCCTATGTGGTCATTGTCGGGGGAATGAAGATAAAGGACAAAATAGGAGCTCTCAAGAACATAATCAAGAAGGCGGACAAAGTTCTTATAGGCGGCGGGGTGGCCTATACTTTCTTGGCGGCATGCGGGATGAGTGTCGGGAAATGTTCTGTGGAAAACGAGATGCTTTACTGGGCCCGGGACGCTCTTAACACCTACAAGGAGAAGATTCTTCTGCCCGTTGACCACGTGATGGCCGAGGCTGCCGGGGGCAAGAAAACACTTGCGGTTACGAGTTCAGAGATTCTCGATGACATGACGGCTTTTGACATAGGACCGAAGACGGTGGAGAAATTCACCTCTCATATAAAGGGAGAGGGTACAGTCTTCTGGAACGGTCCCATGGGATTTTTCGAGTTGGACGATTTCTCAAACGGCACAAGCGCTATCGCCAGATCGTTCGCACTTGCCACGTGGAGGGGAGCCATCACGGTTCTCGGAGGAGGGGACAGCGTGGCAGCGCTTAAAAAGTCCGGGGTCAAGTTTTCTGAAGCAACCCACGTTTCGACCGGGGGCGGTGCCTGTTTCGAGTTCCTCGGAGGATCCGACCTCCCGGGAATATCAATTCTCAGTGACAGCTAAGGTCTGATCAGGTATCTATTTCCGTAGAATCTGAAATTTTTCAGGGGTGAACTCATGGCTATAAAGGAACTTAAGGGAATTGATAAGGTACAGGCGTTGTTGGGAGAGGATTCGGAATACCTGCTCGGCCACAAGTGTGCGACTATAAGCAAAAAAAGCCTTTATCTTCCAAGCCCGGATTACGTAGACGAGGTCTTCGTCCAGAACGACCGCTCGCCCGCGGTGATAAGAAACCTGCAGACCATCCTTAACCACGGTCGTCTCGGGGGGACGGGATACGTATCCATCCTGCCGGTCGACCAAGGGATTGAGCATTCGGCTGGAGCCTCTTTTGCGGTGAATCCGCTCTATTTCGATCCTGAGAACATAGTTAAGCTTGCCATTGAGGGAGGGTGTAACGCCGTGGCCTCGACCGTGGGAGCGCTGGGTTCGGTTTCAAGAAAATACGCGCACAAAATCCCTTTCATAGCAAAAATCAACCACAATGAGCTGTTAAGCTATCCTAATACTTTCGATCAGATTCTTTTCGGGAACGTAGACCAGGCTTTTCAGATGGGAGCAGTGGCAGTCGGGGCGACGATATATTTCGGCTCCGAGGAAAGTTCCCGCCAGATCGAGGAAATATCCGAGGTTTTCAGCCACGCCCATTCCCTGGGACTCGCGACCATACTCTGGGCTTATCTGAGGAACCCGGCTTTCAAGCAGGATGAGGCTGATTATCATGTGTCCGCTGATCTCACGGGGCAGGCGAACCATCTCTCGGTAAGTGTAGGAGCCGATATAGTCAAGCAGAAGCTTCCGGAAAACAACGGCGGTTTCACGGCCCTCTCCTTCGGAAAGACCCACGAGCGCGTTTATTCGAAACTGACTTCCGATCACCCCATAGACCTTACCCGCTACCAGCTTGCCAACTGCTATATGGGAAGGATAGGGCTTATAAATTCTGGGGGTGCCTCAGGCTCGGACGATCTTGGAGACGCGGTGAGAACTGCCATTATAAACAAAAGGGCCGGAGGGATGGGGCTCATAAGCGGGAGAAAGTCTTTCCAGAAACCAATGAAGGAAGGCGTTGCGCTTCTGAAAAGCATTCAGAATATCTATCTGGAGAAAGAAATCACGATTGCCTGAGCGCCCGGGCTTACTTGAAGTGACCTATTACTTCCCCTGCGAGCGTGTCGAATGAGTACTCAAGATCGGGGCTGAAATCCCTGATTATGAAGTGAGTGACTCCGGCTTCTATGTATTCCTCGAACCTTTTTATTGCGTCGCCGGCCGTTCCGTAAATTACGAAATCAGACAATATCTCCCGGGTATAGTATGTTTCTCCCATCTGCCGGAATCTGGTTAGCATGTCCTGGTCGTTGGGCATTATGCTTGTGTAGGAAAGCCCCTTGTACTTGGGATCTATTTTTAGGTCATACCCGGCTTCCTCTATGACGTCCGGCCAGATTATTGCGTGCTTTATTCTGTCCAAGGTCTCGTAGGCCGCGTCCCTGTCTCTGGCGATGGACACGAAAATGTATATGCACTTTTCAAAGTTCTCCGGGGCAACGGGATTCTTGCTCATGGCTTTCTCTACTTCGCCGAGCTTGCTCGAAAAAACCCATGTGGGCATTGCGTTTGTCACCCAGCCGTTTCCAAGCGCGCCGGCGACCCCTAGAGCTTTCGGTCCGGTTGCGGCTATGTATACCGGAACTTCTCCGTTAACCGGGCTTATCCTTACCTCGGCTTCACTAAGAGAGTAGAATTCTCCCTGAAAAGTCACCGTTTCCCCCGCCCATAACTGTCTCATAAGCGGTACGGATTCCCGCAGACGCGCAAGAGGCTTGTTCCAGCTTATACCGTAGTAGTCAAGATTCATTTTTTCCCCATATCCAAGACAGCTGAACGCTCTCCCCCCTGAGAGGTTGTCTATGGTCGCGAGTCTGTGAGCGAACATTGCGGGATGTGATCTGTGAGGATCCCCTATGGCTCCGAGCCGGATTCTGTCCGTTTTTACTGCCGCGGCCGTGATTACTGACCACACTTCCGGAGTCAGTTTTTTCGCCATAAACAGTATGTGGTCAGGAAACCATACGGCGTCGAAGCCGGCTGCCTCGCAGTTGACGGCGAAATCCACAAGTTCCGTAACCGGCTTGCCCGGAAGGGGTGCGGTAAGCCCGAAGCTTATTTTTTCACCCATTTTCACTCCTCCTCAGGTTCTTTGGTGTCTTTTAAGAAGTTGAGAAACTTGCTTACCATGTTGTAGGAACCGATATATATGGGGGCTCTCTGGTGAAGTTCCGTAGGCTGAATGTCAAGCGTTCTTTCCGTTCCGCTTGACGAGGCTCCTCCTGCCTGTTCCACGATGAAGGCCATCGGATTGCACTCGTAGAGAAGCCTGAGTTTTCCGTTCGGAGAATCTGTGGTCTTCGGATAAATGAATATTCCTCCCTTGAGGAGGTTTCTGTGAATATCGGCGACCATGGATCCGACGTACCTGAGCGAGAGATTGGAGCTGTTTTCTCCGTCCCTGCAGTAGTCGAGATACTCCTTTACCCTCTTGGGAAATTTGGAATAATTGTAGTAGTTAACCGAGAAGATATTGCCGTGGCTAGGAATCTTTATGTTTGGATGGGAGAGGCAGAATTCTCCTATTGACGGATCAAGCGTAAACCCGTTTACTCCGTGGCCGGTAGTGTATACGAGCATGGTTGAAGAACCGTATATTATGTATCCTGCGGCCGTCTGGGCCTTGCCCGGCTGCAGGAAATCCTCCATGAGGCAAGGGGAGAACATCTTCGAAGTTCTTCTGTATACGGAGAATATGGTCCCCACTGACACGTTTACGTCTATATTGGAGGACCCGTCAAGAGGATCCATAGCTATGACGTATTTTGAGGTCTTCGATTTCTCGTCTGAAAAAGCTATGAAATCCTCGTTTTCCTCAGACGCCACTCCAGCGCATTCACCGCCATGTTCAAGTGCAGTCAGAAACCTTTCGTTCGCGTAGGAATCGAGCTTTCTTACCTCTTCTCCTTGGATGTTTACCTGGCCCGTTTTGCCCAGGATCTCAGCGACAAGACCGGCTTTGTTCACTTCCCTGTGAACTATTTTCGCCGCAAACCCTATGTCTCGAAGCAGCCTTGAGAGCTCCCCGGTGGAATAGGGAAATTCATACTGATTTCTTATAATAAATTCGTCAAGAGTAGTTATCGAAACCATGTTGCGAGTTGTTCTAGAGAACGGCCGTGGACAAAAATCCTTCCTTTAAAAGTTTAACTGAATCGGTGGAGTTAATTAAGGGAATATTGATTAATGATGATCGGGGGAAATCACTTCGGCCTGAGAAGTCCACAGGCTTGCGGGGTCCTTAGGTGGTGTCGCGAAGAAGACAGCTGTAAATATCAAGAGGTCATCCCACCTCATTCAAAGTCTTGCTCTCGTTTTCCTTCCCGCAGTTCCCGCAGTTTTTCCAGGCTTTCGTCAAGGTTATCCGGCGCCTGTTCCCTGATAATGTTATATCCGGTAACAATTTTGGGAGCCAGAACGGAATTCTTGATGAAAGGAGCATCCTCATCAACAAACTGCTTGACCCCGGTTACCAGGAGGTAGCAGAGCAGCAGACCGATTATGAATCCCAGCGCCCCGCCGAGGAGGTGGTTAAACCATCCCATTTTAATTTTTTCCAGCAGGTCCGTCAGGAAATGCGAGAGATAGTGTATAAGCATGTATGCGAGACATGCTACGATCAGAAATCCCAGGATGTCCGCGATTTTCGGTTCGGCGATAATGTTTTTTTCAAGCAGAATAGTGCCCAGAGGCTCATAGAAAAAAAAGCCCAGCGCTACTCCCCCTATTATGGCGGTCAGGGAGAAAACCTGCTTTATAAGGCCTGATCTGAGTCCTGCCCCGAAACAGACCAAGATCATGAATAAGAGTAGGATATCGAACAGGTTCAAATCGGTTTACCGTTACACTCTTGCGGACTGTATTACGAAAAATTTCATTTAAAAAAGGAAACTTACATCAGGTTAGGGGCAGTGTCCAGTCTTTGACTTGTCGGGTTCGTTCATATAGTCTAACCGTCCGATGGAGTTCTCGGACATACTTGAGATAATTCACCCCAGCCTTGCGGAAACGGAAAGGAAAATCGATGAATCCATAAAATCCGACGTTCCGCTGGTTTATGAGATAGCCAGGTATCTGCTTGGTGGGGGAGGAAAGAGAATCAGGCCTTCTTTGGTTCTTCTCTCAAGTGCGGCCTGCGGGCTTACCGATGGGAAAAACCGGATTGCGGCCGCCGCGGGCATTGAACTTTTCCATGCCGGCACGCTTTTTCACGACGACGTGGTCGACCAGGCGGAATTCAGAAGGGGAAACGCCTCTTCCAATATGGTCTGGGGAAACAAGCCCACCGTGCTCGTAGGGGATTTTATGCTGGCGCGGGGTCTTGAACTTATATACAGCTGCGGCAGCCTTGAACTCCTGAGAGTCATTTCCAGAGCCTCATCGCGTCTTGCCGAGGGACATGTGCTCGAGATCATGAGCGAAAGAAAGATGATTGAAATTTCAGAGGATTTCTGTTTTTCCGTAATTGATCACAAAACGGCGGCGCTCATTGAATGCTCGACCGAGACCGGAGCGCTTTTAGCTAATAGTTCGAACGGAGCGGTTAAAGCCCTTTCGCACTACGGCCACAACATAGGAATAGCGTTTCAGCTTATAGACGATGCGCTTGATTACTGCTCCGAGGAAAACAAATTCGGAAAAAAGACCGGCCAAGACCTAGCTGAACGCAAGATGACCCTTCCGCTTTACTATTCCATTGAAAATTCCCCGAAAGATGTAAGACGCAAAGTGATCGAAACGCTTGATAAGGAAGATGACCTCGATAGTTCTGAAATAGCGGAAATAACGGAAGTTGTAAGCCACTACCGGGGAGTGGATATTACCAAGCAGCGGGCAAAAGAGTTTGTAGTCGAGGCCAAAAAATCTCTGGATGCGATAGCGAAGAGCGATTATAAAGAATCCCTCGATAACCTTGCCGATTACGTGGCTGAGAGAAATTTCTGATAGTAACGGTCAAGCGCAAGACCCATGACATAGGCGTCTCCCCTTCCCCTGCCGTAGTAGTTCTTGCGTGTTCTTATGATTTCGAACCCGAGTTTTTTATAAAGCTCGATCGCCGGGGCATTTGTCGTTCTTACTTCGAGAATGACGGAGAGGGCTCCCATTTTTTCGTAAAAATTAAACGTGTCAGAGAGCAGTTCAATCGCTACTCCCTTTCTTCTGTGGCAGCGTGACACGGCGATTTTAAACACGTGAATTTCGTCGTAAATAAGAGTGGATATTGAATAGCCTGCGACCTCTTCGTCTCTTCCGTTTATAGCGATATTGCAGAAAAACCCCGGCTTTTTAATGTAATCTGCGAGTATCTGTTTCGGCCACGGGGTAATAAAGGAATCGTTTTCGATTTCCACGATCTGGTTTATGTGCTTCGGTGAAACGGATTTTATAATCATTCTTCTTGTGCCGGCTAAGGCAAGCGAAGTTTTTCAAAGTAAAGGTCTAGCAGATTCGCGGCTCCGGTATAGGGATCCGTTTTCCCTTCCATCACTTTTTTCTCCACTTCGCCGAGCGTTTTTTTGACCGAAACGTTTTCGTAAAAACTGTCCTCAAGATTCTGGATCAGTACCTCGTGCAGGCGGTATTTCGCCTGCTTTCTTCTTTTTTCCGCAAAGTATCCGTTTTCTCTGCAGAGTTTTTCATACTCCGTGACGCATTGCCAGATTTCCTTTATTCCGTAGCCCGTGACGGATGAGCAGGCGTGAGCCTTGGGAATCCATCCGGATTCTGGCGGTCTGTGAAATCTCAGCGCCTCTTCCATCTCCTGTTTCATAAGCTCCGCTTTTTTCTTGTTTCTTCCATCCGCTTTGGTTATCAATACGGCGTCAGCGCGCTCGATTATTCCCTTTTTTATTCCCTGGATGTCATCTCCCGCCCCGGTAATCATGAGCAGCATGAAGAAATCGACCATTGAGTGGCAGGTAATTTCGGACTGTCCAACTCCCACCGTCTCTATAAAGATCGTGTCGAATCCCGCCGCCTCGCAGAGAATCACGGCATCGCTTGTCTTTTTTGCAACTCCTCCCAGGGAACCGGCTGACGGGGAAGGCCTTATGTAGACGTTTTCGTGCCGGGAAAGTTCCTGCATTCTGAGCTTGTCGCCGAGAACGCTTCCTCCGGTTTCGCTGCTTGTGGGGTCAATTGCGAGCACCGCTATCTTTTTTCCGCGCTCGTGCGCCAGATAGAGACCCAGAGATTCTATGAAGCTGCTCTTTCCGACTCCCGGTATGCCCGTAATTCCTACTCTTATGGATTTTCCGGACCGTGGCAGACACCACGTGATTATTTCCCGCGCAAGCTTCTTGTGCTCAGGCAGGGTGCTCTCGGCGAGGGTTATCGCCCTGCTCAGAACGGGTATTTCTCCCTTGGCTATGCCCCGGCGGTAGGTTTCCGCTTCTGTCTTTCTGCGCGACGTCATGTTCGGGTTTGTATAAGTGACAGGAGTATAGCTTCAGCCGCTTCGGACAGCACGGTTCCCGGACCGAATATCTGCGAGACTCCGGCTTTCCGGAGGTAATCGTAATCGCGTTTGGGGATAACCCCTCCCGCCACTACCATTATATCGTTGGCTCCCATCTCATCGAGTTTTTTTATCAGTTCGGGGATAAGGGTCTTGTGACCGGCAGCCAGGCTTGATATTCCGACTACGTGGACATCGTTTTCAACCGCCTGTCTTGCCGCCTCTTCCGGGGTCTGAAAGAGCGGGCCTATGTCAACGTCGAAACCAAGGTCGGCAAAGCCAGTCGCTATTATCTTCGCCCCGCGGTCATGGCCGTCCTGCCCCATTTTCGCGACCAGTATTCTGGGTCTTCTTCCTTCCAGTGTGGCGAAGCGGTCGGCAAGTTCTCTTGCCTTGGCGAATCCGGCATCCTTCGAGATTTCCGAGGAGTATACTCCCGAAATCGTGCGCCACCCGGGCTGATATCTTCCCCATACCTCTTCACACGCGTCTGATATTTCTCCTAGGGTCGCGTTTTCCCTCGCGGCCTCAACGGCTAGGGAAAGAAGGTTCCCTTCCCCTGTCCTGGCACATTCGGTAATTTTCTCAAGAGCGCGCTCCACTGCCCTGGAATCCCTTTCTTTCCTGAGTTTTTTTAGTCTTCTGATCTGATTCTGCCTCACCTTGCGGTTATCCACCTCAAGTATATCGAATTCTTCCTCTGCATCCGAACTGTATCTGTTGACTCCTACTATCACGTCTTTTCCCGAGTCTATTCTGGCCTGTTTTCGGGCTGCGGCCTCCTCGATTCTCATTTTCGGTAGGCCGGTTTCTATAGCTTTAGACATTCCGCCCAGTTCTTCTATTTCCATTATAAGTTCCCACGCTTTTCTCGCCAGATTGTGGGTCAGATATTCAACGTAGTAGGACCCCGCCCAGGGATCAATCAACCTGCATATATCGGTTTCTTTCTGAAGATAGAGCTGGGTGTTTCTAGCTATCCTGGCGGAGAAATCGGTGGGAAGGGCGATGGCTTCGTCAAGAGCGTTTGTGTGAAGCGACTGGGTGCCGCCGAGCACAGCGCTTAGGGCTTCAACGCAGGTTCTTGTCACGTTGTTAAACGGATCCTGTTCCGTAAGACTCCATCCCGAAGTCTGGCAGTGGGTTCTGAGCATAAGCGACCCTGGGTTCTTGGGCTTAAACTGATTGACGATTTTGGCCCATAACATTCTCGCAGCTCTCATCTTTGCGATTTCCATGAAGTGATCCATGCCTATTCCCCAGAAAAAAGAAATTCTGGGGGCAAAATCGTCGATACTGAGTCCCGCCTCAACGCCCGCTCTCAAATACTCAAGGCCGTCTGCGAGCGTGTAGGCAAGCTCTATGTCCGACGTGGCACCTGCTTCCTCCATGTGGTAACCGCTTACGCTTATCGAATTGAACTTCGGCATGTTCTTCGACGTGTATTCGAAAATGTCCGAGACTATCTTCATCGAGAATTCGGGCGGATAGATGTAGGTGTTTCTTACCATGAACTCCTTGAGTATGTCGTTTTGGATCGTGCCGCTCAGTTTTTCCGGGCTCACTCCCTGTCGCTCCGCGACGACTATATAGAAAGCCATGATCGGCAGAACCGCGCCGTTCATGGTCATGGAAACCGAGATTTCGTCAAGAGGTATTCGATCGAGAAGAATTTCCATGTCCAGTATCGAGTCTATTGCCACACCCGCCTTCCCGACATCTCCCGAAACTCTGGGGTGATCCGAGTCATACCCCCTGTGAGTCGGAAGATCGAAAGCTATGGAGAGTCCCTTCTGGCCAGCGGCCAGGTTTCTCCTGTAAAACGCGTTTGATTCCTCCGCGGTGGAGAACCCCGCATACTGTCTGATGGTCCAAGGTCTTGTGGTATACATGGTCGGGTAGGGCCCGCGAAGATAGGGTGGAATTCCAGGGACAAATCCCAGATGCTCGGAGTCGCTGAGATCGTCGTGGACATAAACCGTTTTTATGTCTATTTCTTCCGGTGATTCCCGTATTATATCTCCGGTTGCCTTGGCATTACCGCTCGAACCGGCTCCAAGCTTTATTTTCGAAAAATCGGGTCTCATGGCTCGACCTCGTCTGAGAGAAGAGGTTCCTGGTATCTCTCGAGCATGTCGAGGACATCGGAACCCGCGTGGATGAAGTCATCCGCCCCCGCCTGCGCAAGCTTCTCCCGCGTGCTTTGTCCGCCACCTGAAACAACAGCTTTTATTTCCGCTTTTCCGCTTTTGATTCTTCTTATCGCTTCTTTCCCTAGCTGCTCGTAATCTTTGTCGGAACCGCAGATCACTACCGCGAGCGGACTCTCGCGCAGAGCCGCTGCAACTCCTTCATCAACTCCCGGATTTTCGGCTCCGTCAATTACTGCGAACCCTCCGCATCCGAAAAAATTCATCGAAAAAACCGATCTTGCGACTGTCTGCGGAGAATCGCTCAGATGAAGCAGGAAAACTTTCGGTGCCTCGCTCGTTTTTTCCGCGTGTTTTTCGCTTAGAAGCCTTATTTTCTCAAAACCTTGAGCTGCTCTTGATTCCGCAAGGGGCGCTACTTTAGGGGCCGAGCCATTCATCTTTTCTTCTATGGGTGGGGCTTTCCGGATGTGCGCCGACATCTTTTCCAGCAGGTTGGGAAACTCGTTTGTTCCGATGAGCGTTTTTTTCCTGCGTGAAATGTCGAGGAGTGTTTTTTTTCTGCTGTCCTCAATCGTCTTCTGTATGAACCCGCTTTTCAGGCACTCAAAGTAGCCGCCTTTTTTTTCTATTTTCTGGAACAGTTCTAGGGATTTCTGCGAAATGGACTGCGTCAGTTTTTCTATGTGATAGGAACCGCCCCCGGGATCGATCACCGCGTCGAGATGGGACTCATTTTTTATCAGAAGCTGGATGTTTCTCGCCACTCTTCTTGAAAGTTCATCGGGTTCGCTGTAGTGGGCGTCAAAGGGTTCCACGGTCAGAGAACTTGCCCCCCCGATTACCGACGCCATGGCTTCAAGCGCCGTCCGCAGTATGTTTACGTGTGAGTCGTAAATGGTTTTGTTGAAGGTCGTGGTGCGGCAATGAATTCTCATTTTTGTAGATTCGAGGGAATCGGGTGAGAACTGTTGCGCGATGTTTGCCCAGAGCGCTCTTGCGGCGCGGAGCTTGGCGATTTCCGCAAAGTAGCTTGAGCCGGTGGAAAAGGAAAAAGCGAGGTGGCGGCAGGCACGGTCTGCGTCAACGCCCTTTTGGCGGAGCATGACCAGATATTCGGCCGCGGCTGCAATCGTGAAAGCGAGTTCCTGGGTTATCGTTGCCCCTGAACTTTTAAACGTTGAACTTTTTACCGAAAACGCCGCGTAACCGGGCGCGGCATCGGATAGATATCCAATGGTTTCCGCGATCTTCTCCAGATTCTTTTCAAGCGCCGTTACTGAAGACCCGCCCGCAAGCAGCTGGGAGAGGGGGTCGAAAAACACGGCGCCGTCAAGTTCTCGGGTATCGATTCCTTTCTTGCTGCAGGCGGAAATGAAAAGCACGGAGACTTTTTCCGGATCTGCTCTTAAGGCAAAATTGAGGCTGGTCTGCAATGGGTCTATATCTTTTACAAGAGCTTCGATGACCTCGGGTTTCATTTCTGTTTCCGGGATGAAGGTGATTGAATCCACTCCACCCTTGATTGCCGCAAGCGCGTCGCGCGTCGCATCTTTCGGAGCGATAAGCTTTATCTCTTCTGTAAGAATCCAGCTGTTGTTTTTTTTGCCGGTTCCCCGGACAAACGGAAATTCTCCCGGAAGAGGATTTTTCCCCGTGAAAAAATCTCTTGCTTCTTCTTCGGTGTAGAAGGGTTCAACCGCTATACCGTCTTCAGTGGTCCATATAAGATCTTCGTAGGACCCCGGCTTTGCGATCTTTTTTTCAACTTCTTTTTTCCAGCTTTCCTTCGATATGCTTGGAAAATCATCGAAAAGAAGAGTCTGTGCGTGTTTTTTTTCCGTCTTACTCATAAAATCTGCGTTTTTCCTCTCAATCTCTTGGGTGAATAAGTATATAAGTCCCATCTGTTTCTGCCAACATACTGAAACTGTTTAAGTTTCAATTTTTCCCGTCTGTTATAGTTTAAAAGCTACTTTTGCCAAATTTAAAAGATGACTTTGCCCAAGTCTGCCCCTTCGTAATTCCCCGTTATTATTGAGCTTTTCCTCGGATATCCCGCTGACCAAGGCCAAAAATGGAAGTAGCGATTATATGGCGATTTTGGCTTTTTTATAGCGCTTAAGATATCAAATTGCCCAAGAATCCGAAGAAAAAACCCGAAAAAAGACAGCAATATCAAGGCATTAAGCAAAAATAACACGAGCGCTATACAATCGCTAGTTTTGTTTTGAAGGGACATTTTGAAGGGACAAGAAAAATAAGCGATATCAGGGAGGTATGAAGGGACAAGGGACAATGAAGGGACAACCGCTGTTTTTAGGTAATTTAAGCAGTTACTTAATTTTTTTGGGAAATTGTCCCTTTAAGTTGACAGACTTTATTTAACGCAATTCGGTGTTATCCCGATTGCAAGAACGGGGCACCCTCCATTGCGTCCAGCGTCAAGACGATAAAATTGTCCTGTGGCGCGAGAAGCAGACGCGCCTGGCACAGAACAGGAGGCTCCGAGTCTCTGTGGATGCCGCCGCTATCATACTCTCGTCAGATAGCATAAAAGTCGGCGAGAGGATAAAAGTTTCCAATAACATTCTCGACAGTGAAACCGATTGGGAAGTCGCGAGGAAGGAGGAAACTTGCGACGTATTTATCCAACTCGAGCTCGTTCCTTTGCCCGACATTTATCTATCGGACCCCAGCGATCTTGACCGCCTGACAGGAGAACTCAGTTATTTCCAGACACCTAGAAATCTCCACTTAAACGAGAGCTCCTTTAAGCCGCCTACTGACTTCTCTCAGACACATCTGGAACCAATACGAAACCTGTTTGCGCAAACCAAGAGCGTCGGGTCGGGAGATGAAAGCGTCTTCGTCTGCGAATTAAGCTACGAGGTCCCTGCCGAAAATTACTCGGGAGCTCAAGTCTGGCTGGTTTTGGGGAACACCGGAACTCCTCAGCGAGTTACGGACGAAGGGCTGGTTGTTGACAGGCTCTCGACAACGTCACGAAAAGCTCGGTTCAACCTTCCTTTGGAGATCGCTTCCTATACGGTGGTCGTGTACTCAGTCTCGGAGAATAAGGAATTGCTCGGGTTTCCTGTTTCCTTTCTGGTAAACACTACTCCGGTTGCAAGTGCCGGCACTGACAGGAGCGTAGGGGCTGGAGCATTCGTAATGCTAAATGGCTCAGGATCTCACGATCCGGATGGTGACAATCTCACCTATTTCTGGGAACAGCTGTCGGGAGCGCCCGTATCGATCTCAAACCCGACCTCGGAGCGGGCCAGTTTTACGGCTCCTTCGACGAGCTCCAGCCACATCTTGGAATTTCAGCTGACGGTGAGTGATGGGACGACAAGTGCGACTGATTCCGTTGTGATCAATGTAGGGAGATATGTTCCGCCGCTTCCGCCCCAAGAACAGTGGGAACGACTTGGGGCCCCCACTGGGTTTCAGCGTTATTTTGAAGGGAGTCTGAATCAATCTCAGAGATACACCTGGAATCTTGTTCCTAATGCTAGAGCTTACAGAATTAGCTACGTGCACGAAGGAAGCCGACGACAGAGCGACGTGGGAGAACCGCCTGCCGCCTTTCTTCAATCTGTACCATTCACAGGAGTGAGAATCCAGGCTCTCGCGAACGCTTCCTGGCTGCTAGGAACTATTCCATATCTTAATTCCGAGTGGACTTATTTGTGAGAACAAGACGTAGAAAAAGCGCTGTTGGGACGAAATGATCTCAAAGAATTTTCAGCATTAATCGGCTTTTTTAGTTAACATAACACCCCAGATTTTGTGAATTTCGTGGCAATTTCATGTTATAAATTTGGGGAATTATAAAGGAAAGTTGACAAAACTTCGTAACTCACTCATTTGACTTCAACAATTTTTGGGTTGCCTTTGCTGTCTTTTTGGAGGGAAAATCGGCGTTCTAAATCCTCTTTTTTCGGCTTCTTCGGACGCTCATGCTTTACCGGTCCCATGCCGAGCAATAGCTTGGCAGCCTCGTCTACCTGGTCCCATTCATCTTTCTTGCTCATTTGGTCTACCTAAACTACATAAGACATTATGATTCCTGCGATAATCCCGCCCGTAAGGAGAATTAGGGGCCATGCTATTCCTATCGCAAGCACTGCGAGCATGTACAAAACGAAGCCCACGCCGAAGACTACCATGAGGGTTTGCTCAAAGCCTTTGTTTTCACCCCGCTGTTGGCGTTCCCAGTCCCTTCGCTTGGCGTTCCGCTTCAGGAGTTTCTGTCGCTTCTCATGCTCTTCCCATGTAAGTTTGCTTGCCATCGTCTAAATTTCGACTATTTCTTCCAAGCCCTCTCTGTGTGCCTTAATCTGGTCTTCAAACTCTTGGTTTGTAACTCTGTCCAGTATTTGCCCAATCTGAATCTGTCCTTTTGCCAGTCCTTTAATGCCAGACTCAATTCTGTCAAAGCGTTTGGTGAACTTCTCATCCAGTTCGTTTATTGCATCTAATACTTTTTTGTTATCGTCGTGAATGATTGACATGGTATTCTTGTCTCTGACACAGTTCTCTTATCTGTAATTATAGCCGGCAAAATTGGAACTGTCTGAGATTTGTTCCCCCTATTTTGGTTTTTCAGATACGGAAACCATACCTGATTTTGCCGGCAAATTCAAGGTGTTAGAACCATCATTCTACTTCTACCTTACCGACTGCAAGTCCCACCTAAAAGGCTATCGTAGAACGAACTGCGACGGCAGGAAAGTTCAGGGTAGTCATCTGCACTGAAACCCTCGAAAGCTACCGTCCTTCCAGAAGCTAGCGACCAAGTGGCAAAGTAATTTCTAGACGGAAAGTCCATTGAGAGTCCGACGTATTCGTCTCCATACTGGTCTCGGTAGCCTGCTAGCATCCATGTTCCACTGGTTGTCCTGTCGTCAAAAAAATCCGTCAAGTAGGCGGCAACTGTACCGTCTTCGCAGAAAGCAAGGGCTTCATATACATCTTCGTCGTCACTACAGCTCCATATACCACTTCCCTGGATGAGAATCGCTGTGAGTTGAGCAATATCAGCGAGAGTCTCTTCACTCTCTCCTCCAGTTATTTCAGAAAATCCATCTGGAAGGTTATCTCCTCCCCCGCAACTGGTAACAAACACTAATACCAAGAAAAGAGACAAAATCGTCCTCATAACATCCTCCTAAGTTTGGATTTGACCTCGGCAAAAAAGGGTGCCGGGCCTTGCTTACAACCAAAGAGACTTTGGACGTTCTGCTTATTTCCCAGACGGGTATTGTATTCACAGAGACCCGACAGGGCGGGTTCTCTTCAGTTGTAAGCAATTTTGACTATATCACAGAAGGGCGGTATAATCTATGAAAGTTTTAATCTTGTGAAACACCCCCTGCCGAGTACATTCTCCAAATTTGGCAAGTAAAAAAATGAAAAGACATCTAATTATCGCAATTTTGGCAGTAATTCTTGTGGGAATTTATGCAGTGTTGCTACACGGAGAGACAAAGACACAAGCACGTGAAATCCCAACCTCAAATATTCTGAACAGGATTCTCCCAATAAGAGTTGAGGTTAAAGAAGAATCTACTTTTAGAATTAACGAGGGAACAGTTTTCACAATAGAGGTGGATGGAAGACAATACTTGATAACTGCGAAGCATGTAACCAACCATCAAGCGGTGGAAGTGATAGAGATTTGGAGAAATGGTGGATGGACAGCAGTAAAGGTAAAAACCGTAGGAGTAGGGAAAGGAAATGAGGACATTATTGTATTAGCCGCAGATGAGAGACTAACTACCACCTTTGAAATAGAAATAGGGAGTGGCGGGATAGTATTAGGTCAAAATGTAAAATTCTTGGGATTCCCTCTCGATATTGAAGTATATATGACCCAAGCTAAGGAATGGAGAGTGCCTGTCGTAAAAGGCGGTATCCTTACCACAATTGAATCTGAGAAAGGCTCGTCCTGGTTGCTGGTAGACGGGCATGGCAACAAAGGATTTAGCGGAGGACCTGTAATATTCAAGCCACGTGAAGAAAACACTAAAACATGGAGGATTGCTGGAGTAATAAGCAGGTTTGAACCAGAAATCTTGTCTGTGATAGATAGCACAGGGAGAAAGATAGAAGGCTTAGGGGTTGTAGGAAACTCCGGCATTATGGTGGCAACAGGAATTGAAGCAGCTTTGAAGCTAATTAAAGCAAACCCCATAGGATATCTCGTTAAAGAAAAGTGAACGAAAGCCTAACTTACTAATATGACTAAACAATCTACCCCCCCCCTAAATCTAACTGGAAAGACAAGACAGTTTTTACGGGAGACAATCTCCCCATAATGCGCAGGATGAATTCCGACTGCGTAGACCTGATTTACTTAGACCCCCCTTTCAACAGCAAAACAAACTATGCTGCACCTATTGGTAGTCATGCGGCCGGTGCCGAGTTTAAGGATACTTGGACTCTCTATGACATAGATATTGTCTGGCTTGATTTACTTGAAGCCAAGCATCCAGCACTCAATCGAGTTATTCACGCTACTTTGACCAAGAGTGATAAATCTTATCTGATTTACATGGCGATTAGGTTGCTGGAAATGAGGCGGATACTGAAACCGGCCGGAGGCATTTATCTTCACTGTGACCCAACAATGAGTCACTATTTGAAGCTGGTAATGGATGCTATATTCGGAAGAGAGAATTTTAGAAATGAAATTATTTGGGCTTACACGGGGCCAGGGTCTCCCAATATGAGGCAGTTTAACCGCAAGCACGATGTGATCTTCTGGTACTCAAACGGTGAAGACTGGACATTTAATGGGGATGCTGTTCGAGTATTGCATAAAAAACCTATTGGGGCTGGAGGCACATCTACAAAATGGCTGAAAGAGAAAGAAGATTTGGCGGAAAAATACAAAGGCGGGAAGATTCCCGAGACATGGTGGACGAGGTTTTCTCCTGTCGGAAGGATTAAGGGAGAACGCACTGGTTATCCCACACAGAAACCGAGAAAGTTGTTAAAGCGAATAATTGAAGCTAGTAGTCCAAGAGGGGGCATTGTATTTGACCCATTCTGTGGTTGTGCTACGACCTGCATAGCCGCAGAGGAATTAAACCGGCAATGGATAGGAATTGATATCTCGCCCAAAGCGGCGGAACTTGTACAAACCAGAATACTGAATGAACTAGGTTTTGCTGGACGTGAACATCAGATAATTCACCGCCAGGACATTCCACAGAGAACAGATTTAGGAGAGATTCCAAAGTACAACTGTAAGGAGAACAAGAACAGATTGTATGGAGAGCAAGGTGGGCATTGCAACGGATGCAGAGAACACTTCCAAATGCGTCATTTAGAAGTGGACCACATCATTGCTCGCTCACAGGGTGGCACAGACCACATTGAGAATTTGCAAATGCTCTGTGGAAACTGCAATCAGATTAAAGGCAATCGTGGACACGAGTACCTGTTGGCAAGAATGGAAGGGAGAAAAGTACCCTACGCATGACCAAACTACGAATCAGTAAAAAAACTTTGCAGTTAAAATTCCAGAAATTACACCGATAGCTATAGCTGGCCATTTATCAAGAAAATAAGCTTTTAGACTGGGATATGCAGATGCCCTTTTTTCTAACCACCAAATTATAATCCAAACTATGCCAACGATACCAAGAACTTCCCGTGCCTCGATACTTGAAAAAACTTTTGAAAGGAGATACGCCGCTGCGAAAGAAACTAGGAACTGCCTGAATGTAGGGAGATGATTCATTTTCTGTTCACAAAAGCGGAGGTCTAAGAAGTCAGTTTTTCAAAGGTAATGGTCTTGCCCACCATAGCACCGAACAGGGCGTTCAGTCTATCTTCTGTATCAACCTTGCAACTTCCTTCGCTCAAACGAAAAGCGAACTCGTTGATATAGGCACGCATGTGCTTCTTACTCCAGTTGTGGTAAACGCCGTTGTATCCACGCTTCATGACCGCCCATACGCTTTCAATCCCGTTGGTAGAAGCCATGCCATTTACGAATTCTTTCGCTGAATGATTGACTGTTCCGTGTTCAAAATCCTTCCCGAGTAATCCGCTATAGCCTTTATGTTCATCCGTAAACACGATGGAACCCTTAACGACATTTTCGCTTATCTCTCTTTCGAGGGTTTCCGCGTCCCGTCTTTCAATAGGAATTGCCTTAGTCTTGCCGCCACGTTCTCTCATGCCGAGTACGCAGGTCTTTCCAACAGGTCCACGTCCGGCGTGAAGCTTCTTGGATTCGTGTTTGTTTTTTTCGAGACCTCCCAGAAAAGTTTCGTCTATTTCCACAACTCCCTTCAAGGCTTCCATATCGCTTCCGCAGGCAAGACGCAGACGGTGAAGCATGTACCAAGCAGTGGGTTGGGAAACAGCCAGTTCCTTGCTTAGCTGGAGACTGCTTATGCCCTTTCTGGCTGTCATTAGCAGATAAGCGGCGAATATCCACTTGCGAAGGTCAATCTTTCCATACTCAAGCGGAGTTCCGGTGCGAGCGGTGAAATACTTGCGACAATTCCCGCACCAGTAACGTCCAGGGTGTTTGAATTGAGGGGTGATCTTCTCGGTGCTACCGCACCTTGTGCAGTGCCTCTTGTTACCCCATCTCTGATTCTCAAGATACTTGATAGCATCTTCCTCAGTAGGATATTTCTGCATCAACTCGAACAAGCTGATTATCTTTGCATGTTTCTTTTTCATGATGGTATAAGATACCTGAAAAAGAAGGGTTTGTCAACTCTTGTTCCTGTTTTTTAGGAGAGTTCTCAGTGACTTAGATATTTCTTGATTCTAGCTTCGGAAATGGGTTCAATAGAAGTTTTGTCAACTTTCCTTTATAATTCCCTAAATTTGGCAAGATCATTTTACCCGTTATACTTGGCGATCCGAACTTCGCTCGTACCGCGCTGCCCCAACCATCTCATCTGCTTCAGAGTCAAGGACCTTGTTCAATACTTCCTCTACCGTATCGGTGACTATGGAGCTTAGGTGACCCCTAAGCTCCTCGTGGTTAATCTGAATTACCTTTTTGGGGCTCTTCGCTGTATAATCTCTCATGGCGGTGTTTCCTCCATGTTAAATAAATTTAGGTAATTACCCCTATAACTAGCCAAAAGTAAAATGAGGGAGCGGTTGCTGGAGGACGGCACTGTCCTTGGTGTTTTTTGTATAATATTCGAGTGTTTTTGGATCTAATAGGGGGGGTGTATAGACTTAAGTTTACAAGTCCTCCAAACCCTGTATCGCTTCCTCGAACCCGCGGTGTAGTGCTTTAAATTCCAAGAGCCATCTTACCCCGGCGACATTTTTGCTTCTCGTGGAAGCAGGTAATTCATCGGACTGAATTCATGTTGGGGAGGTTTGAGAGTTCCATTTACTCGAGTGGAGCAGGGGAGGCTTATTAGGACCAACCGTTCTGTATCATCCTGAAATAACTTAGTATTTACCTTGACAAACAGTTAGACAGAAATATAGAATTACCGTTAAGTACTATTATGATGGAGCAAGTGGCTAGTTATAGGGGTAATTACCTAAATTTAAGAGCACTATTTATCTAACCGGATTCATGAAGAAATGCCGCCTCTTTTTTTAATTTGCGAAAAATTTAAAGCGTTATCGATGTTGGGGGATAGAAACATAAGACTGTCGTTTGCTGCGCGATACTTACTAGCTACCTTTTTTTTGACTTCTTTACCGTATATTTCCATCGGTCAATCTACAAATGAGCTTGTGGGAAACTTGGGCTCCGCTCTTACGGTCGGACAGATAATAAATCAGGCGTCCGATGCGGCAGATGATTTGGTTACGGAGGGGTTTGATCGTTTTGATAGTTCGGTCTTGCTGGCAGCGACTGAAGCGAGAGCCACTGTAAATCAAGTGTCACTTCAACTCGCCGACTCAATCAATCTTTCGGTAGAGCAATTGGACTCGCAACAACGCAGAGTTATCTCAGATCTAGAGTCTTTGACGACGACAATTACCGAGGCAATAGCAAAAGACGTTGCGGACATAGTTACGCCTATTCAGGGTGACATCCGGTTACTATTATCTCGAAATCCTGGCTTCATACGTATTTCAGGAGGATTTGCCACACGACAAGATAAGTATCTTGAGTTCCAACTCAAAGGCACCGCTCTGTCTCAAGCGGACATTGATAACTTCCAAGTTAATTCTGTAGAGTCCAAACCGAATGTTGTTTCTAGCGATGACACGCACGTTAAGATACGCATCCCCCTTGATGAGCCACCAATCGCTGATCTTTTAGGCTCTGGCGACAGCTTCGATGAACTGATCGAGATTCCGATAAGCTTCGTTTTGAAGGAATGTGGTTTGCTCGGTATGTTTTGTAATTATGATCGGAAATTTTCGCTACTTGGCTATGTATTTCCGGAAAACGTTGGAACTGTAAAAGCTGTATTTGACGGATGGATCTCGACGGAAGAGCGGATGCAACGTAAGCTAGAGTTTATAAGCGATAAGGTGAGAACGAGGGTGCGTCTTCTTCCTCCTGAAGTTCGAGCTGGGGATCGGCGGGACATATGGTCCATGACTCCTCACGATGGGTGGAGAATTGATACCCGGTCGGCCGATTTCGATTTCGTTAAATTATATGGAGGATGCAGCAATTCGCGATGTTCCGCATCATGGGAAGAAAAAACAGAACACATACTCCGAGTTAAAGCAAGGACCTCGTCTGATAGGAGGGTCGGCGTAACCTGTAAGACATCGACAACCATTAAGTTTTCGCAATGGCGCACCAATACCAATCGCCATACCCATGAGACGGATGCCGTTGAGATTGTAGTCGATGGAACTACGCATCTTCCTTTGGATAAAACCATAGGTCTAACTAACGCGCGCCTTTCTCATCTAGTGATCCAATCGCCGTTGTTTCGACGAGGAGAGGAGAGGATACTCCGAGATGGCCAAAAAATTGGTGGACTGCGAGTAGAATACGACACTGCAACTCAAACCGTCTTTCTTCACAGCTCTATGAACATGAACTAATGCGGTTTTATCGAACAGATCCTCTATATCTGTTGTCACAGAAGGGGTCCGGTCGGGGAATTGTTATTTGTTTTTTTCGACTTTAATATTAAGAAGGTGTCTGGAAAAGCGGTTGTCATGGTTTCGGGAGGCGTGGACAGCTCGACTCTCTGCTACAAGGCGGTACGGGAAGGTTACGAAGTCTTTCCTCTTACCTTTATATACGGACAGAAGCACGAGAAGGAGATCCGCTCCTCAGAGAATATATGCCGTCATCTGGGACTTGCCCCCAACATAATCGACCTTTCCTCAATAAGGACTCTTTTCGGCGCCTGCGCGCTTACCGATCGGGAAGTCGAGATTCCGAGAGTCTCCGCGACGGCGCGCAATTACGATACTCTTTCCGCCACAGTCGTTCCGAACCGAAACGCCATTTTCCTTTCTCTGGCGGTTGCCTATTCGCAGGGTATCGGTTGCGATACGGTGTTCTACGGCGCGCATCATTCCGACAAGGGAGTATATCCTGACTGCCGCATGGAGTTTGTTTCCGCTTTCGAGGAGGCTGAGAAACTTGCGACTGGTAACGAACGATTAACGATAGTTGCTCCATTTGTGGATCTGGACAAATCAGGCATAGTCAGACTCGGTTCACGTCTCGGGGTTCCTTTCAAGGACACGTGGTCATGCTACGTGGGCTCCCGGATGCACTGCGGCACCTGCAGTTCCTGCAGAGAAAGAAAAAGGGCTTTTATCGAGGCGGACATAACCGACCCGACCGAATACGAGGCGTAATTGCGGTGAAGGTAAACGAGATCTTTTTTTCAATACAGGGTGAAGGGATCCATATCGGGCTGCCGACAGTTTTTCTCAGGCTCTTTGCCTGCGATCTCAGATGCAGTTGGTGCGATACCATGTACGCCGTGGAGGGAACCGACTTTCGGGAAATGGGAACCAGTGAAGTGCTGAGCCAGATTCTTAAATACAGCTGCTCCCGGGTCTGCATAACCGGAGGGGAACCGCTTATCCAGCGGGAAGCCGTGGAGGAGGTGACGGAGTTTCTGCTTGATAGGGATTTTGTGGTCGTGCTTGAAACAAGCGGGAACAAGAAACCTCCCCGGATTTTCTCCCATCCCAATTCGGTTGTGAGCATGGACTGCAAGTGCCCCGGTTCGGGCATGGCCTCCAGAATGGATTTTTCCCTCTATGATGCCTTGGAGGAGAAGGACCAGCTTAAGTTCGTAATAGCCGACGATGCGGATTACGAATACGCAAGGGATATTATAGGGGAGCGTTGCGTCAGAGCTTCAATCATATTCCAGCCCGTTTACGGCACAAAAGCGGACTGGATAGCGGAGAGAATTCTCCGCGACGGCATGGAAGACATAAGAGTGCTTCCGCAGCTTCACAAAATATTCTGGGGAGAAAAAAGAGGAGTCTGAGACCTCTTGCCTCTTTCATCGTTTTAAAACTTTGCTTAGGAAACTTGTTGAGAGCAAAGCAAATGTTATTAAGAACAGATTGAGCAAGGTGCTTTGAGAAGTATTGTTGATTGACGCTATAGCGCACCCACCATCATTCTCTTCTTCCATATCTAGATAAATTCCAGAACCAACAAGAAAGAAAGACGGTGTCGGACGGCGACCCCCAGTCGTATCCACTACTTGAATATAGCTTTCCTTAACCGATCTGCCCGGAACTACGCTTCTTTCGAGATAATCACTGACTTCATCACCATCAATTCCAGGGTGATCCCAATGATATTTAACAAAACCGCTATTTCCATCTGCTAAATCTGCTAAATCGCCACTTCCTTTTGTCACCACCTTTTGAAAAGCAACAAGGATGTTTGATTCAATATCTCCTTCATCGTTATATGGGATTGGCATTGGGTCTTCCAGTGAAACGCTTAATCCATGAAGGTCAAAGTCTAATCCATTTAGAAATGCCACTCCGCTTGTCGGGTCCATAATGAAAGGATATATTGTGCCGTATTTAAAATCCCCCGAAGCAAAGCAGGAGACTGTTTCACCAATTCGCACAAGGATTTCTTGCTGCCCTTCCGGAGTATTGGGGTCAAAGCCGTCTCTTCTTATTTCGCCAATCGTAGCAACTGCCAATTCCAGTGTCTTGTTGATAATGTTTTTCACATAGCTTTGAAGCAACTCTCTTTTCTTCTCTGGATTTGTCTCGTCTTCAACCTGCTTGGCGGTAGTGTCGAGTCTAAAATTGGAGCAGTCAGGTGATTGTACGAAAGAAGCGTCAGGCTCATGATGAAAACCTACTATGCTGGTTATAAACCCAATAGTTGTTATGTTCTGTTTGATCGCGCATGCTGTTCTTTCTTGGCCGCCCTCACTATACCTTACGCAAACTGGATCGGCGCTTTCTTGAAATTCAGGAACATTATCAAATAAATCGTTTAGCGGATTTTCAGCGGAAAGATTGAATTTATCACCAAACGATTCTGGATATCGACCATGATTTAATATTGTCTTTCTCGAACTGACAACGGTTATAGAGTAAATATTGTTGTGATTAAAAACTCCAGGTTTTCTTGTTGTTCGTGCGAAGATTGTGCGCTCTTTTCCCTTTGCGTGCGATGTTTCAAGGGACTCGTCCTTATAAATTTTATCAATATGCGTGGCTCTATGGAGAAGAAGCTTTTTTATCTTCGCCACATCATTGGCATCGGCAACATCTTCTGCAGTTATATCAAGGTTTGCTGAATGACTATAATGTTTATACTGATGAGCGGACGCATTGATGGTAAGTGCAAAAAGCAGAACTAAAAATATTCCATATGATTTCATGTGCGATTCTCTCCTCTTAGGCTTCCCTTATACTTATGGAGAATTACCCCCTTAAGTCACGACAGGTTATCGGCGTTAACCGAACACCATGGACTGTAAAAGTACAATACAACTGCGAAGCAGCTGTCTCAGAAAGACATCCTCAACATTTAAGACACCTTCGCGTAATTGAAACCGCTTTCTAACAGGTCGCCCATTGATAACAACCGGTCAGTATAGTCTCAATTATACTTTCCCCATACTCCCAAGATCAACTGGAATTTTACAATCCTACCAAACTTTAATGTTTTTGTTGCTATTATGTTAGAATTCAGGGTATAAAGAATAGGCCATGCAGGCGGGGCAAGAGCCGAGGAGAGAAACGATGGAAAAGCATGTTGAAGATTACAATTATGAGCCTTTTGCCGATACCGAAGAGTATAGAAAGGTAAACGGCGATATAACGAGAAACTGGGTCCAGATAATGGTTGACAGAGGGGTTGAGAGTCTTGACAGGTTTCTTGACATCGCTACCGGAGCGGGCACGATGGCGCAGCTTTTTTTCGATATGCTTCCTTCGAACCTCAAAGAGTCAGCAGTGTTCTGCCTTGACCAATCGGCCGGCGCTCTTAAGCTTGCCAAAAGCAGACTTGAAAAAGAGATTGATAAGCTGACTCTTATCAATTCGTCCATACAGGAACTTGATTTGCCTGCGAAAAGTCTCGACGTGGCTATATGGGGTAACGGTATCCACTACCTTGACGAAGAGGAACAGATTAAAAGCCTTAAGGCGATCAAGAAAGCGCTTAAGCCCGGGGGATGGTTCTTTTTCAACACAGCTTTTTACGAAGAGGCAAGACCCGCGGAGACCATACCTTTCTACAGGACCCAGGTAAGAAACGCCGTCCAGTTTCTCAAGAAAGAGGGGATAAAGAGAGTAAAAGTCGAAAGAAAAGCCGAAGCCGCAAAGTTTCACCCGCGTTCCTACTACGAAGAACTCGTGAGCAATGTCGGATTTGATCTTGTCGATGCCCAGGAGTTCGCCGCCGACCTTACGAAAGAAGCGTGGGAGTATATAAGCTCTTTCCAGCAGTATGCCTCCGGGGCCCTTCACGGCTATCCGGATGAGGCCGCTTCCGATGCTATGAAAAACGCGGTTGAGCCAGCCATCCTTCTCCACGGCGAAATAAATGAAGACGGCAACCATTTTGTTACCAGAAAATGGCTCTCGATAAGTGCGCGGGCGTAATTTTCCGCCGCAGGGATGTTATTCGGCCGGTACGCTGTTTTTCCTGAGAAAATCAAATGTGTAGAATCCGGTTTCGCACCAGTTCTCGCCTACAAACCTTATAGCGTAATTCCCGACGTACTCTATCCTCTCCGGCGCCATGCCGCTTTTTCCGAGAGGAATCCGTTTTTTAAACGGAAGTTTCCCAGTCCTGCTTTTTTTTCTGAGCCTTCTGCAGGTGGCGCAGGGGCAGATTTCCCTGAGTTCTTCATAAAAGAATATGCTCTCTTCCCCGTCATCCCAGATGACCTGAAGAGCTTTTTCGGTAAATTCGTTTATTTCCTTAGGTTTTACGCTCACAAATGATATTCTACCTGTCCGCTGAACAGCAATCGATCTGAACAGATTTCATTGTGCTGACGCAAGCGGTTATAATCAAAACCTGAAATGAGCGAGCAGGAACAGGACGCGCTCTCGGCGACAGTAAATTGGGTCCGGGAGGCCTCCCAGATAGTTTTTCTTACGGGAGTCGAGCTCTCCCTTGAGGTCGGGTTGCCGGACGTTTCAGATCTGAGCTTTAATCCGGACATAGGAAAATTTAAGAATCGCCCGGAGGTAAGAAGGGAGTACTGGGAAAAAATAAAGGACTTCTATCCCAGAATCTCCGAGGCACGACCCTCTCCGGCACACGAAGCGATCTACGAGATGGAGTTTCTCTGCAACGTTGACTGCGTTCTGACCCAGGCGGCCGACGGTCTGCACAACAAAACCGGCAGCGAGAAGATAATAGAGATATACTCGACGATAAACTGGGTCCACTGCCACGAATGCGGAAACGATTACCGCACCGACGGGATTCTGCTTTCCCTTGAAGACAGCAAAACCGGCATTCCTAAATGCAAGGAATGTCAAAGCGACCAGATGAAGCCTCCGCTTTCTTTTCCGGGCCAGCCGCTTCCTCACTGGGAAATAAGAGAATCCTGGATGAGACTTCAGCACTGCGATCTTTTCATAGTCGTCGGAGCGAACCTGGAAATCGAACCCGTGGCGTCTTTCCCCTTTCAGGTTATGAACAAGGGAAACAAGGTCGTTATTATCGGAGAGAGAAAAACCCCGGCTGACGATTACGTAAGTGCCGTCATATACGGAAACCCAAGCCAAGTCATGCCTTACATAGTCGATAAGCTCAAAGAAACGCAAACGATTTCCTGAACCGCGGGGACCATGGGAAGGGAGCCAGAGAGCAGGTTTGTCTGTCGAGATAAAAATGGATGATAAAAGCGTCGCCCAGGAGATGGAAAGTTACGTTTCTAATCTCGACAGCGACATCTATACAATAAGCAATATTCCCGAGGAAGTTGTCGCCGTCATCTTCGCCTATGTAAGCAGAAGTCCTAAAAGCTTCAGGGAAAACATAGACACCGTAATAAGGGAGCAGGAGATGGGGAGGGACAGGGCGGAGAAGTTCCATGAGAAGTGGGTTCTTAACTACGGTCACGCTTCTGTTGCGGAGCACGCAACCGTGCACATGGGCGTTGAGAGGGTTTCAAGGCTTTTCTCATCCCTGCTTGAATGCGCGAATGAATTTCTCTCGTTCACTGAATATTCCCAGAGATACCAGAGACCGCGCAAAGGTGACAACTACATCCCGGAGGAGCTTGACTCACACCCGGTTCTTAAAAAGGAGTTCGAAGAGCTTTGCGATTTTCAGTACGACGTTTATTCAAGGCTTAACACAGAGCTTTTCGATTTCCTGAAAACAAAATTCCCCGTTCCCGAAGGCAAGCAGGAAAAGGCCCACTTCAGGGCGCTTGAGAAAATAGCGTTTGAGGATGCCAGGTATGCCCTTAACCTCTCCACACTTACGAATCTCGGCATGACGGCAAACGCAAGAGCCATAGAGCAGACCATCTCTGCGCTTCTCTCAAGCCGCTATCTCGAGGCGAGAAAAAGGGCCGAGGAGATGAAAAGCGAGGTCAGGTTCTCTGTTCCAACGCTTGTAAAGTATGCTGACGAAAATCCCTACATAGTCAAAACGCGCGAGGCGCTTGCGGAATTCTCGCGTGATCTTGAAGACACCGGAAAAACCAAACCCGAAAACGGCTCTTCCGTTGCTCTTTTTGACTACACTGGACGGGGAAGAGAAAATCCCCAGGCCGAGGCTCTAAGAGAGATCGCAAGAGGGCTTCTTTTCGAATTCTCTGGGCTTTCAGTCGGTGACATAGAGAGACATCTTTCCCAAAACACCCCGGAGCTTGAGAAAATTTTCTCAATCGCCGTCGAGGCACTTGGAAAGCACGATAACCCGGCCGGGATATTCAGATCGGTTAATTACAATGCGGAGTTTGTCCTGAGCGAGGCGGCGTGGCATCAGCTGCTAAGGCACAGGAAAGTCAGCTGGACCGCGAAGGAACCTTCTGTTGAGGATGGCGTAACGGTTCCTCCTCACGTTACGGAATCGGGGACAGAGGAACTCCTGCTCGATGCCGTCGGACGAAGTGAGCATCTCTACGAAAAGCTCATCGACGCCGGTTCTCGCGATGTGGCGAGCTACGTTGTCACAAACGCTCATAACAGGAGGGTTTTGGGCAGCTTCGATCTCTGGGAACTATACCACCTGACGAACCTGCGGATGTCGGAGGGGGCGCAGTGGGATATACAGAAAGTCGTTGGGCAGCTTGCGCAGGAAATTGGCAAAGTGCATCCGGTCTTTGTCCGTTCCGCTTTGAAAAGGGTTGCTTAAGAAAGAAAAAAGGATAGTTTGATGTCGCTTCAGCCTGTCAGAAGATGTGAAGAGTGTGGTTACGAAACCACGGCGAAAACGGATGTGTGCCTTTCCTGCGGAGAGAGTATGCGACGCAGGATGAAAGGTGGGATCAGAGGACTTCTTCGAAGCGTGATACTCATAACGATTGCGATTTACATCCTTCTGTCCACGTTTAAGGTTTTCGGATTATCACTGGCGGTGGGGTGCTGTGGCTGATTCCAACCATGTCTCGAAGGTAAAAGAAGGAGCGGCCGCATGGAACAAGTGGCGGGAGGAAGAGCCCGATGTTATGCCGGATCTTGGCTGGGCGAATCTTAACGGGCTTAATCTTGACGGTGCCGTGTTTGCGAAATCGGCTCTCAAGCTTGCCTTCTGCAAGGGGTCCAGTCTGGTGGGCGCAGATTTTTCCGAGGCGAACATGCGTGGAGTAAACTTCGAAGGGTGCGATCTTCGCGGCGCGGTGTTCAGGGACGCTAATCTTGAAGGGGCCCACATGCTCGGTGCTGATCTTACGGGCGCCGATTTCACGGGAGCTAACCTCAAGCTTGCGAATCTCGACGGGGCGATTCTCAGGGATGCCGACCTTACGGGTGCGAAGAAATTGCGGGCTTCCCAGCTTTTCAGTGTCAGAGATATTGAGAATCTTAAGGTTTCAGACAAAATCCTGGAGAAGGTAAAGGGCCAATCTCCGCATCTGTTTGAGTGAGACCTCCGCCACCTGACCGATTAATTTACGTTTAAGAATGAGCAGGAAAATCTACAGCGTATCGGAACTCAATTCCTCGATAAAACAAGCGATTGAGCTTGAGTTCGGCGGGGAGATAATATGGGTTGCGGGGGAGATCTCCGGTTTCAAGGGACATTACGCAAGCGGCCACTGGTATTTTTCCCTTAAGGATGAGCAGAGCCAGGTCTCCGCTGCCTGCTTCAGAAGGGATAACCAGCATATAAAATTCACGCCGGAGAATGGAATGGATGTCATATGCGGCGCGCGCGTTGGCGTTTACGAGAAAAACGGTGTTTACCAGCTTTACGTAAGCACCATGGAGCCAAGAGGTATCGGCGCAGACGCGCTAGCGCTTGAAAAACTGAAGCAGAAGCTCTCAGAAGAAGGGCTTTTCGATATCTCGAAAAAACGCCCCCTCCCGTTTCTTTCCCGTAAAATAGGTGTGGTTACTTCCCCTTCAGGAGCTGCTGTAAGAGACGTAATAAAGGTCGTATACAGAAGGTCTCCCAACATTGAGGTGATTATTTCCCCTGCGAGCGTTCAGGGAGATGGTGCACCGGCTGAAATAGTCAGGGCCCTTGAGAGGCTCTACGCCATGGAAGATCTGGACCTTGTGATCGTAACCAGGGGAGGGGGGTCAAAAGAAGACTTAAAAGCTTTTAACGATGAAGGGGTCGCGAGAAAAATCGCCGCTTCCCCTTTTCCCGTGATCTCAGCCGTGGGCCACGAAGTGGACGTGACGATAGCCGATTTGGTATCCGACGTGAGGGCGGCTACTCCTTCAATGGCCGCCGAGCTTGCCGTAAGGGAAAAAAGAGAGATCCTAGAAGACCTCGCGCAGTTTCGCCGCCGCCTCGATTTCTCTCTCACAAGCCGTATTGACATGTTCTCCATGCAGCTTGACGGACTCGCAAACAGCTTCAGACATCAGATGACATCGCGGATCGAGAATCTTGAACGGCGGATCGAGAATTACTCGGGAAAACTCACTTCTCTTAATCCCTTCGGTGTCCTGCAGAGGGGATACGCTATCGTATCAAAAGAAAAAAGCGGAGAGATAGTGCAGGATTCCCGGACCCTTGACCACAAAGAAAAACTCGTTTTACGGCTTGGCAAAGGCAGGGCGTTTTGCAGCGTTGACGGTACTGAGAACGAACCGCAGGCCTGATCTTCAGGGGACGACCGAAAGACTTTTAAGCTCGACGACGGATATGTTCTGCGCAAGCAAAAGGTCTCTTGTTCTCTCAGGCGGCGGGACATCCGTGAGTAGGAGCCTTAGTCTTCCCCCGAGGGCGTTTCTTAGGTTCTCGCCCGAGCCGTTTTCGCCTCCGAGCCTGTTAACGACATTTTCAATTTCCGCACCCGCAAGAAAAAGCATGACTGGCATTATCTCGGGGACATCCGCAAAAAAATCTTGAGTGTCCTCTGCTATGGCTCCCCTGGCCGCGGTCTGCAGGTTAAGCAGATTAGCGAATTTCGAAAAAGAACCGCTGCTGGGAAGGTAGGAAAACGTTTGGTCCTCGACAGAAACCGCCCCCAGTTCCTGTTCCGAGAGGCACAGGAGATCGAGTATGTCTCCATGGGAAAAGCTTCTGTTTTCAGCCAGTGCGCCCCCCGCATTGAATATTACAGCTGCGGAGTCCTTGTTTACCGAGCTTCCGAGTGCGTCTATTTCATCCTTAAGCTTTTTCCTGCTGAGAAAGCCGAACTTTACGACGTTTGAATAACTGACTGTTTTTTCCTCCACGGGGATTTTTTCGTTCACGCTGAGAAAGGCTTTTTCTATTTTCTCTCCGAGTATGGGGTCATCAGCGAGTTTCCGTGCGTCGTCTGTGCTTGCGGAAAGAAAAAAGCAATTTCCAGACGAGTTCTCAAGGACCGCTCTTGCTTCCTTTACGTTCCTTGCAGGCAGGGAGATTCCCCCTAGCGTAAATACCGCCAGTTCGAAAAAAAGACACGCCAGAGTGTTGGGTGAGAGAACGATTATCCTGCTTCCGGTGGAGAATCCCGAATTCAGAAGAAAACAGGCTATGCTTTCGACTTCGGTCGCAAGGTCGGGCCAGGTGATCTGTTTCCAGCTCCACCCGTCTTTTTTCTGAAACAGCAGCCTTGAGCCGTTTTCCTTTGTTTTTTCC
Source organism: Candidatus Dadabacteria bacterium (assembly GCA_951812945.1). Taxonomy (GTDB): domain Bacteria; phylum Desulfobacterota_D; class UBA1144; order Nemesobacterales; family Nemesobacteraceae; genus Nemesobacter. The sequence goes on from CATOTB010000001.1 coordinate 521,827, forward strand.
CTGAGGAAATTATGGAAGTTCCTTTCTTTCATATTTCTTCTTCGAACCGCCTTTGCGGATTGTGATTCGGGTAAAATTAAAAACTATAATTTAACCGGTTTACGCGCTATGGTGACGAATTCATGAAAAGGGAACTTGATTTTGAGAAGAAAAATTTCGCGGGGGCGCTTGAGATAGTAGGGATTCTTGTGGAAAAGGGACACAAAGCCTTTTTCGTGGGCGGCTGCGTGCGCGACGCACTGCTCGGCGTTGCGTGCAACGAAATTGATATAGCCACAAGCGCGACTCCGGAGCAGGTGCAGCAGGCGTTTGCGAAGACCGTGGCCGTGGGGGAGAGCTTCGGCGTGGTGCTGGTGATAAAAGGAGACATGAAATTCGAGGTTGCCACTTTCAGGAGGGAATCAAAATACGGCGACGGAAGACACCCAGAAAGTGTCGATTACACCAAAAGCCCGGAAGAAGATGTCCGGAGAAGAGATTTTACGATAAATGGTATGCTCTACGATCCGGTTTCGGGGGAGCTTTACGATTATGTGGAAGGTCTTGCGGATCTTGAGCGTGGGCTCGTGAGGACCATAGGAGATCCCGAGACGAGGTTCGGCGAGGACAGGTTGAGAATGATGAGGGCGGTGCGATTCACGTCCTGTCTCGGTTTTGAGCTTGACGGGGCGGCGCTTTCGGCTATCCGCGATGCGGCTTCCGGGATATCCGTTGTAAGCGGGGAGAGGATACGCGAAGAGCTCATTAAGATACTCACCCGCCGGAATCCGGGGGACGGACTCAGGCTTCTTAGCTCCTGTGGCCTTCTTGAGCATTTTCTCCCGGAAGTCGAATGTATGCATGGAGTGCAGCAGCCTCCTCAGTTCCATCCCGAGGGCGATGTATTTCAGCACACCTGTCTTGTAATGGACATGCTCTATGGCAACACCGATGGTCGCTACTCAGATGAGCTTGCGGTTGCCGCGCTTCTCCATGACGTGGGTAAGCCGCCCACTTACAGCGAATCCGACAGGATAAGGTTCAACGGACACGACAGGGTGGGGGCCAGGATGTCGGAGGACATATGCAGGAGGCTCAGGTTCTCCAAAAAGCAGATAAAGAGAATTTCCGAGCTTATCCTGGAGCATCTTAAGTTCAAGGATGTTTTCAATATGAGAGAAAGCACCCTGAAGAAATTTCTTTCCCTTCCGTATTTTGAGGAGCATATGCAGATGCATCTTGCAGACTGCATGGCCAGTCATGGAAAAACCGATGCCTACGATTTCATCAGGGAAAAGATGGAAGAGTACGGACGGGAGGAAATAAAACCCATTCCGCTTCTCGGCGGACAGGATCTTATAGACCTTGGCTATTCTCCCGGCCCTGCTTTTTCGGAAATGCTGGGGCAGGTGGAAGAACTGCAGCTTGAGAACCGACTTTCCTCAAAGGAAGAAGCTATAGAATTTGTTTTGAAAAATTACACAGATAAGCGCGATTAGCGGCTATCGTTTGAATTTCGCTTAAAATCTGGGTTGTTTCTGTTGTTCATGCCGGATATTTCTGAAAAGCATGTTCCACTATTCCCTTATGCTCTGAAATTATCTAATGCTTTAACCCTCTTGAATCGCTGTGGAGTAGATGTCGATGTCTTTTGAGCTCATACCTAAGCGGCGCGCTGTGCCCAGCCAGTTTTTCAGGGGAGCCGATATTTCATCGATTATTGCCTCGGACTCTTTTTTCTTCAGGGCGAAAAACGGCGCTGCCTCGCGCGCCAGATTGAGGTCGGCTTCGGGTCCCTGCTCTGAAATCCAGGTTGCAAGTTCCCGGGCTTTTTCCACAAGTGGCACGGGATTCAGGTCGTAGGCGGGTGACAGGCGCCACCTGCCGTTGCCGTTGTAAAGAAATCCGTGATTACGGAGGTGATCGTCAAGATTACTGATAAGCACATTAAAGACGATCCGTCGCCAGAGTTCGTGCAGGTCTTCCGTCGGCGAGCTTGAATGCATGCGTATGATCTCCGCGATGTCGGTATAAGTTGCTTCATCTCCGTCGTTTAGTCCTAGAAGGCTCATGGCTGACAGAAACGGAATACGCCGGTTGCCCGTTCGGTCGAAGCGCCGGATCAGTGCCACCGGTCGGCCGGCGACATCCACCAGTTCTGCATCGGCCACACTCAGTCCTGCCTCGCGTGCCAGAGTCATCGCCAGTACTTCCCCGTGCGGTATGCTTCGGTCGTCATCGGGTTTTGGAAACTTGGCGATTGCCAACGTGCCGTCTGTGTTCTCTACTGCGGATTTTGGACGCGCACCGCCAAGCGGTGAGCCCTCGTTCAAAAGCAGTTTAAGGTCTTCTGAAGTTTCGGTATTCGTCTGAACTGCATCAGCCGCGTTGATAAGCGCTGGCAGTTGAATCAGGGGCGGTACGCGGGAACTGCCTATGTGATGATCAAAAGAGTTTTCGCCCTCGCGTCTGAAACGTAGCGCGCCGATGCGCGTGTGATCCGTGACCGCGAGCAAATAATCGAGTTCCGAAAGGGTTCGCTTCCCTCCGGCCTTGGCAAACGCCCGCTTGATAAGTTGTCGACCCCATCGGTCGGGTGCCGCATCGCGGAGGGCTCCCGGCAGCGCGGATTTATCTGAAGAGGTATAAAATGGTACTCCCTGCAGCGGCAAATTCTCCGGATCAATTGCAAAGGCATCGGTGTCACCGAGCCATTCAGCTGCATATTCGAACACAGAGCTTCGGCTGCGGTGCTTGTCGACATAGCGGAACCGTCCGACCATTCGGGTACCGCCTGGGCGGTCAATATGGATCTCAATTGCATTTTTCATCAGGGAATCCTTTTGCTTCTGCGTCTTCGGGACATGATTTTCTTAGGCAAACGGTCCTCGTCAAGATCGAGACCCAGAGCGTCATTGGTGCGGTCGGCGACTTGGACTAAACCTTCGGCAAGACCGAGGATAGCCAGAACCGTCGCGTATATTCCCATCGAGACCGTAGGGTCACCCTTTTCGACCTTGTAAAGAGTAGCGCGACTTATAAAGGCGCGTTCTGCCATTGAAACAGTTGAAATGCGACGCTTTTTGCGCGCAATGGCTATATCCGCGCCGAGTTTGACTAAAGCTTGTCGAGCTGCCCGCGGAAGCGTTTGTGGTGCTTGTGATTTCATTGTCTTATATTATTACCAATTAAGCTTTGTTTGTCTATTATATAAGACAATAAATTAAAAAGAGAGGTTATGAATACGCCGATAAGTCTGTGATTGGAGTCGGAAAGATTCTTTGGGAGATACGTCTTACGGGTGGTCTACGCAAGAGGTGCGACTGGTACGTGAAGGAGGAATCCCCAAATAGCGGGTTTCCCCCGTGCTGTGCCGGGGACGCAACGGCAGGTAATAAAAAACGGGGAACAACGTATCGTTGCGCTGTTCCCCGTTTTTATCGTGTACGCGTCAGATTTTTCCCTGGAGCAGAAACGCTATGAGCAGGGCGTAGATTACCAGAGACTCGATCAGGGCGAGACCGATAATCATTGGCGTCTGAATCTTCGCCGAAGCTCCGGGGTTTCTGGCTATGCCGTCAACAGCGGAAGCCGTGGCGAGCCCTTGGCCTACGCCCGCTACGCCTGCGGCTATGCCTATGCCTACTCCGGCACCGATGCCAAGTCCCATCTTCGCCAGTTCTCCTAAGCCCCCCTCAGTCGCGGCAAACGCATCGGGAACGAAAGCCCCAAACGAAGCCAGCACCGCCAGACCTATAAAAGAAAACAACCTTTTCATTTCTTACCTCCTAGATTTATGTCAGTGTTCATGCGCTTCGGCAAGCGCGATATATATGGTCGAAAGTATAGTGAATATAAAAGCCTGCAAAAAAGATACGAAAATACCTAGTCCCACGAAAGCCATGGGAATCAGTATATGTGTGAGGTTGGTAAACACCCCAAGCACCATGTGGTCGCCCGTTATGTTCATGAAAAGCCTGAGGGACAGCGACAGTGGCCTTACGAGATGGCTTATTATCTCGATGATCAGCATAAGGGGCGCGAGGAAAATTACCGGGCCCAGAAAATGCTTGATGTAACCCAACCCGTGCTCCCTTATTCCGTAGTAGTTGTACATGACGAATATGAGAAGCGAGCACGCTACCGTGGTGTTAAGATTTCCGGTCGGCGGAAGAAAGCCCGGGACCATTCCCAGCAGGTTCGCAAACAGTATGAAGAAAAACGACCCGGCCAGAAGCGGGAAGTACTTCTTCGCCTTTTCTCGGGATCCGAAAACGTTTTCGATCGTGTTGAAAAGAAACTCAAGTCCCACAAGCTCGTAGAAAATGTTCATCGACGGCTTATCTTCGGGGATTACGGATTCTTCTTTCGAATAATGACTTTTTATCCTCAGGCCCGTAAAAAGTATGAACAGAAGTACGAGTACTCCGCCCAGAATATGGTCGTATTGTATGAGACCGGCCAGGGAAAACCAGCTGAAATGTTCCATGTCTAGCCCTTCAAACCTTTACCTATTATTACTATCACCACGGAAGTTAAGCCTATCATTAAACCATATATATTTAGTTTTGCAAATATGAGCAAAACTGCTATTATCGCAAGCAACGCGAGCATTTTCATAACCAGTATGAATATGGAAAATGCGAAGGAATACCTTCTTTCCGCGAGCGCTTTTACGACGAATTTTATAGCAACGTAATCCAGCAGAAAAAGCACTCCTGCGACCGCTATGGCCACCGCGATCTCTCTTTCCCCGATGGCGATGTTCACGGCGAAAAGAAGCGCCGTTACGGCCAAAGACAGTTTCTCAACTCCGAGACTAAGATTTTTCATCGTTGCCGTTTTCTCTTTTCTGTCTGAGTTTCAGGGTCCGTAAAAGCAGGGTCAGCCCCGCTATCACTCCACACACAAGACCTAGCAGGGTAAAGAAAGGGAAAGCGGTGTCAAGTTTTCCGTCAATATAGCTGCCGAGGAAAAGCCCTGCTATGACGGAAAAAGCGAACTCAACTCCGATTACAATGAAAAAAACCCAGTTAGGATTTCCGATTTCACTCTCCCTGGGAAATTTCCCGAAGCGACGCGTGGATGGCTTGGAGCGTCTGGTCTATCTGTTTTTTCGTGTGCGCGGCCGAAACGAATACGCTTTCGAACTGAGACGGGGGAAACATGACTCCGTTTTGAAGAAGGTTTCTGAAGAACCTTGCGTATTTTTCCGTATCGCATCCAAGTGCCCCGGCGTAATCCGTGACCCTCTCTGCGGTGAAAAACACGGTGAACATTGAACCTACCGAGTTTACGGTGACGGCAATGCCGAGCTCGGCTACTATCTCCCGTATTCCGGATACCAAAATGTCGGTCAGGCTCTCCATCCGCCTGTAGGTTCTTGCGTTGAGCTCTTTTATGGTTGCAAGCCCCGCCGCCATGGCAAGTGGATTTCCCGAAAGGGTCCCCGCTTGGTACATGGGACCTTCAGGGGAAACCATCCCCATTATTTCCCCGCTCGCTCCATACGCTCCCACCGGAAGCCCTCCTCCTATGATTTTCCCGAGGCAGGTTATGTCCGGGGTTACGCCGAACAGAGCTTGTGCGCCTCCCCTGGCGAGACGAAACCCTGTTATGACTTCGTCAAATATGAGAACTGCTCCGTGTTTTCTGCATGTCGACTGCAGTCGCTTGAGAAAGTTTTTCTCCGGGGTTACCACTCCCATGTTTCCCGCCACGGGTTCGATTATCACCCCGGCGATTTTCCGGGGGTACTTGGCGAAGAGCTTTTTGACGGAATCTATGTCGTTATACCGAGCGAGAAGGGTTCTGTTCACAAACGATTTCGGAACCCCGGCGCTGCTGGGATTCCCGAAAGTCGTGGCTCCGGAACCGGATTTCACGAGCAGAAAATCCGAATGCCCGTGGTAGCATCCCTCGAATTTGACTATGTATTCTCTTCCGGTGATCGCTCTTGCGAGTCTTATGGCGCTCATCGTGGCCTCGGTCCCGGAGTTGGTCAGGCGAACCTTCTCAATCGAGGGAAAGCTTCTGGTTATCAGTGCGGCGAGGTCTGTTTCCAGCTCGCACGGGGCGCCGTAACTGGTTCCAAGCGGGAGCCTTTCCTCAACGGCGCTTACAACCGAAGGGTGTGAGTGGCCCAGGATCAGCGGACCCCATGAGGCCACGTAGTCGATGAACTTGTTGCCGTCCGCGTCATACACGTAAGAACCTTCGGCCCTTGATATGAAAAGCGGTGAGCCCCCCACGGCCGCAAAAGATCTCACGGGGCTGTTTACCCCGCCTACAAGAACGTTTTTCGCTCTGCGAAAAAGTTTCTCTGAATTGCTGGTATTCATAGAAAAATGGTTAGGCCTCAACCACAGATGGAGCTTTTATTCTTCCGGTTCCGACAGGCTTTTCAGGTGTTTTTTCGCCTCGGCGGCTTCGGGTGACTCTGGGTATGCTTCAATCAGCGATTCGAAAAAAAGACTTGCTTCGTTCGGTTTTCCTATTTCCATAAGCGCAAGTCCCTGGTTGAGTTGGCAAAGCGGGATTTTGGGGCTGGCGGGCCAGGTTTCGATTATGTTCTGGTATTCGAGTATGGCCTCTTCGTAAAGCTTTTCTCTGAAGTAGGAATCTGCGATGAGAAACATTGCGTCTGAGGCTTCATCGCTTCTGGGAGCGTTGGCCAGGTGTTTTCTCAGCAGGGTTCTTGCGGCCTTCCAATTCCCGTCGGCAAACTCCTTTAGTCCCAGGTTGTAATTCTCCTTGGGGTTTTTCTCCGTGGGGGAGGATTTCATTTCGGTTTTCCCGCTCGGAGTCTGCGAAGCCTCGCCGGGAGCCGTGGCGGGCGGCGTCTTCGGTCCGGAAACCGCGTCTTCGGCTCCGGAGTCTGCGCTTATCGACAGCTTGTCTTCTATGCTTTTGAAGCGCTCCTCGATCCGCGCGTGCATTTCGCCTAATATCTGCTCAAGTTCCAGAAGCTTGTTTTCGAGTTCGAAAGTCTTTTCGTTAAGGTCCAGTATGTTGTCTTCTTTTTTGACTTCCGCCTTCAGCCAGTCGATATCCTTCTGAGTCTTTTTTAGGGTTGACTCGATTTCTCTTTGCCTGGAGTAAAGGAAATCCGTGTCACCTTCCGATGCTACACACCCGTACATGAACATGGAGCCGAATAACACTGCAGCGGCGGCCAGATATTTTTTTCTCATTGGTTTTCTGAAGAACCCTTGTCTGAGAGAGCCATGAAGTGTCCACGCCTGTTGCGGCTGTATGCCTCTTCCGACGTTCCCTCCTGCCATATTTCGGTTTCTCCCTTGCTGATGGAATGCAGCATTTCAGGGGACACCCCTTTTCCGATCATGTATTTTTTGACTTCATCCGCCCTTTTCTTTCCAAGGGAGAGGTTGTATTCCTCGGTCCCGCGGATGTCGCAGAAACCGAAGACGAGAATGAATTTGATCTTGTCCCCGTTTTTTTCAAAGATGCTTATGTTGCGGTCGACTATCTCCATTGCCTCTTTCGATATCTCCGCGCTGTCGAATTCGAAAAAGACGTCCGAAGTGGGAAGGTTAATGAGATTTTCCTTGGAAAACGCATCGCTGAGCAGGGATTTCCGTATTTCCTGGGCCTCTTCGTCAAAACCCTCCATGAAGGTATCTTCCCTGGCGGCACCGATTGCCTGTGTGGCCTTTAGTTCCGCCTGAGAAAGAACCTTATCCGCTTCCTCAATCTCTCCCTCGCTTATAAGATTTTCCGCCAGGTCGAAAAGCTTTTGTGCCTCTTCATACTCCCAGGTGTTTTCGGCGCCCTCCGCGCGAGCCTCCTCAAGCTTTTGTGAAATCGCGAGAACCCTTTCCTGAATTTCTGCTGAAGGTTCCGCAGGCGGCGGAGGCGGAGTCTTCTTTGCGCACCCTGAAATGTGCAGAGCACCCACAATCAACAGGACAAAAGCGACCGCCGGAACTATTTTTTTCATGTGTAGAGATTCAGTCTATTTTAAAAGGCGCCGATACGTTGCGGCAGGTAAACTTAAGGACGGGATTACTCTAGCACAAGGGCAATGTTTTTTCAATTCTCCCGAAACATTTTGTGCTCGGGATAAGAAAAGGAGTTTCTAAGTGAACGACGCGTCTTCGGTTTCCGGGATTTTCTGGAACGACTCCCCGGTGGTGATCATAACCAGCAGGCGGGAAGATGAGATAAACGGTCAGGTAGCCGTAACGCTTGTTACCTCTTCCATAGTCCATACCGTCCCCCGGCTCCTTGTCGGGATATGGAAAGGAAATCACACCCACGGATTCATAATGAAAAGCAGAAATCTTGTGGTTCACCTTCTCAGGAGAGACCAGATCGCCCTTGTGCGAAATTTCGGCTTTTATTCCGGCAGGGACAGAGAAAAGTTCCCCGGCATAGACCACTTTGAGGGTAAAAACGGCTGCCCGGTCCTAAGGGACGTGCATTCGTACGTCGAGTGTTCCGTGCTTAACGCCATGGACGGAGGGGACATGACGGCTTTTCTTGTAAGCGCCGATTACGGGGAGATAGTGAGGGGAGGGGGGTGGATGACGCTTGCGGACTTCTACGCCTTGGCTCCCGAGGAATGGGTGATGGAGTACGGACAGAAACTGATGGAGTCTGTTAGTTTCTCAATGCCGATAATCCATAAAATAAGCCACGAGCCGTTTGAGCCTTAAGCGGCCGCTATTTTCCCTTCAGCGGATTATTATGGTCGCGGAGGCCGAATTTCTCTCCGCGTGTTTTCTGAGTCTGCCTCGAAGTTCTTTTTTGAACCAGTTCCTAGTGAAGGGAACAAGAAGGGAAAAGCCGAGAATATCCGTAAGCAGTCCCGGAGTGAGAAGCACCACACCTCCCACGAGTATTAAGAGACCGTTTATGAGGTTTTCCGTGGGCGCTCTTCCGTGGGCGAGTTCTGCCCTTATCGCGTTGACGGTTCGGGTTCCCTGGCTTCTTGCGAGCGCCGCTCCCAGCACTCCCGTTGTTATTACTATAAGTATGGTCGGCCAGAGTCCTATCAGGTTTCCGAGCTTTATTAGCAGCGCAAGCTCGATGAGCGGAACCACGGTGAACAGAATTAACAGTCTTACAAACATTTGAAGTCGCCTCGGATAATCCCGGTTATCTGTACGGTATAATAATATATCCGGGGGGAAATGCCGAATTGCCGATGGGAAAGCTGCTTTCGCGAAGAAGAATTCTCATATCTTTTCTCCTCATTCTGTGTCTGGGGGCGGGGGGATGCCGCCTCTTCAGATTCCTCGAGGTAAAGGGCCAGCTTGGGAACTTCAGCGAGAATTTCAGCGTGAGCGACCACGACGCCCTGAGACTCATCTTCAAAAACCCCGTCTTGCTCTCAGAAGACATGGAGTGGCTCATGGTCTACTCGCCGCCCGTAAAAAACCGTATTTCCGAGGAAGCGGAGCTTTGGACCTATCACCTGGTGAAGAGGTATCCGGGCAGAAAAAGCGAAAGCGGAAATTTTGACCTGCCTTTGGGAATGAAATTTTGTCGCGGAAAGCTCTGCGAGGTCGCTTTTCCCGACCGTTTTACCAAGTATATAAACAAGGAAGTTTTGGGGAAGGTGATGAGCTCGGTGGGCGGCGCCGAAGTGAAAAAGCTCGCAAAAACCAGCACAGCGGCCGTAAAATCCCTTGAACCCAAGGAAATCCCCAACTTCTCTGAAGTTATCGAGATCCTCGGCCGCCCGTACGCGAAGCTTAACGAGGACGGCGGCAGGGTCTTTGTCTACAAGTACAGGCTGCGGGAAAAGACCCCCGAGGGGAAATACATCGTGTTCAGGCTTCTGCTGAGCTTTAACGAAAAAACGGACAAGTTAAAAAAGCTGGTGCTTCCTCTTAGAAGTGTGAAGCTTGCGATGAACTTCGAGCCGGACGTGGCGCGAAGATGAGTTTTGTCAAGCTTCTCTCCCCGGCGAAGGTAAACCTGTTTCTCAGGATTCTCAGAAAGCGCCCCGATGGATATCATGAGCTTCAGTCCATCCTGCAGCCCGTAAGCCTCTTTGACGAAATAAGCCTTTCGGTAGAATCGGGAGAGGGGGTAAGTCTTTCTCCTTCGGGAAGGGATATGCCTTCTGGAAAGGATAATCTTGCCGCGGCCGCCTGTCACCTTTATCTTGGGGCCGCCGCGATGCGAAAAAAGGTTTCGATAGGAATAAAAAAGGACATTCCCCTCGGTGCGGGACTCGGCGGAGGAAGCTCAAACGCCGCAGCTGTTCTCGTGGGCCTTAACAAGGTTCTTGGGAAATTTACCGACGGCCAACTGCTGCGGATGGCCGCATCCCTCGGAGCCGACGTCCCGTTCTTTATAAGATGCACAGCTTCGTTTGTCGAGGGGGTGGGAGAGAGGGTGACCGTGCTTTCTGATTTTCCGCTCTTTCACTACGTTATCCTCTTCCCCCGTAAGAGCCTGTCGACCCGGGAAGTCTATACCAGGTGGGAGGAGCACCCAGACCGGCCGCCCGAAAGAGTCAATCCCGCTTTTCTTGTGGAGCGGTTCCGCAGCGGCTTTCCTATTGAAAATGGCCTCGAGGAATCCGTTTTCGAGATTTCCCCCGATATTCTGTCCTTCAGAGAGATTTTCCGGTCGCTCGGAGCTCGCTCCGTGCTCGTGTCAGGAAGCGGATCATCGGTTTTTTCCGTTTTCCGCAAACAGGAGGAAGCCGAGGAAATCTACGAATACCTGAGAACCTCTGCCGAATTTGACGTTTTTTTGGCCCAGGGAATAAGTGGCTGGCATTTTCTTGCGGACTGAATCTTCTAAACTGACTTGCTCGTCGACAACCCGCGCTCCCGCTTTTGATGCTTTGTCGTTGTTAACCGTTTTATATTTTCCTGAAATGATTTAACTACCTGTTCTGCTTGCAAAAATAAGGCAGTGGGAGTAAAATGGCTAAGAGTAAGGAAAAACTGCCCGGAACCGGAAAGCTGTCCTGATTTAAAATAGTTTTGAAAATGAAAATAGCACGCTTGGGAAAACTGAGGAATCACCTTGGGGACAAGGGGAGTTATGTGATACGTATTGGAAAGGTGGTTACTAGAGCCTTGAATATATCGCGTGTTTTCATTGTGGCTGCAGGGCTTTTGCTGGGACTTCTGCTTATGGGAGGGCCTGCGGAGGTCAACACCCAGGAAACCAATGTCGAAGGTGACCTCAGGTTGGTGGACATGACTACCGGTAATGTAGTGAGCCTTGTTATTGCTGTTGCGCCCTCGGGCAGGCTTGAAATGTTTGATGATGAAGATGGCGATGGTACCGGGGAATGGAAGGCAATATGCGATGATTATCTGGGAGTGCTGGGAACACAAGAAAAAGGAAACCTTCGGGTAATCGGCAGGCAGGAGGCCGAGGTCGCATGCCGCCAGCTGGGCTACTCGGGAGGTACCCCCATAACTGGGCTGACGTTGCCGGATGATATGGATTACCTGCTTGACAACCTTGAATGTGCGGGCTCTGAAGCAAGAATCTTCGGGGAGGGCAAATGCAGACACCAGCCGCGCGGAGAGCATGATTGCGAGAGCCAGAGAGCTTTTGGCGTCACATGTGAAGCTGCCACCTCAAATGACGATGCCGTAGGCAGGCTTGCAATCACGGGCGAAACTAAGGTGAGGCAGACACTTACCGCGGATCACACGGGTATTACCGACGAAGATGGCAAGCCGACTGAGGAGACTTCTTTCAGCTATCAGTGGATCAGGGTTGATAATTACTGGAATGAAATCGAGATTCCCGGCGCGACGTCCTCCACCTATGTTCTTCAGGATGATGATGAGGAAAACTGGATCAAAGTGAAGCTTATCTTCACGGACGATGCTGGGAATGCGGAGGAGGTCTTCAGCTTTGAAGAGGGGCCTGTTTACACTGACAAGCCTGACGGTTCCCTCCGGTTAAGGCCACTTAGGCTTAGTTATGATCTTGATGATGGTGCTACGCTCTCCGTGGACTCGGATCAATTCACTGGTATGGTCGAGATATTTGATGAGCCGGGCAGGAAATGGAAGGGAGTATGCGATGATGGGGCGGAGGATGAAAACCTGGGGTGGGGCACGGAAGAAGCGCAAGTAGCATGTCGCCAGCTGGGCTATTCGGGGGGAATTCCGATCACCGAGATAGATGGGACCACTTCTCCGCCGACCTATTTTCTGCTTGACGGGGTAGAATGCGACGGAACGGAGGAAAAGCTGCTTGATTGTGAACACGCGGAACGTGGAATTCACGATTGCACTTCACTGGAATATGCAGGTGTTTTTTGTGACGATCCGGATAGCAATGACGACTCTTCAAGATAACGGCGGAAGTCAACTAGAAAGCTTCCTGTGAGCCGGTTTCCAGCTTTTATTTTAATAATTTAGCCAGTTAAATCCCTCTACAGAACTCAGGTATGTGGATGGCCCTCGCTTCTTCTGTGATAAGCTCGTCTCAGAAGCGGACTGCAGAAGCTGGGCAGCGTTTTAAATTGATTGATATCCACGGTTCTGGTTTTTGCTTTAACAGTTACGCGAATGTGGTAACATAAAACTTCTTTCCGACTGGGGCGTCGTCTAAAGGCAGGACACCGGGTTTTGGTCCCGGTAGTGGGGGTTCGAGTCCTCCCGCCCCAGCCAAAAAAGACGGTTCTAGCGCCCGTGCCAAAGAATTCTCTTAAAGGACTTAACTCTTCCCAGATAGATGCCGTGAGCCACGGAGAAGGTTCTCTGCTGGTGCTTGCGGGTCCAGGCTCGGGGAAAACCAGAGTCATAGCCCACCGAATCGCCTACCTGCTGAACGATCTTTCTGTTCCTCCCGGAAATATTCTGGCCGTTACTTTTACCAACAAGGCAGCCGCTGAGATGAAGAAAAGAGCGGGAGAACTGGCGGGCGATCGGACAAGCGGTATCTGGATCGGCACCTTCCACTCGATCTGTCTTCGAATTCTCAAAATAGAGGCGGATTTTCTTGAGGGCTACACGAAGGATTTTGTCGTCTACGACCAGAACGATCAGCTCGGTCTCATAAAAAGCTGCATGAAGGAACTTGACTACGGGGAGAGCCTTTTTTCGCCCAAGGGCGTGCTTTCCGAATTTGACGCCGTTGAGAACCGAGGAGAGGTGTTTTTCAAGGATGATTTTTACGGCCGCGCTCTTAGGGAACTTTATGATTTCTGCAAAAGCGAGCTCATAAAGCGAAACGCCATGACTTTTAACGATCTGCTTCGCCTTGCGAATAAACTTCTTTCTGAAAACGAGGAAGTCCGCTCCCGCTACCAGGACAGGTTCTCTCACATACTTGTCGACGAGTATCAGGACACGAACGTTGCTCAGTACAGCTTCGTAAAAACCCTCTCCCAGCGTCACCGAAGCCTTTTCGTGGTGGGCGATGACAGCCAGTCGATTTACGGGTGGAGAGGGGCCGACATAAACAATATCTTGAACTTCGAGAGAGATTTTTCGGGGGCCAGGGTTGTTAAGCTTGAGCGCAACTATCGCTCGACGTCCACCATACTTGGCATAGCGAACTCGGTGGCAAGTAAAAACCTCGGTAGAAAGGAGAAAAATCTCTGGACCGAGAACTCAGAGGGAGAAAAAGCCGTGGTTTTCAGGGCTGGCGACAATGCGGATGAGGCGCGGTTTTTGGCGGAGCGGATTTCTCATCTGGTCGAGTCCGGGGGTTTTTCCTGGGGCGATGTGGGGGTTTTTTACAGGGCTAACTTTCAGTCAAGGGTAATTGAGGAGGGACTAAGAGCCGGGAGAATCCCCTACAGGATAGTATCGGGAGTCGGCTTTTATCAGAGGGCCGAAATAAAGGACATAGTTGCCTACCTGCGGCTGATTCAGAACTCGAGGGACGACGTAAGTTTTGAGAGAATAGTAAATGTTCCGCCGAGAAAAATAGGGGGAGCCACGCTTCAGAAATTGCGCGGAGTTTCGGAAGTGGGCGGATTCCCTCTTCTCGAAGCGATTGAATACTGCCAGGAGCAGAAGCTTCTCTCAAGCCGTGCGCTCGGCGCGCTCTCCCGGTTTCTTGACATCGTAAAGGAGCTTCGCTCGGCGGCGGAAAGCCAGCCTGCGGCTGGGGTTATCAAGAGGCTTGTTGAGCGCACCGGTTATCTGGATTACCTCGGGGAGGATCACCAAAGGGCGGAAAACGTGAAAGAACTCTTAAAAGCGGCTGAGGGCTTGGGGGATATGATCCTTTCTGATTTTCTCGACCTCGTGCTGCTCGCTACGGACGAGGACAGGGAGGACTCTGGAGAGGAAAAAGTTTCCCTGATGACAATTCACGCGGCCAAGGGGCTTGAGTTCCCCGTGGTGTTTGTGGTCGGGATAAACGAAGATTTGCTTCCCCACTATAGATCCGCAGGCACTCTTGAAGGACTTGAGGAAGAGAGAAGGCTTTTCTATGTAGCGATTACCCGCGCCAAGCGCCTGCTTTACCTCAGTTACGCTTCCCAAAAGACTGCTTCGAGTGGCGCATACAGTAGTGCTCGCGGGTCGGTTTTTCTGGATGACCTACCGCCGGAGCATGTAGTCTACGAATCCCGCAGGAAAGAAATTTCCGATAGGGGCTCCGACCGCTCTGCCGGTTCGTCCCCACCCCCGCAAGAGTTTTGGGACGAAGGTAAAAGCTTAAAACCCGGCCAGAGGGTTACACACCACATCTTCGGTCCCGGGGTCATTAAACGGATTGAGGGTAAGGGAAATGAGGTAGTGGTCACGGTTGATTTTTTCGGCGCTGGCGTGAAAAAAATCGTTGCGAGTTATTTTACCGCCTAGGAGAGGCAGCTCACGACGAGGTTTTTGGCCCACTCGGGAGAATCCGCCGCGTAGCTCTCACACCCGGGCTGATCCGAGAAGGGATTCTCGAAGATCCTTCTTACTTTTTCTATCTCCGAATAGTCTCCCTGTTCCAGAGCCTCCCTTATTGCGGTCTCCGTTATATGGTTTCTCAAGACGTACCTTGGATTGACGGAATCCATGCGCTTCTTTCTCTCGGGATCAGGAAGCGAATTTTCCCTGAGTTCCCCGGCGTACTCACGGAACCACTGCTGCCATCGCTCTGAAGTTTCTGAGAGCTCCAAGAGCCACGGGTTTTCCCCGAAAGAACCGTCGCGCCTTACATCCGAGATGTTTCGAAGGAAGATATGGTAGTCTGTTTTGAATTCGGCGAGCACCCCTAGAGTCTTTTCGATGAACCGCAGGGATTCCTTTTTTTCCTTTTCAAAACCGAACTTGCGCAGCATGAGTTCTCTGTAGCTCTCGGAGAACGCCTTGTTGTAGGTCTCAATCGCGTTTATGGCCTGTTCTTCGCCCGCAAGGCCGTCGAGGCATTTTGTGAATTTCTCAAGGTTCCACCGCGCGATTGCGGGCTGGTTTCCGTAGCTGTACCTGCCGAAATGATCCGAGTGGTTTGAGACGTGATCCCTGTCGAACGTCTCGAGGAATCCGTACGGTCCGTAATCAATGGTAAGGCCCGTTACGGACATGTTGTCGGTGTTCATTACGCCGTGGGTGAAGCCGAAAGCCTGCCACTTTGCGATCGTGGAAGCCGTTTTTTCGGCCATTGCGGACAAAAAGAGCCCGTAGCCTTCCTCTGCTTGGCGGGGAATCTCGGGGTAATGGCGGGCGATTACGTAATCCGCAAGCGCCCGGACGTTTTCCGGTTCCCCCCGGTGATAAAAGCCTTCAAAAGAACCGAAACGCACGTGAGTTTCCGCGACCCGCAACATCATCGCGGCGGGTTCCCTGGTTTCCCTCTCGATTTTCTCCGTGCTTCCCACCACGCAGAGCGCCCTTGTGGACGGAATTCCCAGATGATGGAGAGCTTCGCTCCCGAGATACTCTCTTATGGAAGATCTGAGCGTTGCTCTTCCGTCAAAGCCTCTTGAAAATCTTGTGGTTCCGCACCCCTTGAGGTGAAGATCCCATCTGCGGTTGCGCTCGTCGATTATCTGCCCGAGCAGAAGCGCCCTTCCGTCTCCAAGGTGAGGGTTATAGACCCCGAACTGCCACCCGGCGTAGTACATTGCGAGGGGGTCTGCGCCCGCAAGGGGTTTTTTTCCGCAGAGATACTCGGCCAGAAGGGGGTTTTGTTTTTCGCCGGAGTCTATGCCGAGTTCGTCGGCTAGGTTTTCATTGAACGCAACCACATGGGGGCTTTCAAAGGGGACAGGGTCTTTTTTCTGGTAGAACTCTGACGGCAATTCCGCGTAAGCGTTTTCAAAGCGAAGGTTCGTTATTTTCCTCATGTCGGGGCGTCTTCTGCCGCTTCGTTACCAAATTACGGAGGATTGAGGAACTGGGGAAATCCTCGCACCCAGCCGTGGAATACCCGCCGGTCCCTGTAAATGAAGTATAATGTTTTCTGGAGAGAGTATGAAATACAGAAAAAACAAGATAAAAACCGAACATTCGATAATAAAGGGACTTCGCCGTTTTCTTGAAGATAATGTCTCGGGCCTTGACCACGTGACGGGAATTATTCCCGGGGAAATAAAGGTGGGTCGCGCCACGGGGGAGAATCTCGCGGTGAGCTACAAGTACAACACCCTAAGCGGGGCCAAGCTCATAGCGAGAAGCGGAACCTCGGTGCAGGAGGTATTCATTATCACTAAAAACCCCGAGGAACTGAAAACGGTTATAGAGCTTTCAGGCAAATGAGCTTTCCCTGAGGGTCACCGCTCCTTGACCGAGCAGACCTTCAACGTTTTCTATAAGCTTATTCCCTAAGTCAACCTTGCAGTTTCCGACCCTCAAAACGGCCTCTGAGCGGTCGGTTTTAATGTTTATTATCACGGTTGAGTTTCCTGGGAACTTCTCAAGAATTTCTCTCAGGCTGAGTATGTTCTGCTCGCTTGCGGATTCACGCGCGATACTTATGCAGACGGCAGAGTTCGTTCTGGCTTCTTTTAGCGAAGAAATGTCGCTTGCGAGAAGACGCACCTTTTCATCCGAGACCTCCACCCTTCCTTTTACCACTACCGGCTCGACCTTCTGCTCCAGAAGCACTCGCGATCTCTGCAGGGCGTCATTAAAAACGATTGCTTCTGTGAACCCGTTTAGATCTTCGAGGGTCAGATAGCCGATAAAGCTGGTTCCTTTCCTGGTGTTTTTGATTTCGATCGATCTCACCACCCCGGCAATTCTCACCTCAGAACCGTCTTTTGCCTGCTTTATGGATTCGGTGTCGTGAAGAGGGCTGTATTTTTCAAGCTCCAAAGAGTATTTTTGAAGCGGGTGGGAGGATATGAAGAACCCGAGCACGTCAAGCTCGTTCTCAAGCCTGATGCGGTCGTCCCACGGTTCGCTTTCCTCAAGCGTCGGAGCGGACACGGAATTTGGGAGGTCAAACAGCATTCCCTGCCCGTTTGTCGGCGTGTGATGTTTTATGGAGTTATACTCGAGCAGAGACTCGCGGGAAGCAAACAACCGCGCCCTGCTCGGTTCGAGGGAATCGAAAGCGCCCCCCATCACCAGGCTTTCAAACGCCTTTTTGTTAAGATTTTTTGAATTCACTCTGGCGCAGAAGTCGGTAACGGATTCGAACACCCCGTCTTTTTCCCTGGTTCTGACTATTTCCTCTATCAGGCTGTTGCCGACGTATTTGATCGCCGTGAACCCGAACAGTATTTTCCCTTCTGAAACCGTGAATCCCGAGCAGCTGCGGTTTATGTCCGGCTGCAGCACGTCGATTCCGAGCCTTCTGCACTCGGTTATGCCGGAGATTACCTTGTCCATGTTATGTGCCTCGACGGACATGAAGGCCGCCATGAATTCCGCCGGGTAGTGCGACTTGAGGTAGGCCGTCTGGTAGGTGATCATGGCGTAGGCGGCGCTGTGACTTTTGTTAAAGGAGTATTCGGCGAACTTTTCCATAGTGTCGAAAAGCTCGGCGGCTTTTTTGGGCTCGATGTCTTTTTTCTCCGCTCCCGTGAGAAACCTTTTGCGCTGGGCTCTCATTTCGCTTGATTTTTTCTTGCCCATTGCCCTCCGGAGAAGGTCCGCTTCCCCCATGGTGAAACCCGCAAGCTCGCTTGCCGTCTGCATTATCTGCTCCTGGTAAACGAAAAGGCCGTAGGTCTCCCCAAGTATTTCCCGAAGCGCCGGGTGCGGGAAATCTACCTTTCTCCCGTTTTTTCTCTTGGTGAACTCATCCACCATGCCGCTGTCGAGGGGACCGGGACGGTAAAGCGCCAGAGCGGCCGTTATATCTTCGAAGTCCGCGGGGCGGAGTTTCGCGAGAAGGTCTTTCATCCCCGCGGATTCAACCTGGAATATTCCCATAGTCGCGCCTTCGCTCAGCAGGCTGTAGACCTTCGGGTCGTCAAGGGAAATTCTGTCCAGGTCGAATTCTTTTTCGTTCTTTTTCTGGTTTTCCCGAACGTACTTCACCGCCTTGTCGAGAATGGTAAGGGTCTTTAGGCCCAGGAAATCGAATTTCACGTAACCCAATTTCTCTA
Source organism: Candidatus Dadabacteria bacterium (assembly GCA_951812945.1). GTDB lineage: Bacteria > Desulfobacterota_D > UBA1144 > Nemesobacterales > Nemesobacteraceae > Nemesobacter. The sequence goes on from CATOTB010000001.1 coordinate 540,260, forward strand.
TGGAGCTCATGTCGAACTGGGTTACGACCTCGTTTTTACTTCCCCTGTAAAGGGGTATGTAGTCGGCCAACGGTTCGTTCGATATCACTACGCCCGCGGCGTGAGTCGAGGAATGGCGCACCATGTTCTCAAGCGATCTCGCAAGTTCCACCACTTCGGCGAGCTGCTTGTTCTCGGAAATACGCTCCTTTATTTCTTTTACCTTGCTCACGGCCTCCTCTATGCTGAACACCTTTCCCCGGAAAGAGGGAATCATTTTCGAGAGGCGGTCGACTTCCGCATACGGAAGTCCCAGGACTCTTCCCACGTCCTTTATCACGGCTTTTGAGGACATGGTTCCGAAGGTTCCTATCTGCGCCACCTTTTCCGCACCGTATTTCTCCGTCACGTATCTTATAACTTCGTCCCGGTGCTCCCCGCAGAAATCAACGTCTATGTCGGGCATGCTTATCCTTTCCGGATTCAGGAACCTCTCGAAAATAAGGTTGTGTCTTATTGGATCAAGCGCCGTTATGCCGAGGGCGTATGCGACCAGGCTCCCGGCGGCGCTTCCCCGCCCCGGTCCCACGGGGATATCGTTTTTCCTGGCGTGGAATATAAAGTCGGAGACCACCAGGAAATACGCGGAAAACCCCATCTTGCAGATGGTGTCAAGTTCGGAGTTAAGACGCTCCCGGTAGGCCTTGTGGTCCTCTTCTGGTATTTCGTTTTCCCGGAGTATTCTCTCGAGATTTTTGCCCGAAATCTCCCGCATGAATTCGTCGAGAGATTTTCCCTTCGGAGGGACGTATTCGGGAAATCTGTACCCGTCGCTTTTGAATTCGAAGTCGCAGCGCTCAGAAATTCTCACCGCCTCTTCAAGGGCATCCTCAAAGCCCTCCATGTCACGGGCCATCTCATCCCTGGTCTTAACGAAGAAGTCGTCGCTTTGGAACCTCATTCTTTTCTGATCCGCCACCATGCTCCCTGTCTGGATGCACAGAAGCGCGTCGTGCGACTTGTAATCCTCCCTGGTGAGAAAATGACAGTCGTTGGTAGCGGCGAGCTTTATGCCGAGGCGCTCACCGATCCTGCGAAGCCCCCTGTTGATCCTGCGCTGCTCCTCAAGGGCGATTGCCTGGACTTCAAGATAGTAGCGGTCCCCGAATATCTCCTTGTAGATCGACGCGATTTTTGTCTGTTCCTTTAAGTCTTTTTTGAAAATTGCCTGGGAAAGTTCGCTGCTCATGCACCCGGAGAGGACTATGAGTCCCTCGTTGTGCTCAGAGAGCATCTCGTGATCCACGCGCGGGCGGCGGTAAAATCCCTCGAAGTATCCCTTAGTTACGAGCCTTGAGAGATTCCTGTACCCCTGCTCGTTCATGCAGAGCACCGTGAGGTGATAATTCTTCCCGTCAGAGGGTTTCTCAAGCTTAAGAGTGGGGGTTACGTAGAGCTCGCATCCTATTATGGGCTTTACGCCTCGGGCCTTGGCTTTTTCGAAAAACTCATACGCGCCGAAGAGGTTTCCGTGGTCAGTACAGGCAACGGCGGGCATGGAGTGGCGCTCGGCTCTTTCGATCAGTTCGTCGAACTTTATCGAACCGTCAAGGAGCGAATACTGCGAGTGTAGATGTAGGTGAACGAAGGAGTCTGCCATTGCGGGTTTACAACATTAAATTATACATTTTCCTTCGGTTTCATCCAGTGGTGGAAGAAAATGACAACCGGGCTTTAATCAAGTAAATTAGAGAGTCCGGTTACGGACAAAACGGGTGGTTAAATCTTTTACGTCATGCACGAGGAAACGGAGTTCAAGCTCTCCCTTTCGCCCGCAGTGGCGAATCGGATTTTGCGTTACAAGGGACTCAGGCCCCACCGCAAGGGCCGCCGTGTAAAGCACCGTTTAGTAAGCACCTACTTCGATACTCCCCGCCACGCGCTAAGAAAATCCGAGATAGTGCTTAGGGTGCGCGATAACGGCAAGGGCAGGGAACAGACTGTAAAGGCGCCGTTCCAGGGTCCCGCGGGCCTTCAGAATTTCCGTGAATGGACCGTGGCGGTAAACGGTGACTGTCCGAATCTTTGTGCCGTGGACGACCCTGCGCTCGCGCGCAAGCTCTCCCGCGGGCGTTACGAAAAGCGCCTAAGCCCTCTGTTCACCACTGACTTTGAGCGCGAAGCAGTTCGCATAAGGGTCCGGGGCACCGAATTCGAGCTTGCGGTTGATCAAGGGATCATTCGCGCCGAAACGCGCGGGGGGGACAGTTGAGGAACCCATATGCGAAGCGGAATTCGAACTGCTCTCAGGGGACCCGGCGCGGATGTTCGATGTGGCTCTTGAACTCTGCGAGGCTTATGACATACGCCTCGGCCACCTTACCAAGGCGCAAAGGGGCTACGCACTCACGAGACCGGCGCTCCGTCCCAGACCCTGCAAGGCCCCGAAGGTTGTGCTCACGGAGGAGATGAGCGTAGGAAAGGCGTTTAACTTCATCATTGCCGGCGCGCTTGAGCACATGTTTGCAAACGAGACCCCGACCCTGGAGGGAAGGGCGGAGGGGGTCCACCAGACGAGGGTGGCCATGAGGCGCGTGCGCGCGGCGCTTCGGGCTTTCAAGAGAATACTTCCGTACGACAAGCGAAAGGCGTTTAACGGAGAGTTCCGCTGGTTCCAGCAACGACTGGCCCCGGCCCGCGACTGGCAGGTCTTTTTGAGCGAAACGCTTCCAAAGATAGCCGCTGCCGCTCCCGAGCAGGAAGAAGCGATAAAGCGCCTTCGGCGCATCGCGCGCGCCGAGCGCCGCCGCGCCGTGGGAGACGCTGCCGCTTACCTTGATAGCCGCCGCTACGCCCGGCTGCTTCTTCAGTTCGAGCGATGGATCGCGTCTGTGGAGAAGGAGGTCGGCTCAAAGACTTTCGACGAGCCCGTAAAGCCGTTTGCAAGAAGCGTCCTCAGGAGAACGTGGCGCTATTTCCTTGAGGATACGAGGCCTCTTTCACGCCTTCCTGACGAGGATCTTCACGAAATAAGAAAACGGGGGAAAAAGGCCCGCTACGCAACGCAGTTTTTCAACTCGCTCTGGACCGGTTCCCGGGTTCCGCCCTTCATGAAGCTCATGGGACGCTTCCAGGACAGCCTTGGAAAGACAAATGACGCGATAGTGGCGCGGCACATCCTGGCGGCGGTTAAGCCGGGGAGGCTCGATCCCTCGGTAATCCATCTTGCGCAGGAGTGGTCCCAGGCCCGGGTGAGAAAATGCCTTCGCACGGCGCAGCCGCAGTGGAGGCGCCTCGGGAGAGTTGCGCCGTTTTGGGAGGCGGCGGAGTGAGTCCCGCTTTTCACGTGGAGAAGAATTATGTAAACTCACGGATTGTGGGTGTTAAGACGCTGTATGTTGTTTCCCCAGGAGGTTACAGATGGCTTCTTCTATAACGGACATCTCGAGCAAGAGGGCCCCTGCCGGTTTTTCCAAAAAGGAAAAATATCTTAACAGGGAGCTTTCTTGGCTTGACTTTAACCTTAGGGTTCTTGAGACGGCGGCAGACAAGAAGGTTCCGCTTCTTGAGAGGGTGCGCTTTCTCTCCATCTCCGCTAGCAACCTCGATGAGTTCTACATGGTCAGGGTGGCGGGTCTTGCGGGACAGGTTATGGAGGGAGTTACAGATCGCAGCAAAGACGGCCTTACTGCGTCGCAGCAGCTTGAAGCGATAAGGGAGAAGGTGCACTTCCTGCTTGACAGCCAGTACGAGTGCGAAAAGGACTTGTTTTCCCTCTGCAAGAAGGCCAAGATCAAGATCGTAACTCCCGAGAAACTCGACCGCTCGGGCGCCAGATGGCTTTCCGAGTGGTTCTCTAAAAAGCTTTTTCCGGTGCTTACCCCGCTTGCCATAGACCCAGCGCATCCGTTTCCCTTCATACAGAGTGGGAGCCTTGTGTGCGCCGTGCAGCTGAGCCGCGCCGAGGACGGAAAGCGCATGAAGGGTCTCATAATTCTGCCTTCTCAGGTTGAGCGCTTCATAAGGGTTCCGGGAGGAAAAAAAACCCAATTTGTCCCGATCGAGAAGGTCATCGAGCACAACATGAAATCCCTTTTCCCGGGTTTTGAAGTGGATGACAACGGGATCTTCCAGATCACCCGAGACAGCCTTCTTGAGATAGACGAAGACGCGGAAGATCTGGTCGAGACGTTTGAAACTGCCCTTAAGCAGCAACGCAGGGGAGGGTCAGTGATCAGGGTTGACGTCAACGCGGACATGCCGGATGCGATCGTCAACTTCATAATGGACAAGCTTGAGGCCAGTGACGCGCATTTTTTCAGAATCAAGGGGATGCTCGGGCTTGAAAGCGTGAAACAGATAATACTCGATGAGCGAAGCGACCTTCTTTACAAGCGCATGAGTATCCGCTACCCCGAGCGGGTCAGAGAATTCGGAGGCGACGTGATAGCCGCCATACGGCAGAAGGATTTCGTCGTTCACCATCCCTACGAGAGTTTCGACGTCGTCGTTGAGTTCCTCAAGCAGGCAGCCGAGGATCCGGCGGTCGTTGCGATCAAGCAGACGCTTTACCGCACCTCGGAAGACTCTCCGATAGTGAAAAGGCTCATAGAAGCTGCTGAGGCCGGAAAATCCGTAACTGCCATGGTGGAGCTCAAGGCCCGTTTCGATGAGGAGGCCAACATCCGCTGGGCGCAACGCCTCGAGGATGCGGGAGTCCAGGTTGTGTTCGGATTCATTGACCTTAAAACACACGCCAAGGTATCGCTGGTAGTGAGAAGGGAAGGTTCTGACATCCGTACCTACACCCACTATGGCACCGGCAACTATCACCCCGTAAACGCCAAGATATACACAGACCTCAGCTACTTCACAGCCGACGAGGCGCTCGGCCGCGACGCCGCCAAGCTTTTTAACTACATGACCGGCTATGCCACTCCGAAGAAGATGGAGAGGATATTTTTCTCTCCCGTCACGATGCGCCCGAAGGTGCTTGAGCTTATAAGGGACGAGATAGACCATGCGAAGGCCGGCCGCCCCGCGGTGATATGGGCCAAGATGAATTCCCTTGTGGACAGCAAGATAATAGACGCGCTTTACGCGGCGAGTTGCGCGGGGGTAAGAATTGAGCTTTTCGTTCGGGGAATATGCTGCCTGAGGCCCGGGGTGCCGGGGCTCTCCGAGAATATCAGGGTAAAGAGCATTGTGGGGCGTTTCCTTGAGCACAGCAGGGTTATCTGCTTTGGCGCCGGGGAGGGGCTTCCTTCTAATGCCTGCAAGGTCCTCATCTCGTCTGCGGACTGGATGCCCCGTAATCTTGACCGCAGGGTGGAGTCGCTTGTTCCAATTGAAAACGCCACGGTGAAAAAGCAGCTTGTCGAGCAGGTGATGGTTGCTAACCTAAATGATGTCGCGAACAGCTGGGAGATGCTCCCTGATGGTTCTTTCCGCAAGCTAAAAAGCGATTCGGACAGTTTTTCGGCTCATAAATACTTTATGACCAACCCCAGTCTTTCAGGAAGAGGCAAAGCGCTTGCCAAATCCCGGCCGCAAATGCCGGCTGAGTTTGTGCAGGAATAACTCTATGACAGAAATTTCTTCCTCCGCCGCGCCCTTCGGCAAGGTCGGAACCGCGGCCGTAATAGACGTAGGATCAAACTCCATACGTCTTGTGATCTACAAGGGCCCGAGGCGCGCCCCGCTTCCAATACTTGATGAGAAGGTTTCCTGCGGCTTGGGGCGCGGGATGGACTCTCGGGGCAGGATGTCTCCGCAGAGCATGGATCTCGCCCTGCGAACTGTAAGCCGCTTTGTCGATATCGCGCGCTCGATGAAGGTTTCCGGAATAAAGGCGGTTGCCACCGCCGCGGTGAGAAACGCCTCAAACGGCTCCGACTTCAAAGAGGCTGTTGAGCAGCAATGCGGGATTTCACTTCGGGTGCTCTCTGGCATGGACGAGGCAAGGCTTTCCGCGCTCGGTACTCTCTGCGCCATTCCTGACGCTGACGGCGTAATGGGGGATATAGGCGGCGGAAGCCTTGAGTTGGTAGAGATTTGCGAAGGGGAATTAGGAAACCACGCCACGTTACCGCTTGGCACGATCCCGCTTCTTGAAAGCGGCCTGAGTCCCGTAAAGGCCCGAAAGAAACTGATTGTCCCCCTCCTTGACGAGCTTTCCTGGCTTGAGAACGCGAAAAAGAAAACCTTCTACGCCGTCGGGGGTTCGTGGCGAGCTCTTGCTAAAAAACACATGGAATCTGAGGATTATCCGCTTCGCATAGTTCACGGCTACAGTCTTTCGAGATCCAAGGCGGTTGAGATGTCCGGGAGATAGCCGAGATGTCTTCGGGTTCGCTTCAGGATCTCTGGACCCTGGGGCGAAACAGGGTGGAGTCCGCTCCCTACGCCGCCACGCTTATGAAGAGTCTTCTGAAAAAAACGGGCGTTAACAACCTCATGTTTTGCACGTACGGGCTTCGGGAGGGATGTATATACGACGATCTTTCCCCGGAGCAGAGTTCTCTGGATCCGCTGGTTGTCATGTGCGAGGAAATCGCCCTTAAGATGGGAAGGTCCGTTGAGGACGGCAAGGCTTTCTGCAAGTGGATAGAGGCGGCAATTCCAGATAAATACGCCGGAGACTCGAGGCTTAGGCTCGCCGCATGCCATCTCTCGGACATAGGAATTTCCGAGCATCCGGAATACCGGGCGGAGCAGGTGTTTTTAAGGATACTGCGGATGCCGCTTGTGGGAATCACTCATCCGGAGAGGGTGAAGGTGGCTCTCTCGGTATCTTCAAGACACGCGGCAATAGGAAACCTGATTCGCCGCTGGGAAGTTTCCGGGTTTCTTTCCAATGATGATGTGGAGGAAGCCAGGGTTACGGGGCTTGCTCTTCGTCTGGCTTACACGGTCTCGGGAGGGGTGGCGCGGATTCTTGAGAGTACCAGGCTTGAGAGAGCCGGGAAAAAGCTTGCTTTGCATATGCCTGGCCAGATTCCTCACCCGGAAACCGTCGGTCGCCGTCTGGGGGCCCTTGCAAAGGCCGTCGGATGCGATTATGAGACGATTGCGCGGGATCAAGCTAATGAAACCGCTGGGTGGGGAACTTAGATTCGTGTAGAATTCCCTCTGACTTTTAGCTGTTTGCTGGTCGGATCTGATGAATTTACTTGACGCAATAGACAACCTGAATATCTGGAAGCAAGGGGACAAAAGAGCTCCTCACAAGCCTCTACTTCTTCTATATGCGCTCGCTGAACAAGTCCGAAATCCAGACGCTAGGTTTGAGTTTTTTCGTATAGAAGAAAATATTGATCAGTTATTAAATGATTTTTACAAATCATTTCCCGGACGCAGACACCATGTAAATGATCCTTTCTGGCGCCTTCGCGGGGATGGAATCTGGAAAGTAGAATCCGACGGAATAATAAGGGAAACCAGTTCAGGAGGTGCTTATGTAAGCGATTTAAGGAAATACAATGCTACGGGTTCGTTTTCTAAAGGGGTTGTTCAAGAGATAAGAAATAATCCTGAAGTTGCTTTGCAGGCCGCACGGAAACTGCTTAATGAACATTTTCCCGAATCATTGCATCAAGATATACTGGAGACTGTAGGATTAGATTACAAGACAATTTCTGCTAAAGAATACATTTCTAAAAAAACTAAAAGAGACAGTACATTTCGGCAGAAGGTTCTTCACGCCTACGGTTACAGTTGTGCGGTGTGCGGGTTTAATCTGCGCATGAAAACTCTTCCTGTCGGACTGGAAGCGGCGCATATCAAGTGGCATCAGCATGGAGGACCAGATGCTGAAAACAACGGACTGGCACTATGCGCCACGCACCACAAGTTGCTTGACTCGGGGGTGCTGGCACTCTCTGACAATTACCAAATCATTCTTTCAGAGTGGATATTTGATCCCGACCGAAAAAACAGTTTTATACGGGAGCATCATAACCGTGAAATCAGATTGCCTAGGAACAGCAACCATTTGCCCAAAATGGATTATATCCGCTGGCACAGAAAAGAAGTGTTTAAAGAACCCGAACTAGTTTTGATTTAGTAGTACTAAGTGAAATAAATTCTCAAATCTGATTGCGAGATGCGGCAATACGAAGAAAAAGCCTTTTTTGATTCTTGAGATACTGCCAAGATAAAGTGATAGCAACAATCTGTATGGAACTTTCAACGTCGCAACAATCTCTGGGCATGCCAAGTCTTAATCGTGCATGGTTGCTTGGAATCTTGGCCAACATCTCTTCATGAGATCGTTGCCGATGTACTGTGATAAAAGGAATTTGAATTGTTCGGTATGTACTTCTTTAAGCTTATTACCAAACGAATGATCAAGGCATGTGTAGGCAGTTCCTCAAAACACCGAAAAGAACTGACAAAGGAGATGCCGCTTGGAAACAAATGGGTGGTTTAGGGCGGCATTACAGTTGTTGCCACCATGCTGGAGAGAACCCTGACGAGGCAAACACAGGAGTATTGCGATGAATCGAACGAAAGTATTTCTTGATTCCAACATCTTAATCCAAGCGGGGAAACCACCGGGTGGGCCGGTCCTCGAACGGTTGAAGCATTTGGTTAATGCCGGTCTTGTAACTGTGCTGACCACGGATCTGACCTGCCGGGAGGTTGCGAAGAAGCATACTGAAAACGACTACAATGTCATAAAAGAAGTTGGACAACCTCATTTCCGCAATATAGTTAAGGACATACTGGGCACCAAGTTTCCCAAAATCACTAAAAGCAAACTGAAAACCAAACTTGCCAAGTCATACAGGCAATCCACCGAGGCTATGCTCACTGAGCTCAACTGCAGAATGCTGAAAATTGACGATATTAAACCTTCCAAAGTGTTATTTTCTTACACTAACGGAGAGGGGTTCTTTGCTGGAGAGGCAAAAAAGGAACAATTTCCCGACGCTTTTATCTTCGAGTGTCTCAAGGCCGAAGCGTCAGGGGAAGAATCGATTATAGTTGTCTCGAATGACCGTGATTTCAAAAAACCGGTCGAGGATGAGGCTCACATCTCGCTCGTGAAATCCTTGCCCGAACTCTTTGAAAGGATGGGTCTTAAAATTGACGCACCCGACATGGAGGGTTTCCTTGAGTGTCATGAGGGTAAGTTGTTTGAAGCGGTCAACGAAGAGTTGAATTGCTGGGGATTCGTTGGAGATGTTCCAGACTCCGAGATTGAAGAGACAACAGTAACTGATGTGAGAGTAATTAAACTCGCAAGTTTCGGGTCGACTGAGAAAAGAGGCTCAATTCTGATAGTCGGTCGTCTCCATGTGAGAGCGGAGATTTCATATGCCCATCCGGACTGGGATACCGCAATGTACAGCGACGACGATATCCTTGTCTGGATTAATGATGAGCGCGTGAGTGGCGAGACTGAAGTCGGCTTCAATGTGGATGTGTCGATGTCGGTAGCGGTGGATAAAAACGACAATCCCAAGAGCATTGAAGAACTGCGTTTCCTAAACGGCGACTTTCAGCATATCGAGCTCCACAGTGATCATTATCACGATTAGCGGAAACGCAGTCTGGGAAAAACAATGTCTTGCGTCAATCAACATGACTCAAGTTTATGAACAGGGTAAAATCCTCTGGATTCCAGGTTGAGGTATGGATTAACATGTTGCCCGACTTTCCTAAGATAAAGAAAGACATCCATAAGAAATTGCTTATCCCATATGCCAAGCACAAGAGGGCATCACGTCTGGGGATTTTGAACCAAATGACCTTAATAAAAGTGCATGAAGGCAATAATAGTCGGATCCTCAGAAGCGACAAAACTCAAGATACGGCGAGACCGAATGATATTTCAGGAAGCTTTTCATATGAACTTTCCGATATAAAAGATATGACGATAGAAGATGTTTTTAGGAATATAGACGATGCAACGGAAGAGCTTACTATTAAACTGATTGATCATGTCGTGAATAAAGTCGAAACCGTCTGCGAAGAAACGGGCAACGTACTAAATCTTAACAACAAGAAATTTACCGCCGTTCACTACCTTGAACTTCTTGAAAAACTTGAAATAAGATTCGATTGTAACGGAGATCCGATTTTGCCGGATGCTCTTGTGGGTGCTTCACTTGATCCAAAGGCTATAAAAGAAGAGATGCAAAAAACACAAAAGGATGAAACGCTTCGAAAAAGATTTGCCGAAATCATAAGCAAGAAAAGAGAAGAGCATAATGCTAGAGAGGGTAATAGAGAACTGGTTAGATAACGTGACGGAAAGATCGTTTGAGAACTCTTTTTGTCACATGCTTGCTTACCGAGGCTACACCGTTTTACACAAGACCAGGCATACCGGACTGGAAATGGGCAAGGATGTAATTGCCGTAGCGGAAGACGGCGTCCCTTGTGTTTTTCAGTTGAAAACCGCGGTGAACGGAACCATAAAACAGCGATACTGGACTGATAACATACAGAATCAAGTTATTACGATGATCAATACCAAACCGATCCATCCAGCTTTGAAAGACTATAGCCACCACAGATCTTATTTTGTTACGAACGGAAAAATAGAAGAAGAGGTAACGCGGCAGATAGATGATTTAAACAGAAGGTTTGAAGCTCAGGGATGTGGACATAAAAAATTGGAAGTAATTGTCAAAGGTCAGTTGTCGGCATGGGCAAAAGAACTGGAAACGGACTTGTGGCCGTCGGAACTGACAGACGTTCGGCTGCTTCTTGAACTCTTTCTTGAAGATGGAAAAGATGTTCTTGATAAAGCAAAGCTGTCCCGGCTTCTTGAGGCCTGCGTTAATTTTGAAAGCCATCCGAATAAAAAGGAGTCGAAAAGAGCAGTCTCGAGTTTAGCCCTCTTAAACGCTGTTGCCGTAAGCAACTATTCGAACTCGAAGAACTACGTTGCCGAGATTGAAGCATGGGTGATCTACATGTCTTATTTATTTGCTTATGCTGAAAAATGGAAAATTGGAAAGAAAATCTGGTCTGAAGAATTTAACATTGCGAAGAATTATATTGGTCAGCTTCTGGGAGAGCTTTATAAGGAAGTAAAATCCTCCAAATTTTATATCGAGGGTGACCCAAGCACAGAACCATTTCTTATTTACCCTATACGGATTACATACTTGATTTCTCTTATGAGCATTTTCTCTTTATGGGCTGAATGTGAAAATTTTGACGACAATGAAGAAATAAATGAGTTCTGCAGGGAGTTCTGTTTAAAAAACAAAGACTATATGCTTTTGTGGGGAGAGGCCGCTGTACCTCAGTACTTATCATTCTACTGGTATTACAGCAAAATTGACGCAACCATCTCACCCTCTAATTTCTTATTAGGTGCTATTGGACAAATTATTGCGTTAAACAAGCCCAAGAACTTGCCAAAACAAGAAAATGTTTTCAGGGGAAACGAACACTTGTACCTTCCGCAAAACGATGGGATAGCGAACGCTTATTACAATTCTAATGAATTATTGCCATATCTGCTCGGAATAAACGATGAACCGATTGAGGATCATTTTTTAGAACGCTCCCAAACTTTATGGGCTTTAATTGAGATTTACGTCCGCTTGAATTTTCAAAGACCGGTATTCATGTTCTGGAAAGATGCAACATACATTAGCGAGGTTGAATTCAAGCCCAAATACAAATGGCATTTCTTTAGATGGAAAAATGATGAGGGAGAAGTGGTAGAAGAACAGAAAAATGGGCAAAAATGGCCTGAATTAAGAAAGCAAGTTCAAGAAATTGATTACAGGAATATTCCAGAAAAATTCAAGAAAGAACCTATATTGTTTTTGTTGTTTTTATGTGTATATCCCCATCGCATCTCTACTTCAATTGTGAAATGGCTTGATAGCGAAATCCGTGAACAAGAAACTGATTAGGGCGGACATTGCGGATATTTCAGAAGGTTATGGGGCAGAGCAATGCCAGTCAGATTTTCTCGTTGTATTTTCGTGGACTGATTGAATTACTGAAATGCATGACCTGCACTTGTCGTATCACCGAACCCAGATAACCGGCTGAAATTACAATGAGACTGTCAGGAATTGGTTCTCCCCAAACGTTATTGGATGCTTTGAACGATGATAGTTTGGTCATTTTTGCCGACATTGGCGTTTCAATGGTAAAACCCGCAACCCTCCCCGACTTCAGGTATTTGAACGCTTGCATCCTTGGTGCTTTATGTAAGCCTCGTAGAAGCCTTTTTACTCGGCCGGACTCCAACCGGTGGGCACAAAAACTGGCGTGGAGGGGGAGGTGACCCTCCCCTTGGCGATCCTTCTAGCCTGAATCACTCTACCGCCACCATTGCGTAGGTCAGCGCCATTATTCTGGCCTCCACAAGACCGCCAGCATCTCCACGTATGGTTTGGTAAATGTCAACATATCAACCTCCACTTTCAGAATAAGATTCTTATGAGTGAAAGCCAAAATGAAGCTGACCCATACCGTAGCGACAAATTGAATTTGAAAGAGCAATTCGTCGGCTAAACCGTTTGTAATAAACATAACACTTTGTCCTGAATGATCAAACCAAGGTGGGTATTGTGACTGAAAAGGGGCAGTTGAGTGCTCTTATTTTTCTTTCCCAAAATAGTACAACGAGAGTTGTTTTGTTACCCTACTTGGCAACTGAACCAAAGAGGGTAACAGGATGCCGGGAAGAAGAATGCATACAAGAGTGATAAAAAAGATTCTGAGGCTTAAGTTAGAGGAGTTTCTCGACAGGCAAATCGCTACGGCAAGAGGCGTCAAAAAATATATTCGTAGTACGCAATACCTGTACCAGCAGCGGGACGGGTATAGAAATCCGGCATGCGCTTCTGCCGTTCTCCTAAACGTCGCTCAAAGTTGACGCGGTTAAGCCGCTTTTCAGGTCGATCAACCAGGCACTTAAGCAAGAAGGATGCTATAACAACAAATCACGCAGCTTTGAATAAAAGGCTTTCATCTGCTGTACGTTGGCGTCCATCATTGAGTTATCCAGCCACCAGTCCGCGCCGGGCCTCAGCACCTTCTTGGGCATATAATTGCGGTCTTTTGTCATTGACCGGAAAGTCGCGGCACCGGTGTCCGTATTCACAATCAGAACTTTTCTCCAATCATCGTTCGGGTCTGAATTAACCACGAAGAAGGGATCTGAGCCCCAGTTTTCTTCAAGGCCCGTAATGCTCGCCAATTCGCGGTTCCTCTCCGAAGGAGTCATTCCGGTTGAAACCAGCGTGCTACAGACGAAACCCGCGCGCCGGTCGAGGTACTCCTGACCCAGAACCCCCCTAGATTCCAGCTCTTCCATCATCTCAAGTGCTTTAGTCGCCGGAATGGTCCATATGCCGTCTCTGGTGAAATAAAAACGCCGGTTCGTGCCGTTCGGCGAGTACTTGGTTCTCCAACTGAGCACCCACCAGGAAGCGCCTGCAGCGGCGTTCGTCCGTTCCTGCAGCGCGAGCGTCACTTCTATGCCGTCTATCTCCCTCACCGCTTTCATCACCCGGGAGTAACTCGTGCGAGAAGCGCGGTTTCCCGGCTTGCCGGTTCCGCCCGAAGCATGAACGGTTATCCACAGATCTTTATATTCCTCCATTGCCGCAACGAGTCCGACACGGTTTTTCTCGGTCGGGGCTTTTATATAAGCATTGAGAGCATTCCGTAAAGGTTCTGAAGACAAACTTTTCATGATATTTTTCCCTATGCGAGTATTTACTCACATCCTATTTATAATTTCATGAGTGTCAAGATTAAAACACTCATATATCTATTCAGTACTATTCGCAAAGCGGAGTTCGAACGGCATTACCGTCAACGAAGCGAGGATTTTGAGCACGCGATAGTGTGGCGTCCGAAATTGACCTGAAAAAAAGGTTTTCACGCGGAATCTGCGAATTCGTCCCATTTGTCTTAATGCGAGGTTTTGCCGATACGATCTGGTTTCCCGATAGACACTCAGGTAAAGTCATAGACAGCAGGTAGGACCGTTTGGATCTTCTTTCTACCGAAAAAGCCCTCGGCCCGGCTGTCTCAAGATGAGATTACAACTCTTTGTGATGTAAAACCTGTGTATGATTTATACGCCGCGGAACTGAATGGGAGATGGTTAAATATAAAGGCGGCTCAGGAGAATTCCACCATTGGAACAAAAAAGCTTTATTGCAAGCGCATGGTCAGACGGTCACACGAATAACGAAACCGGAGCGGGGTACGGATTAAGGATCAAAACCCGTGACCGTGACCGAGTCTTCAACGAAAACGAGAAGCGCAAACCGGTCACGCTGAAGCTTGTCGGAAACCGAAAAAGTTGCGAGGTGACAGTCAGCATTGACAACAACTGCTTTTGGAATAGCTGCTCGGAATTCAGAGACCAGGAAATCGGGCTGTGGTTTATTGAAAATGAATTCATCAACAAAAAACCGGGAAGTCGGCCATGGCCTTATCGTAAGCCGCCAAAATTCCAGATTGTCCCCATTGGCAAACACAGGTTTAAAGTTAGCCCGGCGCCCTGAACCAGAGGCTTGAGTCAGTTTTACCTGCCAAGGGTCAGTTTGAGCTTGGGTTCAAGCGTGGGAGGAAAATGTATGGGGAAACCGTTTAGGAATTTAGCGGGCTTTGGCAAGCGTATGGAATACTGGGTTGCCGGATTGATGATCAAGGATGGCCTTGATGTCTACATGCCGCTTGTTGACGATATGGGCATTGACATCGTTGTCAGGCGAGAGGATGGAACATTCGTGGAAGTTCAGGTAAAGGCTCGTTCCAAAGACGTTATAATGAGTACCGCTGCTTCGTTTGGACCAATTACACACGAGCAAAGGAATAATTACTATTTCGTTTTTTATTCGGAACGGTTTGATATGTTCTGGATTATGACCTCGGAAGAATTTATAAAGGAATCAGTACAAAAGAAAACGGGGAAATACATAGGTCAGAGGTATATACAGTTAAATGGAATACGCAAGAACAAAAAGACAGGGGAACGTGAAGAACATTGTAAACCGCAGTTTGAAAAGTATATCGCTAAAGATTTTTCTCGTTTAGCGGATCGAGATTCTGTCAACTAAAGGCAGTTCTAAAAAAAACGATTTGTCTAGTTCTGTATATAAGTTCCAATAAAATGAGAGGTTGAGTTTGTAGATTTCTTTACCCTATTACTTGGTTATCCTTAAATTAGTTGGATGAATTTCGGTTAGCGCCAGCGAGGTGCGGGATTATTTGTTGATGGTCTTGCCCTGATCCCGGATAAACGCTCGTTAATTGCGTTGGCCAGTTCAATGCCATGGTTGCGTGTATTATCGGTGACTGCTATCTCAGCTCCCGTTGCCTCAACATATTCAAGCGTCTCGCGAAAATCTGCGTGATTTGATAATGCTACGCTGTAAGATTTGTCGCTAAAGGTTATCAGCGGATTGCTGGCAGAATATGTGGCCATGTAGGCACTGCATTTAATACTTGTACCGGCAATAGGTTCATTTCCGAAACCGTCGCCTTTAGAATATAATCGAACGTAAGCTCTTTGTCTGGATGCGGATATTCCTTCATCTGAGTCAAGGCTTTCAACTTTTCCTAGCACAATTCCATAATTTTGATAAACCTCCACTTCTCGAATAAGTCGATCACTGGCAAGAATCGGTACTCCTACGTTACCTTCAACGATGTGCAGAACTCGCTCAACCGTCCCGCGGTGGGCGTAGATGTGAACTGAGCCGTACCTCAAACGTTTGCAGACAAGATCCAAGAGGCACTCCTCGGCTTGGGCTTGTGTATAGCCACGCACGCTGTTCGGACTTCCATAGGTGCTGTCCACCACAAGTTCATCTACTTGGATAACTTCTTCGAGAGGCCATCCGAAATCTCCCGAATAACCCAGTCGGCGGCCGTCCGGCAACTCCAGAGTCACTTGGCATGAGCCAAGCATGTGGTTCGACGGAAGAAGAGTCAGCTTTGAACCGTCACGAAGTTTGTACTCAGTCCCGCGCGGAATCTTGTGAAAGTTAGATCGGTAGGGAATTTCCGCATTAAGAAAAGCGTCAAGAAGTGCAAATGTTTCAAGGCTCATAAAAAAATTCTGCCTGCCCTTGCTGGTGTTGAAGTTCCCCATGTGATCATCGTGAACATGGGTCTGGACGCGGAAATCATATCCTTCTACGAAGCCATCGCAAACTAAATTTGTGCCCAGACGGACAGCTCCGCTCTCGAAAACATCAATCGCGGAGTCGTTCATTGTTGATACCTTTTTGAATCTGGGCTACAAGCTGTGCCTCAAGGTTATCCGCCCCAATGTTTTTGATATATGTCCCGAGGTAATGAGAACCGACCAAAGTAAGGATGTTTTTTCCAAGTCGGCCAGACACCTCAGCTAAGCCAAGTGCTTGGATGCCGGATTGCAGTATTGAGTCCCTTTGTGCTTGCGTCAGACCCGAAAGCGTCACCTCCAATTCCTGGTCATCTATCGTCCCGATGAATACATGCCTTTTCTCAATCACCGGACGCATTCCCAGAACTTCTTTCAAGCACTCGTCAATTTTCCTGCCGGATCGACTCTTGAGCTGCAAGACCTGCTCAATTTCTTTCCTGCTAAGCCCATCAGTTAAAATTGTCTCAATAACAGCATGCTGATCCTCTGTGTCTTCAAACCTTGCCAACTGGGCGGCCACCGAAAAGCCAATAGAGTCCTTCTGGGCACCCCAAGAAACTAGATGCTGAACGTCTTCAGGCAGATCAAGAATCCGCAGGAAGCGACCGATACTTGTTTTGTCAAGATTAATTGCTTTGGCACAGTCCTCCGTTGAAACGCCCGCTTCTTTAGCTTGGCGAATCAATTTCCCGACTTCAACTGGTGAGAGCGGCCGCCCTTTTTTATGAGTACCGTATCCTACCGACATTCGGAGACGCCCGAACTCGAGAGCACTGAGATCAGCTAGCATTATTCGTCCAGAAGCCCTTCGCTGGTCAAAGCACGTTCTATGAGCGTAACAGCGGCTTCATCTTGGTTTATTCCTTCGTTATTAGCGAATTTCTGTAGAGCAGTGTGTGTTTTTTGCGTAATCGTCGCGACAACCTGAGTTGCTTTGGATGCTCCTTTCGCATCCTCAATCACGTCATCAATTGGTTTTTCGGGATCCTTTTTGCGTGCTTGAATAACTTTTTTGCGCTGAACGCCGGACATGGGAACCATTTCCTTAGCCAATTTTACTGCGGTTTCCGGGTCCGTTTTTCCATCTTCATTAACGGATGCGTCCTGAGCTTTTAAAGCTCCATGAATATCAACGGTGCCGTCATCAACAAGTTTTTTCAGGGGATCTATAAGCCGAGGGTATTTCACGTAGTCCCGAACGGCTGACGCAGGAAGACCTGTAGCTTCAACAACAGCTTTTTGCGTTCCGTACATATTGTACAAGTACGTTACTCCATCAATAAGTTCTGGGCCTGAAAGCTTGCGGCGAATCAGGTTTTCGGTAATAGAAATCGCCTTGGCCGTACGCTCATCAACATGTCCATCTAGGATCGCAGCCGTTATGCTTTGCTCTTTAAGGTACTTGTGTGCTAGATAACGCCTCTGTCCCGTAAGGATTTCCCATTTTCCAGATTGTTCTTTCGATTCGCACACAACTATCGGTTGCAAAAGCCCCTGTACCCTGATACTGTTAGCCAGTTCTTCGATGCTTTTCCCTGGCTCAAACGTTCGAACCTGTCCTTTCCCTATTACGAGATCATCCAGAGGCAATTCTCTATATCCAGTTATTTTTGGCATTTTATACCCCCTTTTATAAGTGGTTTAAGCTAGTTGGATAAATTAGCAGATTTACAAGAAAAAAGCCACTTTCCTGACCCGATCCGAGGTGTTGAACTCTCTGAAAACACCTTACGATTTTGTTCTTTTTCCTTCCGTAGCCGAAAAGAGATCATTTTCTGTGAGTTCAAGTATGCGCATCATTTCCTGCAGTGAAAAACTGCGAGACTTGGTTTCAACGGACTCTATTACTTCATCAAATAAGTCCTCTTTCCGATCAAGTATTTTCGCTATCTGGTCCTCAATGGTGTCGGCGGCCAGAAATCTGATAACATGCAACGGATCATTGCGTTCAAAACGATGAGCCCGGAAGATCGCCTGAACCTCCACGGCGGGATTCCACCATCTGTCAAAAAGAACTACATGTGTAGCCTCTCCGAGATTCAATCCCACTCCGCCCGCACGAAGCGAAACCAGCAGTACACGGGGAGCCGGATTTCCTTTGAATTCGTTTATGGATTTCTGCCTCCGAGTCAGGGGCATTGAACCCGTCAGGAGACTGTGTGGGAGTTCCAGACGTTTGGAAATCCAGCGCAAGGTTTCGACGAACTGCGAGAACACCAGAATGCGGGCTGAATTCCCGGCCTGATCGAGTATATCCCGGAGAACATCCCACTTTGACGAGGTATCTGTTGATTCGTCAAAATTGCACACAGTTTTCAGGCGGGTAATAAGTCCGAGCAATACAGAAACAACATTTCCGGAAGATGTGCCGTCACCGATGGTATTGGTCCTGCTAAACCAGATATCTTCATATCTGTTTCTTTGCTGTAATGATAAGTCGATTTTAATATCTTGTATGATTACCGGAGGGAGTTCCCCCCGAACGTCGGATTTCTTTCTGCGCAGCATCATTGATCTTAACTTCTTCTTCAAGGCCGATCTGGGAGGAGATTGTCCGAATGATGGGTCAAGGAACCCGAGTATTGACTCAATATCAGCCTCGTCGTTCTCAAGGGGAGTGGCGGACAAGGCCCACGAGCGTTTTCTCGGGAGAAGCCTGCACGCCAAGGAAGTGGTAGATGCCCTGTTCTTGATCCGCTGAGCTTCATCAAGTATGACGAGGTCGAAAGCGTTTGAGGGAATTCTGTCCAGCCCGTCAAGGCGGACCTGCTCGTAGGAGGCCACGATAACAGGTATCGGAAGCAGGTAAAAGGCTTCCCTGTTTCGTGCGTCGCCTTGCACTCTCCGTACCGTAAGCGACGGTGCCCATTTTTCCAGTTCTTCTATCCAGTTGGTCGTCAGGGAAGCGGGTGCCACTATTATGGTGCGGTTGACATCGTTTTGCGCGTACATAAGCAGTCCCAAGGCAACCGCCGTCTGCACCGTTTTTCCGAGTCCCATTTCATCTGCAAGAAGGCCCGAGTGCGACCGGTACAAAAAAGCGACGCCCTCCCACTGGTAGTCGTGCAAAAGTGCAGGAACGCGGAGTTTCTCTTCAGCACGACGGCGCAGTTGCTGAATATCAGGTGTTATGGGGTAAACCTCCAGACCTTAACAGCACACTTGGCCATATCCGCTTGCCTCCTTTTGATTTGTTTGGGAGACCACTCTTCGCAGTCAGCCAACTGGCGTGTAATTATCAAGGTGCTATCTTTGTAAAATTCCTTTTTCTTCGTAAAATTTGCGTTGCCTTTATCTCCCGGCCGATCCTCCCCTCTCCCAAGCAGTGTCAGGTTTCCGATCCTATTGATCCACTCACTTGGGTCCATTTCATAAAATCCCTCCCAGCTCCCCCAGTGCCTGTCTGATTTCGGTAGTATATGCTCTACGGTTAACTGACGGTCATTGAGGATTTGGGAACCTCGCTGGTGATGTCTGTTAATACCCATAAGCAACTGTTTGATTTTGTTCCCACCTCTCATGTTCATTTCAGAAATCGCTTTCCTAAAATTAGAATCATTTAGAACACTGTAATTTTGACGGTCGCAATCCAACAGGAATTCGGCAAATTTTTTATCGGGAATTTCCTCTTCCCACGTTATTTTTTTCGCAAAATCGGAGAACTCAGCTTCAAAATGAGAAGGTTCAAACTTGGGGGCAACAAATGCGGTTCTAAGAACAAATGTGGTTAGCCGACTCAAATTTTTATGCACAATCTCGGCAACCTGTTTCTTTTGAAGATTATCTGTTTCGCTCAAGTATGCGGTCAACAATGCAAAAACTAACGGCTGGGTTACGGTATATCCGCGTAGTTCCTGAAGAAAAACCACTAGGTTTCTCTTTGAATTTGTTTTCCTGCAGTCAATGTTGAAGGCTCGAGTAAAATCTGGATTTGGGTTAGAGGCGATTATCGTTTCCGCAAAGAGGCACAGGCTCTTGCGGTCAGCGACTTTCTCCGTAAGTCTATGCACGTACTCTGCCGCAAGTTCACTGGATTCTTGCGTTTGATTGGCAATTGCTTTACGTACATCGCGATAAAAGCTGTCCTTGCGAAGAAAACCAAATATGGATTGCAGGTGGCATCTCATATACTGTGATGCACGTTCACTCCCTGCTCTCCCGGAAAAAAAAGTATGGATGTTCTCCAAGTTTTCATGCACCGAGTCTTTTCTTTCGGAATCCTGGTCAGCATTAAAATGCGAGTATATGTAGTTTCGGATTAAATCCAAGTCTTCTAGCCTTTTGCCTCTGCAATTGATGGTCTCGTACACCGCGTTAGGATCAACCTCTGGCGGAACCTTCAGGCAAGCTATTTCAAGCTTTTGAAGAAGGAAATCAAAATATTCTTCGGATTCTTCAGGTTTTTGTGAAGCAATGAATTCGTCAATGATTCTCCAAGCGGACGTGATAGTGCCGTTAGTTCCGATGGCGTTCCCCCGAATCATCTGCTGATACCATACTACGTCATCTCTCTGCGGAGAAATTCTTGAGGTGTAGCTTTGGGCGTTGTCCAGCGAGCATGCCATGTTTTGATCCAAGTCAAACAGAATACGCAACGCCATTCCTTCACGTTGAGAATCCGATGTCTCATGCGCGAACTTGCGACAGAGCGCAGCGCAGGTCAGCGAAAACGTTATCATGCGTTGCTGTCCGTCATTGATCTTCCAGTGTCCAGGTTCCTCTTCCACGAAAATCACGGTCCCCAAGAAATAGCAATCTCGTTTCTCCTTTACAGCTTCTTTGATATCCAAAAGGAGTTCCTGCACTTGGTTAGTCTTCCAGTCGTAGTAGCGCTGATACCATGGCACTGAGAACCGACCTTCTCTCAGCAGGTTGGAGAATAGCCAGCAGTCCGCTTTGATCAATGTTTTTTGAGTTGTCACGCAATCGTCTCCTCTGTCCGGGAAGAAACCGCTCCGCGCAACTCGTCTCGACATGACTGGACCACGCGGTCCCGGCGCCAAATGTCATGGATTATGTCGAGTTCGGATTCAGTAATGAGATTTTGTGCGACGCTTTGCTCAAGCTCCTTCAAGCGGTCGAGAATCCGCTTGCGTACATCAAGTGTGAAAGGTCCGAACACGAGAGTTCCATCAGCACGCGTCTTGGACATTCCGTTCCGTCTAACGTGCTGGCGGTTCGAGTCGTCCTCGCGCAGTTGCATAAGCCACTCGCGAAAGTCGTAAAGGGTCTCGAAAAAAACTGCATCATCGTGCCCCGAATCAATCAGTCCACGAAGACTGCGGTCCTTCTTTACGACCGTGCATGTCCAGCAGCCGAACCTTGGAGATGTGGTACCGCAGGAAGGAGCATCTTCCTTTGTAAGCACTAGAGGACATTCTCCTCCCCCAGCATTGCGGTAAAGTGTGATCAGGTCGCGATGTGTACCTCCCCATGGGGGCTTACGCTGAATAAGCGTGATCCACACGTCTTCGTCCTTGAACTCGGCGATCGGGGAGAACATTTGGCACTCGGGGATAGTGCTATGGCGACTCATAGTTGTTCCCGAGGCCCCATGTTTTTTCATGTTGCGACGGCGGTTAGTAGACTCGCTTTTACGTGTTCCAACAAGTAACACTGCACGCTTGTGAGAGCGGACTAACCTTTCTAGCAGCCGGTTGGTGGGAATGATCTTCATACGGTCTGTACACCAGCGAAAATTGCGCGTAGGCGGTATATAGCCACGACCGATAACATTCACCCAGAATGTCTGATCAATGTTGGGCGTTGTAATCTTCGTTTCTATTGGCAGACCCTGGCTTTTTGCTGCCGCACCTATTTTTCTCATTGTGTTTTTCAGGTGACGAACAACCAGTGGTGACTCCACGAGCGTGTCGTTGCCTACCACATAAACCTTGCGCCGCCGTTCAGAGTGCGGCAGGGAAGCCATAACTTCCCAAGTCATCTGCAAAAGCAGTGTTGAGTCTTTTCCACCCGAGTATGCCACAACCCACGGGTCATTGTGCTTGCGCAGGTATTCTTTCCGTATAACGTTGATGGCTGAGTTAAAACATTCAACCGCTCGGGCGATATTCCCATCACCGCCGGAAGAAACAACTTGTGTTGACGACAATTGCCTGCTCATTCTGTGTTTTCCTGTACTGTGGCAACATCTGATTTGATTTCATGGTTGTTGTGAAAAGGTTTGTCGGAGTTTGAAGACTGCCACTGCAGCGACAGTTCTCGCAACAATCCGACGGATTCGCACACGCGTGTCACAGCAAGATCGATTTCATCCTTGGTGGTTAGTCTTCCAAGACTAAAGCGTACCGAACAGTTTGCTGCGTTTTCCGATACTCCAAGTCCCAGCAAGACATGTGAAGGTTCGATGCTGGACGAGGTGCAGGCTGATCCTGATGAGATTGCAACATCCTTGAGAGACATCATAAGAGACTCGTTCTCGACACAAGCAAAACTTACGTTGAGAATCCCCGGTACTCTGTGTTCTTGGTTTCCGTTGAAGGTAGTCAGCCTGATTTCTGCAAGACCGTCCAGCAGATATCTGTCAAGTGTAGCCATGGTTTCTGCGTCTTGGTGCAGGCGCTCTTTCGTCAACCGGGCCGCCTCGCCCATGCCGACCAGTTGGTGTGTGGGAAGAGTTCCGGGACGGATACCTGCTTCCTGTCCACCGCCGTGCATCTGCGGCTTTATACGTAAGCTCGAACAACCCCTGACATACAACGCTCCGACGCCTTTAGGCCCGTACATCTTGTGCCCGCTGAGCGAAATCAGGTCCACGGGTGCGCTGCGCACGTCAATTGGCAGTCGGGCGGAGCTTTGCGCCGCATCCACGTGAAACCATATTCCCCTGTCCCTTGCGAGTTGACCTATCGAATCAATATCCGTGATTGTGCCTACCTCGTTATTGACATGCATGAGGGATATCAGGACGGTGTTATCTCTGAGTACCTCACCTACCATTTTCGGCGAAATCATTCCGTGCTGATCGGGGGCAATGTAGGTAATTTCGAATCCTTCAGAGGCCAAATAAGCACAGGAATCAAGAACTGCTTTATGCTCAATGGCTGAAGTTACAATATGAGCACTTCGATCAGTACATCCGTGGGCCACTCCTTTTATAGCTAAATTGATGGATTCCGTCGCCCCGGATGTCCACACAATTTCCGAAGGATCGGAGTTGATTAATTCAGCTAGATGACATCTTGCCGTTTCCACTGCCTCTTCTGCTACCCGTCCGAAATAGTGAGAGTGTGAAGAGGGGTTGCCAAAATTATCTTCAAAGCCCAAATGCCGAACCATGGCATTTATTACGGATTGGTCAGTAGGAGTTGTGGCGGCGTAATCCAGATAGACTATAGGGTGTGAATTCTTGCGACGAACTTCTATCTCATGATGCCTGCTCATAATAAATCTGACCAGAACAACAGTTTTTAGGCGTGTAGGGTATTTCACACCCCTTCATTTTGGTCAAAGAAAACATATTGTTCTATCCTCCCGATTCTAATAATAATATACAGCAGAATTTTCCGATAGGGTAATTTAGCCACGTCAAGGGGAAAACGTATCTACTTTTCTTTGTCTGCGGGAGATGTTGCCGACTGGCTTTGAAAGTTTCCTGTTAAAAAAAGCTATATCACCTTCTGGTTACACGTTTACACTGCTTGATTACGACTTGTTCTATGCGTTGCAGTGCCGGATATTCGCCGAACTGCTCCTCAAAAAAAGTTCTTGTTAAAACGAGATTCTCAAACAACTGGGCCGCAACCTCCTGAACAAGACCAAGCAAGTACCGCGGCCTTATATCGCATTGCCCAGCCATCTCTTCCCAATGGCGTCTGACTATGATGCCGGGGTTTCTTTCTTTTCCCACCGACAACGCTAGGTGATGATCGATTCTCTCTATTGCCCGGGTGCACACGAGATCGTAAAAAGGCGCCAGCAGAACCTCTCCGTTATCCTTATATAGAAGGGATAGATTCTTGACGTGCCCGTCTGAATTTCCCGCAAGCACGTTGAAAATCTGCCAGCGCAGCAAATGCGGAAGATCCGTTGCCGGGTCGCTTGATACGTCCCGAAGCATCCCGAAGCACTGAGCGAATGACGGTCCACCGTCTTCCTGGTATTTTTTTTCGTGGCCGTATCCAAGAGCTTGACAGAAGTCTTCCTGATGCGCTCGTAGCACCTCTCCTTCGTCGCTTAGGAACCGGTCGTAGCGCTTCGTAATCGTATAATGAATGCTGTTTGCAGACCGCAACTCGATGTTGACGACTGGCAGGCCGACAGCCCGGGCGAGCAGTGTGGTAAAGGTTTCGTAAGCGGGAACGTTGCGATATTCCGCAATCTCAAACTTGAGTATATGGCTTGAAGGAGATTCCTCCCGCGGAAGCAGATACTTCCCCTCCCGCACGAGAATCGGAAATTTATTCTGGGCGCCCGCAAGCGAGAACCTCGGTCTTTTCTCACCTGGCCAGGAGTACGGCTGTCCGCGTTGAGAGACTATATCTGCCAGTTCCTCATCGTTTATCGGGCGATAGCTGTGTTGCGTTAATGGTTTCCGCTCCACCGGAAGAACTGACAAGGCGCCGGCGCATTCGCCGCCGATGGCGCGCAGCAGGTTAAAGTCCGTGTCCGATATCTTAAGGTCGCGGACGACGCGTTCCCGGAAACCGCCTTCGGGAAGCAGATTGGCGAAGAACCGGTGGGCAACGCCTTGCTCCGCCGTAAATTCCCCGGCGCCAAGAGGGAGAGTCTGCGAGATGGCGAATCCTCCGCCCGAAAGCCAGTCGGGGTCATAGCGGAAGCCTATATGGCCGAAGGAATCTCGACGCAAACGACCTGTCAGCCTGTGCCCGCTCCATACGTTTAGCGTGTCGGGGTCACTCATCGATTTTTCTCTCGTTTTTCGGAAACTGGTGAGGAGGAGTTATCCCTCGGGGCTGTATTACGACTTCAAGTCCTACTGTTCGCAACGCTTTTAATATTTTGCCGATTTCGGCGGTTTCCTTGCCTCGCTCGAACTCGGAGAGAAAACGGGGACTTAAGTTTCCCAACCCGGAAACCGTTTCGAGTGTAAGATGTCGATTCTTACGGTGGGCACGGGCTATGCGGCCCAATTCTTCCGTTGATCGGATGATTCCATATTCTGGGTTTTGTTTTTTCATCATGTCACCAAAAATATTCCTGTACAATAAAATTTATCATCTTGTAGAGGTAAAACCAATCAATAATTACTGCACGTGATAATATGGCTCATAAAAGCTGTTTAATATAATAGATAGTTGCGTACAGTAAAAAGTAATTGATATCCTGTAATATTCAGATTGAATTATCGCACAGTTCTAAAGGCAGACGAGTCTCGGTTAAAAATCTTCCTGGAAATCTCCCACAACTTGGGCAAGAGATGGAATCCTCGGAGTCGGGACCGATAGACTCTTCACTTGAAATTTGTCAGATTCTTTATTATATTTCTGACAAACTGATAAGGAATAGACAACAATGCGCAGTTTATCTGATGAAATAATGGAATACGCAGAGGCTTTGCCTGAAGGTTCGCCGTTATGCCCGAACGACTTCCTGCATCTCGGTAGCCGTCCGGCAATCTATCAGGCATTGTCACGTCTTACCCGTCAGGACAGGATTATGCGTATATGTCAGGGCGTATATGTCAGAACCGTTGAAACCCGTTTCGGCAGGTGCGGTCCTAGAATCGGAAAAGTGATTGAAGCGCTTTCCAAACTGTGGGGAGAGACTATCGTTTACTCGGCTGGCAGTTCGGCGAATTCTCTCGGCCTTACCACTCAGGTTCCTATGCGGGAAGTTTATTTCACATCGGGACCTAGTCGACAGCTCCGTTTCCGGGCTCTGAGGGTAGATTTACGTCATGCTCCGCGCTGGCAACTATTAGGAGGGAACAGACCCTCCGGCATTCTCATTCGGGCACTGGCTTTCCTGCACCCCGACGAGGTGGATGAGGCCTTGGACAAGGTCGTGCCCCGGCTTTCGGATGCGGACACGGCCGAACTCGTAGCCGCACGTGCAATACTGCCGGAATGGATCGCGAAGCCCTTGGGAGCTTTTGTAAATCATGGCTGATCAAACTTTATTCCAGTTATTATCGACTGACGAGAAATACTATACTCTGAGGGTGGCCGCGGAACACAGCGGGCATCGGCCATTTGTGTTCGAAAAAGACATCTGGGTTGTCCAGATACTTAAAATCCTTTTTGACGCGCCATTCGGAAAAGACTTGGTTTTCAAAGGAGGCACGTCTCTCTCGAAAGCCTATAACGCGATCCGGCGCTTTTCCGAGGATCTTGACATCACCTACGATATTCGCGCCTTCGCGTCTGATATCGTGGGTGACTATGAGGATGCGATTCCGCCAAACCGCAGTCAGGAGAAGCGCTGGACAAAGGCGATACGAAAGCGTCTTGAAGAATGGACACGGGAAGAGGCCCGTGCGGTGATAGAGGAGGGACTTGTCCATGCCGGTTTTCATGCTGCGGGGTTTCGTACCGAAAATGATCAGATTTACATCGCCTACAAACCGCTGTTCGAATATCCCGGTTTCGTCGAGCCGGAAGTGAAGGTGGAATTCGGCGCGCGTTCTACCGGCGAACCTTGCGTGGAGCGGCGGGTTGAATGCGACATTGCTGACCTGATGCCGGAAATCATTTTCCCCTCGACCGATCTGTCCGCTATGGTTGCCGAGCGCACTTTCTGGGAAAAAGCTACTTCCATGGATGTGTTCTGCAGGCGAAACCGCGGTCGCGGCAACCGCCTCTCAAGGCACTGGCACGATCTGATCCGTCTTGATGACGCGGGGTACGGAGAAAAGGCGCTTGCCGACCGCGACCTGGCGCTTTCGGTTGCCCGCCACAAGTCGATGTTCTTTCCGGAGAAAGACGCCGAGGGGAACCGGATTGACTACGAGGCGGCCGTGAGAGGAGAACTGCAGCTGGTTCCGACCGGGGAGGCCTACGCTCTGCTCGCGGACGACTACGAAGCCATGGTCAGGGCAGATATGTTCTTCAATGACCCCGAACCGTTTGAGAATATCATGGAACGGTGCGCCGGTATCGAGTCAAGAGCGAATAACCTTTAAGACCTTTCAAAAGATTTTCTTTCCCGCCGAGACCATTTCAAAGTTTCTGTTCACCGGCACTTGCTTTCGATTTCTTCAATGCTTTTTTTCTCGACCGCGTCGCTTCGGAGCCCCCATCTTGTCTTTATCTCTTTCCACAAGCGGACGTACTCGCAGCGATAGGGATGGTTGGGGGGAGGCCATCTGGCCGGGTCTAGTGCCCCCTTCTTGCGGTTTTCGCTGCTTGAAACGGCAAGGAGGGTAGCGGGGGAGGAGAGATCGTTTGCGTACCTTCGTTTTTTCTCAGTGCTCCAAGTGCTTCCGCCGCTTATATGGGCTTCTTTCAACGGAACCAGATGGTCTATGTCAAGCTCTCGCGGGTCAGTGAAGATTTTTCCCGAGTATGGGTCAAGCCACTTCCCTGCAATGACTCTGCAGCCGTCCGGGGAAAGGGTAACAGGGACTAGGGATTCCTCCGCCAGAACTTCGTGTCTTGTATTCTGACAGTCTTTGTCTGCGTCTCTCCACCACGGGTGCCATTCTTTCCGTTTATATGTTGAAACTGCGGGAGAGGTTCCCTGTTTTTTCGCTTCAGGGGTTCTGTGGCAGTGATATTCTCCGGTTCTTTTTTCGGTGTGGCAGCCTTTTGCATCAAGTCCTCCTCCGTGTGCAAGGGCCGAAGAAGCAGAAAGAAGTAAAGCGCTAAGAGCGACTGCGAGCGGAAGAACTCGGTTTCCTCTTTTCAAGATCTGTCTCTTCACCTCTTTAACTTGTAGCCGGCTTCCACCATGTCCCAAGTGTCTTTGGTAACTCCCTGTTCGCGAAGCTTGTTCTTCTGGGTTCTCTGCGTGCCGGTCTTCGGGAAGAAATCGACGAACCTTATGAACCTCGGAATCATGAAATAGGGAATCCTTGGCTGAAGATAATCCATCAGCTCTGGGGGATCTATTTCTTTTCCTTCCTTAGGAATCACGAGTATCATGAGCTCGTCTTCTGCGTATTTCCCGGCTTCTGACTTTATGCCTATCGCGGCCGACTCCTCGACATCGGGGTAGGAGTTGACGATCTTCTCCACCTCGAAGGAGCTTATGTTCTCTCCCCTTCTTCTTATGTAGTCCTTAACCCTGTCGACAAAGTATATGTAGCCGTCTTTGTCCATTCTTCCCGCATCGCCCGTGTGGAACCAGAAGTTTCTGAAGTCCTCGACGGTTTTCTCCGGCATCTTGTGATAGTAGTGAAGCATCACGTTCGGTATCCTGGGGCGCACTATTATCTCCCCTATGCTTCCCCTCGGCACCTCCTCGTCCGTCTCCGGGTCGGCGACCTTTATCTCGTAGTTTGGGGCTTCTTTTCCGCAGGATCCCACCCGGAAGGGCTCTCCAGGCCTCATCCAGGTGCACTGGCCTATTTCCGTCAGGCCGTAGCCTTCCATGAACTTTATCCCGAAGCGCTCCATGAACTCCTCTATCATGTCGTGGGGGGCGGGTGAGCCCAGGACGAGCTTTATTTTATGCTGCCTCTCCTCCGGCACGGGAGGGGTGTTCCAGAGAAAATACGACATGGTTCCCACGGTGTTTAACTTGGTTATCCCGTGATCGACCATCCATTTCCAGAAGCGGCTTGAGCTGTATTTCTCCTCCACTACAGTTTTCGCTCCCTTTATCAGCGCCGGGTAAACGGTCATCACCATGGCGTTTGAATGGAAAAGCGGAAGGCACGTGAAGCACACGTCACGAGGGCCGACGTCCATTATCTCGGCGTAGTTCCTTGCGCTGCTGTAATCGGCGGCGCAAGGTCTCATGACTCCCTTTGAGCGGCCCGTTGTGCCGGAGGTATACATGAGCCTCGCGTAGTCCATGAAGGTGACCTCGATGTCCGGCTCTTTGCCCGAACCCGAGTTTATGAATTCCGAGTAGGAGATCATCTTGCGGAACCTGTATCCGTGTCTTTTAAACTTCTTGTCCCCGCTCCTTGTCCAGACTATCACGTGGCGGAGCTTTGTGAGGTTTTTCGCTATGGGGGGCATGCGGTCTAGGTACTCTTCCGCTATGAAAAGCACCTCGGCGTCTGAGCTGTCGATTATGTATTCAAGAAAATCCATCTTGTAGGCCGTGTTTATGGGTACCATCACGGCTCCCATCTTGAGGATTCCGAACCACGTTATTACGTAGTCATCTGAGTTCGGCATGTAGACGGCGACCTTCTTTGCCTTCTCAACCCCGAGGTCGCAAAGGGCGTTTGCAATGCGGTTAGCGAGACGGTTTGTCTGGTAGAAACTTAGGGGCTTTTTGTAGCCGAACTGAAGGAAGGGCTTTTTGCCCAGCTTCTTCGCCTGCTCCCTGAGCACCTTGGGAAGCACCCAGTTCGACCTGTCTTCCTTCAGGTACCAGTTGACGTCGAATTTCCCGTTCTCGCGCTTGTAGGTGACGGGATGCATTAGATCCTTAGGTTCTTTTCTTGTCATTTTTCTCTCCTTTTCCGCATTGCGGCTGGGATTCTCGGTTAAGGGTCAGGTCTTTCTATTTAACCAAATTCTCCTCCCGCCGGTTCTGTTTCGGGTTTTTTCTTTGCGAATATCTTTGCGATAACTATTCCAAGCTCGTAGAAGATGAAAAGAGGAATGAGCATGAACATCATCGATACGGCGTCTGTAGTCGGGGTTATGAAGGCGGCCAGAATGGCGTTTAACAAGAGTGCGTATTTTCTGTTCCTCGCAAGGAATCCCGCCGTTACGAGCCCGAGCCTGGAGAGGATGAAAACCACAAGCGGGAACTCAAACACGAGCCCGAAACCTATCATAAGCGCCGTAAGGAACGACAGCGCCTCCTTTATGCTCGGAAACGCCTTTACGTACTCAGTCGTGTATTCCCCGAGCAGGAACCGCAGTCCCTGAGGGGCGGCGACGAAGTAGCAGAAAAGCGCTCCCAGGATGAAAAACAGGGTTCCGAAGATGACGAGCGGGATAACGACCCTTTTTTCCTTCTTGTAAAGTGCCGGGGAAACGAAATGCCAGGCGTTATAGAGAATGAAAGGAACCGAAAGGAAAAAGGAGAAAAACAGCGATACCTTTAAGTAGGTTAAAAAACCCTCGGCCGGGCGGGTGAATATAAGGGAGCTTCCCTCGGGCAGGCTCCTTATTATGGGTCCCATGAGCAGGTCGAAGAGCTGCTTTGAGAAAATGTAACAAGGGACGAAGAAGACAAGTATGGGAATTACTGAATATATGATTCTTTTTCTGAGTTCTTCTGCGTGCTCAAGAAAATTCATGCCGCTTTCTTCTTTCATTACGGCAGGTTAGGGTAACCCAAATCGCGGTTTTTAACAATCCCTTCGGCGTTCGCCGGAGACTCTCTCTGCCCGCTTTCCAAACGCGGTCTGACTGATTGACATTGTCTTTGGTTTAACTATTATGTTACTGGTTTTTTATCCCGCCTTTCCGGAGGAATCTCTTGAAAATACTTATAACTGACGGACTTGCGAAGCAGGGTCTTGAACTTCTGATGGCCGCCGAGGGAGTGGAGGTTGACGAAAGAAAAGGCGTCTCTCCCGAAGAGCTCACTGATATCATAAAGGATTACGACGGCCTCGTGGTAAGAAGCGCCACGAAAGTTACGAGGGAAGTTATAGAGGCTTCGGGCGGTCGGCTTCGGATAATAGGCCGCGCCGGCATAGGAATAGACAACATAGACCTTGACGCCGCGACCAGAAACGGGGTGGCCGTGATGAACACCCCGGAGTCAAATTCCATAACCACTGCTGAGCACACAATCACTCTTCTGCTCTCTCTTGCGAGAAGGATTCCCCAGGCCCACTCCTCGATAAAGTCGGGCAAGTGGGAGAGAAACAAGTACAAGGGGGTCGAGGTCTACGGGAAGACAATCGGCCTTGTGGGTCTTGGAAACATAGGAAAGCTGGTCGCCGAGCGGGCGATGGGTCTTAAAATGAAGGCGATTGCGTATGATCCGTATCTGAGCCAGGAAGCCGCGAAGAAGCTCAGCATCGAGCTTGTCTCTTTAGATGAGCTTTTCCGCCGCTCAGACGTGATAACCGTGCACACCCCCCTTAACGACGAAACGAGGGATCTTATAAACTCTGAGTCTTTCGCGAAGATGAAGGAAGGGGTGATAGTGATTAACTGCGCCCGGGGGGGGATAGTGAACGAGGCGGACATGGCCGAGGCGCTTCGGGAAGGCAAGGTGGGAGGAGCGGCGTTTGACGTTTACACCTCGGAACCTGTTGATCCCGACAACCCTGTTCTGTCAGTCGAGGAGAACATAGTGCTTACCCCGCATCTCGGAGCTTCGACGGAAGAGGCGCAGATAAAGGTCGGAACCACCATGGCGCAGCAGCTGATAGATTTCGCGCAGAAAGGGGTTGTGAAAAACGCGGTTAACATGCCGTCGCTGACGACGGAGCAGCTTGCCGTGATGAAGCCGTATCTGTCCATCTGCGAGAAGATAGGCAGTCTTCACGGCCAGCTCTGCGAGGGCGCTGTCCGCACTATAGAGGTTACTTACGAGGGCGAGGTGGCCGAAATGGACTCCGGGTACCTGACAGTCGCCGTGCTGAAAGGGTTTCTCTCGCACATAATGGACATCTCGGTGACCTACGTCAACGCCCCGTCTATAGCCGAGGAGAGAAAAATAAAGGTGGTGGAGTCAAAGTCTGCCGTCATGAGCCAGTACACAAACCTCATTACCGTAACAGTGACGACCCGTAAGGAGACCAGCGAAGTCTCGGGAAGCGTGTTCGGCGGTAATCATGGAAGGATAGTCAAGGTAAACGGGGTTGAAATCGATGTTGTTCCCGAAGGATTCCTGCTCGTGAGCAACAACTACGACCGCCCGGGCTTCATAGGATCGATGTGTTCTGTTTTGGGAAAAAACAACGTCAATATCGGTCGTATGCACCTTGGAAGAAAATCCGTGGGCGGGGAAGCTATAGTGTTCACGAACGTTGATACACGGGTAAGCGAGGAAGTTATCCAGGAAATTTCCGCCATAGAGAATATTATTTCGGTAACCCAGGTCAGTTTTTCAGATGAATAAATTTTTGACACTGCCTCAGGGAGTGAAGGATTTCGGTCCCGTGAAGGCAGAGAACCTCAAACGGATAGAAACCGTGCTCCTTGAGGAATTTTCCTACTGGGGCTACAGGAGGGTTATAACTCCTCTTTTCGAGTATCTCGATACCATGTCTGTGGGTATAGGGGAGAACTTCAAGCACAGGCTAATGAAGTTTGTCGATCCGCACACGGGCGAAGTTGTGGTGCTGCGCCCCGACATAACTCCACAGATTGGACGCATGGTTGCCACCCAGCTAAGCGATCACCGCCACCCCCTCAGGCTTTGCTATTCGGGAAGGGTAGTGAGGTACGAGGAGAAAGGCAGCGGCAAGGAAAGAGAGGTTTTTCAGCTCGGCTGCGAGCTTCTGGGACTTTCCTCGACGGAAGGGGATTCGGAGATAATCGCGCTTGCCTTGAAATCCCTTAACCGCCTCGGCCTTAAAAAAATAACCCTGAATCTCGGCCATACGGGCATTCTTGACGTGGTTCTTCGCGATGCGGGGGAAATAAGAGATGAGCTTGTGGATGCTCTTTTGAAAAAGGATCAGGAACAGATAAGAAAAATAGTGGAGCCCTCATCTATTCCCAATGACGTAAAAGACGTTCTTTTCAGTCTCTCCGATTACTACGGTGACGCCGATATTCTTCACAGGGCCGCCCGGAACGAAAGATTCAGGTCCTGCGTGGAGGAAATTATCTCCGTGATCACCGTGCTTGAGGAATACAAGGTCGAGTGCGACATATCGGTTGATCTTGTGGAGGTCAAGGGGTTTGAGTACTACACAGGAGTCACTTTCGAGATAGTATCCTCCTCCTCTCCCGCCTCTTTGGTGACGGGCGGCAGATACGACGGGCTCGTCAGCCGCTACGGGCGAAGCGTCCCCGCCGCGGGCTTTGCTATAGATGCCGAAGCGCTTATGCAAAGCACCAAAAGTACTGACGGCGAGAATCAGGTCCATTTCATAATAGTGCCCAAGAACCATGATCTAAGAGGTGACGCCATAAGGCTTGCCGAGTGGCTTCGCTCAAGCAGTTTCAAGGTCATACTCGACCTCAACGGAAGTTACTCGAACATGATCGATTCCCAGAATTTTTTCGAGGGGGACGGTTCGTTCGCGACATACGGGGTGATAAAGCTCGAATCCCCTTCCGAAATAAAGCTGGTTGAATCCCGGACCGGATCCATCAGGGAATTTTCTAACCTCGAAGAACTTCTTACCGGAGGAGGGCTCTAGGCTTGTCAAGCATAGTAGTCCTGGGTACGCAGTGGGGAGATGAGGGCAAGGGAAGGATAGTTGATCTCATAGCCGAAAGGGCCGACCTAGTCGTAAGATATCAGGGCGGGAACAACGCGGGCCACACCATCGTTGCGGACGGAAAGAAAATCATACTCCACCACGTGCCCTCTGGCATACTCAGGGAAAACAACCTGTCGCTTATCGGAAACGGGGTGGTCGTGGATCCCAAGGTGCTGGTAGCGGAGATAGAAGCGCTCAGGAGCGCCGGGTACCCGGTAAGCCCCTCGAATTTTCTCGTAAGCGAAAGGGCTCACGTGATAATGCCCTACCACAGGGAAATAGACCTGCTGAGGGAGAAGCAGCGCAGCAGCGGAAGAAAGATAGGCACGACCGGAAGGGGCATAGGCCCCGTCTACGAGGACAAGTACGCGAGAAGGGGCATAAGGATTCTCGATCTAACGGAGCCCGAGGCCTTTCTCCGAAGACTCCGGTCGGTTATGACCGAGAGAAACGCCTATATCGAGAAGGTTCTCGGAGCGGAACCCCTTGATCCCGATACCGTTTATGAAGAGTACGTGGGGTACGGTGAGGTTCTCGGACCTTTTATTTCGGATGTATCTGCGATTGTCCGCAAAAGCGGCGATGAGGGCAAAAGGATTCTTTTTGAAGGAGCGCAGGGTTCGCTTCTCGATATAGATTTCGGCACTTACCCCTACGTTACGTCGTCAAATGCGGGTCTCGGGGGCGTGTTTTCCGGAACCGGGGCGGTCCCAGAGCTTGTGAGTTCCATAGTGGGAGTCGCAAAGGCGTATACCACTAGGGTCGGGGAAGGACCTTTTCCGACCGAGGAATCGGGCGAAATACAGGAAGTGCTCAGAAGGGAAGGGGAGGAGTACGGAGCTACCACTGGGAGGAGCAGAAGGTGCGGGTGGCTTGACGCTGTCGCCCTTAACTACGCGCTTAAAACAAACGGTGTGACCGCCGTGGCTCTTACGAAGCTTGACGTGCTTTCGGGTTTTGAAAAGGTAAAGATATGCACGGGATACGGATACAACGGGTCGGTTACGAAAGAGTTTCCCGCGAGCCTTTCCGTTCTTGAGGACTGCGAACCTTCGTATGAGGAGATAGACGGATGGGATGAGGACCTGGCCGAGATAAAAAGCGCTGAACAGCTGCCTGAAAACGCCCTGGGTTTCATAAAAAGAGTTGAGGAACTGACCGGAGTCCCGGTCTGGATAGTTTCTGTGGGACCGCAGCGCGACGAGTATTTCGAGTTAAGCGACTGCGTATTTTCCCGGTAGTCAGTCCCCTTTCAGGACCTTGATTGTCTTTGCCGCAAGCTTGGGGTCAAACCTGTTCTCAGAAGAAATAAAATTACTGTCGAAAAGCCCTGCCACTTCCACTATGTTGCCCTCGGCGAAAGAGAGCTCCTTTTCCCAGATGACCGTTATGTAGTTTCCTTCGCTGTCGGCTAGCTTGAAGGTTGTTGATTCTGCCGGTTCCTCTGTCGTTTTCATTTCCCATACTTTTCCCTTCACGCGCACTTCCTGCATCGTGTACACCGAGGGATTAAGCACAAGAACCACTACGGATTTGTCGGCCGATATCATGGAAGTTGCAGGGTTCTCCCATCTTGCGCATGCGGGGGCGAGCAGCATGGCTGCCAGAAAAAAAACGGCGGTTATTCTCATCTGTTTTCTCCGATCACTGGTGTATGTCCACTCACATTATCCTTAATTCTTTCGTATGCGTCTATTATTTTCATTACTAGCGGATGTCTTATGACGTCGGTTTTCGAGAAGTTGACGAACTCTATTCCCTTTATTCCGGAGAGGATGTTCATGGCTTCGATCAGGCCGGAGTTCTGTTCCCTGGCCAGGTCTATCTGGGTGATGTCTCCCGTTATGACCGTTTTTGAGCCGAATCCGAGTCTGGTAAGGAACATCTTCATCTGTATCGCCGTAGTGTTCTGGGCTTCATCAAGAATTATGAACGCGTCGTTTAGCGTTCTTCCTCTCATGTAGGCTATCGGAACGATTTCAATCATGTTTTTCTCAATCAGCCTGTTTGCCTTCTCAAACTCCATCATGTCGTAAAGAGCGTCAAAAAGGGGTCTCAGGTAAGGATTCACCTTTTCCTGAAGATCGCCGGGGAGAAACCCGAGTTTCTCTCCAGCTTCCACGGCGGGCCGCGCAAGCACTATTCTGTTTACCTTCTTGTTCGTAAACGCCGAGACGGCCATCGCCATCGCCAGGTAGGTTTTTCCCGTCCCGGCGGGCCCTATTCCGAACACCATGTCGTTTCTTCTTATGGCGTCGATGTAGAGCTTCTGGTTTATCGTTTTGGGGCTTATTATTTTTTTCCGGACGGATATGCAGACCGTGTCGAGGAATATTTCTTCAAGGGATGCGTCTTTCTGGCTTAGAAGCCTCTTCGCTATTTTTATGTCGGAAGGCTGAAGAACGTACCCCTTTTCTATAAGCGAGTACATCTGTCCCATGAGCATTCCCGCTTCCGCGGTCCTCTCCTCGTTTCCCTTGAGAGTGATTTTGTTGCCCCGGGTGTGGATGCTTATGTCGAACTCGTTTTCTATTTCCTTGAGATTCGAGTTAAGTTCCCCGTAGAGGACTTTTACCGCTTCTATGTTCTCAAGTTCAATTTCCCTGATTCCTTCCATAGGCACTTAGGCTACCGCGCGGGAGAAATTGTGCTTCGCGTCTAGAATTCTTATGGCACCCACCCAAAAACGATATTGTACAAACTGGCTTTCCACTTCTGTTTATTTTTCCTTTTTTTAAGGTTTTTCTCAACAGTTTTAGGATCCTTTGTTCCGAATCTCCATCAGCATATGGGGATGATAGAGCCTGAATCTGGCTACAAGTATCTCAGTCTTTTTCAGTTGAGATTTGATCTCGTGTCATTCGGTTTATTCGTTGAAACTTCTTCCGTCCCATGCGTAAGGCTTGAGCATCGGGAATCTTTGTTGTAGCAACAGGTAGTTGTAGTCTTTCACTTGGTTTCATTGATTTTGCTTGATCCTTAACACTTGATTCAAGTGCGTTTTTCTTTAACTCGGCGTGTGAAGTTGCTATTTGAATAAAGCGAATAAAATCATCTGCTGAATCAGGGACAGGACTTGAATACGACTGGACCATGCATCCAATACCCAAAAAATTCCCCGTACTCTCGTCAACCAAGATTGTAGTGACTGCTTGTCGACTTGTGCCGTGTCGATGCGCAATCCATGTATCCCTTAGGGCTAAAAGCCACTTATAGTAATCAATTCCGCCAGGAATATTTTGATAGATTTTTTGAGGATCCAGTCTGACGGGAGCGGCAGGGTCGAAACATGCCATGAAACTGATCACAGCATCGCGAAATAAACTCGCCGAGCTATCATTCTTACCAGACTCAGGTTGTTCGGCGACCTTGTCTTTCCATAGTTTGGCCACTTGTAAACAATACTGCAGGTCGTCAACCAACAGATACCATTCTGCGAAAGTTTGTGCTTCAGATGTTTCCATCGTACGTATTACATGGCTGTGCTCTGCTTTTATGTGATTGCTTTCTGAGTCGTGACTTGACGTCATAGAGTTCACTCTCCTGATATTTTCGGGAATTATGTATTACCGTTGACAAGCTTAAGTTAACAGAGTCTAGTCTTTAATCATCCCGAAATGCTGGAATGCCGCAAAGATTGGTTCACGGTGATGTTCTGGGCATGGATGTTTTCGTTCATTGCCTTGACGATTCCAAGTGTTGCGACGACGTGGAAGGCCCACTAATTCTTTGCAATGGGCGATATGGCAGCCACCACTATGTAGTTCCAATCCGTATTCCTCTAATACCCACTCTCGTATCTCATCATAGGTTGCCAATATTATTCTCCTTCGCTTTCTATCAACGCAGCATTATATCATGTGGAAATTCGTTGTCGGACCGTTTCTTCTTCTTGCCGAAGGGAACTAGGCATGTTGTGCGGTTCTGTTCACTACCTTTCCGCTTCAGCGGCTATATGGCCTGCGAGTTCTGTTACAAAGGTACGGAGACCTGTAGTCTCGCTCATTTCGACGTATTTGCCGGTACGTGTGGCGGAGCGGGGAGACATGAGGACACACGCGGCCGAGTAGAGTCGTTCCTGAACCATCTTTTTGCAGAAGACGTTGTAACGGTCTGCATAGGATGCGTTTTGGAAATCCGGGAACAGCGGAAAGTGGGGAGATAAATTTTTTACCGGTTTGCGCGATGCAGGTGCATCTTCAAGAAGAATCAGCCAGCCCAGGAAAGGTTGCGATTGCTCACCAAACGCACCTTCGCGATAG
Organism: Candidatus Dadabacteria bacterium; assembly: GCA_951812945.1. Classification (GTDB taxonomy): domain Bacteria; phylum Desulfobacterota_D; class UBA1144; order Nemesobacterales; family Nemesobacteraceae; genus Nemesobacter. The sequence goes on from CATOTB010000001.1 coordinate 578,079, forward strand.
GCTGTCCACAGATCGACAGCGGTTCCAATGGCTTCTTCGGTACGGTTGTTAAAATTATTACCGAATGAAGGGCCAACCTGTGATTTTAATTCGATAGCTGCAACCAGGCGATCTTTTCTCAATATCAGCAGATCCCAAATCTTCGTTGGACGAAAATAACCGGGAAGGGTCAACACGCGTCCGTGTTTCAGAACTTTAGCATCCTTCATACCGTTTTTGCGAACAAGGCTAGACACCAGATCGAGAAAACCATCCATGTTCTTTCCGGCTGTGACTCCTGCACGTTCCCCCTGGTCGGTTCTTCCGGAGTCGATTTGCCGCTGACGAGCCACCTCTCGATTCTTCCAGAATTTTCTTACCGCTGTTGCGGCTTTGCGTTCGTAGTCTGCGAGGTCAAGTGTCATGGTTTTCAGTTTCCATTTCCACGGAAGGCAAGCCGCTCGCTCTCGTTCATACCGTACAGTTTGAATATTGCCTCATTGCGTCTCGAGACATCCCCGTTTTTGGCTGCGGTGACAAGTTCATAACGAAGATATTCCGGTACATCCCGCCAGAACGGCACGCATATGCGACGCAGGTATTGAGCCTGAAAGCGGAGATACCCTCCGCGCATTTTCGTCGAGTAGGTGTTAACAAACAGTTCTGCGATGCCTGACTGCAAAACGGCCTGCAGAACCCTCAAATCCCATTGTTCGGAGGTAATGTAGTAAAGGTTATGATGCGGATAAAACAGCCCGTCCTCATATACTATATGTGCTTCTCCTTTGATGTCTGGAATCAGCAGCTTCGGCTGTTTTGCAAGTGCCGGATAGATGCGATCGATGGTTCTGTACCAGCTGTGCGGGTTTTTCTTGGAAACATGACGCTTCCTAATTTCATGCTCATAGCGGTTAAGATAGGCACTCAATTTCGGGTAGTCGTCTAGGGACACGAGGCCACCCTCGTCATCAAACGGGTTGATGACACCATATCCACGCCATTGTACTTGGCCCGAAACAATATCGCGCGTTGTGACAAGAGGCAGCTTGCGATCCTCTTCCACGTCAAGCGCGTCAAACGGTGCGACGAAAAACTTGTCTGCGCCGGTGGCAACCCCGATTCCCACATTGCAGCCGGCATCTTCCAGTGAGGGGAATTCCCGTTCAATCCGCCGCACCAAATCCAGCCGGTCAAACGACTCCAGTATCCATGGTTCGGTGCCTGTTGTGACTCCGCTGACCTGCTCTATGTCTTCGGCATCCAGTGGTTCCTGCGACAACATCTTTTGAGATAAGGCGGCCAGACTGTCGACGCTGATCTCGGGTTGACGGGCGAGGCGGGTTGGTCCTGAAGGTTCTTTGGAGATGATCGTTATCGCCGGATAGGCGATAACGTCGGAATGGAAGGCGGGTGTATCTACCATGTCCACGTAAAATTTTAAACGATAGTTCTCTGCCACGAGTTTACGAAGTGGTCCTCCATAGCGGTTTTTCATCCACCTGTCCGCACAGATGAATCCCAGTTTTCCATCTTCAGACAGAAGGGATAGGGATTTCTCGATGAATGGAATATATATATCGGCGCGGTCAAAAATTGTGTGGAACCGTTGCCGGTATTCCTTCATCAGATCGTCGGGAATTGCTTCTTGTCTTACGTAAGGCGGATTGCCGACCACATAATCAAAATGGCCGCCTATAAATTCAAGAAGGAAGTCGCCTTGGATCAGCCACTTGTCCAGCAAGGCGATTCGTGCCTGTGTGGCAAGTTCTTCACGGGAGAGGATATTGTCCAGACGTTCGCGAGTTCTTTTAAAGGTAGGATGATGTAATTCCACCGCGCAGATTGCGTCTTGCAAAACAGAGGCGGAAGCTTCAGAGTTGCGCCAAGTGGTCAGAAGACGTTCTACGGCTGCCAAAAGGAATTCCCCATCGCCGAAGGACGGTTCAAGCAGACGATGTTTATAAAGCGCTTTGTCGGTCGTGTACTCTGCTAGGTCGAGAATGAAATCCACCACTTCACGACGGGTTGAAACTGCGCCGCGTTCCTTTATACCGCCTTCCGCCATTGTTGCCGCTTCGGCTTCTGCGGTAGAAATTCCAGGCAGAAATGGTTGGTGCACGAGACGAATTGCTTTAGCCATTACTTCAATCCGATTTGCTTTCCTCCGCCGACATTATCGAACTCGAGATATTGGTACGATAACTGTCCGAAAATCCTTTCTGAAACCGGGAATTACTAGCGATGTCAACACGTTGCCGCAAAACAGAAACGGCCTCCTGTTTTGTTGTTGCCATGCTCTCCGGCTGCAGTTTTAAGCAAGATACTGGTGTTTTTCTCCAGAGATGACACACCCCGTTCTTGACGCATAACTCCTAAAACATATTACCATGCTTTGAGAGAAGTGTATCGGAAAATACGAGGTTGGTGTTTCTCTATCAGAATCAATTCCGCCTACGGTCTCCTGATAAACAGGGTCTTAAGTGAAGGGATTTCCCGTTGGAACCGGTAACTGAAGACATGATACTGCTGAGGGCTTTTCAGGTGGCCCTCATTTCTTTACGGAATCCCAAGCGGGTCGGGATAAACCAGTCTGTATCCGAGCGTTTCTTTAAGCTTTTCATTTGAGACTATCTTGTACTCCGGGGGATTTTCCGTTTCGAAAAGCGGCGGTGGGATTCCGTGTTTTCGGGCTTCGCGCGAGTAATATTCCCTTCTTGTGGGATGTTCGTCGCAGGTGGCGTTGAGGGTGGTGTTTCTTACGTCAAGATCTATTATGCTTCTGACGATTCCTATGCAGTCATCGCGGTGTATGAGGTTAAGAGGGCAGTCGGGGTTTAGTACGAGTTTTTTTCTTCTTATCGATTTTATGGGTGCTCTGTCGTAGCCTATGAGTCCCGAAAAGCGTATCACGGTCGTATCGGTTTCAGGGTGTTCCATGAGAAGCTTCTCCACGCGCAGAAGGGCCTTTCCCGACTGCTTGTCCGGGCGGAGGGAGTCCTCTTCTTTTACGACCCCGTTTGTGTTCGGATAAACGGAGGTCGAACTGGCGAAGATGACCATTTTCCTCCGGGGATCCGGTATCGCCTCGATGAGATTTTCGATCTGTTTTTCATGGTAGGTTTCGATATCGTTCCTTCGCTCTGGGGGGAAGTTTATGAAAAGAACGTCCGAGGAGAAAAATTTATCAGTGTTCTCGCCGTTTACCTCTGGAGAGATTTCTATCAGGTAAGGCTCTATACCCTTTTCCAAAAGAGAGGGGAGCTTCTCTGGGTTCCTCGCGGATCCTCTGACCGAAAAACCGGCTTCCTTTAGGGAGATCGCAAGTGGCTCTCCGAGCCAGCCGCAGCCCAGGATGCTCACGGTCCTCACTGGTCTCCCTCCGCCTCCCTCCGCGTTATTTCACGCAGAACTTCCGTCCTCTGCTCCTCTGAGTACTCTTCCCAGTTCGCTATCTCGTCGCTTGTGCGAAGACACCCGACGCAGAGTTCGGTGTCCTCGTCCATTATGCATATGCCGTTGCATGGAGAAGAGATTTTTTTCAAAGCCCTATCCTCCGCGGAAAAGCCTGAGCATCTCGAGGTACTTTTCGCTTGTTTTCTTGACTATGTCGGGCGGAAGCTCGGGAGCCGGAGGATTCCTGTCCCAGCCCGCCTGCTTCAGGTAGTCCCTTACGAACTGCTTGTCAAAACTTGCCTGCGGCCCGCCCGGGGCGTAGCGATCCCGGGGCCAGAATCTTGACGAATCCGGCGTCAGGGCTTCGTCTATGAGGATGAGTTCTCCTGAGTCCCGGTCTATACCGAACTCGAATTTCGTATCAGCTATTATCACTCCTTTTTCCTCGGCTATACCGGCGGCGGCCGTGTAAATCTCGATGCTTGCGTCTCTTACCCTGCGCGCTAGCTCCCCGCCTATCATTTCGCGCACTCTCCCAAACGTTATGTTCTCATCGTGGGTTCCCTGTTCGGCCTTCGTCGACGGGGTAAAAACGGGTTCTGGGAGCTTCTGGGACTCAACGAGGCCTTCTCCGAGGGGTATGGCGCACACGGAACCGGTTTCTCTGTATTCTTCCCACCCCGAGCCGCTTATATAACCTCTCACGACGCACTCCACGGGAAGCGGGTCGGTTTTTTTAACGAGCATGGAGCGGCCGGAGAGTGCTTCGGCGTGCTCTGCGAAGGGTTCGGGGAAATCCCCGGGGTCCGTTGAGATCATGTGGTTCGGGATGATATGCTCTGTTTTTCGAAACCAGAACTCGGAGATGCGGTTCAGCACCTCGCCCTTTGCGGGTATTCCGTTTGGGAGTATCACGTCAAAGGCCGAGATACGGTCGGTGGCTATCATCAGGATACGCTCGCCGAGGTCGTAGATATCCCTTACCTTTCCCTTTCTGGGTTCTGTGAATCCGATGAAATCCGTGCTGAGTATGGTTTTGTGAATGGTTACGCCACTTGATGCCCGTTTTTTGCGGGACGTTTTGACTGAATGGTGAAATTACCCGAAACCGCCACCATTCTCAAGCGCGGCACGGTCTTGCGCGCACCCTCGTCGTCCTTGACAATACGCTATAATTAAAAGACAATACCAAGTTTTTGAGCACGTAGCTCAGGGGCAGAGCACTTGCTTGACGTGCAAGGGGTCGCAGGTTCAATTCCTGCCGTGCTCACCATGTATTCCGAGGGATGAATCGGTTGGATATAGAGGTAAACATAGACGGGAAACAGGGCAGGTTTTCTTCGGGAACCACCGTGGGGGACGTGCTCGCGGAACTTGACGGAGACAAGCGTACCGTAGGTGCTCTGATGGACGGCCAGGTCGTTGATTTCTGGCACCGTATTGAAGGCGACTGCGACCTCCTGCCCGTAAGAAGCAATACCGAAGCCTCCCTCGGGCTCCTCAGGCATACGACAGCCCATGTTCTCGCCGAAGCCGTCCAATCTCTTTTTCCCGAGGCGCGTGTCACCATAGGTCCCGTAATAGAAAACGGGTTTTACTACGATTTTGATTTCGAAAGGGGTTTCACTCCCGAGGACCTTGAAAACATTGAATCCAGGATGCTCGAGGTAATAAAGAAGAACCGGCCTCTTGTAAGGAAATCGGTCTCCAGGGAGGAGGCCGTAGCTACTTTCTCCGGCATAAAGGAGAACTACAAGGTGGAGATAATAAACGATCTTCCCGAAGGGGATGAGATAACCATATACGATCAGACGGACTGGTATGATCTCTGCAGGGGTCCCCATCTTCCCTCAACGGGCCTTATAAAGGCCTTTAAGCTCACAAGTTCCGCGGGGGCCTACTGGAGGGGCAACGAGAACAATCCGATGCTCCAGAGAATTTACGGAACGGCCTTCTGGGACAAAAAGGACCTGCGCAAGCATCTGCGCGACCTCGAAGAGGCGAAAAAACGGGACCACCGCAAGCTTGGCAGGGAGCTTGATCTTTTCAGCGTGAATGAAGAGATAGGACCCGGTCTCATTCTCTGGCACCCCAGAGGAGCGAAGGTAAGAAGCGTGATAGAGGATTTCTGGAAGCGGGAGCACATCTCCCGGGGCTACGAAGTGCTTTACACCCCGCATATGGCCAAGCTTGATCTCTGGCGCACGAGCGGTCACGTGGACTTTTACTCGCAGAACATGTTCTCGTGCATGGAAGTTGAGAATTCCGACTACCAGGTGAAGCCCATGAACTGCCCCTTTCACATACTGGTATACAAAACAAAGACAAGAAGCTACAGGGACCTGCCGATCAGGTGGGCAGAGATAGGGACCGTGTACAGGTATGAGCGTTCAGGGGTTCTCCACGGTCTTCTGAGAGTAAGGGGCTTTTCCCAGGACGACGCCCACATATTCTGCCGGCCCGACCAGATACGCGATGAGGTGTCCGGGGTGCTTCGCCTCACTCTGGATTTTCTTAAGACTTTTGGCTTTGATAATTACGAGATTTTTCTTTCGACGCGCCCGGAGAAATTCGTTGGAAGCGAGGAGAACTGGGAGAGGTCGATAGAGGCAATAGAGCAGGCCCTCTCAGACGTTGGTCTTCCCTACGGAGTAGACACCGGCGGGGGAGCGTTTTACGGTCCCAAGATAGACCTCAAGATAAAGGACGTGATAGGCAGGGCTTGGCAATGCTCAACTATTCAAGTAGATTTCAACCTGCCCGAGCGGTTTGACATGGAGTTTGTGGGTGATGATAACGCGAGACATACCCCGATAATGATACACAGGGCCATATTCGGTTCCATTGAGCGATTCTTCGGAATCCTGATAGAACATTACGGGGGAGCGTTTCCGCTCTGGCTAAGCCCCGAGCAGGTAAGGGTGGCGTCCGTGGGACAGGGCCAGGCCGAGTACTGCGAGGAAGTCTGCTCCGAGCTTCGGAGCCGGGGAATCAGGGTCGGCAGCGATTTGCGAAACGAGAAGCTAGGATATAAGGTTAGGGAAGCGCAGGTAATGAAAATTCCCTATCTGCTGGTTGTAGGAGACAAGGAGGTCGAAACGGGAACGGTTGCTCCCAGGAAATACGGTGGAGATGCCATGGCGGCATTGCCGGTAGAGGATTTTATCGAAATCGTCGCGGCGCAGAACGATCCCTACAGTTGGACGGAGGTAACAGTATAGCTAGGAGAAGAAGTAATAATTTCAGGTCCCGCGTTCCGGAGACCCGCATTAACAAGCGAATCAACGCAAAGGAAGTCAGGCTCATAGACGTTGAGGGGGAACAGCTCGGAGTTGTAAGCATTGACGATGCCCTGCGGACTGCCGAGGAAAAGGAAGTCGATCTGGTTGAGATTGCGTCAAATGCCACCCCGCCCGTATGCAAGTTGATGGATTACGGGAAATTCAAGTATGAACTTAAAAAGCAGAAAAGCGCAAAAAAACAGAAAGACCAGACGGTAAAGGAGATAAAGTTTCGTCCCAACATAGGGGATCACGACCTTGAAGTCAAAGTGAACCGAATGAGAGGCTTTCTTGAAGCGGGTCACAAAACCAGGATAAGGATATTTTTCAGGGGCAGGGAAATAGTTCACTCAGACCTCGGTCGCAAACTCGCCCAGAATGTCTGCGAAGAATTGTCCGATGTCTCCTCCGTGGACATGGAGCCCAAAATAGAGGGTAAGAACCTGATAATGATTCTTACGCCGGTAAAAAAACAGTGAGGGATTTGCAAGATGCCTAAGATGAAAACGAACCGCAGCGCGGCCAAGAGGTTTTCCGCTACGGGAAGCGGGAAAATAAGAAGAAACAAGGGCGGTAAAAGCCATATAAACGTAAAGAAGAGCTCAAAAAGGATGCGGAGGCTGCTGGAGCCGGATTTCATGGAAGGTTCCGCGGCCAAGAAGATCAAAACCTACGTTCCTTACCTGTGAGCTGATACAGACGGAGAATACTGATGCGCATAAAAAGAGGAGTTACTTCCAGAAAGCGGAAAAAAAGAGTTCTTAAGCTTGCCAAGGGGTACTGGGGGAGAAGAAAAAACAATTTCAGAAGGGCAAAGGAAACAATACTAAGGGCGCTTGCCTATTCCTACAGGGACCGGCGCCGCAGAAAAAGAGATTTCAGGGCACTTTGGATCATGAGGATAAACGCCGGGGTGAGGCCTTTTGGGCTTTCCTACAGCAGGTTTATCGACGCGCTGAAAAAATCGGACATTGAGCTTGACCGAAAAAGCCTCTCCGAACTCGCCATAAGAAACCCCGAGAGTTTCAAGGCCGTGGTGGAGTTCGCTACTTCTAAGAAGGGATAGACATCTTCCCCGACCGAAGCTCCGGTCTTATTTTCCGCTAAATTGGGTTTATCCCGGGATCGTGCGGATCATGCTCAAGCGGGCAGCCTTCGCAGCGGGGGGTCTTTGCGCAGTGAAGTTTTCCAGTTTTGACTATTAGCGCGTGGTATTCTCCGAAAATTTCCGCATCGGCCGGAAGGTTTTGTACAAAGAGTTCCTGTATCTTTGCGTAACTCGCGTCCTCGGGGATCAGACGATGGCGCCTCAGGATCCTTCGCGAGTAGTTATCGACCACGAACACGGGTTTCCCGAGCGCGTAGAGCAGTATCGAATCGGCTGTTTCTTCACCGATTCCGTTTACCGAAAGCAGCTTCTCCCTGAGCTTGTCCGTATCCTCCGCGAGCATGTTCTCCATTGTTCCTCCGTAACCGTCGAACAGAAAATCAATAAAACTCTTAAGCCTTTTGGCTTTTAGGTTGTGATATCCGCAGGGGCGGATCAGGACAGCGAGTCGCTCAGGGGGCATCGACCTCAGTTTTTCCGCCGAGAGCATGGAATTCTCCCTGAGTGCCGCTATGGCTTTTTCCACGTTTCTCCAGGAGGTGTTCTGGGTGAGTATTGCTCCTGCGGCGCACTCGAGCCTTGTCTCGGCGGGCCACCAGTTTTGCGGCCCGTATCTTTCGTAAAGAACGGAATAAAAATTCCGTATTCTTCTGGACTCACTCATATTGGTCAACGTGCCGCGTTCCCACCGCTATTGCGGTTAACGTGGGAGACAATTATGAAAAAGACGGCCGTAAGCGCATATCCCGCGGCCCACCTGGCTCCCGTAGCAAAGCCCAGAGAATAAAGGTTCCCTTCAACCGAAATCTCCCCGGCGTGTATAAAGCCGAAAAACGCCATCACGGCTCCCGCTCCCATCCACGCTGCCGCCTGGGTGAGCCTGCGTTCAACGAGGCACACGGCTGTTGCGGCCCAGACCACCGACGAAAGCATGAACCCCTGGGAAAGCGCTACCAGTCCGGGCAACTGAAGGCCGGAGGAGACAAACACGTTTAGATTCTCAAACGCGCGGTGGGCCACCGAACCGTCCGAAATCGCCGCTCCCACCGCTCCTACTGTCTGGGAAACCACTATCGTTCCCCACGCCGCAAGAGACGGCACTAGTCCCAGAGCTACGGCGGGAGCATGGGATCGGGGAGTGGTCTGGAATGCCTGGGATGTCATTACGAGACCTATCCATATCAGTATTACTCCGGCGGCCTCAATCGGCACCAGGGCTACTGCCAGAGAGCTCAAACCGACAAGTGACACCACGACGTAGAAAACACCGTTCATCATCGAGTAGCCTCCTTTAGCTCCCATTTCCTTCCATCCGGGATGGCCTATGTATATGGTTGTGGGAAAACACGATCCGAAAAGAGATGCGGCTATGGATCCCGCTCCGTTAACCGCAAGGCACGGTCCCGTGGGATAGGAGTCTCCGGCGGCCTCGGCGGACTCTATGTTCTGAAGAGACCCGAGAATGTTGTAAATTCCCATTGGAAGTACGACTGGAATCAGTATCGAGCGCACCATGGGATCCGAGAGCCCCGCCACGAGGTCGCCCACAACGGGAACGGGCAGGTAAAAGCCCACATCGCCGAGCGCTTCGCCCACAGCGGGTCCCGACACTGATGTTTCCCCTTCGAATCCCGCCGCGAAGAGAAGCCATGCTGCGGACATTCCGAGGACAAGCGCCAGACCCACCCCGGGTATTCCGAGCGGGAGATTTGTCCTTGAGAGCAGGGTGAACAGCAGTACTCCCAGAGGGAGCAGGGCGACCAGAGGATAGGCAAAGCATCTAGCGGCAAAGTCCATGCATAGAAACACCACGGCTATTCCGGCAAGGGAGGTGAGCAGCGCGGCGCGAGGAGTTGCTTTTCTTATCCTCTCGGCCACTAGGGATCCCGCAAGTTCAATGATTCCGGAGAGAAAGCACGCTGCGACCCCGACGCGCCAAGCCACAAGCGCAGCTTCCTGCGGGGAGGCCCCTTGGCTCTGTGCCACGAGCTTCGCGGGAATCATTACCAGGAAGATAAAGGCGAACACGGAGATCGTGTTGACTCCGTAGGGAAGCGCGGTCACGTCTTTTCTCCCTGTAGCTGCTGAGAGGCGCTGTGCTAGCCAGGCGTAGTAGAGATTGCCGATAATAAGCGATATTGCCACGGCTGGGAGAACGGATGAAATGATAAATTCTCTTTGTAGTCCTACAAGACCGGTGAGTAGCACTACGATCAGAAGGTACTGGACGAGGTTGTCTACCATAAGACCGAAGAAACCCTCGGTGTCGGAGAAGGAAAAAAGAGGCTGGGCACCAGCGGGGGAAAAGAGATTTCTCAGGTTTTTCATGTCTTATCCTAGGGTCTTGCAAAACTGGAAAACCTAACGGAGGATCTGCGGCCAACTATCGATTATAATGAAAAAGGCACCGCAGGCAAAGCCCCGCGCGCCTGATTTCCGCGGATGTGTCCGCAGCCGGCGATCTTCCTGCTGCACTTAGCAATGGATATCAGCTATAAATTCACTCTTATCATTGCCTGAACAACTGATTCCTCGACCCCCGAGATACCAAACTTGTTGTGCCAATACCACCACTCAATACCGACGTATACCTGCTCCTGCCGTTTCACCAGACGACCCACATCCAGCAGGAGCTGAGGCTGAGTAAGAAAGTTTTGTTTTTCATAGGCGGATGTTCCAGCCTCACCCTCTGAGCCGGCCCAATCGAAATAGCCATGAAAAATCCAGTGCGCCGGCCCCGTTTCGAAGGTCGCATTCCAAACCACTGTCACCTGCCAAGTTGTTCCGGGAAGGTTTGGATTCTCCCTTAAATAGCCGTTTGTCTGGACGAAATTAAACCCCGGCACATCAAGATCCACCGCGCCGCCAACGAGATAATTGGTAAAGCCTTCTCCCTTTTCCAAAGAGCCGGACAGAAGCACATCTTCCACCGGACCCGTGGAAAAAGCTTTCCCGCTTATTTTGGAGAAGCTCAGACGGGGTGACCACTCCCCATAGAATGAACTGTTACCTCTCAATGGTCGGATATCCACAAAGGCAAAGTTATCACCATAGGCCCAGCCGTTAATCCATTCCAGAGTTAGGGTTCCCGCTTTCTCCCGCTCCAGTTCGAAGTCCGTACCATAGAGCAACTGGGCATTGAACGCATTCCAAGTCTGCGCTACTGCCGGCGCTGACGATAACAAGACAAGCAAACAGAGGCATATGGTGTAGACAATTATTCCAGGATAATTCGTCTTGCGTTCAGCTTCTGGCTTCCGCCCGTCCGGCATACGGCCTGCCAAAGCAGCATTAACGATGGTCTGTTCTAAATTTGGTATTCCGGCTCCATTCAATGACATCATTTAACACGGAGTTTATCATAAAACAGTTTTCAGTCATATATCCAGTTGTCCGCCCCGCACGTTGCCCGCGACGTTGCGGAAAGAGGATTTAGACCAATTTCCCGCCGTTGTTTTGACAGTCCACTTTTTTGGATGTTTAATCTAGTATATGACTCACACCCCTTTATACGAAACACACAAGAGTTTCGGGGCGCGGATGATAGATTTTGCCGGGTGGAAGCTTCCTCTTCAGTTCGAAGGTATAAGACAGGAGCACATGGCGGTCAGGAACGCCTGCGGCCTTTTCGACGTAAGTCACATGGGAGAAATAGAGATCAAGGGGCCTCAGGCGGAAGCTCTGTGCCAGAAGCTTAACACAAACGACATGGCGAAGCTTCGCGACGGACGGGCCCGGTACGGTCTTTTTTGCTACCCTGACGGTGGTGCTATTGACGACCTTATAACCTACAGGTTCTCGGCCGATCATTTCCTTGTCTGCGTGAACGCGTCCAACACCGAAAAAGTCTACAGATGGATCGGTGATAACTGTGGGGGACTTGACGTTGAAGTGACCGATGCGAGCGCCGCCTACGCGCAGATCGCCATTCAGGGACCTTGTTCTGTATCCGTAATGGAAAAGGTGCTTGGCGAGGAGAGCATGCGGGATTTCCCCAGGTTTTCTTTCAGAATCCTTGAGGGGGAGGCGACGGGGGTTATAGCGGCGAGAACCGGTTACACGGGTGAGGACGGCTTCGAGCTGTTCGTGCCTGCGGGGGACGCGGTCGGCATCTGGGAGAGGCTTCGCGAAAGCGGGAGTGAATTCGGAATCGCTCTTTGCGGTCTGGGAGCCCGCGACACGCTTCGGATAGAAGCCGGATACCCTCTTTACGGGAACGAACTCGATAAGAAAACAACCCCGGTTGAGGCTGGCTTGGGGAGATATGTCAAGATGGACAAAGGCGATTTTATCGGCAGAGACGCGCTTCTGCAGCAGGTGGAGAAGGGAGCGGCGAGGGAAACCATCGGTTTTAAGATGCTTGAGAGGGGGATTGCCAGACACGGCTACGGGGTGATGAAAAATGGAAAGAAGATAGGAGAGGTTACAAGCGGTACCATGTCTCCGGTTCTTGCTGTGGGAGTTGGTATTGCTTCGGTGGCTTCGGGCGAAGTCGAATGCGGAGATGAAATGGGAATTCAAATCCGGGGGCAGGTTAGAAAGGCGGTTTCTTCCGAATTTCCGCTTCATAAAAACTGAATGTTTATAAGAGAGGTAACCACAAAGGAGTATTTGAAGTTATGAGCGTACCGAAAGACTTGAAATATACTGAAGAGCATGAATGGGTAAGGTTCGAAGAGGACAGAGCCGTGATCGGAATAACGGATTACGCGCAGGAAGCCCTCGGAGAGATAGTTTATGTCGAGTTGCCGGTTGAAGGGGAGGAGATGTTCCAAGGGGATTCCTTTGGCGGAGCGGAGTCGACAAAGGCAGTCTCGGAACTCTTCGCCCCGATTTCCGGGGAGATTGCCGAGGTAAACGATCTTCTCGTGGATTCCCCGGAACTTGTAAACGCTGATCCTTACGGTGACGGATGGATTATAAAAGTCCATATTGAGGAGCTTGACGAAAATGAGGTCGAAAAGCTTCTTGATCCTTCAGATTACGAAGAGCTGATAGAAGACGAGGAAGATGCCTGATATGTTCAGGCGATTCACTTACCCAAAACACTGGGCGGTCTGCCTGAATTTTCCCCGGGAGTTCTGATTGCGAAGCGAAAACGGCATTTATGAAAAAGAGGATTTTTTCTCGGCAAGGCATATAGGTCCCACGCCGGAGGAAGCGCGCCGCATGCTTTTGAGTACTGGCGCGCGGAGTCTTGAGGAACTGGTACGGGAGACGATACCGGCCGATCTGCTTTCGGGGACCGAGATGGCTGTTCCCGCGGCCATGACCGAGAGTTCCTATCTTGACCACATAAGGGGTATCGCGCGTGAGAACGCAATATTCAGATCGTACATAGGACTGGGTTATTACGACTGTGTGACCCCGGCAGTCATATTAAGGAACATTCTCGAGAACCCGAGCTGGTACACTCAGTACACTCCTTACCAGGCGGAGATATCACAGGGACGGCTTGAGGCCCTTCTTAACTTCCAGACCGTGATCTCGGAACTTACGGAGATGGAGCTTGCAAACGCCTCGCTGCTTGATGAAGCGACGGCGGCTGCCGAGGCCATGGCCATGTTTCACAGGCTGGGCGGTGCGAAGCGGGAGAAGGCGGATGCCGACGGGTTTTTCGTTTCCAAAAGATGTTTTCCCCAGACAATTGATGTCCTAAAGACCCGGGCGGAACCTCTGGGAATAAGGATCGTGGAGGGAGAGGAAGAGAAGGTTTCGCTTGACGGGAGCTTTTTCGGTGCGCTTCTGCAGTATCCTGACGCCTTCGGAGAAGTGAGGGATTACTCGGAATTCGTTAAAAGTGCTCACAGCCACGGTATAATGGTCGCGGTCGCGGCCGATCTCATGAGCCTCGTGCTGCTTACACCTCCCGGGCGCTTCGGCGCTGACGCCGTCGTGGGAACTTCGCAGAGGTTCGGAGTCCCGGTCGGCTACGGCGGTCCTCACGCTGCGTATTTTGCCACGAGGGATGAGTTCAGAAGACAGGTTCCCGGAAGGATAATAGGGGTGTCTCTTGACAGGGACAAAAACCCCGCCTACAGAATGGCCCTTCAGACCAGGGAACAGCACATAAGGAGGGAGAGGGCCACTTCCAACATATGCACCGCGCAGTCTCTGCTCGCCATAATGTCTTCAATGTACGCGGTCTATCACGGTCCGGGTGGGCTGCGGCGCATCTCCGGAAGGATAAATACCCTTGCGAAGATGCTTGATACGGGTTTTAGGGAACTGGGGGTGGTTCAGCTAAACGGGGCGTTTTTCGATACCTTGCTCGTGGATCTTTCACCATGCGGGGAAGGGGCCTCTGAGACGCTTCGCGCAAACGCCCTTAAAAGGAAAATCAATTTCAGGTACCTTCCGGATCAGAAAATCTGCATATCCCTTGACGAGACTGTCACCGAGAAGGATGTTGCGGAGATACTTTCGCTTTTCTCAGAATCTTTGGGACTCGGTGAGAAGGTGTCAGTCTCCCCGGACCGCGTTTCCGCCGTTGCGTCCGTGCCCGATGATCTTATGAGGAAGGGAGATTTCCTCGACCAGTCGGTATTTAACCGTTATCACTCGGAAACCCTTATGCTGAGGTACATAAAAAGCCTCGAGGGCAGGGATCTTTCCCTGGCCAACTCCATGATCCCTCTCGGTTCCTGCACGATGAAGCTCAACGGTACGACGGAAATGATCCCGATAAGCTGGGAGGAATTCTCCAGAATACATCCTTTCGCGCCCCGGGACCAGACAGCGGGTTACGCGCGGGTGATACGTGAGCTCGAAGAATATCTCTGCGAAATAACCGGGCTTCAGGCCTGTTCGCTTCAACCCAATTCGGGAGCTCAGGGAGAGTACGCGGGCCTTATGGTCATACGCAGGTACTTTGAGGAGAAAGGAGAAACTGAAAAAAACGTGGTGCTGATTCCCTCCTCTGCGCACGGAACCAATCCCGCAAGCGCCAGGATGGCGGGAATGGACGTCGTGGTGGTAAAATGCCGGAGGAACGGGGACGTGGACATAGACGACCTTCGCAGGTGCTGCCGGAAAAACGAGGGGAAAGTTGCGTGTCTTATGATTACCTATCCTTCGACTCACGGGGTGTTTGAGTCCGGAATAAGGGAGATATGCGACATAATTCACTCAAACGGCGCGCAGGTGTACATGGACGGGGCCAACCTTAACGCGCAGGTGGGTCTCTGCTTCCCTTCGCTTATCGGCGTTGACGTATGCCACATAAACCTGCACAAGACTTTCAGTATTCCCCATGGGGGAGGAGGTCCGGGAATGGGCCCCATATGCGTTGCTCCCCATCTTGCCGAGCATCTTCCCGGACATGCTGTTGTGGAAGGGGTAGGGGGCGAGAAGTCCTGTGGAGCCATATCCGCGGCTCCGTGGGGAAGCGCGAGCATATTGCTGATATCCTACGGATACATAAGACTTCTTGGAAAGGGCGGACTTGGTGAGGCTTCCCGGTATGCGATACTGAACGCCAATTACCTCAAGAGCCAGCTCGAGGAGCACTACGACGTTTTGTACGAGGGAGAAAACGGAAGGGTTGCCCATGAATTCATACTTGACCTGCGGGAGCTTGGAAAAAGCGCGGGAATAACCGCGGAAGACGTGGCCAAAAGGCTCATGGATTACGGGTTCCACGCGCCGACGATGTCGTGGCCGGTTGCGGGAACCCTGATGGTGGAACCTACGGAGAGCGAATCCATGGAGGAAATGGACAGGTTCTGCAACGCGATGATAAAAATACGCGGGGAAATTCAGGAGATTATCGACGGCGGGACGGATCCTTCGGATAACGTGCTCAGAAACTCACCTCACACGGTACTGGATCTCGTGTCTTCTGACTGGGAGCATCCATACTCCCGTCTGCAGGCGGTTTTTCCGCTTCCGTATTTGCGGACCAACAAATTCTGGCCGCCGGTGTCGAGAATAGACAATGCCTACGGCGACAGGAATCTGGTGTGCACTTGCCTTCCCCCGGAAGCTTACGCGGCGGAGGAGTGAATGCGGGGGCTCAGATCTTTATCTCTATGTAAGAGTTTTTCTTGACGTCCTCAAGCCACGAGCTTATGAACCGCTCGACCTTTTCCATGTATATCTGGTGCTTTATGCGGTCCCTGTAACGGGAGACCGAGGAATCTTCATCCTCGATTCTTTCAAGAACCTTTACTACGTGGTAGCCGCGAGAGCTCAGCACCGGCCCCGCGATGCCGTTTACTTCGGTCTGCTCCACCGCGCTTTCAATTTCAGGAACCAGGTCTCCCTTGACGAAATATCCCAGCAGTCCGCCGCTCTGCGCCGACGATTCGTCCATGGAGTATTGCCTGGCGAGTTGCGCGAAAGGTTCCCCGGATTTTGCGAGTTCCAGAACTTCTTCGGCTTTTGAGAGGGCGTTCTCCGTCTCCTTCGTGATAAGTATGTGAGCGATTTTCGTCTGCTTTCCGTAACCGCCGCTGTCCTCTTCTTCGTAGTGTTCTCTGCTGTATTCCTCTATCTCTTCGTCCGTAACCGCTATGCTTCCCTGCGTGACTGAGTCAAGAAGCCTTCTCGAGACTATCTGGTATTTCCACTGCCGATAGAAAAGCTCCTCCGTCATGTTCTGTTTTTTGAGTTCTTCGGCTATGGCTTCTTCATCAAGACCCATGGCCTCCTGCTGACTTTTTACTACGGCTGCAACCTCTTCGTCGCTTACCGATATCTTCCTCGCGGCTGCCTGCTGATCGAGCAGGATACGGTCTATCATCGCGTCGAGCACTTCACGGGCATCGATTTCCGCCTCCGGGCTCGTGACTACGTCCTTTATCTCCTGATTCAGTTCGCTAAGCGTTATTATTCTGCTGTTCACCACGGCCACCACTTTCTCCACGACTGCCGCTTGCGCCGCGTGGGCGGGCATCAGCGTGAAAACCGCAAAAAGCGCCAAGACCGAAAGCCACCATGGTTTTTTCATCTGAAATCTCCTTGTAAACCGTTTTTTCTCTCCCCACTCGACCCCGACTATACTATACATGGGCCTGAGCCGGTTTTTCCACCTTTTCCACCGCAGTTATCAGCGCCTCGTATCTGTGCTCGGACGGGAGGGGAATGCTGAGTTTTTTCTCCCGTCCGTGGTTCTCTGGGTCCGCGATGCTCAGCGTTGCGGTGTCCTCTCCTATCTCGGCTTTCTTTATGAGTCTTTCCCCGAGTGCGATTCTGAGTTCTGCGATAATAATCAGTCGTTTCAGCGGATCGGGCATTACCCCGAACCTGTCTTCAATTTCCCCGGCGATTTCTCTTAATTCGTCGCGTTCCCTGGCTGATGATATTTTTTTGTAGTAGAAAAGCCTCTCTGAGCCGCTTTGAATGTAGTGCTCGGGAATAAAGACATCGTCCCGCGTTTTTATTTCCGGTCTGACTTCACGGACCCAGCTCTCGCCCGTTCTTTTGTTCTCAACAGTCTCCCTTAGCAGTTCGAGATAGAACTCAAGTCCTATATCCGCTATATGTCCCGACTGCTTTTCTCCGAAAAGAGTACCGGCTCCCCTTATCTGAAGGTCGGCTGTGGCGAGTTTGAAACCGCTTCCAAGATCGGTGAGGTGCGAGAGAACCTCGAGTCTTTTCCTGGCTTCTTCGGTGAGGGAGTGCACGGACGGTACGAGGAAGTAGGCGTAGGCTTTTTTGTCTGATCTCCCGACCCTGCCCTTAAGCTGGTAGAGATCCGCAAGCCCCATCATGTGCGCGTTGTTCACTATTATCGTGTTGGCTTTCGGTATATCGAGTCCGGATTCAACTATCGCTGTTGTTACCAGCAGATCTATTTCTCCGTCGGCAAACTGTTCTATGGTCCTTGAGAGCCGCGTTTCGTTCATGCGTCCGTGCGTTACACCTATTGACAGTTTCGGCATGAGTTTCTCAAGGAGGTTCGCCTTCTCGAATATGTCCTCTATTCTGTTGTGTATGAAGAAAACCGTGCCGTTCCTTTCAATCTCTTTTTCCACGGCTTTCCTTATGACTTCGGTGTTGAACTGCTGAATGTACACCTCCACTGGCTGGCGCCCCTCGGGAGGGGTGTTTATTACGCTTATGTCTCTTACGTCGGCTAGGGAAAGCTGCAGGGTTCTCGGGATGGGAGTTGCGGAAAGCGTGAGCACGTCAACGGCGTTTTTCATCGATCTTATGGATTTTTTGTGGTTCACGCCGAATTTCTGCTCCTCGTCTATGACAGTGAGCCCCAGGTTTTTCAGTTTTATTTTTTTCCCGAGAAGCTTGTGCGTTCCGATTATGAGGTCGAGAGAACCGTCTTCGAGTCTCTTCAGGATATCTTTTTCCTTCTTGCCCGTTGTGAATCGCGAGAGCATCCCGATACTTACGGGGTAGTTCCCAAACCTCGAAAGCGCGGTTCGGTAGTGCTGGCTCGCGAGAAGGGTAGTGGGGGCAATCACCATGACCTGTTTTCCGTCAAGGCATGCTTTAAAAGCGGCACGCAGGGCCACTTCGGTTTTTCCGAACCCGACGTCTCCGCAGATAAGCCTGTCCATGGCCTTTTCGGATTCCATGTCGGACATTACGTCCTCTATCGCCGCCGACTGATCCGGGGTCTCGCTCCAGGGGAACTCCATCTCGAATTCATTGAACATCTGATCCCTCGGGGAGAACTGGAAGCCTTTTCCGACTTTTCTCTCTGCGCACAGTTCCACAAGCTCGGTTGCGACTTCCTCCACTGCCCTTTTAACCTTGCCGACGGTTTTTTTCCAGTTCGCGCTTCCCAGTTTTTCAATCCTGGGCTCCCTTCCGTCCCCCATGTATTTCTGAACCAGTCTGAATTTCTCCACAGGGACGAATATCTTGTCCCCGCCCTTATACTGGCACTCGAGAAAATCGCCCTGGCGGCTCTCAAACGAAAGCCTCTTTAGTCCCCTGAAAGTTCCTATTCCGAACTCCTTGTGAACTATGTAGTCTCCGGGTTTCAGCTGGCTGAACGAGGTGAGAAATGCTGAGGGGACATCGCTTCCTCCAAACGGCACCCCTCGACTCTTTGCCTTCTCAACCAGGGTTTTTTCCGTGAAGAGGGCGATTTTGAAATCGTGAAGAACGGTGCTTTCAAAAAGTTCTCCGACTATGTGCGTAATCCCCTTGTCCGGGCGATCCTCCGTAAGCTTGAGAAATTTTTCCCTTTCTGCGTGCGAATTGAAAAATATGAACACCGCGTAACCGTCTTCGATGAGTTCTTCTGCCTTGTCTATAAAGACCTTGAGGGAAGGTTTTGAAAACGATATTTCTTCAGTGCTGAACTTAAGACTGTTTTTCCCTTCAGCGCCTATTCCCATCGTGCCCGGGTATATGAGCCTTGATTGCCCGAGTTTCTCCGTAAGCTCTTTTTCCCGGAGATAAAGTTTTTTAAACGGGGGAAGGGATTTTTCGAGTTTCCCCAGAGATTTTCTTCTTTCTTCGAATTTTTCTTCGAGTTTTAACAGCAGCGCTCCCTCGTCAAGTCCGTGGGGAAGACTGACGATGAGATCTTCTTCCGGGTAATCGAGCACGCATTGTCGTGAATTCCAGAAAAGAGGAGTGAACCATTCGATTCCCCTGAAATACGAACCGTTTTCAAACGCTTCGACAAGAGGTTCCACCTCACTTGACGTAAGTCCCTTCCTGTTGGCTCCGGAGAGTATCTGCTTGATCAGGGCGTCTTTGTTTCTTTGGCGGTAAACGGCGAAAGAAGCCGGATTGATTGCGGCTTTTTGCGTTTTTCCGATGGATTTCTGGGTTGCGGGAGAAAACTCCCGAAGTGAATTCACTTGGTCTCCGAAAAGCTCCACTCTGAGAGGATTAAGAGAGCCCGGCGAGAAAAGATCCACTATGGAGCCCCGGACGCTTATGTCACCTCTTTTCTCTGTGAAATCTACTTCGCTGTAACCGATTCCAAGGAGTCTTTGCACGAGCTCGTCCCGTTCAACCTGTGTTCCCCTCTCCACGGTGAAGCTCTCAGCTTCTAGGGCTCGGGGCGGAGCCAGCACCTCGGCAAGTGCCGCCGCGTCTGTGCAGAGAACTCCCGTTTGTTTCCATCTGAAAAGAGAATGAAGCCTCTCGGGTTCGGTAATTTCTCTTTTCTCGAAAAGGGAGCGGTTTTTCTCCATTCCTCTTGAGAGAAGAACCGGAATCTCTGTCCCCTTCAAAGAAGAAATGCTCCGCGCTGCCGTGGCGCACTGTTCTCTTTGCTCGCAGACGTGCAGTACTTTTTTGTTGGGCGCCTCGGAGAGAAGCGCCAGAAGAAAATAGGACGAGTTCCCGTAAAGACCGGCAAGGTCCGTCGGTTTTCCAGGCGGGTAGGAGAAGAACTTCTCCACTAAGGGGTTTTCAAGGTGCGATGAGAGTTCAAGCGTGGAGTTTTTACCGTTCAATTCTTGGGACATGAGTCATTTTTCTCACAGTTCGTCGAGTATGAGAGATCCCATTTCCTTTGTGCCTACCCTTGCTTTCCCCTCTTCGTATATGTCAGATGTGCGGTAGCCCTTGTCAAGGACCTTTCTTACGGCTTCTTCGACCTGTGTGGCGGCCTCGTCCATGTCAAAAGAGTAGCGCAGCATCATGGCCATCGAGAGAATAGAGGCTATGGGATTCGCTATCCCCTTACCGGCGATGTCGGGAGCGCTTCCGTGAACCGGCTCGTATATCGCCCCTTCGTTGCCGATGCTTGCCGAGGGCAGCATGCCGAGGGAACCGGTGAGCTGGGCGGCCTCGTCGCTTATTATGTCGCCGAACATGTTTCCTGCCAGCATCACGTCGAAATCGGCCGGCCTTCTTATAAGCTGCATCGCGGCGTTATCCACGTACAGATGCTCAAGAGTGACGTCTGAGAACTGGCGTTCGTGAAGCTCGGTTACGGTGTCTCTCCAAAGCACCATCGATTCGAGAACATTCGATTTGTCAATCGAGGTGACTTTGTTTTTTCTTTTTCTGGCGATCTCAAAAGCCATCTTTGCCACTCTTTCTATCTCGGAAGTTGTGTAATGCAGGGTGTTAAACGCCTTGCTCTCTCCTTCGCCGAGCTGCTCGGTTCCTCTTGGATGCCCGAAATATATTCCACTTGTAAGCTCCCTAACGACCATTATATCGACCCCTTCCACTACTTCCCTTTTAAGCGTGGACGCATCGGCAAGTGCCGCGTACACGACCGCGGGTCTCAGGTTCGCGTAAGTGTCAAGCTGTTTTCTGAGTTCGAGAAGCCCTCTTTCTGGTTTCAGGTGGTGCTCGATGTTCTCCCATTTCGGACCGCCCACGGCTCCTAGAAGCACCGCGTCGCTTTTCTTTGCTTTTTCTATGGTTTCTTCGGTTACGGGAACCCCGTGCGTGTCTATGGCACATCCGCCGAGAAGATCGTTCTCAAGCGTGAACTCAACCCCGTTTCTCTCGCCGACGGTCCTGAGTATGGACACGCTGACTTCGGTTACCTCAACTCCTATTCCGTCTCCTGGAACTACTAGTATCTTAGGCAATTTCCGTTTTCCTCTGCATTTTCTGGTTTTTTCAGGGCATTAAACTACCTGAATGGTTGTTAATTCCGAACCCCCGCGGCCACTTCGCAGGCACATGGGAATCGGGTTTGTTACCGGGCGACGCTGTTTACGAGCCTTCCGATCCTCTCGATTTCCACTTCTACCACGTCTCCCGGGCTCATGGGGCTTATTCCGGAAGGAGTTCCGGTCGCTATTATGTCTCCAGGAAGAAGCGTCATCACTTTCGATATGAAGCTTACAAGCTCGGGGACGCTGAAAATCAGGTTTTTCGTGCTTGAGTTCTGCTTTACTTCACCGTTTAGAAAAGTCTTTATGCGAAGGTCTGCGGGGTCGACTTCCGTCTCTATGAAAGGTCCGATCGGAGCGAACGTGTCGAAACCCTTGCCTCTTGTGAATTGTATGTCTTTTGCTTGAAGATCTCTCGCGGTCACGTCGTTTATGCAGGTATATCCGAAGACGTATTCAAGGGCCTGCTCCTTCTCCACCATGTGGGCCTTTTTCCCTATTACGACCCCGAGTTCTCCTTCGTAATCGACCCTGCTCGACATGTGCGCGGGATATTTTATGTCTTCTCCGTGCGCTATGACCGTAGTTGAGGGCTTCATAAACAGCATGGGGTCTTCGGGGGGAGTTCTGTTCATCTCTCTTGCGTGATCTTCGTAGTTTAGCCCTACGGCTATGATTTTTGTCGGAAGACAGGGGGCAAGAGGCACTATATCTGCGTAATCGTGTTTTGTGTCCGTTACAGAGTATTTTCCGAAGATGTCTCCTTTGATCTCAAAGACCGATCCGTCAATATATTCTCCGAACACCAGCTTTTCTTCTGCATTTTTGAACCTGAGGAATTTCATCGTGCTTCCTTCAAATGCCTCTAATTATATACGGGAATTTCGTATAAGAGTATCGGTCTTTTACGCCTTTTGGGATTCAGTAGATGACTTTTTTAAGAAAGAGTCCCTGCGGGGGAGCGGTGAAGACATTTTTTGTCTTCTGCCCCTCGGCGAGTATCTGCCCAAACCCTTCGGAGGAAAGTTTCCCCCTTCCAGTTTGCACGAGGGTCCCGGTTATCATTCTCACCATTCTTTTTAAAAATCCCTCCGCCTCTATTTCAATCAGTATTATTCCTTCACGGGTTTTCTTGACATGAACCCGTTTTACTGTGCGTACGGTGGTCTTCACCGTTATGTCGGCCGTGGCGAAAACGGAGAAATCATGTGTTCCCTCAAGATATGCGGCGGCTTCCTTCATTTTCCCCGCATCAAGTTTCTCCGGGATGTGCCATACTCTGTTTCTCTGCAGGGCAGGGGGGTGTGGCCTGTTGAAAATCCTGTATTCGTATACCTTGCTTCGGGAGCTGAACTGTGCGTGAAAATCGTCGGGCACCTCTTGGGTTTCGATGATGGATATGTCTCGGGGAAGGGTGGAATTTAGCGCCTTTCGCAAGGTTTCGGAATCCATTTGCGTTCCGGTGAGAAAACTTGCTACCTGGCCCATGGCGTGCACTCCTGCGTCCGTTCTGCCCGAACCCGTTATCTTCACTTTTTCTTTGGTAATCTGTTTTATGGCATCTTCTATCGTTTCCTGTACTGTGGGGAGATTCGCCTGGCATTGCCAACCGTGGTAGTCCGTGCCGTCATACTCGACAACTATCTTTATGTTTTTCATTTTCGTCTGCGGTCGCCTTTGATCAGGCGAGCGGCTCCTGTTTTTTAAGCTCTATTCTCGGGTCTAGAATAGCGTAGAGAAGATCAACAATGAGATTAGCTATTACGAGCAGAAGCGCGTAGACGATCGTTATTCCGAGCACGACGGAGTAATCCCTGTTTGCTACGGCGAAAACGAAAAACCTTCCCATTCCCGGTATCGCGAATATATGCTCGATGACAAACGATCCCGTCACCAGATAGGCGGTCAGGGGACCGAGCACCGTTACGACCGGTATAAGCGCGTTTCTCAGTATGTGCTTTGTGAATATCTTCGTTCTTCCGAGCCCCTTCGCCCTGGCGGTTCTTACGAAAAACTGGCCCGACACGTCAAGCATATTCGAGCGGACGAGCCTTGATATATAGGCGAACGGAGCCAGGCTCAGCGTTACCGCGGGAAGGACTATGTGCTTGGGCTCTCCCCAGAGAGCTGCCGGCAGAATTCCCCATCTAACGGAGAAAAAGTATATGAGTGCCGCTCCGACGACGAAGCTTGGGATCGACACGAGGGAAGTTGAGATCAACACCGAAGCAATGTCATGGATGCTTCTTGGAAACAGCG
Organism: Candidatus Dadabacteria bacterium; assembly: GCA_951812945.1. Lineage (GTDB taxonomy): Bacteria > Desulfobacterota_D > UBA1144 > Nemesobacterales > Nemesobacteraceae > Nemesobacter. Next base: position 601,601 of record CATOTB010000001.1, read on the forward strand.
AGGAAATCATTCCCACCACGGTTCCCATGAAAAACGCCAGCAGCAGGGACACCAGCCCGAGTCCCATTGAGACCGGCAGGGTTTCCTTTATTATGTCGGCAACCGGTCTGTCGTCGTATTTGTAGGAAGGTCCGAAGTCTCCGCGGGCAAGGTCCCCCATGTAGATGAGGTACTGTTGGTACAGCGGCTTGTCCATGTGATATTTTTTCTCGATATTCTCGAGTATGTGCGGGGGAATGCTCTTTTCCGTGTCAAAAGGACCTCCGGGAAGCACCCTGAGAAGAAAGAAGGTTATGCTCGCCACCACGAGAATCACAACCGCTCCGGTCAGTATTCGAAAACAGAGAAATTTAAGCATTGCTTTGTTCCCGGGACTTCATACGCTTTTCTCGGTACGCACGCGATACATATCCGAAGTTCAGGAAAGATCTTTTCTTATGGCCAGGGTTCTTTTGGACGTCATTCCTTTTTCATCCTTGGCCACTATGGTGAAAATATTCACTCCTTCCTCGAGAGTTAGGGGGAAAAGCAGGGGAACGTTGTTTTTCCCAGGTGTAAAAAGCTTTATCTTGTCATTTTTTTTCCACACCGAGACGCTCTCTACCCGGTTGGTATCCTTGACCGATCCCTCCACCGTTATCTTGGAAGCTTCTGTGGAAATAGGGAAATCCGAAATCAGGATGAGAGGAGGTCTTTCAAAAATCTCCTCAAGAAGTGAAACCTCCTGTGCGGTGTTCTTGGTTTCGTCGATGGTTTTCTCCTCAACCCACCCCGCAACCGAGTTCTCCCCCTCAACCTGCATCCATCTCCCTGAGACGCCGAGAACTTTTACCATGGAATTTTTCTGTGCCAGAGCCACTGTTGGGGCTCCCGGAAAAGCTCCCCCTAGTATAGGACTTTTGTTTTTGAACACGGCAGTCTTGTTTGCCGAAGCAAGAGAAAAAGGTCTTTCTTGAGCGAAAACAGGCAGGGTTATTTTCTGTGTTTTTACTTCCCTGATGTCCTCATCCATTACAAGAAGCTCAAATTCCGTTTCACCGCCTTCGTCGCTTTGTTTGAAACGAAACGGTGCGAGTCTGATTTCCCCTGGACGGAAGTTCTCAAGCTCGACCCTCCCTTTTTCAAGAAACACGTTGTCGCCCGAGAGGTTCTTGAGAGTGGCGACCGTCTTTTCCGATATTCCGTCTCCGATATTTTTCAGTTTTACGTTGATTACTACCGTTTCTTCAAGTTCCGCGCGCCCGTTTCCGTTGCCTATGCTCTCAAATCTTCCGTTGTCCACTACTTCGTGGTTATGGGAGTAGACGGGACGTTTGTCCGCCACGGTTTTTACAAGGAGATCTTTCTCCGTAAGGGTTTTGTTCCCCGAACTTGTGAAGACAAGCTTGAGATTGTCCTCTCTGGTGGTAGCCCACTTGGGTATGGAAAACTTGACTTTTGAGGTCTTGCTTTGCCCCGGGAGCAGTTTTCCGAACAGAAGTTCTCCATCTCTGTAAATTCGATTCTCACAGTCTGTGACGGCACTTAGCCTGTGTATCGGGCCGGAGCCGGAATTTGTCACCTTTATCTCAAGAAAACTTTCTTCTCCGGCCCTGAAAACTGTTTTTGAAGGAACGGTCTGGACCGACAAGGAGAGTTTTTTCGTTTCACCGGCCGACCAGTCCACTCCCGTATCTTCAATCCGGGTTCTGATTTCTTCAAGCTGGGCGGCGGAGAAATCGGTGGCTATGGAATACACCTGCTCCCGGGTCTCTGCCAGAAGCAGTCTGCTTGAGAGTTCCACGTAAAAATCGTTTTCCAGCTTTTCAAGTTTCTGCGCTTTTGTAAGCGATTCGTCCGGCTGGATCTCATCTTCATCTTCTTCCTGCGGTGCCAGACTATCATCTATATACTTGATCGTGAGTTCGGGGGTTGGTAGGTCTGCTTCCTCTGCGTTCTCTCTTTTCTCGGGCAGAGGATTATAGACCACTTTCTCTGCGGTTATTACGGATCCCTGAAGAAGAATGTCGGGTGTTATGCCGCTGTCCTGTATGGAGATATTGCCTGGAGTCAGATATTTTGCTATGGTGAGTTTCAACGCGGCGCCGTCTTCGAACTCAAAGACTTTCTGGACCGAGCCTTTGCCGAAGGACCTTTTTCCTACCACAAGTGCTCTTTTGTTGTTTTTCAGTGCTCCGGCTACTATCTCCGACGCGCTTGCGCTTCCCTGGTTCACAAGCACGATTACCTCCCCCTTGTATTCAGGTTGTTTTGCCGTCGCCCTGTAGATTTTGGAATAGTCTCTTGCTTTCGTCGTCATTATGGTTCCGGAAGAAAGGAAGAGGTCGGCTACTTTTTCTGCTTCCGAGAGAAGACCTCCGGGGTTTGCTCTGAGATCGAGAATTATTCCTTTGATTGCATAGGGACGGCTTTTTATCTCTTTTTTTAGGTCCGAGGAAGTGTTTTTCTGGAAGTTTCTTATTCTCAGGTAAAGAATGTCGTTTTCGAGGTCGAACCCTTCAACGCTTTCTATCTTTATTGTGTCTCTCACTATCGAAAATTTCCGTGGTTTAGGGAAGTTTTTTCTGGAGATAAGGAGATTTATCCTGGTCCCCTTCTTGCCCCTGAGTTTCCCTACGGCTTCGAGAAGCGGCATGTTTATGGTTGATTCGTTTTCTATCTGTACGATCCGGTCTTTGGTTTTTATTCCTGATCTGTAGGCTGGAGTACCCTCTATCGGGGATATGACGGTCAACTGACCGTCTCTTATGCCGACCACTATGCCGAGCCCTCCGAAACTTCCTTCGGTGTCTATTAGAAACTCCTTGTAGATATCCGGCGGAATCATCGCGGAGTGCGGGTCGAGGGCCTTCAGCATGCTGTCCGATATGGAATATTCTATGTTTTTGACGGCGCGCGCTTCGGCTCCCGTGTTAGAAAGGACAAAAGACACAACTTGGCCCAAGGCGCTTGCGACGTCACTTGAGGACGGCAATTCTTTTTCCTTGAATTTTTTTGTTTTCTCTTTTACCTGAACGGCGAAGGTCCCGCTCCGGTCTTGCGGAAATTCTACTAGGACGTCGTCAAGGAAGGTTTCAAGGCTTGAGACCGCTTTTTCAAGCATCTCCGAGTAGTCGATCTTGCTTTTGTCCAGATAAAACTTGTTTACGTGCTTAAGTGCGTCTTCGGCGATTTTTATGCTCTGATTGTTGTATTTTCGGTCAAGACTGACTGGCTCGGCGACGAGAAAGAAGGACAGGGCGATAATGATTCCCAAGGCAAGGGCCAAGTACCCGTTTTTGAGAAAACTCGGAATTTTTTCAGACAATTAAGATCACCGTCCCGGAAACTCTATTATCAATTATATGGCAGATTATATCAAACTGTTTTGTTAGGTAGGTGGGGGAGGCGAAAAGAGGAGAAAAACAAAAAACAACGGGCAGAGAGAATCCATTATGATTCCCGCTGCCCGTTATTATGTCAGCTAAAAAATATGAATCTTAGCCTGGTACTCCACCGAGAGGATTCCACTTTTCAGTAAGCAGAAGCATTCCCGGGATCAACAGAGTCACTATCGACTCTATTATGAACAGATAGGCTATCGGCTTGCCAAGATCCTTGCCCTGCGAAAACGCAAAGAAGCAAAGAAGTACAAGCAAAGCCCATGCCCAGCAGAAGTACGCAAAGTACGCAAGCCCAAGTGCTTGGAAATGAGCCCCGTACCATACAAACACTACCGTCGCGAATAGACAGTAAACACCTAGTCCCTTCGCGTCATGTCCGTGTACGAATACCGCGTAAACTATCAGATATATCAATGCAAATACCGACACAAGCGCGGTAGCTGCTGTAAGACCCAGAGTGTGCAGCTTCCAGGCGGCAATCGCTATAAGAATACCGACACCAAGATTTAACACACCCACTTCCTTCGCTCCAGTTTTACCCAAAAGGGTCATTCCGTTTGCAAAGAACACGAATCCTACTAGCAGTAATACGTAACCTAATAAAGCTTCTATTGGAACCATACTAACCATACCTCCTGTATGAGATCATAACCGTTCCTAGCCCGTAAATCAGGGCCCATTAAAGTTTCTATCATAGACCAAGCCTCAATGTCAAGCATAATTTTGGTCGAGAGAGATCTCAGCATGTTGAGTCAACTTATGAAGTAAACAACTTCTTATTTTCCTAAGTTAGCGCAGTTCTGGGCTGTTTTTGTACTGCCAGCACCCGTTTATTTTTGCTGAGCTGTCTTTGTATCTCAAAATCTAGTCGGCTATATTATATCCCCGTGACTCGATTAGCCCCTAGGGACAGGGTTTTCCGTGGAAACCGAATAATTTCAGTCTGGCTCGGCAAGATTAGTCAAAGGGGATTATCGGCGAGGTTTTGAGGAGCAGATTCCTTTTACTGAGCCTCGGTAAAATGAAAATAACGAAGTTCTTAACTTACGGTTTTTCTATGGTATAATTACCTTAAATATTACTTTTACAGAGGAGAAGCGCTATGGCGGATGAGAAAACGAGCGGTGGGGTAGACCCGAACATCTGGATAAGGCCGCCTGAGGAAAGAGATGGCAAGGACAGCATTGGGAGTACGACGCTGAGTTCAGAGCCTGAGACACTGCCGAAATACAAGACATTTGACGTAGTTACGTTAAGGATAAGCCATGAGGATTTCGAATTTCTCCACAATCTTGAAAGGGAGATAATGAAAAATCGCTCCAGGGAAAATAAAAAAGAAAGAATAACGAAAAACAGCATTATGCGGGCGATGCTCGGCTGTCTTAAGAACGTAAAATTCGACAGGAAAGATATCCCGGACGAAAATGAGCTTCGGATCAGGATCATGAGAGGCATAAAAGACCTTCCTCCTTGGCTGTTTTAGCGGTTTTCCCGCCTGATCTCAGCCGAGAACATCTTGTAAAATCCATGAATTTACAGGTTGTTACCACCGGAAACCGAAACTCTGGTTTAGGTATAAAAAAAAGTACTTGACAAAGGGGTGTGTGGTTTGATTTAATACAAATCGGGTGAGGTTGCGCCTTGTCGCATCCAACAAGGCTACCAACACTTTATCAACAGGGGCAATGGGGAGAGCGTGAGGTATGGGAGTGTTTGGTAAGTTTTGGCCCTAAACTTATTTAAGGAGGCTTAAATATGAGCCATAGTCATTTAAACGTCCCAACGAAGTACTGGGAGTTGACGAAAGAGGTCCCGCCCCCTCCGATAGAGCGGGATATCAAGTCATGGATCATAGCGAATCCGTCGGATCCGCTTTGGGACATAGACGTGCTGCCGCTGACTTACACGGACAGCAGGTGGTCGGCATTCATCATAAGATGCGACGAGGCGACTCGGAGCCGTCTGTGCCCGAATCCCCCGCTGCAGGTATGGGATGGTGAGAATGCAGACTTAGTAGAGTTTTGGTATGTAGATCACAAGCACACGATGTTAGGTCCATATCTTGAGTTTGGCGTAACGGTATCGGCGACTTACAGCGATCCTGATGGGAACGTATGGAAGGCGGGATACTATCCGTATATGTATCTTACGGGAGATGCGCCGGTGGATGCTGGTCGTGTACTTGGATTTCCAAAGAAGATGTCGTACATCAGATGTACGGTACATGGTGGAGAGAAAGGCACTGACTTCTTTGGATTTGCAATGAGTCGTAACGGGTACCTGCTGCACAGCGCGACAGGACAGTTTGACGACAAGCAAGTAACACCTCCGTATTTCTATGGTAAGACGGACTGGGGTAAGTTCAACATGAAGGTTATAACGCGACCGGACGTATCAAGTTCGGAGTGGCAGCTCACGTATCTGCCATCGGCGTTGCCGCCTCCGTTTGACACCATGATCCAGGGACACAGGTTCAAGATCAAGCCTGAGCACACGAGGACTGCAAGCGGAGACGCTATAAACTGGTTTATGCAGGCCACGCCGTTTGATAACATGGGAGCAGAGGTAAAGATCCAGGAAGTAACTGGATTGATATCGTTTGTGTTTGATCTCGTAATACCGCCGGCAGTAGTACTGTGGACGGAGACATACGAGAGGCCAGCGAGTTATCGTGGATATGCCACACCATACAAGTATGGATTGAGGCAGCAGTTCCCGATCAGTCAGGGTTCATAAAATAGATTTTAAAGTTAAGGAGGTAAAACCATAATGGGATTACAGGCAAATGAGTACAGTTATCCTTGGCTGGATGAGGGAGAAGTTCCACCATTACCATTGGACAGGGACAGGATCCACATAATCAGTCAGGGCGTAGCGGACCCCGTGTTCGACTACGATATCATACCGCTTACCTATACGGAGAGCAGGTGGATGGCCTATGTAATAAGGGCAGACATCAATGCGATGAAAGCGGTGGTACCGGAGCCGATCGAGGTCCAGGACGATGTAATAGAGTTTTGGTACGTAATACACAAGAACACGATGTTAGGTCCATACATGGAGATGGGCGTAACGTTCTCGGCGACAGTGGATGACGGGAGCGGTCACATATACAGAGCGGGTTACTATCCGTATATGTATCTGTCGAACGACTCACCGATATTTGCGGGTAAGGAGCCATTCGGATTTCCGAAGAAGGCTGCGTACATAGCTGGGTATGAGCATGGTACCAACAACAACTATTTTAACCATTTGATGGAGCGCAGGGGGTATATACTGCACACTGCGAACGGGCGTTATTCTGACAGGCCGCTGTCGGCGAGGCCAACTTTTTACGGCAAGACCGACTGGGGTAGAATGAACTACAGGATAACAACCAGGCCTGATGTATCGAACAGTATCCATGAGATCACGTATCTGCCGTCGGATCTTCCGCCGGGATTTGGTACGGGACACCGTTTCCAGCTGAACCCAGAGAGTGTGAGGACAGCTGTAACGGAGGATGTACGTTCGTGGTTCATGTCAGGAACTCCGTTTGACTATATGGGTGGTCAGATACCAGCGGCGGAAGTAGTAGGGTTGATAAGCTTCACGTTCAACCTGATCATCCCGCCGGCGTTGACGATATGGACAAGGACGGTAGAGAGGGCAGTGGAAGACATGGGTCATGTAGTCTACTCCACACCGTTTGAGTACACGATGCGTCACAGGTTCCTGCTGCCGCAGTATAGCCAGGGATAATGACAGAAAGCATGGGTTTGCGTTAGTAGCGTAAGCTTGTGATGAATAAGAAGAGGAGGGAGACCGGTAAACGGTTTCTCCTCCTCTTTTTTTTTGTGCGTGGACTGATTTTTCCGTAAACTAATACAACAGCGATGCCCTCCGGTACTCTTATAGTGTACGAACCTTTAGATTCTTTCAGAGAAAAGTCTGAATACTGGAGCAAGTATCTTAAGTTTTACGAACGTTACTGGGGTGGTCCCACCTCTCCTTTCGGGATATGGTTTGGCAATGAGTACAATGTGTTTCGCCAAGCCCTGTCCGACCATCTTAACCTTCCCCATGAGGACCTGCCCGACTGTCTTTTCATGAAGGATGAAGGTGGCAACTATTTTGTCGCGCCCACTTCTGACTCCCTCAACTGCTTTGCATCTGAAAACGTTATCCCGTTTGAGTGGTTTCTCCTTTTCTCGGAGGAAGGGAGGAAAAATTTCTATACTCACTGGGGCTTTAACTCAATTCATTACAATTCAACGCTGGAGCAATCAGAGAAAAAACTGACTTTCTCACGGGAAAAGATCGAGAAAATGATGTCCGAAGAGCCCACAAACCCCCTTAAGATTTTTCTCCGCAATCTTGACCGAAGCCTTGAGGATCTCAGGAAATGGCTTGTGCAGTTTGACATGCAAAGCTATCTGATACTTAACTACGGCGACATCTGTAATTACATACATCCCTACACCCTGAAAAATGAAAACAGCGTAACGGAGGTCGCGAAAATTATGGACCTTGTTTTCTTGTCGGACTTCAGTGAAGCAGAGCTTGCGCTCAAGGTGTTTTTTCAGAAATGGGAAGATATATCGAGCAAGTGCGCCGGTGGCACTGAAGATTCCCGAATTCAGTAAGTGTCCGCCCCCGATTGAGATGACCGCCAAACTTGAGAGAAAAAATATCGGAAGGGTTCTGGGAATACTGAGAAAGGAAGCAGCCGGATGGAACGTTCCAGTAGTTACGCTTACGGCAGTTTCCTCAAAAAACCCTTTCAAGGTTCTTATCTCCACCGTGCTGAGTCTGCGAACCAAGGACGAGACCACGGCTGAGGCCTCAGCAAGACTTTTCCTCGAAGCATCCACTCCGCGCGCTGTGCTTGAGCTTGGGGAAAAAAAGGTACGGGATCTTATATACCCCGTCGGTTTTTACAGGGTAAAGGCGCAGAATATCGTCGGAATATGTGAGAAACTGATAGATGAATATGACGGCCGGGTCCCGGACAGTATCGACGAGCTTTTAAAATTCCGCGGAGTCGGGAGAAAAACGGCTAATCTGGTTCTTTCTCTTGGATACGGAAAACCCGCCATCTGCGTCGATATTCACGTGCACAGAATTTCAAACAGATGGGGTTACTTAGATACCAAAAATCCTTATGAAACCGAGATGGTTCTTCGGGAAAAACTGCCGCGCAGATACTGGATAGAATACAACTCTCTCCTTGTCGCTCTGGGACAGCAGATCTGCAGGCCACTGTCTCCTTTTTGCAGTCGTTGCCCCGTAAGTGGTTACTGCCCGAAAACGGGGGTTTTGAGAAGCAGGTAGAACCTGTTTTCCGGTTGACTCTGCCCGCATTGTAACTATAATTGATTGCCAAACCGTTTTCCGGAAAAACCCATTGTCTCATACTGTCCTTTTCTATATTTTTTCTACGCTTGCCGTGTTTGGAGCCATTATGGTCGTGAGCCATAAAAATCCCGTTTCAAGCGCTATTTCGCTCGTTCTTACTCTTTTTTCCACCGCAGTGCTTTTCGTTCTTCTCCACGCTCATTTCATCGCGGCGATACAGATACTGATCTACGCAGGAGCGATAATGGTTCTCTTCCTCTTTACCGTCATGTTCCTCAACATAAGGGACAGTGAGCTCAGGTTTGACAGTATGAACATACCGAAGAGGATGACGTTTCTTTTTCTTTTCATCGCTGTTGTCGGGTTCTTTGCCTCGAAACTTTTTTCGTCTTCTCCGGTTGTTTTCTCGGAACTTAGGGATCCTGAGAATTTCGGTACCGTGGCTGATGTGGGAAGATCTCTTTTCAGCGACTACCTGCTCGCGTTCGAGCTTACCTCGGTTCTCGTGGTCATAGCCATGGTGGGCGTTCTGGTCATAGCCAAGGGGAGGGAATCATAAGATGGAAATCCCGGTCACTCACTACGTAGTCCTGGCTTCCGTGCTCTTTGCGATTGGGGTTTACGGGGTGATTACCAGAAAAAACATACTGATCGTGCTTATGTGCCTTGAGCTTATGCTGAACTCCTGCAATCTGCTTTTCGTTGTTTTCTCAAGGCTCTACGAAGGCGCTACGGGACATGTGTTCGTTCTGATGTCGGTAACGGTGGCGGCGGCTGAGGTCGCGGTCGGCTTGGCGTTTGTCGTTTCAATTTACAGGCAGAAAGAGAGTCTTGACATTGATCTGCTGAAACTGCTTAGGGGTTAATTATTCTTCGGAGGTTTGCCTGAGTGCTTGCTCTTATAGTTCTTGCGCCGCTTGCCGGGGCAATTTTCAACGGGCTTTTCTTTGCCACCGGTCTTTGCGGAAAGCTTACCGGAACCGCGAGACACACGAGTGACAGGATTGTCGGGACGGTGGCGTGCGCGGCCGTTCTGGTCTCCGCCCTTTTGTCCACGCGTCTTTTCCTCGACCTTCTTTCGCAGAGCCCCGCGGGAGCAGAGCCGATTACTACCGAGCTTTTCACCTGGATGCTGTCGGGCACTCTTAACATCAGTTTCGAGTTTCTGTTTGATTCCCTCTCGGCCGTAATGGCCCTTGTCGTGACATGGGTTGGATTTCTTATACATGTCTATTCGATCGGCTATATGCACCATGACCGCTGTTACGCGCGTTATTTCACTTACCTGAACATCTTCGTTTTCTTTATGCTCGTCCTGATTCTGGGCAACAACTTCCCCATGATGTTTGTCGGATGGGAGGGAGTGGGCCTTGCCTCCTACCTGCTTATAGGATTCTGGTATGAAGACTCGTTTCGGGTCTATGCGGGAAGAAAGGCTTTTGTGGTTAACAGGATAGGGGACTTCGGGTTCATTCTCGGCATCTTTCTTATTTTTACAGTGTTCGGTTCGCTTAACTACCAGGATGTTTTTTCCCAGCTCGGGGATCCGGTTTTTGTTTCGGGGATCTCGCAGTCGCTTATAACAGCGATGGCCCTTCTTCTGTTCGTAGGCGCCGTTGGTAAATCAGCCCAGTTTCCCCTTCATATCTGGCTTCCGGACGCGATGGCGGGTCCGACTGCCGTGAGCGCACTTATTCACGCCGCGACTATGGTTACCGCAGGGGTTTACATGGTGAGCCGCTGCTCGGCGCTCTTTGACCTGAGTCCCGTGGCTTCGGGCGTTGTCTTGATTGTGGCGGCGTTCACCGCGTTTTTCGCCGCAACGATAGCTATCACCCAGAACGACATAAAGAAAGTGCTCGCGTACTCGACCGTGAGTCAGCTCGGGTACATGATGATGGCTGCGGGAGCGGGGGCATATGTGTTTTCAATATTTCATCTGGTTACCCACGCTTTTTTCAAGGCGCTTCTTTTCCTCGGGGCGGGAAGCGTCATACACGCCATGGCCGGGGAGCAGGATATAAGGAAGATGGGAGGTCTTCGCGGGATGGTTCCCGTAACGGCCGTTACTTTTCTGGTGGCGACGCTTGCAATCTCCGGCTTCCCTCTTCTTTCCGGGTTTTTCAGCAAGGATGAGATCCTGGCTTCTCTTTATAACGGCGGCCATACGTTTTTCTGGGCCACGGGGCTCCTTACGGCCGTACTGACCGCTTTTTACATGACGAGGCTCTACGTGCTTACCTTTGAGGGAAAAGCAAGAATGGACTACAAGACGAAAAGCCGCGTGCACGAATCCCCGGCCGTAATGACCGTACCTCTTGTGATTCTCGCGATTCTCTCCGTTTTTGGGGGTCTTATCGGCGTGCCAGAATTCATGGGCGAGGTCGTGGGTTTTCATTACACGGATCTTATCAAGAAGTTCCTTTCTTCTTCAATGGTAGTGCATTATGGCGCGGAACATGCCTACTCCCATTATTTTGGCCACTGGACCCTTGTAGGGTTTTCGGTACTGGCAGCGTTTGTGGGAATAGCAGCTGGTGTTCTGATCTACTGTCGCAGGCGGGGAGAAGCTGCCGTACCGCAAGGTAAAACGGCTGCCGCACTTAAAAGTGGATCCTTCAACAAGTGGTACGTGGATGAGATCTACGATGCGGTTTTCGTATCTCCGTTTAACTACATTTCGGGACTGTCCTCGGATTTTGACCGTTCCGTTATAGACCGTTCACTTGACGGACTGAGCGATTTTGTAAGGAACATATCAAGACGCCTGAGTGCGTTGCAGACAGGCCTGCTCAGGTATTACGTAGCGGCCATGGTTGGCGGAGTCGTCGTAATAATAGTGCTTCTTTTCATCTACGGTTCTACCGCTTCCTGACGGACGACGTCTTTTTCGCTCGGATTTCAGTTCAGAAGCTCTTTTAGCGAAACTTCTTCTTTACGAAAAATTCTGTTTTTCCGTTATACTCCAAATATGCGAGTTATTCGAACTCCTAAAGGGCTTTACCAAAGTGTTGAGTACGCGAACGAAGCGGATTTTGAATCAGCCATATTGGAGGTCCAGGATGATTTGTTTGGTACAGATCGGTTTTACTTGGATGTCAAGAAAAAGATCGGCAGAAAAAATATTCCCGATGGATACTTGCTTGATTTAAGCGGGGCTAAACCCCACCTGTATGTGGTGGAGAATGAACTGGCCTCTCATGACCCTCTCAAACACATTGCTGTTCAGATACTGGAATTCTCATTGTCGTTTGAAGATGATCCCCGGAAGGTCAAAGAAATTCTCTATGATGCAATTCGGAGTTCCAAGAATCACACGTCTAAATGCGAAAAGTTTGCAGAGGAGAACGGATTTCGTAACTTGGACCGTCTTTTAGAATATTTGGTTTTTGAAGCGCCGTTCCTAGCTCTCGTCATTATCGACGAAGTCCCTGATCGTTTGGAGAAAGTACTGGCGGAGAAGTTTAAGTTTGGAGTCGAGATTCTAACACTCAGCAGATACGAAGATGAGGCAGGTGATCGTTTATATCATTTTGAACCGTTTCTTGCTGATGTAAAAGCTGATCTTGACGCGATAAGAGATAAGGCAAGAGAAAACCGCCGTATAGATCAAAGTGAACTGGACACAGTAGTCGTTCCGGCCCGCCAAGGAGGATTTGAAAATGTATTTTTAAAAGAAAATCGGTGGCACGAAATTCGTCTGCATCCATCAATGCATTCGCTAATCAAATATATCGCAGTTTATCAAGTAGCTCCCGTATCTGCGATTACATATATTGCTCCGGTCAAATCGATTGAGCCATGGGAGGAAAGTGGAAAGTATGTCGTCAATTTTACGGAGCCTGCAAAAAAGATCGGACCGATCCCAAGGAAGAAGAAAGGGCGTATCAAGCAACTTCAGAATCTTCGTTACGCGACGCGAGAAAGACTGATGGACGCAAAGACGCTGGATGATATCTGGTAGTGGAACTATCTCCCAACTGGTAAAGCTTTTTCTTTGTGGGTTTGAGTTCAAACCGCTGTTTTCGCAACCTTCAACCAACTCAACTTTTTAGCGAAAGTTATACTTGCTCTTTACAACTTCCTTTTCCGCTTGACAAACAACCTCTAATATAGATATTGATTATCCAGAATATCTGGGTAAACCCTCCCTGTTCATGCGGTTAGCTGCGAACCGTAGCCGACGAATTCAGGTGTATTTGTCTATAGAGGCGTAAACTATGATTGAAAAAGTGTTTAGAAGGAAAAAATTACTAATAGCGGTTTTGATTATAGCCGCCGCACTTTATTTTGTTCTCGGACGTTACGACGTCTCGGCGACAAAACCGGATCCCAAAATTGTAAACATGATTCTTCACAGCATTGCCGAGAGATCTATAAAGAGAAACTCCGCGGGCCTCACGGTTCCCTACAACGTTAATGATAAGGATATGTATTTGAAGGGCTTTAAGGAATATGATCACATGTGCGTTCAGTGCCATGGAGCACCCGGCGTCGAAGCTTCGCCGACTGGTAAGGGCCTTTTTCCGCCTCCGCCCAAATTCCCTGAGGAAAAACTGTATGAGTATTCCCTGAAAGACATCTTCTGGGTCACTAAGAACGGGGTTAAGATGACGGGAATGCCGGCTTACGGACCGACGCATGAAGACGAGACAATCTGGGCGGTCGCCATATTTCTTGATAAGTCCAGAGATTTATCCGAAGCGGAATATAAGAGCCTCAGGGATAAATATTCTGATACACATCATTAATGTCCGTAGCTTAAACGGACCACTAAAATCATTTGAAAAGTGTTTCTTTGTCACTTCCAGTTGACTTTGTTCGAATACTGGTAATGATTACCACTTAGATAGCTATTTTATGGATATACAAAGTATACAATAACGTTATGCAGGTAAGCAGAACACTTGATTACGCCGTCAGATGCCTTATCCATATGGGAGGTAATCCGGGGTTTAAGTTCAGCATGAAGCAGATATCCGAAACCCAGCACATTCCGCAAAACTACTTGGCCAAGGTGATGAGAAGGCTTGTTAATCGCGGCATCCTCAGGTCGAAAGTGGGGCCTGAGGGTGGATACATGCTTCGCAAATTGCCACATGAACTCAGTCTGAGAGAGGTATACGAAGCCATAGAGGGAGAGATAAGGATAGTGGACTGCATGGACGACGATGGACCCTGCGCTCTCTATGAGAACTGCGGGCAGCTTCCTCTTTGGGATAAGCTCAAAGTATCCATGACAAGGATTCTTGAAGATACCACTATCGGGGATATGGTGGAAGAGACTCGAAGCGGCAAAAGACATTAACAGGAGGATATTTTCTTAATGAGCGTTGATCTTGAAAAACTCGCGCAGGAGGAATACAAGTACGGATTCGTAACTGATGTCGAGCAGGAGATTGCTCCCAAGGGCCTAAACGAGGATGTCATCAGGATGATCTCCTCGAAAAAGAATGAACCTGAGTGGCTTCTCGAATGGCGCCTAGGAGCTTATGAGCGCTGGAAGAAAATGAAAGAGCCCCGGTGGGCTTTTCTTAGGTATCCGAAGATAGATTTTAACGACATAAGTTACTACGCGGCGCCAAAAAACAATCCGAGGCCGAAAAGCCTTGACGAGATCGACCCTGAGATAAAGGAGACCTACGACAAGCTCGGTATTCCGCTTGAGGAACAGAAGATGCTGGCGGGTGTCGCGGTCGACGCTGTTTTTGACAGCGTTTCGGTTTTCACCACTTTTAAGGAGAAGCTTGCCGAGGAAGGGGTTATTTTCTGCTCCATATCCGAGGCCGTTGAAGAACATCCCGATCTTGTGCGCAAGTACCTGGGTTCCGTAGTGCCCCGCGGGGATAATTTCTACGCGGCTTTGAATTCCGCGGTCTTCACGGACGGCTCCTTTGTCTACATTCCCAAGGGAGTAAGATGCCCAATGGAACTCTCGACCTATTTCCGCATAAACGCGGAGAATACCGGGCAGTTTGAAAGAACGCTTATAATCGCCGAAGAGGGCAGCTATGTAAGCTATCTTGAGGGCTGCACGGCGCCTCAAAGGGACGAGAGCCAGCTCCACGCAGCCGTGGTTGAACTCATAGCTCATGATGACGCCACCATAAAGTATTCGACTATACAGAACTGGTACCCGGGAGATAAGCAGGGCAAGGGCGGAATATACAATTTTGTTACCAAGAGGGGAAGATGCATTGGCAGAGCCTCAAGGATTTCCTGGACGCAGGTTGAGACCGGTTCTGCTATCACGTGGAAATATCCAAGCTGTATTCTCGAGGGGGACAATTCGGTTGGGGAATTCTACTCCGTCGCCCTTACGAACAGGCTTCAGCAGGCCGATACCGGGACCAAGATGGTTCACGTGGGGAAAAACACCAGCAGTACGATCATTTCCAAGGGCATTTCCGCGGGAGAGGGGCAGAACATATACAGGGGACTTGTTGAGATTGGTAAAAATGCCGAAAAGGCGAGAAATTACACGCAGTGCGACTCGATGCTTATAGGGGACCGCTGCGGAGCACACACTTTTCCATACATAGAGGTAAGAAACTCCACGGCTCACATGGAGCACGAGGCTTCTACCTCTAAAATAGGCGAGGACCAGATGTTTTACTGTCGCCAGAGAGGGCTTTCCGCCGAAGACGCGGTTTCGCTCATAGTGAACGGTTTCTGTAAGGAAGTTTTCAAGGAACTGCCTTTTGAGTTCGCGGTTGAAGCCGAGAAGCTGCTGAGCGTAAGTCTTGAGGGAAGCGTGGGTTAATACGGGTTCCGCCGTAATTCTGAAAAAAAGATTTTTAGGAGGAGCAAAACATGCTCGAGGTGAAAAACCTGCATGTGCGGGTAGATGACAAGGAAATACTTAAAGGGATGAACATTACCGTGGCGCCCGGGGAAGTTCACTCGATAATGGGTCCCAACGGCTCGGGGAAAAGCACGCTTGCCCAAGTTCTTGCGGGCAAGGAAGCATACGAGGTTACGGAAGGGGAGGTAACCTTTCAGGGCAAGGATCTTCTCGACCTTGAGCCCGAGGAGAGGGCATGCGAGGGAATATTCCTTGCTTTTCAGTATCCAGTTGAGATTCCGGGAGTCGCAAACACCTATCTTTTGCGAGAGGCCCTTAACGCGAAAAGGGAATACCGGGAGGAAAAGCCGCTCAAGCACGTTGAGTTTGGGAAGCTTGCCAGAGATAAGATGAAAGCGCTCGGCATTGGCGAGGATCTTCTTAAAAGATCCGTAAACGCCGGGTTTTCGGGCGGAGAGAAGAAAAGAAACGAAATATTTCAGATGCAGATACTTGAACCCACGTTGGCGGTGCTTGACGAGACGGATTCAGGTCTTGACATAGATGCTCTCAAGATAGTGGCGAACGGGGTGAATTCGATGAGAGACTCCGGACGTTCTTTTATAGTGATAACCCATTACCAGCGACTTCTTAACTATATAGTTCCCGATTTTGTCCACGTGATGGTTGATGGGAAAATCGTGAAATCGGGAGGAAAGGAACTTGCCCAGGAGCTTGAGGAAAAAGGTTACGCGGATTTCTAGGGTACCGGGTAACCGGCAAGGAGCATAATACGATGGCTATTGTTTTTGACGGTACGCGCGAAAGTTATGTCGAGGGGCTCTCTGAGTTTCTCGGTAGCGGGCAAGAAGATACCCCCGAATGGGTAGCTGACCTTCGACGGGAAGCGATTTCGGGGTTCGGCGAGCTTGGATTTCCGACGCTTTCTGATGAAGAGTGGAGATTTACCAACCTTGAGGCGCTTCGAAGAGGGTCCTTTTCAATCGCCGAGGACGGAATCTCGGATGTTTCTATGAAAACCGTGAATTCTTACGGATTCTCGGGGCTTGATTGTCTGCGGCTTGTCTTCGTAAACGGTCGTTTCGCCTCTTCCCTCTCAGATGCGGGGTATACTAGGGAAGGGATTGTGGTGAAAGCTCTGTCGGAGGCGATCCGGGAGGACGGTGATCTTGTAAAGGATTACCTGGCGAAATACGCCGATTATGAAAAAGACGCGTTTATCTCTCTTAACACGTCATATTTTGAAGACGGGGTATTTGTTTACGTTCCAGACCAGACCGTTTTTGAGAAACCCGTGCATGTTCTCCACGTATCGACGGATGAAGGCCGTCCTTTGTTCATAAACCCGAGAAATCTCATCGTCATCGGGCAAAGTTCGGACGCCAAGGTTATTGAGCATTACGTATCGTTATCCCAGAGCGTTTATTTCTCAAACGTGGTTACGGAGGTTGTCTGTGGTGAAAACGCGAACCTCGAACATTACAGGCTTGAATTTGAAAGCCAGAAGGCGTTTAATTTTTCCACACTGAGGGTAAATCAGCAGAAAAACAGCAACATCGCTTCACACTCAATTCTCTACGGAGGAGCTATAGTGAGGAACAACGTTCATCCCGTTCTGGCGGGAGAAGGATGCAACTCCGACATTTACGGCCTTTTCATGTCCGAGGGGCGCCAGCACATGGATAACTTCATGCGGGTTGAGCACGCAAGCCCTCATTGCGACAGCCGCCAGTTCTATAACGGCGTGCTTGACGGCCGCTCAAAGGGAGTTTTTCACGGAAGAATACTGGTTCACGAAGGTGCCGAGAAAACGGACGCAAAGCAGACTAACAGGAATCTTCTTCTCTCCGACACGGCTCAGATAGACACGAAACCCCAGCTTGAGATATACAACGATGACGTCAAGTGCACTCATGGCGCCACGATCGGACAGATGGACGAAGAGGCCCTTTTTTACTTGTGCTCAAGAGGAATTTCCATGAAGACGGCAAAGATCATAATGCTCCGTGCTTTTACTAACCAGACTCTTGAGCATATGTCGATTGACTCCGTGAGAGAGGCTCTTGAGAACACTGTCATGAAATGGTTTGAGCAAAGGCTCGGAAACGGCGACGGGAGATAAGCTTATGTCAGATTTCGAGAAGGTGGCTGAGGTCTCGGACATAGCGGAAGGAGAAGTGGAATCCTTTTTCGTTGGCGGAGAAGCGATTGCCATATGCAGGGTTGAGGGAGATTTCTACGCTTTTAAGGATGAATGTACTCACCAGTGTTTTACTCTTTCAGACGGCGATCTTGACGGAGAACGCATCACCTGCTGTTACCACGGGGCTGAGTTCAACGTCAGGACGGGCGAGGTGCTCTGTCTCCCGGCAGTAGAACCTCTCGAGATCTACCCGGTAAAAATTGACGGGGACGACATACTTATAAAACTAGATGACTGAATATCCCCGCCTTTTTTTATCCCGCGGGTTTGAATTTAGGGAGGGTGACCTCATCGGTAACGTCATCGAAGCAGACCTGAACGTCCATACCGATGGACACGTCCTTTGGATCAACGTCAACAACGTTTGACATCATCTTCACCCCTTCTTCCATCTCAATGAGGGCTACCACATAGGGAGGTTCTCCCTTGTAAGCTTTCGAAGGTCCCATGTGATGTATGGAAAAAGTCCACACTTTCCCCCGTCCCTCACTCTCAACCCACTCTATGTCATCACTCATGTCCCCTCCCGGGGAAAGAGCTCTTGGGTAAAAGAAAAACTCTCCGGTTTCCCTTGACCTGGGGATAACCAGCCTGTGCTCCTTGGCAGCTTCCCAAAAAGGCTTTGTCTCGGGCCGGAACTCAGGCAAAGGCTTGTTGTACTCTTTTTTCTCTTCTGACATCTTCTTTGTCTCCTTTATGTGTTAATTAATCGGCTGGTTGCCCAGTACCACCGTGCTGTGAGCCGACACTATCCCGCCGTTTCCATGAACCACGGCCACCTCAGGATCCTCCACCTGCCTTGACCCCGCGTCTCCCCTCAGCTGAAGCGTGGCTTCCACCACATGATGCATGGCGCCAAGGTGAGCTTGTGAGAGCAGTCCCCCGTGGGTGTTAACAGGAAGGTCCTTCCCTATCTCCATTCTTCCCTCAAGAGCAAACGCTCCTCCCTCTCCCTTGGGAACAAACCCCAGTCCCTCAAGCTCAAGGAGCACTGTTATGGTGAAGCAGTCATAAAGAAACGCTATGTCAACGTCCCTTGGTTCTATCCCCGCGGTGTTAAAAGCCTTCTGCCCCGAACGCTCCACAGCGTTGTATATCTGATCTAGGTTCTCAAGAGTTGTGAGGTACTGATGGGAGTATCCCTGTCCCATTCCCCAGAGATAAGCAAGATCGTTTTCTATACCAAGCTCTTTTGCCTTGTCTTCTGTAGTTACTATGAAGGCTGCTCCTCCGTCTGAGATAATGGAGCAGTCATACTTGGTAAGGGGCTCGGCTATCACCCTTGAACTAAGAACATCTTCTATTGAGAGAGGATCCTTGTTCATGGCGTTTTCTTTATCCGCGGCGTGCTTTCTCATTGTTACCGCAACCGCTGCAAGGTGTTCTCTTCGTGCGCCCCAGTCATGGAGGTATCTCTGCGCGGCAAGCGCGTATCCCCCGGGAGTAGTCAGTCCGTAGGGGAACTCAAACTCCGCATGGCACATCTCCCTTATAAGGGCGAGCATACCTGAAGACGATATTCCGGAGAGGGTGTTGTCCCCTCTTACGCAGAGTACCACTTCAGATTGTCCTGAGGCTATCGCCATGGCGGCTTCAGCCACCATCCACACCGCCGTCGCTCCCCCCACGGCAACCGAGGAGAAGAACCTCGGGTTCATGCCGAAGTAATCGGCAAAGGTGGTGCAGTGCATGAAAGTGTGTTCTACGAGGGAGAACGCAGTTACAAGTCCGTCCACGTCGTCTTTTTTTATCCCCGCGTCCTCAATGGCAAGCTTAGAAGCTTCGCTCAGGAAATGAAAGGAGCTTTTATCCGGGATTTTTCCCTGTTCGGTTTCGCCCACCCCGGCGATAACCACTTTTTTCTTTTTAAGAAGTTCTCGGGTCTCTTGTATGCCCGGAAGATTCTCTGACATTTTGGTGCTTCCTCCTTGATAAAACTTAACTCTTTGTATTCAAAATCCGTATCATATTACTATATATATCCTCTGTTTGCCAAACTGCAGGGACCAAATACACTCTGTGAATAGTTCTCTTTTTATGCTCAAAGAAAGTATAATGTTTCGGAAATGGAACTTGGATACTTCGCTATACCCCTTCATCCGGCTGGCTCCTCTTTTTCCGATACACTCGAAGCGGACATGGAGCAGATGGTTTTTCTCGACGAGATCGGCTTCAGGGAAGCCTGGATAGGAGAGCACTTCACGGCCGGGTGGGAGAACATACCGGCCCCTGACCTTTTCATAGCCAAAGCCGCTGCCCTCACGGAGCGTATAATCTTCGGTACGGGTGTTTCGTGTCTGCCTCAGCACGACCCTTTCATGCTGGCGCATAGAATCGCGGTTCTCGACCACCTGCTTAAGGGAAGATTCTACTGGGGAGTGGGAGCCGGGAGTTTCATCGGAGACTTTAAGGCATTCGGCATAAACCCGAAGACCGGGGAACAGAGAAAGCTTATGAACGAGTCCCTTGAGATGATACTGAATCTGTGGAACGATCCACGCCCAGGCACCTACGGCAACTCCCGGTGGAGTTTCACCGTCCCAGACCCCGTGGAAAAAGTTGGTCTTGGGGTGCACACGAAGCCATATCAGAAACCCCATCCTCCTATAGCGGTTGCGGGAATCTCGGAGAATTCCGCGAGCCTGAGGACCGCCGGGGAAAGGGGCTGGATACCCATGAGCATAAATTTCGTTACCCGTGACGTACTTAAATCTCACTGGGCGGGGTACGAGCAGGGAGCGGATGCCGCTGGCGGAACTGCGGAGAGGGGTAAGTGGAGAATCGCAAGGGACATCTACATTGCGGAGACCACGGAGGAAGCGAGAAAAGAGGTAATAGAAGGTACGCTCGCAAGAGATTTCCGGGATTACTTTTTCAAGATAGTTCCCCTGATAAGAAACAACCTGAACCTGTTTAAAATTGACAAGTCAATGTCTGACCAAGAGGTGACTATGGATTACATGATCGAGAACATGTGGCTTGTCGGAAATCCCCAGGAAGTTGCCAGGAAGATAATTGAGCTTCATGAATTTGTCGGGGGATTCGGGGTGCTTCTGGTCATGGGGCACGAGTGGAGCCCGAAGGAAAAATGGCAGAAATCAATGAGGCTGCTCAAAGAAGAAGTTCTTCCGATTGTGAAAAAGAACCTGATGCAGGGAACCTGAAATCCACCCTCTGCTCTCTAAGATTGCGGTTCGTGACTGAAGTGGATTCCGCACTCTTTATCCGAGTCCTGCTCCCACCACCATCTGCCCGCCCTTGGATCTTCCCCTTCCTCAATAGCTCTTGTGCAGGGAGCACAGCCTATGCTTGGATATCCCATGTCGTGAAGCTTATTGTAAGGAACGCCGTTTCTCTTTACGTAATCCCACACCTGGTCTGTGGTCCAGTCGAGAATCGGGTTTATCTTGAGCATTCTTCCGTGCAGGTAGTCAATCTCAAACTTTGTTGAGTCTGCCCGCTGCTCCGTCTGGTCCGCCCTTATGGAGGTAATCCAGGCGCCTAGGGTTTTTAAGTATCCGTTTAGCGGGTTGGTTTTCCTCACCTGGCAGCAAAGCCTTCTGTTTTCAACGCTTTTGTAAAAAAGATTCACCCCGCGGCTTGTCACCATTTCCTCTACTTCGGATGTGTCGGGGAAAAGCACTTCGATATTGATGTCGTACTTCTCTCTTGTTTTCTCCATTGCATCGTACGTATGCGAATGGAGCCTTCCTGTATCGAGAGTGAAAATTCTCGCTTCGGGGTCTGTCTTTGCGAACATGTCGACAAGTACCATTCCCTGGACCTGAAAGCTGGTCGCAAGGGCCACCGAGGAACCGAGGTTCTGCGAAGCCCAGGAGAGAATGTCCTCGGGAGAACTTCGCTCAAACTCGCGATTTAGGCTTTTTACATCTTCTTCGGAGAATTTCATCTAACCCAGAAAGCTCAGATACGACGACAGGCCGTACTTTATGTATATGAGGGATACGTAATAGCTTACCCCCACGGTTACCACAGGAACAACAAACCAGAAAAAACCGATTTTGACAACATGACTGTTCTTGGAAGTCTGGGCGAATCCATGCTGCGCGCACGAAAAACCCACCACTCCGGCCGTTACTATCTCCGCGATCGAGACGGGAATTCCGTATAGCGAGGCAAGCAGTATTATCACCGCGGCCGTAAATTCAACTGAGATAGCCCTTATGATGCATATTTCCGTTATCTTCTTCCCCAGCGTCTCAAGAACCCTGCCTCCGAGGAGAATTGCTCCCACTCCCATCGCAACGCCGGCCAAAATTGCACCCGGATAGGAATCTATGAGTCCCAGGCTCACTATCGGACCTATGGCGTTTGCGGAATTGTTGGCGCCTCCCGAAAACGCGATGAACGTTCCGGATATGGTGATCAGCACGGTCAGGATCACGTTCACTCTTTTTTCCGAGAAGTTGCTCGCGAGATAGTGGACTATTTTGAAATAAAAAAACTTTGCCACGGCGAAATTTATTAGCCAGGCGACTATCGGGGCCACGATCCACCACTTTAGCACCCGGATGAAACTGTCGGAATTAAGTGTTTGGGTATAAAGACCGATCCCCACTATGGCGCACACTATGGCGTGGGTGGTTGCGATGGGCGTGCGCACCACATTCGCCCAGGCGATGAAACCTATTCCCAGGAGCAGGATTATAAATATGAATCCTATGTCGGAGGAAAGAGTCTCGGCGGGCACTATTCCCTTGCCCACGGTTTCGACCACGGGAGCTCCAGCCGTAAGCGCCCCGAGAAGGGCAAAAATCGCTATTAGCCATACGGCCTGTCTTTTCGATCTTACCCCGGCGCCGTATGAAGTCGCCATGGAAGCTGCGGAATTGTTGGCTCCTATGTTAAGGGCCAGAAATCCCGAAAGTACTAGTGTTACAACCAGCAAAGCGCTCAATAAACTGTCTCCCCGCCTGAAATGTCAGCGGCAATAATTTACGTAAAAACTCAATAGCATTCCGGTTTGTGCGAAAAACAAAAGGGTTTTGCGTGGTGTTTTCTAGAGAAGTTCCGAAACCCTGAATATGGAAAAAAAGCTACAGCCTCGCTCAAGGAAAGTTTTTTCCGTTTCTTCTCCCCTGTCAACGACGCAGAAAACCCCACGGACCTCGGCCCCGGCGGATTCGACAAGATCAATGGCCCTCAGCACGGAACCGCCGGTCGTGATAACATCCTCGATTATGGCTACCTTATCTCCCTGGTGAAGTCCGCCCTCTATCATGTTTCCGGTACCGTGTTCCTTTTCCTTCTTCCTTACTATGAATCCGCGAAGCGGCATCCCTTCCTCATGACTTTTGGAGATGATAGCTCCCACCATGGGGTCGGCGCCCGTGGACGGTCCTCCTACGGCCGTTACGCCGCCCTGCGCGGCGATTTCTCCCAGAAATATTTCCGATATCAGATTAGCGCCTTCGGGGTCTAAGGTTGTAAGCCTGGCATCAATGTAATAGGAACTCTGCTTTCCCGATGCCAAAGTGAAATTTCCGAGTAGGATTGATTTGCTTTTAAGAATTAGTTTTAATCTTTCTCTGCTCTTGTTCATCTTCCGGAATTCCAAGCCGAATGAAACTATATTCTTGTAATTGTACCCATTGATGGAAAAAATCAACAAGGCAAACCGGCTCCTTCTCCTGTGCGGAACAGCCGTTTTTCTCTTGCTCGGGGCTATAGCGAAAATCTCCCCGCAACTTTCCTCGGGGAATTTTGAAAAAGATCTGATACCGGTTTTCATATCGCTTCTGGTTGTCGCCTCGGCCATTTATTTCGTGGCCGTGGGAAATTTCAGGAAAAATCGCGCGTGCTCGCTTCTTCTCATAATTCTTTTCGGTCTCGGATTCCGGGTTCTGTTTCTTTTTTCAACTCCGATACTTGAAGACGATTATCACCGCTACTTCTGGGACGGCGCCGTTGTGGCAAACGGGATGAATCCTTACCAGCACTCGCCTGAGGAAGTGGCGGAGGGTGTAGGGAACGAGAAACTGAAGGAGCTTAAGCATCTCTACGGCGAGACCCTTGAGAAAGTAAACCACCCGCACGTAAAAACCATCTATCCGCCGGTTGCGGAATTTTTCTTCGCCACATCCTACAAGATATCTCCCATGAGTCTCACGGCGTGGAGAATTGTGCTCATAGTATTTGACGTGATCACGCTCGTGCTTTTGCTTGCGAGCCTTAAGAAGCTTGGCATTTCTCTTCAGAACTCACTTATCTACTGGTGGAATCCGCTTTTGGTGCAGCAGATATTCAACTCAGCGCATATGGACATACTGGCGTTCCCGTTCGTGCTGGGGGCGATACTCCTGTTTCTTTACGAGAGAAAAAGACTATGGACACTTGCGCTTTCACTTGCGGTGGGAGTAAAGCTCTGGCCGGTGCTTCTTTTCGGGACGTTTTTAAAACCCCTTCGGGAGAAGCGGGAAACACTTTTGCAGACTCTTGTTTTTGCAGTTGCGATTTTAGTCATATTTCTTCCCACGGTTGCGTTTGAACTGGATTCAGCTTCCGGCATGGTGGCATATGGAAAAAGCTGGCAGAACAACAGCCCGTTTTTCGCGGCAATTCTTTCGGGATGGGAGTTTGTTCTGGAAACGCTGGGCATTCACCCCGGACACGCGCAGAAGCATTCGAGAGCCGCCATCATTGCGATTCTTTTCATCTGGAAGTTCTATGTGGCGTTTGTAAGCGGGTCTTTGGGTATCCACAGAAAAGCCCTGCTCATAATAGGAGGCGCATTTCTGCTGAGCCCGGCGCAATTCCCCTGGTACTACGCGTGGCTTCTTCCGTTTCTCTGCATAGCTCCCAGCCCGGGTTTCCTGGCCCTCACCGCGTTGCTCCCGCTTTATTACCTCCAGTATTATTTTCCCCCTAATCCTGAGGAAGGCGGAATATTCGGGGACGTGGTGGTATGGATAGAGTTTGCGCCCGTGTGGGCTCTGCTTGCTTGGGAATGGATGAAGTTTAGGGCTTCGAAAAAAACCCCGGCCGTCGGCAAAGATTATGCGGGCTGATAGCAAGAATCATTCGGGCTGGCAACCGATGCAGTGGTTGCTACTGAACAGGAATTCTGCTTTGTATCGCGTCCCTAACGGCCTTATAATCGTTTGGAAGTTCTACAGGGATGTTTCCTAGCTCAGACGATACCCCCTCAAGGGCGGAGCGGTGGTAGCCGGCTTTGAACTCCACGAATTTCAGCCCGTGAGCTGTAGAAACCACTACTATTTTTTCCTTGGGGGAAAGAACCTTTTTCTTAAGCAGTTTCAAAAACACTGCAAGCGCGACTCCTGTGTGGGGACAGTTAAAAGTGCCCGTTCTGTCTGCCATTGCCGAGGCGTGGGAGAGTTCGTCCTCAGATGCCTGCTCCACAATTCCGTCGAATCGTCTGAGAATGGAAATTGCTTTGTTGATGCTTACGGGGTTTCCGATCTGTATGGCATTTGCAAGGGTTTTCTTCGCTGTTACGGGGTTGAATTCACTGAAGCCCTTGAGGAAACTCAGGTAAAGAGGGTTTGCGTTTTGTGCCTGCGCGCAAACTATTCTCGGAAGTTTTTTTATGAGACCGAGATCATACATCATCAAGAATCCCTTTCCGAGCGCGGACACGTTGCCGAGGTTTCCGCCCGGGATTATCACCCAGTCAGGAACTTCCCAGTCAAACTGCTGGCAAAGTTCTATGCTTATCGTTTTCTGCCCCTCTATGCGCAGGGAGTTAATCGAATTTGCGAGATAGATGTTATGCTCGCTGGTGATTCTCTGAACCATCTCCATGCAGCCGTCAAAATCCGTGTCCAGGGAAAGAACCAGAGACCCGTTAGATATGGGCTGGATCAGCTGAGCAATGGATACCTTGTCTTTGGGAAGAAAAACTATTGAAGGAAGGCCTGCTGACGCGCAGTAAGCGGCTAGAGCGGCCGATGTGTCTCCGGTTGATGCGCAGGCGACCGCGGGGATACTGATGTTGTCGCTTATCATCTGGTTTACGGCCGAGACGAGCACGGTCATCCCCAGATCCTTGAAGGACCCCGTGTGGCTGTTGCCGCACATCTTTATCCAGAGATCTTCAACGCCGACCTGCTTTCCGAGCCTCTCAGCCCAGAAAAGGTTCGTGCATCCCTCATACATTGAAACTATGTTTTCGTTTTCAATTGAAGGCAGTACCCATTCCTTTTTTCCCCAGACGCCGCTTCCGAAAGGCCAGGACTGCTTTCTGTATCTGCTGTCAAAAAGCTCTTTCCATTCTTCGGGAGTCCTTTTGCCCAGAGTTTCCATGTCGTGCTGAACATCGAGAAGATTGTCGCACTTCCTGCATCTGTAGATGATATCGTCAATAGGATAGGTTTCAGAGCAGTTCTCGTCTATGCATCTGAAATGGACTTGGTACTCGCTCATCGAACTAACAAAATACATTTTGCCTTTTTCCCTGTCAACGCCGTGCGAACTCTCCTTGCCCGCTCCGGGGGTAGCTTCTGAGGCCCCAATCCCCCCTTTCATTGACACCGGCAGAGCCTTTCGGTAGTCTGGAAGAATCGGATGGAACAAAGAGTGCTTATCCTGGTGAAGGGAAGGGTACAGGGAGTTTATTTCAGAGCCTTGGCAGCGCAAACGGCGACTGGGCTTGGCATAAGGGGACACGTCGAAAACCTTGCGGACGGAAACGTGAGGATAGTCGCCGAAGGAACGACCGAGAATCTCGAAAAACTGATTGAGTGGTGCGGCGAGGGCCCGCCTCGCGCAAAAGTGGAATCGGTTGAACTCAAGTGGCTGTCGGCGGAGGGCGGATTCGTCGATTTTCGCATAAACAACACTCAGAGGAGATAAGATTGATAATAAAATGCGTCCCGGGCGGGATATTCATTGAAAACTGCTATATCATAGGGGATGAAGATACCAACGAGGCAATGCTCGTTGATCCCGGAGAGCAGATAGAGGAGATATCCGCGGAAATCGAAAAATCAGGGCTCGAGGTAAAAAAGATAGTCAACACCCACACGCATCTGGACCACGTGGCTGGCGTTGAGGCTTTCAAGAAAAAGCTCGGCATACCCTTTTACATACACCAAAAAGAACAGCCCGTGCTAGATTTGCTTCCCGAGGCGAAGATGAGGTTCCCCGGATTTGAATTCGTCGAGGTTCCCGAAGTAGACGGTTACGTTAAGGAAGGGGACACTCTTTCCGTAGGGAATCTCAGGGGAGAGATACTTCTTGTTCCTGGCCACACTTGGGGCCACATATGCTTTGTTTTCGAAGAATCGATAATAGCGGGTGACACGGTTTTCGCAGGGAGCGTCGGCAGGGTAGATCTTACGGGGGGAACGACCATGGCGGAGCTTATCGGGTCGATACGCTCCGAGATTCTTAAATATCCCGACCACTACGAAATCCATCCGGGTCACGGTCCCCAAACGACCGTGGGAATTGAAAAAGGAACCAATCCTTTTCTTGTTGGGAGTTTCGCGCTGTAGAGGGCATATGAAACCGCAGAAATTCATCAGGCTGGCTGTATATTCGGTAATCGCCGTGGTGGTGGCCTTGATGTTTTTCAACGAAATTTCCAAGGTCTATTTTCTCAAGAACGAAAACAAGAGGATAGAGGAGAGAATAGAGGGCTTGGAAGCGCAGAACAGGGCGTACAAAGAGGAAATAAGAGCCATGAAGCAGGACGAAAGATACATTGAGAAAATACTGAGAGAAGAGCTGGGGATGATAAAGGAAAAAGAAAAGATATTCAGGTTCAAAGAAGAATAATTTTGCGGTCTTCATTCTTTGCCTCCATACCCAAAAGCTGCTCTCAAGTAGTATCCGTTTTAAGCGGATGGATGATATGAAGCGGGAGCAGATATTCCGTCAGACTAAGAGGCTGGGACAGAATTTTCTAAACGACCCCAACATACTCCGTAAAATCTGCGCTGCCGCAAAGCTCCGCGAAGAAGACCAAGTGATTGAAATCGGACCCGGCAAAGGCAGCCTCACGGAACATCTCGCGC
The DNA here is from genome assembly GCA_951812945.1 of Candidatus Dadabacteria bacterium. Lineage (GTDB taxonomy): Bacteria > Desulfobacterota_D > UBA1144 > Nemesobacterales > Nemesobacteraceae > Nemesobacter. The sequence goes on from CATOTB010000001.1 coordinate 629,330, forward strand.
TTGGTGCCAGTGCGGTCACGGCGATTGAAAAAGACACTAGGCTCAGGACTTTTCTTGACGAAAAGTTCGCAGAATCCGAAAACGTCAGGTTCGTTTACGAAGATGTCCTTAAAGGCAGTTTCAGCCGTTTTTCCACCGGGGGAAAAATGAAGCTTGTATCCAATCTTCCCTACAACATATCCAGCCAGATTCTTCTCAAGCTTCTTGATGAAAGAGAGCTTTTTTCAAAAATAGTCGTAATGCTGCAAAAGGAAGTGGCGCAGAGAATATCCTCTCCAAAGGGACGAAAAAGCTACGGTTCCCTCTCGGTGTTTTTGCAGAGCTGCTTCAGCGTGGAGCTTGCCTTCCGGGTTTCTCGACATGCGTTTTATCCGGTTCCCGAGGTGGATTCAGCGGTGGTGGTTCTTGATCCGCTGAAAGAACCCGTGTTCCCGGTATCAAACGAGAAGACTTTCAGAACTGTTACGAGGCACGCGTTTTCCTCTCGGAGAAAGATCATAAGGAATTCGCTGGGTAACTTTTTTGAGAGGGAGGCAGTTGAGCGGGCGCTTTCGGACTCGGGAATCGATCAGGGAAGAAGGGCGGAATCGCTTTCGGTTGAGGAATTCGCAAGGTTAGCGGACAGTTTCCGCAAAATAAATCAGTAGACAAGCTCTCGCAGAAGCAGATTCTGAAGTTTCTTCACTCTCGATCCCATGCCGTTTGATATGATGGAAAAAACATAAACCTGCCCGTTCTTTCCGAAGACATAACCGGACAGGGATCTGGCTCCCTCAAGATATCCGGTTTTTGCGTAGACCTTGCCCTTGAGGCTGCGAAATCTTTTCTTAAGAGTTCCGTCAACTCCGGCGATCGGCAGGGATGAGATAAACTCCTCGGAAATATCCGGGTCTTTGTAGACCTTGGCGAGCGCATGGGTTATATCTTCCGGGGAAACTCTGTTCAGCCTTGAAAGGCCGGAGCCGTCAGCCATGGAGAAGTTTCCGTTGAGGCCGATCATCCTCAGGTGATTTTCAATTACGTGAGTGCCGGATTTCCATGATCCCGGGGTGCTGAGATACTTTGCGCCGATCACCTTCACTATGCTTTCTCCGATTATATTGACGCTTTCCTTGTTGTACTCGTGGATAATGGTGCCCAGAGGTTCTGAGTAATGGGTGAATATTTTTCCGGTCCACCGGGGCACTCTCCTGCGGTCTATGGGCCCGTTTACTTCGATTCCCTCCTCTTCGAGAACCTGCTTGAGTACCGCCCCGAAGTAAAAAAACGGGTCTGGCACCGAAAGCTCCAGGGTTTCGGCTTTTTTTCTGGGGGAGACGTATCCGGAAATTTTGAGTTCGTTCCGTTCGTTGTATTTCGCCCTCACGGCCGACCTCTTTAGCGAGGTGGAAACCTTGCTTCTAATCGGGAAGGGGAACTCTGCGGGCTCTGTTCTCACCGTCACGGGCGCCCCCTGCACCTTGGAAGCGGAAATCTTTATCTTGGCCGAATTGTAATTAAACGAAATCGCCGTTACGGGAGGGCAGAAACTTTTGCCGAACCACTCAGAATCCCAGCCTTCTCCATAATGGACATCGTCAAAATACGAACCGTCGAGGTGAATCCCGCCCTCAATCGCGGTTATCCCGAGGGCTTTAATCCGTCCTGCAATTTCCTTAAGCTTTTCGATGTCTATCGTGGGGTCTCCGAACCCTTTTACGTAAAGACCGCCGTGGCCGACCCCCGAGTGTATTCCTCCACCCAGATAAAACTTCGTTTTGAAACGGAAATCCTTTCCTAGAAGGGAAAGCGCCGCTATGGAGGAAAGTATTTTGTTGTTGGAAGCGGGAATGAATTCCTTTTTGCTGTTATAGCGGAAAACCGTTCTGCCGGTATCGGCCGAGCGGACCATGATCCCGATTTTCCTTTTCGACGAGGCGTTTTTCGAGATAAAGGAGAGAATTTTTTTGTGATTTACATCAGCATAGGAAGATGCCGCCGGCAGAAAGGCGAAGAGTAAAACCAGCATGCGCAGAATCAAGATCTTTCTTCCGGAATTTGTCATTGCCGTATTCTTCGAGGTCAGTGGGCTTCGGCCCAGTTCTCCGCGGCGCGCATCTCGACTCTGAGCGGCACCCTAAGCTCCCAAGCGTTTTCCATGTCGTTTTTTATATGAGTTCTCAGTTCTTCAAGTTCCGTTTCATGAATCTCGAAAAGGAGCTCGTCGTGAACCTGAAGAATCATCTTGGAGGAAAATCCCCCTTCTTCAAGTCTTCTGAATATGCGGATCATGGCCAGATTTATTATATCCGCCGCGGACCCCTGTATCGGAGTGTTTATAGCTTCCCGCTCACCCCTGCTTCTCTCCACCCTGTTTCCCGACACAAGCTCCGGTATCGGCCTTCTTCTCCCGACAAGAGTCTCGGTGTATCCTCTGCTTCTCGCTTCTTCAACCGATGACTGCATATAGGTTTTCACTTCCGAATATCTGTCAAAATACCTGTTTATGTAGTTTCTTGAGACCGAAACCGTGGTGCCGAGCTGCTTTGAGAGCCCGAAAGCGCTTATACCGTATATTATCCCGAAGTTTATGGTCTTGGCGAGATTCCGCATCTCGGAGGTGATCTGGTCTTCGCGTGCGTTAAAGATTTCGCAGGCCGTGGCGACATGCACGTCTTTGTCGTTTCGAAGTGCCTCAAGCAGGGTTGAGTCCCCCGAGAAATGGGCGAGCAGGCGAAGTTCTATCTGGGAATAATCGGCTGACAGTATGACGCAGCCGTTTCTCGCCACAAAAGATTTTCTTATTCTTTTGCCGTCCTCGGTTTTTATCGGGATATTCTGAAGATTGGGATCGCTTGAGCTCAGTCTTCCGGTTGAAGTGCCGGCGGGATTAAAAGAGGTGTGGATCCTTCCCGTGGTCGGATTGATAAGCCTTGGGAGCTGGTCAATGTAAGTGGATTTCAGTTTGGAGAGAAACCTGTGTCTGAGTATGAGACGGGGCACTTCGTGGATTGTCGAGAGATCTCTCAGCACTTCTGAGTCGGTAGAAAAAGCGCCTTTCGCGGTTTTCTTCCTGGTGGGAAGACGGAGCTTCTCGAAAAGCACTTCGGAAAGCTGTTTTGTTGAATTTATATTAAACTCTCTTTCGGTTTTTTCGTATATCTCGGCCTCGATGGAACTGAGATCCTTTTGAAATTCCTCCGACATCTTCCCGAGAATCGAGGTGTCAACGCTTACTCCCGCAAACTCCATGTCACAGAGAACCGGGAGAAGACCCAGAACGTTTTCCCTGTAAAGATCCCAGAGCTCTTCTTGCTTGAGAGTCTCGAGAAATTTCCTTGAGAGAATAAGCGCCACGTCGGAGTCTTCGCAGGAATATCTTGTCGCCGTCTCGATATCAACTTCGGCGAAACTCTTTTTGGATTTTCCCTTTCCCGTAACGTCGTCGTAGGAAATCATCCTGTGACCGAGCTCCGTCTTCGAGAGCTCATCAAGCTTGTAGCTTGTCCGGGAGGCGTCCAGCAGGTGCGCCGCAAGCATCGTGTCGAAGTAAATTCCCCTAAGCCTGACTCCGTGGTTTCTAAGCACGAGCATCTCGTATTTTATGTTCTGGCCTATCTTTTTTACGTCCTCAGATTCCAAAACGGGTTTAAGCATCGAAAGAGCCGTATCAATGTCCATCTGTTTCTCGGCTTCCATAATATCCGTGTGTCCCACTGGAATGTAAAAAGCCTGTCCTGGGGCTGTGCAGAGCGAAAAACCCACTATACGGGCGTTCATCGGCAGTTTTGAGTTCGTCTCGAGGTCTATTGAGAGTTCTCCCGCTTCCTCTATCATGTTTATGACCCGTTCGAGGGACTCCTCCTCGAAAACGGTTTCGTAGGAATCGTATCCTACCGCACCGCCGCCGTTTGAAGATGGAGAGGCTCCGATCTCATCAAGGAGCTTTTCAAACTCAAGTTCTCTGAATATTTCCTGGAGATTTGCTGCCGCGTATCCTCCGTATCTGAAATCCTCGATTTCGGTCCCGACCGCGACATCCGTTTTTATGGTAACGAGCTCCCGGCTCAGGTACGCGTCATCTTTATGTTCTCTGAGTCTCCGGGCGACGCTTGGGCGAAGTTCGTCAAGATTGCCGTATACGCCCTCGAGGTTCCCGTAACTGGATATGAGGGCTGAGGCGGTTTTCTCCCCGACGCCCGCGACTCCCGGAACGTTATCGACCTTGTCTCCCACAAGAGCGAAGAAATCGATCATCTGTCCGGGTTCGATTCCGTATTTCTGCCGAACTTCCTGTACCCCGGTTACCCGCTCCCTCATTGTGTCAACCAGCGTCACGTTCTCGGACACCATCTGGCAGAAGTCCTTGTCTCCGGTAATCAGAACGACCTTTGATTCTTCCTGCGCCTTGGCTATGGTTCCCATGATGTCGTCTGCCTCGTATCCTTCCATTGCATGCATCGGGATTGAAAACGCCTGTACCAGTTCGAAAATCTTCGGGAACTGTAGCTTGAGGCCCTCGGGAGCCTCGTCTCTGTTGGCCTTGTACTCTGGGTATATTTCGTTTCTGAATACCTCTCCCTTGGAGTCAAACACTATCCCCAGGTATCTCGGTTCGTATTCCCTGAGAAACTTAAGGAGCATGTTGGCAAATCCGTAGATGGCGTTAGTGGGAAAGCCCTCGGAGGTTGAGAGATCGGCTCTTATGCCGTAATACGCCCTGAATATGTATGAACTGCCGTCGATCAGATAAAGCGGATGCTGGGACATGAAGGAAACCGCTTGCGCGTTATTAATTAAGTATACCCAACCGCCCTTGCGGTGGGGAATCCGGTTCGCCGGTGCGGTCTTGGCTACGCCGCGCGGGGAAAACGTTACTTCTTTGCGCTGTACACAAACGCGGGGGGAAAATTAGACCACACGGTTTTCGATTTGACGACGTTTGAGAATTTGCTTCGCAGCATTGAGCGGAATCTCCTGGCGTTTGGAACCATCATGCTGATTGAGTAACTGAAGGTAACCATCTTTCCCCCAGGTCTCAGCACGTCCCAGATAACGTCAAGCAGCCTGTCTTGGGTTCCGTGGTCAAACACCGCCCACGGAAGACTTGAAATAATGCAGTCGCAGGAATCTTTTCCGTGCTGCTCCAGATACTTTTTCATGTTTTCCGCAGAATCCTTGTAGACTGTCACGGAAGGACATCGGGATTTGGTTGCTTCGCAGAACTCGGGATTGATCTCTATTGCGAAAAACAGCGTTTCGGGGTTTTTCTTCTCTAGAATCTTCTCGGTAAAGACTCCGGTTCCCGAGCCGAGCTCTACCACGGTTCCCATCTCGCCGAGCCGGGCGGTCTCAGTAACGAGTTCCGACAGTTCTTCATTTGAAGGTGCTATGGAACCTGTGCTCTTCGGGTCTCTGAGAAACTGCTTTATGTAACCGTACGCTCCGAGTTTCAAAGGCGCCTCCGATAAAACGTAAATCAAGCTAATTATAATAGCTTGCGGTGTTTTGTCCATTGACTTATTCTCTGCATGCGTTGACTTTGACAAAGACTCTAGGGGAGGAACAGGTGTTTTTATCTCATCAGGAGCAGTCTTTGGGAACTATGACGGAGACCCTCGATGAAGGGACCAGTCTTAATGTGGAGACCCGTGCTGACAGAGCATCTTGGAACAAAGGGCAAAAACAAGAGATTGTCCTCGGAATATCTTTCAGATAGCGGTCACCGGACTAATCCGTGGGGAGCCAAAATTTCTTTTCCCAGAATCCGGTACACGCGAGTACCGACATTGAGCCCACCTTATTCACCAAGGGGCGAGATTCTACTACTCATGAATAAGGTGGGATTTAGTTTGTTCTGCTGAAACACTTCTATCTTTTGCTAAAGTTGAACACTTGAGAGCTTGACATGGAGTTGGTGTAGAAAAGTACTAAAAACAGGATGCATAGAATCAAAAACAGGTTGAATACAGTGTTCTGCGAAGTGCTTTCATATCCTGTAATTGTACATCCACCACCACTACCAACCTGCATTTGTTCATCCTCATCCGGCTCTGGCTCCGGCTCTGGCTCTGGCTCCGGCTCTGGCTCCGGCTCCGGCTCTGGCTCTGGCTCTGGCTCTGAATCAGCGAGACAATCTTCAAGAATCTCTAAGGTGGTGGGGCTTATGTTTCCTACTGTCCAGAACATATCTAGTAGCATTCCAAGCGTGAAATCATAGTGCTCCACTCCGTTGTAGGAAGGCTTCATTAAGTCTTTAGAAGCCTCAGCAAGATGCGCAACAGAACTACCTTGTTCATAGGGATCTGGGGCATAAAGTCGAGGCCGGCCCTCACTGTCTACGGCAGACGGATACTTGTTCATTAAGGCTTCGCCCATAAGTTGTGCACAACTGGGAGTAAAAACGCCTCCGACCGTCCCATCCCAGAGAAGACCATCTGCCGAGGTAATAGCATCTCGCCTTTCAGTTTGTGAAAGGTGTATAAGCAACTCTGCTTCTCTTTCTGAATATAGGCCGAGGTCATAAGGAAAAATCACAGCGACAGTGCTCCCGTCTAGAAGTTGTATTTGTCTAAAAGAACCGTCTTCTTGAATCGCATCAAGAAAACCCAGACCATGTAGTAGTTCATGTGCTGTTGTTTCTATGAAATTGACATACCCGCGAGGCGTGCTTCCTGTTCCATAATAATAAAAAGGGACTCTTTCGTTGAAAGTTATAAAAACATCTGCCTCATTTGGGTTTAATTCTTCTCCTAGAAAATGTTCAGCAAGTGCTATGGGCAATGTTAGAAAACCCCTAGGGACCGGTAGCAGTTCTTCGTTAACGGAAACAGGTATATAGTCTGCTGCTCCGGCAGACGCAAGGTTTATAATGCCCCTTTCATCTATCCCGCCCCTATCCTTAAACGACGCTTGTATTCTGATTCCATTATCGTTGCTGGTTCTAATAAAACTTTCCAAGATATCAAGAGCATTTTGAAAAGCTCTTCTTCTTACCTCTCCAAGGGTTCTGCCGGTGTTGTCGCCACGGGCAACCTCGTCAGTTAGAGGGGTTTGGTCATAAAACCCCGTTCCTTGAGGATCTGTGTACACTGGTATAAATTCAGCCGCCTCGCTCTCCGAAACCGAGAAAAAGACAACTGTAAAAATAAAAAGAACTGCCAGTTGAACTATAAATGAAAAGCTTTTATTTGCGATGTCTAACATGGGCTTTTCCCTCCTCGTCAAAATGTACTTCGGTCTCTGTTTTCCATGAGTCGGGAACGTTCTCAATGATTATAATTTCTTTCCCGTCTTCAAGGACAACCTTTCTTCCTTTAATCGGTGTTTCGGGGGAGTTTTCCGCAGTCGTGTCGGACTGGGACTGGGGTTCCTGCTCAACCTGCTGATCTTCTAGACGCTCAAGAGAATCTTTTTCCACAGAAACCTGAGTGTCCTCGCTCTGCGCCGCTTCCAAAACGTTTTCGGGAGAAGAGGGGATAGAACTCAAGTCAGGTGGGATGGTATGTGAATCCGATTGTCCAGCATTATTCCTGGTACCGTAATGAAGCAACGCCAATACTATCGCAGCACCCAGAACACATACAAAGAATCCATATTTCAAGTGTTTTCTCATGAATTAACACCTCTTTGGCCAATACCTTTAACAGTACCAACCGTTAGTTCTCACGGCTCTTCATTCTACCCCCCCCCTTTTTTTGTCAACATTAATTGAGGGTTTTTGCCTGTGTTTCGGCATGGGTTTTCAGGTTTCTTCTCTCCCAGACCGGGAAAGGATTGTATTTTGTAATTCCGGTATTATATAGACGATAATCAGCGCCCTTGGATGGCTTGAAACCGGCGGGCAATGCAGCGATGTTTGAAGGAATCTCGGAAAAACTCGGCTCCACCCTCAAAAGAATAGGGGGATACGGAAAGCTAAGCGAAAAGAACATAGAAGACGCGCTTCGAGAGGTGCGCCTGAGTCTTCTTGAAGCCGATGTCAATTTCAGGGTGGTTCGCCAGTTCACAGGGCTTGTCAAGGAAAGAGCCCTGGGCCGTGAAGTCGAGAGGAGCCTTAATCCGGGACAGCAGTTCATAAAAATAGTCAAGGAAGAGCTTACCGGCATTCTGGGGCAGGAAAACGAGCCCCTGAATCTTAACGTTGCGCCTCCCGTGATAATAATGCTGGTCGGGCTCCAGGGTTCGGGAAAAACCACCACGGCGTCGAAGCTTGCAAAGTTTCTTAAGGAGCGCCACGGAAAAACCCCGCTGCTTGTCCCCGCGGATATCTACCGCCCCGCCGCGATAGAGCAGCTGAAGGTGCTCGGAGAAAAAGTAGGCGTGAGCGTCTATGATACCGTGGCCGGGACAAACCCCGTGGACGTGTGCGTGGACGCGGTTTCGGTTTCTGCGAAGCAAGGAGCGGACGCGGTGATTATAGACACTGCGGGACGCCTTCATCTTGACAGCGAGCTTATGGATGAGCTTGGGAGCATAAAGAAGAAGGTAAATCCCCATGAAATCCTTCTCGTCGCCGACTCGATGACGGGACAGGATGCCGTGAACGTCTCGCAGGGCTTTGATGAAGCCATTGATCTTGACGGTGTGGTTCTTACAAAAATGGACGCGGACGCAAGGGGAGGTGCTGCCCTTTCGATAAAAGCTACCACGGGCAAGCCAATCAAGTTTTTCGGAACCGGGGAGAAAGCCGACGCGCTTGAGGTCTTTCACCCCGAGAGAATAGCTTCGAGGATCCTCGGCATGGGAGATGTCCTGAGTCTCATAGAGAAGGCAGAGGACGCTTTTGAAGAGGAGAAAACAAAAAAACTCGCCGAAAGAATATCCAAGAAACAGTTCTCCCTTGAAGACTACAGGGAATCGATAGTAGCCATGGGCAAACTCGGCTCGATAGAAAGCATAGCGCATATGGTTCCGGGAATGAAAAAGATCACCGATAACCCCGAAGCGATGGTAAAGGCCGAGGTTGAGATAAAAAAGAGCCTTGCGATAATCAATTCCATGACCTTGCCCGAAAGAAGGAACCACACGATCCTAAACGGCAGCCGCAGAAAGAGAATCGCCAAGGGAAGCGGCACTACGGTGCCTGATGTAAACCGCATGATAAAAAACTACATACAGATGCGAAACATGATGAAAAATATGGGGAAAATGGGTAAACTAGCAAAAAGAATGACAAAGTTTAGATAACGGGAGCATATCTTTAACCCCGAATCTAGGAGGTAGCAGCAGTTTGGTTAAGATAAGGTTGAGCAGAATAGGATCAAAGAAAAGGCCGTTTTACAGGATAGTCGCGGCGGATGTGCGTTCCCCGCGCGATGGGAAATTTCTCGAAATACTGGGACATTACGATCCGAGAAAAAAACCCCACGAACTGAAGATAGACATTGAAAGAGTGAAAGCATGGATGGATAACGGCGCCAAGACAACCAACAGGGTGAGCAAGCTCATATCTCAGGTTACGTAGCATATTTTCTTCCACGCGAAAATTTATACAGAAAGATTTTAGTTTCAGGAGGGATGCTCCTTATGAGTCAACTCAGAGAGTTTGTCGAGTTCATGGCTAAATCCATTGTCGACAGTCCCGAAGAGGTTCGGGTGACGGAAGTAGCGGGTGAGAAGACTACGGTTATTGAACTTAGGGTGGCCTCCGAAGACCTGGGAAAGGTAATTGGAAAGCAGGGAAGAACGGCAAAGGCGATTCGCAGCATACTGAATGCCGCGGCCGCGAAAATGAAAAAACGCGCCGTTTTGGAGATTCTTGAATAGCATTGCCGGAAAGTGCGAAACAAAGCCTTGTTCTCTACGGGAAGATAACGAAAAGACACGGCCTTCATGGTGAAGTGAAAGTGTTCGCCTTCGGCGGGCGCCCCAAAACCCTCTCCGGGGTGAAAAAAGTCTACGTAGAAGTCCCCGACCGGGGAGAACCTCAAAAATTTGTCCTGTCCGGGATAAAGATCCAGAAAAACACCGCAATCTTGAAATTAGAGGGCGTTGATACGCCCGAGGCTGCAGACGGGCTGAAAAACCTGCACGTGCTGGTAGAAAAAAGTGACCTGCAGCCCCCGGAGGAAGACGAATATTACTGGTCTGATCTCATCGGACTTCGGGTCTGCACCTCCCGCGGAGAGAATATCGGAGAGGTAAAGGAGCTGATCGATTCGGGCGGACACGATATTCTTGTGATAGAAAGTGCGGGGAGGGAGCGGGAATTCCTGGTTCCGTTCGTCAGCAGATTTGTGACCGCAGTGGATCTTGACGGTTCGATGATTACTGTGGAAGCGGTAGAGGAGTTCCTCGAATAACCTCGTGATGCTGCGATGAAATTTGACATAGTGACAATTTTTCCGGGTTTTTTCGAATCCGTTTTCTCGTTCGGGGTGATAAGCAGGGCAGTTGAGAACAATACGGTGGGGATAAACGTCCATGACCTGAGAGGCTATTCAGACGCGAAGCACGGAAAAACGGACGACACCCCTTACGGAGGGGGAAGCGGAATGCTTATGACCCCGGGGCCGATAGGAAACGCCGTCCGCGGTATAAGAGAGAAAGGTCTTCGTTCCGCCGTAATTCTCACTACTCCCAAGGGAGAGGAGTTTGACGACCGCAAGGCGCAGGAGCTCTGCGAGTTTGAGCAGCTGATAATAATCTGCGGTCGGTACGAGGGGGTGGACGACAGGATAAACGAACTTCACGTCGACATGAAGATATCGACGGGGAAATACATAAACTCCGGGGGAGAGTACGCCTGTTCCCTGATAGTGGATGCCGTGTCGAGATATCTACCCGGGGTTCTCGGAAACACGGAGTCTCTTGCATCTGAATCTCTTAAGAACGGGCTCCTTGAGTATCCCCAGTACACGAAGCCCCGAACTTACAGGGGGAAGGAGGTTCCCGAGATTCTTCTTTCGGGAGACCACGAGAAGATAAGGAAATGGAGGAGGCGGGAGAGTATAAAAAGCACTTTTATCCAGAATCCCGCTTTTCTTGACGACGCGCAGCTCTCCGAGGAAGAAGATGCCCTTCTAAAAGAGCTTAAGGTCCGCAATTCCCCGGGTTTTAAAGTTTATATAGCGCTGGTTCATTATCCGGCGTACAACAGCCGTCTCGAAGTCATCCCGACTGCCTTTAAAAGCATAGACGCGCACGACATATCCAGAGACGCCACTACGTATGGAGTGAGGAAATTCTATATGGTAAATCCCGTGGAGGAGCAGCGCCGCCTCGCGGGCAAGCTTGTTGATCACTGGATCGAGGGAGAGGGAAAGAATTTTAACGAGACCAAAAGCAGGGCCTTCGGCATTATAAGCATAATGAGCACGATCGAGGGGGTTGTGGAGCAGATAGAGGAAATTGAAGGGAAAAAGCCGAAAATAGTAGCTACTGACGCGCGTTTTTCAGACGACATGACGGGCTATCGGGCGCTTCGGGAGAAAATATTTGAGAACACGGAGCCTTTTCTGATTCTTTTCGGTACGGGGTGGGGGCTCACGCATGAAACGGTAAAAGCGGCAGACTATGTGCTGAAACCCATAAGCGGTTACAGCGAATTCAACCATCTTTCGGTAAGAAGCGCGGCCGCCATAGTGCTTGACAGGCTGCTTTCCTGCGGAGCCTGATCCGCTGAGGCCGGGTGGGGCGGGCGCTTAGAGAACTCTCCGAAGGCAGCCGAAAAAAAGCCCTTTTAATATTTTGACAATGCCCGAGAGGTTCTGTATATTCAACATCCCGCAAAAAGGAAGAGTGAAAAAATGGGAATTATAGCAGAAGTCGAAAAAAAGCACCTGAGAACGGACCTGCCGGAATTTCGGGCCGGGGACACGGTATCGGTCCACTATAATATTAAGGAAGGCGAAAGGAGAAGGATTCAGGTTTTTGAAGGCACCGTGATAGCCAAGAAAGGTTCGGGCTTCAGGGAGACTTTCACCGTAAGGAAGGTTTCCTATGGTATCGGCGTCGAGAGAATTTTCCCCCTGCACTCTCCTCTTATAGGGAAAATAGAAGTAAAAAGAAAAGGCCGCGTGAGAAGAGCCAAGCTCTACTACCTGAGAGGCCTTTCAAAGAAAGCCAGCAGGATAAGGGAGAGAACCTCCTAGCCCCCGGCTGTTCCAGTCCCGTCCGTCCCGCCATTTCCTGTTTCCTCTATCTTGCCCATTACGTGGGCCATTCTCTGTATTGAGGTGTAAAAGGAAAGGAGGAAGAGAATTATTATTGAGAGCTTCAGAAGGTAGTCCCTGTTTCCAAGCCCGAAAAGGAAAGTAACTATGTTGCCAAGGAAGTTAAACGCCGCGAGGACACCGAGGTAAACCATCCTCTCGGTTCTCTGCATTATTCCTACTTCGCAGTCGATTCCGAGCCCCTCGGCCCTGGCTTTCGTGTAGCTGACCATCATGGAGCAGCTGACTATCAGGAAAACGATGTAGAGGAAAAAAGTGTCTCTGAAAAAACTCAGAAGGCCCAAGTAGATGAGAACTTCTGAGTACCTGTCCACGCAGGAGTCAAAGAAAGCTCCCTTGGGTGAGTTGAGTCCCTGAGCTCGCGCAACCCTGCCGTCGAAAATGTCAAAAGTCGAACCGGCCAGCAGCAACACCCCTGCTACGAAGATCATGCCCAGATGGAAAAAATAGCCCGCAAGCGCGGAAACCAGAAGAGTGGTGATAGTGAGCACGTTGGGGAGGAACTCCCTGTCTATAAGAAAGTCCTCTATGGGACTCATGAGAAAAAGCCACCAGGATTTGACCCCGCCCGAGAGAAGCTTTGAAGAGTCCGGTTTTCTCCCGGTCTTCGATCTCTCGTCGGTTTCTTCAGAGCTATGTGATGACCATTCGTTTTCCATGGAAACAAATAATAACCTGTAATCTCCCCTGTAGTCTATTGGGGGTAGAAGGTATGAGTCCGCGTTCTGCCGTTCAGTCGTTAATAGTTATGTAGAACTTAAAGTCTCTTTCTTTTTCTTTTATTTCGTTTCCGTATTCCCGCGCCTGCTCTTTGGATTGAAAAGTTCCTATCCTTACCCTGTAGAAAGTGGCGATTTCAGAAGGCGAGTACTCTGTTATAAAAGCCGGATACCCTCTGTCTTTGTAGAACCTCACTGTCCGGTTGGCGACTTTTTTGCTAAGGAAGGAACTGACCTGAATGGTGTATTTATGGTCGGGATTGATCATCGCCGACAAGTACTGATCGCGAGCGGATATTTCTGTCGGAGAGGTTCCATTCGACAAACCGGCCGGTTTTTCCCCTTCGTCGCCCGTAAATTTCCCTCGCGACACAAACGAAAACAGTTTTTCCAGCAGACCGGGAGATTCTTCCGCCGAGACCGGTTCATCCGGGGGTATGAATTTTTTCCCCACCACCACTCCCAGGGAAAACACTATTGTGAAAACGACGAGAAAAACTAGGGAAAAACGCAGTATCCGGGGATCTTTTTCTTTTTTTTCTTCAGTCATTTCTACATGCTTCGGGGAGCGTTTATTCCTAAAAGCCCGAGACCGTTCTCTATGACTACCTGTACGCAGCGGGCCAGATAAAGCCTCGCGGATGCCGTATCGGCGTCCCCTGAGTCCAGTATCCTTGTCCTATTGTAATAAAAGTGAAACCCGGCCGCCAATTCCTGGAGATAGTAGACTACCTTATGCGGGGAAAGCGACTCGGCCGCCGAGTGGACCACCTCGGGAAACCTGAGAAGTATTTTCACTATGTTTCGTTCCTCATCGTATGAAAGAAGGCCAAGATGTTCCTCCGAAGCGCTCACCCCCGCTTCCGCCGAGTTTCTTAACAGGCTTGAAATTCTCGCGTTTGCGTACTGAACGTAGTAAACGGGATTCTCGCTTGACTCCTTTTTCGCCAGTGAAAGATCAAAATCAAGGTGGCTGTCCGAACTTCTCATCAGCAGAAAAAATCTGGTGGCGTCGCACCCGACTTCGCGCAGCACTTCACGAAGCGTAACGAAATCTCCCGTTCTTTTTGACATCGGGACTTCCACTCCATCCCTTACGAGCCTCACGAACTGCATAAGAAGCACCTGCAGAGAAGACTCATCCAGGCCAAGAGCCTTTATGGATGACTTAAGGCGCGAGACGTGGCTGTGATGATCGGCCCCCCAGACGTTTATTATCCAGGAAAAGCCCCTTGAATATTTATCCACATGGTAGGCTATGTCGGAGAGAAAATAAGTCGGGGCACCATCTTTTTTTATTATTACCCAGTCTTTGCCGTCCCCGTAAAGTGAGGCCTTGAACCAGCGCGCCTCTTCTTTTTCCTCAACCGCGTCAATATCCTCAAGGCTGGCCAGAGTTTCGCCGATTTTTCCCTTTTCCGGACCACGACCGTGTATTTCGGTTCTCTCGCTGTACCAGTTGTCAAAATCCACCCTGAGGTCCAGAAGATCGGTCTTTATTTCCTCAAGCAGTTTTGAGTAGGCAAACTCCCTGCAGAACTCAACGGCCTCTGGTTCGTCCCCGGGCACTTGCGGACATTCTTCCGATTCCCTTATTTCCTCCGCAAGTTCGGAGATGTACTCACCGTGATACCCGTCTTCCGGAATCTCTCTTGCGAGTCCGGATAACCGCGCGAGGGCCGAGTACACCGATTCGCCGAGCATGTCCATCTGCCTGCCCGCGTCGTTTACGTAAAATTCCCTGGTAACCTCGTATCCGCAAAAGGAGAGTATTCTGCACACCGAATCTCCTACGACGGCGTTTCGCGCGTGGCCGAAATGAAGGTAGCCCGTGGGATTGGCGCTTACAAATTCGACTATCACCTTCTGTCCGGAACCCTCGCGGGAAGCTCCATACTGCCCGCCGAGACGCAGGATTTCCCGGAGTTCTGATTCAAACAGGGTTTTGTTAACGAAAAAATTGATAAATCCCGGCCCCGCGATATCGAGCCTTTCTATGAAAGTGAACTGACGCTTTTCTATGGCGGCGACTATCCGTTTTGCAACTTCGCGCGGATTCTCCCCCGTCATGCTTCCTATCACAAGCGCCGTGTTTGTGGAGAAATCGCCGAATTCCTTTCTTTTCGGCACCGACACCTCAAACTCTGCCTCCGTGGGGATTCCGGAAAACGCAAGCGAATCCACGGACTCTTTTATTACTTTCAGTATCTCGTTTTTCATAAATTTTCGCTGCCCTGTTTACTCACCGTGAGAGCGCAGGTGATCAATATCGTTAAAGGATATTATAACGAACCTGTCGTCGTATATTTCAACGATGGTTTTTGAGGCTTCATCCACTATGTAGTCGCGTAATTTCTTAAGCGAGTTTCCGGAAAATCTGCAGAGAAGTGTACCTATGACCATATTGTGGCTTACGACTACTATGTTCTGCGACTCGAAGCGGCTTTTGATATCCGCTATGGCGTCAAGGGCTCTTCGCTGAACGCCGCTTAGGGATTCTCCGCCCGGCAACTGCAGAGTTTCCGGGTCATTGCGCCAGTGCTCGAGCACGTCAGAATATTTTTCCTGTATGTACGAGAAATCAAGGCCTTCGAAAATTCCCTGATCCATCTCCTGGAGATCATCTCTGATGTTAACGTCAATGGAGTGATACCCGGCGATTTTCTCCGCCGTCGTTTTCGCCCTTGTAAGGTCGCTTGAGTATATGCGGTCGATCTTCTCGTCTTTGAGGGAAAAAGCCACCTTCTCCGCCTGCTCAATTCCGGCGGGATTAAGCGGAACGTCGCTTATTCCCTGGCATCTTCCGGTTTCGTTCCAGTCCGTCTTTCCGTGTCTTACTAGTATCAGGCGCATGCGAATCACTTCTTGCTCTCACATGAAATGATGAAAAATTCCGATTTTATCCTGTCCCTCAACTCATTTGGGGGAGGGGGAAGCGGGGAAGCGGAGTTCACGGCCTTTATGCAGTAAGAATCAAACTGAGTGTTTCCGGAACTTCTCTCTATTCCCACGTCATATACCTCGCCGCTCTCTTTCATGTGGAAATTCACCTGGGCAGCGAGAAGAATACCGGAATCTATGTTAAGAGGCAGAATAAGGTTTCTCTGTATCCGTTTCGATATCGTTCTGTAATAAACGTCAAGCACAAGGGAGATGAGCCCCGGGCCGGCCTCTTTGGAAGGCGGTTCGGCCGGCGCTTGTGCGGCGGTTTTCTTGATGCTGCTCAAAACGGATTCCTTCTTTATGTTCCTGATCACTTCTCTTTTCCCGGATTCAAGGGGGTCTCTCTTGGCGGCGACTTCCTCCTTCTCCGTCTTTGTCTCCGTACTCCGTGCCGTTTCCTTGGGTGGCGCTGCGGGCTTTTTCGGCTTCTCAGCTTTTGTTTCCGCCGGGGAGGCTTCGGGACTCTCTTTTTTCTTCGCCGCTACTGCATCCGGGCCCGGTTTTTTCTTCTGCGGGGGTTTTGGCTTTTTCTTGGGAGGTTTGCTGATCTTTTTCTTCACACTTTTCTCCGGCTTCGGGGAACGGCTGGGAGCCTTCACGCTTGATTTCTTCTTGTCGGCGCGCGGAACCTGGGTCGAAAGCGATACTTCTATTGAACGCTCAGGGGAAACTTGCCCATGCCCTCCGACTCCGAGAGCAAGCAGACAGACGACCAGCAGATGAAGACCCAGGGAAACAAAAAGCCCTTTGCGGAAATGATTCTCTTCTCCCTTCATCTTTTTACATGTCCGCTCTTTTTACCCTTTATGTTTTTTGATTCCGTGACCAGGCTTAACTTCTCAACGCCAGTTTTTTTTATCTCGTCTATGACTTTTACCAGGAATCCGTACTCAACCGATTTGTCGGCTCTGAGGAAAACCCGGCCGCTCTCGGGTGTGGTTTTTTCCGCTTTCATTAATTTGGCGAGAGAGTCTGAGATTTCTGAAAGCGGGTAGCTTGCGTCTTCGAGAAATATGTTTTTGGATCCGGTCACGGTCACGGTTATCCGTTTCTGGTTCTGCACCGGGATCTTGGAAGATGCCGTCTGCGGAAGACTCACCTTGATTCCCTGGTAGAGTATGGGAGTGGTGACCATGAAAATAACGAGAAGAACCAGCATTACGTCAACAAATGGAGTGACGTTTATCTCGGAGAGGACCGACCTGCGCCAGCCAGCATTGAATTTTCCCGTTGCCATGAGGCAAAATTCCCCGTTACCTGTTTAGATATCTTTCCGCCGTGTTAAGAAATCCGGCACAGAAATTCTCCATTTCCACCTCCATGGCCCTTACCCGGTTGACAAAGTAGTTATACGCTATCGTAGCGGGGATGGCGGCTGCAAGACCGATGGCGGTCGCTATAAGCGCCTCCGCGATTCCCGGAGCCACGACTTCAAGCGAGGGGACCCCTTTGCTTCCGGCGAGCCCTATGAAGGAGTTCATAATGCCCCACACGGTTCCGAACAGCCCTATGAAAGGAGCTGAACTGCCGGTGGTGGCAAGAAAGACTAGAGATTTCTCGAGTTTTGAAGCCTCCGCGGTCATTGCTCTGTTAAGCGCCCTTTCCACGAGGTCTACGGATTCGGCACGAGAAGAGTCTCCATTTGGCTGAGGGTCGAGTTCGCCCCGGTTTTTCTTCTTCTCCGTTTTCACCACTTCCGCGTAACCCGCCCTGAAAAGTTCGGCAACCGGACCGCCGACTTTCTCCGAGAAGGAAAGAAGCGCTCTCATGTCTTCGTTTGAATGGTAGAGATTGAGAAACGCGGTCGATTTTTTGGAAGAACTCCTTAGAAGACGGAATTTCGTGTAGATGATTGCCCAGGAAAAAACGGACATAAAGATTAAAAGCAGAAGCACGACCTTGACCACAGGTCCGGTGCTTACAAGCAGCATTAATATGTTGTTTGTTCCTTCCGTGAACAGATTCATAAAGGGCGCTTAGGTGAAATCCGAAAACACAGTTCCGTCGGCAATTTTTTTCAAGCCATGTCGCGGGCGACACGCGGTCGGATAACCCGATACCGGGCAAAGAGGTAACCGCTGATAAAAATCAGACAGAAAACCCTAATCCTTATATGGTACCCGTTTTGGCGAATTAAACATAACCTTGCTGTCAGGTACAATTGGAAAACGGAGTCAAGTTCGCGAACATCCGTCAGTACAGCACTTAATGGAGGAATCAAGGTGTCAAGAAAACATTGTTTTTCGGCCGTTTTTGTCCTGATTTTTTTCCTCGTGACCGCCGCCGCGGTTCGCGCTGAGGAGGACAGATACACGATCGTGATGGAAGAGAGTTTCTATACCGTGGCGCCCGAGAACCGCGAGGAATTTCTCAGGGTATACAGAACACGTCTTTTTCCTTTCTGGCAGGAAATGAAAAAGATGGGAATCACCGTCGACGATTACAGGATGTATTCGCAGAGAATACATACCATAAAGCCGCTTTGGACCTACAAGACCGTGGTTAAGTTCAAAAACTACGCGGCGATAGATAGGTGGCTTGAGATAAGGGACGAGGTATACAGAAAAATGTTTCCAGGTGAGTCAGGGTACAAGGAGCCGAGGAAGATAATAGACGCCATTTCAGGAAATCACTGGGACGAGTTTATACGGGAAATTCCGCTTGACTGACTTCGGGTTTTTGCGCGGCTCAGAGAAGCTTCGGCTGTCCCTGGCTTGGGGTGAGTCCCATGTGCCTGTATGCAAGCTGCGTAGCCTTTCTTCCCCTGGGAGTTTTCTCCACAAGCCCCTCCCTTATAAGGAAAGGTTCATAGACGTTTTCTATCGTGTCTTTCTCTTCGCTTACCGCGGCTGAGATCGTGTCTATTCCTACCGGGCCGCCTCCGAATTTTTCGATTATGGCGGTAAGTATCGCCCTGTCAAGATTATCAAGACCCATTGAATCGATCTCAAGCATCGAAAGCGCGTCCCTGACCACGGGTTCGGTTATACGCCCGTCCGATTTCATCTGAGCATAGTCCCTTACCCTCTTAAGAAGCCTGTTGGCTATTCTGGGAGTTCCCCTTGCTCTTGAGGTCATCTCGAGGGCACCTTCGTCCGTTATCTCGACTCCGAGAATCCCGGAGGATCTTTTCACTATGGTTGAGAGTTCTTCCGTGTTGTAGTAATCAAGCCTGAGTTCGACTCCGAAGCGGGAGCGAAACGGGGAGGTAAGAAGTCCCGTCCTTGTGGTCGCTCCTATTAGTGTGAACCTGTTGAGGTTTATCTTCACTGATCTTGCCGTCGGACCTTCTCCTATCATGAGGTCAATGGTGAAATCCTCCATCGCGGAATAGAGGTATTCCTCAACGACCCTGTTTATCCTGTGTATCTCGTCGATGAAAAGCACATCCTTTTCGCCGAGATTGGTGAGCATGGAAGCAAGATCCCCGGTTCTTTCAAGAACCGGCCCCGAAGTGAGATGAAGACCTACCCCCAGTTCGTTTGCGAATATGTGCGCGAGGGTAGTCTTCCCAAGTCCCGGGGGACCGGAGAGGAGAACGTGGTCAAGGGCCTCGCCTCTTGCCTTGGCGGCGCCGATGAATATGTCCACCTGCTCCTTTACGCTCGGCTGTCCGATAAAGTCCTTAAGGAAGGCGGGACGGAGATTTATGTCCGTAAGCTCATCTGTTTCCGTGTATTCGGGCGAAACAGTTTTTCTTTCGTTCTGCGACATCTAGTTTCTGATTACCTTAAGAGAATCCCGAAGCACATCCTCTATGGAACCTGCGGCTTCAATGATTTTCTTGATCTCGGGGGTTTTTTTCTCCACCTCGGCCCTCGTGTAGCCAAGGTTAAGCAGTGCGGAAATCGTATCGTCAAATATGGTGCCTGAACCTGGAGATTTTTCGTCTGTGGCTAAATCGTCAAGCTTGTCCTTGAGTTCGTTTACTATCTTAGTAGCGGTCCTGGCACCGATACCGCGGATTTTTCTCTGCGCCAGGTTTCCGTTTATTATGGACCTTACAAGTTCTGGGACAGAGATGTTCGAGAGCACGTTCGTCGCGGCTTTCGGTCCTATGCCGGAGACGCCGATCAATTTTTCGAAGAGCTTTTTTTCCGTGTCCGTGAGAAAACCGAACAGTTCAATGCTGTTTTCCCTGTGGCTCGTGTGTATTCTGAGTTCGACCTGCTCCCCTACGGCCCCCAGATCATAGTAAGTCGAAAGCGGAACGGTAACGCCGTAGCCGACACCTTTTACATCGACGACGACGGTTCCGATTTCCTTACAAGCGATTTCGCCTCTAAGCAGATAGATCATTTGCCGTGAATCTCTTTTTCCTGCGCCGGTTGCGCGGCCCCCCAAGCGTACCGTCTGGCAGTCCGTATTTTGAAAGGCTTAAGTGGCAGATCGCGATTGCGAGTGCGTCCGACTCATCCGTGCTCCCAAATTCGCTTATCCCGAGCATGTAGGAAAGCATTTTCTGCATCTCTTCCTTGCCCGCCCTTCCTCTGCCGGTCAGGGCGAGCTTTACCCTCGTGGGCGCGTACTCGCTTACGGGGATTCCTCTTTGCGCGGCCGCCAGGATCGCTATTCCCCTTGACTGTCCGAGTTTTATGGCGCTTCTTGCGTTTTTGGCGAAAAACATCTCCTCGATTGATACGACCGATGGAGCGTAATCGTCAATTACTCTCAGGATACCGACGTAGATGTCGTTCAGTCTTTCGGGGGTGGAATTTCCGGGAGTGGGGGAGATCGTTCCGCTGGTTACGTAACTCAGCCGGTTGCCCGCGCCGTCCACGATTCCGTAGCCGCAGGACCTTGATCCCGGGTCGATTCCCATGACCCTGGTTTCGGAGTTTTTATCCAATTGCTTCGAGTAACTGTTCGTCTATATCGAAATTGGCGTACACGTTCTGAACGTCGTCGCTGTCTTCAAGTGCTTCCATCAGCCTTATCATGTGCTCGGCATCCCGGCCTTCGATTCTGACGTTCGTCTGGGGTATCATGGTGACTTCGGCTGATTCATACTGGATTCCGGCGTCGGAGACCGCCCTCTTTATGGTTTCATAGCTCTCCGTGGGGGTTATAACCACGATATCGCTGTCCTCGGTACGCACGTCGTCGGCCCCTGAATCTATCACCAGATCGAAAAGGGTGTCCTCATCGATCGAGTCTCCCGTAAATGCAATTCTGCCCTTAAGGTCGAACATCCACGCCACGCAGCCGTTCTCCCCGAGCCCCCCGCCGTGTTTCGTGAATATTCTTCTTATTTCAGAGACGGTCCTGTTTTTGTTGTCAGTAAGGGTTTTTACGTATACGGCGCTTCCGCCGGGTCCGTACCCTTCGTAAAATATCTCGTTGTAGACTACTCCCTCGATGTCCCCTGTACCCCGTTTTATAGCCCTATCGATCGTGTCGTTGGGCATGTTGGCGCCTTTCGCGGTAGCTACGGCGGTGCGAAGACGCGGATTGGCTTCCGGGTCGCCTCCTCCTTCCTTAGCGGCGACAGTAAGCTCCCTGATGAGCTTGGTGAATACCTTACCCCGTTTGGCGTCAACCGCGGCTTTTCTGTGTTTTATATTTGCCCATTTGGAATGGCCTGCCATCTCAGCTCACCCCCTTAGTTTTTTTTGCTTTTGCATATTTTCCCTTCTCAATTATAACTGGAAATTCCCTCAAATTGCCACAACGATACGAAAACCACCGCGGTGGACGGGGAGTGGTGCGAAAGCCGAAGTCCTTGACATTTGTTCTGGTTCAAGTATTTTCCCCTAAAGGTAGCCGTAGAGTTCTAGGCGTTAGACATGCTTGTCAGGTGGCAACGGGGTTCTCATCGCAAAGTGGTTTGGTTCTTCTGGCAGGTTCGATTTTACATATTGACAAACCCGTTACTGAGCAATAGTATTTAAGCATATCTGTTTGTACTGGTTTTTTGTTTTGAACTCTTAACGCATGCGATTGTCGCATTCCTGACACCCCAAAAGATCTCAATTGTTTTTTGAACCAAAAATTTAACAAGCCTTAGTTCAAGGAGTTTCACCGTATGGCAAAAGTCTCTAAAGCGGAAACTGCCGCCGCTGTCCAGAAAAAAGACGCTGTTCCAAAAAAGGATGCTGTCCCAAAAAAAGAGGAGCAGAACAACGGAAACGGCAAGCTGATTTACCTGAACGATCTTAGGGCGAAAAAGCCCTCGGATCTCATAGAGCTGAGCAGACTGGCAGGCATTGAAGACACCGCCAGAATGGCAAAGCAGGACCTGATTTACTCCCTACTTAAGGCACAGAGCGACAAACACGGTTCCATAATAGCTGAAGGTGTGCTTGAAATCCTGACCGAAGGTTACGGTTTTCTAAGGTCTCCCAAGTACAGCTATCTGCCGAGTCCCGACGATATATACGTCTCGAAATCCCAGATAAGGTCTTTCAGCCTGAAAACTGGAGACACGATAAGAGGCCTCGTGAGGCTTCCTAGAGAGGGAGAAAAGAACCTGGCTCTTCTGAAAATAGAGGAAGCCAATTTCGACTCTCCCGAGATATGCAGGCGGAGAACGCCTTTTGAAAACCTCGTCCCCCTTCACCCGGATAAAAAAATTGACCTTGAACATGACAAAAACGAGTTCTGCTCAAGGGTGATGAATCTTTTCGTGCCGGTGGGGAAGGGACAGAGAGCAGTGATAGTGGCTCCTCCCCGCACAGGTAAGACTATAATTATCCAGAGAATAGCC
Organism: Candidatus Dadabacteria bacterium; assembly: GCA_951812945.1. Lineage (GTDB taxonomy): Bacteria > Desulfobacterota_D > UBA1144 > Nemesobacterales > Nemesobacteraceae > Nemesobacter. The sequence goes on from CATOTB010000001.1 coordinate 651,853, forward strand.
AACTCGATAACGGAAAATCACCCCGAGGTTGTGCTGTTCGTTCTTCTTATAGACGAGCGTCCCGAGGAAGTCACCGACATGCAGAGGTCGGTCAATGGGGAAGTCGTGAGTTCAACCTTCGACGAACCGGCGCAAAGACACATACAGGTTGCCGACATGGTGATCGAGAAGGCTAAAAGGTACGTCGAGCACGGAAAGGATGTCGTCATTCTGCTGGACAGCCTTACCAGGCTTGCGAGGGCGAGCAACACCGTGACTCCCGCAAGCGGAAAAGTGCTCTCCGGAGGAATAGAGGCAAACGCCCTTCAGAGACCCAAGAGGTTTTTCGGAGCGGCAAGAAACACCGAGGAAGGAGGGAGTCTTACCATAATAGCCACCGCCCTTATAGATACCGGAAGCCGCATGGACGAGGTTATCTTTGAGGAATTCAAGGGAACGGGAAACCTGGAAGTGTACCTTGACCGCCGCCTTGCGGAGAGAAGGGTGTTTCCGGCCATAGACCTTCAGAGATCGGGAACCAGGAAAGAAGAACTTCTTATCCCGGAATCCGAACTTAACCGCATATGGCTTCTTCGGAAAATCCTCAATCCGATGAACACTACCGAATCAATGGAATTCCTGCTAGACAAGCTTCGTGGAACGAAAAGCAATGCGGAATTTCTGAACATGATGCACCAGTAGTCCTGTATAAAGGGCGAATCTCCACCTGAAATCCTGTCCTCTCCCGGTTTTATTTCCCGGCAAAGCTCCGCGGTCAGGACACATATGGAATCGGTGCCTTTTCTCTATTTTTGCATACGGTTGCCTTTGCTGTGTTTCCGTCTGATCTGCTGCACTCTTGGATCGATGGTCCTGCCTCTGCTGATCCTTAAGCCGTGTGCCGATAAATGTTGCTTGGTAAGACGGAGCAGTTCTTCGGATATCTTGTGCTTAACCAGAAAGCCCCTGAACTTGCAGAGAGTAGTCTCATCCGGGATGCTCTGCATGGACACTCCGGCAAAACGGCGCATGGATTCAATGTCGTAAAGACTTTCTTCCATCGCCGGATCTGACAACCCGTACCACTGCTGCAAGAGGTAAATGCGCAGCATGACCTTGGCCGGAATCGGGCGGCGCCCCTTACGAGACTTTGGGTATTCCTTGAGTATCGGTTCAAGCAGAAGTTCCCAGGGCAGCGCCTTATCCATTGTCTCAAGAAACCGCTGCTTACGGGTCAACTTCTTTTTGTTTCTGTATGCTAAATCTGAGAAACTGGGCTTATTAACCATGACTATCTGCTTACCGCCTCTTTATAGTATTATATTACATTAATAAAGGTGTCTTAATCAGAGTTTTTGCGTCGAGATGGCTCGAAGCGCTTTGGGACAGACTCAATTTTGTTAAATAAAACCGAAAACTGCGCGGCGGATTCCTCAGTACCGAGAATTGAGTTAGACCCCCAAATCGTAGATACTTAACCCCTAGTTCTGGTGACGGAATATGAACAAACCTACTGACAGAGTGCTTGACTTAAGCGAAAAAGGCAGTGGCGGAGAGTCTCTTGACAGAAGGCTTTTCGTGCAGTTCCTCGGCTTCGGAGGTGTTGATCCCGCACTTGAATCCAGTTTGACGCGCGATCTTGAGAGCTCTTCTTTAACCGCGATTCTTTATTCGGACATAAACGATCATGGAGGCGTGGGTCTCTTGACCATGAGTGAGACCCCCGATTTTTTCGTTACGGAGCTCAGACGGTTTCTCTCCTCTTCCTCCTTTGCCGGACTTAAGCCGAAGCCTGAGTACACGATGCTTGGAAGGACATATTCACTCGGTTATGAAAAAGATCTGGAGAGAACCCTGATCTCAGGTCCGATACAGAAGATTTTTGACCCGGAACTTGTGTGGGGTATCTGGTATCCGCTCAGAAGGGCTAAGGTTTTTGAAACCCTTGCGTCCGAGGAGCAAAGAGCCGTTCTGGGGGAACACGGTAAAATAGGGTTTCAGTTCGGGGATGGGGGATACGCAAAGGACATACGTCTTGCGAGCCACGGTCTTGACAAAAACGACAATGATTTCGTAATAGGGATTCTGGGCAGGGAACTCCATCCGCTCTCCGCATTGGTGGAGAGGATGAGAAAAACGCAGCAGACTTCAAAATATCTTGAAAGCCTGGGACCGTTTTTCGTCGGCAAGAAGCTGTTTTCAACCGAACAGGCCGTATGAAAGAGATTACTGAACTTTTCTCGGGACTTGGAACCCATATCGACCCGGCGGTTGCTATCCCGGTTGCGGTAGCTGTCGTCGCATTTGTGGCGATTTATTTTCTCTTAAGGAAAAAAGAATCTCCGCCGGAAACCGTAGCGGAGAAACAGCCGGAGCAGTCCGAAGCCGTTTCTGCTGAACCCGAGGAGGCGGATCAGGCGCCAGACATTGCTCCTGCGGAAGTTATCGAACCCGCACCTGAATCACCTGCACCGCAGTTTGCTGCGCCCGAACCCACGGAGGCGGAAAAAGAAGAGATCGTGGCGCCGCCCCCGGATCCGATACCCGCGCCCCTGCCGACCGAGGTCCCCGAAGAGCCGGTTCCTGCCGAAGAGGTGGAGCCAGAAGCTGAAGAACCGGAAGTTGAAGAGGAACCCGAAGAAGATACGGTTACAGCGGAGCAGGAAGTTGTCGCGGAAGAAAAAGAAGAGGAACCAGAGGGGGATTTCTTCTCGAGGCTTAGCCTCGGACTTTCCAAGACCCGAAGGGGCATTCTGCAGAACCTTGAGCATGTTTTTTCATCCGGCCGGGTTGATGACGCGGCCTGGGATGAATTCGAGGAGATACTCATAATGTCGGACATGGGGGTTTCGACCACCGCGAAGCTGAGGGAGAAGGTCTCTTCCGCCGTTTCGGCGGGGGACAGCGGAGACATGGAGAAAATAAAAACCCTTCTTGAAAAAGAGATTCTAGATATCCTGAGAGGAGTTGAGAGCCCGGTGGCTGAGCTTTCCGCCAAGCCGGCGGTTTTCATGGTGGCTGGAGTTAACGGCGTCGGAAAAACCACTTCCATAGGAAAGATCGCCAGCAGGTTCACGCAGGACGGAAAAAAGGTAATGGTTGCCGCCGCCGACACTTTCAGGGCGGCTGCGGTTGAACAGCTCGGGGTATGGGCCGAACGGGTGGGAAGCGATTTTCTTCGTGGTCAGACCGGAGCGGATCCTTCCGCCGTAGCTTACGATGCGGTAAAGGCGTCTGTATCAAGGGATATTGACCTGCTTATAATAGATACCGCGGGGCGGGTTCATACGAAGACGGGGCTTATGGATGAACTCAAGAAACTGAGAAGGGTGGTCGCCCGGGAACTTGAAGGAGCCCCGCATGAGACTCTCCTTGTCGTTGACGCGACTACGGGGCAGAACGCCGTGGAGCAGGCGAGGGTTTTCGGCGAGGCCATCGGAATAACCGGTATAGTGCTTACCAAGCTCGATGGAACCGCCAAAGGAGGGATAATAGTGGCGATAGCGGAACAGCTAGGTCTTCCGGTGAAGTATATAGGCGTCGGGGAAGGTCTTGGGGACCTGCGCGAATTTGACGCCGAACAGTTCACGAAGGCGCTCTTCACATCGGACAAGGAGGCTTTGCACTAGGTTTTTTGATGCCTGCTCGAGATGACACGAAGTTTATGAAAAAGGCCCTGAGGCTTGCCCTCAGGGGAGAAGGGTGCACCAGTCCCAATCCCATGGTCGGCGCCGTCTGCGTACTTGGGAGACGGATCGTGGGCCGTGGCTATCATAAAAAAGCCGGATCCCCGCATGCGGAGATAGAAGCATTCTTAGATGCCGCAAAAAAAGGAATTTCCCTTAAGGGCGCCACGCTTTACGTGACGCTTGAGCCCTGCTGCCATACAGAAAAGCTTACTCCCCCGTGTACCGACGCTATAATAGCCTCGGGCATATCGGATGTTGTAGTGGGAGCCATTGATCCTAACCCGAAAGTAAGCGGAGAAGGGGTGGCCAAGCTCCGCGAAAACGGTATATCGGTGAGAACAGGGGTGCTTGAGAGGGAATGTGTGGAAATAAACGAGTTTTTCAACAAGCACGTTGTCTCGGGGCTTCCCTTCGTAATCTTAAAGTCCGCCTCGACGATTGACGGCAAGATAGCCTCCGTAACAGGCGATTCCAAGTGGATAGGAAGCGTGAGGCAGAGAAAAATGGCCCATCGGCTGAGAAAGAAGGTGGATGCCGTAATTGTCGGGATAAACACGGTGCTTGCGGATGACCCAGGACTTGACGTTCGACTCGTCGGGGGAAACGTGCGGCAGCCGGTTCCGGTGATTATGGACTCAAAGCTTCGTATTTCGCCCGAAGCGAAGATTTTCAGCACCCATCCCCGCTCGATAATAGCCACTACGGAGGGGCCGGGGAAGCTTAAGGAAAAGAGGCTTCGAGAACTCGGTGCCGAGATCCTGAGATTAAAATCCGATTCAGCGGGCCGTGTGTCTGCCGTAGATCTTCTCAGTGAACTTGGAGCCATGGGAATGTGCGGCGTTCTGGTTGAGGGGGGGAGCAGGGTGGGGGCCTGTTTTCTCCGCGAGGGTCTGATCGACAAGGTGGTTTTCTTTTACTCGCCCAAGATTATCGGTGGCGACGGGGTGAGCATGATCGGAGACCTTGGGAAGGAATCAATTGAGGAGGCGATCAATATCAAGAATATAAGAGTCAAAAGGTTCGGCGATGAAATAATGATAGAGGGTTACATATGAAAACAGGTCTAATGGGCGGTTCATTCGACCCCGCGCATGCGGGTCACCTGAGAGCCGCTGAGGAGATAAGTGAAAGACTGACGCTTGACGAGGTGGTTTTCATTCCGGCCCTTGTCTCTCCTCATAAAAGCTCCGAAGCCATGTCCCACTCCTCCCACAGGCTCAACATGCTTAACCTTTCGGTGAAACGCAATCCCCGTTTCAGGGTGTCCGACATGGAACTGCGCAGGGAGCCTCCGTCCTACACTATCGACACGCTGAAGTCGCTTAACGAAAACAATCCGCAAAACGAGTATTATTTCATAATGGGTTCCGAACTTTTCGCCGAGATAGACACGTGGAAGGATTTCGCGGAACTTTTTAACTACTCAAATTTCGTTGTTCTTCGCCGTCCCGGTTACGACTTTCCCGATTCTGCAAGCCCGATTCCGCTTGCCCTCGAAAATGACTTTCGATATTCTTATAATGACAAGGGTATGGATGTTTTTGCTCACACAAGCTCAAACGAGCTGTTTTTCGTAGATATAGACGGTATAAAGGTTTCTTCCACAGAGGTCAGGAAGCTCGCGCGGAGGGGCAATTCCCTCAAATATCTGGTCACGCGTGAAGTGGAGGGGTACATAGCGGAAAACGGCCTTTACCAGCTGGGGGAAAAACCATAGAATCCAGGGAAAAAGCTTTGTTTGTCGCCCGCGCCGCTTGGGAGAAGAAAGCGGAAGATCCCGTGGTTCTGGAGATCAGGGAGAAAAGCGACGTGGCGGATTACTTCGTCGTGTGCAGCGCGAACTCCGACAGGGGAGTGCGCACCATAGTGGAGAGCGTCGAGCGGGAACTTAAAAAACACGGGGTGAAGATATTCGGAACCGAAGGCGTCTCAGAGGGCAGATGGGTGCTGCTTGACCTCGTAGACGTGGTTCTCCACGTGTTTTACCGGCCAGTCCGGGAATTCTACGACATTGAAGGACTCTGGATCGATACCCCGAGGGTGGACCTGCCTTTCCTTAAGGAAGGCAGGTCCGAAGTTGTCTGACACCGCGCCGCGGATTCTCAGCGGGCGGCGATTCTTTCTCTTTTTCTGACGAAAGTCGGTATATCGAGGTCTTCCTCTATCTCTTCAGGAGTGTACGGCTGCTCCGAAATTATATCGGTCGCCCTTTTATCGATGTAATTTTCTATTCCGGTCGCGACCACCGTGATTCTTACGAAATCCTTGGCTTTTTCATCGAAGACCAGACCGAAAATCAGGTCGATATCGCCGTTTGCTCTTTCCCTTACGTGGCTGCACGCTTCGTTCAGCTCTTCGATTCCGAAGTCCTCCGAAGCCGTTACGTTCATCAGTATTCCCTTGGCCCCGGCGATGGACACGTCTTCGAGAAGAGGACTTGTTATGGCCATCTGGGCTGCTTGGGTTGCCCGGTTCGGACCTTGTGCGAATCCGGAACTCATAAGGGCTTTGCCTCCGTGGTTTGCCATTATGCTTTTCACGTCGGCAAAGTCGACATTGATGTAACCGGTTCCCGTAACGATGTCGGAAATTCCCTTTACCGCCTGGTAAAGAACTTCATCCGCCTGACGAAAGGCGTCAAGGATGCTGACCTTGTGTATGGCCGCAAGCTTGTCGTTGGGAATTACAATCAGCGTGTCGACGTGCTTGTCCAGCTCCTCGATTCCGTAATGGGCGTTTTCCCTTCTTGCAACTCCTTCGAATTCGAAGGGTTTTGTTACTATCGCCACCGTGAGAATATCCCTATCCTTGCACGCCTGGGCGATTACGGGAGAGGCGCCCGTGCCGGTTCCGCCTCCCATTCCCGCGGTTATGAAGACCATGTCAGCTCCTTCGAGAACATCGCCGATCTTGTCGCGGTCCTCCATGGCGGCCTCCTTTGCGAGCTGGGGATTTCCCCCGGAACCGAGCCCTCTTGATATTCCTTCTCCTATCTGGAGTCTCGTCGGTGCCAGGGATTTGCTGAGATCCTGAAAATCCGTGTTTAAAGCGACGAACTCCACTTCTTTAAGTCCCTTGGTTATCATGGTGTTGACGGCGTTTCCGCCAGCTCCACCGGTTCCTACAACCTTGATTCTCGCTCTGTTGAAACCTTCATCAACATGCTCGATCTTAAAACTTGCCATATGTTTACCCTCCAGTTGGATTTCTCCTTTAAAAAAATTCGTTAAACCAGCCTTTCATTCTCGTAAAAACGTTTTTCTGTCTCAGAACCCCTGCCGGAACGCCAGGTTGTTCATTTAAACTTGCGTATTTAACCAGCCCCACTCCGGTTGAGTAAATCGGGTCGGTGATAATCTCCGTGAGACCGCTTACATCCCGGGGTATCCCGATGCGAACCGGCATGTCGAGCACTTGCTCGGCAAGAGTTGTCATCTCACGCATCTTGCTGCTCCCGCCCGTGAGCACCACCCCCGCCGGCAGCATTCCGGTGAATCCCTTCTTTAGGAATTCTTTTTTTATCAGCGTGAAGATTTCCTCCATTCTCAGTTGGATTATGGTCGTGAGGTCTCTTTTCAGAACATTCTTGGGCACGTGTCCAGAGGCGCTTTTCACCTCTATTCTCTCGTCGCTCGGCATTTCATTGGGTTTTGCCATGGTCGTGCCGTGATTTTCCTTGAGCTTTCTTGCCTCGGGAAGAGGTACCGAGAGCCCAAACGCGATATCCCTGTCGAGATGGTCACCTCCCAAGGTAATGCTTTCCGTATACTTCACGCTTCCGTTCATAAACACTGCTATATCGCAGGTGCCTCCTCCGAAGTCTATCATTGCCACCCCGATCTCCCTTTCGTCTGCCGTGAGGACCGCTTCGCTTGAGGCTATCTGCTCAAGCACCATGTCGACAGAAAGCATCCCTGACATCTCTATGCATTTTATGATGTTCCGGGCCGCGGTCACGTCCCCCGTGACTATGTGGACATCCGCCTCAAGCTTCAGGCCGTGGATTCCGACCGGATCCTTTATGCCGCTTTCCCTGTCAACCGTGTAGTCCTGCGGGATGGCGTGAATGATTTCCCTTTCCGCCGGAATCAGAAGGGCGTTTGCCGATTCTATTACTCTCTCAATATCCTTGGAGGTCACCTCTTTGTCCCGCAGGGTGACCATTCCGTGCCCGTTCATTCCCTTTATATGTCCGCCTGCTATTCCTACTATGACCTCCTTTATCACGTGTCCGGACATGCGCTCGGCCTTCTCGGCCGCGTTCTGTATGGAGTCCACGGTTTTTTCTATGTTGACCACTACCCCTCTTTTAAGTCCGTGGGAAGGGTGGTTGCCGACGCCGATTATCTCGACCTCGCCGTTTAGGTCAAGCTCTCCGACCACTACGGAGACTTTCGTCGTTCCTATGTCGAGACCAACTATCGGTAGCGAATTGTTTTTTCTCTGCGTCATTTCGTGATGTCAGGAGTCGTAGCCTATTACGCCTACTTCGCCAGAACTTATGTCTATATCTTTTTCCACCAGGTTTTTCTTGCGGGAGTGAATTATTATTCTCTCAACCTTGTGCCACTTGTTTTTCATGTTGTTTTTTCCGAAGTTTACGAATCTGCGGTCAAGGGTTAAAAGCTTGATCCCGAAGGCTTCTTCTACCACTATCTCGGAGATTTCCGACCAGTCCAGAACCGAGCTGGACCTGGAGAGGTTAAGAATCTCGATTGCCTGGAGCATGAGACCCGGACTGATTTCCTCCTTGCTCGAGATTACCGGGAAATCAAGACCTTGCGACGGTTCAGCGACACCCAGTCTTGTTCCTTGCTCGTTTATGTAGTGGGGTTCTGCTCCCTCCCGGGCCACTATGCAGAAGGGGTCGTTTTCGGAAATCTCAACTTTTATCTTTCCGTGAAAAAATTTCTTCACCCGTACGTCGCTTACCCATGGATTCTCAAGGATTTCCTGCTCAGCCTTGGAAGCGGAAAACAGCATGGATGTCGACCCGGCTCTTATTCCGGCCCGTTTTATGATTTCAGAGGGACTTATCTTGCTGTTTCCGGCGATGACAACCTCCTTCACGGTCAGATGCTTTGACGGCTCGATCGCGAAAAAAGCGATGCCGCAGACCGAGAGGATAAAAACCGCCGATATTCCTTTTGTCAGCATTCTCATCCGGCTCCCGTCTCCCTGCCCATTATCTCGACTTCAGGTTCAAGCGTTATGTTCCGTTTTTCCAAGGCGGTTTCCCGTGCCTTTTCGATAAGCGCGATGATATCGTCGGCTTTCGCCCTGTTGAAGTTCACGATAAAGTTCGCGTGGATTTCCGAGAACTTGGCCCCGCCGACGCAGAGTCCCTTGAATCCGAGTCCCTCAAGCAGTTCTCCCGCGCTCACCGTGGGCGGATTTTTGAAAACCGAACCCGTGTTGGCCATTTTTACGGGCTGAGTCCTGTTTCTGTACGCAAGGTACTGCCTCACGTTTTCCTCGCTTTTCTTTCTGTCTCCCCTGCGCAGTTCGAATACCGCTTTCGTGACTATGGAGCCTTCGGGCAGGTTGCTTTTTCTGTACTCGAAGTTTATCTCTTCTCTCGACAGCTCCCTCTCCTCTCCCCCGTGCCATATGTAAACTTTTTTCACCGCGTCCTTTATTTCTCCTCCGTTCGCGCCGGCGTTCATGTATATGCTTCCCCCGACAGTTCCCGGTATGCCGGCGGCGAACTCGAACCCGGTGAGCCCGAGGCGGATAGATCTGTTCATTATGGATGAGAGCATCGCTCCGCATTCGGCTTCAACGCGGGTGCCGTCTATGTGCGCTTCCTTGAGCTTCCTCGTGCTTATCACGACCCCGTCGATTCCCTGCTCGGTTATTATGGTGTTGGAACCGGCTCCCAGCACAGTGACTTTCTCCCCGGCCTCATGGCAGTGCCTGAGCAGTTCGAGGAAACTTTTCATGTTCTGCGGATACACGAGGCGCTTCGCTTCTCCTCCGACTTTTATGTACAGGTACTTCCTCATCGGATAGTTGTCCAGTATCTCAAGATCCCTGTTTTGAATTGCCTTGTTCATCCGATCCGTTCTGCGATCTCGTCTCCGTATTTCCAGACATTTCCGGCGCCCGAGGTAAGCAGGATATCTCCCTCTTTGAGCTCGTTTGCCATGCGGTCCACAAAAGTGTCCGGGTCATCCACGTACCGCGCGTTTGCGTTGCCCGCATTCTTTATGTCCTCGACCAGTTTTTCTGAAGTTATCCCCTTTACCGGTTTTTCCCCGGCGGGATATATATCAAGAACGTATAGGTGTTTTATTTTTCCTAAAACTCTGACGAAATCATCGTAAAGAAGCTTTGTCCTAGAAAATCTGTGGGGCTGGAAGAGCAGAATCGGTTCTCGGGAAAACGCCGTTTTAAGAGCTTCTATAGTAACTTCCAGCTCGCTCGGGTGATGCCCGTAATCATCCATTATTTTTACACCCCTTCTCTCGCTTTTCAATTGCAGTCTTCTCTCCGTGCCCTCAAAGGCGGCGAGGCCTTCCTTTATCTTCTCGAAACTGAAGCCGAACTCCATTCCCACGGCTATCGCGGCCAGGGAATTGAGGGCGTTATGGGTGCCCAGAGTGCTCAGTTCCACCTCTCCGAGCAGGTAGCCTCCGTAGGTTACTTCAAACGATGTCCGCAGTTGTGAAAAACGTATATTCTCCGCCATGAGGTCCGCCGGGGCGGTGATTCCGTAAGTCAGTATTTTTTTGTTGAATTTCCTGCTTATCTTCGCGGTTCTCGGACAGTCGGCGCATGTTACGGCAAGTCCGTAGAAGGGAATCTTGTGCAGGAAGTTAGAGAAGGCAAGTTCAAGGGCTTCCATGTTTCCGTAGTAATCAAGGTGCTCCTTGTCGATATTGGTGAGCACGGTGACGACGGGGGAGAGTTTTTCGAATGATCCGTCGCTCTCGTCGGCTTCCACTACCATGAAACGGCCGGTTCCCAGGTGAGCGTTTGAGTCTATGGTCCGCAGTTTTCCGCCGACCACTATGGTCGGGTCCGCGCCGCAGTGGGAAAGCACCGAAGCTATCATGGAGGACGTGGTGGTTTTTCCATGGCTTCCGGCAACGGCGATGCCGAACTTGAGCCTCATCAGTTCCGCCAGCATCTCCGCCCTGGGTATGAGGGGAATCCTCGCCGCCGCGGCTGCGATCATCTCCGGATTGTCCTCTCCGATTGCCGATGAGTATACGACCACCTCGCTTCCTTTTATGTTCTCTGAGCTGTGGCCCGCATGAACGACGGCTCCCAGGGAAGCCAGCCGGCGGGTTGTCTGGGTGTCCGCCAGGTCGGAACCGCTTACCTCAAGACCCATGTTGATCAGCACTTCCGCTATGCCGCTCATTCCTATGCCGCCTATGCCGATGAAATGGACTTTTTTTATCTTCCCGTACATTGACTTATCCGATTATCCGCTCAATTTCGTTTACTATTTCCCGGGCGGCGTGGGGCCGCGCGAGTTTCTTCGAGTTCTCCGCCATGCGCCCCAGGGTGGCCTGCTCAAGGGTTTTCTCCATAACCGCGCAAAGACCTTCGACCGAAAGTTCTTTTTCCTCGACCACCACTGCCGCCGCCTCTGACTCGAGAGCCTTGGCGTTTTTCAGCTGATGGTCGTGCGTGGACGAGGCAAGGGGAACCAGTATTGACGGTATACCGAACGCCGTTATCTCGGACAGGGTTCCTGACCCCGCCCTGCAGATCACAAGATCCGTTTTTTCGTAGATCCGGGACATGTTGTCTGTAAATCCGAATACCTCGGCCGAAATGCCGAGTTGCCGGTAGGTTTCCCCAACGCTCTCTATCTGCGCTTCCCCGGTCTGATGGGTCACGTTTACCCGCTCACCCAGCTTTCCCAGGGACAGGGGAACGATTTCGTTCAGTTTCCGCGCTCCCTGGCTTCCTCCGAGTACGAATACGTTTCGCGGGGCATTTTGCCGGGGTTTTTTCTCCGCCGCGCCGCGAGTGAGATCGCGCCTTATGGGATTTCCGGTCAGCACCGTTTTTTCCGCCGGAAGATGCTCCTTGCTTTCTTCGAAAGTTATGAATATTTTGCCGACGAATCTCGAGAGGATTCTGTTGGCGAGCCCGGGAACCGAATTCTGTTCGCAGACAGCGGTAGGTATGGAACTCATGGACGCGCACAGCAGGGTAGGTCCGGACGCGTATCCGCCGACTCCTATCACCGCGTCAGGCCTGAAATCTCTGAGTATCCTAAGTGAACTCACCATCGCTCCGAGTATCGATATTATCGCCCCTACTTTCTGGAAAAAGCTTTTTCCTACAATCCCTCTTGAGTTTATGAATGTGACTCTGTATCCCTTCTCGGGAAGAATCCTTTTTTCGATGCCCTGCTCGGTCCCCACGAACAGAACTTCGTTTCCGCTGTTTCTCCGAAGTATTTCCTCCGCGATTGATATCGCGGGGAAAACGTGTCCACCTGTTCCTCCTCCTGCTATTATCACTTTCATGTTTCCTTGCTGCTGAACCTCGAGACGCTCAGTATGATTCCGAATGCCGCAAGCGTCGATACAAGAGAACTTCCTCCGTAGCTTACAAGAGGCAGGGTCAGTCCAGTAGTCGGGAAAAGACCGACCGCCACTCCCATGTTAAGCGCCGCCTGGAGCGTTATGAGCGCCGTGAAACCGAATACCATGTATCTTGAGAAAGGATCTTGCGCCCGCATTGATATCCTTACGCATCTTGCCAAAATCATCAGGAAAAGCACGATTAATGTTATTACCCCTATGAATCCGAATTCTTCGCCTATTATCGAGAAAATGAAATCGGTGTGGGCTTGGGGAAGGAAAAGCAGCTTCTGGGAACTGTTTCCGAGCCCGCTTCCGTATATTCCGCCGAGACCGAAAGCCATAAACGACTGGACGGCCTGGTATCCCGAGCCGAGAGGGTCTTTCCACGGGTCAAGAAACGACATTATTCTCTCCATTCTGTAGCCCTCGTTGATGATGGCCAATACGAGCAGTCCCACTGCTGCCGCTCCGATGCTGAGCAGATACCGGAGTTTTGCCCCTCCGACAAAGAGCATTATGAAAAGGATCGCCAGAACGATGAAAGAGGTTCCAAGGTCCGGTCCGGCCAGGATAAGTCCCACATAGGCGCCGCCTGCGAGCAGGGGAGAAAAAATGCCGATCCAGAAGCTGTCCATCTTGTCCTCCTTCTTGAACAGGAAGTGTGCCATGTAGATGACCAGCATGTACTTGCAGAACTCAGACGGCTGAAACGAGAATCCCCAGACCGAAATCCACCTTCGCCCCCCGCCGACTTCCTTTCCTATCTCGGGCAAAAGCACGACTACGAGCAGGGCGAGTCCGAGCAGGTAACCGGGGTAGACCAGCTTTCTCAGGAAAGTCGGCTTCATGTGCATCAATGTAACCATGGCCGCTATTCCCACTAGGAGATATATGACGTGAAATTTAAGAAAACGCATTGAGTTGTGATAGGTCTCAAGCGAGTATATGGAGCTTGAGTTGTATACGGCCACCACGCCGATTCCCGCCACTATAAGCACGAGCCCGAGAAGCAATATGTCGAAATCCCTGTTTTTGAAGTCAAACACCTCTCACAATCTCCTTAAACAGGTTTCCCCTTTCCTCGTATGAGCGGAACATGTCAAAGCTTGAGCATCCGGGGGAGAACAGAAGAGTGTCTCCGGCTTCGGACAGTTCAAAAGCGCTTTGCGCCGCCTCTTCGAGAGACTCCGCGCACGTAGTCTGCGCCAGGCCGCCCAGCTGGGCGCGCATTTTTTCCTTCGTCTCCCCTATGAAGACCAGGGCTTTTACCTTGCTTGCAACGGCGTCCTTCAGGCAGTTGTAGTCTATTCCCTTGTCCTTTCCCCCGGCAACCAGTACGATCGGGGAGGGCAGGCTCTCAATTGCTCTCAGGGTGGCGAAGGGGGTTGTGGATTTCGAGTCGTTGTACACGTTCACTCCCTTTACCGTCAGCACGAATTCCATTCTGTGGGGAAGCGGGCGAAATTCGTCTATGCTTTTCTGCACGGGGTCGCGCTCGCAGCCCAGTATGCCTGCCACCGCCACCGCGGCCATTATGTTTTCCTTGTTGTGTTCTCCGATAAGTGCCGAGTTCCGAAGGCAGAAGGACAGCTCGCCGAACACTACTTCATCCTCCCTGCAGTAAACGTCGGTTTTCTCCTCTCGGGTTCCGAAGGATACTTTTTTCGCCCTGAACCCGCCCGAGCCTTTAAGCGCCGCGGGGTCTTCCGCGTTGAACACGGCCCAGTCATCTTCGGTCTGGTTTGCGAAAAGCCCGAGTTTCGCCGCCTCGTACTCTTCCATGCTCGAGTGGTGATCCAGGTGGTTTGGCGATATGTTGAGGATCACCGCGACGTGCGGCGTGAAGTTCCTTATTCCCTGGAGCTGGAAACTGCTGAGTTCAAGCAGCAGAAAGTCGTATTCGTCGTCCTCTCCGGCTACCGATATAAGGGGCGTTCCTATGTTTCCTCCCGTAAAGATTTTCAGGCCGCTTCGCCTCAGAATTTCCGAGAGAAGAGACGTGGTCGTTGTTTTTCCGTTTGTTCCCGTTATGCCTATTACCGGCTTTGATATGAAGTTCCACGCAAGCTCGATTTCGCTTATTACCGTTTTTCCGGCTCCCTGAGCGTCTCTGATCTCGGGAAGGTCGAACCTTACTCCGGGACTCAGCACTATCGTGTTGGCCCATTCGAAAAGCTCGGGCGAATGTGTCCCGCAGCGAATCTCCATGCCTCCCGCCGCGAGTTCTTCCACCACGGGTCCGAGTTCCCGGGCCTCTCTTGAGTCGGTTGCCTTTACCGGAACTCCTTTGGAGTGGAGAAATTTTGAGGTTTCAACTCCCGTTACCCCTAGACCGACAACCAAGAATCTGTTTTCTCCGAGTTCCATCTGATCACCTTATCTTCAGGCTTGAAAGAGCGACAATAGAAAGTACCACGCATATTATCCAGAAGCGTACCACTATCTTGGATTCGGCCCATCCTGCAAGTTCGAAATGGTGATGAAGAGGCGTCATTCTGAAAACCCTCTTGCCGGTAGAGCGGAATGAGACCACCTGGATTATCACCGAAAGTGTTTCCACGAAGAAGACCCCCCCGGCCACTATCAGGAGCAGTTCCTGCTTTATAACGAGAGCGCTGAACCCTATGGCAGCTCCAAGCGAAAGTGAACCCACGTCTCCCATGAAGACCTGGGCGGGATGGGTGTTATACCAGAGAAAGCCGAGACAGGCTCCCCCAACCGCCGCGAGAAAAACGGCAATTTCCCCGGCTCCCTGTACGTGCGGGATCTGCAGGTAGCTTGCAAACTGCAGGTTCCCGGCGAGATAAGCGAAAACTATGTAGGTGGTGGTTACTATGGCAATCGAACCTATTGCCAGACCGTCAAGGCCGTCGGTAAGATTCACTGCGTTTGAAGAACCTACGGTGACCAGGAGGGCGAAAACTATGTAGAGATATCCGAGGTCCACAACGGCCTGCTTTATGAACGGAAACACTACGGAGGTCGAGGAGTACATCGCGCTTTCGCCGGCCCTCATAGACATTGAGAAACTTCCGCTTTCGTTCATGCAGAGAATGATCACGAACGTCGCCGCGATGAATGTCTGGCAGAGAAACTTTACCCTTGCCCTTATTCCCTTTCCTCTTCTTATCTTTATAAAATCGTCGAAAAATCCCAGGACTGCGAAGCTTGCCGTGAACAGAAGCACGAGCATTACCTTGTCTACCAGGAAGTTTGTCCAGAGAAGAGACGAGATGATTATGGCCATTACGATGAATATTCCTCCCATCGTGGGAGTGCCGGCCTTTGCGCCGTGGCTGCTGGGTCCGTCTTTACGTATGGTCTCTTGGAACTGGGCCGCTTTAAGGAGGTCGATCAGCTTTTTTCCGAGGAAAACGCAGAGGAGAAACGAAGTCAATCCGGCCCCGAAAGAACGGAACGTTATGTACTTAAAAACGTTTAGAAAAATAAAATCGTCTTTAAAAAAATGCAGAAAGTGGAGCATGGCTTATTTTTTGTAAAGCGTCTGTATCACCGTTTCCATCTTCATTCCCCGCGACCCTTTCACAAGCACTACGTCATCCTCTCCGCACACCTCAAGAAGCAGGGCCGCCGCCTCCTGCGGACTCTTCGCCATGTGACACGCCGTTTGTCCCCGTACCGCCGATACGAGTGACCGGGAGAATTCTCCCATGGCCACCACCATGTCCAGCCCGAGCTGCGAGATATGCTCCCCGATCAGCTCGTGCTCCCTCTCGCTGCTTTCTCCGAGCTCCAGCATGTCGCCTAGGACCGCTACGGCTTTTGTTTTGCCGAGGCGGTGGCCGGCAAGTTCGTCAAGCGCCGCGCGCATTGAGTCGGGATTCGCGTTATACGCGTCGTTTATGATTCTGAAGCCAAACGGGGTGCGGAGAACTTCAAGGCGCATGGCGGAGGGAACATATTTTTCAAGACCGGCCAGTATCTCGTTCATTCCGCATCCGAGCGAATACCCGAGAGCGGATGCGGAAAGGGCGTTTGAAACGTTGTGAGCGCCTATTCCCTTTATCCTTGTTCTGGCCGACTGCTTGCCGATATGTATCGTGAATTCGACGGATTCCATTCCCTCATGGCTGATATCGGCTGCCCTTATGAAAGCCTCCCGGGAGGCGATTCCATACGTGATCTTCTGGCAGCGCGCGCGGTCGGCTATCTTCGCCACCCAGGGATCGTCAATATTTACGCAGAAAATGTTTTCCTCTCCGAAATTCTCAACCAGCTCTCCCTTCGCTCTCGCGACTCCCCCAAGGTCTTTCATCTCTTCCAGGTGGGCTTTGCCTACGGTTGTGATCGTTCCCACATCGGGCGAGGCCACATCCGCGAGGGTTCTTATCTCCCCGAAAGAGTTCATTCCCATCTCAAGCACGCAGAAGTCGTGCTCTTTCTCCAGTTTCAGCAGGCTGAGCGGAAGACCTATATGATTGTTGAGGTTGCCGTAGGTGCTGAGCACGTTGCCTGATACCGACAGTATGCTGTGAGTCATGTTCTTGGTCGTGGTTTTTCCGTTAGAACCCGTAATGGCGGCGACTTTTAAGTCGGGGAACGAATTTCTCCAGTGTCTTGACATCTCAAGGAGGGCTTTCTGCGTGGATTCGACCTTTATTATCGCGCCGCAGCTATGCCTGGCGTTCCGTATTTGCGGGTGTTTTTCCACTATCGCTCCCACGGAACCCTTTTCAAAGGCTTCGGCGACGTAATCGTGCCCGTCAAAATTGGGCCCCTCTATGGCGACGAAAAGCTGGTCTCTCTTTATCTTCCTCGAATCGATGGAAACCCCCGAAGCTCCGATCGGCATCTTGCCGCCGACGAGACTGCCTCCCGTGGAATCTAGCAGAAAATCAAGGCTGAATCTCAAAGTCATCTCCTGCCCTTGGCTTCAAGGTATTTTTCCGCGATTTCTCTGTCGTCAAAATGAATTTTCTCGGTACCGATTATCTGGTAGTCCTCGTGCCCCTTTCCCGCTATGAGGATCGTGTCTCCGCCTCCGGCCTTGTTCACGGCGTGTTTTATCGCTTCTTCCCTGTCGGCTATTACAACTACCTCTGGGTCCCGGGGTTCTATCCCCTCGGTCATGTCCGCTATTATCCCTTCCGGGTCTTCCGTTCTGGGGTTATCCGAGGTTATTATCAGCATGTCTGAATATCTGCGTCCTACCGCGGCCATGAGGGGTCGTTTTTTCCTGTCCCTGTCCCCCCCGCAACCCACCAGGGTAATGAGTCTTTGCGCACAGAAGGGTTTGAGGCACTCGAGCACGTTCTCAAGCGCGTCGGGAGTGTGAGCGTAGTCCACGAAAACATCTATCCCCGAAGTGTTTTCGATTTTCTCGAGTCTTCCCGGTATCCGCGTGAGTTCACTCAGCGCTCTCCCGGTTGTCCTGGGGGACGAACCGAGAGAGAGGAGCGTTCCGGTTGCCGCCATCATGTTATAGAGGTTGTGTTTCCCCATGAGTTTTGAGTCAAGTTCCACCTTGCCCCACGGGGTGGCCAGCGTGGCCTTTATGCCTCCCGAATCAAGCGTGAAATTCTCCGCGAATACAACAGAGTCTTTTTTTTTCGTAGAAAACGTTATTTTCTGACCTTTTTTCGGGACGGATATCCTGTTTGCGAAAGGATCGTCCGCGTTTATTATCGAGAACACTTCTTTTTTCGCGCTTTTCTCGAGAATTTCCGAGAAAAGCCTTTCTTTGGCCCTGAAGTAATCTTCAAGCGTCTGGTGATAGTCCAGGTGATCCTGGGTGAGGTTCGTGAATATCGCCGCGTCGAAATGACATCCGTCGACCCTTTTTAGGTCAAGAGCATGCGAGGATACCTCGAGCGTGACGTTCGTCACTCCGGCATCTTTCATTTCGCGCAGCATGCTCATGAAAGCGATTGGGTCGGGCGTAGTAAGGGATGCGGCTTCGCCTCTTCCCATGTATCTGTTCTCTATGGTTCCCAAAAGCCCCGTGTTTATCCCCTCGGCCTCCCAGCCGGCTTCGATCATGTGAGACACCGTGGTTTTTCCGTTGGTCCCCGTCACGCCCACGACCTTCATTGAGAGGGAAGGGTGGTCGTGGAAATTGGAGGCAACTATGGAGGCCGCGGTCCTTGAGTCAGCTGTTTTCGCTACGGGAATCCCAAGACCCCGTATTTCTTCGGAGACTTCCTCGACCAGAAGTGCCGCCGCTCCTTTTTTTACCGCGGAGGCGGCATACGTGTGCCCGTCGGCAGCTTTGCCCTTGATGGCAATAAAAAGGGAACCTGGTTCCACGTTCTGCGAGTTGAGAGTTATTCCTGTAATTTCCGTATCTCCCGGATTCTGCGATCCAGTTAACGTTTCGATTCCTGCGTTTTTCAGAACATCTGCCAATCTCATATGTTCTGCTTAAGGGTAAAAGTGCAGTCTGTTCCCCTTCTTATCTTTTTTCCCGAGGGCGGGTACTGGCTGACCACGTAACCGCTTCCTATGAACTTGACCGAGACCTCCTCCCTCTCCGCCCACTTCATTACGGCTCGCGCGCTTTTGTTTACCATGTCCGGCATAACTGTTTCCTCAAACTTTTCCTCGCGTGGAGGTATGCGCATGTAAAACAGGACTTTTTCGGTTATGGACTTGAAAATGGGTGCCGCGACCATTCCTCCGTAAGTGTGTTTCTTGGGGTTCTCAACAATTACAACGAGGGCCAGACGCGGGTCATCAGCGGGAGCGAATCCGATGAACGACGAAAGATATCTGTTTTTGTAATAAGTGCCGGTTTCTGGATTAGGCATTTGCGCGGTGCCTGTTTTTCCGGCGACTCTGTAGCCGGAGATCCTGGCATTTTTGCCCGTGCCGTTCTCCACCACCTGTTCAAGAATTTCGGTGACCTTGGATGCCGTATCGTAGGAAACGACTCTTTTGAGCACCTCCGGGTTTTTCTGCAGGAGAACTTTTCCGTCCGGTGAGACGATTTTCTTCACGATGTAAGGCTTCATAAGGTATCCGCCGTTTGCGATGCTGGAGAGCGCGGCCGCCATCTGGATAGCCGTTACCGATATTCCCTGCCCGAACGATATGGTCGCCAGTTCTATATCTCCCCATTTTCTGAGGTTCTGTATTCTTCCGCTGGCTTCCCCGGGAAGATCCACTCCAACCGTCTTTCCGAAACCGAAATTCCTGAGCGAATCGTGAAGTTTTTTCTTTCCCAGAGTCTTTCCCATTTTCCAGGCGCATATGTTGCTTGAATACGTTATGGTCTCGGAAACCGTCAGAATTCCGTGGCCGTGCACGTCTTTTATTACTTTGGGGCCTACTCTCTGCTTTCCGTTCTCACAGTCATATTCGGTATTCTCATCCCCCATTTTTTCTTCAAGCAGCGTCGCGGCCAAAAACACCTTGAGCGTCGAGCCGGGTTCAAAGGACATCCATACGGGAAGGTTTTTTCTCGTCTTCTGGGAGAACTCGCCGAAACGGTTCGGATCAAAAAACGGATAGGAGGCCATGGAGAGTATCTCACCAGTTTGAGGATTTATCAGGAGGGCGGCTCCCCTATCCGCTTTCATTTCTTTTATACCCTTCTCAAGGGCGGTTTCTGTTATGTGCTGTATATTGGAATCCACTGTAAGCAGCACGTCTTTTCCCTTCGTTGACTGCTCTTTTGCGTTAAGCAGGGCGTCGGATATGCGATTTCCCCTGCCATCGGTTCTGATTCTCGCCGTGGCGGGTTTGCCGGCAAGCGTCTTTTCAAAGCCGTATTCAAGGCCCTCCACTCCTTTAAGATCGATGTTGGTGAATCCAAGCGCCTGTCCGAGCAGGGAACCGTTGGGATAGATTCTTTTCGGTTCTTCGGCGAAGCCGACCCCGGAAAAACCCAGGGCCTTTATCTTTTTTGCAGTCTCGCGATCCTCACCCCGCTTGATCCATACGAAGGGCTTACCGGAGCGCGCAAGGCCGAGCACCTTCTTGCGGGACATGCCGAGCGGTTTCGATATTGCCCGTGCGAGTTTGTTCGGGTCCTTTACTTCCTTGGGGTTCAGATAGATTGAAGTCGCCCATACGCTTGTGGCCAGAGGCTTTTTATTCCGGTCGTACAGGGTTCCCCGTACCGGAGGCATTTTATAAACCCTGCTGTGCTGTTTTTTCGCGCCTGCGGAGAACTTGTCGCTCTGGAGAACCTGGAGCTCAAAGGACCTGTAGCCCAGAGCCACAAAGAGGCCGGCAATGAAAATCGTGGTAAAATAGAATTTCCATCTACCCTTCTTTGAGTTCTTCATTCTGCCCTTCCAGCAAGCACTACCTCTTCAACGAAAACGACGTCCTTATAAGTGGCGAACCTGAATCCCATTTTCTTCGCCACAGGTTCCAGGAATTCGGGGGACTTGAGCTTCGAGAGCTCGTAGTTAAGAATCTGACCTTCTTTTATAAGTTCCTTTTCAGTTTCTTTGTTTCTTGAGATTTCGTAACCGGTTCTTGTGTATTCGATCTTGACGCGCAGAAAGCAAATAGCCGTTACAAACAGGACTCCGAGGATAATCGCGGTGTGCAAGGAAGACCTTTTCTCTCTTTTTCTCCTTCCGGCAAGTTTTCTTCTCATTTGCGGTTATACCCCCTCTGCTACTCTCATTTTTGAACTTCTCGCCCTGGGATTTTCCACCAGCTCGCTTTTTCTTGGTCTTACGACCGAGCGGGTCACCCTTCTTATCTGCTGAACCCTTCCGCATGCGCATATGGGAAGATCCGGAGGACAAACACAGGGAGAATCAAGTTTTCTGAACATGTTTTTAACTATTCTGTCCTCAAGCGAGTGGAAAGAGATTATCACCAGCCTCGCTCCCGTATTGAGAATTTTTACGGCCTCTTCAATAAAGATCGCCAGGTTGTCGAGTTCGTTGTTAATCGAGATCCGAAGCGCCTGAAAAGTCTTGGTCGCGGGATGCGTTTTTTTGGGGTGAAATTTTTTCGGGATCGAGTTTGATATTATCGAGGCCAGTTCAAAGGAAGTCTGTATGGATTTTTTGGCCCTGCTTTTCACTATCGAGTTTGCGATTCTCCGAGAAAATTTCTCCTCACCGTATTTGCTGAGTATGTATTCGAGTTCCTCGCTTTTCATTTCGTTTACAAGATCGTAGGCGGAGAACTGAAGACCCGCGTCCATTCTCATGTCGAGAAACTCGTTTTTCTTGAAACTGAATCCCTTGCCGCTTCGCTCAAGCTGGAAGGAGGAAATTCCCAGGTCGGCGACGATCCCGTCCACGTACTCTATCCCCATGGAGTTGACCGTGTTCTTTATGTGTATGAAATTCCTGTTTACCGTCTCCACTTTTTCTGCGTTTGCGGAAAGCCTGCCTCTTGCAAGAGAGATCGCGGCCTGATCAACGTCCATTCCTATCAGCTTCGATATTGAAGGGTATTCCTTGAGAATCTGCTCGGAGTGTCCGCCGAGACCCACGGTTGCGTCGACAATGACGGCGCCCTCCGGCAGGTCAAGGTACTCAACCACTTCTCTTGCCATTACCGGAGAGTGGAACTGTTCCTGCGGTTCTGAGCTTACGTCCGCGGCTTTCATCTTCTCAGAGTCCATATCCGGCGAGCACCTCCCTACTCTGTATGAAGTTGTCGAATGCTCCGGAGCCGTTTTCCTTCTCCCAGATCTCTTTTGACCAGACCTCTATTTTTTTCAGCATGCCGACCAGAACGACTTCCGTCTCAATGGCGGCGTATGAACGCAGCGACTGGGGAATCAGCACTCTTCCCTGGTTGTCTACGGGGCAGTCGACCGCGTTTCCCATGAGATATCGTATTGAGGACGTCACCTCACTGTCGGTTATGGAGATCTTTGAGAGCTTCTTTTCAAGCTCGTTCCATTCTCTCATGGGGTAGGCGATGAGGTAGCGGTCAAAGTTCGTGATTACGAAGGTCTCGTCGGAGTATTTCTTTCTGCAGGTCTCCCTGAACTTTGAAGGAATGCTGACCCTTCCGGTCTTGGTCATAGTGTGTTCGTATCTTCCTCTGAACATTTTATGCTACCTTCTGCCATTGTATGCCAAAACATATCCCTCTCATGCCAATTCATAAATTATAAAAAAACAAGCAAAAAGTCAAGTAACATTTTGAAATAGTTAATCTTTTCAGCGTGCGTGCGGTAGGAATCTAAAACTAGATGTTACTTTAATAATGGAGGCTGCTTGGGCGAGATTTAAGAGAAAATACTATCTGTTGGGTCCGGGATTCCACTTGTTCGCTTATTTTGTATATACTCTCACCTTAAGACCCGTGGTTCTAGGGGGGTGAGATTCAGTCTGCTTCGCCTGAGGAAAAATGTCTGTTTTTTTTATAAAACTTGCGGATAAAAGTTCAAATGTTCTTTTGCAGGCAATACTCGGCACCTACGGGCACCTGATGTGGGTGAGGACCGAGGTGCCCCAAGAGATGATAGTCAAGGTGATTACTACCCCTGGACTTGCTTCGGAAACACGGGGGGTGCTTGAAGCGCTGAGAGGGGAAATAGAGTTTGAGTTTATCGACCCTCCCCAAGGCGATGGTTCGCCGGAGGGCTAGGATTCTCATGGAAACAAGAGAAGATCATAAGCGCAAATGGGGGCTTGTAGGTTTCCTTACCCTTCTGAGCAGGATCGTCGGATACCTGAGAGACGTTGTGGTGGCAGCGCTTTTCGGAGCGGGCTTCCAGACCGATGCCTTCTATGTCGCGTTCCGCATCCCAAACCTGCTGCGCCGCCTTTTCGCCGAAGGATCTCTGGCGGCGATTTTCGTGCCCATATTCTCGGAGTATCTTGAATCGGGGGACAGGCGGGGAGCGAAGGACGCCCTGCGTTCCGCGTTTACCGTGCTTCTCATCATTCTTGTTTTCGTGGTGGTGCTGGGAGTGGTTTTTTCCCCCTGGCTTGTGAAGCTTTTCGCCTACGGATTCGATCAGAAGACTTTCGATCTGGCGGTCTATCTTAACAGGCTTATCTTTCCCTACGTGCTTTTAATATCTCTAACGGCCCTGGCGATGGGGGTTCTTAACTCCGTAAGGCATTTTTTCGCTCCAGCTTTTTCTCCGGTTCTTTTCAACCTGTGCATAATAGCAAGCGCCCTGTTTCTTTACAAAGAACTTGAGGTGCCTATCGTTTCTCTCTGCTTCGGGGTCCTCGGTGGAGGGGTGATGCAGCTGCTGCTACACCTGTTTTATCTTCGCGAGAAAAAATTCATGTTCGGCTTTACGAAGACCCTTAACCACCCCGCAGTCAGGAGACTCGCGGTGCTCATGTTCCCCCAGCTTTTCGGAATAGCCGTCTACAACCTCAATATACTCGTAAACACCCAGTACGCGTCTTTTATGTCCGAGGGAACCGTCTCCTATCTCTATTTCGCGGAGAGAATAATAGAGTTTCCTCTCGGGGTGGTGGCCGTTTCCCTGGCGACTGTCATGCTTCCTGCGCTTTCGGGTCATGCGGCAAGGGGGGATCATGGGGCCTTCGGTGCCGAATACCTCCGCTCGCTCAGGCGCATGCTGTTTATAATGGTGCCCGCAATGGTCGGGATAGTGGCCTTGAGGGTTCCCCTCTGCAACTTTCTTTACCAGCATGGCGAGTTTGATTACGTGGCGGTCATAAACACTTCCCAGGCCATTCTGGGCTACGGCCTCGGACTTTTCGCCGTGGGAGGAATTCGCATCACCGTGCCTGCTTTCTTTGCCCTTCAGGATACAAGAACGCCGGTCAAGGTGGCGTTTTTCTGCTTTCTGCTGAACGCGGTTTGCGGATTCGTTCTCGGATTCGTGTTTTCGCTTGACCACTTGGGTCTTGCGCTTGCGAGTTCGATTTCTTCGGTGGTGAACTTCGTTCTGCTGGTCATCCTGCTTAACGGGCGGCTTGGACGTTTTCTCTCCCGCGACATTCTCCTCTTTTCACTCAGGATTCTCGCGATCGCTGTAGTCATGGGTTTTGCGGTAAGCGCCGTCGCTGGTTTTTCTCCTTGGAGCGAAACCGGTTTTTCTCTTGACAAGGCGCTGGTTATGGCTGCCTCGGTTGGTGTTGGCGTTATACTCTACTTCCTTCTTGCCAGGCTCATTGGGATAAAAGAAGTGGAGATGTTCTCTTTCATGAAAAAAGGGTGATGCGGGGCCGGGAGGCGTCTTGCCCGGTCTTCTTGTTCGCCTCCCGGCATTGCGGTATTCTTGGTAAGGCGGGTCAAGGATGCCGATTCAGTTTCCGCATTAAGTGATGTACTCAATGCGGGCTTAGAAAAGACGCGGCTGTCACCATCGTTAGCAAAAGCAACAAGGCTTATGGATGAACTTAAGACCCTGAGTCAGCAAGCGCTTGAGGCGCTCAGGGAAAAATACGAATATACCTTGGAGATGTTTCCCGATTCCGACTCGCTTCTTGCGCTGGCGGAGGTTTGTCTTGCGCTTGGGGAAGTAACTAGGGCGAGACGGGCGGTTTCCGATTTTACGGAGAAAAAAGGTGATAGCAGCCGGGCGAGACTTATTCTGGCCAGGGTGCATCTTATGTGCTGGAATGCCGCTGCTGCTGAGGATGAACTCAAAAAAGCGCTTTCTCTGGATCACCGGAACACTCAGGCTTCAGACCTGTTGATACATATATACAAAAGCGCGGGCAGAAAAGCCGACGCCTTCAGAGTCGCCCTGTCGCCAGTTCCGGATCCATGGCGCCGGAGGGATGATACTAGGAAACCTGAAGAGCCTTCCCCAGAGCCGGAGGAGAAGAGCAAACCGCAAGCCGGAGTCTTCGAGACGGACACGATGCTTAATCTCTACGTTTCCCAGGGACTTTACGAAGACGCTCTGGGGATAGTTGAAGTTCTCTGCGAGATGGAACCCGAAAACCCGGTTTACAGAAACAAACGAGAAGAGATAAAGGCTCTTCTCGGCAAGTAGCGCCCTCGTCTGGTTTTTTTCAGCCTTTTAATTATCATTACTCCCGGTACTTTGTCCCATGGAAATAATCGTTATCAACGGTCCGAATCTCAACATGCTGGGGAAGAGGGAACCTGAGATTTACGGAAGCCTTACCCTCTCTGACATTCAGTCTTTTCTTTCTTCGAACACCGAGACCTTAGGCGAGGATGTCCGGCTTTCCTTCTTTCAGTCGAATTCGGAAGGAGAGATAGTAACCGCCATACAGGACGCCTACGGTAAGTTTGACGGAATAATCATAAACCCCGGCGCCTATACTCATACAAGCGTTGCCATAAGGGATGCCATACTCTCAACCGGAATGCCTGTTGTGGAAGTTCACATTTCCAATATATACAAGAGGGAGGACTTCAGGCAGAAATCGTTTGTCTCGGGAGTATCGCTCGGCGTCGTGTCTGGTTTCGGGGCCCGCAGTTATTACCTGGGGCTTTTGGGCCTGGTTGAACATCTGAGGGAAAAAGACCTCTCTTCCTGAGTTTTTTCCCGCGGAATTCTTATGAAGAAAAGAAAATGGGTAGTCGCAAGACCCGCCAAGGGGCCGGTTGAGAAGATTTCGGCAAAGCTCGGAATTCTTCCGCTAACCGCGGGGCTTCTGGTGAACAGGGGAATAAATTCCGCCGAGGACGCCGAAGCCTTTCTCTCCGCATCCCTGTCGGATCTGCCCTCTCCCTTCCTGATGAAAGGCATGGAAGAGGCGGTCAAGCGCATTTGCAGGTGCGTTTACGAAAAAGAGAAGGTTGCTGTCTACGGAGACTACGACGTTGACGGTGTTACGGCGACCTCTCTTCTGACGGGTTTTCTGAGGTCTCTAGGCTGCGACGTCACGTACTACATTCCCGACAGGTTTACCGAAGGCTACGGCGTAAACTCCCAGGCGCTTCGCAGCCTCAGACAGAAGCAGGTGACACTCGTAATCTCTGTTGACTGCGGAATCACGGCCACAGACGAGGTGGCGGAGGCAAAGACGCTGGGGATGGACTTCATAGTTACGGACCATCACAGCTTCTGCGGACAGTTGCCCGAGGCCGTCGCCGTTCTTAATCCCCGCCAGGCGGACTGCCGGTACCCGGGAAAGGAAGTCTCGGGCGTCGGAGTGGCGTTTAACCTTGCCCTTGCGCTCAGAAGAACGCTCAGGGAGGAGGGATTTTTCGAAACCACAGCGGAACCCAATATGGGGGATTTTCTAGATCTGGTTTCACTTGGAACGGTTTCTGACCGCGTTCCGGTTGAGAACGTGAACAGGATCATGCTGAAAGAAGGTCTTAAAAGAATGCGAAATCCCAGGCGTCAGGGCCTGCGGGCTCTTAAGCAAGTAAGCGGCATAGGCGACGGTATCGAGATATTTGATCTCGGTTTCCGTCTCGGTCCCAGGATAAACGCGGCGGGGAGGCTTGATTCCGCGGGCAAGGCGGTTGAGCTTCTGCTCTCTGACAGCCCGGAAGACGCTTTTTCGCTTGCGAAATTGCTTGACGAGCGCAACTCCGAGCGCCGCAAGATTGAAGGGGGGATACTTCGGGACGCGACCCGTATGGTAGAGTCCGTGTCCGGGAACGAAAAGAGCAATTCGCTTGTTCTCTCATCCCGGAAATGGCACAGAGGCGTCGTGGGCATCGTGGCATCTTCTCTGGCCGGATCTTACGGAAAACCCGCTTTTTTGATTTCGGTTGACGAAAACGGCGTGGGCAGGGGAAGCGGAAGGTCCTTCGGGGGAATCAATATTTTCTCCGTGCTCTCAAAGTGCGAAGATCTTCTCGTGGAGTTCGGGGGGCACGCCTACGCGGCCGGAGTAACCATTCTTGAGGAGAAAATCGGTCTTTTCAGGGAGAAGTTCTCAGAAGAGCTTCGAAAAAGCGGTCAGAAGCCTGAGAGCAAGCTTGATATAGACTCCGAGATCGAACTGACTTCAATAGACGACGCTCTTGTCTGTGAGATTGAAAGCCTCTCGCCTTTCGGAGAAGGAAATCCCGAGCCGCTTTTTCTCTCGGAAGCCGTTAGTGTGGTGGATCAGAATCTGCTTAAGAACCAGCATCTCCGGTTTAGGGTTAGGAAAAACGGTTCTGAGTTCAGTTGCATCTGGTTTTACGCTTCCCAAAAGCGTCTTCCCGAAAAAACGGATCTGGTTTTCGCCCTGCGCTTCAACGTGCGAAACGGGCGGAGGGAACCACGTCTTTTCATAAAGGACGCGAGGGAGACGCTGCGGTGAATCCGCCGACCCGCAACTTTTTTATGGGTCTATGTTTTCAGATAACTCTTATTATAATGTTATGAGCACGTACTATGTGACGGAGGTATTGTTATGAAAGTGAGGCGACAGTTGCCCAAACTTAATATTTTTTATCCGATAATTTTTATTCTGCTGTTTTTTCTGGTGACGGGAGTTTTCGTAATAGTTGAAAGCGGGCATGTCGGGGTCGTGCGGACCCTTGGTGCCGTGCAGCCCAAGGCGCTTCCCGAGGGATTCCATATGAAAAAACCTTTCATGGATAAGGTTGAACAGATCGATATCCGTCTTACTGCGGCGACTGCCAAGGCTGTCTCCGCTTCCAAAGACCTCCAGACGGTACAGACCCAGGTTACTCTCCAGTATTCCATTACGGGAGAGCTTGCTCCTCTTATATATCAGAAGATAGGGAAAAGAAGTACCGTATCCCTGACTCTCATAGAGCCCGCAATACAGGAGTCTGTAAAGGCCATTACGGCCAAGTACACCGCCGAAGAGCTGGTTACCAAAAGAGCCGAAGTAAAGGTCGAAATACAGGAGGCCATAAACACTTTCATATCAATTACTCTGCGCGACAAGGAAATTTCTCCCAATGCTCTCAGAATAGCCAACGTAGCCATAACCGATTTTGATTTCTCCGAGGAGTTCAACAAGGCGATTGAACTCAAGGTAAAGGCGGAGCAGGAAGCGCTTCAGGCTCTAAACGAGAAAATAAGAAGGGTGACCCAGGCGGAAGCCGCCGCTGAGGAGAAAAAGCTTGCCGCAAGCGCCCAGGCTTTCGAGATAGAAGTGTCGTCCAAGGCAAGAGCCGAGGCGATTGAAAGGGAAGCCAAGGCGCTTCGAAGCAATCCGCAGATCATTCAGCTTCGAATCGCGGAGAGGTGGGACGGTACCCTTCCCAAATTCTCGGGTAGCGGCATGGTACCTATGTTAAACGTGGATTCTCTTCTAAAAGAAGAGTAGTCCGGGGAGACGCCATATGTACCCGGTACTTTTAGACCTCGGCGGAGGTCTGGTCATCTATTCGTATTCGGTGTTTCTCGCGCTCGGATATCTGGTCGCTTACTGGGTGGTATCCGCGGATGTAACCCGCAGGAAGATGGACCCGTCCCTTCCCGCGACCCTGCTGCTTGCGTGCTTTATCGCCGGGCTCGTGGGAGCCAAGATACTTTTTTTATACCAGAACGCCACTTTAACCGAGTTTCTCGCTAACCCGGTGCGTTACTTCCTATCGGGATATTCATCGGTGGGCGGACTCGTCGGGATCTTCTGCGCTCTGTGGATTGTTTCCAGGATAAGAAAAGCGGATTTTCAGGTTCTGCTAGATCTCGTGTGCCCCGCTCTCATTCTTGGTCACGGGGTCGGAAGGATAGGGTGTTTTCTCAACGGCTGCGATTACGGAACCGTGTGTTCTCTTCCCTGGGCGATCACCTTTTCCCAGAGAGCCGTGAACGTTCATCCCACTCAGCTTTACGATACGCTGTTTATGATCTTGCTTTTCGCCTTTCTCTGGAAAATAAGAAATGAAAACCGTCCCACGGGCTTTGTCTCGGCCGTGGGATTCGTGATTCTTGGCACTCAGAGGTTCTTGATTGAATTCATAAGGGAGACTACCCCGAGCTTCATAGAGGGTCTTTCCCAGGCGCAGCTTGCGGCTTTGCTGCTCGTGGTCGTCTTCGGGGTAAGACTTTTTCAGCTTTCCGGCAGCGTCCTCGGAAAACAGGTGCGGGTCTAGCTTGCTGCTATGCAGAGAATTCTGATAATAGGTCTGGGGCAGGTAGGGAACTTCCTCTCAAAGGAGCTTTGCAAGAACCAGGAGGTCGTGGTCGTCGAAAAAGACGCCGAGCTTATAGCCAAGGCCAAGGAGACTCAGGATGTCCTGGCCATTGAGGGGGACGGGGACGATCCCGTCGTTCTAAGACAGGCGGAGATGGAAAAGGCCGATATAGTTCTTGCGGTTACCGGGGATGACAGAACGAATATACTTGCTTCGTTTATCGCTCATGCCTCGGAGTTGAGAAAATCGTCGCCGCGGTAAAAGACGCGAAGTATACCGAATACGCGGGGGTCATAGATAACTCGAACATCTCGGTAGTAAGTTCAAGCGGCATAATCTCGGAGAAGATAAGCGCGCTTATAAGCGCTCCTTTCGCGGGAAGGGTGGAATTTTTCGCGAGCGGACAGATAGAGCTTCTCAAGCTCCGGGTGCATGAAGGGGTGCCCATAATAAACGAGAAGCTCAGGAATTTCGTCAGCAGCCCAAGGAACTGGACTTTCGTCGGGTTGCAGAGGGAGCACAGGATAACCATTCCGCGGGGAGATACGGAACTTCGCCCGGGAGATTTTGTCTTCGCTCTCGGGGTTCCTTCGGCGCTTGAGAAGCTCAAGAAGCTTTTTAACTTGAGAATCCAGAAGGTCCATTCCGTTATCATAGTCGGCGCAGGCAGGGTAGGGTGTGAAGTGGCTTCCGCGCTTCACGCTAATGGGCTTTCCGTAAGGCTCATTGAAAGCGATCATGACAGGGCCAGGGCTGCCGCCGAGGAACTTGTCGGCGTGATGGTGTTTGAAGGTGACGGAACCGACCTCGAGATACTGAAGGAAGCCGGTGTTGAAAAGAGCGATTATCTGCTTGCGCTTACCGGCGATGATGAAAACAACGTGCTCAGTGCGCTTCTTGCGAAAAATCTCGGTATTGACCGCTGCACGGTGCTTTATTCGAATCCCGATTACGTGGAAGTGCTCGAAGCGATCGGAATTGACAGGGCAATAAGCGTAAACATGGCCGTGGCAAATGCCATTCTGAACTCTCTTCATCTCGGCGGAGAGGCTAACGTATCGCTTCTTTACGAGGGAGCGGGAGAGGTTCTTGAGTTCGACGTGACCGAACATACCAAGATCCTCGGGACACCCCTGTCTGAGTGCAAAATGCCCCACGATTCCGTTATAGGCGTCTGCATAAGGGACGGGAAACCGATATTCCCTGGAGGGGATTTCGTCGCGCAGGTCGGAGACCGTCTGGTGGTGTTTTCCCTGCCTGCCGCCATAAAAAAGGTTGAAGAGATACTGGTTTCGTGAACGTTAAGTTCTGTTTTCAGGTCACGGGAAAGTTCGTGATGTATCTCGGGCTGCTGATGCTCGTGCCGGCAGTCTGTACGCTGTTTTACCCCGAGGACGATCTTTCTGCATTCCTGATCTCGGCGCTTCTAACATCAATTGCGGGTCTTTCTCTTATGGTCATTTGCCGCATTTCCGAAGCCCCGACTGAGATACGAAGAAGAGAAGGTTTTCTGATCGCGGCGCTTTGCTGGGTGCTTGCGAGCGTTTTCGGCGCTATTCCCTATTATATGTACGGGGTGTTCGCCAGTCCGGTTGATGCGCTTTTCGAATCGACTGCGGGTTTTACCACCACCGGAGCCACCGCCCTTGTATCCATAGAGGGGCTTCCCAAGGGAATTCTTTTCTGGAGGAACTTTACTCAGTGGCTTGGTGGCATGGGAATAATAGTCTTGGGAATCGCAATTTTCCCCAGGCTTTTTGTCGGCGGGGCGCAGCTAATGGGACTTGAGACCACTGGACCGACGACGGAGAAATTCGCACCGAAGATCGCCGAGACTGCCAAGAAGCTCTGGATTGTATACATAGCTCTTACGGGTGTGCTGGCGGTGCTCCTTATTTTTGGCGGAATGAGTTTTTTCGATGCCCTGACGCATTCTTTCAGTACGCTCTCAACTGGGGGTTTTTCCTGCAGGGACGCAAGCATAGGGGCTTATGACAGCGTCTACATACAGGGGCTGATCACGTTTTTCATGTTCCTAGGCGGAACTAGCTTTGTGCTTCATTTCTACTTTTTCACCGGAAAGCCCGGGAGGCTTCTGAGGAACTCAGAGTTTCGGTTCTATCTCTTTTTCGTCATTGCCGCGACGATGTTTATTGCTCTAGAACTCATCCAGACCGGTGTTTACGGAACCTTCTCCGAGTCCCTGCGCTACGCTTCTTTTCAGGTGGTTTCGATTATCACAACAACCGGATTTACCACCACGGATTTTGACGCATGGCCGGCTTTTGTGAAATGGGTGCTTTTCATGCTGATGTTCTTCGGCGCGTGCGCAGGGTCGACTTCCGGGTCGGTAAAGGGGCTGAGAATCATGGTGCTTTTCAAGAAAGCTCACAGAGAGATACGAAGACTCGTTTATCCGAACGTGGTTTCTCCCATAACCATAGAGGGAAAGAGCATAAGCGAGAAGGCGGTCTCAAGCATAACGAGCTTCTTTATCCTTTACATTTTCCTTTGCGGTTTCGTTGCTCTCGTGGTTCTTATGCTTGAGGACATATCCCTGGAATCCGCCGTCTCGGCCGCAGTCGCGTCCATAACCAACGTCGGACCCGCTTTTGACGAGGTCGGTCCGACAAGCCATTACTCTCATCTTGGGTCGCTTACGAAAATCATTCTCTCGCTGGCCATGATAATAGGGAGGCTTGAACTCTACACGGTTCTGGTGCTCCTGATGCCGTCTTTCTGGAGAAGGTAGGAAGGGTTTCCGGCTGGTTTGACAAGGGGGTTTCTAAACCAGCAGTCATATAAAGATAGTGTCTTTATTAAACAAGAAGAATCTTCTTTCTCATTCAGCTTTTATTGGAGAAATTACTTTTGAAAATTGGCAGAACTGAATGTAATCTAATAAGTATTATGTGGTAGTATTGCATTCTTTCCTCTCCCGCTTCCAGCGGGTGTTTATTTTTTACGGTATCGGTTTTCAGAAAACATGAAAATTATCGTTGATCCCAAGCAGCCCCTGGATTTCGAGACTTCGGCGGGTATTGGAAATTTTGACGGCATTCATCTCGGACACAAAAAGATAATAGACGCCGCAAAACGCCACTCGGAGAAAAATTCCACGCGTTCCTGCGTGATTACTTTTAGCCCTCATCCACAGAAAGTTCTCGGCAGAAAGGAGGTTTCCCTCATTTTCCCGCTGGAACGAAGATTCAAGATGCTTGGATCCACTGGGATTGACGCGGTTATCTGCCTTGACTTCACCCGTGAACTCTCAAAGGTAAGTGCGGAGAATTTCGTAAAGGACATCCTCCTTGACCGCCTGAAGATAAAAGACATAGTCGTGGGTCCGGGATTTTCTTTCGGACACAAAAGAAAAGGAAACGTTGATCTTCTGCGGTCCATGGGAGAAACCCATGGCTTTAACACCGTGGTTGCCGAAGCGGCGCGAGTGGGCGATCGGGTGGTAAGCAGCAGCGCTATCAGGGATCTGGTAAGAGAAGGGGAAATCCGCGAGTCAAACCGGTTTTTCGGTTACGATTACTATATAGAGGGCGTTGTGGTGGAAGGGGAGAAAAGAGGCAGGAAGCTGGGTTTTCCGACGGTTAACCTCGATACGGAATGGGAAATTCTTCCCAAACCGGGAGTTTACGCTACATACGTAAGGCTCTCCGACGGATTTCACGGAAGCATTACCAATATAGGAATCCGCCCGACGTTTGAAGAGAGCAAGCTTACGGTCGAGACCCATATTTTTGATTTCAACGACGATCTTTACGGAGGGGAAGTCAGAGTTAATTTTGTCGAGAGACTGAGAGACGAGAAGCGTTTTGAGAGCGTGGATAAGCTTGTAGAGCAGATAAACCACGATATTGCGGGGGTGCGGGAAATTCTTCGCGACTGCCCGAAGGACGAGCGGGTTTGGAAATAAAAGCCACGACACAGATATACGGCATTTTCGGCCATCCTGTATCCCAGAGCCTGTCTCCCGCCATGCATAACGCGGCGTTTAGGCATCTGGGGCTTGACTGCATTTATCTGGCCTTCGACGTAGACCCCCGAAACGTAGCTCAGGCCGTAAGTTCGATAAGAGCCCTTGGTCTTTGCGGAATTAACGTCACTATCCCGCACAAGCAATCCGTCATGGAGGGTCTGGATGAAATTGTTCCCGAAGCGTCCATGGTCGGAGCGGTAAACACCATAGTTAACGAAGACGGAAGGCTCAAGGGTTATAATACGGATGTCTCCGGAGTGCTTAGAGCCCTTCGCTCTGAGCTTGGATTTATCCCTCAAGACAAAAATGTCTTTATCGTCGGGGCCGGCGGAGCCTCAAGGGCCGTAATAGTGGCGATGTGTACGGGCGGCGCCCGGGGCGTTGCGATTGTGAACAGAACCTACTTGAAGGCGCAGAAGCTTTCAGAAGAGTTTTCTCCGCGGTTTGACGGCATTGGATTCTCCGCGGCACCGCTTGACGACGCCGAGAGGGTTTCTGAACTGGTGGCGCAGGCGGATATTGTTATTAACTGCTCGTCTGCCGGAATGGGTGATATCGAACCGCTTCGTCTTCCGCTTGACCTGTTAGGTGAGAGTTGCGTTATCTACGATCTTGTCTATAAGCCCCCGGTTACTCCGCTTGTCAGGGACTCTAGGGCTCTGGGGCTAAGAGCGGAATCCGGGCTCGGCATGCTTCTTTACCAGGGAGTTGACGCTTTTGAGATCTGGACCGGCGAGGACGCCCCGGTTGAGGTGATGAGGGAGGCCCTTTCTGTTCCCGGGTGAGGGGTCCGGTTTTTTGGTATAATGAACCCAGAGTTCTTTAATCGGTCACGGGAGAATTTTAATGAAAGTAACCAGCCCAGCCGGGGATTTTGAAATAACGGTGACGGAATCGTCCGTGGAGGGCGACTTCATAGTGGTAAGCGGGCAGATGGGGGTTTGGGATTCGCAGATCTACATGAAGCCCTCCGACCTTCTTAGTTTTGCGGGGGTGTTGTTTAACCTTCAGGTTGTTTTATTCCTCGCCAAGCAACCGTTTAGATGGATCTTTGGCAGAAAACAAGATTAGCAGCGCGGTTTCTTCGGGGGAAAGGAATTTCTTGGCGATAGTGCTCACAAGGAATCCGTAAATTTCTCAAGTGCATTGCTGATCACACACTTCTTACCTCTTGTTCTCTTTGTTCGCGATCAAGGAACGGAAATACTTCCCACTTTTACCGGGATGCCGTCTGCACCGTACCTGCTGATCTCATAAATTCCTTCCGTAGGATCGCCCGCATCATCAAGTTCGATGGTGCCGGATACTCCGTCATAGTCTATATCTTTACCTCTAACCACTAGATCGAGGCATTCCGGGAAGCTTTGGCACTTCTCGCCACCCCTTGTCACATCGCTTATCTCATTTACGTATTCCGATGGTTCCACAGTCCGTGCGCTCAAGGCGGCAAGAACCATGATAACGGTGGCATCATAAGCATGTCTCGGACAGGAAGGACATCCTATCTCTGGGGCAAATTCCATTATGCGGCGGGCAAAATCTGCGTTCTCCGGAAAAAAAGTAGTAATACCCTTTATTCCCTCTACCTGGACTTCGTTATCCGATATTTCCAGAAGATTCCTTACGCCTGCGTCAAGGTTCAGTGGCGTGGCTCCGGCAAGATATGCTTTTGCCCTGGATGGCCCCGTATCCGCGGCAATCAACGCCGCTATCACGTCCGTGCGTTCCGCTCCTAGGGGAAGGATGACTACAGCGTCAGGGTTAGAGGATCTGGCTTGCCGGGCGGCTTCTGCGTACTCCGAAGCCGAAGCCTCCGGGGAGTAAGGAATCTGCGTGATATTGGAACTGTCTCCTACCGCTTCTATTAAGGCATCTTTAAGAGCGTTGCCGTAAGCGTCGTCTATATGGATTACGGCGATGCTGTCGGCCCCTCCGTCTTCGGCTATAACCTTGGCGATAACTACGGCCCTGAACGCATCGGAGGGCTTGGATCTGAAGAAAAACCCGTTACCTGAGGTCGGTTCCGTAGTTAGAAGTGGAGAAGAACTGACCGGAGAGATCATTACCATTTCATATTCGTTTATCTCATCAAAGAGTCCCAAGGAAACGGTTGAACATCCGGCTCCGATAATGCCATGTACGCCCTCATCTATAAGCTGACTGAAAGATTTTTCCGCCGTGTCAAGACTGCACGCGCTGTCTCTCTCCGCGAGAATTACATTTACACCCGCTTCCTGTATTTCCTTAACCGCCAGCCTGACTCCCGGTTCGTAGTTATGCCCTATCTCCGGTTCTCCTGTCTTAGAAAGAAGCATTCCCATTTTAAAGACAGGGAAGGCGTCGAGGTTAAGGTCTTCGTCATCCGAACCACAGCTTGTCGAAGCAACAG
This sequence comes from Candidatus Dadabacteria bacterium, assembly GCA_951812945.1. GTDB lineage: Bacteria > Desulfobacterota_D > UBA1144 > Nemesobacterales > Nemesobacteraceae > Nemesobacter. Next base: position 687,367 of record CATOTB010000001.1, read on the forward strand.
CAAACGCGCCTACAACAAGCAATGTCATGAGTAACCCGAAAGTTTTTTGTAGTTTGTTTTTTCCCATCTTATACGGCCTCCGGAATTATATCGGTTGAAGGATTATGAGAGATAACGCGTAGAGTTGCTTAACTGCCCGAAAACGGATCAGGAATATCGGGGTGCCAGCGCGCGAAATGATTTTTGTGCGCCTCCGTGTAAGCTCCGGGCGGATAGTACTTATCGTAGAAATCAAGATCCAGATGATGGGCCTGCACCATGAACCGAAGGAACATCGGATCGGAAAAAGCCGGAAATCTCCCGTATGTATCGTAAACGTAGTTGCAGATGTCCTTTACGACCTGAATTTCATCCTTGCTGGGTCTTTCAACCTCGGCAAGCACCCCGGTCGGGTCCTTGTAGGGAAGTTTGTGCGATTCCCAGTTTGTCCATTTCATGTCGTTAAACGCCTCCACGGCTTCCCCCATGTCTTTGTAGTAGGGCGGACAGAAAGCCTGGAACAGGTCGTCCCGGCCTACGGCCACGGGGTTCGGATTCCCTGTGTCGCCCTGTATATCGGGAGTTGCAAACCGGAAGCCCAGTCCCCTGTTAAAAGGGGTTCCCCCGAGCATGAACATGCTTGCGAATCCGCTGAAAAGCCATCCTCCGAGACCCAGGGTCTGAAGCGTCAGGACCATGTTCTGTCCCATGAAGGCCTGCTCCGCTATGTAGCCGTTTGCGAAGCGAAGTTCCGCCTCGACAAGCGGCATTCTTTTCGACTTGTCGAGAAACCCTTTTTCTAGCCACTCTGCGGTTCCGGGCGGTCTCAGCCTGTGGAGCTCATCGACGAAGTTAAACCTGTGGTCGGGTCTCATGTAGAAGAAGTAAAGGTTGATTATGCATGCCGAGAGGTCGGTTACTGGCATGAACACCGTGGTTCCGGGCTTGTTCACGTTCCAAAGATTATGAGCGGCGATTCCAGGGGGTTTTGACGGCAGGTCCGCTCTTCCGTCCGAAAGCTTGATCTTGGATTCGCGGAACAGCTCAAGTATCCGATCCACTCTCTGGTGGCGGGTCATTTTCTCAAGGCCCTCGAAATCCTCGGCACGGCGGTCATGCATCTTTATCATGTAGAGCCCCTCGTCGTTCGTGTAGAAAAGCTCCGTTCTGTGAACGTCCCCGAGGGCAGGGATCGTCTTGCTCGTAAACTGCATCTCAAGGTCAAGACCCACGTGCGGGGGGAAATCGGAGAGGTTTATGTTCTTTATGCCTAGCCCCGTCCACACCAGTATGGCTTCCTCAAGCTCAGATAGGGGTACGGGATCATGCTTGGACTTGTATTGCAGGGGTCCTCTTTCGATCTCCATTCCAAGACCGAAACGCCTGGACCTCCTCTGGAAAACGGCGTCGTAAAAACCGTGATTTATAGCGTGATCAAGACCTTCTGGGTGTTCGCTCATGAGTTTCTCCTTAGTTTGGGTTCTCCGCTTGCGCGGACAATTTCATTCCTCCTCCTCGGGATCGGATGGGGCCATAAGTTTCATATATTCATTTTCCGTGACTATCTCCAGCGAACTCTCGACCCTGTCAAGAAATACCACTCCGTTTATGTGATCGTATTCGTGCTGGAACACTCTCGCCTCAAAATCCGAGAATCCCTCTTCGACGAGGTTGGCATTCCTGTCCCTGTAGACCGCCCGGATTGACTTGTGTCTCGGCACAAGCGCCCGGAGTCCCGGGATGCTGAGGCACCCCTCCCAGTCCTTTTCCAACTCATCGGACACCGAGACTATTTCGGGGTTGATTATCACCTTGGTCTCCGTTTCCGGGGCATCGGGGTAGCGCGGGCTCGCGGTTCCGGCGATTATGAAGATGCGAAGGGCCTCGGATACCTGAGGAGCGGCGATTCCGACGCCGCTTGCTTCTGCGGCTGTTAGGATCATGTCGTCAATCAGTTCCTGGATTTCTGAGTCGCTTATGCTCTCGACCCTTTCGGCTCTTTGCCTGAGTACGGGGTTTCCGAGTTCGGTGATTTCACGTTGCTGCGCCATGGTTTTGACTGATTGAAAACAGCCCGCTTACAACTGATTGCGGGCCGGTGCTTAAGGTCTTATTATTATAGAACAAAAAACCGGGAGGTTAAAGAAGCTTCGTGGCGGAAATCGAGCTTATACAGAGGACGGAAGAGTTCGGGGAAAAGACTGCGGTTGAGGACTGGACGGGGAGTTTCACTTACGCCGACCTGCTTCGCATCTCGCACTTTGCGGCCCTTAACCTTCTCGGGCGAGAAGAAGATCTCGGAGAGAAAAGGGTTGCCTTTATCGTTCCCCCCGGATTCGAGTACGTCGCGCTCAAACTCGGCGTATGGATGGCGGGAGGCGTGTCCGTACCCCTTGGTCTCACTCATTCTCCAAGAGAAATAGAATACGTCATAGGGGACTCCGGGGCGGAGACGGTGGTTTTTCACCCGGACCTTGCGCATAAGCTTGAGGGGGCTAGTTTTGGTGCCGGAGTGCGGCTGCGGCGCCTCCCGGATGTTCTGCTGCCTGCCCGCGGAGAGCTTCCCCCTGTCCGCGAGGAAAGAAGGGCGATGATCATATACACAAGCGGCACTACCTCGAAACCGAAGGGGGTTGTCTCGACGCATCTTAACATAAAGGCTCAGATAAACAGCATGACGGAAGCGTGGGAATGGAGCGCCGGGGATTCCATACTCAACGTTCTGCCTCTTCATCATCTCCACGGCATACTGAATGTTGTTCTCTGTTCCCTCTGGTCCGGCGCCAGGTGCGTTATGATGAACGGATTCAGTCCGCGGGACGTATGGGACAGGTTCGAGAGAAAAGACCTGACCCTGTTTATGGGGGTTCCCACAATCTATTCCAAGCTGATAGACTGCTGGGAGGATTCTTCTGCCCGGGAGAGCGCGCGGATGAGCGATTCCATTCGGGGGTTACGCCTGATGGTCTCCGGTTCCGCGGCCCTTCCCGTGTCCGTTCTTGAGAAATGGAAGGAGATAAGCGGTCACGTGCTCCTTGAGAGATACGGGATGACCGAGATAGGTATGGCTCTTTCGAACCCTTACAGGGGCGAAAGGCTTCCGGGGCGTGTGGGATTCGCGATGCCGGGGGTAGAGGCGGGTATTTTCGATGAACGCGATGAACCGCTCGGGGAAGGGAGCCAGGGTGAGATCAGGATAAAAGGGAAAAGCGTGTTTCTTGAATACTGGGGAAAGCCACGGGAAACGGAGGACGCCTTCTGCGAGGGATGGTTCAAAACAGGAGACATAGCGTTTCTGGAGCGCGGGGGCTCCTACAGGATACTCGGGCGGGAGTCGGTGGATATAATCAAGTCGGGCGGATACAAGATATCCGCTCTTGAAATCGAGGAGGTGCTGAGGGAGCATCCGCTTGTCGAGCAATGCGCTGTGGTCGGAGTGGCCGATCCGAGCTGGGGAGAGAAGGTAGGGGCCGCGCTCGTTTTAGGTGAAGGTTCTTCGATTGAGCTTGAGGAGCTTCGCGACTGGGCTTCGGATAAGCTTGCCAGGTACAAGCTTCCGACCCGGCTTCTGCTTCTTTCCTCGCTTCCGAGAAACTCCATGGGCAAAGTTACCAAAAACGCGATTAAACAGTCTTTTGAAAATAGTTTATAATCTTCCCTGATAACCTTGCGACAGTTTTTCTGGGTTCTAAGGATAGAGTGTGGAGAGAGACATGAGCCGGAACGACAATACGCCCTTGCGCTCAAGCGGCCGTATCCATTACGGTCCTGACATGAGAACTCTTATCGTGGGCGGCGGCATCGCCGGACTCACGCTTTGCGGGCTTCTCCAGCAGCGAGGTTTTGAACCGACTCTGGTAGAGAGGGCTCCCAAGTTCGGAGACGTGGGATACGTGATAGTGGTCTGGCCCTCCGGGAGCAGGATACTCAAGGGGCTTGGCCTTTACGAACGCCTAAGGGAGCAGGGCTGCGCCTTTACCGATTACAACATCTCCAACTACAAGGGCAAGGTTATAAACAGCTACACGATTGATTCCGTGGTGGAGAAATACGGCCCCATAATAAGTATTTACCGCCCTGATCTCATAGACATACTGATGGGGGCGGTAAGAGGGGATTCAATCAGGATGAATACCACGGTCGTCTCCCTTGCTGATACGGACAACGGAGTCGAGACGGTGTTCAGCGATGGAAGCACGGGAACCTACGATCTCGTTATAGGATGTGACGGGATAAGGTCCAAAGTCCGCAAGGATATCTTCGGAGACGTACCGCTTCGCTACAGCGGCATGTCCGGATGGGGCTTCTGGGTCAACCCGGATATCTGCTCAAGCGAAGGGATAATCGAGTACTGGGGCAAGGGAAAATTTCTCGGGATGTGGCCGACGCGCGGTCGACTTGCCGTTTTCACAAGCGTGAGGAGAAAATCCGGTGTCGGAGACAGCGTCGATACGAGAATAGAGAGCATACGGCAGAATTTCGCCGAGTTCGGAGGAGTGGTGCCTGAAATTCTGAGTGGCCTTGATGACCCGCGCGATATTTACTATGACGAATACAACGACCTCAAGATGGACCGCTGGTCGCACGGAAGGGTGGTGCTTGTCGGAGACTCGGTTCATGCAATACTGCCAAACGCGGGTGCCGGCGTATCGATGGCGATGGAATCGGCCGCTGTTTTGGCCGAGGAGCTCTGCAGGACCGATTCCGTGAATCTCCCTCATGCCTTCCGGCAGTATCAGTCAAGAAGAAAGGGCAGGGTGAACAAGGTTCAGAACCAGTCAAGGATTATGGGGAAATTCATATATACTGAAAGCGGTATTCTATCGTCGATCCGAGATTATCTCGTGAGGGCATATTCAAGCCGCCAGCTTTTCAGGTACTGGGACAATATGCTGAAAGATCCCCTGTGAAGTCGATGTCAGGCAGTTTCTAAGATTGTTAATTCCGGAGTGTAAAATTTAATGAAATTACTTAAGTATCTCATCTCCTTTGTCGTCGTAGCGGCGTTTTTCTCGTTTCCCCTATCAAAAGCTTTTTCCCATGGTTCCTCTGAATCCATTTCCCCCACGGTAGAGCGTCTTACCCCCTCGGTCGTAAATATAAGCACGACAAACGTGATAAAAACTTCACCGTTTGCCTCGCCGTACCAGGATGAGCAGTTCAAGAAATTTTTCGAAAAGTTTTTCTCCGACCAGGTACCGGGAAGGGAATTCAGAAACAAGGGACTCGGTTCCGGCTTCGTAATGAGTTCCGACGGCTACATAATTACCAATAACCATGTCGTAAGGAAAGCCGAAGAGATCGAGGTGATACTAGAAGGCGGCAGGAAATACAATGCCAAAATAGTGGGCACCGATCCAGTAACCGATCTGGCGCTGCTGAAAATCGACCCCGAAGAGCCTCTTCCCGCGGTGGAAATGGGTGATTCCTCGGCCCTTCAGATAGGAGACGGGGTGTTTGCCATTGGAAATCCCTTCGGCCTGGGTCACACGGTTACCGCCGGGATAGTCAGCGCGAAGGGAAGGGCCCTTGGAATCGGGCGGTACGACAACTTCATTCAGACCGATGCGGCCATTAATCCCGGAAACAGCGGAGGACCGCTTTTTGACTACGAGGGTAAGGTGGTGGGAGTGAACACCGCGGTTATGGCACGCGGCCAGGGCCTTGGTTTCGCCATACCGATAAACATGGCGAAGCTTGTCGTTGAGCAGCTCAAGGTTAGCGGGAGAGTTATCAGGGGGTGGCTCGGAATAATGATTCAGGATATAACCCCGGAGATTTCCGAGGCGCTCGATATTAACCGCGACACGGGAGGACTTGTATCCGAGGTCAAGGGCGGAAGCCCTGCGGACAAGGCGGGTATTCGAAGGGGGGACGTGATCGTTTCCGTTGAGGGAGAGAAGATTCCGGACGCCGCGACGCTTGCCAGAAAGCTGGCGCTTACCAAGCCCGGGGTCGATACGAACTTTGTCGTGCTTCGCGACGGGAAGGAGAGGATCTTCACCATAAAACTTATCGAGCATCCCGAGAACGAAAAGATCAAGGAATCCGAAGACAAGCTCAAAGCCGAGGAAGAGCTTGGCATTAAAGTGAGCGAGATAACGCAGCAGCTGAGAAACCGGTTCAAAATTCAGGCGTCGGGCGGAGTGATTGTCGCGAATGTTGCGCCGGGGAGCCTGGCCGCTGAATCAGGGTTTCGCGCGGGCGACGTGATACTTGAGGTAAACGGAGTCTCCGTTGACGGACTCAAAGACTATCAGGAGGCTCTTGAGGAGCACGGGGCGGGGAAAACCCTGCTCTTTCTGATTGAACGCGGGGGCAGGACCATCTATCTTGGCGTAAAAACGGGTCGCAACTGATGATAGAGGAAAAACTCAGAGAACTTGGAATAAAGCTCGCCGAAGAAGTCCCGGCCCTAGGAAGCTATGTCCCCGCAACCGTGTCTGGCAACCTGATTTTTATATCGGGTCAGCTTCCCGTCGAGAACGGGGAGCTTCGCTTCACGGGCAAAGTGGGATCTGATCTTACGGTTGAGCAGGGCTACGAAGCGGCGAGGCTTGCGGCGATAAACGGCCTCTCCGTGATCAGTCATACTCTGGAAAACCTGCGTCAGCTAAGCAGAATCATAAAAATAACGGGTTACGTGGCAAGCGCTCCCGGTTTTACGGAACAACACAAGGTGATTAACGGCGCCTCCGAGTTTTTCTCAGACGTACTCTCCGAGAACGGACGTCACGCCAGGGTCGCGGTGGGGGTTCCCGGACTTCCCATGGACTCCCCGGTGGAAATTGAGATCATAGCCGAGTTCTCACCCGCTGCTAAAAGAGGCTCGGATATTTCCCCCTGATGTTTCCAGTATTCCTTTATTCGGACAGTCCCCCGCAATCGCTCGTCATGGAAGACGTAGTGGGTTTTCTCATGGATCTCGGTCTTTCGGTTGAGTTTCGCGGAGATTTTTTAAGCTACCTGTCCCTTGAAGCCGAGGAAGCGGCTGAACTTGAGTCACTTTTACCGAGGGCTAGGGTATTTGACATTGAAAGGCCCGTTGATTTCTTCGAAATCCCTCCGGCGTTAGAACCGTTCGAAAAGGAGCTTTATGACGGTTTCTGGGTCCAGAGAATATTCTCGAGGTTTTTTCTTAGAAGGCATCCCGGCGAACTTGCGAAAAACGGCTTCCATGCGGTTATCACGGGCAGGCTTCTTGGCACCTACGGATCTCGAAGATACCACGCGAGGGCTATCCTCTCGGGGCTTCCGTCCTTCGTTTCAACTTCGGGAATGGTGGAAGGCCCCGCGAGACCCAGGGAATATTATTTTCTCAAGGCGGAGCTTATCCGGTCTGGAAAAGACCCTTCGGAACTTGACGAGATGTTCCGGGGAAAGTTCGTCGATTACGAAGACGAGAGGATGACGAAGCTAGCTGGCGCGTACGTGCTTCAGCCTCTTTTGCATCATTTTTCGGGAAAAGAATTCTGCGAAAACAGCAGATGCGCGCTTTTTAATTCGCACTGGCAGAAAGAAGTTCTTGATATCCAGTACTCAGGCTTTGTGTGCGCCGAGTGCGAAAGCGAGATAAGCAGGATAGCAAAAAGGCGGTAGAAGCAACGCCCCGCCGCATGACAAAAAACAGGAGACCGCCGCGGTCTCTAGTCCATCTCATCAAGTATGTTTACCGCAACCTGGGCTACCTTTTTCCCTGAAAGCAGCATCCCGCCGAAAGTGGGTCCCATTCTCGGAAGTCCGAAGGTGGTGTTAACGGACATTCCGCACGCAAGCAGTCCGGGGTGTATTTCTCCCGTGTATTCAACGAGGGCTTCTTCTGACTTTTCTACCCACATCGATCCGTGACCCGGAAGCTTTTTGTAAAGACCCTGCTGGGAGAGCCTGGAAATGCAGTAGGCGTCATGGCCCGTGGCGTCTATTACCAGTTTTGATTCAATCGCTATGGGGTCAAGACAGGTTATCTCTTTGGGCATGTTCGCAATGGGCGTCCAGTTGATCACTATTCCCGCGACCCTTCCGTTTTCCCTGTAAACCAGGTCGTCAAACAGCGTCATGTTCCTTACTTTCGCTCCGGCTTCGCACGCCGTCGCTATCAGCTTTGAACAGGCGTAAGGACCGTCAGCGACGAAAAGTCCTTCTGAAACTTCTTCATACGGAACTTCAATTTCGTCCAAGACTGTTTGTCCCGGGGCGCGCACGGTGACCTTGTTCATAAGGTATCCGCCGATCCAGAATCCGCCTCCGAGATAGTTCATTCTTTCGACGAGCAGCACCTTGTACTTTTTCTTTGCTATGTCTTTTGCCGCCACGAGCCCGCTCGGCCCCGCGCCGACGATTATGACGTCGCTTGTAATGTATTCGCTGAATTCTTCCGAAAATCCCTCGACTATGGCCCGGGTGACCTCTTTTTCTCCCACCGGAGCGAATTGCGGGGTTTTTAAACTGTCTGACATAGCGGTTTCCTCCGAAAAAATGCTAATAAGTTCCTAACTCTTTCCTACTCCTCTTCCTTTACAACGTTTACGGTTATCTGCGGGGTTACGTCCGTGTGAAGCTTAAGCGCAACCGAGTAAGTTCCAAGTGCTTTTATGGTACCGTCAAGCGCTATATCCCTTCTTGAGATCTCAAAGCCTTTTTCCTCAAGCGCGTCGGAAATGTTCTGCGAAGTGACTGATCCGAACAGCCGGTCTTCTTCCCCGGATTTGGCGGGTATGATAATTTCAAGACCTTCGAGTTTTTCCGCAAACGCCCTGGCGTTCTCAAGGACTTCGGTTTTGCGCAGTCTTATTGCTTCTATTCTGCTTTCCCAGGCCTTCAGGTTTGCTTCGGTAGCCTTTATCGCGAGCTTGCGGGGAAAAAGATAGTTTCTCGCCATTCCGTTTTTTACGTCTTTTACGTCTCCGACGCTTCCTATGTTTTCCACGTCGGAAATCAGAATTACTTTCATTGTTTACCTCCGCGTATCGGTTAAGCGGTATCCGGGAATCATTTGTGAGTTACCGTGTACGGCAAAAGCGCCATGAAGCGGGCTCTCTTTATCGCGATCGCCACCTTCCTCTGTTCCTGCCTTGAAAGCCCGGTGTTTCTCCTGGGCAGTATCTTCTTTCTCTCGGTTATGAACTGCGAGAGAAGTTCCGTGTCCTTGTAATCTATCTGCTTGCCTTCCTTGGCAAGGTCTCTGGGTTTTTTTCTGCGCGAGTAGAACCTTCTGCCTCCCCCGCCCATTGGTCTTCTGCTCATGATTCGCTGCCTCCCTCGGTCTGTTTTTCGCTTTCCTGAGCTTGCTCTTTGGCCTCCTGGGGTTGCTCCTCAACTTCCTGGGGCTGCTCTTTGGCCTCCTGGGGTTGCTCCTCAACTTCCTGAGGCTGCTCTGCGGCCTCCTGGGGTTGCTCCTCAACTTCCTGAGGCTGCTCTGCGGCCTCCTGGGGTTGCTCCTCAACTTCCTGAGGCTGCTCTGCGGTTGTGCTGCCTTCGGCCTGACTCTCCGGTGTGGAGGGAGGACTCTGAAAAGCGCTCTGATCCTCTGGCTCAGATGCCTGCGGAGGAGCGCTGATCGCGGCATCCGCCGGTTTCTGTTCCTCAAGATATTTTACGGTCATGAACCGCAGAACGTTGTTCTTTGAGAGGTTAAAATATCTTTCTATGTCGGTTACGGCACCGGGGTCAGACTCATAAACGGCTATGTAGTAGGTGCCTCTTGTGTAGTTCTCTATTCTGTACGCAAGATCTCGTTCTGCCCATTTTTCGAATTTTATCATCTCCCCGCCGTTTCCGGCAACACTCTGCTCGACCCTGTTCTGGATCGTAAGAAGATCTTCGGGGGATATGTCCGGCCTTACGAGATAAAGCGTTTCGTACTTCGTTGGCTCAATAGCCATGGTTAACTGCCTCCTGTTTTGGTCTTCGGCCCCTGAACGTCGTCGCTTGTGGCATCAGGAGCAACAGAAAAAAATACTATACTGGTTTTTGGAAATAGTGTAAATACGGGCGGGGCCGCGACCCCGCCCGCAGAACGTACGTTTTATAGTATGAGAAGAGGAGCTATGACAAGCGATACTATGGACATAAGCTTGATGAGAATATTCATTGCCGGCCCTGAAGTATCCTTAAACGGATCCCCTATCGTGTCTCCTACGACGGCGGCTTTATGCGCCTCCGACCCTTTTCCTCCCATGTTTCCTTCCTCTATGAATTTTTTTGCGTTATCCCAGGCTCCGCCGGAGTTCGCCATCATAAGCGCGAGCATCACTCCCGCCACAACGGCGCCGGCGAGAAAACCTCCGAGGGCTTCCTCTCCGAGGGCAAAACCTATTACGAGCGGTACCACCACGGCGGTAACGCCCGGCAGTATCATTTCTCTTAAGGAAGAGTCGGTGCTTATCTGTACGCACCTTGCGTAGTCCGGGGTGCCGGTTCCTTCAAGAAGTCCGGTTATTTCCCTAAACTGCCTTCTCACTTCCTCCACCATCTGCTGAGCCGACCTTCCCACCGAACCCATGGTCATGGCGCCTATCAGAAACGGGATCGTTCCCCCTATCAGCATTCCCGCCACTACCTTGGGCTGGGTAATGTCGATCGAGGTGAGCCCGACGGCGTTTGTGTACGCGGCGAAAAGCGCGAGGGCGGAAAGGGCCGCCGAACCGATGGCGAATCCTTTTCCTATGGCTGCGGTCGTGTTGCCGAGAGAATCAAGCTTGTCCGTGATCTTTCTCACGTCTGTGCCGAGTTCCGACATCTCCGCGATACCGCCCGCGTTATCCGCGACTGGGCCGTAGGCGTCAACCGACATCGTTATTCCTATGGTCGCCAGCATGCTGACCGCGGCTATCCCTATTCCGTAAAGCCCCGTGAACCAGTAAGACAGCACTATGGCCGCCGCGATTATGATCACCGGGTAAACCGTGCTGTACATTCCCACGGCGATTCCCTCGATTATGTTGGTGGCAACGCCCGTCTCGGAGGCCTTTGCTATTTTCCTGATCGGGGGTCCCGAAGTGAAATGCTCTGTAACCTTGCCGATCAGTATTCCGGCGAGCAGTCCCGCTATGGAAGTGAGCCATATGCTTATGTATCCCTGCTTACCCATGGTGGACAGGCTCTCCACCTGCGCCAGCCCGTAAAGTGCCAGCAGGGAGATCCCGCAGTACACGACGGCTGCAAATATGGTGGATCTTTCAAGCACGGCACTCGGTTCTCCTTCCCTCAGCCATCCTACCGCCTTGGATCCAACGAGAGAGGAAAGGCTTCCTACTACGATGAGTATCATCGGTACCGACATCATGGCGAGCTGGTTTGTCGCCATGCTGGCCGCAATTACTACGGTAGCGATTACGGCTCCCACGTAGGATTCGAAAAGGTCGGCACCCATTCCCGCCACGTCTCCGACGTTATCTCCGACGTTATCGGCGATCGTGGCCGGATTCCTGGGATCATCCTCGGGTATTCCGGCTTCCACCTTTCCGACAAGGTCGGCTCCGACGTCAGCGGCCTTGGTGAAAATACCTCCGCCTATCCTTGCGAAAAGGGCTACGGTGCTGGCTCCCATTGCGAACCCGCCTATCATTCCTCCGAATTCTTTTAAGAACGCCGTGAAAAGGGTGCTGTCTTCAGGCTTTGTCTGAAGGTCGAGTCCCAGAAGAAAAACGACTGAGAGTCCCAGAAGACCCAGACCTGCGACCGAAAGCCCCATCACGTTCCCGCCCCGAAAAGCCACCTCAAGGGCTTTTCCCTGTCCCTCGGTTGCTGCCGCCTGTGCTGTTCTCACGTTAGCTTTCGTGGCTGACTTCATGCCGAAAAACCCGGCTATAAGCGAACAGATTGCCCCGCCGAGATAAGCGGCCCCGGTTTCAATTCCAAGAAACACCGAGAGCAGAACGAAAACAATCGCAGCGAAAAGGCCGATTATCCTGTATTCCCTTTTCAAAAACACCATCGCTCCCTCATGAATCGCAGAAGCGATCTGCTTCATTTTGTCGGTTCCTTCAGGAAGCTTGTCTATCCCCCTGTATACAAATAACGCGTATAGGAGCACGATAAGACCTACCACGATTCCCACAAGTCCTACGTTGCCCGCTAGTACTTCACCCATACCCATTGGTAAATTCCTCCTAGTAGAGAATTAATTTGTTTCAGTTAAGTCGACTGTTAAACCTGTTCATCGCCGAGTCCACTCCCCGGCTTATTATCTCAAATGTCGCTTCGACCGCTGCCTCGACCATCTCGGTTGCCGTGTCTCTTTCATCCGCGGCGAATTGTGAGAGGACATGATCCTTTGCCTCTTTTTTCCCGCGAGGCTTGCCTATGCCGATTCTCACCCTGCAGAATTCCTCTGATCCGAGAGAGGTTATTATGGATCTTATTCCGTTGTGTCCGGCCGAGCCTCCTCCCCTGTTTACCCTTATGTTTCCTAGGGCGAGATCAAGTTCGTCGTAAACCACGATTATCCGCTCAAGCTCTATCCTGTAAAATTCCTTCGCTTCGCGAACCGCTTCGCCGCTTACGTTCATGAAGGTCTGGGGCTTTATTATCAGCAGCTTCTCATCCGAGTAAACCGCTTCTGTGCAGAGGCTTCTGAACTTTTTCCTCCCGATTTTTGAGCCGAGGCGCTCCGCCGCGCGCTCCGCCGCGCGAAACCCTATGTTGTGTCTAGTATTTTCGTAAGCGGAACCGGGGTTTCCCAGGCCTGCAATCATATATCGCATGGATTCGGTTACTTATTCCTGGGCCTCGGTTTCTTGTTCTTCCTCTTCCTCGGCTGCCGCCGTCGCCTCTTCCTCCTCTTCTGTTGAGCGCTGCACGATCACATGGACGACTTTTTCGCTCCCGTCTCTAACCGGCCGTACTCCCTCGCCGAGCGAAAGACCCGCTATGTCCACGAAATCTCCTAAGGCGAGGTCGGTTACGTCTATTTCTATTGAATCGGGGATATCGCCCGGCAGGCATTCAAGATCGATGGTTCTCATCAGTTTTTCGAGCTTGGCACCCCTTCTCTCCCCCTCGGATCTTCCCAGGGTGTTTACCGGAACCTTTACCGTAATGGCTTTCTGCATGTCGATGGCCAGAAAATCAAGGTGGATCACCCTGTCCTTAATGGGGTCTTTCTGGATTTCCTTAACCATCGAAAACTTTTTCGCCGGGGCTTCGGAATCGTCTATTTCGAGTTCCAGGACGGTATTTAGTCCGGCGCTGTTTGTAAGCGCCCGCCTAAGTTCGTCGGGCTGTACAACAAGCGGCACGGGATCCTCTCCCCGTCCGTAAAGTATGGCAGGTATGTTTCCTTCCCTTCTTACTTCCCTTGCCCCGCTTTTACCGATTCTTTTTCTGGGTTTTACCCGAAGTGAACTTTGTACCATGTTTCTCTCCTGGAGTCGTTTAAGTGAAAAGTGCGCTTATTGATTCCCCCAGCGCCGTTCTCCTTATGGCTTCACCGATGAGGTCGGCGATGCTGAGCACGGTGATTTTCGCGCTTTGTTTCTGGTTTTCCTGCTGGGGAATGGTGTTCGTGATTATTACCTCGTCAATGTCCGAGTTGTTTATCCTGTCAAGTGCGGGTCCCGAGAGCACGCCGTGGGTGCAGCAGAGCGATACGCTTCTCGCTCCCCTCTCAAGAAGCACCTTTGCGGCCTCAGTGGCGGTTCCCGCCGTGTCTACGAGATCGTCTACTATTATCGCGTGCTTGTCTTCCACGTCGCCGATTATGTTGCTTATCCGCGCAACGTTGGGAGCGGGCCTTCTCTTGTAGCAGATAGCAATTTCTGAGTGGGTTCTGTTGGCGAACTCAGTTGCCCTCTCAACCCCTCCCGCGTCAGGAGAGACCACTACGGTTTCGCCATCGCGGTATTTCTCCCGCAGGTAGTTGGTTATCACGGGCACGGCGTAGAGGTGGGTTACCGGAACGTCGAAAAATCCCTGTATCTGGCCGGCGTGAAGGTCCATGGTAACTATCTTGCTAGCGCCCGCTACGACTATCAGGTCCGCTGCCAGCTTGGCGCTTATCGGGGCGCGGGGCTGAACCTTGCGATCCTGCCTTGCGTACCCGTAATACGGTATGACTGCGGTTATCACCCTTGCCGAGGCTCGCTTGAGGGCGTCTATGATCACGAGAAGCTCCATGATGTTCTCGTTTACCGGAGGACACGTGGACTGTATGATAAAGACGTTCGAACCTCTCACGCTTTCCCTTATGTCAACGAAGATTTCCCCGTCGCTGAAACGGTTTATCTCCATTTCTCCTGGAGAAACCTCAAGGTACTCGCATACATCCTCAAACAGAGGGTGATTTGACGTGCCGCTGAATATTTTTGCGTCCTGCATTTCCATGGCGAACCTGAAAATATGAAACCCTGTATTATAGAGTAAAGTTTTGATAATTCAAGCATCCGCGACGTTGAGGAATTCTCGAGGCGGCGCTACTTCCTGTAGGGCGAGAAATCAGGCGGCCTTTTCTCGATAAAGGCCTTGGTTCCCTCATCGGCCTCGGCGGTGGTCTTGAAGAGATCGAGGGAAGCTCTGCCCATGCTCGAGATTCCGAAAAGGCCGTCGGTCCCGGAGTTAAAGGAGTACTTGGCAAGCTTAAGAGCCGTCGGACTTTTCGATAACAGTTCCTCGCACCAGGCGTTAACCTCCGAGTCAAGCTCATCTGGGGGAACGACCCTGTTTATAAGTCCCATATCAAGGGCCTCAGCTGCCGAGTACTGCCTGCATAGATACCACATCTCCCTTGCTTTTCTCTCGCCTATAAGTCTTGAGAGGTAAGCCGTTCCGAAACCCGGATCCACGCTTCCCACCTTCGGCCCTACCTGCCCGAAAACGGAATCCTCAGAAGCGATTGTCAGGTCGCACATGAACTGCAGTATGTTTCCTCCCCCTATGGCGTAGCCCCTAACCGCGGCTACTACAGGCTTCGGTATGTTTCTTATCAGATAGTGGAGATGGGAAACGTAATCTCCCACTCCCAGAAGACCGTCTTTTCCCCCGGCGCCGCTTTTTTTCTCCTTTAGGTCCCCTCCGCTTGAAAACGCCTTCCCGCCGGCGCCCCGGAGAACCACCACGCCGACCCGCTCATCTGCCCACGCGTCCGTAAAGGCTTTGATCATCTCGTTTAGCGTTACGTCCCGAAAGGCGTTTAGTGCCTCGGGGCGGTTTATGGTCACAAAGGCCACTCCGCCTGTTTTTTCGTAGATTATGTCTTTGAAGTCCATCCGCTACCCCTTGTACCACTTCCCGGTGCTTTCCCCGGTAAAAATATTCACGCACTTGGTCTCAAGGTAGTTGTCTATCCCTTCGGCGCCGAGCTCCTTTCCGATTCCGCTCTGCTTGAAGCCTCCGTAGGGAGTTTCGGGGATTATGCCCCCGTAGGTGTTTACCCAGAGGTAGCCGGCCTCTACAGCCTTCGCGACCCTAAGCGCGCGGTTTATGTCCCGGGTCCAGATTCCCCCGGCGAGTCCGTACTCGACGTCATTTGCCGCCGCGACGGCCTCTTCCTCGGTCTTAAAGGGAACGACGCAGACCACCGGCCCGAAAATCTCCTCGCGCAGCAGAACCGAACCGGGCGGGATGTCCTCGATAACGGTCGGCGCTACGTAGTAACCCTTGTCGAATTCCTCGGGGCGGCCACCGCCGGCCACCACCCTGGCTCCCTCGGAGACACCTTTTTCTATGTAGTTCATCACGTTTTCGTAATGCTCCTTTGAAATCACCGTTCCGAACTCGGTTTCCGGATCCTCGGGATCTCCTATTTTTATCCTCGAGACCTTGTCAAGATAAGAGGAGAGAAACTCATCGTATATTTTCTCGTGGAGCATGAGCCTGGTAACGGCGGTGCAGTTCTCACCCTGGTTGAAAAAGCCCCCCCGAAGACACGCCTCCACGGCTTCCTCTACGTTTGCGTCCTGAAAAACTATGCAGGGAGCCTTGCCGCCAAGCTCAAGGGACACCCTTTTTATGTTGTCCGCTGCCGTTCTCATAACGTTTTTTCCGACTTCGGTCGAGCCCGTAAACGCTATCTTCCCTATCCCCGGGTGCTTGGTAAGCGCCTGGCCGGCTACAGAGCCCTCTCCGGGCACTACGTTAAGCACGCCGTCAGGAAGTCCCGCCTCGGAGCAGAGCTTCGCCACCTCGAAGATTCCGCACGAGGTGAGTTCCGCGGGTTTTATGACTATGGTGCATCCGGCCACAAGCGCGGGGGCTATTTTCCAGAAGGAAAGAAGAAGAGGGAAATTCCAGGGGATTATGTGTGCCGCTACTCCCACGGGTTCCTTTATCGTGAGAGATATCTGGTTCTCGTTTACCTGCAGGGTTTCTCCGTTTAGGCGGGTGTGCGCCCCTGAGTAATACTCAAGCGTTCTTACCGAACCGCCTATCTCGACCGCGGCGCTCTCGCGGATGGGCTTTCCCGTCTCGCGGGTATTTATAAGGGCGATCTTGTCCCTGTTCTTGGAGAGCACCTGGGCGATCCGAAGTAGGTACTTGGCGCGTTCCGATGCGGCAAGCTTCGACCACGAGGAAAAGGCTCTCTCGGCGGCCCGCACCGCCGCGTCAACGTCCTCCGGTCCTCCTTGGGCGACTTCCGCCAGGGGTTTTTCCGTTGCAGGGTTCTCTCTTATTGAATAGGAACCGCTTGCGGGCGTTTTTTCCTCGCCGTCAATGAAAAGATTGCACTTTATTTCCGTGTTCGGCATGGCTTGAGAATTTATACCGTACAAAGTTCTCCCAATCAAACCCGGAGTCTATTCCCAACCGGGGTTTTGAGGAAGTAAGGTGCAGTTCTTTATACTGTTTTTTTCGGGAATTTCTTTTTGAAAAACGGGATGAGGAAAATGCTGTCGTCGGTACTGCAGGGGAGTGGCTGACAGCCGAATATGGAGAAAGATGCGAGGGCGGCTTGTTTATAAAAAAACCGCCCTCGATGAATCAACCTTTCTTCCGCTCGCTTAAACGCGTTTTCTCAAGACAACAACCGAGAACAAAACGGACGCTATCAGGAACAGATTGAGTAAAGTGCTCTGAGGCTTGCTGCCGGTTGCGGCGATGGAGCACCCGTCATCATCGTCTTCATCCAGATAGATTCCGGAGCCGAAGACGTAGTAAGCTGGGTTGAGGCCAGGTCTTCCGTGAGCTGCGTCCACCACCTCGAGGTAGCTTTCCTTGACCGAGGTGCCGGGAACTACGCCCATTCCGAGAAAGCCGTCGACGTTATCCTTTTCGGTTCTTGGATCGTCCCAATGATATGTGACGGTTCCGCTGTTTCCATGCGCTAAATCCCCTAGTACGTTCCCGGTATTCCCGGTTGTCACCGCCTTCTGAAAAGCGACCAGGACATTGGGTTCATCTCCAATTGGCTCCGGGTCCCTCAGAGAAACGCTCAGACCGTGAAGGTTAAAATCAAGCCCGTTCAGGAACGAGGTGCCGCGCACCGGATCCATAACGAAGGCATATATGGAACCATGAAAAAAGGAACCAGGTTCCCTGAAACAGGTTACTTTTTCGAGAATCCTTGCGCCCGTTTCTTCTAGAAGTTCTTGTTGAATTTCTTGTTGTGTAAGATGTTGAATTTCTTGAGGTGTAAGATGAGGAATTTCGCCGCTCCCAAATTCGGCAAACACTTCAGCCCCCGTAGTGACTAGCAGATCCAGAGTTTTCGCGATAACGCCTTTTACGAACTTTTTGAGGAGATCTCTTTTCATATCGAGATTTTCCTCCTCCTCGACCATCTGGGCTGTAACATCAAGCGTGAAAGCGGAACAGTTGGGACGTCTCAGGTCCTCTTTCGCGTGGTCAAAACCTGCTGTGGTTGTTATCACTCCCGCTGGCGTCTCCTGCTTGATCGCGCACGCTACTCTGCTCCGGTCGTTATACATATAAGATTTGCACACCGGAGCGTCGCCCTCCGAATAGTTCCCGGCACTAGTTAAAACTCTTACTAGTTCTGTTTGTGGTGTTTGATCATCCCAATACCTGCTGCCGTACAGATCCTGATAAAGAGCGTGATTTGTCGTGGCCCCCCTTCGGGTTATTCCTATCAGGTAAGTATCACCGTGATTAAAAACTCCCGGGTCTCTTGACCTTTTTGCGAATACTACCATCTCTCTTGAGCGTTCCTGCCTGTTATCTTCATCAAGATTTGGATCGTCTTGAATCTGCTTTAGGTGTTCGGCAGCATGAAGAAGAAACTTTCTCGTCATTTCTTCCTTGTCTGCCTCTGCTGCCATCTCCACATCTTCCGCTGTTACATCTTCTACTGAATGCGTATAGGTACCTTGCTCGTCAGACCTAACATAGGGATGAGCAGACGCTTCAATGCTGAACGAAAAACCAATAGCCAGTGCAAAAAACAAACTCAAAATTATTCCGTGTATTTTTAACTTCATCCTGATATTCCTCCCGTATTTTTTACTGTACTGACATCACAGTGTAAAATTAGTACTTCTTGGTTATTAAACCACAAAAGAGACTCAAATTGCAAGAACGAAAACAGGCTTCGGAGCGGTATTAACCCGTAAAATGGAAAAAAATCTATATAGCAAGTCCGCTGGGATTCTCGGAAGCTTGGCGGGGGTTTTACTGCGAGCGGCTTCTGCCTCTCGTGAGAGAGTCGGGTTTCGAGGTGCTCGATCCATGGAATGCGGGCATCGAGATTCCCACCCCGGGAGCGGAAAAAGAAGCATGGGAGAGCTTCAACACGCTTGTCGGGGAGAAAAACGCAAAGGCGATCGAGTCCTCAGATGGCATCCTCGCCGTCCTGGACGGCACGGACGTTGACAGCGGAACCGCTTCCGAGATAGGATACGCTTTCGCTCTAGGAAAGAAGATTCTCGGCTACAGGGGGGATTTTCGTCTCACGGGAGACAACCCCGGGAGCACTGTTAACCTTCAGGTTGAATACTTCATACTAAAAAGTGGTGGCAAAATAGTGCACTCGGTCGAAGAACTCCCTAATGCCCTGAAGGATCTCTTCTCCGGCTGAACGGTAGCGGGTCGCAAGCGGCTTCGTTTGACAACCCCGCCCGTTTCTGTAACCTAGATTTCCCTAGACTTAAGATTCCGAGGTAACCAAAATAGACATTCTTGACGTCGTTTCCGAAAAACTTCTCGAAAAAGAAGAAGACATAAACTTTGAGGACGCCCTCGCGCTTACCGAACTTCCCGCCGAGCGTCTCTCGGAACTTATATCGCTTGCGAGAAAGGTGACCCTTAAATACAAGGGCGACGGGGTGTTTTTGCGCTCTATAATAAGCGCCCAGACAGGGAACTGTCCCGAGGACTGCTCCTTCTGCTCCCAGTCGGCCCATTTCGATACCGAGGTAGAGGCCCATCCGCTTATGGCAGCGGAAAGAATACTTGGAGCCGCCAGGCAGGCCGAGAAGATGGGCGCCATGGATTTCTGCATAGTAATAAGCGCCAAGGGTCCGACGCCTAGGATATTCAACAAGGTTCTCGAAGCCGTTGACCTTCTCTGCGCGGAAACGAACCTCAAGGTCGGCTGCTCCCTGGGGGATCTAACAAGGGAACAGGCCTACGAACTGAGGGACCACGGGGTGTGGAGATATAACCACAACGTCGAGACCTGCAGGAGCCATTTCCCCAGCATATGCACCACTCACAGTTACGATGACAGGCTGAAGACCGCTCTACTGGTGAAGGAAACCGGCATGAACCTTTGCTCGGGCGGAATACTGGGTATGGGAGAAACCATACGTCAGAGAATGGAATTCGCTTTCGAGATAAGGGACCTTGACCCCACATGGGTTCCGATAAACTTCCTTGACCCGAGACCCGGAACCCCGTTTGAGAACCTTGAGACAATACAACCGCTTGAGGCCGTAAGAACCATCTCGATTTACAGGCTCGTGCTTCCCGACAAGATAATAATGACGGCGGGAGGAAGGGAAGTTACTCTTCGCGACCTCCAGGCAATGGGTCTTGTGGCGGGGGCAAACGCCATGATTCTCGGCAACTACCTCACTACTCCCGGCCGCTCGCCTCGCGATGATCTCAGGATGCTTGATGACCTGCAGATGCCGGTTAGAAAAGAAATTCTAAACTAGCCTCGCCCCCGCGGTTTCGTTATATTCTTCCCATTCGGGGTCTCTTGTGCCCCTGACAAACCGAAATGACCGACAGATCAAAAC
The DNA here is from genome assembly GCA_951812945.1 of Candidatus Dadabacteria bacterium. Classification (GTDB taxonomy): domain Bacteria; phylum Desulfobacterota_D; class UBA1144; order Nemesobacterales; family Nemesobacteraceae; genus Nemesobacter. The sequence goes on from CATOTB010000001.1 coordinate 707,478, forward strand.
AGATAGGGTCCTACGACAGGGAATTCGTTTGGCACCCCTTTACCCAGATGAAGGATTACGCGCGCAAGGATCCCATAGTGATCGAGCGCGCCGAGGGCTCCTACCTAATAGATTCCGAGGGAAAAAAATACATAGACGGCGTCTCATCTCTCTGGGTCAACATCCACGGTCACGCGGTGCCCGAGATCGACGGGGCCATAAAAAAACAGCTTGAGCTTGTAAGCCACAGCACACTTCTCGGCATAACCAACCCTCCGGCCGCCGAGCTTGCCAAAGAACTTGTGGAAATCTGTCCCCCGGGGCTTAAGAAGGTATTTTATTCAGGCGACGGGGCAAGCGCCGTCGAGGTCGCGCTCAAGATGGCGTTTCAGTACTGGTCACACAAGGGCAGACCGGAGAAAAAAGCGTTTTTGTGTCTTGATAACGGTTATCACGGTGATACGCTTGGGGCCGTCTCGGTCGGGGGGATCGATATTTTCCACAAGGCCTTCTCGCCGCTTCTGTTTAAGACCTTCAGGGCTCCTTCCTATTATTGCTACAGGTGTCCGCTCGGGGAGACCTGGCCGGGATGCGGGATCGCGTGCGCGGATGAGATGGGGGAGATCCTCAGGAAAAACCATGAGGAGATAGCCGCCGTTATACTAGAGCCGTGCGTCCAGGCCGCGGGAGGGATGGTGGTGGCTCCAGACGGCTATCTCGCAAAAGTGAGGGAATACTGCACTCGCTACGACGTGCTTATGATAGTTGACGAGGTGGCTACAGGTTTCGGCAGAACGGGAAAGATGTTCGCCTGCGAACACGATGGGGTAACGCCCGACATGATGGTTTTGGGAAAGGGAATGACCGGGGGATACCTTCCGCTCTCGGCGACTATAACGACCGACGAGATCTACGAGGAGTTTTTGGGAGATTACGAAGAGTTTAAGACCTTCTTTCACGGCCACAGCTACTCGGGCAACCCTCTTTCATGCGCGGCTGCCATGGGAAACCTCGAGGCTTTTAGAAATAACGACACCCTGGATTCCCTCTCAGAAAAGACAGAGTTCCTAGAAAGCGAGCTACGGGAATTTGAAGGCCTCTCCCATGTTGGAAACGTGAGAAACAAGGGACTTATGGTCGGAATCGAGCTTGTGAGCGACAAGAAAACGAAAAAGCCCTACGAGGCGGCTGAGAGAATGGGGTGGCGAGTCTCCGAAGAAGCTCTTTCACACGAAGTTCTCATAAGACCGCTCGGGGACGTGGTAGTGCTCATGCCTCCCGTGGGAATCGAGATGGACGATCTCGCAAAACTTCTGCGGGCGACCTATCTCTCCATAAAAAAGGTTACTGAAGAGGATTAGTGCACATGGAAGCCCCCGATTCTCTTGAGTGGATAGAAGATGAATTAAGGACCATCCGGGGAAAGAATCTTTTCAGGACACTTACGGAAATCTCCTCGGGCCAGTCCCCCGAGATACTGATCGGCGGGAAAAAGCATATACTCCTTGCTTCCAACAACTATCTGGGTCTTTCGACCGACCCGAGGGTAGTGGAGGCGGCTGCCCAAGCCCTTGCGAAGTACGGCACGGGTTCCGGGGGGTCAAGGCTCGTAAGCGGAAGCTCCGATCTTCACACCGAGCTTGAGAGAAAAATAGCGGAATTCAAATCAACCGAGGCCGCGATTCTTTTCTCAAGCGGCTATCTTGCGAACGTGGGAACGATCGCCGCGCTTGTCGGGGAGGGGGACACGGTTTTCAGCGACGAGCTTAACCACGCCTCCATAATAGACGGCTGCAGGCTCTCTCGGGCCACGGTAGAGGTCTATCCCCATCTCGACACGGATAGCCTTCGGCGCATGGTTTCCCGAAGCCAAGGTGGCGAAAAGAAACTCATAGTCACAGATACGGTGTTCAGCATGGACGGGGATCTCACGGACCTCGGGGAGATCTGCTCGATCTCCGAGCGCTACGGCTGCATGCTAATGGTGGACGAGGCCCACGCCATGGGAGTTCTTGGAGAAAAGGGAAGCGGAGCCACCGAGCATTTCAGGGTTGAGGACAGGGTTCCCGTGGTCATGGGCACCCTCTCAAAAGCCGTCGGTTCCGTGGGCGGATACGTGGCTGGCAGCCGAAGTCTAGTTGACTTTATCCGAAACAGGGTGAGAAGCTACATTTTCGATACTTCCCTCCCGGCCGCTTCCCTGGCCGCGTCAATCGAGGCGATCGGCATCATAGAGGGCGAACCGCAGAGAAGGGAGCATCTCATGGGTCTTGTCGATATGTTCAAGGCGGGTCTTTTTGAAATGGGATTTAACGTGCTTCCGTCCCAAAGCGCGATCGTGCCCGTATTGACTGGAGAACCGGAAGCTACCCTTGAACTGGCCTCGGCGCTTCGCGTGCGGGGAATCTACACTCCGGCCGTAAGACCTCCCTCGGTTCCTGCCGGAAAATGCAGGATAAGGGCATCGCTTATGGCGACCCATACCGAAGATCACATATCACAGGCACTTTCGGGGTTCAGGACAGCGAGTTCGCTTGTGAGCAGTTCTAATATCTGAGGTTGTAGATCTGCGGTTCCCGACAACCTTGGACGGGAACGGTCGGGACGTCAAACAGGTCACGGACTATGAAGGCCTTTGGAGCTTCAATCAGTTCCCTGATGTCGTCTACAAATCCTCCTGAAGCGGCGTAGCCCACTCCGTCGTTTGCGAGATCGTGGTTTACGGTCCCGCCTGAAAACTCGTCGTCCCTCTGGGTTTTGACGATGTTGTAAACAGCCGTGTCCACCCTTTTAAGCATCGAGGTCAGTATGTATTCCCGCACGGATTCATCCGCAGTGTTGTACTGGTCCGAGTCGACGCCTATGGCCCAGACCTTGGAATTGCCCTGCTGCTCGCTGAATTCCCTGGCGGCCTCGAAAAGCCCCGCTCCCGAACCCCCGGAGGCGTGAAAAACGATATCCGAACCATTTCTGAACATGCCTTCCGCCGCTTCCTTGGCCTTGTCCGGGCTGAAGAAGCCGCTTATGTCGTGTGGGCCGTCAGGATTCTGCGGATCGGAGAACTGGGACAGATATGCCGTTTCGACCTCAATGTTCCTGTTAATCCCTTTTACCATTGCTAAAACTCCTGAGACGAATCCGGCCTCGAACTTTTCAATGAGCCTGTCGGGGGTCCCGCATACTCCTCCTATGAAGCCCACCTTGCTTGTTCCGGTTACAAGAGCGGCCGCGACGCCCACGAGAAAGGAGCCCTCGGCCTCGTTAAAGACCAGGCTTGCGAAGTTCGCCGGCGCGTTCTCTCTCTGCAGGATGTCTATACCCGCGAAATTGGTGTCAGGGTTGGCGGCTGCGACTTTCTTTATTGAATTCTCAAATGAAAATCCGACAGCTATTACCAGATCATTGTCATCGGCCAGAGACTGAAGCAGATCCTCGCGGTTGCTCTCCGTCCCGTCAGTCGTTTCTTCGCTCACCACCGCTCCGAGTTCCTCTTTGGCTCTTTTAATGCCCTCATAGGCGGAATCATTGAATGACCCGTCACCTTTTCCCACGGTGTCATAGACAATTCCGACCCTGGGACCGCTCTCGTCCGGGGAATCGTTCTCATTGCCGCACGAGAGAAGCGCAAAAGACAGAAACAGCGCCAAGGGCGCGATAAGTACCAAGGTGTTTAATCTCAGGGTTCGTCTTAAGGTCTTTCCGGTCATTTTTCCCTCCGATCAGGTTCTCGAAAAAAGATTGCGCTGCCGCTGCCGCCGCGAAAGCTGCTCCCGTGGCGAAGACATGGAACGGGGACAATTATATATGAGGACAAGGAGGATTACACCCAAGAGCGGGGAAAAACCCATACGGCATTTAAAGCCCCCTGTCTTGCTTCAGGACGTGTTTGACATGCGGCTGGTATTGCTCTAGAGTTTAGCGAAACGGCAATTGGAGGATACGTGTTCTGATGGATTGGGGCATGAAAAACAGGATGGCCCGCATTATAAGGCCCGATACCGGAAGGGCAGTCATGCTCGCCCTTGACCATGGCTACTTCCTTGGCCCCACCCACCGCCTCGAGGTTCCTAAAGAGACCATAACCCCTCTTCTTCCCTACGCGGACACCATAATGCTCACGAGGGGAGTGCTCAGGAGCTCGGTCGACCCCGACTCGGGGGCCAACGTGGTGCTGAGGGTCTCCGGGGGAACGAGCATAGCGGGCCCGCATCTTGAGGATGAGGGAATTACCGTGGATTTCGAGGAGGCGATAAGGCTTAACGTGGCGGGAGTAGGGCTTTCCGTTTTTGTCGGAACCGAGTTTGAAAGGCAGACCCTTTTGGGGCTCTCGGAGCTTGTGAACCAGGGGGAGAAGTACGGCATTCCGGTTCTCGGCATAACGGCCGTCGGGAAGGAGCTTGAAAAAAGGGACTCAAGGTATCTTGGGCTTTGCTGCAGGATATGCGCCGAGCTCGGGGCGCGTATCGTTAAGACCTATTACTGCGAGGATTTCGAGAAAGTCACCAGCAGTTGCCCGGTCCCCGTAGTAATCGCGGGCGGTCCCAAGCTTGACACCGAGATGGACGTTTTCAACATGACTCACGAGGCTATATCCAGAGGCGCCGCGGGAGTGGACATGGGAAGGAACATCTGGCAGCGCGACAACCCCGTGGCGATTATAAGGGCGATCCGCGGTATCGTTCACGAGAACATGACCCCGAAGCAGGCCCACGAGCTTTTCACGGAACTAAAAGAAGAAAGTTCCTAACATGCTTGCCGCAGTCTACCACACAAACAGCGACATAAGGATTGAGGAGTTTCCCCGCCCCAAGCCGGGCGAGGGAGAAATACTGATCAGGATAAGAGCAAGCGGAATCTGCGGAAGCGATCTTATGGAGTGGTACAGGGTGCCGAGGGCTCCTTTGGTGCTGGGTCACGAGGTTGCGGGGGAGGTGGTCGAAACGGGGCCGGGGATGAGCAGGTTCCGTGCGGGAGACAGGGTTGTTGCCACCCATCACGTTCCCTGCGGGGAGTGCCGTTACTGTCTTACAGACAGGCACACCAACTGTCCCATGATAAGGGAATCGGGGTTTAATCCGGGCGGTTTCTCGGAGTACGTGTGCGTGGCATCGCCGAATGTGGAACGGGGCGTTTTTCATCTTCCGGAAAATGTCTCTTTTGAGGAGGGGTCGTTCACAGAGCCTCTTGGCTGCGTTACGAGAGCGGTTCGGGCGACGGGGCTGAAATCGGGGGAGAGCGTGACGATTCTCGGAAGCGGCACGGCAGGGCTTTTGTGTCTCCAGTATGTTCTTCATCTCGGCGCCGGGCCGGTCTTTGCGACCGATTCAAACGAATTCAAGCTTCGTAAGGCCATTGAGTTCGGGGCTACCTTAGCTTTTGACTCCGGCGATGATATCGCTTCGCTTGTAAGGGAAAACAACTCGGGATATCTCTCTGACATGGTGATAGTCTGTACCGGGGCGCAGGCCGCGATCAAAAGCGCCTTTGAGCTTGTTTCTCCATCTGGGAAAATCCTTTTTTTCGCTCCTTCCGACCCGGAATTCACCCTCGATTTCTCTTTTAACGAATACTGGTGGTCGGGAGTACGGGTCGTAAGTTCCTACGCTGCGGCTCCCGGGGACCTGGAAGATGCACTTTCTCTGATAGAAAAAGGGGCTGTGGACGTGGGGAAGATGATTACCCACAGGTTTTCCTTGGAAGATATCCAGAAAGGCTTCACCCTTGCCGAGAATCCCGAGGAAAGCCTCAAGATCATGATAAGTCCGTGACAATGGCGAGAACTCGACGCTTGTTGCCGCGAAGAATTTGAGTTATATCTGGCTGGGTAAACGGTTTAAAAACGTTCGGAATGGAGATTTTCACCTCCTGTCCATTTCTTTTATCCTGTCAAGAATCCTGTTTGCAAGTTCGAACTTGCTCATAAGCGGAAGTTCTTCTACTTTCTCCCTGTCCACTAGCCATGCGATGTTGGTATCTTCCCCGAAGCCCGCTTGCGGGGCGGTAACGTCGTTTGCCACTATGAGGTCGAGATTTTTTTCCTCAAGCTTCTTTTTGGAGTTATTGACGAGGTTTTCGGTTTCAGCGGCGAACCCCACCAGGATTCTGTTTTTTTTATCCTCCCCGAGTGATTTCAGTATGTCGCGGGTTTTCTTAAGTGGAATAGAGAGCTGTTTTTCCGATTTCTTTATTTTCCGCTCCGATTTCTCACAAGGCGAGTAGTCGCTTACTGCCGCCGATTTTATCACTATATGAGACTCCTCGAAGCGCTCGTGGATTCGCTCGTACATATCATTGCAGTCCGTTACCCGTACCACTTCCACTCCGTGGGGGTCAGGAAGGGAGGAGTATCCCGAGACCAGAGTCGCCCGGGCTCCGCGAAGCCACCCCGCCCGGGCTATCGAGTAGCCCATTTTGCCGGTTGATGGGTTGGATATGAACCTCACGGGATCTATGTGCTCCCTCGTCGCCCCGGCGCTTACCAGTATGTTCTCTCCCGCGTAGTCCTGCGGGGTAACCGCCTTCTGCACCTCAAGAGCGATAACATCCGTTTCGGCAAGTCTTCCCCTGCCGGTCCACCCGCAGGCGAGATCTCCCTCGGCAGGTTCCACTATAGTGAATCCGTGCCGCCTCAGTTTTTCCATATTCTCCTGGACTATTGAGTTTGAGTACATGTTCGAGTTCATGGCCGGGCAGATGATCACGGGGGCTTTCGTCGCCAGTATGACGGTCGCGAGCAGGCTGTCAGCTATTCCCGAAGCGATTTTGCCTATGAAGGACGCGCTTGCGGGCGCGACCACTACGACATTGGCCTCGTCGGCGATTTTTATGTGACCTATTTCTGATTCGGAAGTGAGGTCAAAGAGGTTTGAGGCGACCTTGTTTCCGGAGAGGGTCTGGAGGGTTAGGGGGGTTATGAAGCGCTCGGCGTTTCTTGTCATTGCGCACCGCACTTCCGCCCCGTCTCTAACGAGAGACCTCACAAGTTCGCAGGACTTGTAGGCGGAGATGCCGCCCGTTATTCCCACTACTACGTTTTTTCCACGAAGCAGTTCCATAAAATAAAGTATATTGCCGCCTCGGAAATAGGCAATACGCGGGCCTCGGCCCTAGACCCCATCGGTTACGGCGCCCTGGGAAGCTGAGGAAACAAGCCTTGAGTACTTGGCGAGCACGCCGGTTTCTTCCTTTGCGGCCGGTTTCTTCCAGGCTTTCTTTCTTCTTGCAAGCTCCCTCTGCGGTACGTTTAGGGTTATTTCCCTGCTCCCGGCGTCAATCGTGATCTCATCCCCGTTCTTTATAAGCGCCAGGGTGCCGCCGTCAATCGCCTCTGGAGTTATGTGCCCAACGACAAAGCCATGGGTTCCCCCGGAGAAACGCCCGTCTGTTATAAGCGCCACGTCTCCTCCCAAGCCCTTGCCCATTACAGCTGCCGTGGGCGCGAGCATCTCCCTCATCCCCGGCCCGCCCTTGGGCCCCTCGTACCTAACCACTATCACGTGTCCTTTTTTAACCCTGCCGTCTAGGATTGCTTTAAGACTCTGCTCCTCAGAGTTAAACACTATCGCCTTCCCGGTAAAGGAGTTGCCTTCCTTGCCTGTTATCTTCGCCACCGCCCCTTCAGGCGCGATATTTCCCTTTAGGATCACTATGTGGGCGGATTCCTTTATCGGGTTCTTCACCGGGTGAACTATCTTCTGTCCCCTGGGGTATCTTTTCACCCCCCGAAGGTTCTGCTTTAGGGTCTTTCCGGTCACCGTCATGCAGTCGCCGTGGAGAAATCCCTCGTCAAGCAGGATTTTGAGCAGCGGGGTCAACCCTCCTATCTGGCAGAAGTCCGACATCATGTACTGTCCGCTCGGCTTGAGGTCGGCGAGGACGGGAACTTTTTTCCCGACTCTGGTGAAGTCGTCTATGGTGAGTTTTACTCCCGCGGCGTTTGCCATGGCGAGCAGGTGAAGGACCGAGTTCGTTGAGCCCCCTAGCGCGACGACTACCGTTATGGCGTTCAGAAAAGCCTTTTTCGTCATTATGTCCCGCGGCGTTATGTTCTCCCTTATGAGGTTAACAACCGCCGCCCCCGCGTTTTTGCAGTCCGCCACCTTGTCCTTCGAGATGGCTGCCTGAGCAGAGCTGTTCGGAAGACTCATCCCGAGGGCCTCTATTGCCGAGGCCATTGTATTCGCTGTATACATTCCCCCGCAGGAACCGGCTCCGGGAATGGCGCAGGATTCGATCTCCTTTAGCTCAGAATCGGTAATGTCGTTGTTTGAGTGCGCTCCCACAGCTTCAAACACTGAGACGATGTCCACGTCCTTTCCCCTGTAGTTGCCCGGAAGTATCGTTCCGCCGTAAACGAACACCGACGGCCTGTTGAGCCTTGCCATCGCCATGAGGCATCCGGGCATGTTCTTGTCGCATCCCCCTATGGCCACTATGCCGTCAAACCCTTCTCCCGCGGTTACCGTTTCGATCGAGTCGGCGATGACTTCCCTAGATACGAGGGAGTATCTCATTCCCGGAGTTCCCATGGATATTCCGTCGGACACGGTAATGGTGTTGAAGATTATGGACTTGCCCCCGGCCTTGTTTGCCCCCGCGGCCCCGTGTCTTGCAAGCTGGTCTATGTGCATGTTGCAGGGCGTTACCATGCTCCAGGTCGACGCTATTCCTACTACGGGTTTCTTGAAATCCCTGTCGGTAAAGCCCACGGCCCTCAGCATGGAACGGCTGGGCGCCCTGTGCGCCCCTTCCACGTAGATTGAAGAGTATTTTCTGGGGTTTTCTTTTTTCTTAGCGGTTTTCGTTGCCAATAGAGTATTCCTCCTTGTGTTGACCGTACCGAGTTCGGCTGGTCGGTTATTCCGGTAAATTCTAACTTAAAATACACTTTCGCGCGATAACAGAAGGCTGGGGCTTTCCCGGATCTATCCGGCACTTGCGATCAAATCGTTTGGGATATTCCGGCCGAAACCGAATACAGAAGAAATCAAGTTCCAAGAAAGTATTTAGCGCCTGGCAGGAAAATAAGAATTAGTGATATCGCTATGTTGCAATTCCAAACCGTCGAAGTCGGAACGACTTCACTCACGATCAGCGAATGGGCGCTGCGTACAGAAGCCCCCCTGCTTTCCAGGAAGCGTTAAGCCCCCTTTCAAGCGCTAGAGGAGTCTTAGGCCCCAGATGCCTTTCGAATATCTCCCCGTAGTTGCCTACGGCTGAAATTGCGTTAACGGCCCACTTCTTGTCAAGACCGAGCATTTCGCCCATGTTGCCTTCGGTGCCTAGAAAACGATTCATACCCGGATTATTTCCAGGCTTCTTAGCGAGTTCCTTGACCTTTTTCTGGGTGATGCCCATCTCTTCTGCGATAATCAGCGCGTTAACCACCCATTTTCCGATATCAGCCCAACGGTCATCGCCGTGGCGCACCGCGCCGCCCAGAGGTTCCTTTGAAATGATTTCGGGAAGAATCACATGCTCTGAAGGATTTTTCAGCGCCGCTCGCGTAGAGGCTAAAGCCGATGCGTCGGTTGTGTACACGTCGCATCTTCTGCTTTCATACATGATGATGCTCTCTGCGTTGGTTCCGGTATTGAGATGCTCGTACTCCATTTTGTTGAATCTGAAGTAATCCGCCAGGTTAAGTTCCGTGGTGGTGCCGACCTGGACGCACACTGAAGCCCCGGCCAGCTGTGTTGCCGACGTTACCCCAAGACTCCTGCGGATTAAAAAGCCCTGACCATCATAGTAGTTAACGGGCAGGAAGGTCAGTTTCAGGTCAACGTCACGACTGAGCGTTTCGGTGGTGTTGCGGAACAGTATGTCGCCTTCGCCGGCATTTAGCTGGGCAAAACGCGTTCTGTTCGTAGACGGTACAAAATTTACCTTGTCACCGCTTCCCAGCACGGCAGCGGCTACAGCGCGGCAGAAATCGACATCAAAGCCCTGCCAGCCGCCTTTTCCGTCCGGAGATGCGAATCCGGCCAAGCCCGATGAAACAATACAGTTGAGCTTGCCCCGCGCTTTCACATCTTCAAGCGTGCCGGCATCAGCCATGACTGTGAATGAAAACAGTACGGCAATAATTGCCAGAAACTTCGTTACTCTCATACCTACTATTTTCTTAAGCAGGATGAACCGTCTTAAATTTAAGGATGAAATCAGATTTCTGCCCCCTCTCTTATGTAAAACAACCATATTTTCCATCAGTGATTCAGTATCTGGCTTAAAAACAGCTTCGTTCTTTCATGCTGCGGGTTCAGGAAAAAGTCATCGGGGTTGTTCTCCTCAATTATTTCTCCGTTGTCCATGAAGATGACGCGGTCGCCGACAGTTCTTGCGAATCCCATTTCATGGGTCACGCATATCATGGTGATCCCTTCGCTTGCCAGTTGAATCATCACATCCAGCACTTCCTTGATCATTTCGGGGTCAAGTGCCGATGTGGGTTCGTCAAACAGCAGTATCCGGGGTTTCATGCAGAGACTTCGCGCTATCGCTACGCGCTGCTGCTGGCCCCCGGAGAGCTGACCCGGGTACTTGTCCGCCTGCTCGGGGATCTTGACTCTTTCCAGATATTGCATGGCAATTGCGTTTGCCTCCGCAAGAGGCATTTTGCGGACCCATATGGGGGCAAGGGTACAGTTCTCAAGCACTGTCAGATGCGGAAACAGGTTGAAATGCTGAAAGACCATGCCCACCTCGCGCCGAATGATCTCGATGTTCTTGATATCATGGGACAATTCTATTCCCTCAACTGTGATTTCTCCCTGCTGGTGTTCCTCCAGCCGGTTGATGCATCTGATTAATGTTGATTTTCCCGAACCCGATGGGCCGCATATAACGATTTTTTCCCCGACTTCGACATTAAGATTGATGTTTTTAAGCACATGGAACTTGCCGTACCATTTGTGCACATCCCGCATTGTTACCGCATAGTTCCCCGCGTCCGATTTTGTTTTCTCATTCGCTGATTCAGGTTTTTGGGTCATTTGTGCCATGCTCCTTATCTTTTATGATCGGTTTCCAGTTTGTTTTCAAGGTGCTGTGAATATCTTGCCATACCAAAACAGGAGATAAAAAAGAATATTGCAACGAACAGATAAACCTCGGTGGAGAGCCCCGTCCACCTTGTATCTGCGAGAGACGCCCTGCCTATTCCAAGCGGATCCAGAAGTCCGATAATAATTACCAGTGTCGTATCCTTGTATAGTCCGATAAAAGTATTCACTATGCCGGGTATGGAAATCTTCATCGCCTGGGGCAATACGATCAGCCTCATGGCGGACCAGTAGCGAAGCCCCATTGAATCCGCGGCTTCGAACTGTCCTTTCGGTATTGCCTGCAGACCTCCACGGATAACTTCCGCCATGTATGCCGACGCGAAAAGGGTAACCATAATCAGTACGCGCAGCAGAAGATCGAAAGTCACTCCTGGGGGGAGGAAATAATTAAGCATCGTTGAGGCTACGAACAAAAGAGTAATCAACGGTACTCCGCGGATAAACTCAATGAAGCCTATTGAAAATATCTGGATGGCGGGGAGCTTCGACTGACGCCCCAGAGCCAGCAGAATCCCGATCGGTAATGAAAACCCGATGCCGGTTATCCCGATGACCAAGGTAAGCATGAAACCGCCGAACTGGTCGGTTTCGACAGGTGTAAGACCTAGTCCTCCGACCAGAAGCCATGCGGTGACGAATGGGAAGGCGACCGCGATATGAAGAGCGTATTTGCGATAAGGCGCTTTTTCAAAGAGTATCGGAAAGAGAGTGAAAATCAGCAGGACAAGTGAAAGATTCACCCGCCAGCGCTCAGCGACCGGGTAAAAACCATAGGTAAACAGGTTAAGACGTTCACCTATAACTGCCCAGCACGCACCGCCAGCCTTGGCGCTGCATTCATCTCTGCTTCCCCCGGTAAATGCCGCGTCAAGAAACAGCCAGTCCACAAGTGCGGGAACGGTTTCAATCAGAAACCAGAACGCCAGAAGCGTTAAGACTATGTTTGTGGCACTTGAGAAAAAATTCTTTCTTGTCCAGGCGTAGATCCCTATTACGTTACGAGGCGGCGGAAGATCGGGGTGTTCTCCAACTCTGTAGTTTTTTTGGTTTATAACTATTTCCTCCTAACGTTCAACCAGCCTGATTCGTTTGTTGTAGATGTTCATCGCAAAGGATATTAGCAGGGATAATGAGAGATACAGCAACAGCACGATAATCATGCATTCCATTTCCCTGCCCGTCTGGTTAAGCGTAATGCCGCCGATGGTGGCGACTATATCCATGTAGCCGATCGCGATGGCCAGAGATGAATTCTTGGCAAGGTTAAGATATTGCGAGGTAAGCGGTGGTACTATCACCCTCAGCGCCTGGGGAATCACGACCAGATTAAGCGTTCTGCCGTGGTTTATCCCAAGGGCCAGGGACGCTTCGGTCTGCCCGTAATTGACGGAGATGATGCCGGCCCTTACTATCTCGGCGATAAACGCGGCTGTATACAAGGAAAGTGCAATCCAAAGTGCGGTGAATTCAGGCCTGATCACCATACCTCCGCTAAAGTTAAATCCCGTCAGCGCGGGTATCTCAAACGTGATCGGACCACCTATCAGAAAATAGGAGATAACCGGAATTCCCAGCACAGCCCCCAGCGATATCCAGAACACCGGGTAGTGCTCTCCCGTTTTTCTCTGTATATCTGCCGCATATCTGCGGAACCATATTGTGAAAACAATTCCCGCGGCGAACAGGCCCAGAATCACCAGAAACAGAGGTTCAAAAATCGGTTTGGGAAGAAAAAGGCCGCGATTAGTCAGAAACGCGATATCGCCGAGACTTTGCGCCTCTCTGGGCACGGGAAGCGTATTAACTATGATCCCGTATACAAGGAGTATGTGGAGCAATACGGGTACATTCCTTACGTAATCAATATAGATGTGGGCAAGCCTGTTTGCCAGCAGGTTTTTCGACAGCCGCAGAACGCCCAGTGAGAATCCAAGAACCGTTGCCAGAGCTATGCCGCTTACCGCCACCAGAAGGGTATTTAGAATTCCCACCAGCATTGCGCGGAAGTGAGTGGAACGGGACGTGTATTCTATTAGATGCTGATTTATATCATAGCTTGCGGGCTCCTGCAGATAGCCGAAGCTAAACCCTTTGCCTATTGCTTCAAGGTTGACAATGGCATTTCTTACTAGGTAGGCGAACAAGCCGAAGATCAGCACGACTGCGAGGATCTGAATAATAACGGATCGGGAATGCTCATCCCTCCACAATCGAGACAGAGAAGCTATTGGATCCATCACATTCGTGCTGCGGCTTCGGATTGAATCATTATTGACGTTTACTCACGATCAGCGAATGGGCGCTGCGTACAAAATTCCCCCTGCTTTCCAGGAAGCGTTAAGCCCCCTTTCAAGCGCTAGAGGAGTTTTAGGCCCCAGATGCCTTTCGAATATCTCCCCGTAGTTGCCTACGGCTGAAATTGCGTTAACGGCCCACTTCTTGTCAAGACCGAGCATTTCGCCCATGCTGCCTTCGGTGCCTAGAAAACGGTTCATACCCGGATTGTTTCCAGACTTCTTAGCGAGTTCCTTGACGTTTTTCTGGGTGATGCCCATCTCTTCTGCGATAATCAGCGCGTTAACCACCCACTTTCCGATATCAGCCCAACGGTCATCACCGTGGCGCACCGCGCCGCCCAGGGGTTCTTTTGAAATGATTTCGGGAAGAATCACATGATCTGAAGGCTTTTTCAGCGCCGCTCGCGTAGAGGCTAAAGCCGACGCGTCGGTTGTGTACACGTCGCATCTTTTGCTTTCATATGCGACGATGCTTTCTTCGTTGGTTTCGGTATTGACAGGCTCGTACTTCATTTTGTTAGCTCTGAAGTAATCCGCCAGGTTAAGTTCCGTGGTGGTGCCGGTCTGGATGCACACCGAAGCCCCGGCCAGTTGTGTTGCCGACGTTACCCCAAGACTTTTGCGAATTAAAAAGCCCTGACCATCATAGTAGTTAACGGGCAGGAAGGTCAATTTCAGGTCAGCGTCACGACTCAGCGTTTCGGTGGTGTTGCGGAACAGTATGTCGCCTTCGCCGGCATTTAGCTGGGTAAACCGCGTTTTATTCGTGGTCGGTACAAATTTCACTTTGTCACCGCTTCCCAGCACTGCAGCGGCTACGGCGCGGCAGAAATCGACATCAAACCCCTGCCAGTTGCCTTTTTCGTCCGGAGATGCGAATCCGGCCAAGCCCGATGAAACAATACAGTTGAGCTTGCCTCGCGTTTTCACATCTTCAAGGGTGCCAGCATCAGCCATGACTGTGAATGAAAACAGTACGGCAATAATTACCAAAAATTTTGTTACTCTCATACCAAGTACCTCCTTAGAGTAGGTTGTTTTGAGTTTAAGGACGGAATCAAACATTTGAAGAACTCTCCTTATTCTAATTTTAAATACAATCATATTTTCCGGCGTTTTGCAATTGAGAATACGAGAGAAACGCGAGAAAGTTTTTACGTGTACGGATTGATATGTTACGATTCGGCGGACGGCACTTCAGCCTGTCCTGATCATCACGATCTGACCTCTACGTCTTTTTCCTTTACCCTCGTGAAAAGATTTTCTCCCTTCTTTATTGCCGTTCCGGGTTTCGTACCTCCCCAGTCCGCATCCTCGGCGACGAGTTCGGGAGAAAGACCGATTTTCTCCCGGATATCGTGGGCGGTTTCCGGCAGAAATGGGTAGATGAGGAGGGAAATCACCCTGATGCTCTCGGCAAGCGTCCAGAGCACTGTTTCGAGCCGTTTGTCTTGTTCTTTCTGCTTAGCAAGTTTCCAGGGCGCCGTGTTATCGACGTACCTGTTTACAAGCGCTATGAATTCCCATATGCGGGAAAGCGCCCTGTTAAAGGCAAGTTCTTCAAGATCGGAGCGTACCTGTCGCGCTGTCTCTCTATAGAAATCCTCTATTTCCTTCTCACTTTCCAAGAACTCCGCGGGCTCCGGAACGACGCCCCCGAGATATCTCTCTATCATCCCGAGCGAGCGGCTCACAAGATTTCCGAGTCCGTTTACGAGCTCCCCGTTCACGCGGCTTACAAGCGATTTCCTTGAATAATCCCCGTCCTGTCCGAAAGGTATTTCGCGAAGCAGAAAATAGCGGAAGATCTCGGAACCGAACTCCTCCACCACTTGATAGGGGTCAACCACGTTCCCCAGGGATTTCGACATCTTCTCCCCCTCGACCGTCCACCACCCGTGGGCGAAGACGGTTTTCGGCAGCGGGAGTCCAGCCGACATCAAAAACGCGGGCCAGTAGACCGCGTGGAACCTGAGTATGTCTTTTCCTACAAGATGAATGTCAGCCGGCCAGAACGCCTCGAAATCTCCGGTTTTCCCGGGGAAACCCAGGGACGTCAGGTAATTCGTTAGGGCGTCGAACCACACGTAGACCACATGCCCCTCGGAATCGGGAACGGGGATTCCCCATGAGAAGTTGGTTCTACTTACGCTCAGGTCCCTCAGGCCTCCCTTAACGAAGCTTACAACCTCGTTTCTTCTGTAATCAGGTTTTATGAACTCTGGGTGTTCGCTGTAGTGACGAAGAAGAGGCTCCTGGTATTCTGAGAGCCTGAAGAAGTAGCTTTCCTCTTTTATTTTTTCAAGGCGAGGGCGGTTTTTTTCAGGAAGCTTCATTATCTCTTCGACCTGGGTTTCAGTTATGAAAGCCTCGTTCCTCACGTCGTACCACCCCTCGTACTCGTCAAGGTATATATCTCCGTTTTTCTCTACGAGCCTCCAGATCTCGGAGACCGCCTCGTGGTGGCGCGATTCAGTGGTCCTTATGAAATCGGTGTTTGAGATGCCCAGAACTTTCCACAGGTCCTGGAACTTTACTACCACCCTGTCAGCGAGTTCTATGGGAGCTTCTCCGCCCGTTTGGGCGGTCTGTTCTATTTTTCTTCCGTGCTCGTCGGTTCCCGTGAGAAAGTAGACTTCGTGTCCCGAAGCAGCCTTGTATCTTGCGATCGTATCGGCTGCTATGGTCGTGTAGGCGTGGCCTATGTGCGGCACGTCGTTTACATAGTAGATGGGCGTTGTTACGTAGAACTGCTTTTTCATAACTTCAGTTTCCCGGATGAAGAGTATCCGGGTTTCGGATTAATAAAACACAAGAGGCAGGTATTTCAATTATTTTCTGCGAAATACGATCCCTGTTTGAGTGGAATAATCCGGATTCGAGGCGGATTTTGCCTAATACGACAAATTCAAGGAGTCTGCGGCTGTTTTGAGACGTTTATCCAGCGTCAGTAATCGCGTCGGTGGTTCCAAAGCCGTGGCAGTTAGCAGATGAGCGTCAATATAGCCAATGCCGAGCCCCATTAATTGGTTTTGTTCTACGAAATACAAAACTGAGGATTCAGCGGCAACAGGAAGAGAAGGCAGATCATTAAGCATTGAAAGAATTTCAGCACGGTCGGCAAGATTACCGCAGGCGATCTCACCAATAACGAAAGGGTGGATAAGTGCCTTATTAGTTTTGAGCAAATCCTCAATTATTCCGCCGCCTCTGCTCAGATACTCAATCCATATCGAGGTATCAATCAGAATCATTGTCAAAACGGCGGCGCGGGATGGATCGAAGTCCGGGTTGACTACCGCCTAACTTGGCAAGTTGCCGTGCACTTTCCCGCTCCACCAAAGCTTTTAACGCTTCCCTGACAAGTTTCGGTTTTGAGGTAATATTTGTGAGGTTTTGTGCTCGGGCCAGTAACTCATCATCTATATTCAATGTTGTTCTCATCTTTGATGCTCCAATGCTTAATTGCTGAGTTGTAAAATTGTTTGCATCAGATTATACATCAATTGATGTAGGAAAACAAGTTTTTAAGAGGCCTTAAGTAGTATTGATATTTCTACTTAGAGAACCTAAGCAGAAGGTTTTCAAGAGAAACTTCGACATTCGCGTTATTCTCCGAAATCCTTGCCATTGTTTCCTCAAGGGCGGTGAATTTGTCCAGAAGTTCGGATACGTCCCGTTTCCCCGAGTATTTGCTTAACTGCTCAAGCAGGTCGGTATTTACTATCTCCTCTTTTTCCCTGGAAGTTTTGAGAATCACCGAATCCCGAAGCCATGTAGAGAGAATGTCAAAAACCGTTTTCAGTTCTTCCGGTCCGCCGCCTTTTACGTCTTTCTGTATTCTCTCCACGGAATCAAAAAGGGTAAGCGGCTTTTTACTGTCGACGGCCATTACGCAGTCTACGTATTCGGTTCTTTTGCGAAGGTATTCTTCATCGGTGTTAAGCGCTCTTGAGATGCTGCCTCCCGATATTCTCGAGACAAGCTCCGGGTCACTGCCCTCTGGTTTCTCCTTTTCCAGAAAACTTTTTACCTGCTCCGTCTCAAGGGGCTGGAACACTACCGACTGGCATCTTGACCTTATGGTCGGCATGAGCAGGTCTGCAAGTGTCGTTATGAGGATTATGACGGAGTTCGGCGGCGGTTCTTCAAGAGTCTTTAGAAACGCGTTCTGAGCGTTGAAGTTCATTCTCTGCGCGCCGTCAATTATGAAGACCTTGTATGGATTCTCATAGGGCGCCAGGTGAATCAAACGTTCTATGTCCTGTCTTACGTGATCCACTTTTATCGTTTTCTCGCCCGGATATCCGAACACGAGAACGTCAGGGTTAAGGCCTTTTTCGGTCTTCACGCACGAGATGCATTTGCAGTCAAGGTTCTCCACTGCGCCTTCGGAGCAGTTTATGAGTTTCGCGAAACCGATGGCGACCAGTTTTTTCCCTACGCCCTCGGGTCCTGAGAAAAGGTAGGCGTGCGAGATCCGGTTTTTACGGACCGAGTTCCGAAGAAATTCTTTCTGGGGTTCGTGTCCTATGATCTGCGGAAATCCCATGGGTTTTATCTTACCGGCAAGCGCGGGTGTCTTCTATGCTAGGGAGGCGGTTATTTTGGGTTTTTAGCCGATATGGATTCTTCAAGGAGGAGGGCTACGTGAACCGGGGTTGCTTCCGTGAAATGGGATACCTGCTCGAGGCAGGAAATACCTGTTACGCAGACCCTCTCCGATTCTCCAAGGCCCCTTACTTTCGGGAAAAGGCCACACTCTCCCATGGCTTTTGATATCTCGTAGTGCTCTTTTTCGTAACCGAAGCTCCCCGCCATCCCGCAGCACCCGGCGTCGCTAGGCTTGGCATTGTAGCCAAAGACCCTAAGAAGCGAGAGGGTTTTTCCGAACTCCCCCACGGATCTCTCGTGACAGTGTCCGTGAACGAGTATTTCTTCCCGTTTTTGCCTCCCTGGGTTCTCCGCGCGGAGATTCTCCACTTGGGCGCAGACGAATTCGCAGACCGAGTGGATATTTGGAAGGAGCGCGCCTAGGGATTCGTTTCCCGGAAGAAGGTCTGTGTATTCGTCTCGAAACGCGGAAAGGCAGCTTGGTTCCGAGAAAATCACGGGGATGTTCCTTTGAGCGTAAGAGGAGAGAATGTTTACGTTGTGAATAGCGTTTTTCTTCGCTTCCCGAACCATGCCGGTACTCAGCATCGGCCGCCCGCAGCATTTTCTTCGTCTCTCCAAAAGCACACAGAAACCGAGACTCTCAAGCACCCCCGTGACGGCTTTTCCTATCTCGGGGTAGAAAAACTCAGACCACGTGTCATGAAAATAGACCACCTGTCTTCCGTTTCCGAAACCCTCTTTTCTTTTGCGAAACCACCCGCTGAAAGTATCTTCGGCCATCGGGGGAAGGGATCTTCTTCGTGAAATTCCCGCGAGTGATAGCAGCCTTTGGGGAAAAGAACCCTCAAGCGCCCGGTTAAAAAAACGGGGGAGGGAACTGCGCGCAGAACTTATCTCGTGCACGCGGGCAAAAAGTATGTCTCTTGCCGTAAATCCCGCTTTGTCCTTGTAGCGGGCGAGGAACTCGGTTTTCATCTTGCCCGCGTCAACCCCGGAAGGACATTCGCTCCGACACGCCTTGCATCCCACGCAGAGGTCGAAAACATCGTAGAATCCTTTTTCGTAGATCATCTCCTCATCCATGTTCCCATGCAGAACTTCCCTAAGCAGATTGGCGCGCGCTCTTGTCGTATCGCCTTCATCGAGGGTTGCCCTGTAGGAAGGACACATTATTCCCTCGGCGGTCTTTCTGCAGACCCCCTGGCCGTTGCACATAGCGGCTGCCGCTGCAAGGCCTCCTTCCCGAGACCAGTCAAGAAAAGTCGAAATATCCCCGGCGGCCCCGCTTGTTCTCAGGTTCGAGGAAGAAGCGGCCCCCTGGACTACTTTTCCGGGGTTTAGTATTCCCCGGGGGTCAAAAATGTCTTTGAGCTTTTTCATTACGGAGTAAAGCTCCTCTCCGAAGAGCTTTTCGTTAAGATAGCTTCTTTGAAGACCATCTCCGTGCTCTCCGCTCATTACTCCCGAGTAGCGGAGAGCGAGTTCGAGGGTGCGCTCGGAGAGCGCCACCATGTCGGACACCCCTTTTTGCTCCCGAAGGTCAATAAGGGGCCTTATGTGCAGGCATCCGGCGCTTGCGTGACCGTAAAAAGCGGCCTTAAGACCAAACTCATCTAGAAGTGAAATCACATCCCTTGTGTAGCGGGCGAGGTTTTCTGCGGGAACAGAGACGTCCTCTATGCACGGCACCGGCTTCTGTCTGCCCCTGTCGCTCATCAGGATGCCGAGCCCCGCCTTTCTTATGTCCCAGATTTTTTTCTGCTCCTCCCGTCCTAGTACTGAAAACGCGCCCGCGCCCGCAACCGCTGATTCAACGGACTTTGCGAGGCTTTCTGCCCTCTCGCCGGTCTGCCTCTGGTCGTCTCCCTGAAATTCGACTACAAGAATGGCCCCGGGGGTTTCGTCAATGAAGGAGAAGGCGTGGGAGAACTCTTTTTTTCTCCTGGCAAGATCTATAAGCGTTCCGTCGATGAGCTCGATTGCCGAAGGGCCGCGGGGGAGAATTTCGCAAACCGAATCCATTGCCTCTGGAATTTCTCGAAACGAGATGACGCAAAGCGCGCTTGAGAGGGGTTTTTCCACGAGGTTAAGCTCAAAATCGGTTGAAACTGCTAGGGTGCCTTCCGAAGATGCTAGAAGTTTTGCAGGGTTGAACTTTTGGTCCAGAAAATAGTTAAGCGAGTACCCCGAAGCCCTTCTCCAGTGCCTTGGGAAATCGTTTTTTACAAGCTCTCTGTTTTGCTTTATAAGTGCGGCGAGTTTTTCGAAGAGATTCCCCGCGATACCGCTTCCTGCCCCGCGTCTTTCGTAGTTTTCCCGAGAAAGCTCGATGGAAGACCCGTCAGCCAGCACGATGTTTGAGGAGATAACGTGATCTCCCGCCATTCCGTACAGTATGGAGTGTGCTCCCGTGGCGTTGTTAGCGACAGCTCCCCCGACGGTGGCGACGCTTGCGCTTGAAGGATCCGGTCCGAACATGAGTTCCATGGGCGCGAGAGCTCTGTTCAGGCCGTCAATTGAGATTCCGGGCTCAACCCTGACCCTCTTCCCTGCGGCGTCCACGTCGATCACCCCGTTCATGTACTTTGAGAGATCGAGGATTATCCCTTCTCCCACGGCCTGTCCCGCGAGGCTTGTTCCGGCTCCCCGCACCGTGACCGGGATATCGCGGGCGGATGCTTCGGAGACGGTGATCTCAACGTCCTGGCGGTTCCTCGGGATTACGACTGCTTGCGGGAGAATTCTGTAGTTGCTTGCGTCTGTGCTGTAGATTGCCCGGTCAACGAGGCTTTTTCTTATCTCGCCCCGTATTTGCCCGCTAAGCGTCCTGCTCAGCTCTTCGATTCTTGATTTCTCCATGGGAACCGATGCCGGCCGGAACGTTTCAGGATAAAAGATGGCGCGTGAGGAGAAAAGTCTTCAGGCCTCACCGTTTTCAAATGTTTTGAGTATCCCGTAGGTCGTGTCACGTTCGGCCGGGATTCTGCCTATTTCTCTGGTGAGTTTTCTGAATTCCTCGGGCGGGAAATACTGTCCGTAACTTGCGCCGGCGAAACGGGATATCTGCTCTTCCATGAGCGTTCCCCCGAAATCGTTTGCCCCGGCGGTGAGAGAGAACTGCGCAAACTCGGGCCCCTGCTTGACCCAGGAAACCTGTATGTTGTTTATCCATCCCCTGAGCATCATCCGGGAAACCGCGTACATCTTCAACTGGTCAAGGTCGGTCGGCCCCTTCCTCACCTTTCCCTTGGAGTGAATGAACAGTCTGGTGTTCCAGGGAATGAACCGAAGCGGCACGAATTCCGTGAACCCTCCCGTCTCTTTCTGTATGTCTCTCAGGATCCCCAGGTGTATGGCCCAGTGATGGCGCTTGTCGAGGTGCCCGTACATTATGGTCGAGGTGGTTCTCATCCCTTCCTTGTGGGCTTTTTTCACCACCCTTATCCACACCTCGGTCGGTATCTTCCTGGGAGCGATTACCTTTCTTACCTCTTCAACCAGAACCTCAGCCGCGGTGCCGGGGAAGGTGTTGTGGCCGACGTCCTTCAGTTTCCTTATGAATTCCTCTTCCTCTATGCCGAGGGTCTTGGCGCCATAGTAGATTTCGTAGGGAGAAAAGGCGTGGGTGTGCATCTCGGGCACGGCCTTTTTAACCGCCTTAATAAGCTCGACGTAGAAATTGCCGTCTATCTCGGGATGCATGCCTCCCTGCATGCATACTTCCGTCGCGCCTATCTCCCAGGCCTCCACGGTTCTCTCAGCGACTTCGTCCATCGAGAGAAAATACGCCCTCTCATCCCCCTCGTCCGCCATAAAATTGCAGAACCCGCAGTAAACATCACATATGTTCGTGAAGTTTATGTTCCTGTTAACGACGTAGGTAACGACGTCCCCCACGTCCTCTTTTCTTATCTGGTCGGCCGCAAGGGCGAGGGCGGATATCTCGTCTGTGTCCTCTATGCTGAAGAGATGAATCCCGTCCTCAACCGAGATCTCCTTTCCCGAAAGCGCGTCCTCAATTATACGGCCCGTCGTGCCGTTTATGCGCGACATAACTCCGTCGACGCCTATGGGCCTTCTCTGCTCTATAGAGTCTATTATCTTGTTTATGTCTTCCATTTTCTTCAGTTTACGGGAACGTACCCGTTTTCATCAACGTGCTCCCTTACCTTGCCGAGAACGTAGGGATCTATCCACTGCTCGTCTATGTATTCGGGATAGACGGGAAGTCTTTCCCTAAGCTCGTAACCCAGCGCGCTTACCTCCCTCTCCATTCTCTCAACTTGCGGCCACGGGGCCTCGGGGTTAACGTAGTCTATTGTAAGGGGCGACACGCCGCCGAGATCATTTATGCCGGCTGTGAGGTAAAAGGTGAAGTTCCTGTTGTTAAGGTTAGGCGGTATCTGTATGTTCATCTCCCCTCCGAATATGAGCCTTGAGATGGAGACGGTCTTGAGCATCTCGAGAAAATCGGCGGGAGGATACTCCTCCATTCTTATTCCTTCCTTGGGATTGAAGTTCTGAATTATTATCTCCTGCAGGTGACCGTGGCGGCGGGAGAGTTCCAAAAGGGCGTAGAGCGAGTCGATTCTTTCCTCAAACGTTTCCCCTATTCCTACCAGTATGCCGCTTGTCCAGGGAATACTGAGGTCGCCCGCATACTCCATGGTCTCCATCCTGAGTTTCGGGACCTTGTCCGCGCAGCCGTGGTGGGCGTTTCCCCGCTTAAGTAGCCTCTCGCTTATGTTCTCAAGCATGAGGCCCATGCTTGGGTTGCTTTTTCTGAACTCAGAGAGTTCTTCCGGAGTCGAGAGCCCGAGGTTTGTGTGGGGAAAGATTCCGTGCTCAAGCCCGGTTTTTCCCATGTCGATCAAATACTCCGCTGTCGTCTGGTAACCGATTTCCCCGAGGGCGTCCCTGTATACCTGGTAAGCGAGTTCCGGTTTGTCACCCGTAACGAAAAGAAGTTCCGTGCACCCGGCCTTCGCCCCTTTTTTCGCCATGTCGACGACCTCTTCGGGGGTCATGAACAGAGTTCCCTCTCCCGGCTCTATCTTGAACGTGCAGTATCCGCAGCGGTCTCTGCAGAGTTGAGTCAGGGGTACGAAAACATTTTTGGAGTAGGTTACCGTTTTTCCCTTTGAACGGTTCCTGACAGCCGACGCGGCCAGAAGAAGAAAGGGAATTTCCCTGGGGAAAAGCTTGGTAAGGTAGATGGCGTCTTCACGCGTGACGCTTTCTTCCTCGATTGCTTTTGATATTATTCTCTCAAGTTTCGGGGTTGCGCGAAGCTCCGAGAATTCGCTTATGCCGAACGCGTCGAGCAACATTGCGCTTTCGTTTGCGCCGAATGTCTTTTCCCAAGTCTCAGCTAAAAGAGCCATATACAGAAACCACCCGTTTTGTTCTCCACGCGGAAGTAATTTTAACACCACCAACCCCGCCTGTAAGTATCTTATACAGGGGGCGTTTTTGTCAAGGAATGTATGGAGGATTTATGGAGGGATCGGGTCGCTTTTTGCTCGAAAATGTACCGAATTGGTGTTACTATTTTATCTGAGATGACTCTGCTTAAGTCAGACAAGCCGCCGGGTATGTCCGTACCGCCGCACCGGAACGATATCTGCGCGTGGGAGAGAACTTGTCTTCTGCGCTTTTTCCGCATTTTCCGCGGTTCCGCCCGGGCCGCAATTGGTCTTCTTCTCCTTGCCGCCATCGTCCTTGGCGCACAGACGGAGCCGGCCCGCGCGCAGGACACCGCCACCTACACGGTAACGTTTAAAGGCAACTGGAACACTAGCAGCACACCCGGCGGGGTTGCGGGCGGCGCGCATTTCACGACGCTGATCGGCGCCGTGCACAACAGCGACGTGACCTTCTGGACATCGGGCGGCACGGCCACCACCGGCGTGGAAGCAGTGGCGGAAACTGGCTCTACGGGCACGTTCCGGTCGGAAATCAGCAATGCCGAAGAAGGGACCGTAAAATCCACCGTCAGTCAAAGCGGCACCTCTGCCACGGGCAGCAGGACGTTTGAACTTGAATTCAGCCGCACCCATCCCCTGCTTACCCTCCTGTCGATGATCGGCCCCAGCCCGGACTGGTTCGTGGGCGTCTCCGGCCTGTCTCTGCTCGATGGATCGAATTGGCGCTCCTCTCTCACGAGAGACTTGTTTGCCTACGATGCCGGCACCGAGGACGGGGAAAATTTTTCGCTGAGCAATCCAGCCACCAATCCCCGGGGAACCATTACCAGTCTCAGGAACACGGGCAAGTTCTCCGATGTGCGCATGGCAAGGCTGACCTTCACGCTCAAGACGCCTCCGCAAAACAACGCTCCCGAGTTCTCGAGTACTACCGCTACCCGGAGCTTTACGGAGACCGTGGGGAACGCTGTGGTACAGAGCGCGGGCAACGTCGGCGCGGTTATAACAGCCACGGACGACGACAACGACACTCTTACCTACAGTCTTGAAGGAATGGACAGGAACAGGTTCACCATAGACTCAAGCGGGCAGATAAAGACCAAGGTGGGAGAGAGCTATGACCGTGAAGTCAGGGCGAGCTATTCGGTGAGTGTAAAGGCGGACGATCAAAACGGGGGGACTGATACGATTGACGTGACCATAAACGTAACCGACGAGGAAGAGAAACCCTTGGCACCCTTGGCGCCTTCGGTGTCTTTGGCGGGTATGAAGATCATGATTTCTTGGAACGCGCCCGCCAATATGGGCCGCCCGGCGATAACGGCCTACAGAGTTCAGTACCGCCAGGGGACGAGTGGGGACTGGACGAACGTTCCGCAGGGGGACATAAATGGCACGAGTGCGATGATTGCAGTTTCCGACGCGAACGCGGAATACCAGGTTCAGGTTCTGGCGATAAACTCTGACGGAGACGGTCCGTGGTCTCAACCGGGAAGCAACGTAGCACCGCCTCCGCCTCCACCTCCACCTCCGCCGGCAGAAGAAGTAGAGGAAACAGAACAGGTAGAGGATGTAGAACAAATATGCACAGTTTCCGAGGTGGCCGGCGATGATGAGAGACTGAGAAAATTCGTAGAGTGCGCGGCGGAGAGTATTGTGGCCTCGCAGACTTTCGGGGAGACGCTCGGCCTCCTTGAAGAGTTCAGAAACAGCGAGGGGGACTGGAATGATAGTTCCACGTACCTTGTTCTTCTCACCGGAAGAGGCGGGGTTTACTTTCACGCTGAGGACAGGGAAGCAGAAGACCTTGAATGGTCCGGGGTTCTTTCCTGTGAAGGAGGAGGGTCCGTGCTTGATACGCAAGAGGGATGCTTCATTGAGTACGAGGGCGAAAGTGGCGGTTACGCTCATCTGTTCTCCGCTTCTTCTGTTCCGCTTGTGCACGGCGCGGAGGAATTCGTCCTGTTGGGTGGTTTCGATGGAACTCCCGAAGGGGAGACTTTCGCGGGGGAGATTGACGGGCCGTCAACGGAAGCCGGGGATGTGGATACCGATCGTGAACTGAGGGAGTTTGTTGGGGAAGGGGGAAGAGCTCTCATGGTAGCCATTATGGATTCCGGAATTGACCCTGCGCAGTTGCGGGGGGTTCTGAGGGGTCAGGGGCCGTGGAGAGAAGGAGATGTCTACATTTACATCATGGATGAGACGGGGAGGGTGATATTCGACGGAGCTGACAGGGAGAGGGAGCAGAAGGACGAATCCGCAAAGCGGTACGTCAGAGATCTTATAACTGGGGCGGGAGGAGAGATTATTGAATATACAGAGGGTGGCTTGCTCAGAAGGGGTTATGCCGTAAGAGTAGAATCTCCTGTGGATGAGGAGGGGCAGAGCCACATATACATCGTGGGTTCCGGGTACCGCGTGGAGGAGGAGCCGAGTGAGGAGAGACAACCAGGCGGGAGCGGTAGTGGCGGTGGAGGCTGTGCTATGGGAGGAAGCGGTAACGGTGGTGCGTTCGGCCTGTTTATGGCAGCGTTGGCGCTGCTTCTTGCGGTCTCGCTTAGAAGACACTCGGCCCAAGACAAGATGCGTTGAAGTGATGCGGAAGTGTTGTCGCTTGTAACCGCTTAAGAGAAGCGGGATAGGCAGTCTGGTTTTTATGGTGAATATTCACCGCATGATGTATAATTAAGCCCGAAAATCAATATCATTCGGTCCTGTTTTTAAAGTTCTTTGCGGGTTCTGTATCCGGCAGGATTTAAAGACTCGAAAGGATTTCTCAATCAAGTTTTTAAGGAACCAATAATCCATGACAAAACCCAAAGTTTTCCCACCCTCAAAGGCTGTTGCCGAAGGAGCCCTGGTCAACAGGGACGAATATAACTGGATGTATCGTCAGTCAGTTAAGGACCCGGAGGGATTCTGGGGCGCCCACGGCGAGCGGATTGACTGGATCAGGCCCTATACGAAGGTTAAGGATGTTAGCTACGGTCCGGGGGAAGTGTCGATCAAGTGGTTTTACGACGGAACCCTTAACGTGTCGGCAAACTGCGTTGACCGCCACGCGGAGAGAACCCCTGATAAAATCGCGATCATATGGGAAGGGGACGATCCCGATGAAGACAGGAAGTTTACTTACGCGGAACTAAAGAGCGAAGTCTGCCGCATGGCTAACGTGCTTAAGTCCCTCGGCGCCCGCAAGGGCGACCGGGTAACCATATACATGCCGATGATCCCCGAGGCTGCCTTCGCCATGCTTGCCTGTGCGCGTATCGGCGCCATTCACTCGGTAGTGTTCGGAGGGTTCTCGCCGCAGGCGCTTGCGGGGAGGATATCGGACTGCGCTTCAGAGATAGTCATTACCGCGGACGAGGGGCTTCGCGGCGCCCGCAGTGTGCCTCTTAAGCTCAACACGGACAAAGCGCTTGAGGACGGCGCTTCGGCCTCGATCGTAAAAAAAGTCCTGGTGGTGCGCCGCACGGGAGCGGATATCCCTTGGGACGGGAAGCGGGACGTCTGGTATCACGAGGCCGCCGCGGAAGTTTCCGATGACTGCGCGGTCGAGGAAATGGACGCCGAGGATCCGCTTTTCATTCTCTACACCTCGGGTTCAACCGGAAAGCCCAAGGGGGTTCTGCACACAACCGGCGGCTATCTTGTTTACGCTTCAATGACCCACCAGTACGTGTTCGACTACCACGACGGGGAGATCTACTGGTGTACGGCCGATGTCGGCTGGGTCACCGGCCACAGCTATATCGTCTACGGACCGCTTGCAAACGGCGCTACCACGGTGATGTTCGAAGGAGTGCCGGGTTATCCAGATGTGTCGCGCTTCTGGAGAGTCTGCGACAAGCACAACATCAGTATTTTCTACACGGCTCCCACTGCTATCCGGGCACTCATGCGCGAGGGCGATGGACCTGTCAAGGAAACCTCGCGCGCCTCGCTTCGCGTTCTTGGAACCGTGGGAGAGCCGATCAATCCCGAAGCCTGGATGTGGTACTACGAAGTAGTCGGTGATGGACGCTGTCCCATAGTGGACACCTGGTGGCAGACTGAGACCGGGGGAGTCTTGATAACTCCGCTTCCTGGTGTGACGGATCTCAAACCGGGTTCTGCCACGCTGCCGTTTTTCGGGGTTTCCCCGGAACTGGTTTCGGACGACGGTAATGTTTTGGAAGGCGCGGCAGAGGGAAATCTCTGCATAGCCGATTCATGGCCGGGACAGGCGCGCACTGTGTACGGCGACCACGATCGTTTCGTCGAGACCTATTTCACCGCGTACCCGGGCAAATATTTTACCGGTGACGGCTGCCGCCGCGACGAAGACGGTTATTACTGGATCACGGGGCGCGTCGATGACGTTATAAACGTGTCGGGTCACCGTATGGGCACGGCCGAAGTGGAAAGTGCCCTGGTATCGCACGGAAGCGTAGCCGAGGCCGCAGTGGTCGGCTATCCGCACGAGATAAAGGGCCAGGGAATCTATGCCTACGTGACCCTGAATGCCGATTCCGAGCCCTCAGAAGAGCTTCGAGGCGAACTGGTTAAGTGGGTGAGAAAGGAGATAGGGCCGATTGCCTCTCCCGATCTTATACAATGGGCCCCGGGTCTTCCGAAAACCCGCTCGGGCAAGATCATGCGCCGTATTCTGCGCCGCATCGCCGCCGACGATTATGCTGACCTTGGCGATACTTCAACGCTTGCCGACCCGTCGGTGGTTGACAACCTGATTGATAACCGGATGAACCGCTGAATCTTGCCAATGGTCCGATATTCCGGTTTTCAGACTGGCGGCTTAGCGGAAGGCAATAAAAACTTTACAAATCCGGAGTTGCGTTCCATGATTGTAAACGTATATGGTAGGGCGAACGGTTGAGAACGAAATCTCGGCATTTCATATGAGGCTTAACAGATTTCTTTCCGAGTGCGGAATAACATCAAGAAGAAAAGCGGATAATCTTATAAAGGCGGGACGGATAACTATAAACGGAGAGGTAGTCCGTACTCTCGGTTCCGTGGTGGACGAAACTGCCGACACGGTTGCGCTTGACGGAAAACCCGTTCATAAGGAGAGGAAAAGATACGTGATGCTTAACAAGCCCCCTTTTTATCTTACTTCCCTTAAGTCAATGGAAGACGGAAAGAAAACGATAACGTCATTCCTGGGAGACATAGAGCAGAGGGTTTACCCCGTCGGCAGGCTTGACTACGACTCCGAGGGACTTCTGATTCTCACAAACGACGGAGAGCTCGCGAACAGGATACATCACCCCAGCTACAAGGTGGTAAAAACTTATCTGGCCGAGATTTCGGGAGAGATACCGGATGATCTCGAAGCGGTGCTTGGAGAAGGAGCAGAGATCGAAGAACGCTTTGCAAAACCGGATTCCGTTAACGTTCTTCAAGCGTCCGCAGGGCGTGCGCGGGCAAGCATCTCGTTTCACGAGGGAAGGAAGCATCTCGTGAAAAAGTACTTCGAGGCCTTCGGCCTTCGGGTTAGCAGGCTTAAGAGAATTTCGTGCGGCAACGTGCGTCTCGGCGAGCTTGAGAGGGGAGCATGGCGCGACCTTAACCCTGGAGAACTGAGGAGCCTTCGGAAGATGACGGGACTTTTGCCCCGCGGCGAGAAGAAAACGCCTGGAGGTGCCCCATGAGCAGGTTTATCACGTTTGAGGGGATAGACGGAAGCGGCAAGTCGACCCAGGCTAAGCTCCTTGCCGATTACCTCTCTGGCAAGGGAGAGGAGGTGTTTTTCACCAAGGAACCGGGCGAGGGGAAGCTCGGCGAGGCGATAAGAAACGAAATTCTCGATCGAAGGGACATCGATATTGAGCCCTACGCCGAGCTTTGTCTCTTCTGCGCGGACAGGGCCCAGCACGTAAGGGAGCTTATAGTGCCGAAGCTCAAAGGTGGCTGCACGGTCATCTGCGACCGCTACTACGATTCGACACTGGCTTACCAGGGCTTTGGAAGAGGGCTTGATCCCAACTTGGTTTCCCGCATGGCCATGGCCTCGAGTCTGGGGGTTGAACCCGACATTACGTTTTTTCTCTCAATACCGGCCGGTTGAGCAGGCGCTCCTAAGGCTCAAAGACCGCGAGAAGGAGAGAAACAAAATGGACGAGGAACCGTTTGAGTTCCACAGCCGGGTAGATAGGGGCTACAGGGTACTGATTGAAAAAAGCATCCCAAGGATCAAGGTAATAGAAGCGTCTACTTCCCCAGAGGAGATTCACACGGAAATAAAGAGCTTTTTTGAGTGAATCCGCCGCTCAGATAGAGTTTCTCGTGCTCTCGACGGTCTGCTCCACTCTCGGATACATGTAGATGTGCAGGATGATTCCTACGACCGAGAAAGGAATCGCGTCTTCAGGGTTTTTGCTTAGAAACGCAAGCACGAACCCGAGCAGTACCACGCTCTCGTTTATTCCCCAGGGGATCACGTGCGGGAGCAGAAGACGATTTGAGAATTCCTCAAGCCTCTTTTCCGGTTCCTGGCCTTCTGTGGCGAGGAATTTCTTTCGAAGGGATTTTTCAGAGAGGGTAAACCTGTATATGAGAAGGGAAATTGCCCCAAGGGCCACCCCTCCAATCAGAAAAGCGGCTTTCACGTTTTCTGCGACACCTGGAGGCTCGGGCGATTTGAAGACGAAAACCACCGCCGTGTAGGCGAACATGGCGAGCAGCAGGGCGAGCCAGACTATTTTCAGGGCGCTTTGGTTCTTTGCTACGGATGAGACCCTATTTTTCCTGTCCATGGTTCTGGATGGGAGCGGAACCGCACGCTCAGGATGTGATCTTGGCGAAGATCACGCTCAGGATTATGAGCGCTACCAGAATTCCCATCATGTAAAAAGGCACACTTGGGTTATATCCCTTCTCTATGTTGGGAACCCTCTTTTGGGACCAGATTATTGGGGCGGGTTCGGCACTTTCATCCGGTGTTTCGGTTTCCTGTACGGAGGATTCCTGCTCCGCCGTTTCTTCCGCTCTCTGTTCTTCTGTTTCCGGCATTTTGAGATTTCCTGGTACTGCGCGTACTCGGAGATTATCACGCAACCCTCCTCGAAAATCAAGTTTTCCGTCGCGTTGCGACTGTATTTGGGCGCTTACTACATTCAAAATAGATCACTTGACCAAAAAAAGGGAGAGATAGAATGGGATAGTAGGCATGAACAGATGGTTCTAGCAGGTAAGATACAAATATAAGGCAATTACCCCTATAACTAGCCAAAAGTAAAATGAGGGAGCGGTTGCTGGAGGACGGCACTGTCCTTGGTGTTTTTTGTATAATATTCGAGTGTTTTTGGATCTAATAGGGGGGGTATAGACTTAAGTTTACAAGTCCTCCAAACCCTGTATCGCTTCCTCGAACCCGTAGTGTAGTGCTTTAAATTCCCAGAGCCATCTTCCCCCGGCGACATTTTTGCTTCTCGTGGAAGTAGGTAATTCATCGGACTGAATTCATGTTGGGGAGGTTTGAGAGTTCCATTTACTCGAGTGGAGCAGGGGGGGCTTATTAGGACCAACCGTTCTGTATCATCCTGAAATAACTTAGTATTTACCTTGACAAACAGTTAGACAGAAATATAGAATTACCGTTAAGTACTATTATGATGGAGCAAGTGGCTAGTTATAGGGGTAATTACCAAATATAAAGAGGTCTAAGATGTTGTTATCCGGGGACATTACAAGAACATCCATGCTTGTTTTCTGCGGAATGAGGTCGGCCGCAATGTCATTTTCTATTGTTGGCGTGCTTGTCCTCGTTCTGATTCTGGTCGGGTGTGGGAGCGACACCACACCTTCCCAATCTTCCGGTCCCGATAATCCCGCGCACAGAGGCCCTGATCCCGGAGACCCCCCTCCGATGGACACTGACCCCGCAGACCCCTTGCTCCAACCCGTGATACACACAACACGACTGGGTCAATCCATTACTTTTAACATACAGGATGGTGACCCTCTGAACGACAAGATTCTGAGGCAACCCCAGCGGGGGACGGTGATTTTGAATGCCGACGGCTCCGTTACCTACTCACCCGCGCCCGGGGCTATGGGAGAAGACAGCTTCGAAATTGAAATTAACGGAAAACCACGGGAGATCACCATTGACAACAACCTCGCTTATGAAGGCCAGATTGACGGCGGGATGAACTCCTTCGGCAACGTTGAAGTACTGTTAACGGGGGACGGAGTATTGGAGATCGCATCGCCGGACGCTTCCGGCAGGTTCAAGTTCTACGGGTTGCCGGACGGCGACTATGTTGTCAAGGTGCGGAAAGCGGGCTATACGTCATCGCTTGCCCGAGCTTTCAGCCTAAATATCGGGCAGCATGATCCTTTGCGTAATAGGATCGACCGATTTGTTCTGGAAGCGATCGATTCAGATACCTTTGTTTATCACTGGGAGGAAGATCAGAGTGCGGCCGGCTACGATTATGCTGCCCATGTGAACCAACCCGTGGTCGTGGAGTTTTTGGATGAGCGGGTTGAAGTAGTCGATGAGGCGTCAGCCAGCCAGCTCCATCACGACTACAACATCTTGCTGGTCGATTCGCAAAGCGGTTCATGGACACAAGAGCATGCCTATCGCCTTCTGGAAACCATGAAGTCCATCCCGCAGAAGCGACGGGATCCCTATGAGGAACAGAGTCTTCCCGCCAGCAAGTGGCTCCTCACTTCCGACCACTTGGAGGACGACATCCGGATTACGCATCATGAAGACGAAGACTACAGGGCCGTTCTCATTTCCGAAGATGCCTTCGTCAATGCCAGCCCCCGGATCGCCAGGGTTGAAGGCAAGCGAGGCGTCTACTACTCACAACGTCTGCACCACGCGCTTGTGCGCTTCGTCACGGATAACGGTAGGAATGAAGCGGCGTACGAAGGGATTTTCCAGTCGCGTTACGGCGTCACGACCCGCATACAGGATTATGCCCAGCTCACCAGTTCCACCACTAGCGAGTCCGCGTCGCGCTTTCAGGAATTCCACCCAGAAGAGATCGTTCAATTGATCAACATGTTTGAGGAAATGCCCAAGGGGATGCACAAACTGCCTGAACTGCAGTATCTGGTGCGGCGCTTGGACGGCACGCCGCACCCTATATATTCTGATGCGCCTGCGGTGGCTTGGACCGATTACGGCTATATCGAGTTCATGGAAAGCGGCTTCATCAACTTTTCTGTTGCCTATGTCCATCGCCTCATCATTCACGAAAAGGCGCATTTCCTGTGGGCCCACCAGTTCGACGAGCAACTCAAGCAGGACTGGATCGAATTAGGCGGCTGGTACCACGACTCGGAAAGCTCCAGTCGCTGGTCGACGAGCAAACAGACGGAATTTGTTTCCGCTTACGCCCACTCAAAGAATCCAGATGAGGACATGGCCGAGTCCATAGCCTACTTCATCGTGAATCCGGACAGACTGAAATCCCGAGCCATAGGCAAGTATGAGTTCGTCCGCGACCGCATCATGCAAGGCAACATCTACATCTCCACCATCCGAGAAGACCTGACCTTTGAGGTGTATAACCTGTATCCGGACTACGTCTTTCCGGGAAAGATCCGGCGAGTGGATATTGTGGTCGAAGGGGAGCTGGAGGACGACAAAACAATCCACGTGGAAATTGAGCTGCATGCTCTGGACGAAGAGTTGGAAGGAGCGAAACGAGCCTATATGCGCATTTTCAGCGAGACCGGTACCTTCGTGGACCTGCACCTCCGCCCCATAGATGCGAACGGCACGGTGCTCAAAGGCAGCTTTACTCTCAGCAAGCACACTAAAGCCGGTTACTGGCGGCCGAACCAAGTTGTCATCACGGATGCGGTTGGCAACGAGCGGTTCGAAGGGGTGAATGACTTTGGGTGGAAACTCTACGTCGGCAACCTGCTTGAAGATCTCACCGCTCCCGAGTATGTGGTCAATACGGCGTCACTGAGCAAGAGCGTGACGAGCTTGGAAGGCCGAGAGGTTCAGTTAATTCATGCAACCTGGGAAGTGGACGAAGACACAGCAATGCGGGGGAAGTCACCTTGTTATGCCAGTCTGAATGATGATTTTCTGCAAACCTACAGATATGAAGAGTATGGCTTGTATGACACAGCCAGCAGGATGTGTCAGGTGGACTTTATTATGCCTCACTACATGCCGAGTTCCACCTACAGGATGAATTACATCAGAATGATCGATGAGGCACTGAATATACAGGGGGTCTACTTCACCCATCCTGGGCACGGTCTGCGTCCGGAGCAAAGCGTCGTGGATGAAACGCCCCAGCAAATTGAACTGGTAACCAATAATCCGGACCTTGAACCCCCTGAGTTGGATATCAACGACATCCGGATCAGTGCCGAGCCCACCTATCCGGAAGCGCCAAATGGCGAAACCCTGGTGACGGTCACCTTTCGTGTCAGGGACAACATATCTGGTTACAAGATCGCAAGTATGGAGCTACGCGACCCCCAAGGCATCGAGCATCAAGGCTATCACTATCACGCAGACCGCTCCCGATTATTTCCCGAAGGGGATCCCACCCATTGGGCCACTCACACCCGAACGGTGCTTCTGCCGCCGGGTTCTGCACCCGGTACTTGGGGACTGGTCGAGATGACGATTCGGGACCGGGCGGGCAATTTCCAGCGCTACAATTTTACCGAGATCATCCACTTCGATGTATATTAGGCGAGAGTTAAGCCACTTGCCATCACGTCGCCATAGCACGCCAGCGGCGATCGTCCTTGACCGTCAGCATGGCGTGCGGCCGTGTAGAGATTAAGTTATATGAGAATGCGAAAGTATTCAGTCTGATATGATTTGACCTGTCGATTTGATTTGCTTCTTACATCCTCGGGCGCTTCCTTGAAAACCCGCCTCCGTATATTTATAATTAACCAGATACAGTTAAGAGGCTGCGCAATGCGCGACCAAACGGAGGTTTTACATATGGCGGATTACGCGAACCCGGACGTTCTGGTGAGCACGGACTGGGTAGAGGAGCATATTAACGATCCCGATATAGTTATTGTGGAATCGGATGAAGACATACTGCTCTATGAAATAGGTCACATAAGAAATTCAGTAAAATTCGACTGGCAGACCGAGCTTCAGGATCAGCTTGTAAGGGATTATGTGAGCAAGGAAGATTTCGAGGTGCTGCTTTCCGAAAAAGGCATTTCCAACGACCACGCGGTGGTTTTCTACGGTGACAGGAGCAATTGGTGGGCCTGCTACGCCTTCTGGACATTCAAGGTTCTGGGGCATGAGAAATGCCTCATAATGGACGGCGGCAGGCAGAAATGGGTTGATGAGGGAAGAGAGTTCGTAAAAGATGTTCCCGAACGACCCAAAACAGATTACAAGGTATCGGCGGTCGATGAGTCGATAAGGGCTTTTCGCGATGATGTCTTGGAGCACATGGGCTCCGGCAAGCCGCTTGTGGATGTCCGCTCCCCGAAGGAGTATTCGGGAGAACTTCTTCACATGGAGGCTTATCCCCAGGAAGGAGCGCTCCGCGGAGGGCATATTCCAGGTGCGGTAAATGTTCCCTGGGCTACGGCGGCAAACGAGGACGGAACTTTCCGCTCGGCCGATGAGCTTGCCGATATATACGAGAAAGGACAGGGACTTAGCAAGGACCAGGACGTGATTGCCTACTGCAGGATAGGGGAGCGCTCTTCTCACACCTGGTTTGTCCTGACCTATCTTCTCGGATTTGGAAACGTCAGGAATTACGACGGTTCGTGGACCGAGTGGGGAAACCTCGTAAGGGCTCCGATAGAGAGATAAAAGGAGAAGGATTCTTTGAGGGAATAAAAAGGATGTGGTCTTGCGGGTCCGCATCCTTTTTTTTTGAAACTGCGGGAAACATGGCAAGCATAGAAGAGATAGTCAGAGAATTTCAAGGGGCGGACCGCCAAGGAATGATAGAGCTCCTGATAGATTATTCGGAAGACCTTCCTGAGATTCCGAGAAGGTTTGCCGAGCTTGCGGACAGGGACCTCAACAGGGTGCATGAGTGTGAAACCCCGGTCTTTATCTGGGTCGAGATAGAAGACGGGAAAGTGAATATATTTGCCGACGTCCCCGAACCGTTTCCGACCGTGAGGGGGCTTGTGTCGATTCTCGTAAGCGCCTTTGACGGACTCACTCGGGAGGAGATCGAATCCGCGCCGGTAGACTTTATCTCCCGCCTCGGGATAGCGCAGAAGCTCGGGATAAGAAGGGTCAGGGGTCTCAGCGCGGTTTACGCGAGGATAAAAAGCGAGGTAAGAAGGCACGGCGCGGTCACATGATTGAAGAAGACAGAATGAAGATGATCATGGATCATTACGAGAACCCGAGAAATTTCGGCCCGCTTGAGCACCCCACCGTGACGCTCAGGGGCGGCAACCCCAATTGCGGCGACACCTTGAATATCTATATACGCACAGACGGCGGAAACGTTATAGAAGATATAAGCTTTGACGGGGAGGGCTGTACGATAAGTCAGGCCGCGGCTTCCCTCCTTACTGAATTTGCAAAGGGAAAGACCGTCGAGCGGGTAGGGGAACTCGATTCCGATTACCTCAGGGATATTTTGGGCAAAGACATCATGGTAACCCGTCCGAAGTGCAGCCGCCTTGCCCTTGAAACCCTTAAATCTTGGGTAAGGAATTTCGAAAGGGGAAAAACCGCCTGATTTTTGGTATAATTCACGCTAACACTCAAGCAGACCAAAGGAGATTCAAGCAATGAAAAACGGCAAACTCGACAAAACAATTCTGAGCGAGAGGATTGAAGAGGCTCTTAAATATCCTCTTTTCGATTCCATATTCAACAGGCGCTCAAGAAGGTTCGGCCTTGGAATGGAGCTTAAGGACAGCACCCTTGAGTTCAAATCGAATTATGATCCCGTACCTCTGAACGAAATCGAAGAAGCCCTCTTGGTGTGGGCGGGGACAGGGCTCACGGGGCTTTGCCTTGCCGACCTGCCTCCTGAGAACGGGATAGACCTTCTCTGCCAGTGGACGGGAAGGACTTGGCCTTCTGCGTGCAACAACCACGGAACGGAACTTTTTTTCACAAATGACGACGGGCTCTATCATGTGGACGTGAAGAACATGCTTCCAAAGGAACACGAACTCGATCTGTTTTTCCAGATGTCCCGAGAGGAGAAAGCCGCGAGAATTCTTGAACTTTACAGGGAAAGCCTCAACAAGCTTGAAGACGGAAGGGCCGACATGCCCGACAAGATGCCGGGGCTTTTTGAGTTTAATCAGTGGAATGCCAACAAGCCCGGCACCACGCTTTTTGTCCCCGTAACGGATGTGACAGAGGAGTACCTGAATCTTCTCACCCTTTACTGCGCTAACAGCTACGGATTCACGATTATCGACGATCTTACCGGAAAGCCTGCGGGCGTTGAGAAGTGGGTGAAAAAAGGCAGGCTCAAGGGTGAAATCAAGCTCTCCCTGTTTGACCTTGAGGTAAGAATTCTTACGGGGCTTAACGTGGAGCAGGCGTTTATTACGCAGAACATGGCGCTTGCCCTCCAGCCCCTGGGGCTTGCAGGATGGGCGTTTACGGGCTTCATACCGAGATTCGCGATGGGAGCCGCTCCGAACCTGTTCAGGGGTCTTGGATTCCGGTTCATCCAGCCGAAAAAGGGTACGATTGATCCTCCTACCACGGTTCCCGTAGGGAAGGACGGGGTTTTTGAAGCCTACTGTCCACCTTACTATGAGAACATGGACGACGCGATCGATCACTTCCTGGCCCACAAGTGGAAAGCCTGGGAATCAGACAAGCCTTTCCCGTACACCGAACCTGACAGGCACCTTATGAAGGCCCCGAGGCCCACGGAGACCACCATGCAGATCGTAAGGGACGTTGCGAACTACATTTACGACACTTACGGCAGATTTCCCGCGTTTGTGGATCCCATGTACATGAGACTTGTTTTCCAGGCGATGCACATAGACCCGGATTTCTATGACCAGTACTACCCGAAAGGTTCTTATTCGGACAGGCATCTCCAGGCTTTTCTTGAGAATCATCCGGACCAGAGAGAACGGTTCGAGAAGTAAAATCTCCCCGACCGGGAATCAAGATCGGTTTGCGGTAAGGGAGGAAACCAGCCATGCGCGTAGCTATTATAGGAAATGGGGTGACCGGGGTCGCAGCCGCCCTGAGTATACGCAGGCTTCAACCCGACTGGGAAATCCTCATGATCTCGGGGGAATCATCCTTCCACTATTCCCGCCCGGCGCTCATGTACATATTCATGGGCCACATGAGCTACAGGGACACCAAGCCTTACGAGGACAGTTTCTGGCGGAAAAACCGCATTGATCTTCTGCGGGGCTGGGTTAGAGAAATTGATGTCGCCGGGAAAAAGCTCATCATGCACGAAAAAGATCCCGTTTCGTTCGATAAGCTGCTTATCGCCACGGGATCAAAGTCAAACAAGTTCGGGTGGCCCGGCCAGGACCTCGATGGAGTCCAGGGTCTCTACAGCCTGATGGATCTGAGGCTTCTTTACGAGAACGTAAAGGGTGCCCGAAGCGCCGTTATAGTCGGGGGAGGACTCATTGGAATTGAGTTCGCCGAGATGCTTCACTCTCGCAATATCCACGTCACTTTCCTGGTGAGAGAGGAGTCCTACTGGACGAACGTCCTTCCGATGGAAGAGTCTCGGATGATAAACCGGGTGATCACCGAACAGGGGATTGACCTCAGACTCACCACGGAACTTAAGGAAATAGTCGGGGACGATTCGGGAAGGGTGCGGGGAGTTATGACCAACAAAGAGGAATTTATAGAATGCGAAATCGTCGGACTCACAGCCGGGGTAAGTCCCAACATCGCCCTTGCCAAGGCAAGCGGCATAAAAACGGGAAGAGGAATCTTGGTCGACTGGAGCTTCAGAACAGATATGCCTGACGTGTTTGCCGCCGGGGACTGCGCCGAGATAGTCACCGAAGGGGAGGGGAGAAACCTTATTCAGCAGGTCTGGTACACGGGCAAAAGCCAGGGGAGGGTGGCAGGAGAGGTCTTGGCCGGCCAGCAGAGCGTGTATGACCCCGGGATATGGTATAACTCAGCCAAGTTCTTCGATCTTGAGTACCAGACTTACGGTACGGTGAGTAACGCCCCCGTTGAGGGGGAAAGCAATCTTTACTGGGAGCACCCCGATCACAGCCGTTCGATAAGAATCGTTACGAGAGACGGTGCGGCTTGCGGCATAAACGTCATGGGTCTTCGCTACAGTCACAGGGTCTGCGAGAGCTGGGTAGCGGAGAAAAGGTCTCTTGACTACGTGCTCGATCATCTCGGGGACGCCAATTTCGACCCCGAGTTCTACGAAAAATGCGAAGCGGAAATAATAAGGGAGATAAGGAAACAGGCCGCCTAATGGAACAGAACACGATAAATTACGATTTTGACGAAGAAACCCTGGGTTTTGAGGAACCTGAGAAGGCCCCGGCCAAGCCCCTTGGAACCGGAGAAAAGCTTTCTCTCGCCGTCTTGGGATTCGGAATACTGATGTTTGCGCTTCAGGCCATGGGCATGCCTCCGGGCGGCACCTGGGCCGGATTCCTTCTGGTATTACTTCCTGTCTTTTTCGGTACGGCGTCCTACTTCTATCTTGATTTCAAAGGTACGGTTCCGGGTATCAAGCACGATAACATTTACTTCAGGGGACTGACTTCCAGGGGGATTCTGGGCTGGCTTGTCGGCATCGTGTTTACTGGTTTCTACGTAGCTCTTTACTGGTTCCCCGAATATCTGGCGGGGGGAATAAAGATCGTAAACCCGCTTTCGGTGGCCCTCTCAGGTTCTCCGGCCAACAACTGGTTTTTCTACGGTTTTCTCTACACCGTGGCCGTCTTCGTTTTCGGCATTAGAATGTTCATGAAATACAGGAATAACCGCTACCAGAAGATAAGAACGGCTTCGGTTATGTTCTTCCAGCTCGGCTTTGCCTTTCTTATCCCCAACATACTTATGCTGTTTAACCAGCCCGAGTTTTATCTCAGCTACTTCTGGCCGCTTAAACCCGAATACCTGTTCCCGGGCACTTTAAGCTATTTTGTGAATCATCCCGGCGGGCTGGGAATGTTCCTTGTTTTCTGGGGAGCCGTAATGACTTTTGTGGGCACTCCGCTTCTTACCTACTATTTCGGCAAGAGGTGGTACTGTTCCTGGGTCTGCGGCTGCGGAGGGCTTGCGGAAACCATGGGGGATCCGTTTAGACAGCTTTCTGACAAATCAAAAAAGGCGTGGCGCATAGAACGCTGGCTCGTTCATTCCGTGCTGGTGTTTATAGTCATTACGACGGTTCTTCTCTGGGTTAACTCCGCGACCTCGGGAGCGGTGTTCGGAGAAGCGTCGATGTCTCTTAAGAAGTGGTACGGGTTTTACATCGGCGCCATTTTTTCGGGGGTTATAGGCGTAGGGTTTTATCCCATAATGGGAAGCAGGGTGTGGTGTCGGTTCGGTTGTCCCATGGCGGCTGTTCTCGGGATTTTCCAGAGGTACCTCTCAAGATTCAGGATTACCACAAACGGCGACCAGTGCATGTCATGCGGAAACTGTTCCACATACTGCGAGATGGGTATAGACGTCAGGGCTTACGCCCAGAAAGGTGAGAACATAGTGAGAGCGTCATGCGTCGGATGCGGGGTATGCTCGGCTGTGTGTCCCAGGGGAGTGCTTAAGCTTGAAAACGGGGGAACTTTCAAGGACAGGTTCTCCGGGTCGGACAAGCCGCTTGGGGCGCTTGTTGATTCGCTGAAACATGTCTAGTTCCGGCGCATAGAATCCTTGGACTGCGGATTCTAGCGGTAATTCTGAGAGCAGTATAATTCCTTGGTCTTTACACTGACCGGGTGGAACATTCAGATATTGAGGAATTCAACGGATTCCATGCTTTCCTTTTTTCCCCGGTCAAATCTTTCCACTACCTCGCCGCTTTTTATGTCAAAGATGAAGCAGGATATCCCGGAAAGTATTTCCATATTGAACTCCAGGAAATTGTTTACGTAAATCTTGGAGTCTTCAATAGTTTCCTTGGGATCGGCTTTATCCGGTTTTCTTACGAGAATAAAATACGCGCACAGAAAGTCCGGGAGGTCGGCATTATGGGCGAATACTGCTTTTGAATCGTATTTGAGGATCACGTTATCGTTGAAATAGCGCTGATACCCGGCGATTAGCGGCTGGTTCAGATGAGACAGGGCGTAAACGATCGCGCAGGCGATTTTGTTCTGATTCTCAATCATGAAATCAAGCGCTTCCTTGTTAAAGTGCTTGAGCGTGTTCTCCGGTCTTTCCTTCTCTCGTGGTTCTCGCATTTCTTTCTCCTTCAGCAGTTCCAGCTTCCCGGTCTGTTTTTAAGTTCCGGTGTAATATACCACAAAGATCCCGCGTTTGGCTTGTTTTCTATGAAGCGTATGCGGTAGCCCTGCTTTCCCTTATGACCATGATTTTTATCTGGCCTGGATAAACGACCTCTTTTTCTATCTTCTTGGCTATTTCATGTGACAGAATCGCTCCTTCCTCATCGCTTACCTGATCGCTTTCCACTATTACCCTTACCTCTCTTCCGGCCTGGATCGCGTAGCATCTCTCAACGCCCGGAAAAGAACTCGCGACGCCTTCTATGCTCTCGATTCTTTTCACGTAGTTCTCATAGGTTTCGCGCCTTGCGCCGGGGCGGGCAGCGGAAATGGCGTCGGCAGCCTGGACGAGAAGCGGCAGAACTCCTTGGGGTTGGGGATCATGGGTTTTTTCAAGCGCGTCGATGATCTCCGGGGGTTCGCCGTATTTTTTGACGATATTCGTGCCTATGTCCACGTGGGAACCTTCCATCTCGTGATCAACAGCTTTTCCTATGTCGTGGAGCAGGCCGGCTCTTTTCGCGAGCTTTTCGTTGTAGCCGATTTCGGAGGCAAGCATTCCGCAGATGAATCCTACTTCAATCGAGTGATTGAGTATGTTCTGCGAGTAGCTTGTCCTGTATTTAAGCATCCCGAGCTTGCTTATCAGATCCGGATGCATGCCGCTTATTCCGAGATCAAAAAGCGCCTTCTCTCCTTCTTTCTGTATCTCTTTCTCTACTTCCTTTTCAACCTCGGTCACTACCTCCTCGATCCTTGCGGGGTGAATCCTCCCGTCAGCTATCAGCCGCTCAAGCGAAATTTTCGCCACTTCCCGCCTGATGGGATTAAAGCACGAAATCACTACCGTCTCGGGCGTGTCGTCGATAATGATGTCCACCCCGGTGCGAAGCTCTATGGAGCGTATATTCCGCCCTTCGCGCCCGATGATTCTGCCTTTCACGTCGTCGCTCGGAAGATTCACTACCGACACCGTTTTCTCGCTCGTGTATCTGCCGGAATATCTCTGAATGGCGAGAGATATTATGTCTTTTGCCCTCCTCTCAGCAGAGGAGTTGCAATCTTCCTCTATTTGCTTGAGCCTTTTCGCCGCCTCGTATCTCGCCTCGTTCTCTACCAGGCTTACGAGTTCCGCTTTTGCCGCTTCGCGGGTAAGGCCTGATATCTCCTCTATTTTTCCCTTTATCTCTTCGATATTCTCATCAAGAGTCTTCTGCCTCTGTTCGGCAGCCAGGTTTTTACTCTCGAGTTCCGCCTGGATCTTTTCAAGTTCCGACTTTTTTTCGTTGATTTGCTCGTATTTTTTGCTCAGCCCCTCTTCCTTTGCCTTTATCTTCTTTTCGGTGGCGGAAAATTCCCTGCGCTTTTCGCTCGACATTCTCTGCATCTGGGAGTTTTTGTCCTTGACCAGCTTTTTCGCCCTGTTTTCCGCCCTGTTTTTTATCTCTTCCGCTTGTTTTTCCGCCCCTTCAATCATAGTCCGGGCCTGCTGCCTGCTTTTGTTGATTTCGTTTTTCTCCATAATCATCCTGTAGATGAAATGGGCTGCGAATCCAAGCCCGAAGAGCAGCAAAAACAATAGTATTGATTGTGCTTGCATTTCAGTCTCCTTCTTCCCCCAGACAGTCAATGGCTCCGTCCTCCGTGATTATGCGACCTGTCTTCACGTCGGTTTCGTGTGAAGGAACGCTTTTCAGTACCTGGAAACGGTAGGCCAGTCCGAAGCGGATATGTCTGGGTATATCTTTTAAAAATCTGTCGTAAAAACCTTTTCCGTACCCGATTCTGTTTCCGGACAAATCAAAAGCCACCCCAGGAACGAGCACCAGGTCAAGTTCATCGCTGCGGGCGCATTCGGCGTCCGCCGGGGGCTCGGGGATGAAGAAGGTTCCGGGGGTAAGCTCCTCTATGTTTCTTGCTCTTAGGAAAACAAGGTCAGAACCTCGGGTTTTCGGAAAAAAAACCTTTTTTTCAAGTTCAACGCATTTTTTGAATATTTCGCGGGTGTCGACTTCGCCGTTTATGGAAAAGTAAAGAGCGACGCTCGATGCATCGGCAAAAACCTCTTCCGAAAGAAGAGTCTTGAGAACCAGGCCGGATTTTTCCTGCTGCACGGGCTGCGGAAGAGTTCTTCTTTTCTCGAGAAAATCTCTTCTCAGCTTGTTTTTTTCCTCAAGGATGGAGTCCCGTGGGCTTGTTTCCCGGGAGCCGTTTACGGATGTGGAACCGGAGCGGGTCTCAGAAGTTGTTTCCTCTTGATCTGAAAGGGTCTTCGGGGCTTTCTTCAACAAGGAGGGGTTTTTCTTCTTGGATTCCGGGTGATTCGAGCAGGCCGACCAGTTCTTCTGTTTTTCTTTCCGCGGTTCTCTTGAATTCATCAAATTCCCTCTGTAAGGCGAAGAAATCATCGACGATCTCAAGAGAAGCCAGAAAAATGGGAGGGGAGACGGTTATAGTTGGGTCGTCTCCAGCTGCCTTGGTAATTTTTTGTTCAAGATAATTTACAATTTCCATGAGGTAATCTTTTTCGGCATCCGTAACGACGGAATATTCCTTCCCAAAAAAAACTACTTTTATCCTGTCTTTCATACCGACTCTTCGCCAAGATGCTGCTCGATTATCCGTATCATGTTGTCAACGCGTGTTCCGAGACGCTCCTTTTCGGCTTCAAGTGAAGCCATGTTTTCTCTGAGCACCTTAATTTCTTCAAGCAATCCGTTGTGTTCTTCAGCCACCTTGGCGTTTTTGTCTACAAACTCTCTGATTTTTCTCTCAAGAATCTCCAATGATTCCATACTAGATGTAAATTGTATCACCATGATAAAATTATTACAAGAATCACCCCTGAAGCGTCCTTGCGCAGGGTTCCGAAGACGATTTCTTTACGTTTTGGAAACTTTTAGTCTATAATTCCTGCCATGCAGGCAAGTGCCATTGAAGACAAAAAACTGTTTGAAAAACTTGAGGAGCTTGAGCGTAAGTTCTTTGAACTCGAGAGAGCGCTCGGCGACCCGGACATCTCCGCGCAGCGGAGAATCAGGTACTCCAAGGAACGTGCGGAGCTCGAGGATGTGGTCTCTGTCTACGCGCAGCTAAAGAAAGTCGCCGCGGCGATCGGGGAGAACAGCAAACTGCTTGATGACAAGGAGCTCGCATCTCTTGCCCGCGAGGAACTTGATGAGCTCTCCGAGGAGAAAAGCGAGCTTGAGGGGAGACTCAGGAAGCTTCTTTTGCCCAAGGACCCTAATCTCGGGAAGAACGTTTTCCTCGAGATTAGAGCCGGAGCGGGCGGAGAGGAGGCGGCGCTTTTCGCGGCTGACCTTCTCAGGATGTA
Source organism: Candidatus Dadabacteria bacterium (assembly GCA_951812945.1). Taxonomy (GTDB): domain Bacteria; phylum Desulfobacterota_D; class UBA1144; order Nemesobacterales; family Nemesobacteraceae; genus Nemesobacter. The sequence continues at coordinate 751,582 of CATOTB010000001.1, forward strand.
CTCAAGGTACTGCGAGGACCGCCGCTGGAAGATCGACACCATAACCATGAACGAAACCGGGATCGGGGGAATAAAGGAGCTCGTGGTGAAAATTGAAGGGCGGGATGTCTACGGCAAGCTAAGGTATGAAAGCGGGGTTCACAGGGTCCAGCGGATACCCTCGACTGAGGCCGGCGGGAGAATACATACGTCCACGGCGACCGTTGCCGTGCTGCCGGAGGCTGATGAGGTTGATGTGGAAGTAGACGAGAGGGAACTCAAGGTGGATACTTTCAGATCTTCCGGCCCGGGGGGCCAGCATGTAAACAAGACGGATTCCGCTATAAGGATAACCCATCTTCCAACGGGAATCGTCGTGCAGTGCCAGGACGACCGATCACAGCAGAAAAACAGGGCTCACGCCATGAGCATGCTCCGCGCGAAACTCTATGAAATCGAGGAGAGCAAGCGCGCAAACGAGATCTCACGCACCAGAAAGACCCAGGTTGGAAGTGGGGACAGAAGCGAGAAGATAAGAACTTACAATTTTCCCCAGGGAAGAATAACCGACCACAGGATAGGCCGCACTGTCCACAAGATTGAGGCGGTGCTGGGAGGAGATCTTGAACCTCTGCTCGAACCGCTCGCGGCTCATTTCCAGGCGGAAAGTCTTAGGAATATCTCGGAGGGCTGACGGCCTCTCCCGATTTGTATTTGCCGGCCTTCGCAATACAATATACCTTCAATGAATGTTATCTATCTTATTTCCGCCCTTTACCTGCTTTCATCCCTTATTTACGGAACGTATCTTTGGTCGCAGAGAAGAAAAATCTCCAGGGCGGGGGTTTATTTCGCCGTTGCGGGAGTGCTCGTTCATACCGCGCTGGTTGTTGTTTTCCTCGTGCGCGGGGATATACTGGCCGGAAGCACGTCAAGGCCTCTTTTTATCTTCTCGTGGCTTATAGCGCTTGTCTTTTTAGTCTCGCAGTTAAGGTTCAAGACCCCTGTGCTCGGCGCGTTTGTGCTCCCTGTGGCTTTTCTTGGAACCTTGCCCTACGTGATCATTCCGGACGGGATGATTACCCAGGATCCGACGCTTGCCAATCCTTGGATACTTGCGCACATACTGTCCATTTTCCTTGGGGAGGCGTTTTTCGCGATATCTTTTCTCGCGGGCGCGATCTACATATTTCAGGAAAACCAGCTCAAGTCTAAGAGAATCGGAAGCCACCTTAAAAAGCTCCCCTCCCTGATTACCCTCGACAGGATAAACCACCTGAGCCTGCTGCTCGGTTTTCCGCTTCTGACCGTGAGTCTCATAATCGGTTTCATACTGGCAAGGGAGATATGGAGCGAGGGGTGGGTGTGGGGGGCCAAGGAGACCTGGTCTACGGTTACGTGGCTTCTCTACGCTTTTTTGATAAACGGACGTCTCTCACTTGGATGGAGAGGCAGAAGGGCGGCGCTTGGGGCGGTAGTCGGATTCTGCATCGTGGTGGTGACGTTCGTGGTGGGGTATGTTTTCCCTGGGCAGCACAGGTTTGAGTGATGCCATCTGGGACTTTCCGCAGCGCCGATTTACAAAAATTCGGAAATATGCGTTATAATTATGCCCTGAATTATGCAAAAAAACTGTTATAAGGAGGATTACGATGGCTGTAGCTAGAGTAACAGAAGTGATAGGATCATCCGATAAGTCATGGGATGACGCTGTACAGGAGGCTCTTGACAGGGCGAACAAGACGATAAGGGGACTTACCGGAATCGAGGTAACTAAGATGAACGCCCACATAGAGGATGGGGAGATTACCGAGTACCGCTCCCACGTCAGAATCACCTTCATTCTGGAGGATTAGTATCTTCTTCCGGAATGTTTTCCCAAAACTGAAGACAACGTGATGAATTGCTTTGTAAAATCACATGGGTTGGGAAATGATTATATTGTCTTAGACAGCGCCGAGATAGATTTTGAACTCGGCAAAGCCGCCATAGAACTCATATGCCACAGAAACTACGGTATAGGTTCGGACGGCATACTGCTTCTGGTCCCCCCAAAAAGGGGGGACTTCGGGCTCAGGATTCTCAATCCTGACGGAAGCGAGGCGGAAAAAAGCGGGAACGGGCTCAGGATCTTCGCCAAGTATCTTTACGAGAGAAAGCACGCCTCGAGCAAGACTTTCTCCATAGACACTCCCGGAGGTCTTGTTACGGCCGAAGTCGAGGAAAAAGACGGGAAAGTCCACCACGTCACGGTGGAGATGGGCAGGGCGACTTTCAGGGCGGATGAGATACCGGTAGATATCGAAGAGGAAGAAGTAGTGGCGCAACGCCTTGTGCTCGGGGGAGGGGAGTTTGATTTTACGGCCGTTTCGGTGGGAAATCCCCACTGCGTTATTTTCTTTGACGAACTCAGTGAAGATCTCATAAGGGGGCTCGGACCCGAGATAGAGAACCACCCCGTTTTTCCGAACAGAACAAACGTTCAGTTTGCCCGGGTGATTTCCCCTGACAGCGTTCGTATACTGATCTGGGAGAGGGGGGCCGGTTATACCCTTGCTTCCGGGAGCAGTTCCTGCGCTGTTGCAGCTGCGTGCGTAAAATCGAATCTTACGAACCGGAAGCTAAGAGTGCTGATGCCCGGCGGGCATCTTGACATAAACGTCGGGGAGGACTGGTCGATCACGATGCGGGGCGAGGTGGAAGAGGTTTTTTCGGGAATATTAAGCGACGACCTGCTTTACAGGCTCAAAAATCCCTCCGCGATGAACTCCTAGACCGGTCGATTTCTTGTTCTTGATGGAAAAACTCCTTTTAGCGGCGGACGTGGTTATTCCGGTAAGTTCCGAACCGATTCGCAACGGAGCGGTCGTTGTGGACGGGGGGTGTATCGTTGACATCGGAACATCGGAGGAGATCGAGGCGACCCATCCGCATCTGCCGAGAATAAGAAAACCGAACTCGGTAATACTCCCCGGGTTCGTAAACGCCCACACCCACCTTGAACTCAGCTGGACAAGGGGAAAGATCAGGGGTTTTGAAGATTTTACCGGATGGCTTGAGCGGTTGGTCACTCTTAAGGCCGGCGGAGTTGATCAGGATCTCGTGGAGGACTCGATGAGAATGGGGCTTCGCGATGTCATCGAAAGCGGAGTCACGACCGTCGGGGAAATATCTTCTTTGAATTTTGGCGGAAGGCAGATGCTTAAAGATTCGGGAATGAGAGTTATTGCGTTTCTTGAACTCTTTGACCGCATTTCGTCAAAACTGCCCTCGATTGAATTTAAAAGCGAAAACCTCTACGAGGAAAGACCTTTCCCTCACGCGCCTTATTCCTGTGGTCCGGAGCTTCTGGACGCGGTTTTTGCCTGTGCGCGCGAAAACGCGGTTGCGGTGGGGATTCACCTGGGCGAGAGTCCCGATGAAGTCGATTTCCTGAAAAATATGCCCAACGAATTTGAGCGGAAAATCTTTCCGCTGATAGGAAAGGAAACCTTCACGAGGCCGGCGGCCGAGACTCCGACGCGCTACATAGATGGGTTTGTTAGGGGAGAGGACGTGAGACTCTCCGCCGTTCACATGGTCCAGGTAGCCGACGAAGATATGGAGATAATCAGAAGTTCCGATGTCGGAGTGATTCTCTGTCCCAGAAGCAATGTTTTTCTGAAAATCGGGAAACCGAACCTGCGCCGGATGCTCGATCATGAAAGGGTAGGGCTCGGGACCGACGGACTCTCAAGCAACTCGGATCTTGATTTCTTTCGGGAAATAAGATTCCTGTGTGACATGATGGTCGAGCAGGGAATACGGCAAAGCGCACGCCTCGCCGTCTATTTTGCGACTCTCGGCGGAGCGAGGGCTCTTTTTATCGAAGAGAAAACAGGGAGTCTTGAGATCGGAAAAAGTGCCGACATCATATGCGTCGACTGTGAAGAAGAGGTTGCTTCGGACCCCTATTCCTGCATAGTGTCTTCAGGGCCGCAGAATCTTCAGTTCTCAATGGTGGGAGGAAATTTCATCTACCGCAAAGACTCCAACGCCTTTTGTGAGCGTTAGTTTCCTACGCTATCCCCGATGACCGAATCGAAGCCCCAAAAGCTTTTTGTCTATGGAACCCTGCGAAAGGGCGGAGCGAGAAGCGGGCATCTTGAGCGATGCAGGCTTCTTAGAATGATGCAAGTCCCCGGAACTCTTTACCGCACCCCTTTTGGCTATCCGGCGGCCGTGTTTGATAAAAATTCTTCGCTGAGGGTCCAGGGAGAGCTTTATGAACTTCCGCCGGGCCCCGAAGATTTTATTAGGAGCGTCGACCGTCTGGAGGGTGTGGATGAAAAGCTTTTTTCAAGATCGGTCATACGCTGCGAAGAGGAGTTTTTTTATGCCTACGAGCCCGGATTGGAGCTTAAAAAGCGGATCGCCGACGCGGACATAATAAAAAACGGCAACTGGTTCTCCGGTTCCGGTCTCTGCGGAGAGGATCCTTTTTCTTTTGCCATTGCTTTTGAGAACATCCAGAAACAGTATTACAGGATGGAACCCGACGGTCGCTCGGAAGAGAACATTTTTCTTGAAGGCACGGTTCCGGTTCTTGTTACCTGTCCTCATTCAACCGCCCACGTGAGAATGGGGAAACTGAAACGCCATGAATTCTACACCGCCGCTCTCGGCGCCGTGGCGCATCTGGTTCTCGGCTGCCACTGTCTTTACGCGAACAGGGAGCAGGGTACAGACCCGAACTACTACGACGACTGCGATTTTAAAACCGCTCTCGGAAAAATTCTTTCCGAAACGAAAATAGATCTTGTCGTGGATATACACGGTACCGGAAACGAGAGGCCCGAGGATCTGTTTCCTGGCGTGGGGACGGGGAGGGAGTTTCTTCTTTTGGCACCTGATGTTCTTGACGACTTCTATCTGAGCGCAAAGGAACATGGAATTGCGGCCGGAAGCGCCGATATATTCCCCGCGGCAAGGCAGATGACCGTAGCCAAGTTCGTCGCGAACCGGTTTTCGGTTCCCGCGATCCAGATCGAGATAAGCGACAGGCTGAGGATGCCGTGGCGGCGGGAAGAAGAATTTCGCCGCCTGATAGGGTTTTTCCTGGAATTTATTGAAAAAATAATTTCAGAGAAAGAGGGCTAGGACGTATAACGCGCGGTGCTTCTGCAGTCCGAAAGAAAATCAGTCGCAGAGGATATCAAGCCTCGGCTTTTCTGCTATGATCCCCTTTTTGTGGGCCTTCTCGAAAAGATGCTCAAGTGCCCCGGTTCCGCTTTCTCCGAGATCTCTGGTCCATTCATTCACGTACATTAAAACGAATTTCTCTCCCGTGTCCTCGCTCATTCCCCTTCCAAAACGCATCGCGTAGTCAAGAGCCTCTTTTTTGTTTGAAAGAGCATATTCTATGCTTTCTCTGTGTACCCGAAGAACTTCGGTGTCAAGTCCCCGGGGTATGTCTCTTCGAAGGACGTTGAGTCCAAGCGGCATCGGAAGATCGGTTTCCTCCGCCCACATCACTCCGAGATCGAGCAGAAGCTCAAGCTCCATCTCTTCGTAGGTAAGCTGCCCTTCATGTATCAGAAGGCCCGCGTCCACCTCTCCCGCAAGCACCTTGTCCATGATCTTGTCAAAGGGCGCTTCCACCGGGATGAAATCGTCCGCGTAGAGACGGAGAAGAAGATACGCGGTCGTGAGTTTTCCGGGTACCGCGACGGTCTTTCCCCTGAGGTCGGGAATTCTCTCCCTGGCAACCACTATGGGCCCGTAGCCTTTCCCCATGCTGGCCCCGCAGGATAGAATCCGGTAGCGGTCCTGCACGCTCAGGTATCCGTGGGCGGAGATTGCCGTCGTTTCAAGTTCCGCTTTCATGGCTCTTTTGTTAAGGGATTGTATGTCTTCGATCACGTGTTCAAAGTCGATTTTTTCAGAAGCTACCTTTCCGCTCGCTATGGCGTAGAACATGAACGCATCGTCTGCGTCGGGACTGTGGCCCAGTTTCATGATCTGTTTTTGCATTTTCGTCTCCTTTTGGATTTTGTCTAGGACGGGTCAGCGTAGAAGTGGATTTCGTTTTTCTTCTCTATTTCGTTTAGCTCGAAAAGAAGGTTGCGATATTTTATCAGTCCTTCAATCTTGGGGCCGTCAAGGTCATATTTTATTCTTTCCCCGAGGTAGGTCAGGCACTGCTCCCTGCTGAGTCCCAGTTTTCGAGATTCGATATCTACTATTTCCGAAATGAGCTTTACCCCTTCCTCTCTTGTCGGAACAAGACATCTGCAGCCCTCGGCGGTACTGCTGTCTCCTTTTTGATCGCCATTACAGCGTATACGAAGGGAAGAGAGGTCTCCTTTGTCCACAGCTCCCCAGATCGTAAGTGAAAGGAGATCTGTCGGCAAAAAGATGACGGGCTTGGAGACCCGCGTTGCCGATAAGCATCCCGGCGTCAACCCCTTTAAGGAAACCGTTCCGGGCTCTCTTTTTACGTATTCGGGCTTAAGACCCAGAAAGAGCTCCAGAACGATTCTGAGCAGAGCCGTCGAGCTCCTGGACCTGCTGTCGACTGATACGCTTTTTATTTCCGTTATTTTTTGCGCGCCCTGAGTATGACGCTGTCTACTTTCCCGAAAGAGGATATGGAAATATCCGGCAGAATGGAGTAGTCGTCGGTTCTTAGAAATTCGATCGAAGGGATGGGCGCGACGTCCACCACTCCTTCCGAGAGGTTCTCAGAAAGAAGGAAAGGGTCAAAATACATTATGTTGAAGCTGTGCTCCACAATGCCCTTTTCCAGAGGATAAATGAGCGGCCGCATGTTAAGGAAGGGCGCTGCCCCGAGATTTATCAATGACCGGTCCCCCCTTTTCTCGTTCATGGGTATACGTCCCGCATTTCCTGGCCTTTCGTCCATCTGCTCGGAAGGAATATCTTCTGGTAAATTGATAGCGCGTAAAGGTCGGACATTCCCGCTATGATCAAGGTCGCATACAGCTCTTTGCAGCGTTTCGTTCTCCCGCACTGGCATTTTGCAGAAGCTCTCGCGGAATATCTTTTCGTTCTCACAGAAGTACAAGTACAGTTCCTTTACGACTTTTTTGGATTTATTGTGAAGCGAAAGCAGCCGCTCGCTTACGTAGACATTCTCGTAGAGATATCTTCTGAGCCCAAAAGCGCCTCGAACACATCCTCGCTCATCAGAATTCTCATCTCGCCTCTTGCGATGGTCTGCTCCACGATGTCGACCACCATTGTGTTTATTCTTTGCGAGGCCGTCTCTCCGAGAACCGAGATATATTCTGCGGGAACATCGCCGGTCGATATGATACCAGAGCGGACCGCGTCATCAAGATCGTGATTTGTGTAAGCCACGAGATCCGCGATTTTCGTTACCTGGCCTTCCATAGTCAGGGGCCTGTTCTCCTCTGTTTCTATGCCTTCCTTGCCCCATCCCTTGGAATGTTTCGCTATTCCCTCCCTGACTTCATGCGTCAGGTTAAGTCCCTCTCCGTCGCGCTCAAGTACGTCCACCACTCTTATGCTCTGGAGAACATGCTTGAACCCGCCAGGGAACACCTCGTCGAGCCCTTCTTCCCCGGAGTGACCGAAAGGGGTGTGGCCTAAGTCGTGACCGAGTGCTATGGCTTCGGTCAGATCCTCGTTAAGCATAAGTGCTTTCGATATGGTCCTGGCTATCTGGGAGACCTCTATTACGTGAGTCAGTCTCGTGCGGTAGTGATCGTTGGTCGGAGAAATAAATACCTGGGTTTTATGCTTGAGTCTCCTGAAGGCCTTGGAATGAATTACCCTGTCCCTGTCCCTCTGAAAGCATGTTCTTATGTTGCATTCGCGCTCGGGTCTTACTCTTCCCTTTGATTCGCAGCTCAGAGTCGCCATCGGGCTGAGCATTCTTTTTTCGTTTTTCTCGGTCTGTTCTCGTATCAGCAAGATGTCTCGAACCTCTTTTACGGCAGCCTTACAAGCACTCCCTTCTCCGAAAGGAATTCCTTCGCCTCGTTTATCGGAGTACTTGCCGTAATGAAAAATCGAGGCGCACAAAACGGCGTCTGCAAGTCCCGCTTCCACGGCTTCAACTAGGTGTTCAAGCCGTCCCGCGCCTCCCGAAGCTATAACGGGAATACCGACGGTCTCGGAGATGGTTCTTGTGAGCTCAAGGTCGTACCCGTCCTCGGTACCGTCCTTGTCCATGCTCGTAAGAAGGATTTCACCCGCTCCGAAATCTTCCATCTTCTCGGCCCAACCGACTGCGTCTATCCCGGTCGGATTGCGTCCGCCATGGGTGAAGACCTCCCATCCCCCGTCTTTCTCTTCTCCTCGCGTCTATAGCGACCACTATGCACTGGCTTCCGAACCTGTCAGAGCCCGCCTTACAAATTCCGGATCCGCTATGGCGGCCGTGTTGATCGTAATCTTGTCCGCCCCCGCCAGCAGAAGTTCCCTCACGTCCTCCACGGTTCTAAGCCCCCCTCCGACGGTCAGGGGAACGAAGACCTCGCTCGCGGTCCTCTCGACCACGTCTATCATCGTTTTTCTCTTTTCGTGGGAGGCGGTGATGTCAAGAAACGTTATCTCGTCGGCGCCCTCTTCGCTGTATTTTTTCGCTACCTCAACGGGGTCTCCGGCGTCCCTGAGGTTAACAAAGCGCACCCCTTTTACCACTCTTCCGTCCTTTACGTCAAGACAAGGGATTATTCTTTTTGAAACCATCTTATTGAAACCTTTGTATGCTGTCTTCAAGGTCTATGGAGCCCGAGTAAAGCGATTTCCCTAGTATCGCTCCCAGCAGGTTGTCATCCCCGATGGACTCTATCTCGCTTAGGTCGGAAAGCGATGCGATGCCTCCTGAAACGATTACCGGGAAGGGGCACAGGGAAAGAAAGTCTTTTATTGAAGCCGTGTCTATTCCTTCCATGGTACCGTCCCTGTCGACGTTTGTGTGAATCACAAGCGACACACCGATATCGCGGAATTCAAGCATCGTCCGGGCAATACTTGTGTCTATTGTTTCTTTCCATCCCCGAAGGGCTATCTTCCCTCCCTTCGTATCCACTCCTACTGCTATTTTCCCGGGAAATCTCCCGCAGATATCCTTGAGAAAGTCCCTGTCGGTAAAGGCCGAAGTGCCTATTATCACTCTCTCAATACCAATTTCGAGGTACTTCTCCACTGTGGCGATATTTCTTATTCCCCCTCCGACCTGAACGTTTGAGGAAACGGAACGGACTATTTCCTCTACCGCTTCGAAGTTTCTGGGATTTCCCCTGAAAGCCCCGTCAAGGTCCACGACGTGAATCCACTCGGCTCCACCCCGCTCCCATTTTTTTGCTGTATCAGAAGGACTGTTTGAAAACACTGTCTCCGTGCCTTCTTCTCCCTTGAGAAGTCGTACGCAGTTTCCGTTTTTTAAATCTATGGCGGGAATTATGAACAATTCAGAACCTCACTGAACTTAAAAACCACGGGAAATAATACACAAGCCGGGAGGTTATTATAAGAACATTTCGAAAAAATACCGATTTAAATTGCCTGTTGTACTCAATCCGGAGAATCACGCAGTATTTTCTCCCTGATTTCCCTAAGCGTGAATCTGTGTGATTTAAATTCGTTTATTAATTTTATTCTTTCGACCACTTCCTGTGAATAAAGCTGATACCCGGCGTCGGTAATTTCTGCGACCTCAAGTAAACCTTCCTTGGTCCAGTGGCGTATAGTGGAATTTCTTTGGTTGACCAGTTTTGCCAGTTCGCCGATTTTAAGCAGAGAGCCCTCGGTATCTCCTGTATCCGTCTCGCCTTTAGCTGCCTTGAGATAGATATCAAGCGAGCGGTCAGCTGCACGCGCAACAATTTTCATGTAAGCGTCTTTGGATCCTCCCAACTGCGCTTTTTCAAGCGAGTCGATATAAGCCAGCCGGTCACGTTTGCGTATTATAGCTGCCGGGTAACCCGACATGAGCAGGATCATGTTCATTAGAAGTCGCGCCGTGCGGCCGTTGCCATCGGTAAACGGGTGAATGGTAACCAGCCGGTAATGAGCTTCCGCAGCCAATTTCACCGGGTGCAGACCGGTTGCAAGCTTGAGCCATTTCGCCAATCCGTTCATAAGGTCCGGCACTTTGCGCGGATTTGGCAGTACCACCGCCGAACCGGAAATCCGTACCGGCGTCACGCGATAACGACCGGCATTTAGATCATCAACGCCTTTCATAATGAGATAGTGGATATGCAAGATATCCTCTTCGGTCAGCGAATGCGGTCTGCGTTTGACTTGTTCTTTCACCCAGTCAAGAGCACGGGCATGGTTTACGGCTTCCATGTGCTCCAGAAGGGATTTGCCCCCGATGGTGAGACCCTTTTCGATCACCAGCGCGGTTTCACGGCGACCTAGCGTATTTCCTTCAATTGCGTTACTCGTGTAGGTCAACTCAACCCGAAACCATTCGTCCAGGTTGCTTAAGAGTGCGTAAGGCAGCGACCTATACTCATCCAGCAGCTTCTTTTTTGCGGTCAGTTTTTCGTATTTCATGAGATAAACTATAAACCATAACGTCATGGTTTTCAAGTTAGATAAAAATCGAGCAATTTCTGCATTGGATGGTCTTAATTCGGAGTCTTGGCGATGATTGCGAAGAAAGCAATAGTTTGTCTGCCAGCGGACTTGCAGGATGGTAACCTGATTCTGGATATGCGGTTAAACAGCGGTTAAGTTCATAGTGCTCGCTTCCTGTGTTATTGAACTATGAACTACTGGCTTGTTAAATCCGAACCGTTTAAATATTCATGGGAGGAGTTTCTCCGCGACGGCTGGACGTACTGGGACGGGGTTAGAAACTATCAGGCGAGAAACAATCTGAAGGGCATGAAAAAGGGTGATCTTGTCCTTTTCTACCACAGCAACAAGGGACTTGAGGTAGTAGGTGTATCCGAGGTTATAAGGGAGCATTACCAGGATCCTACGACGGAAGACGAGAGATGGGTGGTGGTGGACCTTAAACCTGTTGAAACGCTTGAGAACCCTGTATCTCTTAAGCAGATAAAAAACGACGAAAGACTCGAGGGTATTTCTCTTGTGAGGCAGAGCAGGCTCTCGGTCATGCAGATTGAAAAGAAGCATTTCGACACAATCGTCGACCTTGGAAGAAAAAAGGCCTGACTTCCGCAACAATGCATAAAACCCGCTTGTTCCTTCATACAGTCACAGGAAAATTTGTTCCGGCGACACACCGAAAGGGAATTCTAACTGCCCGACAAGCTTAATTCTTCCATATTAGGTACTTACGGTTACACTTACTAAGATAACTGGTTTATATCCAACATCCCATGAACACTCAACTCATCATCAACTCGCTTTTTAACGAAACGAGAATAGCGGTTATGGAGAAAAGCAAGCTGAGCGAGCTTTTCATCGAAAGAAAGTCCACTTCTTCAATGGTGGGGAATATCTACAAGGGGAAAGTTGAAAAGATAGTTCCCGGCATGCAGGCGGCATTTGTGGGCATAGGCGACGGCAGATCGGGATTTCTCTCCGCCGAGGATGTGTACGAGGAGTCGCTTAGCGAACTTTTTCTTGAAGAGGAAGAAACAAAGAAGGCTTCCAGAAAAAACCACCAGCCAATACAAGACGTGTTGCGCCAGGGGCAGGAAGTGATGGTTCAGGTTACAAAGGAACCCACCGGGAACAAGGGCCCCAAGCTGACCTCTCACGTCGGAATACCGGGCAAGTATCTTGTTCTGCTTCCCGGGTCGGATTCGGTGAACATATCTCGGAAAATAACGGACAGAAAAAGCAGGAAAAGATTTTCTGAGATCCTGCAGGGCAAGCCCGACGACATGGGCTTTATAGTGAGAACGGCGTGCGTGGGTGCGGATGAGAAGAATATAAAGACCGAAATGAGAGCGCTTGTGAGGAAGTGGAAGAGGATAAAGAAAAAATATGAAGAATCGAAACCCCCTGGTGTGATATACGAAGAAGCCGATACCTGTATCAGAGTGGTCAGGGATCTGATGGGAAACGGTCTTAAGAAGATTGTCGTTGACTCCCCCAAAGCCCACGGCCAGATCACCAAGTATTTTTCCGACAAGATCAAGAGGGATGACTTCAAAGTCGATATGTACGATAAAAAAGAGCCCATATTCGACAGATACGGAATTGAGAGTCAGATCGAAAAGATGTACAGAAAAAAAGTCTGGATGAAGTCCGGGGGTTACCTGATCATAGATGAGGCCGAGGGGCTTACAGTGATAGACGTTAACTCGGGGAAACTTGTCGGAGAAGAATTTCACAAAAAAACAATAATGAAGACAAACGAAGAAGCCGCGGTTGAAACCGCAAGGCAGATAAGGCTTCGCAATCTGGTCGGAATCATCGTTATCGATTTCATAGACATGCAGTCCATAAGATCCAGAAATAAGATAGAATCGCTTTTCGCCGCTGAGATGAAAAAGGACAAGGCCAGAGCGACAATCCAGGAGATATCATCTTTCAGCGTAATCCAGCTCACCAGGCGCAGAGTCAGGGAAAGCATACTCTCCGACCTCACCGAACCCTGCGATATCTGCGAGGGAAGCGGACGGATAAAATCGATATACACCACCTGTTATGAAATACTGAGGGATGTTGATCAATGGACAAAGGAAAGCGCCAAAGGGCCGCTTGTTGTGCATGCAAACAAAAAAGTTATAGCGAAGCTCAGGGAGATAGAAGGAAGATCCATAAGGAAAATCCAGAGGGAGAGAGGTATCAAGATAAAGTTCAAATCAACCGAAGATATTCTCGAGAGGTTCACCATTTCCAGGGAAGGAAGTTCTGGTTAGTCGAAAGGAGCGTTCTAAGTTGAGTAAAAACGGATTTCTTTATCATGTGGCGATCGCCGTAAAGGATATCAAGAAAGCTGAAGATATTTACTCCAAGCTACTCGGGCTTCAGGTCGTCCACAGAGAGGACGTGGTCAACTATGGGGTCAAAACGTCGATGCTTTGCTCCGAATCGGGAGAAGGCACCGCGGTAGAACTTATCGAGCCTTTGGACGAGAATTCCCCGATTTCGCAATTCCTTGAGAAAAGAGGGGAGGGCGTTCATCACATCTGCTTTCTTGTGGACGATATAGAATCTTCTCTCCGGGCACTCGAAAAAGAAGGTGTCAGACTCATCGATGAACATGCGAGACCCGGATCTTACAACTGTAAAGTTGCCTTCGTACATCCCAAGTCAACGAACGGAGTGCTGGTGGAACTTGCGGAGAAGATAAAGGACTGAGGAGAGGGTTTTTGATTAGGTGCCGCTCTGTCCCTCTTCCTTGTTGTCTGAGTCGTCGTCTTTTAGAGATTTCCTGAACCCGCTTATTCCCTTGCCGAGCGAAGAGCCCAGATCTCCGAGCCTGCTTGGACCGAAGATTATGAGCAGGATTGCCAGTATCAGGATTAATTCCCATATGCCGAATTGTCCGAACATATAAAGGAAATAATACCCGAATACTGTTGCTTCTCAAATGTTATCGGAATTATATTCTAAATTCATGGATTACTTTTGAGTAAGGGGGAGGCTTGTTCCTGTAGAGGTAAAGCTGTCGGCTACGCCGCGACAGATCATGGCTAGATCAATAAATGTATTTTGCGAAGAGATCGGAGAAACCGCGATGCCCGGATATGTCGTACACCCCGGTGAGATGTGTCTTCCTCTTAGCCCTGACGCGGTGACTTTGCCTTTAACTCAACTTTGAACCCTGCATCTGGTCGAGGCTGCCGTCTACGCTCACAGGTTTGCTGTGGTTCAGATTTTCGAGAAATCGGCGATCATGAAGAACAGATCTTTGATTTCATTCAGTAAAGCCAGGCGGTTGTCTCTTACTTTTTGATTCTTGTCCATGACCATTACCGCGTCAAAGAAACGGTCTATGGGACCCGCGAGTGTTTTTATGGACTCAAGGGAACTTGTGTAATCGCTCTGCCCAGGGGCTTTCTCGGAGTTGGCCAGTCTTTTTAGAACCGCGGTTTGTGTCTTGGTAAAAGCTCTATAGAGGTCCTTTTCTTCCTTTTGCCTGAACAGTTTTTTATCAAGCGGCGAAGACGGCCTGGTTTTCGCTATGTTGAAGACTCTTTTAAAGCCCGTCGCCAGGGCTTCAAAATCCTTTCGCCTCGCGAATTTTCCAAGGGCGTTTATCCTGCGGTAGGCGTCAAGGGGGTTGTCAAAACCTGCCGAGATCACGGATTCGACGATATTTCTCTCGTAACCGGACTCTGTCATTAGGTTGCGGAACCTCTCAGAAAAAAACGCGAGGATATTTTCTTTAAGTTCTTCTTCGGATAATTTGACCTTGCGAGCTTTTTGCGCTTCCATGGAATCAAAGACAAGCTTGATGCCGTGTTCGAGGACTGCGGAGACGGAAATATCGAGCTTTTTCTCTATGGCGATTCTTATTATTCCGAGGGTCTGCCTTCTCAGCGCGTAGGGATCGGAAGACCCGGTAGGTGCGAGGTCTGCGATGAAACACGAGCAGATGTTGTCCGTCTTGTCCACTATGCTTAGAAGTGCTCCGGTTTTGGTCCAGGGAAGTTCGCCGGTTCTCGTAAGCGGCATGTATTGCTCTTCGACCGCGTTTGCGACGGCTTTTTTCTCCCCGGAGGCAAGCGAGTAGTACTTGCCCATCACTCCCTGCAGTTCAGCGAATTCGAATACCATCTGGGTCGCGAGATCAGACTTTGAAAGTTGGGCGGCCCTCTCAAGATCGGGGTTATCGAACATATCGGCCGCAAGCGTTCTCATCCGCTCGACTTTTCCCCTGTAGCTTCCTATATCCGATAGAAACACCATGCTCTCAAGATCTTCTGTGTAATCGCTTAGGTTCTTTTTCGTATCTTCGGAGAAAAAGAATTCGGCGTCGTTAAGCCTTGCTCTTATTACCCGTTCATTTCCCCTTATAATCACCTGTTTATCCTTAACCGGGGTTCCGCAGACAAAGATGAAACTGGGAAGCAGCTTCCCGGTCTTCTCGGAATAAACGGGGAAATATTTCTGGTGGTTTTTCATCACGCTTATCAGCACTTCCTCGGGCAAACGCAGGTATTTCTTCTCGAATTCCCCCACCAGCACCGTCGGGTGCTCCACCAGGTTTACTACGGTCTCAAGCAGTTCGGGATCCTCTTTTACGATTCCTCCTATCTTTTTCGCTGCCGCGTCAGTGTCTTTTCTTATGGTTTCCTTTCTTTTCTCGGGATTCGCTACTACGTTGTTTTTCTTAAGCGCCTTCAGATAATTTTCCCAGGACACCACTCGAAACGGCTTCGGGGAAGTAAATCTGTGACCGAAGCTCTGGTCAGAACTTTTGATGTTTTCAACGCTGAATTTTACGAGCCTGCCGTCGTAGAGAGCGACTATCCACCTTATGGGTCTTGCGAAGGTCAGTTTCCCGCTGCCCCATCTCATTGACTTCCGAAATGGAACAGATGAGATCACTTCCGGAAGAATCTCTTTTAGAACGGATGAAGTTTTTCTCCCTTTTATCGTTTTCCTTACGCAGAGGAATTCTCCGTTATCCCTTTTTGCGGTGACGAGTTTCTCAACATCGACCTTCTGGGACCTCGCGAAACCCAACGCGGCCTTGGTGGGTTTTCCATTTTCGTCAAATGCTATGCGTATTGGCGGCCCGAAGTTCTCGGTTGTGCGGTCCTTCTGCTTTCTCTCAAGTCCGCTTACTTTTGCCGCAAGCCTTCTCGGGGTGTAGAGGATTTCCATTTCCTCGAAATCAATACCCCTGTCGCGAAGCTCTCCGCTTAGGATATTGCCGAGGTCTTCCCGGGCTTTTTCAAGGAAAAGAGCGGGTATTTCCTCCGTTCCGATCTCGAGTATCAGTTCTCTTTCCATGGGTTGTCTTTCAGAAGGGGAAATCCCAGGTTTTCTCTGGTCTGCAGATACGACGTCGCGCACAGGTTCGCAAGTGTCCTTACCCTCGCTATGTATGACGCCCGCTCCGCTACCCCTATCGCCCCTCTTGCGTCGAGAAGGTTAAAAGTGTGCGAACTTTTAAGGCAGTATTCGTAAGCGGGAAGAGGAAGCTGCTTTTCGATAAGGGACCTGCATTCCTGCTCGTACATGTTAAAGAGGTCGCTTAGCATCGCGGCGTCAGATT
This sequence comes from Candidatus Dadabacteria bacterium, assembly GCA_951812945.1. Lineage (GTDB taxonomy): Bacteria > Desulfobacterota_D > UBA1144 > Nemesobacterales > Nemesobacteraceae > Nemesobacter. Next base: position 767,696 of record CATOTB010000001.1, read on the forward strand.
CCTCGAAGTTGTATTTTGAGAACTGGACTTCGCTCTGGTGATGAATCTCTCCGTACGTTATTCCCTTTGTCCATTCAAGATCGTAAACGCTTTCGACTTCCTGCAGATACATCGCTATTCTTTCGGTTCCGTAGGTGATTTCAGCGGATATCGGGTCAAGATCTATTCCGCCTGCCTGTTGAAAGTAGGTGAACTGCGTTATTTCCATGCCGTCAAGCCACACCTCCCACCCAAGCCCCCATGCGCCAAGCGTCGGGGATTCCCAGTCGTCTTCAACGAACCTTATATCGTGCTCAAGCGGGTTTATTCCGAAGGACTTGAGGCTGTCGAGGAAAAGTTCCTGAATGTCGTCGGGAGAAGGCTTTATTATCACCTGGAACTGATAGTAGTGCTGAAGCCTGTTGGGATTATCTCCGTATCTTCCGTCTGTCGGTCTCCTTGAAGGCTCTACATATGCCACATGCCAGGGCTCAGGGCCTAGACATCGCAGGAAAGTGGCCGGATGAAAAGTTCCGGCGCCTTTTTCTATGTCGTAGGGCTGGACCACCAAGCATCCCTTGGATGACCAGTAGTCTTGGAGAGCTAGAATCAGTTCCTGATAAGTCATGACCGGCAAAATACTACCATTAAAATAGAAGAATCAAACATGCCGGCACATTTGTAAGGACTTTGCCCGCGGGCGCTCTTGATGACTTGCAGGCATGATTGTTATGAGGTTGTTTTATGACGGTCCGATTCCTCAAACGGAGGCAAATTGAGCCAGTAGCGTGTGTGGCGTCGCTGTCCGGTTCTGTGAAGCGCGCCCATGGCGACCATATTGGCAAGATCGCGCGTTGCCGTTGAAGCCGTAGCCCCGGTTATTCTTTGATAATTCTGTGCGCTGAGGCCGCCCTCAAAACCTTCTGGTTCAGCATCGAAGAGTCGCTGAAGGATTTTTTCCTGCCGCGGGTTCAACGAGCCGCGGAGACGATCAAATAACCGTGTTTGCTGAATTGACCGGATCAGACGGCGTTCGCTCCAAATCTGGGCGTCCAACACGGTATCTGCAAACCACGTCAGCCAGTTGGTGATATCAAGCGATCTGCCACTCTCATCCAAGATATTATAGTAGGCTTTGCGCCTTCGGGCGATAGTGCGGGAAAGCGCAATAAGACTCGGTTCGCCGAGTGACTGGGCGAGAGCTTTTTCCGCCAAGGCACGGGCTATACGGCCGTTTCCGTCCTCAAAGGGGTGAATGCGCACAAAGTACAGATGTGCCATTCCGGCCCATGCCAGAGAGGACAGCCTGTCCCCGGTGGACGCAGTCTGGCCGTACCATACTATGAAACGTTCCATCTCCTCTGTCATCCGCTCCGAAGGTGGTGCTTCATAGTGGATCTTAGGTTTATAATCAGGCCCTGAAACGACCTGCATAGCTTCGGGGTGGCGACGATATCCGCCGACAACCTCCAGATAGGAGCGGTCGCGCATAAGCATCCGGTGCCAGCGCCACAGCGTTTCGTGATCAAGCGGGCGGTCGAACTCATGGTAAAGCGCTACCATCATTTCGGCTACCCCTTCTTCCTCGGGTGAAGCGGTTTTTCGGCTGGCGGTTAATCCGAATCGTCGGCGGATGGAGGATTGCACTGATTCCCGGTCGAGAATTTCACCTTCAATTGCGGATGTCTCAACGGCTTCGCCGCTCAGCCATTTGATCCGCAGTTCGGACTGATCTTCATAGGTGAGTTGGCGCCAAGCGCCGATCCTACGCCCTGACTCATGCAGAAAACGCTCCTCGAAAGGTATCAGAACAGACCGGTCCCAAGTGAAGTTTGGCCAGTCAGAATGTTGCCATACCCATTTCATGAGCGATAAAAACACCCCCTATAGCCCATATTTTTACCTATTTTCGGGCTATAGAGCAAGCGTCATGGTTTCAGCGGGAAGCAGACGCACGGCAAAAAGGGTCGTACGCGCGTATACTCTCTATGGCTCTTTGAGCGATGATTTCACGCTTTTTCTCTTTTCTCATCCTCGCTTCCACTTTGGGGAAAAGCCCGAAGTTTATGTTCATCGGCTGAAACCCGGTTTTTCCGGGGGTTGAGATGTACTCAAGCAGGGAGCCTATGGACGTCTCCCTTGGAACGTGGGCGGGTGCGAGTCCGAGCACTTTTCTCGAGGCGTTTATTCCGCAGACGATTCCGGTTGCCGCGGACTCTACATATCCTTCGACTCCCGTGATCTGTCCGGCGAAAAAGATGCTTGGGCGGAACCTCAGAGAAAGGTCTTTTTCAAGCAGTCTTGGGGAATCTATATACGTGTTTCTGTGTACGCTTCCGTATCTTAAAAATTCCGCCTCCTCAAGTCCCGGAACCTTTCTGAAGACGGCCCTTTGCTGAGGGTATCTGAGCTTTGTCTGAAATCCCACCATGTTATACATCGTTTCCTCGCTGTTCTCCGTCCGTAGCTGTAGGACGGCAAAAGGGATTTTGCCGGTCCTCGGATCAACGAGACCGACGGGCTTTAAGGGGCCGAACCGAAGCGTATCCCTCCCCCTCTCGCACATGACTTCAACCGGCATGCAGCTTTGGAAATAGAGGGCTTTCTCAAACTCCCTGGTTTCCACTTTTTCTCCGCGAATCAGGTCATCTACAAGCTCGTAGTACTGGTCTTCGGAGAGCGGACAGTTGAGATAATCTCCCTCCTCCGAGTCCCCGCGTTCGTATCTTGATCCCCTGAAGATCTTGGAGCGGTCGATTGTATCGGCGTCGATTATCGGCGAGATAGCGTCGTAGAAGTAAAGATATTCGGATTTCGTAAGCGAGGAAATCTCCGCGCAAAGCGCATCCGAGGTGAGCGGACCGGTGGCTACAATCACGATGCCGTCTTCTGGTATCTTCGTTATCTCCTCCCTTCTTAGGTCTATAAGCTCGTTACCCTCGGTTTTTCGCGTTATGTAATCCGAGAAGATATCCCTGTCTACCGCGAGGGCTTTTCCGGCCGGAACCTTCGACGCTCTGGCCGCTTCAAGGACAAGTGAACCAAGAGATCTCATTTCCTCTTTCAGTATTCCCGAGGCGTTCTCCATGGATGATGATTTGAGGGAATTACTGCACACAAGCTCCGCGAGACCCGAAGTTCTGTGTGCGGCGGTTTTCCTGTGGGGTCTCATTTCATAGAGAGTAGCCCTTATTCCGAACTTTGTTATCTGGTTCGCGGCTTCGACTCCGGCGAGTCCTGCGCCGATTACGGTTATTGACAACTGTTTATACCTTGGTCCTTCAGTTTTAGTAGCACTTTCGGTTTTCCCCGGTCGAATTTGGTTTTAGAGTGCTAGGAATTTCTTCCGTTAGAAAGACTCGGGCAAGTTCGATCATTCAAGAGCGGTACTCAGAAACTGCATTTAGAGTGTTTTTCCAGAGAATTTCTTCACGATATTTTCGTCGTGTCTCAATTCTCAATTGTTTCCGAATACCGGTTGGGATTTCAATCAATATCGCTTCTTCCTGCGATACGGCACTCCGTTCCCCTCTCTCTAAGCTCGGATTTCCACAACTGAGGGTTTGTCCAGCATCCTCCAAACTCGGAATTTCTTTGACAGTTCCTAAAGTCTTCAGTCTGCTCGTCTTGCCGTCGCTGTTCTTCCCGCCTCTGCCTTATTTCCTCGCTGTCCAGTTCGGAAGGTTCCAAGTCCTCTTGGCAATAAATTGACTAAAAATACAGTTAAAAACCTGAAATGACTGAATCTGTCCACAACCCTCAGTCCTTTCTTGACGGCTTTGAACAGTATTTTCTTAACGTCAATTCATTGCAGGCCGGTTTTAAAAAACATAAAAAATATAGTTTGAGAAGTAGCCAAGCTATCCTACTTCAGGCAGCACCTTATCCACAAACAACTTCATTGACCTTACTGCTTCTTCATGCGAAATACCCGGGAATTTAAATCTACATATCAGGTTGTCTATACCTAAACTTTCCCGGTAATTCATGATAGTCTCAACACATTCTTCGGGGGTTCCTATAATTGACTGCTGCCTTGCAAGGTCATACAAGATCGGATCTGACGGATCACTCAGCAAGTTGCCCTCAGTATCCACCATTGAACCCCATGAAGCATATCCCTTGGCCGTATAAGTAACGTGCTCTTTTATATCCTCCCAAGCATCATCGGCTTTTTTGTTGGAAATATAAATTTCTCTGACAAGTGGCTTTTCAACTTCGTCGGGGTTTTTGCCATATTCCTTTAAGAAAGATGAATGCATATCAAAAAGGTATTTGATAATCGGTATTACGCCGATTGCCGGAACGTAAAGTGGAGCACCAATTCGAGCCGCTCTCCTTATGGCGGGTTCTGTAAAAGCACCGATCCATATTGGTATTGGCTGTTGAATGGGTTTGGGAGTTACATTCAAATTCTCTACCTGATAATACTTTCCATCAAAACTGAACGGATCATCACTCCAACTCTTATTCAGTATCTCAAGGCTTTCTTCAATCCTGCCCCTGCGCTCCTTTAACTGCCTGCCGAATCCATCAAACTCTTCTTTTCTGTAACCCAGTCCCAGTCCCAGTATAAATCTTCCGCCGGAAATGAGATCAACAACGGAAGCATCTTCCGCTATTCGGATCGGGTCATGAAGGGGTATCAGCAACACACCTGTACCTATACGGATATTTTTAGTCCTGGCGGCCATTGCCGAAGCGGCTATAAGCATTGAGGGACAGTAACCATCGTCCAGAAAGTGATGCTCCGTCAGCCATACGGAGTCAAACCCCATCTGATCCGCCATCTCCACTTCAGTCAGCATTTCGCTGTACAGGTCACTATGTGATCTTGGACGGTGAGAGGGTGATTGAAGACTGTAATAACCAATGCCGAATTTCATGTTTATACCTCCCTTAAAGCTATTTTTAACTTATGGGAATTGTAAAGAAAGGTTGACAAAAGGCAAGAAATCTTATTATTGTATTTTTTTATGATTTTTCCTTTGTTTTCATGACAAATTAGTGTTTGCATCGCTACTTCCATTTAGTGTGCCATTTTATGCTAATCTATAGAAAGATATTAATGATTACAGGTAATTACGAATGATAAAGAAGTGGCAAAAGTAGCTTTCAAACTATAGTTGTGAAGGTAAGAATTTTTCACAATAACGTAAAGCAGTTGGCTGGAGAGAAAAAGGACGGTTTCACAGAAGTTGGGTATAAACTTATTTCTTCTGGAGTTGGAACGGAAGTGGCGATTAAAGTTGACGATGTAGTCGGCTGGAAAATTTTAAAGGTACGACAATTCAGTGCGGAACTATGAGCTACGGAGCAGTTGTATTTGATCTTGACGGAACCCTGATCGATTCTCTTGAGGATCTTGCCGATGCGGTGAATCAGGCGCTTGCAATAAACGGGTTTCCGGCGCACGCGACCGTGTGTTTCAAGTACTTCATAGGAAAAGGTCCTAAGGTCATGGTGTCCAGGGCCCTCCCCGAGGACGAAAGAAACAACGATGCTGTCGTTGAAAAATGCCTTGGTGATTTTAACAGCATCTATAGCCGCGCCTTCAACGTGAAAACTACGCTTTATGACGGCATACCGGATCTTCTGGACGAGATTTCAGACAGAGGCCTGAAAAAGGCGATTCTTACCAACAAGCCACACGTGTTTACCGAAAAATATGTGGAGGACCTGCTTGCGGACTGGAATTTCGAGGTGGTTATAGGTCAGAGGGATGAAATTCCGAGGAAACCCGATCCTTCGGGAGCGCTGCGGATATCAAGGGAACTGGGAATTGACTCGTCACAGATGGTTTACCTTGGAGACTCGGGGGTGGACATGCTTACCGCCGTCGGGGCGGGTATGCTTCCGGTGGGAGTTCTCTGGGGTTTTCGGACTGGAGAGGAGCTTCGTGAAAACGGGGCCGAGCACCTTATAGAAACTCCGATGGACTTGCTCTCGATTATTGATTTGTAGTTTCCGACACGTGATGGCCATGGATTTTGAACATGTAAGACTTGGAATTCTCGGAGGCGGGCAGCTTGGGAAAATGCTTTGTCTCGTGACAAGCAACTGGAACCTGAGCACCTACGTGCTCGATCCTTCCCCCGATTGTCCGGCGGCGTTTGTGTGTACCGAGTTCTCCCACGGTGATTTCAGGAATTACGAGGATGTCTACGCGTTCGGCAAGAACGTTGACGTTCTGACAATAGAAATTGAGCATGTGAATCTTCAGGCGCTTTTCCGCCTGCAGGAAGAAGGGGTTGTCATAAGGCCCGAACCCCATGCGCTTGAACTTATACAGGACAAGGCTAAGCAGAAGGAGTTCTATGTCTCAAAGGGGCTTCCCACCGCGGACTTTTCAGTTTTTCCGGGGAAAGAGGCTATAGTCGCGGCCGTCGGGTCCGGGGAGATAAAAATTCCTTTCGTACAGAAACTTTCAAAGACGGGTTATGACGGAAGGGGAGTGTATGTTGTAAGGGAAGAGGGACAGCTAGAAGACCTTTTAGAGGGTGAATCCGTCGTTGAAGATCTTGTTGATGTGGAAAAGGAGATTTCCGTTATAGTGTCGCGCAATTCGGCCGGAGAGACGAAATGCTTTCCTCCGGTTGAGATGGTGTTTAACAGCCACGCAAACATAGTTGAATTTCTGATAAGCCCCTGTGAACTTGGCGACACGCTGTCTGCCCGGGCATGCGAACTTGCCGAGCGTACGATAAAATCTTTTGACATGTGCGGAATACTCGCGGTTGAGATGTTTCTTTCCAGAAAAGGCGACATTCTCATAAACGAATCCGCTCCCAGACCGCATAACAGCGGGCATCACACAATTGACGCCGCCCGCACCTCGCAGTACGAGCAGTGTCTTAGGTCGATTCTGGATCTTCCCCCAGGAGATACTGAAATAAAAACTCCTTCTGTTATGATTAACATTCTCGGGCAGCCGGGTTTCGAGGGTGAGGTCAGGTACGAGGGACTTCGCGGATGCATGGGTGTTGAGGGAGCCAAGTTCCATATATACGGCAAAACCCGGACTAAGCCTTACAGGAAGATGGGACACGTTACAATTCTTGACGACGATATCTCAAGTGCGCTTAAGAAAGCAAGATTCATAATGAGTAATCTGAGGGCGATAGCATGAAACCGGTTTTAGTAAGCGTTGTCATGGGTTCTGACTCCGACCTGCCTGCCATGGCGGGCGCGGTCGAGGTTCTGGAGCAATTCGGCATAGGGCATGAAGTTACCATAGTCTCGGCTCACCGGACTCCCGAACGTCTTGTCGATTTTTCAAAAAAAGCCCATAAAAGAGGAATTAAAGTGATAATAGCCGGGGCGGGAGGCGCTGCGCACCTTCCGGGAATGGTTGCTTCGGTTTCTCCGCTCCCCGTCATAGGGGTTCCTATAAAATCCTCAAATTCAATTGACGGATGGGATTCCGTGCTTTCCATCTTGCAGATGCCCTCAGGCGTTCCGGTTGCCACAGTCGCTCTCGATGGGGCGAAAAACGCCGGCATCCTTGCCGTGGAAATTCTTTCGGTTGCTGATCAGGAACTTTCGCGCGCGGTGGCTGAGTATAAAAAAAAGCTTTCTTCCGAAGTGAAGAAAAAGGCCGCGCGGCTTGAAAAACTGGGTGCCTCGGTTTACCTTGAGCGAATGAACTCGAAGGAAGAGAGTTCCTGAAGCTCTAGCTACTGTATAGTCTTTTTTTCCGGTTCGTAACCCCGCACGGGGATTGGCGAGGCATGATGGAAAATCATAAGCCACCTGCCGTCTTGCTTCTCGAATATGTTGGTTGACTGAGAGAGGTTGAACATGACCGGTTCTCTTTTTATGTATACCATTTCCTGCAGACAGGTTACCCAAGCGATGTTGTCGCTTATATCCACGGTCACGTTGGAAATGCTTATGTCAACCTGATCCTCGGGATCAAAAACGCTCTCCCAGCTCTGCCTGATGGCCTGCCAGTTGCGAAGAGCGGTCCATCCCGGGTGAACGCAGCCGGACCTTGAGTCCTTTATCCAGACCTCTCCCATGAGCTTGAGATTCCTGGTTCCCAAGGCCTCGTAAAAGAGGTTGTTGATCCTGAGTATTTCTTCGCTGTCCTTTTTCGTAGTCATCGGGTCGCTTCCCGATAATTTTACCGGAAAAGATCGAGAATTCTGCCGAACTGCGAGAATATGTCCTCGCGCATCCTCAGAATGTCGTTATACAGGGCCGCCGCCATGATGAAAATAAGAAAGGAAAATCCGATTCGCTGGGTTATCTCAAGGGTTTTTACGCTAAGCGGCTTTCTCTTTATCTTCTCTATGGCCATATAGAGCAGGTGTCCTCCGTCGAGCATCGGTATGGGGAGAAGGTTTATCAGAGCGAGGTTTATGCTTATTAGCGAGGTGAACTGGAGGAGGTTCGATATGCCGCTTTGAGCGACATCTCCCGATACCTTGGCGATGAGAAGCGGCCCAGCGACTGTCTTTCCGGCTGTTGCGAGCGCTATTTTCCCGGTTACGAGCTTGAACAGAAATCCGAAGAACAAAAAGGTGATCTCAACAGTCATGCGGGCGGCTTCGGCCACTCCCCTGTATAGCGATTCGAGGAAACCGTATTTTTTGAGCACGGTGTCTGTACTTGGGGTAATGCCGATTATGTAGCGCTCGATGCCTTTTTCCATTTCCGCTGCCAGGCGAAAATTCATTTCCTCTCCTCCGCGCTCGACCGTAAAATCAAGTTCTTTGCCCCCGCTTTCGGTTATTATGTCCGACATATGGTTCCAGTCCGTAACCTCCACGCCGTCTATAGCTTTTATCTTGTCTCCCGGACGTATGCCCGCCTTCCAGGCGGGGCGGCCCTCTGATACCTGCGCTATGGCCGCGGCTATGGGTCTTGCGAATCCGGTTTCTACCCTGCCGTCGGGACCGGCTTCGGCGAAAAGAGTTAGGGTTCTGGTCTCGCTTCCCGTTCTCACCCTGAATTCAAGCAACGAATCGGGGTTTGACTGAACGCCAATGTTTACGTCTCTCCAGTTCTCGACATCTTTCCCGTTTATGCTGAGTATCCTGTCGCCCGCGGCGAATCCCGACAGGTGAGCCGGGGAATCTTTTTTTACGTAAGTTATGTCCGGGGGATCTTCCAGATAACCTGAGACGCTTATGCCGAACATGAACACAAGAGGCATGAAGAAGAAGGGAATTATGAAATTCATAGCCGGCCCGGCTATGACCACCAGGAACCTGTCGGTAAGCGACTTGCCGGAAAAACCTCTGTGGTAGTCTTTTTCGTAATAGGCTTCTATATTATGAAGGTCCGAGTGGTTTGCGAGAAAAGTGTAAATCCTCCCGTCTCTCTCCACCTCGAGTTCTTTTTCCTGGTTCGGGCCTGATTTCAGGGCGTAGAGAAGCTTTTCCCAGCTTGCGTATTCCCCAAGATTGAATCCCTTTATCTCGACAATCCTGTCCCCTGAGACAAGCGGGGATTCGGTGTCCGCGACGCTCTCGACAATTATGTTTGCCTCCTTTCCCTCTCCGTACATTTTCACGTATCCGCCGAGGGGGAGGGCTGAAACCAGATATTCCGTTTCGCCCCTTACGAAAGAAACGAGTTTCGGGCCGAAACCCAGGGAAAACTTCTCGACCCTTATATTGCTTCTTTTCGCGAGCATAAAATGTCCCAGTTCGTGAAAGAAGACCAGGATTCCTATTACGAAGATAAAAGCCAGAATTGTAATCATCACTAAGAAATAAGGCTCTCCATTGCCGAATTGGCGGTGCTTCTAGACCACCTGTCCGCCTCTAATATATTGTCAAGACATCCCGAGTCAAGTTTGTCGTGACTCCCAACTGTTTCTCTTACGATCGGGATTATGTCGGTGAATTTTATCTTCTCGTCGAGAAACGCGTTTACGGCCACTTCGTTCGCGGCGTTTAGCACAGTCGGATAAGTGCCGCCCATGCTGAGACATTCAATTGCCATTGCGGGAGCTTCGAATTTGTCGGTATCGAGCTTTTCAAACGTAATGTCGGACAGATCGTCCGGCGAGGCGGCAGGCTGCCCGAGGTCAAGCCTCTCGGGATAGGAAAGCGCACGGGCTATGGGTATTTTCATGTCGGAGGCGGAAAGATGGGTTATGAACGAGCCGTCAACATATTCAAGGATTGAATGCACGATGCTCTGGGGATGTACCCAGATCGATATTTTTTCGACGGGCATGTCAAAAAGCCACCTCGCCTCTATAATTTCAAACCCTTTGTTCATCAGCGTCGCCGAATCTATGGTTATTTTCTCTCCCATTTTCCACGTGGGATGGCAAAGTGCGTCGGCGACCGTAACTTTTCCCAGATCTTTTTTCGGGGTTTTGCGAAATGGTCCGCCTGATGCCGTTATGATCATTCGTTTGAGGAATTCACGGTCTTTTTCCCGCAGCGTCTGGAAAACGGCGCTGTGTTCGCTGTCCACGGGAAGGAGAGTGACGCCCTGATTTTTTGCCTCGGAAATGAGAAGTCCTCCGGCAACCACGAGGGATTCCTTGTTCGCTATTGCCACATCTCTTCCGGCCTTTATTGCGGAGAGCGTGGGAAGAAGACCCGGAAAGCCTACCATGGAGGATATCACCAGATCGCAATCCCCTTCTGTGGCAACCGCGATGTTTCCCTCGTCTCCGTAATGTATCTTGGTTTTCGGGCCGGCAATTTCCCTGAGTCGTTCGGAATCTTCCTTTCGAGTGACCGATACGAATTTAGGAGTGAATTCGGTCACCTGTTTCGCCAGCAGATCAATGTTTTTTCCGGCGCAAAGGCCCGTGACCTCGAATCTTTCGGGAAATCTTCGTATTATCTCAAGTGTCTGCGATCCGATCGAGCCGGTTGACCCGAGTATTGAGATTCTCTTCAATCTAGCGCCCTTTCTCCCGTATCTGCTCTCCTGTCAGTCCGAACCTTCTTTCCCTGTTTCGGTAATTGGCGATGGCTTTTAGCAGATGCCTTCTTCTGAAATTCGGCCAGAGCGTCTTAGTGACGTATATTTCGGCATAGGCCAGCTGCCACAGCAGAAAGTTGGAAAGTCTCATCTCTCCCCCGGTTCTTATGAGCAGATCGGGTTCCGGCAACTGGGAGGTATACAGATGTTCCTGGAAATCCTCCTCGGTCACCGTTTTTTTCTTTCCCTCCGCGATTATGCTGTTCACGGCGTTGATTATTTCCTCCCTGCCCCCGTAGCTGAGCGCCAGGGTTATTGTCAGGGAGTCGCATTTCTCGGTCATTTTCATCACGCGCCCGAGAAGTTCACGTATGTCGGGTGGGAGATTCGAGAGATTCCCGATCGCGTTCAGTTTCGTGTTCTGCGCAAGCAGCTTTTCGCCTTCGCTTGCCAGATAGTGCCTTAAAAGATCCATCAGAGCGAGGACTTCTTCTCCGGGTCTCTTCCAGTTCTGGGCGGAAAACGCGTAGAGGGTTAAGTACTCTATTCCAATCTCCCGCGCGGCCCTGACCACCGATCTTGTCGATTTTATCCCTTCCCTGTGACCGATCAGCCTGTTGAGATTCTTGCGCCGCGCCCATCTTCCGTTGCCATCCATTATTATGACGACGTGTTGGGGGATAGGACCTGGTTGGGGAATGTCATGGTTTTTCTGCATTACCGGATATTGTTTACGAGCTTCGCCGACAACCGCCGTTTCAATCCACCGCCCCGTAGATGTAAGAAACGGGATACGCGATTACAACGACCGTAATGATTACCACCATGGCCACGATCAGGGCGACGGGGTATACGAGAAGCGCCCCCAGGTAAAAAAGCGCTCTTTTCAGCGGAACCCACTCCCGGGATGCTTCGGGAAGGTCGGAAACGCAGCTTCTGACAAATCCTGATATTATTCCAGTAAAAAGTGTGGACATATAAGTGAACCGATCTACCGTAAACCTATCTTATTTCCCCTTTTTCATCAAGGACAAAAATCACCCTGATTACTTCTGTCCCGGGGAACAAAACATGCGGATTCTCTGTTACCGTAGCAACATCTCCTTAATTGGGAGATATGTATGGGCTGGAGCGCGAGAGTCTCATCCGATCAGACGCTTTATCCAGTCAGGGAATGTGGTGCAATTTGCCGCGCGTTTAAGTTTTTCTGTTCGATTCATCTGCATTTTTTTTACCGCCGCGCTGTTTGCATTAGCGGTTTCCGGCGTTGCGCGGGCGCAGGCACAGGTCGCCACGCCGCTGGTGAGCAACACCGGGCAGGCGAATTCGGGCACCTGTAATTATCTCTGTGCTCCAGAATTCTCTCACAGTCTGATATGTAATGATTCTTCGTCTCCACGGCCCAATGTTACCTGTTCCAGTTAAGCATATGTTGGGGTTTCCTTCTCTGCTTTCACTCGCTTAGTCCAAAAAAAATTCCTTTCAGGTAAACTACCGCAGACGTAGGTCACGATGACAAAGTTCCGCTTTTTTTTCATAGTATACGCGTTAATTCCAGCTTCTCTTTTTTCAACCCCACTTCTCGCAAAAGAAGACACGTACAGGGGTCTCTCGGACTTCGCAAAAGCGCTTAATCTCATAGAGAAAAACTACGTGGAAGAGGTCTCCTCCGAGCAGCTGACCCGAAGCGCGATAAAGGGCATGTTCGATTCTCTTGATCCCTATTCTGTTTATCTTTCATCCGAGAGCCTGAGGAATCTTGAGATAGGAACTATGGGGGAGTTTGAGGGCATAGGGGTTGAGATTACGGTGCGCGACGGGCTGTTGACCGTTATATCTCCGATTGAGGGAGGTCCGGCGCAGGAAGTCGGTGTGAAATCGGGAGACGTAATAATATCCATAGACGGAGAAAGTGCCGAGAAAACCAACATAGTTGACGCTTTGGACCGCATAAGAGGCAGGGAGGGGACTGAAGTGGATATTATTGTCAGAAGAGAGGGCACCGAGGAAGACCATAAATTCACCATCACAAGACGGATAGTAAAACTCAGGAGCGTTGAATCCAGGCTGGTTGAAAAAGACATAGGATATATAAAGCTCTCGCAGTTCCACAGGGATTCTGCCGATCAGTTTCTCAGTTCCTACAGGGGGCTTGAAAAGGAAAACGGCGCGAAACTCGGAGGACTTGTGCTTGACCTGAGAAACAACCCCGGAGGATTGCTTGAACAGGCGCTTGCGCTTTGCGACATGTTCATTAATAAAGGACTAATCCTCGACGTGAAGGGGAGGACCGAGTTTACTTCTAAGGAGTATTTTGCCAGAGAGGGGATGGAGATACCGACAGATCACGTTGCCGTAATCGTAAACCGGGGAAGTGCGAGTGCCTCCGAGGTTCTCGCCGGAGCTCTTAAAGACAGTGGGAGGGCTAAAATAGTCGGTACAAGAACATTCGGCAAGGGCTCTGTTCAGTCCGTAATAGAACTCTCCGGGGAAACCGGGGTGAAAATAACCACTGCGAGACTCTTTACTCCAAGTGGGGTTTTGATAGATGACAAGGGCATAGAACCTGATATTTTTGTTGAAGGTGGCGACAAGGACTCCGCCTCCGACCCGCAGCTTGCAAGGGCATTGGAAACGATAAAGCGCATGTGAGGAGATAACAGCCTTGAGTCAGAAGAAACGAACGAGAAAAAAACCGTCTGCCGCAAAAACCGGCAGTAAAAAACGCACAGCAAAACTCTCCCACGCAGTCCTGGTCCTGCTTTTCTTTTTTGCCTTTTCGATTTTTGGTCTTCGATATGTCGAGAGATTTTTTGACGAGTGGTCACCCCGCGAGGCTACGCCTTCTGTGGAGGATAAGGTTGCGGAGAAAAAGCCCGAGCGTCCCGGAGTTGTTCTCATAATAGATGATCTGGGCTACGACAAAAAATCGATTGACAGGCTTCTCAGGATCAAGCAGCCGCTTAACTTGGCCGTGCTTCCGCATCTTCCCCATTCCCAGTACGTTGCACGTGCTGCTTACCGCGGGGGAATGGACGTGATTCTCCACCTTCCCATGGAACCCAAGTATTCTTCCGGTTATACGGCCGATGATGCGGGAGAAGGAGTTCTGCTGCTCGGTTTCTCTATAGACCAGATAAGAGAGGAACTCAGAAGAAACATCATGGCCGTCCCCAACGTCGTCGGAGTCAACAACCATATGGGCTCCAAGTTCATGGAGAATGAAGAGCCGGTAAAAACGGTAATGCAGGAACTGAAGGCCAGAGATCTTTATTTTGTTGACAGCCTTACGACCTCGAACTCCCGTGGATACAGTATGGCAAAGCGGCTTGGAGTAAAGGTGCTTAAAAGGGATGTCTTTATTGACCAAAGTGAGCGGGGCAAGGAATATACTAAGGAGCAGCTTGATCAACTGGTAAGGATTGCTGAGAAAAAGGGTATAGCAGTAGGTATAGGGCATCCTTACCCGCAGACCATAGATGCTCTTGTGGAATACATGCCCAAGATTGAGGAAAAAGTGGAATTCATGAAAATATCTGCGACCGCTTTGAACTGAACCGGTTGCAGGGGAAGGACCCGAAAGAGGATCGTCATGGGACTTGTGGATGAAATCAGAGACAGGCGGGATTCATGGAGTCGGAGACTTGAGGAGCAGAGAGTTTCTCAGGAACCTTACGACTATGAATTCGAGAAGCGAAACGCCGACACAATCGAAGAAGAAATAAAAAAGAACCGGGAGAAGGTCGGGAAATTCCCAACCCCAGAAAAACAGTCGGAGTAATCGGCGAGGGGCGTAGCAGCGGGGCAGGTGATTTGACAACGTTTTCTTTATCCTTTAGGATTTTCAGCCCCATGAGGATGGAGGTTTTAATTTTTTGCCAGGAATAACAGTAGGTAGCAGCGAAAGCATTGACAGTGCCTTAAAAAGGTTCAAGAAGCAGGTTGAGAAGGGTGGGGTTCTTTCTGAAGTAAGGAGGAGAGAATACTACGAAAAACCGAGCGAAAAGAAAAAAAAGAAGCTGTTTGCTGCCAAAAAGCGCAGTTCAAGCAGAAAAAGAAGATAGACTGTTTTCATTCGCATGGTTTTCGCCCGAAGTTATTTCTGAAGGTTCCCCCGATTAAGTCGCTTTGAATGAAGAATTTTTCTTCCACATCAGCGATAGCGGATATAAAGGCGAGGCTCAGTATAGTAGAAGTTATACAGGGCTTTGTTTCCCTTAAAAAATCTGGGAAAAACCACATTGGGCTTTGCCCGTTCCACGACGATAATAACCCGTCCATGCATGTAAATGATGAGAAGGGTTTTTTCCACTGCTTCAGTTGCGGAGCTGGAGGGGATGTCTTCGGCTTCCTGATGAGGTACAGCAATATAGGCTTCCACGAAGCCTTAAAGGAACTTGCACGCAAAGCCGGAGTCAGACTCCCGGCTCCGCGCCCGCGCACGAAAAGTGCGAAGAAAAAAGAGGCCGCATCGGCGAGACTTTTTGAGATAAATTCCCTTGTCTGTTCGTTTTACCACAAAAACCTTCTTGGCCCGGGGAAAAACTCCGCGCAGTCAAGAAAGTACCTCGAATCAAGAGGAATCACCTCGGAAATAATCAAGGAATTCAAACTCGGATTCGTTCCCGACAGTTGGGAAGACCTTGTAAAATTTGCTTCGGGAAACAACATAGGCATTAAGGAGCTTGAAGAACTTGGCCTTGTTATTGCGAGAGAAAAGGGAAGCGGACATTACGACCGGTTTCGAAACAGGATTATTTTCCCCATAAGCGAAATAACGGGACGAATTTGCGGTTTCGGAGGCAGAACGCTGGCGGGAGATGACCCTAAGCAGCCGAAATACATGAATTCCTCTGAATCACCGGTTTTTGACAAAAAAAACGTTCTTTACGGACTTTACCACTCGAAAAATGAAATCGGAAGAAAACGGAAAGCCGTTCTAGTTGAAGGCTACATGGATTTCATAAAGCTCTACGCAAATGAAATACGCAATGTGGTTGCCACCTTGGGAACATCTTTTACGAATGAGCACGCTAGGCTTCTGCGGCGTTTCTGCGAAGAGGTAGTAATTGTTTACGACGGTGATGCCGCGGGTATACGTTCCGCCGTCCGGGCCGGAGAGATTCTTCTTGAACAGGGGATTTCCTCAAGTATCTGCCGTATTCCCGACGGTCTCGACCCAGATGATTATCTGGAAGCGCATGGCCCGGAGAGTCTCGGCGAACTGATTGCGGGCGCCGTTGATGTCTCCGATTTCATTATTGACGATACCTTCGCAAGATACAGAGAAAAGAAAATGTCTTCCGGAGAGTCATTGAGATTTCTCGCGGATATGGTTTCGAAAATAAAAGACCCGGTGCAAAGGGCCGAAGCTGTCTCCAGGGCAACAGGGGTTTTCGGGATAAGGGAGTCTGAGTTTCTTTCTCTGGTGAAAATTTCGGACCCGGGAAAAAACCGCGGGTCGCTTGCGCCGACAGCCCTGATTCCGGAAAAGAGCGTTCACGAGAGAGAAATTGTGAGGATACTGCTTAAATTTCCCCACCTGCTTAGCGCTGAGAAAATTGAAAATGTCGGGGAGTATTTTGAAAATGGCGATTTAAAGGTTATTCTCAAACGTGTGGGTGAAGGGGAGTTTACTGAGATTTCCTCCCTGATGAGTTCTTTTGAAAAAATCGAGATGCAGCAGTTGCTGAGCGAGTTAATTTTTTCTTCGGATGATTTGATAGACGAGACGACTTCGGAGAAAATATTAAGTGACTGTGTGAGGGAACTTGAACTGAGAACCATAGCTTTTAAGCGCGGCGAAGTGATAGACAGAATCCGCAAGCAGCGCGACTCTTCGGATAAAACCCTCGAAAGAGAACTTGTTGAGCAATACAGGGATCTGGTGAGCATGGAAAAAACCATAAGAGGAACTGCAAGTTGAACCCGAACGACGAAACTAACGGTCTGGGGAACAAAATCAGCGGGCAGGATGAAGGGGAGTTCTCTGAATCCGTACAGGGTCTTCGGGGTTCCGCGGCAAATTCTCAAACGGAAGACAAGCTCAAGAACGTAAAGAGCCATGATTCCGAACAGGATCCTATAAGGTCGTACATTCTCGCTATTGCGCAGCACTCCCTCCTTTCCAAGGAGGAAGAGATTGAAATAGCAAGACAGATCGAAAAAGGTAAAAAAATAATCGCGAGAATGATAATAGAGAACCCTTTCATGATGAAGAAGGTTCTCAAGCTCGAAGAGGAAATAAAAGATGGGGCACTCGGTTCGGGCGAAACCTCCTACCAGGGCGAGGACATCGAATCCTCCGCTGACGGCGAAACATACCGCAATTCTATAAAAAACTTTCTTCCCATCAGAAAACTTTTTGCTGAGAACGAAGAACTGAGAGAAAAGCTCAATATTCCAACGCTTTCAGATAGCGAAAGAGCAAAGATATCCAGGCAAATCAGGAAAAACAACGAGCGGACCGTAGAACTTCTTGACGAAATCGATTTTTCCTCGGAGCAGGCTAGCAGGATATACAGTCTGGCCGTCGAGTATGTGGACAGAGTTGAGAGTGGGGGTTGTGACTGCATGATGGATGATTCGGGCGATGCGAATGGCAATGGTTTGAAATCTGAGTATTCCGAGAAGGAAATCGCTTCGCTTAAAAGGGTGCTTAGCAGATTTGAGAAAGCAAAGAAAGTTACTAGAGAAGCCAGAAAAAAACTTATCGAGTGCAACCTTAGACTTGTCGTCAGTATAGCGAGGAAATACGTTAACAGGGGACTGCCGTTTCTCGACCTGGTTCAGGAAGGCAATATGGGGTTGATGAAAGCGGTTGAAAAGTTCGAACATGGAATGGGATACAAGTTTTCGACCTGTGCCACATGGTGGATAAAGCAGGCCATTACGCGCGCGATAGCCGATCAGGGAAGTCTTATAAGAATTCCTGTCCACATGACCGAGAACATAAACAGACTAAACAAGGTCTCAAGATCTCTGATGCAGAAATTAGGGAGGGAACCCAGACCGGAAGAGATAGCCGAAGCAATGGATATGCCCCTTGAGAAGGTCTTGAAGATAATGAAGGTGTCACGCGACCCGGTTTCTCTGGAGGCTCCTATTGGTGAGGACGATTGCAGGCTTATGGATATCATCTCGGACCCGTCTTCCACTTCTCCGCTTGACATGCTCGAGACCAAGGAACTGAACCGGATCATGCGCAACGCGCTATGCACCAACCTCAGCAACGGGGAGGAAGGAGTCGTCAAAATGCGTTTCGGTATAGATGAAGACAAGGAATACACCCTTGAAGAAATAGGGAAAAAGTTGAACGTTACCCGCGAGAGGATAAGGCAGATCGAGGTAAAGGCTATTAAGAAGCTCAAAAGATTCGGAAGGGCTCTTCCCATAAAGGGTTTTAACACTGACTGATATCCCAGCTTGACATTATTTTCTCCGGCGGTATCTTTACAGATCTAGGGTGGCTATGCTGAAGGGGAAGCACCCGGTCCCATCCCGAACCCGGAAGTTAAGTCCTTATAGGCCGATGATACTGCTCCTTTCAGGAGTGGGAAAGTAGGTGGCTGCCCTTTTTTTTTCTTTCCTTACCTTCTCAAGTTTCCGGTGCCTGCGATGTCAAAGACTAACGTTGCCGTGTTTGTTTCCGGAAGCGGAACAAATCTTCAGGCTGTAATAGATTCCGGTATAGAATCCGCAACCATAGCGGTGGTTGTCTGTGATACTTCAGGGGTCATGGCGATTGAGAGGGCCAGAAAACACGGTATTCCCGTAGAGCTTGTAAACAGCAGAGATTTTGAATCAAGGGAAGAGTTCGAAAGGCGTATAGTCGCGAAAATCGACAGGTATGACATAGGCCTTGTCGTACTTGCCGGATTCATGAGGATACTTACTCCTTACTTCATAGGCCGCTTCAGGGGCCGTATGATCAATATTCATCCTTCCTTGCTTCCTTCTTTCCCAGGGACTAATTCGGTAAGACAGGCACTTGACTACGGAGTGAAACAAACAGGCTGTACAGTCCACTTCGTGGGTGAGGAAGTTGACGCGGGTCCGATTATTCTCCAAGCGGTTGTTCCGGTTACGGAGGAAGATACGGAGGAAACCCTGCTTGAAAAAGTCCACGCCCAGGAATACAGGATATTGCCCGAAGCCATAAGGCTTTTCTGCGAGGGGAGGCTGACTCTCAGCGGGAGAAAAGTTCTGATTTCTTCCTGAAGACCAAGAAATCTCTAAACGGTTCTACCGATAGCTTCGGCAACGGGAGCGGCTTTTTCCATCAGGTTTTTGAATGTTTTCGGTTTGAGCGACTGGGCTCCGTCGCTCACAGCAATCTCCGGGTTGTTATGAACCTCGACTATTACTCCGTCTGCTCCGGCAGCTATTGAAGCTAAAGTTACCGGGATTACGTACTGCCAGTAGCCGGTTCCATGGCTGGGGTCGGCGAAGACTGGCAGGTGGGTTTTTTCCTTGAGTACCGGGATAGCGTTCAGGTCGAAAGTGTTTCTGGTGGCCGTCTCAAAAGTTCTTATTCCCCGTTCGCAGAGCATTACGTTGCTGTTGCCCTCTGACAGTATGTATTCTGCACACATAAGAAATTCGTTTATGGTCGTTGACATTCCGCGTTTTAGCAAGACGGCCTTGTTTGACCTGCCGACGTGTTTTAAAAGCGAGTAGTTCTGGGAATTTCTGGCTCCTATCTGAAGCACGTCCGCATATTCCCCGACCAGTTCAAGATCGTCCGGGCTCATTATTTCGGTGACTATAGGCAGCCCGGTCATTTCTTTTGCCTTGATGAGAAGCTCCAGACCTTCTTTCCCAAGACCCTGGAAAGAATAGGGCGAAGTTCTGGGCTTAAACGCGCCGCCTCTGAGCATTGACGCCCCTGAATCTTTTATTGAAGCCGCGATTGTCATTATCTGCTCTTCGCTCTCAACCGAGCATGGCCCTGCGATTATAGGGATTTTTTTATCCCCTACGGTAACGTCGTTTACATTGAAAACGGAGGTCTCATCATTTACTTCCCTGCTAGTGAGCTTGTAGGGCTGAAGCACGGGAACAACCTTCTCAACTCCCTGGAGCTGCTTGAGAACGTCGAGATCATGCGGCTTTCCTCTATCGTCTCCGACCACTCCGATGACGGTCCTTAAAATTCCTTCGATCGGATGGGGCGAATAGCCAAGTTCCTTTATGATGGACTTGACCTTGCCTATCTCCTCTTCGGTCGCTTTGGGCTTCATTACTACTATCATTTAAAAAACCTCCATATTTTGTACGAAACGGACAAACTTAATACATAGAAGATTCCTAATGTCAATTATAACGTGTGTATAGTTGGCATATTCAATCTGTTTGCGAGGGAAGATTTAGAAAATCGGCACTGAATATTTTTTGTGATGCTTCCCTGAAATGCTTTTCAAACTTCGTTTCTGTTTCTCCTGTTTGAATCTCAATGAAGCCCGGTGGGGGGTATGCCGGGCGGAACAGGCCGCTTGTTTTGAATTCAGCCACTATTTGCTCAATGTAACTCAATTGATCAGTCTTTATTCCCGTCCTGCCGCCCCCCGCAAGCACTTTTGCCAGGCAGCTTATAAATTTCTGGTTAAACATCCTGTGCTTTGAATGTTTTTTCTTCGGCCAGGGGTCGGGGAAATTTACCAGGACAAGATCGAACATTCTTTCTCTGAAAACCTGTCTGAGCGCGATTTCAGCTTCAATGTGGAGGAATTTCAGGTTTTCAAGAGAGAGAGCTTCCGCCGCACGCACAGCTTTGCGGAATCTTCCTCTCTTAATCTCAAGACCCAGGTAGTTTCTGCTTCCATCACGCTTAGCCGCGTTTATGAGGAATTCCCCTTCTCCAAAGCCGATTTCAAGCACCAGGGGTTTTTCGCTGCGGAAGATGTCTTTTTTGCCTATCGGAAGTGAAAACAAAGAGATGTCCACCACGGGGTCGCTTAAGTTCATTTTCCGTATCAGGACTTAAAAGCGGAAGTTATGGCCTGCTCCCCGACCTTTATTCCGTAATTTCCCCCCTGTTCCTTCATTTTCCCTATGCGCTCGGGAAGCGACATCTCTATTTTGCCTTTTCTGGCTTTCTTGTCGATTTTCATGACGTCGATTATTTTCCCGACGTCTACCCCCCTCGGAGGTTCGGTAGGAAGCCCCGCTCTTTCCAAAAGACGGGTGAGACTTTCCTGCTCACCCTCGCTCCATCCCGTTTCACCCAGAGCGATTTTCCCCTCAATTATCATTCCCGCGGAGATTGCCTCTCCGTGGGAGATTGTATAGTCGGAGAGTTGCTCGATTGCGTGACCAACCGTGTGTCCGAAGTTAAGGATTTTCCGCAGGTTCTGTTCCTTTTCATCTTTCTCGACCACTTGCGCTTTGATTCTGCAGCTTGCCTCTATTACCTCAAGCAGAGTTGCGTCGTCGAACCCATAGATTTTTTCGATGTTCGTTTCTAGGTACTGAAAAAGATCCTCGCTTTCTATTACACCGTATTTGATTATTTCGGCGAGTCCTTCCGCAAGCTGCTTCGGTCCGAGGGTTTTAAGCGTGTCCGTGTCCACATACACGCGCCACGGCTGATAAAAGGCACCGATGAGGTTTTTTCCGTGAGGGGTGTCTACGGCGGTTTTTCCTCCCACCGAACTGTCAACGCAGGCAACCAGACTTGTCGGCACCTGAACGCAGGGAACTCCCCTCATGTAGGTGGCGGCTACGAATCCCGCAATGTCTCCCACGACTCCTCCGCCGAGCGCTATGACCGAAGAGTCCCTGCCGAACCCCGATTCAAGCATTCCGTCTTCTATAAAGGACTTGATTTCTCTGGTTTTGCTTTGTTCTCCCGCTGGAAATGCGATCATCCTGACTTCCGAAAGCGCATCCCCGAGGCTGCCCAGAAGTTTCGCTCCGTAAAATTCCGCCACGTTTGAATCGGTTACCAAGGCATGGGAATGGGCTATAGCCGCTTCGGCCAGATCGTCGGCAATCCGGCTCAGAAGGCCTTGGCCGATCAGGATTTCGTAGGAATTATCTTCGTTTGAACTGACTACGACTTTTATTTTCTTCAATTGCTACCCCGGCATTTTCAGTAAGGACCAGACTGGGTGCGGAGAAAGCGCTTCGGCCCCCTTGAGCTCCATAAGTTCTACAAGAAAAAGATATCCCGAAATACTTCCACCCAGTTCTTCCACTAGGCGCCCGGCACTGAGTGCCGTTCCTCCCGTAGCGAGAAGATCGTCAACGATTACTGCCTTGCTATTGCCGTTTATTGCGTCTTTGTGAATTTCCAGAACGTCCTTTCCGTATTCAAGGTCATACGAAACGCTTGCGGTATCGCTTGGCAGTTTCCCCGGTTTTCTTACCAAGATCAGCTCTTTTTCAAGCTTATAGGATAAAGCGGAAGCGAATATGAAACCTCGGCTCTCGGGTGCGACGAAAGAGGTTATCTCCTTGCCGGCGAGCATTTCCGCCATCATGTCAACTGATTTTCGGAAAGCTTCGGCGTTTTTAACAAGTGTGGTTATATCGTAGAAGACTATTCCTTTGCTCGGAAAATCAGGAACGCGTCTTATGTGGCTGTCGATCTCTTGCAGTGCCATTTCTTTTTCTGCTTGGGTACCCGGAGAGGTTTTCATCCGGCTCTTTTCCTGCGGGAGGATAGCTCAAAGGCTGTTCTCACTGCTTCTTCCGGGGTTTCGCATTTGATAATTTCCTCAGAGACATTCCAGGTGTCAAGCCCGATGACGGGAATTCCCGACTTAAGTGCGAACGATATCTCCGACAGGGTGCCGAAGCTGCCTCCAACGGCAATTATAGAATGGCTTGACTTTGCGACTATCACGTTTCTCGCTTCTCCCATTCCCGTAACTATGGGTATGTCGATGAACCTGTTGGCCGAGGAGGACTCCGGACCGGGGAGAATACCGATTGTGGTGCCCCCTGCTGATTTTGCTCCCCGGCATGCCGCTTCCATAACTCCTCCCATTCCGCCGCAAAGCAGAAAACACTTCTTCCTGGCAATCAGAACCCCGACTTCTTCCGAAGTTCTTTTTTCCTCCTCGCTCGCATTAGCCGCCCCGATTACTCCTATGATAGTTTCCATTAAAGCGTCACCGCATTGCGTTTAACAAGCTGGTATAAAACGGTTAAAATCACAAGCTCCAAAGTATACCACGGGTTTAAGCGATTTATATCACGGGAAGACCTTATGCATTGTGCGAGAGTCTGGCTGACACTTATTTTTTCAGTTTGCTTTTTACTTCCTTTCTCTGCTGAAGGAAGCCAGGAGAACCTCAGAATTCCTCACGGTTTTGAATTCGGGATTTCAAGAAAAGACGCTCTTAGCATGATTGAGTCTTCCAAACTCAAGGTTGTCTCTGATCGCAAATACTCAAAAGATCTCCGGAAAGTCATTCTGGGCGGTTCTTTGGCCGGAGTTGCTCTTGATCCGCTGCCGGACCATGAAACCCGTCTTGAATTTTATAAAGACAAACTTATGTCAAGTTCCATTTTATTCAGTTTTGAGGACGAAACCCGTTTTGAGTTCGCGAAGAGTGAACTTATTGGCAATCTCACGGGTGTTCTCGGCGACGCTTTCAAAAGGGAGAGGATGTTTTCTTACGAGGTGCTGTCGTGGGATCTTTCAGACACAGTTGTGCTTGCGAACCTGAACTCTCGAAAGAAAACGATAGAAGTTGAATATGTTCATAAACCTATTCTGGAGAAAAAGATTGCAAAGGACCTGCACCTCAAACGCAGGGAGGATTTTGGAGATCCTGCCAGGCAGATGTTTATTGACAGCAACTTCTCAGCGCAGAAAAAGCGCTAGCCCGTAAAAACAATAATCCTTCCTTTGAGCCTTGCGACCTGCCGTGAATTTTTAAAACCCTGTTAGGTGAGTTCACGGATGAGCCCGGAGAAGCGAGACGGTTCTTCCTGTTTTTATCTTTACGCTTTACGAACGTCTTCCGTAAAGATTCAGCAGCGTTCCTATGTGGAAAGCCAAGGCCACATATATGCCACAGAAAAAAAGCTTCTGGTAGGTGGGAAGGTACTTGTTTACCAGAAATACGAGAGAGAGAAGCAGCAGAGACCAGCCTACGGTCTCTAAAGCGAGATGCACAAGTCTCTGTACAGGCACCTGAGGACTTCCGCTGGCTCTTGATCTGAAAACCTCCGGCAACTGTATGAAGACGAGGGAGAAAAAAGTTCCCAATATGTATGTCCCGGCGGAGAATCCGAGGAGAACAAACAGTAAGAGCAGTAAAAGTTCCATGATTTAGCGGCCTCGGGGAAAATAATATCATATTACCGCGTTATATATAAGCAGTCCCGTTTTTTCCCGCCATGTCTGCAAATTGCTGCTTCCTAGACGGCGCGACTGGGGCGATTCTGGCAATAGTTTCTGAGTTCGAGGTTGCGGTGCGAGTGATTTTACCCGCAAATCTGGTTATTATTATCTCCGCCCAACTAAAGTATCTGGTTTGTTTCTGATCCTCCGGGGTTTTTTCAAGATCGCCCCTGTTAACATTAATGGAAAGGGATAGCTTTATATCTTCTTGTTTTGACCGCAAAGACTATAGAAACTTCCCGCACAAATTCTTCCTTATGCACCGTCTCGTCACTTTTTTCCTTCCTGGACTTCTTTTTCTTCTTGCGCTTTCTTCCCTGACTTCCGGGCTCAACGCCGAGGAAGCGGAGAAAGACGAAACGGTTTTTATATCAGGGATCAGAATAAAGGGATTAAAAGATATAAAAACCGAGAAGGTAAAGGACTCCATGATTACCCCTTTTCCCTCAAGGAAGTTCTGGAAGGATCCCCCGGAATTCAATGAGCAATTCCTCGAGGATGATATAAAAAGGATAGAACAGGTTCTTAGGGAACATGGTTATTACGGTTCCACCGTGACCTATACGCTGGATTTTCGGGATAGAAACCGAAAGGTGGACATAGAAATAACAGTGGACCAGGGAGACCCCGTAATGGTGAAGACCCTGAGTGTGGCAGTTCTGGGGGACCAGCCGGACGATTATGTCTCCGACGTCGCCAAAGTGATGATTCTGGAAGAGGGGGAAACCTTTTCACAGATAAGCTACCAGAGATCGAAAGTTCTTATCACGGAGCTGTTTTCCGAAAGGGGCTATCCTCTGGCGGATGTGAAATCTGAAGCGATTGTTAATCTGAGAAGCAGGGAGGTTAATGTTGAATTTGCCATTGATCCGGGTCAGCAATATTATTTCGGCGACGTAATATTCAAGGGGAATTCCAATATCGCTACCAGGCTCCTCGAGCGAGAGATAGAGCACGAAAAAGGAGACCTGTTCTCCCTATCAAGAACTCAGAAATCACGGGCGAACATTTTCGAGACGGGACTCTTTAATTCTGTTATAGTCGATACTGATTACGACGAGCAGAAACTTGAGGTTCAGACGACATACAGTGTTACCGAGAGAAAACTCGGAACCATAAGGTTTGGCGTCGGATATGCTACGGAGGACAATTTAAGGGCACAACTGTCCTGGAGCCAGAAGAATTTTCTCGACGGCGGAAAGACCCTTCAGGTTACTTCCAGTTATTCATCCCTGACTCGCGGTCTGCTGGCAAGACTCGATAAGCCTCACCTAATCGGTAGAAATTCCAGTCTCGCTTTTCTGCTTGACGTGAGGAGGGATGACTTTCCGGGCTATGAGGGATTGAGCTTCGATTTCAACAGCACTGCGTCCAAGGAGTTTTTTGACTATCTTACGGTTTTCAGTTCCTTAAACGTCCTGTACGCGGACATAGAGTCCCAGGTGCTCAGAACGCCGATTGAAAGTGCCCGAGACAGCGTCTTCCTGACGGTTGTTGATCTGGGAGTTGAGTATGATGTGACCGACAGCCTTATAAATCCTACCAGGGGAATGCGGCTGTTTTTATTCGCGGAAAAGCCGATTCAGATCACCAGCTCCAACCGCACCGATTACCTGAAGTTCCTGGCAGAGTTAAGATACTACAAAAGCATTTCCGGAATCGTTCTGGGAAAAAGGGCGACGATCGGAAACATAAGCACAATTGGAGATACTGATCCGCTTGATGTGCCGATCTTCAAGAGGTTTTTCGCCGGAGGCAGCGCTAGCATGAGGGGCTATTCATTTCAACATCTGAGTCCGCTTAATCCAGACCGGGATCCTCTGGGGGGCAACTCCATGATCGTGGGCAATGCCGAGGCCCGCTTCGGGCTTTTTAACAAGCTTGGGGCGGTAGTTTTTTTCGATTACGGAAATGTTTACTCAAAGAGCTTTGGTTTCAGCGTTTTCGACCTGAGGTACGCGGCCGGGGCAGGATTGAGGTATCATACGATTATCGGGCCGATCAGGGCTGATTTCGGCTACCTTCTAAACCCCCAGTACGAGGAGAGGAACGACAGATTCAAGATTTTTATAAGCATAGGGCAGGCCTTTTAGTAGTCGTGGGGGCCCTGAAGAAGTTTTCTCACGCCCCTGGCAGCCTGAGTTATTCTGTTCTCGTTCTCAACAAGCGCGAGTCTTACGAATCCTTCTCCATAGTTTCCGAAGCCCACTCCGGGAGATACGGCGACTTTTGATTTCTCTATAAGCAGTTTCGAGAATTCGAGTGATCCCATTTCCGCAAACTCTTCCGGTATCTGTGCCCATACAAACATGGTCGCTTTCGGTTTTGGAATTTCCCATCCGGCCCTTGCGAATGATTCGATCAGCTTATCCCTTCTCGACTTGTAAGTGTCCCTTATAAGCTCCACATGCTGCTGGGGTCCGTTAAGAGCCGTGATCGCGGCTATCTGTATCGGCTGAAATATTCCGTAGTCAAGATAGCTTTTTATCCTTTTAAGTGCGGAAACGATTTCCGGATTTCCCACCATGAAGCCGACTCGCCAGCCGGGCATGTTGTAGGTTTTGGAAAGGGAGTAGAATTCCACCGCGACATCTTTGGCTCCTTTCACCTGCATTATGCTCGGAGCTTTGTATCCGTCGTAACACAGCTCTGCGTAAACCAGATCATGTACCACGGTAAGACCCGTTTCATGTGCCAGATCACAGATTTTTTCGAAGAAATCAAGATCCATGACTTGTGTGGTCGGATTGTTGGGGAAGGAAAGAATAAGCACCTTGGGTTTCGGCCACACTTCCTTTATAGCTTTTTCTATCGACAGTATCAGGTCTTCTTTTTTCCCCATCGGGCAACTGTGGGTGTCTCCTCTGGCTATGATTACGGAGTAGCTGTGTATTGGATAGGTCGGGTCGAGAACTATCGCTATATCTCCGGGGGAGAACATTGAAAGCATTAAATGGGATATGCCTTCCTTTGAGCCTATCGTGACGACAGCTTCTGAATCTGGATCAAGGTCAACGTCGTACTTTCTTCTGTACCAGTCGGTTATGGCCAGACGAAGCTTGGGCAGTCCGGCGGAAGTGGAGTACCTGTGGTTCCTGGGTTCCCTTACCGCCTCGCGCAGTTTTTCCACTATATGGTCCGGCGTGGCCTGATCAGGGTTTCCCATGCCGAGGTCGATTATATCTTCTCCCCTGGCGCGCGCCTGGTGCTTGAGTTCGTTGACTACGCCAAGTACGTATGGGGGAAGTCGGTTTATCAGGGAAAAATTGTAGTTCGGCCGGTTCATCGTATCTGCCCGTTTTTTGCTGGCACTATTCTATTATAAATGCTTATAATCTCAAGGCTGTGGGTGTCGAGATTGGTGTTTCCGGCGTCTTAGTGTCTGTGCGTAAGTACGTTATGGTAGAATAATACTTTATGATCTGGCTTAGATTTGCCGTTTTGGTAGCGCTTTTTCCTGTCAGCTGTATTCCTTTCCTAGGTTCACCTAACTGGGAAAGCCGGGATATCTCTCGACCCAGATCAACGGATACCGTGCAGTACGGCAAGGCTTCTTGGTATGGGGACAAGGAGCATGGCAAGAGGTCTGCAAGCGGCGAAGTATTCAACAGAAATGCCTATACTGCGGCCCACAAGGAGCTTCCTTTTGGTACCGTCGTACGTGTTACAAATCGCGAAAACGGCAGGCAGGTAAAGGTCAGGATAAATGACAGGGGTCCTTACGTAAGGGGCAGGGTGATAGATCTCTCCTATGCGGCTGCGAAGTCCATCGGACTCGTTAGAAGCGGTGTTGCGGAGGTGAAAGTAGAAGTACTGTCGACCCCCTCTGAAAGATCAGAAAGCCTTTTCGTCTCGCTCTACACAGTTCAGGCCGGCTCTTTTCGAAACAAGAAGGCTGCCAACGAACTCAGAAGAAAGATTTCGCGTGTCACGGACGAAGAGGTGAGAGTGGAATCTTTTGCCTTTGAGGGGAATACTTATTACAGGGTTAGGGTGGGCAGGTTCAAAAAAAGGAAGGATGCCGAGAGGCTTCGCGTAGTTTTGAGAAAGCGGGGATACTCAGCCAGAATATACGTTGAATGACCTCCGAGAGTTTCGAAAAAGGGGCAATGTCGGATAATGAAGAAGCTTAGAACAACTGATTTCCTCAAGATGAAAGAGCGGGGCGAGAAGATCGCCATGATAACGGCCTACGACGCAACCATTGCCGCGATAGTGGACGCGGCGGGAGTGGACATGGTCTTGGTCGGGGATTCTCTCGGCAATGTGGTTCAGGGACTTGAAGATACTCTTTCTGTTACGCTTGATGAAATGATTTATCACACGAAAATTGTCTCAAGAGGTGTAGCCCGCGCTCACTTGTGCTCGGATATGCCTTTTCTTTCCTATCACAAATCTCCCGAAGACTCTATAGAGAGCGCCGGCAGGCTTTTAAAGGAAGGGAGGGCCGAATCGGTCAAGCTTGAGGTGAATGATGCCTACGTTGATACCGTGTATCGCATCCAAAAAGCAGGAATTCCCGTTGTTGCCCATATAGGACTTTGTCCGCAGTCGGTTCATGTAATGGGTGGTTACAAAGTACAGGGAGGTTTGCCAGGCGAGCGCGAAGCACTTTTGAATCTGGCCAAGTCCTGTGAACAGGCAGGTGCTTTTATGGTGGTTATCGAAAGCGTTTTATCGGGGGTGGCCAGAGATATTACCCAAGGTCTCGGAATACCGACCGTCGGAATAGGTTCCGGGACGGATTGCGACGGACAGGTGCTTGTTATAAACGATATGATCGGCCTTACGCCGGAGCCGCTTCCCAAGTTTGTCAAGAAATACGCTAAGGTTGCGGACACAATCTCCGATTCAACAAAGAAATACGTGAAAGAGGTAAAAAAAGGAACTTTCCCCTCGCAGGAGCAGTCTTATGGGTAGCGCGGGAACGCTTTCCGTGCTCAACAGTCCTTCCGACATGAAGAAGGTTTCCGATGCCTGCAGAAAAGCGGGCAAAAAACTTGGCTTTGTTCCCACCATGGGGGCCTTGCACCAGGGGCATATAAGTCTCGTTGAGGAATCGGTGAGAAGGGCGGACGTGACGGCTGCAAGCGTTTTTGTCAACCCTACGCAGTTTGGGCCCGGCGAGGACTTTGATCGTTATGAGAGGGACTACAAAGGCGATGTGGAAAAACTTGTCCGCTGCGGCGTAAACTACCTGTTCTATCCGGATATAAGCGATATTTATCCCGACGGTTTTCAGACCACGGTTTCAGTGGGAACCTTGGGGGACTGCCTCTGTGGTCCTTTCAGACCCGGACATTTTGACGGGGTAGCAACGGTTGTGCTTAAGCTGTTTAACATTGTCCGCCCGGATTTTGCTGTATTTGGAAGAAAGGACTACCAGCAGCTTAAGATTATCCAGAAAATGGTGCGGGATTTGGATATGGACATTGAAATAGTGGAAATGCCGATAGTGCGGGAACCGGACGGACTTGCGATGAGTTCAAGAAACGCTTACCTAGGTGAGGAGCAGAGAATCAGGGCGGCCGCGGTGAACAAAGCCCTGCGTGAAGTCAGGAAAAAGTTCAAAAGCGGTTGCGATGACTGCAAAATGCTGCTTGCCGAGGCGAATCGGGTATTGCGCATGGCGCAAATTAATGATATCAATTATATTGAGATAAGAGACCCGGAAACCCTTGAGCTCCGGCACAGAGCCATGGAGGGTGACTTGGTGGCGCTGGCTGTTAGGGTGGGCGAGACCAGGCTTATCGATAATATTGTGCTTTAAGAGGTTGGTAATGCAAAGAGTACTCCTAAAATCCAAGATACACAGAGTCACGGTAACCGATGCCGAGCTGGAATACGAAGGGAGTCTTACGCTTGATAGAAATCTCATGGACGCTGCGGATCTGCTTCCCTATGAAGAGATTCACATCTTCAACTTGACCAACGGCCACCGTTTTTCAACCTACGTGATTGAAGGCGTGAGAGGTTCAAACACGGTTTGTGTAAACGGCGCGGCGGCCCATCTTGCGAGAAAGGGCGACTGCCTGATAATAGCGGATTTTGCCATCTATGATGAAGAGCAGAGCAAAACCCACAGACCCAGGCTTATATACGTGGATGAGATGAACAATATAAGCAGCATAAAATCTGGAATTAGCACTCTTAAACTTGCGACCGACGGGTAATTTGCCCTTGTTTCGGGTGGAATCCGCGTAAAACTCACAGATTAGAGGTTGTTTGACATAGCTGGCTCCTGTAGTTACATTAGGGTTCGGGAGGGTGTTGTGGAAGCAGGGCGCTGGGCTTCGTGTATTTCACTGAAGTTATAACCGCTGCTTTATAATTCTACGGGCGTATGGCCCTCTATTTAAAAGACCTGATTTATGAAAGCTATAATACTTGCAGCGGGTAGGGGAACTAGGCTATACCCTTACACTCACGACAAGCCCAAATGTCTTCTTGATATTGGGAACATATCCATACTTGAGCACCAGATAAACCTTATAAGAGACTGCGGCATAAACGAAGTAGTGATTGTCGTAGGTTTCGGTTTTGAAAGGGTGGAGGATTTCCTGAGAAGCTATGACGGCTTGGGGATGAGAATCAACACTCTTTATAACCCTTTCTACCAGTCCACAAACAGCCTTGTGTCTCTGTGGATAGCCCGAAGCGAATTTGATGAAGACTTGGTGGTTATGAACGGAGACGATGTATACGAGATAGGTGTTTTGGACAAGGTGCTTTCGGTAAGGGATGAGAAGATTTGTCTTCCCATAAAGAAGAGGCCTCGCTACGAGAGGGAAGACATGAAAGTTGTTGTTGACGACAGCAGGATTACGAAGATCAGCAAGGAGATATCAAACGCCGAGACCTCCGCTGAATCGGTCGGCATAAGAGTGTTCAGGGATACTGGAGTAGAGCTGCTCAAAAGAGCGGTTGAGGAAGAGATGAGAAATCCCGGTGCCGAGGGGAAATGGTACATTTCCTCAATACACAGGCTTATAAACAAGGGGTATAAAATCAAGCCTCTAGATATAGGCGAGCTTTACTGGATGGACGTTGACTGTCCACTTGATCTTTTCAGGGCGAGGAAGCAGGCTGACAGGTTCTTGAAAAAGGAATATCGCGTGCCAAGCCTTCTGAGAGTCGTTGACTCCTCTGAATAATCTGCCATGAAAAATGCTATCGTACTTTGTTCTGGCACGGGAACAAACGGTGAGGATCTGTCCAGATTCCCAGGCAAATCGATAGCGCAAGTCCCCCAACTGAAAAGAATTATAATAAATTGCCAGCGTGTCGGGATTGAGCAGTTTTATATAATTACCGATAACGCGGGTTTTCTGAAAAACCTTCTTATAGATGACCCCAGGATTACATCGGACATAAACTGGGTCTTGCCCGGAGGGTCAGTATCGATAGATTCGGGCAGGGTGCTTATTCTAGAATCTTCCCTGGTTATCACAAACTCTGGTTTTCTTGAGAAATTCGTCCGTGATTCGGCTGATTGCCGAGAGAATGAATTCTCCGTCCTTGTTAACCAAGACGCTGATCCTGTTGTTGGTATGGACAGGGAAACAGGTTACGTAAACAGGTATTTCGGTGGAGGAAGCAGCGTCTTAGGGGCTTTTTCCGTAAATTCCACGGAAGTCTCTGCGGTTCTTTCGGCTGCCGGACTTGATACTTGGCTTGGCGAAAAAGCAACACGGCGCCACATCAGAATCTTCGGTGCCGACAGTGGGTATTGGTACCGTCTTTCTGATACTGCAGAATCTCGAAAAGAAGCGGAGAGAATCATTTTTTCCCACGTGGGTAAAACGGCCACAGGGTGGATAGCCAGGAATATAAACGGCAGGATGTCTCTTCCCCTGAGCAAGCTCCTGATACGAACGCCCCTTACACCTAACGCGGTAAGCGTTCTGATTAACCTGATCGGAGTGCTCTGCGGGCCGTTTTATGCTCTTGGTTATCCGGTACTCGGAGCTCTTTTCATGCAGGTGGCAACCGTTTTGGACAGGTGTGACGGGGAAGTCGCGAGAATAAAGCTTATGGAGACGAAAAAGGGACAGTGGGTTGATACCATAAGTGATCAGTTCACCGTGCTTTCTTTCCTGATCGGAGTTCCTGTTGGGTATTACCTTCAGACCGGAAGCACCGTTGCGATTGTGCTCGGAAGCTATAACATCATCGTTTTCATCCTGTTTCTGATATGGTCGTTCTACTTTCTGATAAAGTATACAAATTCCGGCAGCTTGGTTGCCTACTTTGAAGTTGACAAGCACATCAATCCCGAAGAACTCTCCGTTCTGAGAAAACTGATTGCGCACCTTCGTCCCCTGGGCAGAAGAAATTATTATTCGGCCGGGCTAGTTCTCATAGCGATAATCGGAGGAAATTCCCTGGTTCTTTTCGCTACGTCTTTTGCACTGACTTTCTTTTTGCTGCATCAGCTTGAAGATGTTGTAAGGATTTTCCGTCTTGGAAAACCCGAAGAGGTTTTTCATGAAGAAACGGAACAGAGTTAATCCGGCAGCAATACCGACCAGTTCCCAAGTAAGGTAAAAGGACGTTTTTTGCTCTGCTCCTGCGCTGTGGCAGCTATCTGGGATTTCTGTGGAATTTTATCAGGCAGAAAGAGAGAAGACTCAAGACACTTCCCCACGAGATGAACATAAATAGCGCGGCGGCGAAATCCATTTATCTTTCCCTCCTACCGGCAATATAAACCATAACTGCTAGGACAACAAACAGTCCCAGGATATAGAATCTCGCGAACCAGATGTTCCAGCTGGCAGCTCCGATTATTGAAGGCAGGCTGCTGTACCCCCACCAAGATATGAGAATCAGCAGGAAAAATGGTGTTATGTATTTGAGAATGTAGTAAAAAACACGGGGTGCTTTTATAAATCCTCCGGCGTTTATCTCATGCCAGGCCTTCTCGGATCCGAATACCCACATGAACATCACTATTTCAATGAATCCGAAAACGACAAGCATTATGGTTCCGGCCCAGAAATCCCATTCATCAAGAACCTGACTTATCAGTATCACGGGAAGGACGCTTACTATTATTACCAGCATGGTGTATACGACCGCTCTTTGTCTTGAGATGGCGAATTCGTCCTGAAGGAACGTTACCACGGGATACGCTATCGCTACGGATGAGGTCATGCCAGCGAAAAACAGGAGAAAAAACCACAAAAATCCGAAGATTCTCCCCGTCTCAATGCCTCCCAAGTTTCCTGAAATACTGCTGAACACTGCGGGGAGGCTTACGAATCCTAGGCTGAAAGCTCCTGACTGCGCTACTGTGACCACGCTTGCGACTCCGAAAAACGCTACCGCCGCCGGAATAGCTATGGAACCCCCGAGAACTATTTCCACCGTTTCGTTAAGAGTTGCCGAAGTCAGACCACTTAGCGTTACATCATCGTCGATCTTTATGTAGGACGCGTACGCCACTATTGCCCCGAAGGCCAGACTCAGCGTGAAGAAAATCTGTCCGGCCGCCGCTATCCATACTTTCGGGTTTTTAAGAGCTTCAAAGTCCGGATTCCAGAGAAAGTTAAGGCCCTCGGCCGCCGTTCCGTAATCAGTTTTAAGCGTCAGAGTCTTTACTACGAGTATTATCGCCAGAACAAACAACATGGGAAGGGCGTACTTGACGAATACCTCTATGCCTCCAGATATTCCTTTCAGCATGATGTAGAAGTTTGCAGCGATTGTGATTATAAAGGCGGTGATAGCCATCTTGGAAGGGGTGAGAAACACTCCGTCTCCCGCGCCGAGGTAATTGGCAAGAAAACTGCTGTATGGTTTTACATACTCAGAGGCGTTTGAAACTGCCCCCGGATCAAGGCTGGGATTGCTCCCCAAGAGAAAGTGCAAGGCGTATCCCAAGGTCCACGATTCGATGTAAACATAGTAGATTGTTACTACAAGCGGTATCCAGAGTCCTATAACGCCAAGCATTCTGGAAGCGGGACTTTTCCAGAAAAGATTGAATATCGCGGGGGTTGTTCCATGCCCGCGGGACCCTCCGTACCTTCCCATTCCCCATTCCATCCACATGATCGGAATTCCTATCATAATGAATGCTATGAAATAGGGAATCATAAAAGCGCCGCCGCCGTTTTCTGCGGCCTGCGTGGGAAATCTAAGGAAGTTGCCAAGACCTATGGCGTTGCCCGCCATGGCTAATATAAGGCCTGTCTTGGTCGCCCAAGCGTCCCTGTTGTTAGAGCCATTTTTCATTTCGGAAGGGTCACAATCAAGAAAAATTATATTATCACCGAGGCGAAAAATATGGCAAGATGAAAAATTTTCCTTTTGGTAATAACCGGTATTGACAAAAAAAATAATGATTTTATCTTAATTCACCCTAGAAAATCTGAACTTTGATCACTAGAGGAGCCACCGTGCCCAGAGCAAAGAAAAAACAACCTGAAAAAACAACCTTGAAAAAAAGTTCTTCTGCGGCCACCCCGGCAAAGGCCCGGCCAAGGAGAACCAACCCCAATAAATATACCAAGAAGTTCCTTAACCAGATGACGGTAATGCTTAAGGAGATGAGAAAGGAGCTTCTTGAAGATGTGACCAGGTCAATGAAAGAGGAATCGGATCACCTGCGTTTCAATGTCGGAGATTTTTATGACCATGCATCGGAAGACAGGCAGAGAGAGCTTGCCCTTACGCTTTCGAACAGGGAACGCAGCAAGCTGTATCAGATAGACGATGCTCTAAAGAGGATTGATACCGGGGAATATGGTTTCTGCGAGGTTACCGGGGAAAAAATAGGGGAAGAAAGACTCAAGGCCCTGCCCTTTACGAAACTGAGCATCGAAGCCCAGGAAGAAATTGAAAGGGGAGATTACTGATCTCTCTTTTTGAGCTTGCCTAGAGATTCAGTGTAGGGTTTTTTGAACAGACCGACTTCAGTTATAAAGCATTCGATATTGCCGGCCGGTGTAACATCGAACGCGGGATTGATCGCGTTTACTTCTGCGCTTATTCGTTTTCCGTCCATGTGCGTTACTTCTTCGGGGTCCCTTTGCTCAATGACGATATCCTCTCCGCTTAAGCATTCGTTGTCTATGGTTGAAGTGGGAGCCGCTACGTAAAAGGGAATGTTGTGGTGCTTGGCCAGCACGGACAGGGAATAGGTTCCTATCTTATTTGCCGTATCTCCATTTGAAGCTACCCTGTCAGCTCCGACCACGACCGAATCCACAATTCCCTTGCTCATCAGATGTCCGGCCATGCTGTCGGTTATCAAACGGACCGGAATGCCGTCCCGTTCAAGCTCCCAGGTAGTGAGTCTCGCTCCCTGCAGAACTGGTCTTGTCTCTGACGATATTACGCTTATGTTCTTGCCTTGGCGAAATGCCGACCTTATTACCCCTAGAGCCGTTCCATAACCTGCGGTGGCAAGGCCTCCGGCGTTGCAATGCGTTAGGACAACGGAGTTGTCTCTTATGAGTTCTGCCCCGTTATCCCCGATCTGCATGCATGTTCTCAGGTCTTCTTCTTGTATGTTTATTGCCTCGCTTATGAGGAGGTTTTTGATCTCTTCCACTTTTCTGCCTCTGCGCTCGGAAACCAGTCTGTTCATTTTCCCGATAGCCCAGAAAAGATTTACGGCCGTCGGTCGCGTCATGGCCAGATGTTCTGATATGGTTCTCATGCGCTCTGCGAATTTTTCGTAGGGGGAATCGTTGCTGATACTGCTGGCTCCGAGAGCCATTCCCATAGCCGCCGCTATTCCTATCGCTGGAGCCCCTCTGATAACCAGCTTCCTGATGCAGTCGGCTACATCTTCAAACGTTTCGCATTCAACATATACTTCCTCGCCGGGAAGCTTTCTCTGGTCAATCATCAAAACCCTGTTGTTTTTCCACTCTATTGTTTTAAAGGCGTTCATTGCGTCGGTCCCATCATTTCTTTAACCTCAACAGCAGTCCGGCCCATTCGCCCTCGACCTTTCCACTAACAATATCATAACCCGAATTTCCGTATATTCCGGCCACTTCCTCTTTCTCATTTGCCTGTATTCCGGACACTATAAGATATCCCAAGGGGAGAAGCCTACCTCTTAAACTGTCTTTCATTGAGATAAGAGTATCTCTGGATGTATTGGAAACGACTACGCCGAACCTCTTTCGTGTGCAGTCCAAAGAACCGCACCAGACTTTTACCTTGTCGGAAGTCTTGTTTCTTGCGGAATTTGAGGTGGTTTCTCTTGCGGCTTTTAAGTCAATGTCCGCGCAGAACGAGACATCTGCTCCCAGTTTAACTGAGCAGATGGCCAGAATGCCGCTTCCGCACCCAACATCAAGAACAGAACACCCGGGGGATTTTTCGATAATCTCATCCAGATAACTTACGCATATTCTTGTTGTTTCATGATGCCCTGTGCCAAAAGCGTTTCCCGGATTTATTTCAACTACTTGGGTTCCCTGCTCCGCTTGGTACTGTTTTTCCCAGGGAGGCCTGATAACTATTCGACGACTGGCTCTTACGGGTTTCAGATAGGATTTCCATCCCTCCCAGTCCTGCTGATCGATATATCGAGTGGTGAACCGTACCGCCTCGGTATTTTCGTCAAACAGCGTCGAGAACTCCTTTACGGCTGTTATGATTCCTTCAATATCCGTTTTTTCCTTAAAATATGCATGAATTAACGGTTTCCCGTCTTCTCTTTGCTCTTCGCTTACGGCTCCGGCATCAAGGCCCAGAAGCAGATCCGAGACGGGTGCCGCCATCTCCCTTGGCAACTCGATCGTGAGTCTTTTCATCCTCGGCATAGCAGATAATTAATTACATTTGTCGCGTTTCGTCAAATTTACAAAGAAAGGATGGGTATATATAATATTTGCCATGAAGGCAGAAACCAGGGAAGCGGTAAGAACCACCCTTATTCAGAAGATGTCCGATATACTGGGCATTGCCTACGACACTGTTGATAGGATGAGTAAGGGGTCCAATTCTTTCCCGGACCCCCTCGACAGGGCGATGTCTGAGTCAACCAGAGTTCTCGAACTGCGGGAAAGAGACAGGGAGAGAAAGCTGCTTCGGAAAATACGCGACGCGCTTGCGAGGCTTGAGAACGGTTCTTACGGAATCTGTGAGGTGTGTGAGGAGGAGATCTCAGAGCAGAGATTGATCGCGAGACCTGAAACTACTCTTTGCATAGAGTGCAAGGAGGAGCAGGAAGATATTGAAAAGAAGTTCGGCTAGTTCTTAGTTCTCAAGAATCATAGTTCCGCTGAGCAAGTTAAGCATAGATTCCTTGGTTATTTTCCACTCTCCCAAGACCTTCGATAAATTAATAACCTCTTTGGCCTTATACGTCATTGAATAGCCATCTATCTTTACGTCAATGGAAGAGAGCATCATTACCCTCGCATCTGTTCCGCTGATGTATATGTATCTTTCGGATTCACCGAACGATACCGTGTCAATGATGGATACATGATCCCTGAACCTGTTTACCAGCTTCTCCTTGTCCATTACTTCTTCCCCGGAGGCTGTCTTGTAGTCTTCATGTATGCATTCAGAATATCTTCCGGGGTCTTTTAGCTCAAAGGCGCTTACCCTTTTGTCCAGAAGCAAATTTATCTTCTCTTCATCGGAAGATCCGCAGGAGACAAGAAAAATAACCGCGACCACGTATGCCAGCAGCTTGTATGTCGTAACCATTTCAGTTTCTTCGTTTAAGTGGAATCACGCTGTCTTATCACGGCGCGCGCTCCGGGTCGATGCGCAGGGCCGTCCGGCGAATTATCGTGTCGTTAAGTTCACGTGCCGGATTGTTTGCCCGCAGTCCCGGGGAAAGGTTTTTCCAGTTGCTAGGATGACTGCTCGGATAATTTTTCCTCGGTCTCCAGGAGAAGTTTCCTGGCTTTTTCAGCGTATTCTGTGTCGGAGTAGTTCTCCAGGATACTTCTGTACCTTTGCGCCGCGGCCTTGTAGTTCTTTTTCCTCTGGTAGAATTTTCCTATGTAGAGTTCTCTTTCCGCGAGTAATTCTCTGGACTCCTCGATTTTCTCCAGCGTTTGCCCAGCATACGGGGAATCGGGGTAGGTTTTATTGAGCAAGGTAAACCATTTTATCGCGTTAAGCGGTTTTGAATGGTTTCTGTCCTTTCCCGCTTTCATTTTATAGTAGGAGAGTCCGAGGCGATACATTGCGTAGTCAAGCTCTTCGTGGCCCGGATGGTTCGTTATGAAATTTTCGTATTCTTCGGCGGCTAGAGTGTATTCCTTTTTTTTGAAATAGACATCACCGCTTCTCAGTTCGGCGAGTGCGGCATACTTGGTATAGGGATAGCGGATCTGTATTTCCTTGAGTATGTCGAATACTTTGTCGTAATTCGTTCCGCCGAATATCCAGAGGAAGCCACTTTCCTTGTTAAGTTCTTCAAGCACTTCGTCGTTCAGTTGCTCCGCTGTTCCTTCGTAAATCGCCTTCTTTCCTCCACAGGAAACCACAAGAAGCAAGGCAACGATGACTAGTAATTTTGTCGGGTTTTTCATGACTCGATATTGTTTGTGAAACTATTTTTCCATGAGGATAAAAAAGTTTCTTTGGTCCTCAAGTAAAAGTTCTCTGCAGGTCAGGTAACTCTTTGTCCCGGTTCCAGGGCAACAACCGTCAGCGAATCCATATCCTTGGTGAGCGCTTTCAGTTCATCCGGGGTTCCCACCAGAAGCGGAAAAGTTCCGTAGTGCATTGGAATGGCCCATTTCACGTTAAGCAACCTGCATGCGTATGATGCCTCAAGCGGAGACATTGTGAAGAGATCTCCGATGGGAAGCATTGCCAGCTCCGGTTTGTACATTTCCGATATAAGTTTCATGTCACCGAAGATGCTTGTATCTCCGGCGTGGTATATTGCGTAGTCGTTTTCAAACTTTATTACGTAACCTACCGGCTCCCCGCCATAAATAACCGTTCCATCTTCCTCCTTTATGCTGCTGCTGTGCTGAGCGTGGGTTACCGTGAACCTTATTCCGTCTATGACCACACTGCCTCCTTTGTTGCACGGCATGCATTTTTCAACCCCCTTTGAACTCAGCCAGTCGCAGATTTCCCAGTTTGCCACCACCTTTGAATTGTATTTTCTGCAAAGAGGAATCACGTCGCTTATGTGGTCAAAATGTCCGTGCGTGACTGCTATGATGTCAACATGGCCTGCTTCACGAAGTTGCTCCGGACACGAGGGATTTCCTTCAAGCCATGGGTCGATCATCACCGTTTTACCGCCGGGAGATTTCACCATGAAAGTGGAATGTCCAAAGTAGGTTATTTCTATTCCGTTATTCAGTATTTCCATTACGTGCTCCCTTCATCGAAGTTCTTTCGGACTCATACATCCGGTTATTAAACCCGAAAAGAGCCTTTTGTGCAAAGTCCCAGATTGTTTGAAAATATCGGCTATGAGTGTAGAGTTAGACACTTAATTCAGGTTTCTTCAAGTTCTTGGGGAGTATGTCTTTTAAATGCTGGATCCTAAATTAATTGAGCGAAATATTGATCTTGTGGGTGAAAAACTCGCTACCCGTGGGTTTGACACCGATCTCTCGGAGTTTGTCGTACTCAATTCCCGGAGAAAAGACATAATAAAAAGGGTTGAGGCTCTTGAACACCAGAGAAACGAGGGTTCGAGGAAGGTAGGAACCCTTAAGAGGTCCGGGGATGAGGAGGAGCTCTCAAGACTTATGCCGGAATTAAGGGCTCTCTCCGAAGAGATAAAGGACCTTAATGAGAAGAAAACGGAGGTGGAGGACCTTCTCAGGGAATTTCTCCTAAATGTTCCCAACATGCCCGACTCCTCGGTTCCCGAGGGCCCTGACGACACGGCAAACGTTGAGATAAGAAAGTGGGGAGAACCGAGGAACTTCGACTTCGAGGTAAAGGACCACGTGTTGCTGGGGGCGGAACTTGACATACTGGATCTTCCCAGAGCGACGAAGATTGCGGGCGCGCGATTCGCGCTTTATAAGAATGCGGGTGCGCGGCTTGAGAGGGCTCTTATAAACTTCATGCTCGATGTTCATACCAAGCAGCACGGTTACACGGAGGTTCTCACTCCCTTTGTGGCCAACACCGAGAGCCTTACGGGAACGGGAAATCTCCCTAAGTTTGAAGAAGATCTTTTCAAGCTGAGCGATACGGATTATTACATGGTTCCCACTGCCGAGGTTCCGGTTACCAACATTCACCGCGACGAAATAATTCCCGCAGAGCTGCTTCCAATTAAATACGTGGCCTACAGTCCGTGTTTCAGGAAGGAAGCGGGTTCCTACGGAAAAGACGTACACGGAATAATAAGGCAGCACCAGTTCAACAAGGTGGAGCTTGTACGCTTCGCCGGTCCGGAGAACTCGTACGAGGAGCTTGAGATACTGACCGCTGATGCCGCGAGAATTCTCGAGCTTTTGGGTATTCCCTACAGGGTTGTTGTTCTCTGCACCGGGGATATGGGATTTTCTTCCGCCAAGACTTATGATCTTGAAGTCTGGGTGCCGAGCGAAGGCAGATACAGGGAAATATCGTCCTGCAGCAATTTTGAAGCATTTCAGGCAAGACGGGCGAACATAAGATACAGAGAATCAAAGGGGTCCAAGCCAGCATACCTCCACACTCTTAATGGCTCAGGGGTAGCCGTGGGCAGGGCTCTTCTGGCAATTCTTGAGAATTTCCAGACAGAAGAAGGGACAGTGGAAGTTCCCGAGGTGCTGGTTCCCTACATGGATGGTATCAGGGTTATCGGCCGGTAATCTGCACGGTTCTCAGATTTCCAGTATTTCCTTTTCTTTCTTTTCAAGTAGGACGTTTAGCTTGCTTATTCTTTGATCCGTCAGTTCCTGTATTTCGGAGAAGGCTTTTTTTGTTTCGTCTTCAGGAAGATTTTCTTCTTTCCCGGTTTTTTTTATGAGGTTGTTCGCATCTTTTCTTATCTGTCTAATGGATATCCTGTGCTCTTCGGCAATTTTGCCCGTGTGCTTCACAAGCTCCTTCCTTCTTTCCTCTGTCAGGGGAGGTATGATAAGTCTGATGGTGTTTCCGTCGACTGACGGGTTTATTCCGAGTTCGGACTGCACGATCGCCTTTTGAATTTCCTCAACCGCTCCCGGGTCCCACGCCTGTATGAGTATGGTTGAACTATCTGGCACCGACACGTTGGCGAGCTGGTTAATTGGGGTCTGGGCGCCGAAATAGGAAACTCTCATCGTGTCGACAAGCGCCGCTGACGCCCTGCCGGTTCTTATCCTGGAGAGTTCCTGCTCGAAAACGCTTACGGTCTTGTCCATCCTGTCTTCGGCGTCAATACAAAGTTCTTCGACGGACAGTTCTTCGCTCATTGTTCCGTATCGCCCCTTACAATAGTACCTATTTTCTCTCCGCGTATAACTTTCTCTATGCTTCCTTTCTCGAAAGATCGAACACAACTATGGGAATATTTCCTTCCATGCAAAGAGAAATTGAAGTTGCATCCATTATTTTCAATCCCTTTTGAGAATTTCCATGTATGTGAGTTCGCTGAACTTGGAAGCATCTTTGTTTTTAACAGGATCCTTGTCATAAATGCCGTCAACCTTGGTCGCTTTCATTATGATATCCGCTCCCATCTGCAGCGCTCTCAGGGTTGCGGCCGTGTCGGTCGTAAAAAACGGATTACCGGTACCTGCGGCGATATGACTATTCTCCCCTTTTTCAAGATGACGCATGGCTCTTCTTTTGATAAAGGGTTCCGGCAACCTGTTTTATTTCAAGGTGCGGTTTGTATGCGGGTTGGAAGTTCCTTTCTCTCGAGAAAATCCTGCAGGGCAAGTGCATTTATCACGGTCGCCAGCATTCCCATATAGTCGGCCGTGGAACGGTCCCATGCCTTTTGAAGAACTGGAAAACACCCTGAAGATATTTCCTCCGCCTATTACTATGGCCGTTTCCACTCCGAGCGAGCAGAGCTTTTTATCTCTTCGGAGACGTATTCAATTACGTCGGAATTGATACCAAACTGGCCGGGACCCTGAAGAGCCTCTCCGCTGAGTTTCAGCAGGACTCTTTTGTATTTCGGATGGTTTTTTCAGAGGATCCCATTGTCCGGTTTTTTCATTCGCCCAGCTGGTATCTTACGAACCTTTTCACAACTATGTTTTCGCCGATCTTGGCTATCAGGCTGTTTACAAGGTCGATGATCTTCATTTTGGGATCTCTTATGTAGGGCTGCTCAAGAAGGCATATTTCCTCGAAAAACTTGTTTATCCTTCCCGCAAACCATTTTTTCCGCTATATTCTCGGGTTTTCCCGATTCCATAGCTTCTGCCTTGAGAATCCGCCTTTCATTTTCTATTTCGTCTTCTGAAACTTCTTCCTTTCTTACGTAAATCGGATTGTTTGCCGCTATCTGCATCGCAACTTCCCTGCAGAGATTCTGAACTCTCGTTTCTGGCCACAAAGTCCGTTTCGCAGTTAACCTCAAAGCATTACTCCGATCTTGCCGCCCGCATGAACGTATGAGGATATAATTCCCTGATCCGTTTTTCTGGTGGTTTTTTTAGACGCTTTCGCAACGCCTTTTATTCTCAGAACCTCGGAGGCCTTTTCGAGTCCCCATCGTTTCCACAAGAGCATTCTTGCAGTCAAGAAAAGGAGCGCCCGTCTTTTCTCTCAACTCTTTTACCATTGTTGCTTTGATTTCAGCCATTTCTAATCCTCTTTTTTATCTTCCGTGTTCTCCGATATTTCCTTCTGCGCCTGAGCTTTTTCACTTTCCGAAGATTCAGAAATCGCTACCGAAACGAAGCTCTCTTCATTCTCGTTTGACTCAGCTTCCTGAAAACAAAGACTTTCCTTTCTTACCACTACCCCCTGGAGACTGTCTTCTTTTACCTGCTTCTACCTCTCCGCTCACCAGTTTCTCCTGGTATATGTGACTTCCCCTCGATGCAGGCGTCAGCTACTTTTGAGGTGAACAGCTTTTATTGCTCTTATGGCGTCGTCATTGCTCGGAATCGGATAATCCGCGTTTGCGGGGTCGCAGTTAGTATCCACGATCGCTATGACCGGTATCCGACAGGGTCCTCGCCTCTTTTATGGCTATGTGTTCTTTTTTGGTGTCTACGACAAAAATAGCGTCGGGAACCTGCTTCATGCTCACTATTCCACCCAGAAGTCCCTCAAGCTTCATACATTCTCTTCTGAGGTTTTTCGCTTCCTTTTTCGGAAGCAGTTCCATCTGCCCGTCTTCTTCAAGCCTTTTCAGTTCCAGCAGGTAATCAACCCTTGAACGTATCGTGTTGAAATTGGTAAGGGTTCCGCCCAGCCAACGCGTGTTTATGTAAGGCATGCTGCATCGGAGCGATTCTTCCTCGATTATTCCCTGGCCTGTTTCTTGGTTCCCACCAGCAAAACAGTTCCTCCGTCCGCCACTGTGTTTTTCACGTAATTAAACGCTCTGTGAAAAAGGGTGACGGTCTGCTGTAGGTCAATTATGTGAATACCGTTTCTTGCTCCGAAGATGAAGGATTTCATTTTCGGATTCCAGTGGCTTTTCTGGTGTCCGAAATGAACCCCCGCTTCAAGCAGGCTTTTCATGCTGAGTTTTTCGCTAACCGCGACTTCTTCTGTCATTAATATCCTCCGAATTCCTTTGCAAATCAGGTTTTAATACCAGAAAAACGATTATTAATCAAGTTGTTGGGTATGATAATGTCCCATACCACCGATGCCGGAAGCTTGAAGAAGATAAGATGAAATATCTCCTAGTAGCAAATCCCAAG
Organism: Candidatus Dadabacteria bacterium; assembly: GCA_951812945.1. GTDB lineage: Bacteria > Desulfobacterota_D > UBA1144 > Nemesobacterales > Nemesobacteraceae > Nemesobacter. The sequence goes on from CATOTB010000001.1 coordinate 811,700, forward strand.
GCGGGCACAAAAGCGCTTGATGCAACACTTGAGCAGGTCCATCGGGCTTTTGAAGCGAGAAAAATTGTCCACGAGCTGAGATTTACGCAGTTTGCCGGGCATGCCGCGAAGATCGCCGCAGAAGGGCTCCGTGAAGGATTTACCCACATGATTTCTCTTGGAGGGGATGGTACGTCAAGCGAGATCGTAAGTTCGATCCTCGCACCGAAACTGTTTTCGGAATTATTCCGGGGGGCAGCGGAAACGATTTTTCGAAGGCCGCGGTATTCCGCTTGATACGCAATCGGCCTTGGAAAATGTTTTCCTCGGGCCGGACGAGAAAGGCCGACGTGGCTTTTGTTGACGAAAAATGTTTTATAAACGGTTTCGGGGTCGGGATGGATGGCGCCGTGGCGCACGCTTTTGGTGAACTGGGCCTCAGGCGTTTCGGTTCTTTGGCTACATCGTCGGAGCGGTAATCGAGGCGTTCCGGTTTCAGGGGTTTGTCTCCGAGGTGGATGGAGAGGTTGGCGCTACGGCCGCAGGAGCAGGAAACTGCTTCTTTTCGGAGCCTCGAACGGTCCTTTTCAGGGCGGAAAGTTCAACTTGGCTCCCAGGCGGACATATTCGACGGGTATCTCGATATCCATATAATAAGTGACATGAATCCACTGGGAAGACTTTTTAAGATACAAAAGGTACTGAGGGTCGTCACGAGGGACTTCGGGAAGTCAGTATTGTGAGGGCCAAGCAATTGAAGTTTGAAACCTTTACCGATCTTCCGGCGCACATGGACGGGGAGGACATTCACTCTTCGTTCCGGAAGACACTCTATACATATTGGAGAGCAAGGCGTAAATATTATAGTTCCCGCGTAGTCTGGACACCCGGAAGCTGTTTACGTGGCGTGCAAGGGTAGCGTTGATGAAGAAGACAAGAGACAATCTGGCGATAATTCTTTCCTCCTTGTTCACTGCATTCTGGGGCTCTGTAGGAATTGTGACATCGCTTTTCGCCAACAGGCATCTTATAAAGTGTTCCGTGCGGCCCTGGGGAAAAACGGTTCTCTGGGCATGCGGGGTGCGGCTTGACGTAGAGGGGACTGAAAATTTCCGGACGGTCCTTTCATAGTGATGTTCAACCACCAGAGTTCTTCGACATACCTGTTTTTTTCCGCAGTGCTGCCTTTTGAGTGGAAGGCCGTCATGAAGAATGAAGTTGCCTCGATTCCTTTTGTGGGCTGGGTGTGCACGTTGGGTGGACATTATTTTGTCGCGAGGGACGGTTCGGTCGGGGATACGAACAGAGTCCGGGAAATAATAAGAAAAATAAGGAAGGGACCTTCGTGGTTATAGCACCCGAAGGCACGAGAAGTGAGGATGGAACGCTGCTTCCTTTCAAGCAGGGCGGTTTTCTTATGGCGTCGCTCTCAAGGGTGCCGGTTGTGCCGATGATCATATGGGGAAGCAAGGATGTAAGAAAAAAAGGTTCCTACAAACTTAATACCGACAAGGATATTGTGGTTAGAGTTCTTCCCCCGATAGATACCGCAAGCTTCCCCAAGGGGAAAGAGGGTGGCGAGCAACTTGAGGGCGTTGTTAGGGAGAGGATGCTTTGCGAAATTGAAAAAATCCTTGACAGGCGTTAGGCTTATAGGTTGGTTGGAGCTTTAGTTCACTACTGTTTTGCTTACCCCTTTGCCTGTATCCTGATACGGGTTGTGTGAGGTTGTCTCTTTTATGAATGATCAGGCAATTGCGGACTTGGATCTGCGTACCATAACGGCGCTTGCCGGAATGCCGAAGATAAAGAATCTGGTGAACCCCAAGAATCCGGCGGAAATGTCGCAGCGGGTCATCGTAACCTTCAAGCCGATTCCCAGGAATTACCCGGAGACCGAGATAAGCGCATACAGGGAGAGACTCAGAAACTCTCTTCTCGGCAACGGGGTCAACGTGATTCCCTGGGAAGACGCCACGAGCGAGGACTCATCTTACGGAATGTTCTCGAAGCTCATGGGGCGTAGGTCTGTTAAGAGGAAGGTAAACGCCGTAATAGACGTTAAGAAGAGGCCGTCTCCGATCAGGTGGTTTCTGAGCAATGTAGCGGAGAATATCTACAAGCTTGCCAGGAAAGACAGCCTTTCTGTAAGCAGCATACTCAAAATAAGCGGCTGGGCTGACGATTTCACCGTGGGTTATCTCCAGGATCCTTATAACACCCAGGTTATCACGATAATGTCCCTTGACCCTGAGTTTGAGAACCAGGATACGACCTACGATGAAAAAATCTCAATAGGACTGAAAAACCTGATAACCAACATGTCGGAGATCGTGATAGGGGTTTCACACAGCAAGTTCGGGATAACAAACATGAATTTATCCGATTCCATATACACCCATGATCAGCTTGATGATTTCGTACTCTATTCGCTTATTCCGAAGATATACGCCCCGATAAAACCGCCTGTTCTGACGCGTTTTTCCGTAAGCGAGTACGACCCGCAGGAATTTGAGTATGCAAGGAGACTGTCTGCTTTGGGCGCGGCCCTCAAGAGCACCGATCTCTTTCCCGCGGGGTCAAAGTTTTCAGATGCGATAAAGCGTCTGTCGCACAGGGACGTGGCGAACAAGATACTTGACGGAAGAACCGGCGTTTCATACGGATTCATAGCGCTTGCCGAACCTCCCGGATACGAGGGGGAGAAGTACATTGACGAGAGCATGTGGAATTCCCTGCAGGAGATTCCGGATTATAATCCCGATGAGGTAAGAGCGGCTTCAAACAACAGGTGGTATGTCAAGACCCTTCTCGGCGACAGGACGGTTTACCAGCAGGTTCCGGACATATGGATCGTCACTTCAAGGTCGGGATGCGATAAGACAAATCTGAATCCGGATTCGGATATAGTAAGAATCGGCCTTGTAAAAGGGAAACTTCATCTTGAGATACCGAGAGGAGTCGATCTGGGAAGAAAAGATATAAGGCCGTCCTTTGACACTTACGTGATACTCTCTCAGGCTCTTTCCTCGGCTCTTTATGCCCCCGCTCTTATCGAGAAGGAAATGTCCATTTTGCATTTCCACGGCTACCCTGATCCATCCTGGTTCGGCGTGAGCGAACACCACGCCGGAGCCCAGAATCCTTCTCTTCCCTGCGGCACGGTGGAAGCCGCGCTTCTGAACTATTCTGCGGTTTACGAAACCGCGGCCAAAAATGGCAGCGACATAAAGCTTTTATGTCTTGTTGAGTCAGACCATGGGGTTAATGTTCTCGGGCCTGACAGAGAGTACTTGGTGCAAAGACTTCTTGCGGGTTCAAGCGAGGGTCACATACTCCTCGGCGGGAAATATCTTCCCATGCTTAAGCGGCAAAATGTCGCTTCGCAATAGTTTTCAGCGGAAATGGATCAAACAAGGCCCGGACAGAACTCAATAGGCTGGATAGGAACGGGAATCATGGGGGCGCCCATGTGTGGGCACCTGATTCACTCCGGATACCGCGTTTTTGTTTTCAACAGAACTAAGGAGAAGGCCGGGGAACTTCTAGGCGAAGGGGCCGGCTGGTGCAACTCTCCGGCTGAGGTAGTCGCCAAGGCTGATGTTATCTTTACGATTGTCGGTTACCCCGATGACGTAAGGGAAGTATATTTTGGTCACGGAGGGCTTCTTCTTGAGCCCCCACCCGGTCGTATATTCGTCGACATGACCACAACCGAGCCGACTCTTGCAAGGGAAATATACGAAAAGGCTCTCGGTTCCGGCTGCTTCTCTCTGGACGCGCCGGTTTCTGGGGGAGACGTGGGGGCGGTTAAGGGAGAACTTTCAATAATGGTCGGAGGGGATGAGGAGGTCTTCGATTCTGTAAAACTGCTCCTGGGGCTTTTTGGAAAAAACATCGTGTATCAGGGAAAAGCGGGTTCCGGTCAGCACGCGAAGATGTGCAACCAGATTACGGTAGCGGGAGTAATGATAGGAATCTGTGAGAACCTGATGTACTGTCAGAGGGCGGGGCTTGATCCCCATACCATGCTTCGCTCCGTAGGAAGCGGCGCGGCCTCGAGCTGGCTTCTGAACAACCTAGGCCCGAGAATCATGGATGGGGATTACGATCCGGGCTTTTTCGTTGAGCACTTCATAAAAGACATGAAGATTGCTCTCGACGAATCGCGGCGTATGGGAATTGATCTTCCCGGACTTGCCCTTGTTAAATCCCTTTATGAAAGGGCGAGAGCCCTCGGGCACGGGAAGCTCGGAACGCAGGCGCTTTTACTGGCGCTTGAGGATCTTTGCGGAAATGAAAACCGAAAATGAAGGAGGTTCAGGATGAGTTCTCAAAACTTTAAGGCAATGGTTGTAAGCAAAACCGAAGAGGGGGAATTTACGAGGGAAATCGCAACCAGGCCAATCGACAGCCTGCCCGCGGGGGAAGTGCTCTTAAACGTAAAGTATTCATCCCTGAACTATAAGGATGCGCTTTCTGCCGTAGGAAACAGGGGTGTTACCAGAAATTACCCCCATACTCCGGGCGTTGACGCCGCCGGTATAGTTGAACATTCGGAGAGCGGGGAATTTCAACCCGGAGATAAGGTTATAGTGCATGGCTACGACCTTGGAATGGATACTTCCGGGGGGTTCGGACAGTACGTGAGGGTTCCGGCTGACTGGGTGGTTAACCTGCCTGCGGGGCTTGATCTCAAGGAGTCGATGATGTACGGAACCGCAGGTTTTACCGCAGCTCAGTCCGTGTTGAGAATCGTGGAGGGGGGAGTAAGGTCGGAAGACGGGAAAATTCTTGTCACGGGGGCGACGGGAGGGGTCGGCAGCATGGCTGTAGCAGTTCTGGCGAAAGCTGGATACAGCGTGACGGCTTCCACGGGAAAAACCGCCCAAGAACAGTTTCTGGGGGGTCTGGGGGCGGAAGAAATCATCGGAAGAGAGGACTTAACCGATCCTTCGGGCAGACTTCTGCTTAAGGGACAGTGGGCCGGGGTGGTCGATACAGTGGGTGGAGAGATGCTTGCCACCGCCATTAAATCCACGAGACAGAGAGGCGTTGTGACGACATGCGGAAATGTCGCCTCTCACGAACTCAACACTAATGTCTATCCGTTTATATTGAGGGGAATTACGCTTGCGGGCATAGATTCGGCGAGCTGCCCGATGGAGCGAAGACGGCTTGTATGGGAAAAGATGTCAGCCGAGTGGAAGCTTGATATTCTTGAGCAGATGTGCAAAACGGTCTGCCTGGAAGATCTTGATCCTGAGATAGACGTTATACTGAAAGGCGGTCAGGTCGGGAGAGTTGTGGTTGATCTTTGGAATTAGAAATTCGCAACTTACCAAAAACATTAAGAAAAACGCAGGTGTTAACGGTAGAATTCCAAGTAGAAACAAACACTGCCTATCGCCTCCACTTCATGCGGAACTTCCGGCTCCACGATTCCGGGCATATCCGGCGAAAGCTCAATTTCTTCAATCTCTGGCGTGAGGATGCGATAAAGTAGCCTCCCCTCCAATATGACTATCCTTGCCCAGGTATCGGCTTTGGTTCTGTGGGATTTCTGCAGGTTTACCGGTATAGAGGATTCGGAAAACACCGGGCTCTTCGCATAGCTTGAAACATCTTTCGGTAATAACTTCATGACAGCACCTCAACTCTCAACAACTTGGGTCTAGGGACTCTATAGCATGCCCACGGTAGTGTCAAATCAGTATAATAGGACATTAGTTGCGATTAGCTCTGTTTCTTTTAAAGACCTAACAGCTCCTGCAACAACGTCACACGGCCATTTCTCTGTATACTTTCTGACCTCTTCCTAAAATGACGATTCTCAAAAAAACATGTACTTTAAACAAATGCATATTTTAGTGATTGAGGCTTTGAGAATGACAATGAAGAACGGGACATTTTTTTTGTTTTTCTTGGCCGTGGCCATGTCATGGAACACGGCTTTTGCGGAAAAGCATTTTTCCGAATCCCCTCCGGGCGCCAAGGCGTATATCATTTCTCCGAAAGACGGGGAGGTTGTCAGCAAGACTTTCACCGTGAGATTCGGACTGGTTAACATGGGAGTCGCTCCGGCCGGGGTCAAGCTTCCAAATACCGGGCATCACCATCTGTTAATCGATCTTGAAAATCTGCCGGACATGGAAAAACCTCTTGTTTTCAGCGAGAACGTAAGGCACTTCGGAGGCGGACAGACGGAAACGGAGATAACCCTTGCTCCCGGCAAGCATACACTGCGTTTGCTGCTGGGTAATTATTTGCACATACCTCATAAACCTCCCGTGCTTTCGGAGAAAATAACTGTGATAGTGAAAGACAAGTGAAGCGCGTCTGGTTTATCTGTATAATCTGACTTTTGCTGGAGGGCTGGCAGAACGGCTATTGCACCGGTCTTGAAAACCGGCGTCCGAAAGGACTTGGGGGTTCGAATCCCTCGCCCTCCGCCAATATGTTTTGAACAAAACAACTGCAGATTCTCAGTAACAATCTTAAACAGTGTAATTCTGATCCATATATCAAGAGATTCCGATGGATAAACCCATGGCTGGAAAACTTTTTGTTGTCTCAACTCCTATAGGGAATCTTGAGGACGTTACTCTGAGGGCTCTTGATGTTCTCAGAAATTGCCAGTTGATAGCGTGCGAGGATACTAGAAACACAAAGAAGCTTCTCGCCCGTTACTCAATCACAACTCCGGTTACAAGCTGTCACGAGCATAATGAAATTGAGAAATCGTCCGGACTTCTTGAAAAACTCAAAGACGGCAAGAATGTGGCGCTGGTTTCCGATGCCGGGACTCCTTCTGTTTCTGACCCCGGGTGGAGGCTTGTAAATCTCTCAATTGAAAATAATATAGAAGTAGTTCCCGTCCCCGGTCCTTCGGCCGTTCTGTCCGCGCTTGTTGTCTCGGGACTTCCCACAGACAGTTTTCTCTTTCTCGGGTTTTTTCCGAAGATAATCGGCAAGAAGAAAGAGCTTCTAAAAGACGTAAAATGCTGCCCTTATACTTTCGTTTTTTACGAGTCCGCCAGGAGACTTTCACGTACATTGAGTCTTATGCTGGAAATTCTCGGCGATAGGAATATATGCGTTGCAAGGGAAATGACAAAACTTTATGAAGAAGTGCTCAGGGGATCATTGTCCGAGGTGATTTCTGTTCTTTCAGAAAGAGAAACTCTGAAAGGGGAGGTGACGATAGTTGTGGAAGGGAGCAGGGACGGGCACTACGAAGCGTCTGCTGATACGGTTCAGAGGACGCTCCGGCTTCTCAGGGAAAAGGGATTTTCGCTGAGTGAAGCCGTTTCCCTTGTAAGCAGAGCCTTCGGAGTTTCTAAAAACGGAATATACAGAGTGGCTCTTGAAATCTGGAACGGCGATGGGTCGGTTTCGTGAAAAAAGGAAAAGAATTTTGTCTCCGGTCTGCTTTCCTGTCGGCTGTTTTATCAGCTGTCGCCACAAAGGGCCGTCATAACCGCACCTGCGTCAACGATATGGGTGTTTTCTGCGGTTCCTGATAAAGTGTCTGCGCATTTCTTCAAGTCGATCAATAAAATCCATGTATTCTTATGCGGAAAAACATTATGTCTATCAACATAATAAATTCCGAAAAGTTGCTTCCGATCCAGAAGCAGTGAAGAAGATTAACGAACTGCTCCCTGATGTATCCGACAAGCTAAAGCTGAATATGCAGAGAGGTTTCTGAAGTCCAGGGAAGCTGATTGATCAGGAACGCTTTTTGGACTGTTCGTCGGCCATTTTCCCGCCGACTTTTACGTTCTTTTCCATTCTCGCTTTTTCCCCGGCGGCCTCGGCCTGAACGCTTGCCTTGCAGGAATCGCATATGGTATCGGGGGAAGGCTTGCCACACATCATACATTTCTTGCCTTTACTCACGGTTATTTCTCCTTGTTAAAGACTATACTGCCATTATAACACGTCTGCAGGGAAAATGAGCAGACGGATTATTACCACCCGCAGGGTATGTACTGCTTTTCATGGTATCCAGAGCATTCATTCATGAGTTATCCTGCTGTCCCGTGAAAAGAATCTTCATATTTTCGATAATAACATGTTTTTACGCTGAGAGGTATTCCGGGTTGAGATTATCCAAGCGGAGCAATTTCTTTTTCGTACCACTTTGTGCTTTGCTCGTAGGCGTATGCGACATTGAGCACCGTTTGCTCGTCAAACGGTTTTCCCATTATCTGAAGCCCTATCGGAAGTTTTTCTGAACTGAATCCGCACGGGACTGATATTCCTGGCAGCCCTGCTATGTTGCAGGGAATGGTAAGTATGTCGGATAGGTACATTTTAAGGGGATCGTCCGCTTTCTCCCCTATTCTGAAAGCGGTTTCAGGAGAAGTGGCGCTTGCTATGACGTCAACTTTCTCCCACGCGCTGTCAAAATCCCTTATTATCAGGGTTCTTACCTGCTGCGCTTTCAGGTAATAAGCGTCATAATAGCCTGTGGAGAGGGCGTAGGTTCCAAGCATTATTCTTCTTTTCACTTCATCTCCGAATCCCTCCGAGCGGCTTCTGAAAAACAGATCCCTTAGGGTTTCTGCATTTTCGCAGCGGTATGTGTACCTTACTCCGTCGTATCTCGCTAGATTCGAACTTGCTTCCGAGGGGGCTATTATATAGTAGGTTGAAACCGCGTAGGGGGAGTGAGGAAGCGAAATTTCCACAATTTCCGCTCCCAGGGTTTCAAGTTCGGCGATAGCTTTGCGGATGGATTTTTCCACGTCGGGATCCATCCCCGAAATGAAGTATTCCTTCGGTATGCCTACCCGCAGTCCCTTTATATCTGCACTGAGCGCGCTTGCGTAATCAGCGGTCGGAAGGTTTACGGATGTTGAGTCCATCGGGTCATGGCCCGCTATGGAAGAGAGGATTATGGCCGCGTCCTCCACGGTTTTCGCAAGTGGTCCCGCCTGATCGAGGGAAGAAGCAAATGCGATCATGCCGTAGCGGCTTACCCTTCCGTAGGTGGGTTTCATTCCCACTACCCCGCAGAGCGAAGCGGGTTGTCTTATGGAACCCCCGGTGTCTGTTCCGACTGACGCAACGCACAGATTTGCCGCCGTGGCGGCGGCGCTACCCCCGCTTGATCCTCCCGGAACCCTGTCGGTGTCCCAGGGGTTTCTTACCGGTCCGAAGTAAGATGTCTCGTTTGAAGATCCCATGGCGAACTCGTCCATGTTGTTTTTCCCGAGTACTACGGAACCGTTTGCCATGAGTTTTTCGGCCACGGTGGAATTATAGGGGGAGACGAAATTCCGTAGCATTTTTGACCCGCAGGTGGTCCGCGAGTCCTTTGTTACGAAAATATCTTTAAGCGCTATTGGGACTCCATGGAGAGGACCCAGATAGTTTCCTTTGGATATCTCCTTTTCTGCCTTTCTGGCGGCTTCCAGGGCCACTTCTTTCCAGACGGTTATGTAAGAGTTTATTTTTGCGTCCTCGGAGGATATGCGCTCGAGAAAAAGTTCGGCAAGTTCCACCGGGGAAGCCTCCCTTTTTCCTATTAATGCGGCTGCCTCTTTTATGGTTCTTGGAATGGACATTGGGTTAGCTCTGGTCCTCTATGACTTTTGGAACCGTGAAAAAATCGTTTTCTTTGCTAGGTGCGTTGCGAAGAGCATCTTCAGCCGTTATTACCTGATTCACCTCGTCTTTTCGGAAGGGGATTGAGAGTTCAAGCACATGCGATGTGGGCTCCACGTTTTTCGTATCGAGCTCGGCAAGCTCATCTATGTGGACGAGGATGTCCCCGAGCTGACGGGTGAACTTCGAAAGTGTCTCGTCATCAAACTCGAGCCTCGCAAGCTCGGCTGTGTTCAGCACGTCTTCTTTGGATATTTTCATTGTTAGAGTCCTGTGCAGGGGTTTTTATCTGGAAATTTTCTAACGGTTTTCGTGAGCACCGCGAATAATATTCTCCGCAAAATCGACTATCTGCGATTCAAGCTTTACTCCACTGAAAAAATTTATTTCCTGAACGCATGTAGGGCTCGTGGTGTTGACTTCGGTCAGATACCCTCCGACTATGTCGATTCCGACCAGATAGAGCCGGTCTTCTAAAAGTTTCTGTCTGAGGCCGGCGCATATTTCCAAGTCTCTTTCCGTAAGCGTGGTTTTCTCGGGATGTCCTCCGGAGTGGAAATTGCTTCTGAATTCTCCCTTTGCGGCTACCCTCATTACAGCTCCTATGGGCTGGCCGTTTAGAAGTATAACCCTTTTGTCTCCTTGCGAAACTTCTTTTATGAACTTCTGGGCCATCACGTAGGTCTGCCCGAAATCTGTTATGCTCTCGAGTATAACGTTGAGGTTAGGGTCGTCAGCCCTTACGAGAAAAATTCCCTCCCCGCCGTAACCGTCAAGCGGTTTTACCACAATTTCGTTACCGGTCTCGTAGAGAAACTCCTTTAGCTTTTCGATATCTTTTGAAACCAGGGTAGGGGGGATGTAGTCGGCGAAATTAAGGCTGTACATTTTCTCGTTGGATTCCCTTATCCCGGCCGGATGGTTGATCACGTGAGTTGCGGATTCGTCAACCCTGCTTAGTATGTAGGTTGAGTAGATATAGTCCATGTTGAAGGGAGGGTCCTTTCTCATCCATACAACGTCGAAGTCATCAAGCGGAGAACTTTCCGTGGAACCCTTTGAGTAGTAATCACTTTTTCTCTCCAGTCTAAGCGTCGTTGAATCTGCCCATGCCCTCGAGTCTTTGACGAAAAGATCTTTGAGTTCGCAGTAGCGGATCTCATGTCCCCTGGCTTGGCATTCAAGCATTATGACGAAGGTGGTGTCCTTGTTTATGTTTATGGATTCGATCGGATCCATTACGAAAAGCATTTTCGACATGGTGATACTCTATACAAAATAGCGTTGGCGGACAATATGCCGACGGGGATTCTACCGAGGGAATCAAATCCGGCTCAACTGGTTTGAGGAAATTCCGTTATCCGAAGAATGACAGCAGCTCCGCACAGGTCTCTTTGGGTTTTTCCTCCGGGACAAAATGGCCACAGTCAAGCGGTTTTCCCGAAACGCTGAGTGCTTTTTTTCTCCATACGTCAAGCACGTCGTAGGTTCTGTGAATGAACCCTTTTCCACCCCAAAGAGCAAGAAGCGGGCACGTTATCTTGGCATTCATATCTTCGTCGTCGTGAACAATATCTATGGAAGCAGCGGCCCTGTAGTCTTCACAGCTTGCGTGGATTACGCGCGGGTCGCTGAAACAGCGCACATACTCTTTTACGGCCTCGGGATCAAATTTCGCACCGGGGGCACTCCAACGTCTGAGTTTTTCAAGAAGATAGTACTCCGGGTCGGCCCCTATCATTTTTTCCGGAAGCCCGTCGGGCTGGATAAGAAAAAACCAGTGGTAATAACCCGTAGAGAAATGCTTGTCCGCGGTTTTGAACATGTGGTGGGTAGGGGCTATATCCATGACGCAAGCCTTTAGGACTTTTTCAGGATGATCAAGACACATGCGGTGAAGCACCCTGCCTCCTCTGTCGTGTCCCGTAGCGTAGAATTCATGAAAACCCAGAGCTTCCATCACCGAGACCATATCTGCGGCCATGGCTCTTTTTGAATAGTTCGAGTGATCTTTTTCCCCGGCGGGCTTAGAGCTGTCTCCATACCCCCGGAGATCGGGACACACTACCAGAAAATTCGAGGCGAGCGTACGCGCTACCGCGTGCCACATAATGTGCGTCTGCGGGTAGCCGTGCAGAAGAAGTAAGGGTTTTCCTTTTCCTCCCCAGACGGTGTTTATCTCGACTTGGGGAGTCTGGATTTTTTGCTTTTTGAAGTTTTTGCCGAACATTTCCTCTGATATTCTAATCGAATCGGAAAGCTATTTACACTAAACGGGCAGGTAATATCTGTTACGTGAAGTAAAATAGACTTCTAGTTGTATTCTGTTGTTATGAGTCCTGCGAACGACTTGACAAAAGACCTTGAGGTACTTTATTCTGGGGAATCTCCGCCTATTAAAGAAGCTTTTCGTATTCAGAAAGAGCTTTCACAAAGGGTTGTAAAAGCCCCTGACCTGAAGCCTATTCACACAATTGCCGGTGCCGATATTGCTATCTGCGTTAAGGAAAAAAAGCTTGTCTGCGGAATGATTCTTTTTTCCTATCCTGAACTGGAGGAGATCGAGAGGGTATGGACTGTCTCGGATGAGATATTTCCCTATATTCCGGGGCTTCTGGGGTTCAGGGAGGCCCCTTGCGTAATAAAGACTTTCGCCAAGCTTCGTGAGAGTTGTGACATGATCATGATAGACGGGCATGGACTTGCTCATCCAAGAGGCTTTGGCCTTGCCTGTCACGTCGGGGTTTTGCTTGATATTCCGGCGATGGGCGTTGCGAAAAAATGCCTCTATGGGACTTTCAGTGAACCGGGGCTCAAGAAGGGTGAAAGAACGTTGATGAGGGGAAAAGACGGCGAAGTCGTTGGTGCCGCTCTAAGAACCAGAGACGGAGTGAAGCCGGTTTTCGTGTCTATTGGGAACAGAGCCGATCTCGATACCTCAGTTATGATGGCACTTGAGTGTTCCCGAGGTCTTAGAATTCCCGAACCTACAAGGCTTGCCGACAAGTATGTAGGTCTGCTCAAAAAAGATGTGTGTGGATAAATTGCACCGCATACTTCTAAATGGGAGTATCCGGTCGGTTAAACTCATATTGCTCCAGGGAGGAATATAATATGCAGGAACAGAAGTTAAAAACCCCTTCGGATATATATAATCGTCTTTACAAGTTGCTGAACGAAAAAATGAAAGAGGAGAGATTTGACGGGCTTGATGAGAGAGCAGAGCTTACGTTGCGGACAATAGAATTTCTTGAAAGGCATCTAGAAAAAGAAGAAATAGGGTAATACCTAAGTAATTAAAACCAGATGAGCGGTTCTGTGGATCAGCATATTGCGAATTTCAATAAGGATTTTGAAACCTGGAGTGTCGAGCTTCCGAAAGAGGCCGTCAAAAATCGACAACGGGGCAAGATCGTCAAGAGCGGGTGGACTATCTGGTATCTGTTTGGAACGGACGAAGCCGGCGACTACCTTGATTACTACGCGTCTCATCGGATGACAAACGACAGGCATGTCCGTTTGTATGCCAACGGTAGTTTCAAGGTCCTGAATTCGTATTGCAGCACGCGCAGAGTTTCAGACGACCCGGAAGAGGACAGGCGGCTTGAGAATGAATTCTGGGAACACAACGAGCATGTCTCACGGGAACTTGAATCTAAAAGTTTCGGGTTGGAAGGCAATGAACACCCGTCGACTATCATCAATCGCGCTTTGATTTCGTCTCGAGAATCTCATCGGAGAGTGACGGAAGGATCGGATTCAGAAGATTAAGCTTAGAGACTCTATTGCATCTTCGGTGCTGAGCTCCCGTTGTTCCCTGCCTGAGTTCTTACACTGAGAAATCTTCCATCATCTCGATGAAGTCTCTGAAAAGATAGGAGGAGTCATGTGGCCCCGGCGAGGCTTCGGGGTGATACTGGACGCAGGAGAGAGGATACTCCTTGTGTTTCAGTCCCTCGACGGTCTGGTCGTTCAGATTTACATGGGAGATAGCGACATTGCTTTTAAGCGAATCGGGGTCCACGGCAAAGCCGTGATTCTGCGAAGTTATCTCCACCTTTCCGGTTGCAAGATTCTTAACCGGCTGGTTTCCTCCGCGATGCCCGAATTTTAACTTGAAGGTTTTTCCTCCGAGCGCGAGACCTAATATCTGGTGTCCTAGACAGATTCCGAAAATGGGTTTTTCCCCGATGAGTTTTCTTACATTCTTCGAGGCGTATTTAACCGCAGCCGGGTCCCCGGGTCCGTTTGAGAGAAAAATCCCGTCGGGGTCGGAAGCCAGGATGTCTTTAGAGTCCGTTTTCGACGGAAAAACCGTCGTTTCGCATCCAAGATCGTGAAGCTCCCTGAGAATGTTTCTCTTTATTCCGAAGTCGTAAACGGCGACTTTGAATTTTCTGGAGGGTTCGGAGTTTTTATCCCTGCTGTGGCGCCACTTTCCCGTTCCTTCATCCCATACGTAAGGCTGCGCGCAGCTTACTTCCGTTACTAGGTCGCGTCCGACTATTCCCGGTGAGGAGTCGACTTTCTCGGCCAGAGCCTCAGGGCTTGTCTCGACAGTTGAGATAATCCCCTTTATCGCTCCACCGATTCGTATGATCTTTGTAAGTTCTCTGGTGTCGATTCCCTGTATACCGGGTATTCCATGCCTTGAAAGAAAACTGTCAAGGCTCTCTTTTGATCTCCAGTTGCTCGGGTGATCCCAGTATTCCTTTACGACGAAACCACTTAGGTGAGGTTTTTCTGATTCGAAATCCTCGGGGTTGATTCCGTAGTTTCCTATCTCTGGGTAGGTCATTACGATAATCTGACCGTTATAGGAAGGATCTGTGAGTATTTCTTGGTAACCCGTTAAGGAGGTATTGAAAACAACTTCGCCGGTTGCCTCTCCTTGGGCTCCGAAGCTCGTGCCTTCAAATACTTTGCCGCCTTCAAGTGCGAGGTAAGCTTTTTTCATTATTCCGGGGGTTAAAATATATATGCCTGTGGTAATGTCAAATGCTCTGTTCCCACTGGGCGGGTTGCGAAATACCCTAGGGAGGATACAGGTTTATTCCAATTAGTAAATTCTGTTGTATTATTTGTGGTCTGAAAAAGTTTTTACGGCGGAAATCTTGCTACGGACCAACGCATGGAGAATACAGATATGAACTGGGATTTAACTTCTTATTTCCCTGAATTTCAGGGGCCAGAGTATAAAGAATTCAAAGAAAACCTCTCTGCCAGCATAAAGAGTCTAGATGAGAAGGCCTCGGCTTCTGATCCTCTTTGCGGGGAAAACCTCGCGTTCTGGAAAGACGTTTTTCTGGAAACAGAAAGCCTAATAAGCAGATATTCCCATATACGTTCTTACGTTGGGTGTCTCAGCGCTTCGGACTCTAACCGGGAGGACTACCTGCGCGAGGAGGCGGCCATCTCACTTCTCGGCTCTGATCTCGAGAAGCTTGAGGTTCAGTTGCAAAGAGCGCTTCGGGGTTCCGACGAAGACCTGATTTCAGAATTTGCCTCTCTTCCAGATATGGAGTCGGCTTCCTACTACGTAAGACGGGTTTGGCGAAATTCCCGGTTCACCATGTCCGCTCCCAAGGAAATTCTGGCCTCGGAACTGGGAGTCGACGGGATAAGCGCCTGGGGGCGTATTTACGATACCGTCTCCTCGAAGATGACGTTTGAGATGGTCTACCCCGACGGGACGAAGAAAAGGCTTCCCATGTCCCAGAGAAGGTCGCTTATGGAGAGCCCTCAGAGGGAGATACGCAAAGCTGCTTTTTCCGGCGGCAACGCGGCCTGGGAGGGTCTTGAAGACGTGGCTGCTGGGGCCATAAACGCCATATCGGGAACCAGGCATACGCTTTACAGGCACAGGGAGATTAATCATTTTCTTGACGTGGCGCTTTTTGACGCCGCGGTCTCGAAACAGACTCTGGATTCAATGATGGAGGCTATCCGGGACACAATCGAGCTTCCAAGAAGCATCCTGAGACTCAAGGCCGAGACAATGGGGCTTGACGGGGTATCGTGGTACGATCTGGGGGCTCCTATCGATCTGGGGAAGACCGGCGGGGTTGAGTGGAGCGGGGCGAAATCAATGGTTTCTGATTCTTTTTCCGCGGCTTATCCACGCCTTGGCAATTTTTTTGACCACGTATGCCGGAGTGAATGGATAGACTGGGAAGTAAGGGATGGGAAAAGGCCAGGGGGTTTCTGCACTGGTTCTCTTCTCACCGGAGAGTCAAGGATATTCATGACCTATAATGCCGGTGTGGGCGACATACTTACCCTTGCTCACGAGGCAGGTCACGCATTTCATTCTCACCTAATGAGAGATCTTCGTTCCTACGCTCAGTTCTACCCCATGACGCTTGCCGAAACCGCCTCGACTTTCGGGGAAATGCTGCTTGCAGAAGGACTGCTGCGCGATCCTTCGACAAGCGTTGAAGACAAAGTGCTTGTGAGGGACACGGAAGTAAATCACGGGGCCATATATCTACTCGACATCCCGGTCAGGTATGAGTTTGAAAGAAAGCTCTACGAGCGCCGCGCCGCGGGGGAACTGACCGTGAGCGAACTGAAGGAACTTATGACCGAGACCCAGAAGGAGATTTTCGGAGATGTGCTTATGGAATGCGATCCGTTTTTCTGGGCCTCGAAGCTTCATTTCTACATAACGGGAGTCAGTTTCTATAATTTCCCCTACACCTTCGGCTACCTGCTGAGCAGGGCTCTTTTCGAGAAATTCAGGCGGCACGGAGAGGAATTTATTCCCGTCTACGAAGAGTTTCTCAGGCTCACGGGCTCGGATGACGCCGAGGGGGCCGTTAGGAGATCCATTGGGGATGATATAACGAGCAAAGATTTCTGGAAAGAGGCGATCCTCACCCTTTCGCGGCCGCTTGAAGAGCTAAAAGGGCTTCTGCCCTCGGTCACTACATAAGGTTCCCGATGACTCTTTCCACGGGAGACATTGATTTAACCAGTATGTCTACCACTATGCCGAGCATTATGAGAAGCATGTAAATGATTGAAGCCGAGAATGCCTTTCCGTAGCCACGGTTGGCGAAAACGCTCTTTACTACCAGATAATTGAAATATATTCCCGCCATTGCCGCGAAAGCCGCGAAATAAACCGTGTTTGTTCCCGTAAGCCAGAGTATGAAAGTCAGGGGTATCAGGGAGAGGGAGTAGATAAGTATCAGCATGTTCGTGTACTTTGTGCCCAAGGCAACGGGAAGAACGTTTATTCCGGCTCTTTCGTAATCCTTTCTGTATTTTTGCGCGAGCACCCAGAAGTGGGGAGGCTGCCAGAGCATCATGAATATAAATACGATTATCGCGTCGAGCTGCGGAACGGGTTTTATAGCGGTGTAACCTATGAGCACCGGAAGGGCGCCCGGTATCCCCCCGAGGACGGTGCCGAAAGGGGAAGTCCTTTTTAGAAAAAGGGTGTAGATAAGCGTGTAACTCAGAATCGCAAGGAGAATAAGCGACGCGTTTACGTAATTAAAGTAAGAAAGCGAGATGAAGAGAGCCACAACCATCATGAGTATCGAGATTACCCAGGCGTTTCGGTCTCCGAGAACTCTCAGGGCTTCTACCCTTTTGTTAAGGCGGGTCATCTGCTTGTCGATTTTCTTGTCGAGCAGGTTGTTCAGAATCGCCGCTCCCCCCGCACTGAGAAGAAGCGAGGCGATACACAGAAAAACCGCCTGCCCGGGAGGGAAGGCGCGGTTGGCTATCACCATCCCGGCAAGGCCAGTGAACGCCACGCTCATTATTATTCCGGGCTTGGAGAGGATAACGGTGGAAACCGCCATGTTTCCCATGGATTTTTTCTGCGTTTCGCTCATTATTAAAAAGTTTTTTCTGCGACGGTGTCCTTACTTATATACCCGAACCAGGTGAGAAGGCAGAGGGAAAGTATAAGAAGACCGATCGCGAGATGAACGGCGGTGACGTAAAAGACAAGCTTTGAGGTTACGACCACAATTCCAAGTCCGATCTGGAGGAAGAGCAGGGCGACTGCCCGAGACATGTTTTTTCGGGCTTCCTTGAGTCTTTCGGATTTTCTGGAGAGAATCAGCACGAAGATAAATACCGCCGTGAGCAGGTAAGCGACCATTCTGTGCGTAAAGTGCGCCAGCACTTTGCCCGAGAGTTCGGGCGGGATCCAGTAGCCGAGGCATGTGGGAAAATCAGGGCACGCAAGCCCCGCTTCCAGATGCCTTACGTAAGCTCCCAGGGAAGCTTGGATGAATACAAGCAGAAAAAGCGCGAAAAAAAGTCCGGCCGGGCCCGAGAAACGGAAATCGGGCTTTCTAATGACGCCGTCGAAATACACCATATAAAGGGTAATTGAAAAGATTATGATAGCGTTTGTGAAATGAATCGTCGTGAGATTCACGGGAAGCTTTGCGAGAACCACTATTCCTCCAAGCACAATCTGAAACAGAAGAAGCAGAACCACAAGCAGCGGAAGTATCCTGTAATTTCCTCTGTACGCCCGGAATCTCCTGTAACAGAGGATGAAAAGCACTACGGACGTTATGCCGCCTATTACGCGGTGGGAGAATTCGACGTATATGTCCCACCTGAAAGGCGGGATTACCTCCCCGTGGCAAAGCGGCCAGTCGGGGCAGGCAAGTCCGGCCTTGAGTCCCGATACAGCGTTTCCCCATATAAGAAGTATGAACAGAAGCCCTAGAGCGGTTTTTGCAAGCATGCCTGTTTTTGTATGGCTACTTTATTACCGGCACCCTTGTGAAGGTTTCCATTAAGGTGAAACCGATCAGAAGAAAAAGCAGGAAAAGAGGATATAGAGCGTATATCCACGTGAGTTTGTCCTCAAACTTAAGATGCATGAAATAAAGGGCGACGATCGACGCTTTTATCGACGCTATTACCATTGCGACGACGATGTTGAAGTCACCGAAATCGAACTTCGCTACGTAAACCGTAACTGCCGTTAGGACGAACAGCGTAAGACATACAGCAACGTATACCCGAAGACCGGTGTGATGTTCCTCAGTGTGATCGTGTGTGCTCATTTTCTCTCTCCGTTTATCCGATTAGATACAATAGCGGGAACAGATATATCCAGATCAGGTCAACCAGATGCCAGTAAAGCCCTCCGACCTCAACCGGGGTGTATCTGTTTCCTTCTTTGAACTTTCCCTGCTTGGCCATTATTATCAGAGCGAAAATTATGCCCATTCCGACAAATACGTGGAGCATGTGAAGTCCGGTCATCATGAAGTAAAGGGCGAAGAATATGTTCGTCTCGGGGTATATATGATGATGGAACTTGGCGCTGTACTCAAAGTATTTGTTTACCCCGAAAGCCGCTCCGCATATGAAAGTTACAGAAAGCAGTATCATCAGCCATTTCCTGTTTCTTTTCTGCGCGGCCGACACCGCCAGAGCCATCGTGAAACTGCTGAATATTAGCACTATGGTGTTTATGCCGCCCAAAGTCACGTCCAGTTTCTTGTGCGAGTCGTAAAAAAGATCCGGGAACTTGGCCCTGAAAAGCGCGTACGCCGCGAAAAGTCCCCCGAAAAGAAGAATTTCCGTTCCGAGGAAAAGCCACATCCCGAGTTTCGCCGCGTTGTGCGTTACGGCTTCTCCGAGCCCGTGTCCGTGCGCGTGGCTTTCGGCATGTTCTGCTGTGCTGCTCATTTTTTTACGTTAGCCTCCGATCTATTTTTTCCCGTAAGCGTAGGTCCAGTCAGTTACAGTCGGTATCTCCTCAAAGTTCTCATGTGGCGGCGGGGAAGGAACCTGCCATTCAAGAGAGAGAGAGCCGTAGGGATTTGACGATTCGGGCCGTCCTTTTTTCCACAGCGGTATAAGCAAGTTAATCGTCATTATCAAAATCCCGAGCCCGAGTATCCATGATCCGTAGGTTGAAAGCGAATGATAGGATATGTACTCTTCGGGATAGGTCGCGTACCTTCTCGGCATCCCTTGGAAGCCCATGAAGAACTGAGGGAAAAACGTTACGTTGAATCCTACGAAAATCAGAAACCATGCGGCTTTCGCGATCAGTTCGTTGAACACCTTTCCGAACCATTTCTGGTACCAGAAGTGGAGGGCGCCGAAAAATCCCATCACGGTTCCCCCTATCATGACGTAGTGCATGTGAGCTACTATGAAGTACGTGTCGTGCAGGTGCACGTCAACGGCCAGGGCTCCCAGATAAACTCCGGTCAGTCCCCCAACTGTGAAAAGCACTATGAATGACAGCGCGTATAACATGGATGAATGAAAGTCTATGGATCCCTTGTACAGAGTTGCGGTCCAGTTAAACACCTTTATGGCCGTGGGGATGGCTACCAGCATAGTCAAGAATGAGAATATCGCCGCCGCCGTTTCCGATATGCCGCTTACGAACATGTGATGCAGCCAGACGAAAAAGCTTATTATTGCAATCGCGAAACTTGAATATGCGATCGCCTTGTATCCGAAAATGGGTTTTCTTGCGAAGACGGGAATTATCTCCGAGATGATTCCGAAGGCCGGAATAACCATTATGTACACGGCGGGATGGGAGTAGAACCAGAAGAAATTCTGGAAAAGTATGGGATCCCCTCCCTTGGCCGGATCAAAAAAGCCTATGTCAAATGCCCTCTCCGCTATCAGCAGAAGAAGCGTGATTCCCACAACGGGCGTTGCGAGCAACTGCAATATGGCGGTTGCGTAGGATGCCCATATGAAAAGCGGCAGCCTTGCCCAAGTCATTCCCGGTGCCCGAAGCTTATGTATGGTCACTATGAAATTCATTCCGGTGAGAATCGATGAGAACCCGAGGACGAAGACTCCCAAGGTTATCATTATTACCTTGGTGCCCGTCTGAATGCTGTAGGGAGTGTAGAACGTCCAACCCGTGTCAGCTGGCTGCGCAAGTGCGGAAAGCAGTATTGCCGTCCCGACAAGATATATCCAGAAACTCAGCAGGTTGATTCTGGGAAACGCCACGTCCCTGGCCCCGATCATAAGCGGTATCAGGAAATTGCCGAAACTCGCCGCGATTCCCGGGACGATGAAGAAGAAAACCATCAGGGAACCGTGAAGCGTGAACGCTATGTTGTACTCCGTTGCGGTTCTGAAGAAGTCAAGCTCGGGAGTCATAAGCTCATACCTCATTCCAAGAGCTGTTATGCCGGCGATCATGAAGAAAAACGAGATCGTGACTAGGTAAAGGATCCCGATGCGTTTGTGATCCGTTGTCAAAATCCACGACTTTAAACCTTTCTGGGCTAAATACGGTATATACTGGGTTTGCGTCATGACTCCGTTTGCCATCTTTTTCTCCTTGATATTGCTACTTCAACGTCTTTATATACTCGACAAGAGCAGTTACTTCTTCCTCAGACAGTATACCTTTGAAAGAAGGCATAGTTGGCGGGTAGCCCTCTACCATTTTTGCCTGGGGTTCGTAAATTGATTCCCTGATATAGTTCTCGTCCACAAGGACCGAGGAACCGTCTGCAAGTTTTTCTGTTTTCCCGTAAAGATTTTTGAAGGTCGGTCCTATGACCTCCTTGCCGTCTATGCTGTGGCATGCGAGGCAGCCCCTCTGGGAATGCAGTTCTTTTCCTCTCTCCGCCGGGGATACGCTGATCGCCGCCACGGAGGCTCCGTCTTCAAGCTCATCTCCTTTTTCCCATCTTGCGAATGCTTCCGGACTAAGGACGTTTACCTTGGCAAGCATTTGCGAGTGCCCGGAACCGCAGTATTCCGCGCACAGAAGATCAAAGGTTCCAACCTTGGTAGGGGTGAACCAGAGCTGCTGGTAGCTGCCTGGAAGAATATCTTGTTTTACACGGAACTGGGGAACGAAAAAGCTGTGAATGACGTCGTCTGATCTCATTATGAGCCTTACGGGCTTGTTCTGCTGCACGAAAAGTTCATTCAGCGATTTTTTTCCGGTGAAATACTCAAATTCCCAGAGCCACTGTTTCGCTATGACGTTGACTTCGATCGCTTCTGCGGGCGGGTTGCGAAGTTCCTTGAAAGCTATCCATCCCCATGCGAAGATGACCATAAGCAGTATGGTCGGGATTATTGTCCAGATGGTCTCAATGACTGAATTATGAGTTATGTAGGCGGTTTCCTGATCCTCGCTTTTTCTCCTGTACTTGATTGAAAAACCTACGAGTACCGCCGAGATCAGGACGAAGAAGAATACTGATACGATAGTTACAAACAGGGTTATGTTATCAACGCTTGCGGCGAGATTAGAAGCCGATTCCGGTATCCAGGTGGACATTTATGATTTACAACCTCCGCAATAATTAATGGGTTTTCTTTTCTCTTCTCCACATCAGGCAGAGAAACGTTACGAGAACCGCGAGAGTTACCATTCCTCCCGCTTTGACTACGTTAAGGGCCGCGAGTGCGTACCTTTTTCCGACCGGGTCAAACTGATAACAGAACATAAGTACTTTATTAATTAGTTTCGAGGAACCTATCTTCCCTTCCGAAGCTTCTATTAGTGATAACTTGAAGTTACGGGGATCATGCTGAACTCCGTAGAGGTATCGCGAGATTACCCCATCCGGCGTGAGTATGATTATTCCCGAGGGATGAGCGAACTCCTCGCCGTCTTTTTTAAAGCGGAATCCTACCGAATCAGTGAGCCTCAGTATGTTCTCCTCCGTTGCCGTGAGAAAGTGCCAGTCTGCGGCTTCCACCGCTCCGCCTGCAAGCGCTTTTCTGTATCTTGCGGCTTTCTCGCCGATTACATCGGGGGATTCTTCAGGGTCAAAACTCACGGTCACTACAGTGTAGTCCTCGCCCGGCCTGAAGGTATCCATCTGGTTTATCACTTCCACAACTCCGTCCGTCGCAAGAAGGCAGAGCCTTGGGCATGTGAAGTAGGCAAGACTGAGGAGCACCGGTTTTTTCTGCCCGAAAAAAGAAGACATGGTCACCGTCTCTCCGTTTTCTCCGCGAAATTCGGTGTCGAGATCGATGGCGGAAGAGAGTTTCTCGTCAAAGCCGATTTCTTCTACGTCGGCTACGTTAGAAAGTGCTTGAGCGTCCGATGTGAATAGAGCAGGGAGCGTGCTTGAGATATACATAACACTGAGAAGAATGAAGAACCTCCGCATGAAAGGAGTCGTTTTCTGGCTGTTTTTCTAAATGAAAATAATTACTTGAAGGTCTCAGGGGAGGGGAGTTTTTCCCTTCCCACGCTTCAAATAGGCGTAGAGTCTATCTGATGTTAATTCTCTGTCAAGAATTCGTTTCCTTTACGATTATTCGGATTCTCAGGCTCCATTTACTTTCCTCTCAGGCAAAGAACGATGCCCACTCCGATAAAGGCCGTAAGGGTTGAGGAACCGCCGTAGCTGATGAAGAAAAGAGGAGTGCCGATAATCGGCATAAGTCCCGTAACCATGGCAATATTTATCACGGCGTGCCAGAAGAACATCGCCGCGATTCCAAAACACGCGATCATCCCAAAGCGATCATCTAGGGATGTTGCGGTGTTGAGAATAAAGAGAATTATCGAGAAATACAGAAGAAGGATGAACACCGAACCCCGAAATCCCCACTCCTCGCCAATGACCGAGAATGCGAAATCCGTATGATGCGCGGGAAGAAAATTCAAGTTGGACTGCGAACCTAGGGAAAAACCTTTTCCATAACCCATTCCGGACCCTATTGCGATCTGGGACTGAATTGAGTTGTAGCTTATCCCGAAGGGGTCGGAGGAAGTGTCCATGAAGGAATATATCCGTTCCTTCTGGTAGTCCTTGATCAGAAGATGCCAGACCGGTATAACGGATATCAATACTATGATTATTATTCTCAGCAGGGCTTTCCTGCTGATTCCCAGAAGCAGAATAATGCTTGAACCTATAAGAAGTATGGTAATAGCGGTTCCCATGTCGGGCTGGGCAATGACTGCTGCGGCAGGGAGAAGCAGAAGAGCTATAGGTCTGAGAAGTTCCGCCGGACTATAGTTTTCTTTTGCTGCCATATCACTTCCGTAGTAGTTGGCAAGCACCATTATTATTCCGATTTTAATAAATTCGGAAGGCTGGAGGGAGACCGGGCCTATTTGGAACCAGCTTCTGGACCCCGATACCGTTTTTCCGAACACGAAAATCAACGCCAGCAGCACAAGGAGCCCCAGATAGAAGGCAAAAGAGTACCTTTTCAGTGTCAGAGGTCTTAAGTAGTTTATGACCACCATCGTCAACAGTCCTGCGAGGACCCATATGATCTGTTTCTTAAATGCA
This sequence comes from Candidatus Dadabacteria bacterium, assembly GCA_951812945.1. Taxonomy (GTDB): domain Bacteria; phylum Desulfobacterota_D; class UBA1144; order Nemesobacterales; family Nemesobacteraceae; genus Nemesobacter. The sequence goes on from CATOTB010000001.1 coordinate 835,543, forward strand.
CCTAGGCCGGTTAATTGAGAGATGCTGTAGAGATTAACGAGCCCCGCCGTGCACAGCAGAACGATCAGCAGCAAGACCCAGGAGGATTTACTCAGATTTGGCAATTCGAGATTCACCTCGCTCCTTTTTAAGTCTGAAGTGGGTTTCAATGATTTTTTTTGCTATAGGGGCTGCCGCCACGCTTCCACTGCCCCCGTTCTCGACAAGAACGGTTACGGCTATCTCCGCCGAATCCGACGGCGCGTAGGAGGTGAACCAGGCATGGTCCTGAAACCGTTTTTGAGTTGATTCAACTTGTGCCGAGACGACCTGCGCTGTTCCCGTTTTGCCCGAGACGGATGTGATTTTTGATCTTGCGTAAATCCCGGTACCTCGGTGTGCGTTTACGGCATCGAAAAGAGCTTTTTTCAGAAAAGATACTGACTTTGCGTCAAGTTTCTGAGCTGCCCCGGTTATCCGAGGCGCCGTTTTTTCCTCTGTTTTTCTTATCTTCGGCTTGACTATACTGCCTCCGTTTGCTATTGCCGCTGTCATCACATTTACCTGAAGAGGCGTTGTGGTAACGTATCCCTGACCTATTGCCAACATTGCGGTTTCACCCGCGTACCAAGGTTCTTTCAGATGCTTTCTTTTCCATGCCTTAGACGGACTCAGCCCCGGTTTCTCGGGCAGTGCTATGCCGGTTCTCTCCCCCAGTCCGAATTTTTTCAGATACGGGTAGAGCCCGTCGACTCCAAGTTTCAGGGAAAGTTTGTAAAAATATACGTCACACGATTCAACAATTGCTTGGTGGAGGTTCATATGGCCATGACCTTCCTCCCGCCAGCAGTTAAGACGTTTTCCGTTTATCAAGTAATAACCCGGGCAGTATACAGACGACTCTGGATTCGCTGTCTTTTCTTGCAGCAATGCGAAGGCCGTGATTATTTTGAGTACCGACCCGGGCGGATAGGTTCCCTCGGTTGAGCGGTTAAGAAGTGAAAAATGCTCTTTTTTCTTTCTTCTTTTCCGTTTCTCCGTTGAAAGCCCCTTTGAGATATGCTCGGGACGATAAGACGGACGACTTACCATCACCAGGATTTCTCCGTTTCTTACGTCCATTACGACTATGGCCCCGTTCTCATTGCCCAAAGCGTCGTTGGCGGTCTTCTGCAGTTCCGCATCAATGGTGAGATGGATGTCTTTTCCTTGGACCATTTCTCTGTTTTTGCGGGTCGGCAACAACGTGGCCAGAGAATCAGAGATCACTTTCCCGTGCGCGTTTACCATGATGTACTGAAGACCGTTTATTCCTCTGAGTTCGTTGTCAAAAATTTTCTCCACGCCCGTTTTCCCGACTTGGGTTCCCGCCTTGATCCGACGATGGGTTTTTACTTCTTCCGGGTCGGCGGTTCCCGTGTATCCCAAGAACACGGCGGCAGCTTCTCCATGCGGATAGAACCTCTTGTGCCCCAATTCCAGGAATACGCTCTCCAGCGTCTCTTTGTTCTTCTCGAGCAGAAGAAGCTGTTCCCTGCTTATGTCCTTGGCGATTGTAACTGGATAGAAGTTCTTGAGGCTCGCTATTTTCCGAAGTTTTTTTAGAAGCTGTTTCTCTGGAACGTTTACTATCTCCGCAAGTTTTTTCGCGAGCCCCTCGGCATCGGTTATTTCTTTCGGAAACACCCTTATGTTAAAAGACGGTTTGTTATAGAGGATCTTTTCGCCGTTTCTGTCAAAAACGCGTCCCCTGGGCGCGGGAAGATCGAGCACCCTAAGGACGTTTCTTTCCGAAAAACCTCTGTATTCTTCACCCTTGTATATCTGGAGGTAAAACAACCTTGCCGAGAAGATAGCAAAAAACAGCACGGTCAAGGAAAGGGCTATTGTGAGTCTACGTTTTAGTAATTCCATCCAGTTTTCCCAGAAGCATTATAATTGGAACACCGACTACTGTGTTAATGATAGCCTGATAGAGTGCTAGCTCAACACTTAGAAATGCAATTTGCCCGCTGTCTTGCCTGAACAGAAGCAGTATCAGTATCAGCAAGTGCATAAGCAGGGTTCCTATAAAAAGCGCCAGAGAAAGGAAAAAAGGGTGGTTTCGGTCGTAATTAAGATTGTGGATGCCCGCTCGCAGCGCCAGAAACACGGCGAATCTTGTGACTGTGTGAAAACCCCAAGTTCCGGCCGAAAAAACATCCATTAAAAACCCGTTTAGAACGGCGAGTGTGAAAAGATAAGGTATTTTGGTTCTGACTGCCAGGCAGATTATTATGATCAGATTCAGATCAGGGGTGAATTTGCCCAGAGAAGACGTTGAGATGACCGATGTCTGGATAATTATGAAGAGAAAAGAGCAAAACAGGTAGAAAAAAAAAGAGAAGTTTATTCTGATCATATTCCAACTGGACCCAGCTGGTGGAGTGTCAATTAAGATGTATGAGCACTTCTTCAACCCTGCTCACATCGATTTCTGGTTTTATGATGGCTCTTTGAAGTCCTCTGTGCGGCTCAACCTTTGTTACGGTTCCTATGACAATATTTTTCGGGAAAACATTGTCTTTTCCGGAGGATATGACCTTGTCTCCGACTACAATATCGTCCTCTTGTTCAATGTACTTCATAACGTAATGGTTTCCCGCTCCAGTCACTATGCCCCGCGCTCGACTCCTTTGTACAATCGCATCAGCCACACTTGAGGGATTTGTCATGAGCATTACCATAGAGGTTTTTTCATTTACCAAGTGTATGGTTCCGATAGCCCTGACGTTGTTGAGTACCGGAAACCCCTTCTTTATTCCTGAAGACGATCCTTTGTCTATTATAAGGAAGCCGGGACCTACGACCGAAGGACTACTTCCTATTACCTTCGCTCCCATCATCTCTCCCTTAAAAGAGCTTCTCTTATAGTTAAGAAGGCTTCTTAACCTTTCATTCTCAAGTCTTATTTCCGTTAACATCAGGTTCTGTGCTTCCATCTCCTGTAGCTGTGCTTTGAGGCGGGAGTTTTCAACGCTTGTATCGACGAGGTCAATATAGTGGTCCCAGTAGTGTCTTACGCCATCTTTGACATAATTCGCGAAAGCTCCGGAACCATGGTTAACGTTAAGCATTAACCTTGTGGTGTAATTGGTTTCTTTCTTTGCCAGATCAAAAGCGACGGGTAGCAGATGAATTGACGCAATTATAAGGATAAAGGAGAGAAATAGTTGATTTTTACTAAAAAACTTCCTCATTAAGTTCCCTTCCGGTCGGGAATGCTTAATTTTGATTTTCCGCAATCGGCAGAAAAATAATTGTTCACTTTATAATACAGCCGCTACAAGAAATTATGAAACACTAGGACTAAAGATCTATTGATTGCCTAGTGTAACACAAAAAAACTCAGGTTTCAAGAAAAAACAAAATTGCGGATTAAAAGACCAACCGCAAATCAAACGCAGAACCCTGTTCTTGTAATTCCACGATTGGAACACCTTGGAATTTCGCTGCCGTCTATAGTTTATATAGCGACGGAGTTCAGAAGTTCTATGTCTTCGAGAGCTTTTCCAGAACCCATAACGACGCAATCAAGGGGCTGTTCAGCTTTTCTTATCTTGATGCCGGTTTTCTGTTCTATACGGCTGCGCAGTCCTTTGAGGAGCGAGCCGCCTCCGGCAAGCGTTATTCCTGATTCAAAGACGTCCGCGGAGAGCTCCGGCGGAGTTCTTTCAAGCGTCTGCAAGATAGCCTCAACTATCTGGTTTACAGTTTCTTCAACCGCTTCTTCAATTTCTTCCATGTCAATGGAGAGCATCGAAGGAACACCGGAAATATTGTTTCTTCCGGTTACTTTCATCTGCATTTTTCTGGCGTTGCCTACTTCCGGGTGCGCGGAGAATTTTTTCTTAAGCTCCTCGGCTGTCCTAAATCCGATGACTATGTTGTGATTTCTTTTCAGCCACTGCTGTATGGCCTCGTCCATCTTGTCTCCGCCAATTTTGATTGATCTGCTTACAACTATCCCAGACAGGGCGATGACGGCTATTCCCGTGGTTCCGCCCCCTATGTCAACCACCATGTTTCCCGAAGGTCTGTCCACATCTATCCCGGATCCTATGGCAGCGCACATTGTTTCCTCAATAAGATATACCTTCCTTGCTCCTGCGGCTTCGGCCGATTCTCTTACGGCTCTTTTCTCCACTTCGGTGATCTCAAGCGGAACCGATATTATTACTCTTGGGCGCACGAAGCTTCTTTTGTTGCCGTTGGATTTCTTTATGAAGTACTCAATCATTCTCTGGGCCGCATCAAAATCGGCTATAACCCCGTCGCGAAGCGGCCTAATGGCCCTGATTGAGCCCGGAGTTCTTCCGACCATCTCCCTGGCTTGCTTGCCAACCGCGATGAGTCTTGACCTTTGTCCCGGAATATCCTGCACGGCTACCACCGACGGTTCGTTGGACACTATCCCCTTGCCTTTTGAATATACAAGGGTGTTTGCAGTTCCGAGGTCAATTGCCAGATCGTTTGAAAAGTGTTTCAGAAGCCTATCCAGTATCATTTCTTATAATTACCTCTTTTTTTCAGTTAAGACAGGTACTAAGCCCGAAAATACTCGCCGTACGCATCCATAAAACAGACGAGGCGACAACCAAATAAATTAACCATCTAATTATAGCATTTTTTTTTACTATTCAAAGCGGCTGTAAAAGGGTTTTTCTATTATTTTTAGCGTGTTTGGAGTTTTATCGGCGGACTGTTCCCCGCGGGCGGTTATTTCCCCCTGAAAATCGCGGAATTCCCTCCTTATATAGCCGATGGCGATATTTTCCCCGAGGGTCGGAGAGTATGTGGAAGAAGTTATTCTCCCCACTTTTTTTTCTTCCACCCAGAGCATGTCTCCGGGTGAGGTGCAGCCGTCTTGCTGCGCTGCGAAATACGCCAGATGCCAGTTGACTCTTCCTCTCCATTTTATCCTCGCTATTACCTCCTGCCCCACATAGCATCCTTTTTCGAAGTCAAGGGCGTTCCAGATACCGGCTTCAATGGGTATTGTGGAGATGTCCATATCCTTTCCGTAAACGGGAATCCCGGCCTCGATCCGTAGAATTTCAAGGGCTTCCTGTCCCGAAAGTCCCGGCGCCGGCGTGTTTTCCAAGAGGAGGTCCCAGACTTCCCTGGCCCTGCTGTTTTCAAAAAGAATGTCAAAACCGGTTTCTCCCGTTCTGTTGAGTTTCATTACGGTTGCCTCGTCGCAAGTCCTGTGGTCGTATTCGTTCATCTGTTCTGTGTTGATGCCGAGACGTTGTTCGATGAATTCTCCGCAACTGTGACCGCATGCGTGCAAAACGCAGTAATCTTCCGTGACGTCAAGCACTTCGGCCTTGTAAGAAAGCCTGAATTTGCGAAGAAGCTCCGCTACGTCCCCGCCCATGCCGGGTTCTGTGTCCATGTAGACCGAGTTTTCGTTTTTAAACACCCTCATGTCTGAAATCATTTTTCCCTTCGGGGTGAGTATCGTAGCGTAGGCGCCTGTCCCCGGGTTTTTTCCTTCTACGTCGTTTGTAAGCATTCCCTGCAGGAATTTTATGTGGTCCGATCCTCGAAGCATAATTTTTCCCCTGCTCGAGATATCTATAATGCCAACGGATTTCCTTACGGTTTTTGCCTCTTTTTCCGGGTCTCCGTAGCTTTTCGGAAGAAAAAATCCGCCCGTCTCGCCGAATACGGCTCCCCGGGCTGCGTGCTTGTCATGAAGCGGAGTTTTCTTTGCGGATTCCATTAGTGTCTGCGCCTGTGCGGACGGTTTTTGCCCGCCGTCTTCATTTGTCTTATCTCTTGAAAAACCACTGCCTGAATGTAGTATAAAGTCCCTGTTCCAAAAAGAAATTGCAGGAGCGCGAAGTGAAAGAACTGAGAGAAAGCTACAAGGTTGTCATCATGGGTTCCGGCCCGGCAGGGCTCACTGCGGCACTCTACGCGGCGCGGGCGAATCTTGAGCCGCTCATATTTGAAGGGCCTGAAGCCGGCGGGCAGCTCACGACGACCACCGATGTTGAAAATTTCCCCGGGTTTCCAAACGGAATCATGGGTCCTGACCTTATGGACCTTATGAGGGAACAGTCGGAACGTTTCGGGGCGCAGTGCGTACAGAAGGCCGTGACCGCGGTTGATTTCTCGGAAAGGCCGTTTCGCGTATCAACGGAAGATGAGCAGATACTTGCCTCCACGTTCATTATCTCTTCGGGTGCCACTGCTAGGATGCTCGGTCTGCCATCCGAGCGGGAGCTTGTGGGCTACGGGGTTTCCACGTGTGCCACGTGCGACGGGTTTTTCTTCAGGGACAAGGAGCTTGTGGTTGTCGGGGGAGGTGACAGCGCTATGGAGGAATCCACCTTTCTTACCAAGTTCGCTACCAAAGTCACGGTGATTCACAGGCGCGACAAGCTCAGAGCCTCGGTGATAATGCAGCAGAGAGCTACGGAAAACAAAAAAATAGATTTTATCTGGAATGGCGTTGTCGAGGATGTGCTGGGTTCGAGAGAGGATGGAGTAACGGGAGTTCGGATAAAAGACGTCGTAACCGGGGAGAGTTACGTGAAGGAATGTCAGGGCATGTTCGTGGCGATCGGGCATACTCCCAACAGCGAAATCTTCAGGGGACAGCTTGAAATGGACGATAACGGTTATCTGATCACCAAAGATGGCACCTCTGAAACGAATGTTGCAGGCGTTTTCGCTGCGGGCGACATACAGGATACAAGGTACAAACAAGCTATAACGGCGGCGGGAAGCGGGTGCATGGCGGCTATGGATGCGGAAAGATTCATAGAAGAGCATGGACTTTAACCGCTTCGTGTCTTCACCTTGGACAAAGAGTTTTTATTCGGTTATACAGATTGCCTGCTTTTTTGCATTTTTTTGCGGGCGGTTAGCTCAGCGGGAGAGCACCTGCCTTACAAGCAGGGGGTCACAGGTTCAAATCCTGTACCGCCCACCATCTGATTTAAACGGGGCCGTAGTTCAGCCTGGTTAGAACGCTGGCCTGTCAAGCCAGAGGTCGCGGGTTCGAATCCCGTCGGTCCCGCCACCCCAGTTAGAGAATTATCCTTAGTCCGGAGTTCCATCCGTGATTGAAATCATATATACCCAAAACCTGCAGTTTCTTGGTAAATTCCCATGACAACTCGAACTGGTATTTGTAATCGTCGTTGAAGTTGGTTTCCCATTCCCATTCGAAATCTGTACGGGATATGAGATCAAAACCGGAATTAATTCCAAGCCGGATCTCTTCTTCAGAGTGGCTATCATCCTAGCCACCATGCTTCATGCTTTCATGTATCGATCAATCTTCACCTTACATACATTACTTGGCATCGTGGGTGTGGTAATCATCAACTTTTATAATTTTGGTAATGCGATATACCTTGTCTTCACCAAGCTCGATGTGAAATTTGATTTTTTGGCCGGATGATAGGCTTTTCAAATCCACACTTTCCGCCACATCTAAATCCATTGTCATTTCAGGCCAGTTCAACGCAGGAATGGGCGCATGTGTCAGATTGATTTTATTATTCATTCGGCTAACACTGTGAATAACACCAGATCCCATGACAACATCTTCATGCTGCATGGCTTTATGCTGGTGGTTTCCGTGATCATGCTTATGATGATCGGCATAGGCTGCTATTGGTAATATCAACGCAGACGCTAATAGTAAGGTTTTAAATATGTTTCTCATGATGGGCCTCCTTGTCCTAAGTAGTGAATAGATGGACAGCGTTTTGCAGGTGCTTGCCCCCCAAGGCAGTCATCTGCAAAATGCTCCAGTGCTATCAATGCGGTTTGCATATCTTCAATTATCTTGCGAAGCGCACCGATTTTTCCCTCAACCATATCCAGAATGTCGACGCATATCGTATCACTGCTTTCATGCGACATGGTTAAAAGCTTTTTAATCTTTTCTAGGGTGAAGTTCATAACCTTGGCGTAGCAGATAAAATGCAAAACATCCAACGTATCTTTTCCGTACACACGATAGCCGTTTGGCGCTCTTCCTGCTTTACTCAACACACCAAGTTTTTCGTAATAACGGATGGTATCAGCGGATACTCCGTTGATACCTGCCAATTTTCCTATGGTTACATATGGTTTTTTATCCATCATTTTAGACCTCCTTCGTTGAATTTTTGAAATGTCTGCCTTCCCAGAGGTAGTAAACGACTGGAATAACAACGAGTGTAAGGATTGTGGTGCTGGTCATACCGCCAAGCATTGGCAGTGCGATACGCCGCATCACATCAGAGCCAAGACCTTCGGTTATGAATATCGGCGCAAGCCCCACAAATATAGTCAACACGGTCATGAGTTTTGGCCGCACCCTTAAAACTGCGCCGTGCATCACTGCATCAGACAAATCTTTAAGATCTTTTGGAGGGTTTTGTCGTACTTGGTGATCGATATACAGAAGCATCACCACGGCGGTTTCTGCGGCAATCCCGCCAAGGGCGATAAAACCAACACCTACGGCTACTGAGAAATTATATCCTGCCAGATACAACGCCCACACGCCGCCAATCAAACCGAATGGTAATGACAGCATTACCATCAACGTGCGGTCTAACCTGCCGAAATGCAGCATTAGCAGCATAAAAATAATTAGAATAGCCGAGGGTACGGCAATGCGCATACGGGCTTCGGCTTCAAGCATTTGCTCAAATTGCCCTGACCATTCAATCGCATAACCAGCCGGAAGCTTAACCTTGTCCGCTACGATCTTTTGCGCATCTTCAACATATGATCCAATGTCACGGTCCGCGATATCAACGAAAACCCAGCCTGTGAGCCTTGCATTCTCCGACTTAATCATTGGTGAGTCTTCAACAAATTCAATCTTTGCAAGCTCACCTAGTGGAATATGTTGACCCATTGGGGTTGGAACCAAAACATCAGCCAGATCTTCAGGGTGTTCCCGGAAAGGCCGTTCATAGCGAAGCATGATGTTGTAACGCTCACGCCCTTGCACGGATTCTGATATTTTCATGCCGCCAAGCGTAATTTGGATGACGCGCTGGAACATGCCAAGGTCTATATTTTGCCGTGCTAGTTCATCACGGTTTGGCGTAATTTCGAGGTATTTGCCGCCAACCACACGATCCGCAAAGGCTGAACGCGTTCCCTCAGTATCCTTCACTGCTGCTTCTACATCTAGGGCAATGCGACTGATTTCATTGAGGTCTGCACCAGATATCTTAATCCCGACCGGCGTGCGAATACCGGTTGAAATCATATCTATGCGAATTTTGATAGGATAGCCCCAGCTATTAACCAAGCCTGGCAGCTTAACGGTTTTATCCAGTTCTTTAACCAGACCCTCGACCGTTAAACCTCTGCGCCACTCATCTTTGGGCTTGAGCTTGATCCAGCTTTCAATCATGGAAATCGGCGCTGGATCTGTCGCTGTGTCTGCACGGCCAACCTTACCAAATACATGATGTACTTCTGGTACGGTTTTAATCAACCTGTTTGATTGTGATAAGATTTCTTTGGCCTTGGTAATGGATACCCCAGGCAAAGTGGTCGGCATATAAAGCAGCTCACCTTCATACAAAGCGGGCATAAATTCAGAACCTGTTCGTGATAACGGGATAGCCATACTTGCAAGCAATGCGACTGCAACACCGATTATCGCAATTTTGCGCGTTAAAGCTAGATTCAAGATCGGCGTATAGAGATGAACAAACCAACGATTAATCGGGTTGTCTTCTTCGCGCCTAATTTTACCCCGTACCAGCCACAACATCAGCACTGGCACAACCGTCACTGAAAGAATGGATGCAAAAGCCATTGCATAGGTCTTGGTAAAGGCCAACGGTGAAAATAAACGGAAGGATTGGCCGGTGAGTGCAAATACCGGTAAAAAGGACACGGTAATAATCAGCAGAGAGAAAAACAGTCCTGGCCCGACTTCTTTTGCCGATAGAATAATTGCATCACGCTTTTCTGCCGTAGTTGCGTCTTTTGGCATTTCCGAGAGCTTGCGGTGCGCATTTTCTACCATCACAATGGACGCGTCAACCATCGTGCCAATCGCAATCGCTATACCGCCAAGTGACATGATATTGGCCGTAATGCCCTGCATGGACATCACGATAAAGGCCGCTAAGACACCCAAGGGCAGTGTAATGATTGCAACAAAAGCTGACCTGACATGGAATAGGAAAATCAAACATACCAGCCCCACGACAATCGCCTCTTCAATCAGTTTGTGGTTAAGATATTTTACAGCGCCTTCAATCAGTGGGGCACGGTCGTAAACTGTCTCGATTTCTATGCCTTCGGGTAACCCTCGTTTTAATTCTTCCAGCTTTTTCTTTACACCCTCAATAACCGTTAAGGCATTTTCACCGGAGCGCATAACGATGACACCCCCGACCACTTCACCTTCGCCATTAAGCTCAACAATGCCTCGGCGTAGCTCTGGACCTTCGATCACCCGCGCCACATCTGATAGAAGAACCGGTGTGCCACTTTTGGCATACACTACCACTTTTTTCAGTTCCTCAAGGTTGGTGATATAACCTTTGGAGCGTATCATTAGCTCCATTTCACCTTGCTCAATGACACGGCCGCCCACTTCTTTACTGGCCGCTTGTACGGCTTGGGTTATGCGGTGCAAGGGAACGTCATAAGCACGGAGACGATTGGGGTCGACCAACACCTGATATTCTTTAACGAATCCTCCGACAGAGGCGACTTCTGATACACCCTCAACGGTGGCCAGCTCGAATTTTAAGAACCAGTCTTGCAGCGTTCTCAAATACGACAGGTCATATTTGCCGGTTCGATCAACAACTGCATATTGATAAACCCAGCCAACACCGGTTGCATCCGGTCCAATCTGCGGAATTGCGTTTTGCGGCAAATTTCCCTGTATCTTGGATAAAGCCTCGATGACACGGCTTCGCGCCCAGTATTGATCAACATCATCTTCAAAAATGATGTAGACAAAAGATGTGCCGAACATCGAGAAGCCGCGCACGTCCTTGGTTTTTGGTAAACCAAGCATGGTAGTGGAAAGCGGGTATGTGACCAAATCCTCGACAATTTGTGGTGATTGCCCTAGGAAATCTGTCCGGATAATGACTTGCGTATCTGATAAATCCGGTATCGCATCCAACGGGGTGTTTTTAACTGATATCCAACCCGCGACCAGTAGGACGATCATACCGACAAACACAAGGAGCTGGTTTCTAACCGACCACTCAATGACTTTGGCAACGCCGGATTTTGTTGGATCGTGGCTTAAGTGATTAGTGTCCTGCATGCGCGCCTCCCACTGGTGCTGTTACTGTGGGGACTTCCACATCCACTTCATCAGGCAACTCAACCTCTACCGCATGGCCATCACCATAAGGGTGTGCCAGCTTATCATCTAATTGAAGCCAGTAATAACCTGTGCCGTGATCGAGATAGAGTTTTAGGCCTTTGTCTTTGTAGTGTTTGGGCTTGCCTTCGGTAATCCAAGGTTTCAAGGCCATAACCAGTTCAGCCAAAGCCTGCTTGCGTTCTTGGTCCGTGATGGCTTCTTTTGCACCCATCAATGCTTTTTCAGCATCTTGCAGGATAAACTCAAGCTTCGTGCCACGGAATTTCGGTAGCAAGTGATCATTCAGCTTAAGTGCCGGCATCAACATTTTGGTATCAGGTTCAAAGCCGCTTGTCTGGGCTTCATGCAAATATAGTGCGGCATCAACCAAATGATCGATCATGGCTTGCTGGTCTTTGGTGACTTCAATTAAAGCCAGTGGCGCTTGTGTTTTTTGCAATTTACGGAAGGACTCACGCAGAGAGCTTTCGGAATCAATCATGAACTGGCTGCTTACGACAACCTTGTCACCTTCTTCCAAGCCACGCGTAATTTCAGTTCGCCCTTTGTTATGAATACCGGTTTGCACGGCCTGTGGCTGAAATTTGCCGTTGCCTAGGGCTATGACTACAAAATCACCTTCGGAGCTTTTTAGAATAGCTTCTGATGGGATACTGAGGCGTTTATCAATGTTTGTTTCAAAATTAACATCCGCATATGCGCCTGGTTTCAATGCGCCATCCGTATTTTCTAATACCAGCCGGATTTTTCCAGTTCTGCTATTTTCATCAATGGTGGGGTAAATATAATCAATCCTTGCTGTGGGCTTGATACTCCCCAAGTTTGGGAAGGTAACAGTGGCCTTGCTGTCTTTTGCTAAGAACTGCAAATCCTTTTCTGCGACACTGACCTCAATCCATACGCTGCTATAATCCTGAATGGTGGCAATTTGCATTCCAGGTTTCACGTAGCTGCCTTGGTTCACCATCAAATGGCTGACAATGCCATCGGTTTCTGCATAAAACGGTAACCGCTCTAGCTTCCCGCGGCTCGACCGTATTTGTGCAATCGCTTTTTCATCTGCACCGAGGGATTTCAGGCGTTTGGCACTGGAATTAATACGCCTCTCAATGCCGGTTTCTATAGCTGCGATATAATCTTGTTGGGCTGAGATCAAATCGGGGCTGTAAAGCGTAAAGAGTAAATCACCTTTTTTGACCTCATCACCTACGGCGGTAATTTTTAAATCTTCAACCCAACCGGCTACGCGGACTGAAATTGCCTGGGTTAGACGAACATTTTCCGTGACAAGGCCATAGCTTCTAACATCTGTGCCAAAACTTGCTATTGCCGCATTCTCTGTACGTACCCCAATATTTTGAATAGTTTCCGGTGCAATGGTGACAATTTTGCGGGCATCATCCTTATGTGCGCTATGTGCGCTACGATCTTCTTCTACAGCTTCATCATCACCTTCGACCGGCACTAAATCCATGCCACAAATCGGACATGTTCCCATTTCAGTGACAATGTAGTGTGGGTGCATCGGGCATGTGTATTTTTGCGACTCCGCCCACGCCGGACTAACCGTAAATGCTAAGATTAAGAGGAATACTTTAATCATTCTCATTGTGATTTCCTCCTATGATGTGGCTGTTAAATTGTGCGGATAAGTGCGTGTGGCGGCTGCGCATAGTCGCAAGCTGCGACTCTATGGTGAGTTCATCAATTTGCGCATCCAGAACTGTTTCTAGTGGCGCGTTGCCGGATTCATAATTCCGGTTGGCTGCTTCCACTATTTGCTTGAGCGATACTCTTTTCTCTTTTAAAAGCTCAATATTATCGAGTGCGATATCACGCTCGGATTTCAAGACAGACATACGCTTAATCCACTCGCGCCGTGTATCGTCATAAGCAAATTCTGCACTGCGCTTTCCGGCCTGTGCTGCACGTAATTTGGGCTTTTGATTAGACCCATACCAAAGGGGAATAGAGATAGTTGCTTGGATACTAAACCAATCATCACCGGAGAAACTAGGCCCATCTTCGCGTTGCTTATAAATGGCTTGAATACTGTAGCTGGGCCCAAAAGCGGCATCAGCAGCATCAACATCTTTAGAGGCTACATTGATATCTTCACTGGCAATGCGTACGGGATATAAAATTTCTGCTTCACGATTCCATTCAGCGTCCAGCACAGATGGAAGCCCTACCTCTGGCACTTCACCAACAAGGCGGATCAGATCTTCTTCAACGGCAATACGTTCAGCTTTAAGATCGTTCAGGCGTTGCTCAACCTCTATGTGTTCAACGTCAATTTCTGAAAATCGGCCATAGACAGGCTTACCGGCTTCAAGTTGGCCTTCCAGCTCATATTCCATTAATCGGTAGTAACCAAGCTGTTGATTTGCCAGCTTTTCCAGTGTTTTGATTTTATCCAGTTCAATAAGCTGGCTAATCAAAATGGCTTCTAGGCGTTTACGTGTGTAATCAGCCATTAATTGCTGCCGTTTCGATAGCGCTTCCTGTTTCCCGGACTTGGCTTTACGAAGCGAATGACTTGGTATTTGTTGTCTAAACCCTAAAACTTTTGAGGTTGGCAAAAACCTGTCAAATCCAAGATTATCAATGGGTACATTATCCACGCCGATTATAAGTTGCGGATCTGGTAATCCCATTTCACCGACCGATAATTCTTTAAAGCGCGTACTTTGCTCTAATATTTGTGTTACTTGGGGATGCTCTGCAAGCTTTTCGACATAGTTATCTAGTGTTTCAGTCTTCGCTTGGGCTACCTCCATGGACGTGGCTAATATCACCACCACCAAAAGGCGTTTTATATTCATAATTTTCTCCTAGTTCCTTGAGGGTTTTAGTATCTTATAGACACACCAACTTGTTGGGAGACACACTAAGGGTGTCAACAAATCTAGGAGATACGTTCTGGAGGGTATTGAATGCCGTAAGGGTAAACTGATTCACCCACATCATCTATGAGATGTTTTAGATCTTTTGAAAGATGATCATTTACGGCTTTATCGCTAAGAAGTGAAGCTTGTGTAGGAAAATTACAGTGTCCGCAGGAACACTTATCACCTTCGGTTGATCTTTCCTGATCTTGGTTGATCTGATCATTTGCCCGTTCCATGTCCATGCTGGCTTTATCCGTGTCGGTTTTCGCCATTTCATGACACGGAATCTTTTTATCCGACATTTCAGCATGTGTCATTTCGCTCTGTGCCATTTGAGCACAATTACATAGAACCATAGATGCAGCGGCGTAGGAGTTCATTGTGAACGCCAGCACTAAAAGCACTAGAACTATGTCTTTTATAAGCTTCATATCACCACTCTAACACATATGGATATTAAAAATCTATTTAATTCAAACGTTCGTGTTTACCGATGAAAAAGTTGCACGAAAAAACATATTATTTGAGGGGGCGAGGGGTATTAAGAATTTCTTAATCTTAACTGTAGGACGCTTTCTACTGTTGCATATGACTCCCCATGTATATGCACTTACTTTCTTTACCTGGTTTTGTATATACTGCAGGAATAAATGACTCCCTGTCCGGTTTTTGAAGCCATTTCTTAGATGCTTAAGAACTCTTTTTGTGTATAGTTTTTGTGTCGGATTCGACTGAGGGGAAATAGCAGGTGGTCGCGCTTCCGGCAATTTTTCGTTCCTTTGGAAAATTCGTATCTTGGATATTCAAAAACAGGTCGAACGCTTCAAAAAGGGTTATCCCTTCCGCAGACTTCTTCGCCCTGCGACAGTCGGCGACGGAATAAGAAAACTGGGAGAAAATGAATCCAGAGTGCTCCAGCGGGAATACGAGGATTCTCTTTTTGAAACGAGCGTGTGCAAATTCGTTCCTGCATCCGGAGCGGCCTCGAGAATGTTTCGGGACCTCGGCATGCTTCGGGACGTCTTTTCCTCGGGAGAAGCGGCCCTGGATTCCGAAGGGGAAAAGACTCTTGAGAAATTTCTCTCGAATGCGACAAGATTTCCTTTCGCGGGCCTGCTTGAAGAGAGGTTGGAGGAAAAGCTTGAGAATGTCATCTCTTCGGGGAATTTAGAACTCATTCTCAACACCCTTCTGGGAAGTGACGGTCTGGGTTACGCGGACATTCCCAAAGGACTTGTGCCTTTCCACAGTTATGGAGAAGAGAGAAGAACGGCTTTTTTCGAACATTTCAAAGAAGCCATCGGGTATATAAACTCACGCGGCACAGCCTCAATGCATTTCACCATTCCCCCCGCTTTTGCGGAGCGGTTCGCCCGGGAGGAGAAGGAAGCGGCTTCTCTTCTATCCTCCGAAGGGGTTTCATTTGACGTAGCATACTCGGTTCAGGACCCTCAAACGGATACAATCGCGGTCACGATGGACAACGTGCCCGTCTCGGACGCCGATGGATCCCCGCTCCGAAGACCCGCCGGGCACGGAGCGTTGCTTAAAAACCTGAATGAACTTTCCTATGACTGTATTTTTGTAAAGAACATAGATAACGTGGCGAAAGAGGGACTTCTTCCCGATACTGTTAAGTGGAAAAAGACCCTCGGAGGAGTTCTTCTCTCTATCCAGAGAAGGGTTTTCCGCTACACAGAAGCCCTCTCTTCCTCTTGGACCTCAGAGGCACTTGAGCGGGAGATAATTTCTTTCTGTCGGGAAGAGCTTTTAATGGACCTTTCCCGGAAACTTTCAGGGCTGTCCGGAGCCGGCAGGAGGGAGTTCCTGTTTCGGGCGCTTCACAGGCCCATCAGGGTATGCGGCGTCGTAAAGAACGTGGGTGAACCGGGCGGCGGTCCGTTCTGGGTGGAAGGAGAAGGGGGAGAGTCTCTTCAGATAGTTGAAAGCGCCGAGATTGACCGGAACTCTTTTGCCCAGAGGCGTATCTGGGAGAGTTCTACTCATTTTAATCCCGTGGATATCGTCTGCGGAGTAAAGGATTTTAAGGGGAAGAAATTCAATCTGACCGGCTTTGTCGACCCGGAAGCCGGAATTATTACCGAAAAGACCTTAGGCACAAAGAAGATAAAGGCGCTTGAGCTTCCCGGGCTCTGGAACGGTTCCATGTCCGGGTGGATAACGGTTTTCGTGGAAGTTCCTTCCACCACGTTTAATCCGGTGAAAACTGTCTGGGATCTTCTGAAGGAGCCTCATCAGGTAAAGTAACATCTGGAGGCTTTTCCGTGGAAATCAGCTCTCAAAATGCCTAAAGAAAATCTCTACTGTCTTGTTCTTGCCGGGGGACGGGGAACCAGGCTCTGGCCTCTCTCAAGGGAGTCCCTGCCCAAGCAGTTCCTCGCGATAAACGGAAATGAGTCGCTTCTGCTTGGGACGCTTAAGCGCGCCGCCCGTCTTGTAACCGAAGAAAACATATTGGTTGTACTTGAGGAAAAACAGCTCCCGCTGATTAAACAGAGTCTTCAGTCCACGGATTTTCCGGAAAAAATAAAGGTTATTACAGAACCCGTGGGCAGAAACACCGCCCCCGCGATTCTGCTCGGAACTCTTGAGATTGCTTCTCAGGACGAAGACGCAGTGATAATGGTTTTCCCCTCGGATCATGTAGTCGGGGACGACGAGAATTTCCGTGATTACGTACGAAGGGCGGTTTCCCTCGCTGAAGACGATTACATAGTGTGTTTCGGAATCACCCCCTCGGCGCCCGAGACCGGGTACGGCTACATCGAGGGAGGAGAACCGCTTCACGACTATGGGCTTAAAATAAAAAGGTTCGTCGAAAAACCCAGTGACGAAGTTGCAAGTGAATACCTGCTTTCGGGAAATTTTTTCTGGAACAGCGGAATGTTCGTTTTCCGGGCCCGGACCATGATTGAGGAATACGCGGCTCTTTGCCCTGAGGTGTATGAACCGATTCGCGAAGCTTCCCGCGGAGAAGTCGACAGGGATGTTTACGCCGGGCTTCCTTCCGTCCCAGTTGACCGCGCGGTGATGGAGAAGACTTCGCGTGGAGCCGTGGTACCATCTTCTTTTCCGTGGAGCGATATAGGGTCATGGCGGCTTTTCTACGAATTTTCCCCGAAAGATTCCGAGGGCAACGTGCTTGAAGGAGACGTAATCCTTAAGGGCACGGAGGATTCTATTGTAAAAAGCGGCTCGAGGCTTGTCTGCGTATCCGGTCTTCTCAACGTTGCGGTGATTGAAACTAAGGACGCCGTTTTTGTCTCCGATCTTGACCGCTCGAATGAGGCGGGCGAGTTTGCGAAGGAATTAAGAAAGCGGGGCAGGGACGAGGCGGACCGTCCGAAAGTAGTTCACTACCCTTGGGGCAGCAGGGAAGAAATTGAGAAAGGAAAGTTCTCAAGAACAATCAAAACAACTCTTTTTTCCGGCAAGTCCGCAAGGACGGAAAACACCTCTTCTCACAACCTCCGACTGGTGGTTCTTCAGGGAGAAGCTCTGATCGTCGGCGAGAAGAGCGACGAACTCGGCCTCGGGCAGACTTTCTTTCTCGAAGACGGAGCGAATTGCACCCTAGAGAACAAGGGGGACGATGTTCTGCTCATTCTTGAGATCTTTTCCGTTAAGGGTTGAAAAAAACAGGGGGAGCAGAGCTTTGACTCTGTTTTCCGTTGAGTTATCATTTTTCCACCGAGCGGGGAGAGGTGGCCGAGTGGTCGAAGGCGCTCGATTGCTAATCGAGTAAGGGGTGAAAGCCCCTTCGTGGGTTCGAATCCCACTCTCTCCGCCAATCCTGTTTTGTAATCTACTGAGAAAAAGGATTATTTGGGAAACAGAAAAGATTTGTACCCCTTCCTATAAAAAAGCCCACCAAGGCGGTTAAGCCAAGGTGGACTATCTGCAAAACCAAAAAGGGACGTACCCCCTCTTTAAGATTCACAAATTACATCTGCCGTCCGATGTTTCCGCCAGCATTCCGGTCCCATTCCTAGGATAATGGAACGGGGATCCGTCAGTGGTTTATCACAGATTTTACATCGGGTTTCATTCCCCCGGTCGGCTTTTCTCTTTTCTGCTTTTCGTTTCCGGTCGGCTTCCTTCCGTTTCCTCATAAGATCTATTATACAAAAACCAGGGGTGAGAAAAACCCCACTCTCTCCATCATTGCGTCGTTCGGGAATTACAAGCCAAGCAGTTTATCCATCAGCTTCGGAAGAGAAATCACAGTTGTACCCTTTTCAATCGGAAATTCATCATGGCCACCGTAGACAACAAATTTTCTGGTAGCGCTGATATCTTCCGATGCGTGATGAAAGCCGGGTCTTATTTTGGGCGCGACGCCATATTTGATTTCAATCGCCCACAACTCCTTGCTTGATATCCTGAGAATAAGATCGATCTCCGTGCCGGAAGACGCACGATAGTAATAAGACTCCACGCTGTTTGGCAGGATGGAGACTATGTTTTCAATTACGAATCCTTCCCAGCTTTTTCCAAGAACGGGGTTGGAGAGCAGCGCATCATAATCCGCGATACCAAGCAACCTGTGCAGGATTCCGCTGTCCCGAACATAAAACCGCGGAGATTTGACCAATCGTTTCTTGACGTTCCCGTACCAGGGACTCAGTCTCCGTACAAGCAGCAGATCAACCAGGATATCTAGGTAATGGGTAACGGTTTTCCCGTCAACTTCGAGATTGTTGCCCAGTTTTGAATAATTCAGCGCTTCTCCCTGCAGATGAGCGAGCATTGTCCAAAGCATCCTTAAGCGACTGGAGGGCACCCGGAATCCCATCTGCGGAACGTCTCGCTCCAGATAGGTTCGGATGAGCATTTCAAGCCATTCCATGCTCTCAGCGTCTGATGATGCCAGATAGCTCTCGGGAAAACCGCCCCTAAGCCATAGTTTATGAAAATCATCCGGGTTGGCATGCGGAACCTCAAGGATATTAAGGCCGTTCATGTAAATATAGCGGATGCGTCCCGCCAGACTTTCTGAAGACTGGCGAAGCAGGTCCATCGTTGCGGAACCGAGTAATAGGAACTGCTCAGCTTTTTTGCCTGCCCGCCGATTTTCGTCAATCAGTCCACGCAGGGTCATGAACAGATCGGGGGCACGTTGTATCTCATCCAGAATAATTAGTCTTTCCCTGCTCCCGGAAAGAAAGGAAACGGGGTCGCGCAGCTTCAGCAGGTCTTCCGGTGACTCTAGATCCAGATAGATGGAATTGTGCTTTTCAGCGATTTCTCGCGCCAATGTAGTTTTGCCGACCTGGCGCGGCCCAAGAAGCGCAACCGCGGGGGCGCGTTTTACAGCTTCATCAAGCTTGTCCGCAATCCATCTTTCCAGCATATGTGTATTTTAGGAGATAGGCTCCGAAATTGCAAGGTTTTTTCTGTTTGGGTAACGTAAAAGCCGACCTTCATTAAATGATGTGGAAATTTTTATTCAAGGATGGATTTAAGGAGCCAGTCGGCAGGATAGTTTCAGGAAAGTAGTTCACACGGCTGTTGCGTAGGCAACTTCGTTTTTTACGTCCTCTATCCTTATCTTTATTTCCGTTCCGGTATCGATGTTGCCTTCAATCAGCTTCGCGTTTATGTAGTTTTCCGTGGTGCAGTTTGACTTGCTCTCGACAATGGCACCGAGAGTCTTGCCTATGAACGTTCTGTAAAAGTTTTCTTTTTTCGTTTTTCCAAGCGCGCGAAGCTCCGCCGCTCTTTGCTTCTTCACCTGCGGGGAAACCTGGTCTTTCATATTCGCGGCTGGGGTCATTTTCCTTATCGAATAAGGAAACACGTGGAAATAGGTAAGCTCCGATGCGGCCGCGATATCGCGGGAATTTTCAAACTGCTCCTGGGTTTCCTCTGGAAATCCGACCATTATGTCTGTGCCGATCGAAGCTTCCGGCAATGAACTGCGTATCGAGTCCGTGCACTCGAGGAACTGCTCGGGGCTGTACCTTCTTCTCATTTTTCTCAGGACATCCCTGTCTCCGCTTTGAAGTGCTACGTGAAAACTCGGGCAGACGATTTCCGAATCCGAAACAAAGCTGATCAGTTCCTCCGTGGTATCCGCGGGGTCAAGAGAGCTGAGCCTTATCCTGCTCACAGCCCTGGACTTCTCAATTTCTCCCAGCAGACTGACGAGATCCGAACCTATGTCCCTTCCGTAGCTTGCCAGATGAATCCCGGTTAGAACGACTTCCTTGTAACCTCCCCGCGCAAGAGTTTTCAGCCTTGAGATCACTTCATCCGTCCCGAGACTGCGGGAGCGTCCGCGCGCCCTTGGAATCACGCAGAACGTGCACGCATAGTTGCAGCCGTCCTGTACCTTGAGAAACGCCCTTGTCCTGTCGGGAAAGAACCTGATGTCAGGAGTGTCGAACTTCCTTTTTTTCTCTTTGAAGATATCGGATAGGAGAACCTTCGGCTCACTCTGAACTTCACCCCGGCGGATCACTCCGAGAAGGGATGAGGACTTGTGGGAGTTTCCGATTACGTAGTCGACTTCCTCCATGGCGGAGAGTTGCTCCGGGGAGACCTGGGCGTAGCAGCCGGTCACTATTACCACGCCGCGGGGATTTGATCGTTTCGCCCTGTATACGTAGTTTCTCGCTTCAGAATCTGCCTTGTGCGTGACGGTGCAGGTATCTATTACGTATACGTCCGCCGGCTCGTCAAATTTTTTGTTCTTTACGAACTCTGAGGATGGCAAGTGGTTAAGCAAGGCGGCCGTATCGTACTGGTTAACCTTGCACCCCAGGGTTACGACGGAGATCCTTCTCATTGCATGTGCGCCTCTTTTATCCAGCCGCCGCCCACGACGGTTTCGTTCCTGTAGAAAACAATTGCCTGGCCGGGCGTTACGGCTTTCTGCGGCTCCGGGAAATTCACTGTGGCCTTACCGTCGTCGCTTACCGTTACTCTGGATGGGACCGCGCCGTGGCGGTACCTTATTTTCGAGCGTACTTCGATTTCTCCTTCCGGAGGCTCGCTTACCCACGATAGATTTTGTGCCGTAAGGGCGTTGCTGTAAAGGTCCTTTTCCTCTCCGACCCTGACCTCGTTTCTCTCGGCGTCGATACCGACAACATACATCGGTTTTCCCTTCGCGAACCCGAGTCCGCGTCTCTGGCCGATGGTAAAAGATGCGATTCCCCTGTGCCTGGCGACGGGGTTTCCCTCCATGTCCACTATGTCACCCTCTATTTTTCCTCTCTCAAGGTAGGGCTCGAGAAATTCCCTGTAGCCGTCTCCCGTGATGAAGCAGACGCCCATGCTCTCGGCCTTTGTGGCGACCCTGAGACCCATCTTCTTGGCAATTTCCCTCACCTCGGTCTTTGTTTTGTCTCCCAGAGGGAAAATGAGCTTCTGAAGTTCTCTCTGACCTAGGGTGAAAAGAAAATACGACTGATCTTTTGTGGGATCAACGGCCCGCTCAAGGGAATACTCGCCGTTTTTTGCGCTGCGGGATATCTTTGCGTAGTGGCCCGTGGCAAGAAAATCCGCGTCAAGTTCAAGAGCCCGCTTCAAAAGGAAATCGAACTTCATGAACTGGTTGCAGAGTACGCAGGGTATAGGTGTTTCTCCCGAATCGTACTTGCTTACGAAATCGGAGACCACGAGTTCCCTGAAGGAGTCCATGTAGTTTACCACGTAGTGAGGTATGCCTATCTCGTACGCGACTCTTCTCGCGTCGCAGACCTCGTCCGCGGAGCAGCATCCTCCCTCGCTCTCTCCGTAATCCCAAAGCTGCATGGTCATTCCTATGACTTCATGCCCCTGGGACTTAAGCAGGGCGGCAGTGGTGGCGCTGTCGACCCCTCCGCTCATGGCTACTACGATTCTCTTTCCCATAACGCAAGAGATTCTACCCTAGAAAAAAAAGCGGACAAACGGAAAAGCTTTTTCTTCGTTCCGATGCGGCAAAGAGTGCGGAGCGTTCGGTCGGGACTTTGAATTATGTTAAGATTAATAAAATGAACGAAGCTTCCTGCTGCCACACTCCGCCACCCGGTGAACCTCTCCGAGTCAGTCGGAACCTGAAAATTTCCCTCGCGTTGCTCCTTTGCTTGGTTGCCGTTTCCTTCCTGCCGTCGCTTTCTGCCCTCAATGCTTCTCTTCTGGCTTATCTGAAGCTGCTCGCCATCCCGCTTATTGTGGGTTTTCTTCTGGGCGGGGCCATAGATTACTTCGTTCCCCAGGGATTTATATACAGATACCTTGGCGGAACGGGGAATTCATCTCTTTTCTATGCGCTCGCAGGGGGTTTTCTCATGTCTTCCTGTTCGCATGGAATACTCGCGATAGCGATCCAGATTTACAGGAAAGGGGCCAGCATCCCGGCCGTGATAACGTTTCTGCTTGCTTCCCCTTGGGCGAATTTTCCCGTAACCATTCTTCTCGTGAGCTTTTTCGGATGGAAAGGTGTTCTGTTCATGGTCACGGCCGGATTTATCGCGATTATCACGGGCCTTATCTTCGGGATGCTTGAACGGGCCGGCTACGTAGAGAAAAACGATGTCGGAGACTTGGGGGAAGGATACGAGTGGGAAAAGATAAAGAATTTCTCCTTGAGGGAAAGCGTCCCGGGAGTTCTCAGGGGAAGCCTCAGTCTCTCCAACATGGTTCTCTGGTGGCTTATAATCGGCCTTATAGCGGCGGTCCTGATAGACGTGTATGTGCCCGGGGAATTTTTTATGCAGTATCTGGGTCCGGACACTAGAGGTCTTTTGCTCACCCTTGTGGGAGCTACCGTGATTGAGATCTGCAGCGAGGGAAGTTCGGTTATTGCGTTTGAGCTCTACGACAAGGTCGGGGCATTCGGAAATCCATTCGTTTTTCTGATGGCAGGGGTCGTGACCGACTATACGGAGATCGGGCTTCTCTGGACTAACATAGGCAGAAAGACGGCCTTGCTCCTTCCCATCGTAACTGTTCCTCAGGTGCTTTTCTTCGGGTTTCTCTACAACGCTTTTCTTTGAGCCGGAGGGAGAGATAGAATGCGAAGATGTCCCTGGTGCGAGAAGACCGATCTTGAGAGGGCTTACCACGACAATGAGTGGGGAGTGCCCGTTTTCTCCGATGAAAAACAGTTTGAGTTCCTGGTCCTGGAATCTGCCCAGGCCGGGCTGAGCTGGCTTACGGTTCTTCGCAAAAGGGAGAACTACAGGCGTCTTTACGACGGGTTCGATCCGGAAAGAGTCGCTCGCTACGGAGAGAAAAAGATACAGGAGCTCATGTCCGACAGCGGAATAATACGGAACCGAAAGAAAATAGAGGCTTCAATAAACAACGCCGCGAGATTCCTTGAGATACGGGATGAATTCGGAAGCTTCTCCGATTATCTGTGGGGATTTACCGGAGGGGTCCCGGTTACGAACAGTTGGGAGAAACTCTCGGAAATACCCGCTTCGACGGAACTTTCAGTGGCGGTGAGTAAGGATCTTAAAAAAAGAGGTTTTCGTTTCATGGGGCCCATCATCGTCTACTCTCATCTTCAGGCGACCGGAGTGATTAACGATCACTTGGTTTCGTGTTTTCGCTACAGTGAGATCCTGGGTCTAAGCAAGTGAATCAAATAGCCGCATCAGGTAATCTCCGCTTTCCCTGCTGAACTGGACTATTTTTTCGATCTTTTCTTCGCCGAGATCTTTTTCGATTCTTCTTACCGTTTTTTTTATCGCCAGGGAGTGCGCGGGATCTTCCTTGGCGTGAACCTCTATGAAAGTTGAGGGGTCGGGAACTGTTTCTAATTCGGGGAAAAGAAGCCCCGATACGTTTTCAAACAGATAGGAGTGTCCAAGTATCGCGAGAGGAAAATTCTCGGCGGCGTTCTGTAGAAACTCGTCGTATTCTCTTACGATTTCCAGGCAGAAAGGATTGATCTCTTTCTCTCCCAAGTCCTTTAAATCACGAAGGGCAATCTCGGCATGTCCGAGTTCTCCCTGTGCACAGGAATGAAACCTTTTGCTTAGGTAGGGATCGGAGTCCTGGGTGTTTATACTTGCCATGTTAACCGCTCTCTGACTGAGAAATTCGATTATATAAAAAGTGAGCAGGAATCTTGCGTAGGTTTCCCGGGTTAGGTTTCCGGAAACAAGATCCTTTATCTCTTCTTTGTCTTTCACCCTGCGAAGATAGGTTTCGACTTCGATGTCAAGGAGCGATTCGAGCTTTTCCATTTCGTTTTTCCCAGAATAAAATTCAGAACGACTATTATAATATAGAAATCCGTATTGTTAATTGTTCCTGCTGTTTTCTGGTTGACTGCGCCACTTGGCTCAGGAACCATTAGGAAGCGTTGTTTTTCCGCGCCCGTAGCCCAACTGGACAGAGCGCTTGACTACGGATCAAGAGGTTGGGGGTTCGAATCCCTCCGGGCGCGCCATTTTCGTCTTCATTCCTTAAAAAACTACCTGACGTTTTTAAGTTCAGCCGTACTGTTTCGAGATTGGCTGAAGCGCATTACTATCCACATGGTTACGGCGTGTTACCTCTTTTCGGGCGGTATCGATTTGATCTCAGATGCAAATTGTGCATGAGCCTCGAGGTCAACAGGTCTATGTTTGACCTTTGTGCTAGCAGGATTCTTACCAAGATAATTTCTGTCTTTCCAATTATGTAGATGGTCTTATTGGTCTTGGTTCGAAGCCCCCACCGCAATTGGGACAGATATTGTGTAAAACAGTATCAACGCATGTGACGCAAAACGTACATTCATATGTACAGATACGCGTTTCTGGTGAGTCGGATGGCAAGGGCTTGTTGCAGACCTCGCAGGTTGTTCCCTCGTGTTCGTGTTCCCAGGAACTGTACTCAGCCGCGTGGGCAAGGGAAAGCACCGTGTCGACATCATGATGACTAAGCCTGTGCAGCCACGAAGAAGTCAGCCGGGACCCCCGGTTATCAACTTCTGGATTTCTTAAGCAAGAGAAGCGCCCGTTTCAAGCTTGAAACCGCGGACCATGATTATGAATCTGGAAAAGACTTTCAGAGGAGGTGCGAATCAGGGCGCGTCATGTTATAATCGGCGATAACTACTCTAAAAAAACCGTTCCAGAGGAAATGGACTTCTAAGCGCTTGGTCAGAAAAATGCAGCCGGAGTTATGGACAAATTGAACGACAGATCGAGAAGATGCCTTGGTTTTGAAACCCCGAATCAAGCATTTTTCGGAACAGGCCCACCTGTTGCGTTTCAAACTTGAAACCGCGGACCGTGATTATGAACTCGGAAAAGACTTCAGAAGAGGCTCAAATCAGGGCGCGTCATGGTATAACCGGCGGCAACTTTCCTAAAACACGCCGGAATCGCCTTCTCGTCGCGTGGTTTTTCGTCCCGCTGCACCGTTTCCTGTTCCGCCTCTCAGGCGGCCGCGTCCTGAACCGCCTGGAAGGCGGTGGAGTTCTCATTCTCGTCGCAAAGGGACGCAAGAGCGGCAAGCGGCGCTCTTCACCCTTGCTGTATTTCCGATTCGAAGATTCCGGCGACCTCATTGTCGTCGCTTCGAACTACGGCCAGGACCACCATCCCGCTTGGTACTTGAACATCGCCGCCGACCCGAACGTTTTGGTCGAGACCAGCGGCGAGTGCTTCGCCGCCGAGGCCCGTATAACCCAGGGAGAAGAACGCACCGCGCTGTTCGACAGAGTGGTTGAGGCGAATCCACGCTTCGCCAATTACCGCGCCGGCACCCACCGCCAGATTCCCATCGTCGCGCTGCGCCGTACCCAGCCGTCCGTCTGGGAGGCGGGCTGTGGAGGACGGAAGTTTTCACTCGAGTATCTCCGGCATATGTGCAGCGGGCGCGGCGAGGCATCTCGACACGACAGCCGAGGGGCCTGACCGATGAGGGCTTTGGTGACAGGCGCAGCCGGGTCCGTGGGCGCAAAACTGGTGGAGCAGCTGGCGCGGTTGGATGACGTGGACGGTATTGTAGCGCTCGACTGTCTACCAGTGAGCGCATCTCACCCGAAAGTTGTGGCGTTCCAGCAGGATATCCGGGAACCCATTGCGGACATCCTGCGCGAGCACGGCGTCGATGCGGTTGTCCACCTGGCCTTTCTGCTACGGCCCGGCCACAACCGCGAGGCGGCGCGCCGGGTGAACGTCGGCGGCACGGCCCAAGTGTTGCACGATTGTCGGGTCGTCGGTGTGCAACGCCTCGTCTACCTCAGTAGCACCACGGTGTACGGCGCCCGCCCCGGCGCCGAACAGCCATACACAGAGGAATCTCCCGTCCGGCCCGTTCGCGGCTTTCAGTACGCTGAGGACAAGACCGCAACGGAACTCATGCTGAAGGCTTTCGCGGCGGACAATCCCGGTGCCTGCGTTACCATATTGCGCGGGTGCACGGTCATGGCGCCTCGATGCGAGAACTTCGTCACGCAGGTCTTTTCCAGACTGGCGCTTGTCCGCATTGCTGGCGCGGACCCGCAGATGCAGTTTATCCATCTGGACGACCTGCTGGAAGCGTTGGAGCTTTGCTTGCTGGAGCCCGTGCCCGGCGTGTTCAATGTCACCGGAGAGGGCACCATTACCCGCAGCGAGATCGCGCGCATTGCGGGTCGCCACCCGGTGGCCATGCCAGCGTCGCTTCTCGCGCTCATTGCACAGGTGACGTGGATGCTGCGACTGCAGAGCGACTCGCCTGCGTGTGGCCTCGCGATGGCGCGATGGCCGTGGGTGGCCAGCAACGAGAAACTGGCGCGCGAGACCGGGTTTCGTCCGCGGTACACCTCGCGGGAGGTGCTCATCAGCTCGGCGCTGGCGGCCAACAGGGGGGCAACAATCCCTTAATTTCCGGTCAGGAGATATCTGCCTTCTCAGGGGAATAACAACTGAGGTCGTATCAGAAGCAAGCCTTCTCTGGCACGGTTTGTCATGTTGAGTATACTTGCCGTTTGAGTAACATTACCGCCACTCATTGATTTTCGGAGGCTAAAGTGAGTTCAAGACCCATTCTGGTTACAGGAGACAGACCGACAGGAAAACTTCATCTGGGCCACCTAGTGGGTTCGCTTCAAAACCGTGTCAGGTTCCAGAGCGAATACGACTGCTTTTTTCTGGTTGCCAACCTCCACATGCTGACCACGCATTACGACAGGGCTGTCGAGGTTGAGGAAAACACGATCGAGATGGTGTGCGACTGGCTTTCGGTGGGAATGGACCCTGAGTGCTCAGTTTTCTACGTTCAGTCCCAGGTGCCGCAGATAACGGAACTCTTTACCATACTCTCGATGCTCTGCCCGGTTCCGAGGCTTCAGAGAATCCCTACTCTTAAAGAGAAAATTCAGGACATGGGAGTGGGGGACAACTATTCAGCCGGGCTTCTAGGATATCCCGTGCTCATGGCGGCCGACATACTGATGTTCCGGGCGACCAAGGTTCCGGTGGGTGAGGATCAGCTTAGTCACGTGGAACTCACCAGGGAACTTGCCAGAAGGTTTAATTTTCTCTACGGCGACTACTTCGGGGAACCTGAACCGCTTATAAGCAAGGCATCGCGCCTTGTGGGCACTGACGGGAACAGGAAGATGAGCAAGAGCCTTAATAACTGCATATACCTTAGCGACAGCGAAAAAGAGGTTGAGCGCAAGGTAAGGAGCATGTATACCGACCCTAAGAGAATAAGGGCCGATATACCGGGTACCGTGGAAGGCAACCCGGTTTTTATCTATCACGATCTTTTCAACGAGGATGCCGGGGAGGTAGAGGATCTCAAGGACCGCTACAGAACCGGAAACGTCGGGGACGTAGAGGTAAAGAAAAAACTCGCCCGCGCCATAAACCTTCTCCTTGAACCCATCAGGGAAAAAAGAGCGCAGTACGAAAAAAGGACGGATGAGGTAAGGGACATACTCCGCGAGGGAACTCTCAAGGCGAAACAAGTAGCCGAAGAGAACATGGAAGAGATAAAGGAGAAGGTTGGTCTTTTCCGTACTTAAAAAACCGCGTGTTTGTTGACAGAAACGCCATCTGTTCTATATTCTGCTTAAAGCAACAGTTCGTATTGTGATCTTTCTCACTACGGAAGAGGATATATAGATGAACTCCATTGAAGAGATTCTTGACGACGTAAAACAGGGCAAACTCGTAATACTTGTTGATGACGAGGACAGGGAGAACGAGGGAGATTTCGTAATACCCGCGGAGAAGGCTACCGCCGAAATGATCAACTTCATGGCCACTCACGGCCGTGGCCTGATCTGTCTCTCCCTTACCCAGGAAGACGCCGACCGCCTGGCGCTTCAGCCTATTAAGCCCGAGTACAACGAAGCTCCCGAACACACGGCTTTCACCGTTCCCATAGACGCGAAAAAAGGGGTTACGACCGGCATATCGACTCACGACAGGGCCTCAACTATAAAGCAGGCGATATCCGAAGATTCAAGGCCGGAGGATTTCGTGCGTCCCGGACACATTTTTCCGCTGATAGCTAAAAAAGGCGGGGTGCTTGTCCGCGCCGGACACACGGAAGGCTCGGTTGACATATCACGGCTCGCGGGTTTCCGCCCCACGTCGGTTATCTGCGAAATAATGAAGGAAAACGGCGATATGGCGCGCCTTGAGGATCTGATGGCTTTCTCGGAGAGGCACGGCATAAAGATTGCTACTATTGCAGATCTCATAAGGTACAGGATAGGCAAGGAGAGCTTCGTGCGCAGGGTGGCCGAAGCGGAAGTGCCTACCGAGTACGGAGTTTTCCGAACCATCGCTTTTGAAAATGAAATAGACGGCCTCCAGCACATGGCTTTTGTCAAGGGGAAACCCAGTTCCGATGAGGACACGCTTGTAAGGATGCATTCCGACTGCATTATAAGCGATGTCTTCGGTTCGCTTTACTGCCACAGCAGGGCAAAGCTTATCCAGTCCCTTAAGATGATAGAGGCAAGCGGTTCCGGGATTGTTGTCTACATAAACCAGGAGTCAAGCAACGGGGGATTCGCGAAGAAGATAACGCGCTACTCCGATGGAAAGATCGGAGAGGCGTCCGCGCCGGTTCCGGAAAGACAGGAACTCAAGGCGGAACTCAGGCATTACGGAGTCGGAGCGCAGATACTCAGGGATCTGGGAGTGCGCGATATAAGGCTTCTTACCAACAACCCGATAAAGGTAAAGGGTCTTGAAGGATTCGGACTCAGGATAGTCGGAAGCGTTCCCGTAGACATTTCGGATTACAGGGAAAAGGAAATTGCAATAGGAAAAAGCGCTGATTACGGTAATATTCTTTCCATATCAAAATAAGAGGGGAGCAGATGCCTGAAACAATAGAAGGAAAACTGAGCGCCGGGAAGTTCCGCTTCGCCATCGTATCAAGCAGGGTCAACAGTTTTGTCACGACCCCGATGACGGAGGGAGCGATTGACACCCTCGTTCGCCACGGCGCGAGCGACAGGTCAATAGACGTGATAAAGGTGCCGGGCTCCTTCGAGGTGCCTTTGGCGGTGAAAAAGGCGGCGCTGTCAGGAAAATACGATGCTGTTGTGGCGATCGGGGCCATAATAAGGGGACAGACTTCCCATTTTGATTTTCTAGCTTCGCAGGTGACAAAGGATCTCTCCGCAGTCGCACTTGAGACCGGAGTACCCGTCTGCTGCGGCGTGATAACCACGGAAACCACCGAGCAGGCTATTGAGAGGGCCGGGGTCAAGGCAGGAAACAGGGGAAGCGAGGCTGCACTTAGCGCTCTTGAGATGGTAAATCTCATAAAAGCGCTTTCCTGATTTTCCAGATGGGGAAGAGAAGGTTATCAAGAACAACCGCCCTTCAGTTTCTCTACCAGGTTGATTCTGCGTCCGCAGACAGATCTCCCAAACCAACTGACCCGGGTTCCGATTTTGAATCGTTCTGTTCATTTCATCACAAGACGGCAGACCGTGAAATGCTCGAATTTGCGTCTCTGCTCTGCCGGGGTGTTCTTGAGAATCTTGATACCATAGACGGCATCTTAAACGGGTGTTCTGAGCACTGGAAAGTATCGAGAATGTCCACAGTAGACAGGAACATTCTGCGCCTCTCGGTTTACGAAATGGCTTTCTTGAGCGATATACCTCTGCCTGTTACTATAAACGAAGCGATCGAGGTGGCTAAGGAGTTCGGGTCGGAGACCTCCGCAGCGTTTGTAAACGGTATTCTCGATAAGATCGGAAAAGGTATGGAAAAAGGCGAGTTCGGCAATGATAAGTGAAGTGATTTCGAAACTTGTGAAAGGCGGGGATCTTTCGGAAAAAGAGGTAACCGCGGTTTTTGACCTTATGATGGAGGGAGAACTTCCCGAGAGCCAGATGGCCGCCTTTCTCACGGCGCTTCGCATGAAGGGGGAAACCGTTTCCGAGATAACCGGTGTTGCGAAAGCCCTTTTGAGTAAGGCCGAAAAGATAGACTGCGACCGGGAAACCGCCGTGGATCTCTGCGGAACCGGCGGAGACGGGAGCGGGACGTTTAACATATCCACCACCGCGGCTTTCATAGTCTCCGGTGCCGGAGTCACGGTCGCAAAACACGGGAACAGGTCGGTCTCAAGCCCGGTCGGAAGCGCAGATGTGCTTGAAGCGCTGGGAGTGAAAATAGGTATTTCACCGGCTCTGGCACAAAAATGCCTTTCGGAAGCGGGAATAGCCTTTCTTTTCGCTCCCGTATATCACCCCGCCATGAGAAACGTCGCCAAGTGCAGAAAAGATCTCGGGATAAGAACCGTTTTCAACCTGATAGGACCCGTGGTAAATCCCGCGGGCGTTAGGAACCAGGTCATGGGAGTATACTCCCCGCACCTTCTCGTTCCTGTAGCCGAGGTGCTTAAAAACCTGGGTTCGCGAAACGTCATGATGGTTCACGGCGAGGGTTGCGTGGACGAGATAACCGTTACGGGAGGGACAAGGGTGGCTGAACTTCGCGACGGTGAAATCCGCGAGTACGGTCTGCGTCCCGAGGATTTTGCCCTGAAAACCTGTTCCCCCGAAGAACTCGTGGGCGGCGGGAGCGCGGATGAAAATGCCGAGATAACCCTTTCAGTGCTTAGGGGAGGGGAGAAGGGCGCAAAGACGGACGCGAGTCTTCTTAACGCGATGGCGGCCATATACGTCTCGGGCAAGGTGGCGAGCCTCGCGGAAGCGCTCCTGCTGGCCGAAGACTCACTTTCAAGCGGTGCCGCCCTCGGAAAGCTTGAGATGCTCGTTGAAATTACTAACCGGGACTAGCCGAATGATCCTTGATGATATAGTCGCGTATAAAAAACAGGAACTGAAAGAGGCGAAAAAAAAACTTCCTCTGAAGGAACTTGTGTCTGCTGCCGCAGAGGTTTCCCCGGCCATTGATTTTGCGGATCTTCACGCAAGGACTCCAGGAGTGAAAATAATATCGGAGATAAAAAAAGCGTCTCCTTCCAGGGGGATCATAAGGGATGATTTCGATCATTTCTCTATTGCCCGGGAGTATGAGGACTCGGGTGCCTTCGCTCTCTCGGTCCTGACGGACCGCAAGTTTTTCGAGGGTGATATTTCCTACCTCTCCGATATAAGGGCTCACTCGGCGCTTCCCATTCTGAGAAAGGATTTCACTATAGACCCTTACCAGGTCTATGAGGCAAGGTGCCACGGGGCCGATCTCGTGCTTTTAATAGTCGCAGTTTTAGACCGCGGAAAAATAGAGGAATATCTTTCTCTCGCGCGTTCCCTCGGGATGAACTGTATCGTGGAAGTTCACGGCGAGAGAGAACTTGAGACCGCCCTTTTGGCAGGAAGCGAAATAATCGGCATAAACAACAGGGACCTCAGGACGTTTGATGTTTCGCTTGACACCTCGAAGAGGCTCTCCGGCATGGTGCCGGAGGGAAAAATCCTAATAAGCGAAAGCGGCATATCGTCGGTCAAGGACATGGATGGACTTATGGCCTGCGGTATAGATACTTTTCTTATAGGAGAAACGTTTATGAAGGCGAGGAGTCCGGGGGAGGCACTTCGCGGTTTTCTTTGCTGATGGGGTCTTTGTGGAACATGAGAAGAGAAGGAAGAAAAAGACCTTGGCTGGCGGTTCTGCTGTCCCTTTTTTTCCCGGGGCTGGGTCAGCTTTACAACGGGCAGTTTACTAAGGCCGTATCGATATTCGCCATCGTCATTGTAGTGAACGCCCTTTCGCGCGAGCCGCTTGAGGTCTTCTTTGAGTTTGCGGACACTTCCACGCTTGAGGATCTTCCCCGTGCTACACTTACCTTGGTTGTGGGGTATTCTCTTGCGACGCTTTTTATTGCGGGGATTTCAATTTACGACGCGAACGTAACGGCCAAGAAAATAAACCTGGAAATTGACGAAAAACAGCTTTAAGGAGGAAAAAGGCAGATGGAAAGAGACGACGCTGTAAAAATGAAGGGCAATCCGATCACGCTTATAGGCCCTGAACTCAAAAAGGGCGATCAGGCTCCCGATTTCAGGTGCATGGAGGCTTTTGGGAGTGAGATAGACCTCGGGAGTTTTGGTGACGACGTAAAGGTTTTCAACGTCGTGGTTTCGGTAGACACTCCGGTCTGCGATGTTCAGATAAGGAGGTTCAATGAGGAAGCCGCGGGGCTTTCTGACTCGGTACAGATAATAACGATGAGCATGGATCTTCCGTTTGCGCAGAGCCGCTATTGCGCAGCTGCCGAAGTAGAGAGGGTAAGAACGGCATCTGATTACCAGTACGCTTCTTTCGGCGAGGCCTACGGGGTGCTTATAAAGGAGAACCGTCTTCTTGCCCGCGCGATTTTTGTTGTGGGTCCCGATAACACGCTCGCTCATGTTGAATACGTAGGCGATATAGTGAACGAGCCCGATTACGAAGCGGCGCTTGCGGCGATAAGATCAATAGGATAGGGGAGAGGACCGATAATGGAGCTTATTGGACTGGCGATTGCGTTTATAGTCGCTTTCTGGGTCTACTCGGACGCGAAAAACAGGGGCAAGACTACAAAGAAGGCGTTTTTGTGGTTTCTCGGCGTGTTCTTCATCCTCATACTGTTTCTGCCGCTATGGCTTATCACGAGGCCCAAGGTAAAGCTTTGCCCTCACTGCGGTGAATACTACGAATACGGAGAGTCGGATATCTTTTGTCCCAGATGCGGTGTTGAGTTACAGGGTGGGGAATGATACCCTTAAGTTAAGGTATCCGTTTTGATGAACGAGGCGACTGAAAAACCAGAAGTTACTGAAGATGACGTGATGGATGTGCTCGGCGATATATACGATCCCGAGATACCGATAGATATAGTCAATCTGGGTCTTGTTTATAAGGTTGCCGTGGAAGGTTCCCAGGTGAATATCGATATGACGATGACCTCTCCCGGATGTCCCGCCGCAACGCAGATAGTTGCCGAGGCCAAGTACCTTGTCGAGGAGATTGAGGGGGTCTCCGAGGTGAACGTCGAGATTGTCTGGGATCCGCCTTGGGATCCGGGGAAAATGAGCGAGGCGGCAAAGGAAAGCCTGGGGATGTTCTGATTGCCCGAGCTTTGCTGCCGTAACCAAAGAGGTCCGAAATGGGAGAAAATCTTGAGATAGGGAGCCAGGCTCCTGATTTTGAAGCCGAAACCTACGGAGCGGAGAAGGTGAGGCTGAGCGACTTCTATTCGAAAGGGACCGTAGCGCTTTACTTCTATCCCAGGGACAACACTCCGGGCTGTACGAAGGAGGCCTGCTCGCTTCGCGACGCGGAGGAGGAACTTATGTCCCTTGGAGTGCAGGTTCTGGGGGTAAGCACAGACGGAGTAAAGTCTCATGAGAACTTCAGAAACAAGTTTTCACTCAATTTCCCGCTGCTGAGCGACAAAAGCAGGGAGATAGTGGATCTATACGGGGTAAGGAGCAAGTTCGATTCCGCCCGAAGGCTCACCTTCCTTATAGAAAAAGGTGGCAGGATAGCCCATATCTGGAAAAAGGTGAAGACCTCGTCTCACGCCGAAGAGATAACCGAGAAGGTAAGAGAACTGGGTCTTTAGTTTCCCTGCCGCGAATTTGATGAAGAACCTTCCCAAAGCCGTTTTCATAACCGGTACCGATACGGGAGTGGGGAAAACCGCGGTTACCGCCGCGCTTGCAGCTCTTCTTCTGGAAAAAGGTTTTCTGACCGGGGTAATAAAGCCCTTTCAGACCGGGACGGAACTTGACGGTCTGAGTGACGCTGAATTCATCTACGGGTTTTTAGGAAGGGACTGCGTTCTGTCCGAGGTCTCCCCCTGCCGCCTGAAAGCTCCCCTCTCTCCTTGCCGTGCTGCCGAAATTGAAGGGATTAAAATCCCTCTGGATGACATAATAGAACATACGCGGGATTATATATCTCGAAACGACGTCACCCTGATTGAAGGCGCAGGAGGTCTCTGCGTGCCCGTTACAAAGAGCTATATGATGGCTGACCTAGCTGTTGATCTTGATGCCCCGATGGTTATCGTCGCGCGTCCGGGGCTCGGAACACTTAACCATACAGCCCTTTCGCTTGAGTACGCGAGGCAAAGAGGTGCACGTGTGCTCGGGGTCGTGATAAACGGTTTTCCGGAACCTGCGGATGTGGCATCAGCGACTAACCCGGCC
Organism: Candidatus Dadabacteria bacterium; assembly: GCA_951812945.1. Lineage (GTDB taxonomy): Bacteria > Desulfobacterota_D > UBA1144 > Nemesobacterales > Nemesobacteraceae > Nemesobacter. The sequence continues at coordinate 870,371 of CATOTB010000001.1, forward strand.
GTCTTGAGGGATGTTTTTTCGGTGAACATACTCGGGGTGCTGCCCCTTTTGCCGGGGCTTGACGTCGAAGGCGGGTCCTCTTCGGAACTCGAGCGGGCAGGGGAAGACTGCTTTTCCCCGCTTTTCGGGGGGAAATTCTTGGCGGACACTTTTATAGAGGAGCTTTCGGAGGCAACGCGGGGATGATTTCTCCTGACCGTAATTAGTTGTCGCGGGGGTTTTTCCCTCTAGAATTTTGCGGTTTTTCCGATGCGGTCTCTGAATTCTTGACAGATTGGAAGAACTTGCTAATAATACTAGCCGATCAAACTTACTTCCTGATCAAATAACCCGTTTTTAAGCAAGTTTAGGATGAAGAGAGAGAGACAGAGATTCCTGCGTATTGCTATAACCGTTTTGCTTGTCGCAGCAGGTTCTTATCTGTATGCGGAAAACGCCGAGAGCAGAGACAAAGGCCCCGCGCAGCCCGTTCTCTTCAGCCACAAGATACACGCGGGTGACAACCAGATACAGTGTCAGACCTGCCACAGCTACACGGAAGTTTCCCCCCACCCCGGTATTCCCTCGATGCAGAAGTGCATGGGATGTCATGCATACGTAGCCGGAAGGGACGTTGAATACACCACTCAGGGAGGCCAGACGATCAACATAAGAGAAGAGATAAACAAGGTTAAAGGTTACTGGCGCAGGCAGGAACCGATACCTTGGGTAAAGGTTACCGGAATGTACGGTACGACCTCCGCGGGAATGCCTGAGTTTGTGCGTTTTAATCATAAAAGGCATATAAAGCGTGGATTTGAGTGCAGTACCTGTCACGGGGAAGTTGAGAAAATGGACGTGGTGCACAAAGCGGAAGACCTGACCATGGGATTCTGTATATCATGCCACGAAGAAAACGCTGATAACGAGGAGCATAAAACTGAACTTAAGGATTGTCTGACCTGCCACAACTAGGCCGGAGGGGATATATGTCTCGGAAAGAAAAGAAAGGAAAAGAGGGGATGAAAAGAAGGGATTTTCTGAAGGTGCTCGGTGTGGTGGGCGGTACGGCCGCAGTTGCCGGAAGCTGTTCAGAGCCCGTCGAGCAGATAATCCCTTATGTTATTCCTCCCGAAAATGTCATTCCCGGAGTGCCGAAGTTCTATGCGACGACCTGCAGGGAGTGTTCTTCCGGCTGTGGTCTAGTGGTTAAAACCCGCGAAGGCCGTGCCATAAAGGTTGAAGGTAACCCCAAGAATCCGATAAACATGGGCAAGACGTGCGCCGTCGGCCAGGCATCTCTTCAGGGTCTTTACAATCCCGACAGAGTCCGCTCCCCGCTTGTATACAACCCTGAAAACCAGAGATTTGAAGCCATAGGCTGGCAGCGGGGCGAAGAAATACTCACGGAGAAATTAAACTCTCTCGGCTCGGGCAAGATCGTTTATCTGAGCAACGACGTCTCGGGAACTTACTCGAAGTTCGTGGCAGAGTTTCTAAAACCCCTCAGAGGAAAGCATTACGTCTACGAGACTTTCTCCCATGAACCCATAAGAAAAGCGAACTCAATAGTTTTCGGAAGAGATGAAATTCCTTCCTACAGGATAGACAAAGCGGACTATCTTCTTTCCTTCGGGGCGGACTATCTTGAGACGTGGCTTTCCACGGTCTCAAACTCCATAGGATATTCAAAACTAAGAGACATAGACCACGGAAAAACCGGTCAGATAGTGCATATAGAACCGCGTTCCGGAATGACCGCTTCAAACGCCGATACGTGGATTGCGGCGAAACCGGGCACCGAGCAGTATCTCGCTCTTGGGATCGCCAACGTGATGATCTCAAAGGGGCTTAACAAGGTTGCCCCGGGGCCGATAGCGAAAATGGTTTCAGGCTACGCGCCCGAAAAAGTCGCGGCGCTTACAGACGTATCCGCGGACACGATAGAGAAAATCGCCCGCGACTTCACTGCTTCGAAAAGCCTGGCGATAGGTGGCGGGACCGCCAACACGGGATCAAACGCTACCGAGACCATGGTTGCCGTGAACATACTTAACTACCTTGCCGGAAATATCGGCAAGACGGTTGATTTCTCAGACCCTCTGTCAATTTCGGATGCGAACACCTTCGGCGACATAAAGGGGCTTGTGGAAGAGATTAGGTCGGGCAAGGTGGAAATCCTCATTGTCCATAACGTAAACCCGGTTTTCACGCTTCCCGGGGAACTGAAGGTCGCCGAGGCACTTGAGAAAGTTCCGTTCGTCGTGAGCCTCTCCCCGTTTCTTGATGAAACTTCCGAGAAGGCGCATCTCGTACTTCCCGAAAGCACTTCTTTTGAAAGCTGGGGCGACTACAGCCCGAAAAAAAGCATAACCGGCATCACTCAGCCAGTTATGAGGCCCGTTTTCAATACCAAATCCGCGGGCGATACGCTGATATCGGTTTCAAAGAATGTCGAAGCCCTTAAAAACACGTTTGCCGGGAAGAAATACTATGACTATCTGAGAAGCGCCTGGAAGAAAAGGGCTGCGGTAATCTCCCCAGGAATGGGTTTCGAGAAGTTCTGGGAGAACCTTGTCACAGAAGGCTCTGTAACGACCACCCCCGCGCCGGTTGAAGTTGTTCTTTCATCTGGGATCGGTTCCGTTTCTTTCAGCGACCCGCAGTTCCGCGGAGAAGGAAGTTTTCACCTGATCGCTTACCCGTCCTACAGGTTTCTGGACGGAAGAGGGGCGAACAAGCCGTGGCTTCAGGAGCTTCCCGAAGCTCTTACCACTTCGGTTTGGGATTCGTGGCTTGAGATAAATCCCGCAGTTGCGGCGAAAATGGGTCTTGAGGACGGTTCCTACGTGAAGGTTGATATTCCCGGGGGAAGTTTCGAGGTGCAGGTTTTCGTCTACGAGGGAATAAGATCCGATACGATTGCTGTTCCACTGGGACAGGGACATACTTCCTACGGAAGGTACGCGAAGGGGAGGGGGGTGAATCCTTTCGCTCTGTTGCCTGCCGCTACCGACGCGCTTTCAGGGGGACTTTCGCTGCTTTCAACCAAGGCGAACGTTTCATCCCTTAGGAAAAGAGACCTGCTCGTAAGAACCCAGTATACGAAATCCCAGGGAGACAGGCATGTTGCCAAGACCATCGCTCTTGCCGAGCTCGGTCATAACGGCGCCCATCATGGGTCGGAGCACTCAAAGCATCCTGATTTCTACCCGGAAAAAGAATACTCGAAATACAGATGGGGAATGGCAATAGACCTTAACAAGTGCACGGGGTGCGGAGCCTGCGTGGCCGCATGTTCCGCGGAGAACAACATTCCCTTTGTCGGAAAGAAGCAGATCGCGAAACGCCGCGAGATGAACTGGATCCGCATAGAGAGATTCTTTGAGAAAAACAGCGACGGAAGTCTTGACGTAAGATTTCTGCCCATGCTCTGCCAGCAGTGCGGAAACGCTCCTTGTGAGCCTGTGTGTCCGGTTTTTGCGACTTACCACAATCACGAAGGTCTAAACGGCATGATATACAACCGCTGCGTTGGTACCAGGTACTGTGCGAACAACTGCACCTATAAGGTAAGAAGATTCAACTGGTATACCTACAAGTTCCCCGAGCCGCTTAACTGGCAGCTTAATCCCGACGTAACAGTGAGATCCAAGGGGGTCATGGAGAAATGCACCTTCTGCGTTCAGAGGATAAATCACGGGAAGGATCTTGCCAAGGATGAAGGAAGACTTCTTCGCGACAGAGAGGTTCTGACGGCCTGCGAGCAGGCGTGTCCGAGCGACGCCATAGTGTTCGGCAACCTGATTGACGACAAAACCAGAGCGTCGGTACTGTCCGAGGACGAGAGGGGCTACAAGGTTTTGGAAGTGGTGAACACCAAACCTGCGATTACCTATCTTAAGAAAGTCAAACAGGAAAGAGTGTAATGAGCCAGACGCAGCAGACGCCTTTAACGTACGCGAGAATAACCGAAGACGTAGTCAGGATGGTCGACAAGCCGTCTAAGAAATGGTGGGCGCTTTTTATTCCCACGGTGATGCTTGTTGGACTCGGCGTCACATGTTTTTTCTATCAGGTGGCGGAGGGACTTGGAGTTGCCGGCTACCGTCATCCGGTCTTCTGGGGGGTCTACATAACCGATTTCGTTTTCTGGGTCGGAATAGCGCACTCGGGAACTCTTATCTCTGCCATACTTTATCTGTTCCGCGCCAGGTTCAGGATGTCCATATACAGAATCGCCGAGGCCATGACGGTTTTCGCGGTTCTAACGGCTGGACTGTTTCCCATAATCCACCTCGGAAGGCCATGGAATTTCCTTTGGCTCATACCCTATCCTAATTCAAGGGAACTGTGGATAAACTTCAAGTCCCCGCTTGTCTGGGACGTGTTCGCGGTAAGTACATATCTTACTGTAAGTTCGGTGTTTTTCTTGGTCGGAATGATTCCCGATATTGCGGCGATAAGAGACAAGGTGAAAGAAACTCCGAGAAAGATCATATACTCGATTCTCTCCTTCGGATGGAAAGGGTCAAACAGGGAGTGGCTTCACTACACGAGGGCGTATCTTTATTTCGCCGCCTTGGCCACGCCGCTTGTTCTTTCGGTTCACAGTGTCGTGTCCTGGGACTTTGCCATGGGTAACGTTCCCGGATGGCACACCACCATATTCCCCCCGTACTTCGTTGCGGGAGCCATTTTCTCGGGACTCGCGATGGTTATCACGCTTACCATACCGATAAGGAAGATTTTCCATCTCGAGGACTACATAACGCTTGATAACTACGATGGCATGGCGAAGCTCATAATCCTGACTTCCTGCATAGTCGGCTATGCCTACGCCGCGGAATTCTTCATGGCCTGGTACAGCGGAAGTCCATATGAGTGGGGGCAGTTCGTGTACAGGGCAACCGGAGAGTACGCATTTTTCTACTGGGTTATGGTGATATGCAACTGCTTCGTTCCGATAGTGCTTTGGTGGGAGAAGGTTAGAAAGAACATAAAAGCCCTTTTCGTTATTTCCATTCTGATAAACATAGGGATGTGGTTTGAGCGGTTCAATATCATCGTCATATCGCTTTCCAGGGATTTTGAACCCGGTGCTTGGGGCATATACAAGATATCGTTTGTCGAGGCCGGCATAACGATCGGAAGTTTCGCGTGGTTTTTCATGTTCTTCCTGCTGTTCGTAAAAACTCTTCCGGCAGTTTCCATAGCGGAGATGAAGGAAATACTTCCGGTGCCGAAGAAGGGAGGTTAGAGAGATATGGATCAGGGCGTAGTCGGAATTTACTCATATCAGGATTCGGTTCTTGAAGCCGTAGGGAAGCTCAAAGAGGCGGGTTACCGCAACATGAGAGTTTTTTCCCCGTTCCCGAGCCATGAAATCGAGGAGGCCATCGACCTGCCGGAGAGCCCGGTGCGGTTTTTTACCCTCTTCGGAGGACTGCTGGGGGCGACCTGCGGAATCGGTTTTACGGTTCTCACTTCAAGCTCATGGCCGATAGCTGTGAGCGCCAAGCCCATAGTTTCCATACTTCCCTACATGGTAATTGTTTTTGAGCTTACGGTGCTTTTCGGAGCGCTTTCAACCTTCTTGGGGCTCATAATAAACTCCCTTATAAGAAAGAGAACCCCGATAAGACTCTATGACGAGCGTTTTTCAGACGACAAGTTCGGCATTGCGGTTGTATGCGAGAAGGAAAAAATAGGAGCTGTCGAAGCGATATTAAATTCTACGGGAGCTGAAGAAATCAAGTTTGATGAAGCATAGAAAGTTTTTTCGGACAGTTACGGGGAAAGCCCGGGGTTTCAATTTCCTTAGGGGATTGAAAGTGTGTGCGGCGATCGCTTTTGCGGTTGCGGTTTCTGTCTCTTCCGCCCACTCGCTTCCCTGGTCGTGGGACATGTGGTCTCAGGAATCGATTCAGCCCTACGAGGAACCCGTTATTTTCCCGCGCAACTCAATTTCCACCGACGGGAAGAAAACGAAGCTTGAAGACAGAAACAAGGTCGAACTGATAGAAAAAGGGCCGGTTCCCCGAAGCGATGAGTCGGTTGCCAGAGGGAAAAAGGTTTTTAAAGAGCAATGCACCGTGTGTCACGGTCCCGGGGGATTGGGAGACGGAATCATAATAAAGAAAGGCCTCGGTTTTTACCCTGTTAATCTTACCACGTCGGCCGTAGCGCAGAGAACCGACGGTTACATATATGCTTATATACGGTACGGAGGCAAGGTGATGATGCCTTCTTACAGCGAGAATATATCTGAGCAGGACGCCTGGCACGTGGTTAATTACGTGAGAAAACTTCAGAACCCGGGTTCTGTCAAGGAGAATCAGTAGAACGATGGATCAGTCCGTAAACCAGGAGATACTCGCGAAGAGAAACCAGATACCTAGCTGGGTATTCATGGTTTTTGTCGCCCTTGCGGTTGTAGGTGCTGGGGCTTTCGTAATTAACGCCAGGGGGGAAAATGCCGAGGAGGTCTGGCAGCTTTTCCTGGTGAATTTTCTTTTCTGGACGGGAGTCGCTCAGGGCGGACTTGTGTTCTCCTGCATACTGAGGATAACCAACGCCAGGTGGGGTAGGGGACTTCTTCGCATAAGCGAGGGCTTTGCGAGCTTCACGCTGGTTTCCTTCGTGCTTTTGCTGGTTCTTTTTATCGGAAAGGAGTTTGTCCTTCCTTATGCGGTTCATCACTACCACAGCCCAAAGGACATATGGCTTAACATAAATTTCGTAATGGCGAGAAACGTCATAGGTTTCGCGATCCTCCTCGTCCTGAATTACTTTTACCTTAGAACATCCATTGAACAGGATCTCAACGGCAAGGAGAGAATTGTCAGGTTAAAGAAGCTGGCCCCCGCCGTAATTCTGGTCTACGCTCTTGTCTTCTCCCTATTCGCCTGGGATTTCATGATGTCGCTTGATCCTCACTGGTTCAGCACGCTTTTCGGGCCCTATTATTTCATAGGAAGCCTAATAGCGGCCATAGGGGCGACGATAATACTTTCGGTCCCCCTCAAGCGTTACCTGGGACTTGACGACTACCTCTCCCTTCATCATTACTGGGATATGGGAAAAATACTTCAGGGATTTTCTCTTTTCTGGGTTTATCTCATGTTTTCCCAGCTTCTTACGATCTGGTACGCGAACATGCCAGAAGAGACCGGGTTTGTGATAAAAAGAGTAGTGGATGAGCCGTTCCGCTCGTTTGCTTGGGCTATCCTCACCTGCTGCTTCATATTTCCTTTTGTCTCCCTGCTGCCCCGTTCGCATAAGATAGTTACCCCGATAGCCGTTTTTATCGCTACGGTTTCTTTCTCGGGTCTCTGGATGGATAAGTTCCTGCTGATTATTCCCTCGCTTACTGACGAGCTGGTCTTCGGTATCAATCACTTCCTTATCACTCTCGGTTTTCTCGCGGGATTCGTGGCGACTTTTCTTCTGTTTATAAACAGGTTTCCGGTAATACCTTTCGGCGACCCATACTTTGACGGCAAGTCGAAAGGTGGAGGACATTAAGATGAAGCTTACTCCTGAGCAGCTCGACAAAATAGTTCTTCTTTTCACGGTGAAAGTTGCTATCGGCGTCGCGGCTTTTATAGGCATAGTGGCGACCGTAGCGCTTTTCGGTACTAAGATAGCCCCTTTGATGGGCAAACTTCCCTGGTAATATCCACCTCTTTTCCGTTGCGCATGAACTGGGAGCTACGGAACATGTCTTGAGACGCCTCAATTCAAACCGGATATAATTTCCCCCGCGGGTTTTTCTCTTCCGCTTTTTTCATAAAAACATTCTGTTTAAGGAGATTTCCATGTCCAAAGAAGCTGAAATAAAACTGAGGGTAATCCTTGGGGACGACAATATTCCCGAAGAAATTCTCTGGGATGCCTCGCAATCCGAGACACCGGGGGAAAAACGCTGTGAAGCGTTTTTTATTTCCATGTGGGATGCCGAAAAGAAAGAATCTCTGGTAATAGATCTTTGGACCAAGAAAATGGAAGTGGGGGAGATGAACTATCATTTTTACTATACGATGATGAAGATGGCCGATACTTATGAAAGGGCTACATCACAGGGGCGCATATCCGGCAGGATGAGGGAATTTGCCGGCGAGTTTGCCGAAATGGTTATGGAGTCTTTTGGGGGAGAGGGAAATTCCTGACAAAGGCGCCCCTGCTCCAAAGACTTCTGTTTCATGCGTGAGCGACAGTTCTATCGGTCTTGTTGAACTTGGATCAAGACCTCCATGCTTTGCAGGTCCGGGAAACGCCGGATCTCTCCGGCGTTTCCCTAGCCTGTCGCAAGCCCAAAAAAGATCAGTAAAAAACTCTCACGGCGATAAAAGCGAAGAAAAAGCCCACGCACCATAGAAGCACGGACAACAGGTATATCCAGTTGCTTGTCTTTCGTAATCTGGCACACGCCATTGCCTGTGCCGGGTCAATCGGGCAGGGGGCGTTTCTTGACCGCCAAAGCGCAAATCCGGCGATTAGAAGCATCGCGCCTGAGATTCCAAACGTCCAGATCTTGTATTTTGACAACGCAATCAGCCAGGGAGCGGTTCCCACGATTCCCGCGAGAACCGCGCCGGCCCCAAGCGTTACCAATAACGCCGGAAGTGCACAGCACACAAGCGTCCCAGCGGACGTAAGCAGACTGAGAGAGGGAAGAAGCGTTTGCCTCACTCCATAGCCGGAATTTGTGTTATCCATGTTCGCACCCCCTCTGAATGGCGCTCACGTTGTACCCGGAGTCTGTGATAAGCTTCGTAAGCGTCGTATCGTCAATGGTCGACCCGGGTTTTGTAGCGACTATTACCGACCCCTTGCCGAGATCAACACTAATGCCGGCGACATCGCCTCGTTTCAGGAAGATTTTTTCCAGGGAACGGGCGCAGAAATCGCATACAAGCCCGCTGACCTTGATGTTGATAGTGTCATCACATGCGATGTTTTCCATGTCGTTTGAAACGGCGGAGGGCTCCACCACCTGACCTTCATGGTTGTGTTCGTGTTCTCCATGTTGCGCATGGCTTGGGAACACGAAGAAAAGTGTCATAAACGCAATTGCAATAATTGATGTTTTCATGATTTTCTCCTTAAAATCTTATTATTAAATTGAACAAGATCCCACCTTTGTCGCTGATTCCGACCTCAGCGAGATACTCGTTCTTAAAAAACCGTACAAAAGGTGTAAACGAAATGTTATCTCTCTCCCCCGTGATGTGGTCAACTTGCAGCATGAGCCAGGTGTGGAGATCGCCGTAGTCCCCGATATAAGGGGCGATTCCCACTCGCGCTTTCTGCCTGAAGAACTTCGCTATGTCTTCGGCGTAGTAGACGCGGTTCTCATAACTCGTAAAGTACCGTCGAGTTTCCCAGTCAAGGGCTATATCGGCAAAGGCGGCGGGCTGGGGTTTGCTGTCGGGCACTCCAAGATCACCGTGAGCTGTGCCAAGGCCGCCTTTAAGATAGAAGTTTGCCTGCGAGGCTGGCGCGTTGTGGCGCTTCACCAGATAGTTAAGTTGCGCACCGTGAAATTGCCAACCTTCCTCACGCCAGTATTCGGTCCTGTATCCTATTGAATATTTGGCTGTAGGCGAATAATGAACGTGAAGAGAATGCGCGTTCTTGTCGTTTTTCTGCATGATCGTCCAGCCGCCCGGATATGAAACCGGACGGGACAGTGACTGAGGGGCGTATCCCATCAGGATCACACAGCATAAAGTGAAAACTGTTAATTTCATGTTTCCTCCTGAGTATCGATTATGGTCTGGCGACGCCGAGGCGAAGCCGTTTTTGGCGCGCGGGCGCGCGGGTTTGCTCAGGAGAGGTGTTTTGGAGGTCGGAAAGGGGTTTCGATCTGGCGGGAGGAGAGAAGCTGATCGGCAAGAATTCCGACAGCAAATCCCCCGTGAAGATCTTTTAATTCTTGAATCGGCAGTGTGTTCATCTGGACGCAATGCTGGCAATCACAGCCATCGCATTGTTCGGAACTTCGATCTTCTGAATCTTTTGTTTCATGGCAGGGCATGTCCATGTCGGCGTTCATCTGTATTTCGGCGGAAGCCTTGTCCATGTTCATTGGACATGTGGAGAAGGCGTTTGCCATGCTGCCCGTGAAGAACAATGCAACGCATGTTACCAACAGTAATGCTGCTTTCATAGAAACCACGTCCTATTATAAACTATTGAGTATTAGTTTAAATTTCAAGGGTGAAGATTTTGCAAATCAATGAAAGGCCGACACGCTCGTTTTTATCTGAATTCCGGTATCACCTCTTTTGCGAAAAGCTCTATGGTCTTGGGATTCATTACGTCTGAGAAGAAAATCGTGTATTTGGATATCCCCTTCTCCATGTCTGCACTGATTTTTCTTACGCAGTCCTCGGGAGTTCCCACGATTCCGAGTTTCTCTATGTTCCCGAAGAATCCGTAACGTCTCTGTGCCTTTTCGAGTTTTTCAGGGAGATCTTTTCTGTTCTCAACCAGTACGCAGACAGTCTGCTGGGATATCGTTATATCTTCTATGTCTCTCCCAAATTCCTCGCAGTGGCTCCTGAGTATTGAGTGCTTGCGGTCAAAGTCGATTGCGCTTGACGCGGGGCAGTTCCATTCATCGGCAAGTTCCGCCACTATCCTTAGGAGAAGCTTTTCTCCGGAACCCCCGATGCATACTGGGATGTGGGGACGCTGAACGGGCTTGGGATTGCACGGAGCGTTTTTCACACTGTAATGTCTTCCGGCGAAAGTGGCGATTTCATCCGTCCACATCAGTTTAAGTATCTGGGCCGCTTCTTTGAGCATCTCCATTCTTTCTTTCATTGCCGGGAAGTCATACCCGTAAGCGTGAAATTCCTCCTCGAACCACCCGGCCCCTATTGCGAATTCCACCCGCCCGTTGCTTATCACGTCGAGTGTTGAAGCCATCTTGGCGAGCAGAGGGGGGGTGTCTGAACAGATTGCAGAGCACCATTGTTCCGAGCTTCACGTTTTCCGTTACGGTAGAGAGGGCGGACATAAGCGTCCAGGGTTCGTAGATATCGATTCCTATTATTCCCTGACCGAGAACATGATCGTAGAACCACACGGAATCATATCCTGTCGAATCGCATAACTGCGCCGTAGCTTTTATCTCTTCAAAATCTATTTTCTGCTGTCTCAGCATTACTCCGAATTCAGGTCTGCTCATTAGTTCCTCTCCGTCTTTTGGTATTCGCGTGGGTTCATAAAACGCACGGATAAATTATCCCTTCACTAAGAGACGCTGTAAACACGGTAACGACTCGCCGGTAGCGGGGAAATAAAAATCCCTGCGATGTTCACTGTTTCGCTTCTTTGTGCTATCATTACGGGCGGCGGGAAAAAAGAAGGCCGGCAGTGCCCGGAGAGCTTTTTGCCGCCTGTTTTGAAACAGGAAAATCCGTTTCTTCTTAAATCTACAATCCTGAGGTTTCCAATGAAAAACGCAACTGTTTTCGCTTTATGCTTTATTTTTGCTTTGATTGCTTTTCCCGGGGACGGATACTCTAATTCCGAGCATAACAAAAATACATCCGCCGATTCTAGCGGCAAAAAAGAAAGGAGAAAACCAATGGTTCTTATTTCAACTTCGCTGGGTGACATAAAACTCGAGCTTTATGAAGAGAAAGCGCCGATCACGGTAGCGAACTTTCTTTCCTATGTGGAAGAAGGCTTTTTCGACAGCACAATATTTCACAGGGTTATCAATAATTTCATGATACAGGGTGGTGGCATCACCGCGGACATGAAACAGAAGCCGACCAAAGCCTCGATAAAAAACGAGGCTGACAACGGTCTTAAAAATGAACGCGGCACCATAGCAATGGCCAGGACCGCCGTTGTGGATTCCGCGACGTCACAGTTTTTTATAAATCACAGGGACAATTCTTTTCTTGACCATGGTGTCCGTGATTTCGGTTATGCGGTGTTCGGAAAAGTGGTTGAGGGAATTGAGATTGTTGACAAAATCGCCGCTGTCGAGACCAGACCGGGAGATGTTCCGGTCGAGACGGTGTCTATTTTGTCCATGAAGGTCGTCGATTAAGAAACGTTTTCTTTATTTTCGTGTCGGAAAAAACTACTTACAAAAGCGCCGGTGTTGACGTGGAGGAAGGCGAGAGGTTCGTACGGCTTATAAAACCTCTTGTCGAGTCGACCTACGCCGGGATGAAGGTGAGCCCGCTCGGGGGTTTTGCGGGCGCTTTTCCGCTTGATGCGGGCGCTTTTCGAGAACCAATGCTTGTATCCGCCACAGATGGTGTCGGAACGAAGCTAAAAACAGCTTTTTCCGCGCGTAGATTCGATACGATAGGAATAGACCTGGTTGCCATGAGCGTTAACGATGTGATCACATGCGGCGCGAAACCCCTGTTCTTCCTTGATTACCTGGCTACCTCGAAACTTAACTCCGAGCAGGCGTCTGAGGTAGTGAAAGGTATCTGCGAGGGGTGTGTTCAGGCGGGGTGCGTTCTTATGGGGGGAGAGACGGCGGAGATGCCTGGATTTTACGCCGAGGGGGAATTTGATCTGGCGGGTTTTTGTGTAGGGATGGTGGAAAAAGATCTATATATTGACGGTGCGCGGGTAGGGCCGGGCGACGCGGTCATCGGGCTTGCTTCAGGCGGTCTTCATTCAAACGGTTATTCGCTTGCAAGAAAGGCGCTTTTTGATATCGGGGGCTACTCTATGGATTCAAAGCCCCAAGGGCTCTCAAAATCTCTTGGAGAGGAGCTTCTTGAGCCGACGGTCATATACTCAGGAGTTGTCCTCGGACTCTGCGAAAAATTCGACGTAAAGGCTCTTGCCCATGTGACGGGCGGGGGGATTCCGGGAAACCTCTCAAGGGTTATTCCCGACGGACTTCTTGCGGCAATCAACAGCCAAAGCTGGCCTGAGCCTCCCGTTTTCGATCTCATAATGAAAACCGGAAACATAAGCCGCGACGAGATGTACTCGACGTTTAACTGCGGGGTAGGAATGATAGCGGTACTGCCGCGGGAGCAGGCCGAAGAAGCCGTGTCATTTGCGGGGGGTCTCTCCGAGGCGGCTTACCTTATCGGCGAGATAAGAGACCTTGATACCCAGGGTCCAAAGGTCCGCATTCTCTGAAGCGCGCGCTCAATTATAGTATCTTCTTACCCATTTTGGAAGTTTGTAATCGAAAGTGGCTGGTATCTTTAATTTTTCTTCTTCCCAACTTTTAGGAAAAGGATTGTAAGGGGAGGCTACTCTTATTGTCCGCAGCACCTCCCTGTCCAGATCCTCAAAACCCGAAGGCTGTATTATCCTCACGTTTTCAAGATATCCGTCTTTTCTGAGCGTGAAGACGATCCGTACGTTTCCCTGTTCCCTTCTTACCTGTGACTCCTTGGGGTACTTCCAGACCTGGTAAATTCTCTCCTTAAGCTTCGTGAAATAGGAAATGTATTTGTATTCCGTGGTGTTTAGATCCACGGTAATTTCTTTTTCAGCATTTTTGGCGCCGAGGAGCTGCTCTTCGGTATTGTAGTCAAAGGGAACGTCCACTATACGAGGGTTGACCATCTGCGAAGCGGAGGCACTGGGGTTGTTTGCGGGCAGTTCGTTGGGATTAGCCTTTCTTTTCTCAGGCTTGTTTCTTTCTCCTTCGGGTATCATGGCGATCCGGTCTTTTTCAGGGGAGAATCTTTCCTGGCTCTTTTCTTGTTCCCCGGGTTGAACGGCTCCTGCGGGTTTTCTTTTCGGCGTGCTCTTCTTTGTCGTTTTGGGAATGGATCTTGAGAGCTTCGTTGTGTCATCTATCGTGGTCTCTTTTTCCGCCCGGTGGGATCTATCCGCAAGCCTTGACGGTTTGTCCGGGGGTTCTGTCTCTTCAGTAATGGGTAATTCGATAAGTTCTATATATGTTCTCTCAAGCTGGGACTCAAGACTTTCGGGGTCGGGCAGAATCTTCGCGAAGAGAAGCTGGATCAGTACCAGATTCAGTACGGCTGAAATCAAAAGAAAAACCGGAAAGGGGACTTTTTTGTTCCTGTTCATCGGAGTTTACCGACGTCTGGTCGCACGCTTGGCGGATCCTGTTTATATTTTCAGTATATTCTGTATAAGAACCCTGGCAAAATCAGCCGTTTTCAGGCTGCCTCCCAGGTCCCGGGTCGCGTCGCCGTTTGAAAGGGCTATGTTGTAAGCTGTTTTTATTTTGTCGGCAGCCACTCTCATATCCTCTCTTCCCTCTGAGTCGGCCAGATATCTAAGCATCATTACAGCTGACATTATTAGAGCGAGCGGGTTTGCTATTTCAAGTCCCGCTATATCCGGCGCCGACCCGTGCACCGCTTCAAAGACCGAGTATTCATCACCTATGTTGGCGCCGGGAACGACACCCAGTCCTCCGACAAGGCCGGCGCAGAGGTCACTCATCACGTCGCCGTAAAGATTTTCAAGCAGCAGGATGTCAAACCGGACCGGGTCCTGAACCAGTCTCATGCACCCAGCGTCTATGATGTATTCTTCATACTCGATATCCGGGTACTGCTCGCTTGCTTCCCTTGATTTCTTGATAAAAAGACCGTCTGTAATCTTCATTATATTGGCCTTGTGGAACACGGTGACTTTTTTTCTGTCTCTTCTTGTCGCATACTCAAAAGCCCATCTGGCGATCCTCTCGCATGATCTTTCGGTTGCGACTTTCATGCTCATCACGACCCCGGGAGAGACCGTGTTTTCAACGCCGCTGTAAAGGCCTTCGGTGTTCTCGCGCACAATGACTATGTTAACGTCGGAGAATCTGGTCTTTACGCCTTCAATGCTCCTTACCGGCCTTACGGCCGCATACAGATCAAGTTTTTTTCTGAGTTCGACGTTTACCGATGAAAACCCTTCTCCTATGGGGGTCGTGCATGGGCCCTTGAGTGCGATTTTATGCTCTCTTATGGCTTCCAGAGTGACTTCCGGCAGGACTTCCCGATGTTTCTCGATAGCCGACACGCCGGCCGCTCTTATGACCCATTCGATCTTGGCTCCGGAAGCAGCGATGACGTTCTTTGTCGCTTCGGCAATTTCCGGACCGATACCGTCTCCCGGGATTAAAACGACTTTTCTAGCGCTCATAATCTGTATGCGTTATATGGCTTGAAACCAGGTCTTTATGAAACATATATGTTTTTACGTCTCAAGTTGCGTGCTAACAAATCATCTTCTGTATCCGCATGTACGCGAAACTTTTGCCAGGTACTTCAGCCCAGTTTTTTTAGAAGCAATACCCCAACCAAAAGCAGTATGAAAAATATAACCGTAAATATGTTGAAGTATTTGTCGATAAGCAACTTTACTCTCGCTCCGAAAACTGAAAGAAGGAAGGCAATTATCGCGAATCTGGCCGTTCTCCCCACAGCGCAGGCGGCGATGAATGCCAGGAAATCGACCTTGAAGACTCCCGCCGTCACGGTAAACGCCTTAAAAGGTATGGGAGTGAAGGCCGCGGCCAAAACGGCTTCAAACGCGTTCTCCGAATATTTGTCGCCTACGATGGCGAATGTCTCCGCGTTTATTATGTGAGAGAAAAAGAAACCGCCGACGAGTTCCCAGATCCAGTACCCTATGAGATACCCGGCCGCTGCTCCCAGTACGGAAAAAACGGAGCAGTAAAGAGCGAAACGGTATGATTTCCGCGGGTTTCCGAGACAAAGTGCCATAAGAAGCGGGTCGGGGGGTATGGGAAAAAAAGACGCTTCCGTGAAGGAAACAAGGGAAAGCGCGAAGGGACCATGCTTTTTGTCCGCCCAGCCCAAAATCCAGTCGTAGAGGCTTCTAAGCATGATTCTCTAATTTTTTTCTGAGCTCTTCGAGGTACTCGTAATCGGTCATATCAAGCTTTATGGGGGTTATGGACACGTAGCCTTCAAGAACCGACACTATGTCAGAGTTCTTAATTCTCAGGGAATCAAGTTCGTTCCCGCCTATCCAGTAATATTTTTTTCCTCTGGGATCGGTTTTTTCCACTATCGGGGCCTGATAGACTCTTTTTCCCTGGCGCGTAATCTTGATTCCCTTTATTTTTTCGAGGGGGAGGTTGGGCACGTTAACGTTTAGCAGGGTGTTCTCGGGAAGGCCGGTTTTAAGAACGAATTCCGCTGCCACTCTCGAGTAATGGGCGGCGGTTGAGAACAGGAAGTTCTTTTTCGCCGCAAGCGATACCGCTATGGCAGGGATTTTCATGAGGGTCGCCTCTATCGCGGCGCTTACGGTTCCCGAATACGTTATGTCATCTCCCATGTTGGCGGCCATGTTTATTCCGGATACCAGGAGGTCGGGTTTCCTCTCGCCCAGAATTCCGTTTACGGCGAGATTCACGCAATCCGTGGGAGTTCCGTCCACGGAGAATACTCTTTCTGAGATTTCTTCAATTCTGAGAGGCCTCATGAGATTGAGCGAGTGGCTTGAAGCGCTTTGGTCGCGGTCAGGAGCTACCGTGTAGACCTCTCCAAGGTGAGACAGAGCGTCTCCAAGGGCTTTTAGGCCTTCTGAGTTTACCCCGTCATCGTTTGAGAGCAGTATCTTGGTTTTCATGTCTGGGAATGGTCGGGGTGACCGGATTTGAACCGGTGACCCCCGGCTCCCGAAGCCGGTGCGCTACCAAGCTGCGCTACACCCCGAATAAAAAGTTCCGGCTAGATTTTAACCCATCAGGGATTTCTCGCAACAGCCTGTTCCGGTACGGGGGGAAAGCCGCAAAAACAACGGAGTTTGGCTTGGAACTGAACTTGTGGACTTGGTTTGGTCGGGGTGACCGGACTTGAACCGGTGACCCCCGGTCCCCCAGACCGGTGCGCTACCAACTGCGCCACACCCCGTATGAATAGAAGCTGGATCAGAAGCGAACGGGACACGGCATGGCCCGTCTAGAGATCCTTTCTCAGGGATTTTAACTCATTTAGAATTTCGCGCAACAGGAGCTTGTCCGTGTAGAGGGGGGATATGTCGCCGCTTCCGCTTTTTTCGTCCCTGAGTCTTTTCTGCACTCCGGCTATGGTGAATTTCTGATCGTGAAGCAGGTGTTTTATCTTGTGGAAGAGGTAAATCGTGTCCTTGTCGTAGAGCCTCTGGGACTTCCTCCTGATGGGCTTTACCTCTTTGAACTCGGTTTCCCAGTACCTCAGGACATAAGGCTTTACTCCTATGATCTCGCTTACTTCACCTATCTTGAAATAAAGCTTGTCCGGCAAAGACAGATCTGAAAGCATTTGAGACATAGTTATATTATCATTTCAACAGCGAGAAAAAGTCAAGATATAATTATGTCAATCAGTTATAGGACACCTTTAAAGGATTTTCTATGTATTGGGCAGGGTCCCAGATTTCGCAGGGCGCCGAGATGTTCCTTTGTCGGATATCCCTTGTGACGGGAAAAACCGTATCCGGGATACTCCCTTTCAATCTCGGTCATGATGCGGTCTCTTGTAACTTTCGCGACAATTGAAGCGGCGGCTATGGAAGCGCACTTTGAGTCACCCTTGACTATAGCCTTTTGCTCGATCGGGAGGGAGGTCTTCGAGTTGCCGTCTATCAGGATGCAGTCCGGTTCTTTTTGCAGGGCCAAAACGGCCTTTTCCATCGCGAGAAGCGCCGCCTGCAGGATATTTATGCGGTCGATCTCCTCAGCCGCGGTCATGCCGACTGAGTAGGCGAGGGCCCTTTCCCGGATCTGTTCGAAAAGCTCGTTTCGCTTTCTCTCGGAAAGTTCCTTGGAGTCCCTGAGTCCGTGAATCGGCCGGGTCTCATCGAGTATTACGGCACCCGCCACTACCGGTCCCGCAAGACATCCTCTTCCGGCTTCGTCGACGCCGGCCACGATCCTGCCGGATCTTAGGATTCCATTCTCGGTATTTATAAGACAGTCTGATTCAGGCAATTTCTGTGTTATGTAAGCCCGTAGTTTTGCAGTTCTCTTTTAAGCTTTTCGAGATTTTCTCCCGAAAGCTCATAAAGCGGGGCTCTTATCTCGGGGCTGATTTTCTCCATAACCGCCAAGGCGGCCTTTACGGGTATCGGGTTTGATTCCACAAACAGGACCCTGTTCAGCGGAAGAAGGCGGTAGTGAAGCTCCTTAGCCTTCTCAAATTCCCCCTTGGCAAAAGAATTGTACATTTCCGATACGTCTGTGGGGACTATGTTCGCTGTTACGCTTATGAAACCCTTGCCCCCGACTGCTAAAAGAGGATAGTTAACCGCGTCGTCTCCCGAGAGAAGGATCAGGTCCTCTCCGCAGAGAAAAATAATTCTGCTTGCCTGCTCAAGCGAGCCCGAGGCTTCCTTGATGCCGATTATGCTCTCGCAGTCGCAAAACAGCCTCTCCACGGTTTCCGGTTCTATGTTTACTACAGTGCGTCCAGGCACGTTGTAGAGTATCAGGGGAACAGATGTCTCGTCGGCAATGGCACGGAAATGGCGATAGACGCCTTCCTGGGTGGGCTTGTTGTAGTAAGGAGTTACCACCAGGGCAGCGTCCGCACCGGCCTGCTCCGCGAATTTCGTGAGTCGCAGGGCTTCCTCGGTGCTGTTTGACCCGGTACCCGCGACCACGGGAATCCTCTGCTTTACCGTCTCCACGGTGAATTTTATTACTTCTTCGTGCTCTGCGTGAGAGAGGGTGGGGGATTCTCCGGTGGTTCCGACCGGAACTATGCCGTGGGTTCCGCTTTCTATGTGGAACTCTATTAACTCTTCGAGCCGCCCGTAGTCAACGGCGCCGTCACTAAACGGCGTTACTATCGCTACTATCGAACCTTGTATCAATTTTTTCTCCGTTCCAAAAGGCCTATACCCTAACTTTCTTCCCGCAGGAAGAACAGAAGACGCTTGTCGCGGGGATTTTTACCCCGCAGTGCATGCAGAAAAGAGTCTCTCCACCTCCCGCGGAAAGTTCAAGTGCCTGCGCCATGGCCTCTTCGAATTTCCCGGAAAGCTCCTCAAACTCCTTTCTGTACTGCTGATGAAACATTATCACATCTTCCGCGTCGACTGTTTTTATTTCAAGCTTCAGCCCCTTGCTCTTGGTGGAACCGAACTTGTGATGTGTTATGGAGTTAAGCTCTATGTCTCGGAGGACGTTCACTTTCGAACTGTTTTTAAGTATCAGGACCCTTTTTTTTGTGAGCATCAGCATGCTTCTGAAGAAAGTGTTTCTGTCTACCCAGGCCCTCGGCTTGTACGTGCAGCTGAGGGCCGGAACCGTGAGCAGCACGGGATCGTCTTCCCCGAGCAGCTCTTTTAGTTCATCGGGATCAATCTTCGGCGGCGCGAGGAAAAAATCCGAAAGCTTTTTCAAGATACCTGTATCAGACATGGTTTTTAACCAGAAGCTCGGCTATCTGCACGGCGTTAAGCGCGGCCCCCTTTCTTAGCTGGTCTCCGCTCACCCAGAGAGAAAGACCGTTTTTGACCGTGTAATCCTCCCTGATTCTTCCTACGAAGCAGTTGTCTTTTCCCGAACTCTCAACCGGCATCGGGTAGTCGGAATTTTCCGGGTCGTCAACGAGCGAGACTCCGGGGAAATTCCTGATGGCCTCCCTTGCCTCCTCCACGGTCACTTTTCTTTCCGTTTCCAGGTTAAGTGAAACCGAGTGGGAGCGGAAAACCGGAACCCTCACGGTTGTCGCCGTGAGGAGTATAGAGTCATCCCCCAGTATCTTACGCGTTTCGTTGTGGAGCTTCATCTCTTCCTTCGTGTAGCCGCTCTCCGTAAAAGAGTCTATGTGCGGAATCACGTTAAAGGCTATCTGGTGGGGAAACGTGTTTGTTTCCTGCGGGGGCTCTTCACTCTCGGACCAGCTTCGCACCTGGCTTTCAAGCTCCGCTATTCCGCCGGCTCCCGCTCCCGAGACCGCCTGAAAGCTCGTCGCTACCACCCTCTTTATTCTTGATACGTCATGAATTGGCTTAAGAGCCATGAGGGCTACGGCAGTCGTGCAGTTGGGATTCGCCACTATTCCTTTTTTTGAGTGAAGCGTAGCTGCCTGGGCGTTTATTTCGGGTATTACAAGTGGAATTTCGGGGTTCATCCGAAATGCCGAACTGTTGTCAATAACCACCGCTCCGCTCGAAACGGCGCTGTCTGCGTATTTTCTGCTTCTTTCGGAGCCCGCGGAGAAAAGCGCTATATCTATGCCACGAAAGGAGTTCTCGTCGAGTACAGAGACGGCTATATCTCTTCCGCAGAAGCTGTATTTTCTCCCGCGGGAGCGCTCTGAGGCGAGAAGGCGAAGCTCTCCCACGGGGAAATTCCTTTCCTCGAGTATCTGCATCATCTCCTGTCCTACGGCGCCCGTGGCGCCGGCTATTGCCACGTTGTACTCTTTTTTTCTTTCCATTTTCCGATCAGTCCGCCCGGCTGCGGTACTTGGATTCGATTCCGGTTACTTTCTCTATGTTTTCCCTTTCCGAAGGGTCCGGTTCGCTCCGGAACCATGCGTCGAGGATTTCCTTGGCTACGTCGGGGGATACGAGGCGCAGGCTCATGGCAAGTATGTTCGCGTCGTTCCACATACGCGCGCCCGCGGCCGTCTTTGAGTCCGTACACAAAGCCGCCCGTATTCCCGGAACCTTGTTTGCGGCAATGCTTACCCCGGTTCCCGTCGAGCAGAACAGGATTCCCTGTTCGCATTCTTTTTCAGAAACCCTCTCGGCGACCTGTTCGGCGACTTCGGCCCATTCCACGTTTTTGTCCGCAAGCGGCCCGAAAAGTTCAACTTCCATGTCTCTTTTGCGAAGCTCCTCTATTACCTCATCGGTGAGGGCGTTTTTTTCATCACTTCCAACAGCGATCTTCATCTCCGGAGTCTCCTTTCTCAGATCGAAAAACATGCCGATTCATTTTCATATAAGTCTATACCATAATATGGCGGCAACATCACGGGGTCAAACAATCTGCTAATTAATGCGAATATCGTACTGAGAATTCTTGCTCAGTAGAATAATTGAAGGCATCTGGGAGCCGGATGACAGGCAGATTTTCACTATCTGGATCGAACCGATCTATAGTGGGGATTCCGGGCCTTAGGACAACGATGATTCCGGGCACCCGCAGTGCGGGTGGAAATCGGGTTTTTGTCCGAGAGATGACTATCTGCAGGAGGGTCTCTTGCCCTGTAGGACGCAAATTAAAATGACCGGATTTTGAGTTTTTTAGTTGTCTGGAATTCCTTCTCTTTTCAAATCAGCCTCAATTGATTTGAAATCGCTACTTCATCCAGACTCCGACTCCCTGTCATAAACCCCAAGCTTGCTCATCCCCGGAAGAAGAAGCAGCACGGATATGGTCAGGAGAAGGTTAAACAGGGCTCCCTGCCACCGGACTGTCCTTTCCCCGTTCGCTGAGGCAATAACGCACCCTCCCGTTTCCGTTTCCTCCACCACGAAAACCCCGACCAGGGAAACCGCGTCCGTCTCTGCGCAGACAACATCCTTTCCGTTAACCCTCTCCGGCCGAGACTCAAGAAGCTCCCACTCTTCTGACACCTCGTTGTAACGATAAATATCGCCCCCGGTAGACGGCAGACACACCGCCACAGCCTCTTCCGCTCCAAGCGTGACTCCCAGATCCACTTCCACAGCGAAACCCTCAAGACGAAGCCCCGGAGGCGGGGTGTGCGGAGAGACTTCTGAAAGCTCGAAGGTGATCTCCCGGACACGGTTAAGAACATTGCGGGGTACGATCACCGCCGGATCGTCGGACGAGGGATCCACATCCCCGGTAACGGAAAGATCTACTGTCCTGTTACCGTAAACTATGTACCCTCCTTCTCCAAGAGGAGTAAGAGAAAAACCATCCTCTGCGTTTTCACTGTGCGAAACCCCTTCCGCTGACTCAATGACGGGAACGAAAATTCCGAACAGGGACAACGCGTCCGTCTCGCCGCAGACCATCTGCACTCCTCCAACCGTCTTCAGACTTGACCCAATAAGCTCCCACTCCCCTGACACTTCGTCGTAATGGTAAAGACCTTGCCCCTCGTCCCCGGTCGATGGCAGGCACACCTCCACGGTTTCTCCCTCCGAAAGTGTGACTCCCACCAGATCTATTTCCGCCACAAGGCCGCCTAGGCGAAACCCTGAGGGAGGGTTCTCCTGAGAAACTTCTGAAAGCTCGAAGGTTATCCCCTCGACGCGGTCAAGAATTTCGGGGGGCACGATTATCGCGGGATTGCTGGTGGATGACGGAACTTCATCCCGCTCGATGGAAATATCAATGGTCCTGTCCCCGTAACTGAAGCTTCCTTCCCCGACCGGGGCAAGGGGGAAATTCCCCTCCGCGTTTTCTTTCGTACTGTGCAAAACCCCTTCTGGGTCCTCAATGGAAGCGGGCGGAGGCGGAGGTGGGGGTGGGGGCGACGGAGGTGGTGGTGGGGGCGACGGAGGTGGTGGACATGGCTGCTGTCGGAAGTCAACTCTATCAAAATTATCTATCCATTGCTTAAAAGCCGGATCCGCAGGCAGGGACACGCGCGTACAGCTTATATCTACATGCACGTAGCGATTGTTTACAAGGGGCTGGAGCCATACATCGGGAAGACGCGCGGGAAGCGTCCCGCTCAGCGAGCGGTTATAGGAGAGATCAAGTCTCCGAAGACCTCCAAGAGCCTCAAGCGCGTTCGTAATTTCCCCGGTCAGTCCGTTGTTGGCAAGATTCAGCTCCGACACTCGGCCATCGTCATTGGTCATAACCCCCTGCCATGAAGAGACAGGGTTCCCTGATAACCAGTTCTTCTTGTTCCTCCAGTTCCCGCCGTTGTTTTCCTCGTAGAGACCACGTAGCGCGGCCCGGTCAACTTTTTGGCCAAGTGCTGTGGAGATGCCGGTCCATGTCAACTGCGAATTGCCCCAGAAGCCGAGCTCCTGAAGGTAGGCCAGGCTGCCGAGATGCGTGGGGATAGTCCCGCTTAACTGGTTGTCGTGGAGATAAAGGTGCTGTAGGTTGGCCAGGCTGCCGAGATCCGAGGGAATAGCCCCGCTTAGCTGGTTCCGGTGAAGATAGAGGCGCTGCAGGTTGGCCAGGCTGCCGAGTTGCGTGGGGATAGCCCCGCTTAACTGGTTGTCGTTAAGGTACAGATAGAGCAGGTTGGTCAGGCTGCCGAGTTGCGTGGGAATAGCCCCGCTTAGCTGGTTCTGGTGAAGAATCAGATAGAACAGGTTGGTCAGGCTGCCGAGTTGCGTGGGAATAGCCCCGCTTAGCTGGTTCCGGTGAAGATAGAGGACATACAGATTGGTCAGGCTTTCGAATTGCGAGGGAATAGCCCCGCTTAACTGGTTGTCGTTAAGGTACAGATAGAACAGATTGGTCAGGCTTCCGAGTTCCGGGGGAATAGCCCCGCTTAGCTTGTTATTGTTAAGCTTTAGTTCTGTCAGGCTGCTCAGTTTGCCGGGTTGCGAGGGAATAGCGGGAATAGCCTCGCTTAGCTGGTTGTAGCTAAGATCCAGGTTTGTCAGGCTGCTCAGGTTTTCGAGATTCGAGGGAATAGCCTCGCTTAGCTGATTATTGTTAAGATGGAGGATCCTCAGGCTGCTCAGGTCGCCGAGTTCCGTGGGAATAGCCCCGCTTAGTTGGTTATTGTTAAGCTGGAGGACACCTAGTCTGCTCAGTTTGCCGAGATCCGAGGGAATAGCCCCGCTTAGCCGGTTCCGGTAAAGAAGCAGGTTTGTCAGTTTGCTCAGGTCGCCGAGTTGCGAGGGAATAGCCCCGCCTAGATTGTTGTCGTTAAGCCTCAGGGTGCTCAGGTTGCTCAGGCTTCCGAGATTCGAGGGAATAGCCCCGCTTAGCCGGTTATTGTCAAGGTTTAGTTCTATCAGGCTGCTCAGGTTGCCGAGTTGCGAGGGAATAGCCCCGCTTAGATTGTTGTTGTCAAGCTTCAGGCTTGTCAGGCTGCCCAGGTTTCCGAGATTCGAGGGAATAGCCCCGCTTAGCCGGTTATTGTTAAGGTTTAGTTCTGTCAGGCTGCTCAGGTTGCCGAGTTGCGAGGGAATAGCCCCGCTTAGCTGGTTGTAGTTAAGTCGAAGTCTTGTCAGTTTGCTCAGTTTGCCGAGTTCCGGGGGAATAGCCCCGCTTAGCCGGTTATTGTTAAGGTATAGTTCTGTCAGGCTTGTCAGGTTGCCGAGTTCCGGGGGAATAGACCCGCTTAACATAGACCTGACTAACACGGTGTTCCCGCTAAGATTCAGGTATGTCAGGTTGCTCAGGCTTCCGAGTTCCGAGGGAATAGACCCACTTAACCCGGGATTCGCGCTAAGATTCAGGTATGTCAGGTTGCTCAGGCTTCCGAGTTCCGAGGGAATAGCCCCGCTTAGATTGTAGTCTCTAAGATTCAGTTGAGAGACTTGTCCGGAAGACGCAGTAACACCATTCCAAGTATTAAGCGTACCGCTTCCCCAGTTGTTTGTTTTCCACCCAGTGGTACTGGTGTCACTGCCACCGGTGGCGCAGTAAAACAGCTTAAGTATATCCTCGTCCGTTGGCGAATCGGGCAACGTGTATGGACAGGTTATCTGTGCCTCTGCGTTTCCCGCAAAGACGAAAAACGCCAGGGCAAGGCAGACAAGAGCACTCTTAAGAGCGGAGAGAGGGAAACTCATTCGCCTTCCTCCCGGCTGTGCCATGCGAAGCTTTAGAGGAAAAATAGGGGGGGGGTAGAGAAGGTTTATAGCCCTTTATGGACAGCCGTTTTGCTTTCGGCAACGATTCTGAATCCATCATGTTCCAGTTCTCTTCATTTGAAATATCCAATCTGAAATCGGAACCGATCGGTTGGTAACTACCAACCAGTTGGTATTTTAACAGGAGTTACCGGCGATGCAAGGGGGGAACCAGTTGTAGGGAGTTAATTAACTCAAAAACTGGTCATATAGCGTATTCTCTACAGAGGGTCTCTTGTCCTTGACAGCAACTCCCTAGTATTTATAATCATACGCTTAGCTAAGGAGTCAGCTCTTCTGCTGCTTTTTCCTTAAATTTCATCTCTATTAAATCAGTCCAGCATGGAGGTAGTACCAGGTGAAGATAGTGGTTTTTATAACACAGACGCAGGACACTGAGGCAAGAATAAAAGTCGATTCCTCAGGAAATTCCATAGACACAGAGGGTATGAAGTGGATCATGAACCCCTACGATGAGTTTGCCGTTGAGGAGGCCATCAAGACCAAGGAAGCATACGGGGGAGAAGTTGTCCTCATTACCGCGGGCCCGCAACGCGCTTCACAGGCTTTGCTCCAAGGGCTTGCGATGGGCGCCGATTCCGCGGTGCATGTCTCGGATGAAGCTCTCGGGGAAACCGTGGATTCCCTTGTCATTTCGAAGCTTGTCGCGTCGGAACTCGGGAAGATTGAAGGTGTAGACCTGATTTTCACGGGAATGAAGATTATTGACGAAGAATCCGTACAGGTTGGCATACAGATAGCCGAGGAGCTGGGAATTCCGCATCTTGCGCTTGTAAGCAAGGTGATTAACGTAAAGCCTGATGAGAAAAAACTCGTCTGCCAGAAAGAGATTGATGGCGGGAGCGTTTCCGTCGAGGTTCCCCTTCCTGCCCTTATCACCTGTCCCGATGCCATGAACGAGCCCCGCTACGCGTCTGTTCCGAACATAATGAAGGCGAAGAGAAAACCTATGAAAACAGTTTCTCTTGATGATGTGGATTTCGGTTCTCTTGGTATTGGCAGGGATGCAGTGGGCAAATCCGGGGCAAAGATAAAAACGGTCAGTCTTGAGGTTCCCGAGGTGGAGAGAAAACTGAGAATCATAAAGGGAAGTGACGAGACCACGGTTAAGGGAGATGAGATTGCCGAGTCCGCAAAAGAGCTTGTTAAGCTTTTAAGGGATGACGCGAAAGTCATATGATCCGGGATATCCGGGATCGCTTTATCAGAAAGTATCGCTAGGAGGCTTGAATTATAATGAGTAGTGAAATCTGGGTTGTTGCTGATATCAAGGCCGATGGACAGGTAAGAAAGGTGACGTTTGAGGTTCTTTCCGAGGCCAGAAAAAAACTTGGGGGTCCGGTCTGCGCGGTGCTGCTCGGAAGCGGCGTTTCGGAGAAGGCTTCTGAGCTTGCAAGCTACGGAGCGGAGAAAATCTACGTGGTCGACAATACCAATCTCAAGGATTTTAATCCTGACGGTTACGTAAAGTCCCTTTGCGAACTTATAAAGAAACACTCTCCCGCGGTTGTGCTCTCCGGCAACACGGCTTTTGCGGAGGATTACATGCCAAGGGTTGCTTCGGGCGTGGGTTCGGGGCTTGCCATGGACTGCGTTGATATAGGCATGACCGATGACGGAAGACTGAAGATAAAGAGATATTCCCACTCGAGCAGAGCGATATCCACCCAGGAATTCAGCGGCGACGGAAGCGCGATGATAGCCACCGTAAGGCCCAATTCCTTTAAGGAAGAGGAATCCGCCGGCGCGGGGCAGGTAGTGAACGAGGATACGGGAGTTACGGATGCCGACATAAGGATCAAAGTGCTTGAGATGAAAACCAAGGAATCTGACCGGCCTGAGCTTACCGAGGCCGAGAGAGTGGTTTCCGGCGGCAGGGGTCTTGCGAGCGAGGAGAACTTCAATTACATATACGATCTCGCGGATCTGCTGGGTGCTGCCGCGGGAGCTACAAGGGCCGCGGTCGACGCGGGATACTGTCCTTATGACATGCAGGTAGGCCAGACGGGCAAGGCGGTTTCTCCCGTGCTTTACGTCGCGGTCGCCATATCCGGGTCAGTGCAGCATTTCTCCGGCATGGGCTCGTCAAAAGTAATAGTTTCGATAAACAAGGATCCGGAAGCTCCGATTTTCGCGAAGTCGGATTATGGAATCTGCGGAGACCTTTTTCAGGTTCTTCCTCCGCTTACAGAAGAGCTAAAAAAAGCCTTGTCCGAGTAACCGCCTGTTACACTATATCGACGACTTCAGCTTTTTCCATGGGTCTGCCGAGGAATCTGGATGCGATTGAGGTAAAGGTTTCCGAATCGTCGGTAAGGTAAAACGACATCTCCCGCGCTTTGCCGTCTTCTCTCAGAAGTCCCTGAGTCCTGAGTATGTTCTCAGTCTGCTTTGCGGTCTCCTCAGCCGAGTCAACGAGTCTTATCTTCTCACCCATAACCCCGGCGATCGTGTTTTTAAGAATAGGGTAGTGAGTGCAGCCGAGTATCAGCACGTCTATTTCGGATTTCCTGAGGTCTCCGAGGTATTTTTCGGCTACTAAAGCGGTGGTCTCGTCATTTTCCCACCCTTCTTCTGCAAGCGGGACGAAAAGCGGGCAGGGCTTTGAGTATATCTCGATCGGGGAGGAGCAGATCTCACGCAGTTTCTTCTCGTAGGAGCCGCTTTTTATGGTCGCCTGGGTTCCTATCACCCCTATCTTTCCGTTGGCGGTGAGCTCCGAGGCTCTTTTCGCCCCAGGTTCGACGACGCCAACAACTGGGATTTCCAGGTTCTCCTTAAGCATTTCTATTGCGTACGCCGATGCGGTGTTACACGCCACTACCAGAAGCTTTATGTTTTTTGAGAGAAGGAAATTCGTGGTGCTCTCAACGTATTTTTTTACGGTTCTCCGGGATTTTGTTCCATAGGGAACCCTGGCGGTGTCGCCGAGATATACGATGTTCTCTTCGCAAAGAAGATTCATTATCTCCTTTGAGACCGTGAGTCCTCCTATCCCCGAATCAAAAATTCCTATTGCCTGGTTTTTTATTTCTTCCTTCATTCTGCTGCTGTGTCTGCATGCCTGCTCCGGGGATGCGGAAAAGACGGATTCTCGGGTCCGTCCGAGAAGGCGATCAACTCTTTTTCTTTGATCTTGAACTTACCTTTTTGTATTCGTTGAGGTAATCATCGGCGAAGCGCCTAGTTCTATCCACCCTTTCCTTTCTTATTTTCTTTCTTTTTTCCGCTTCTTTCCACAGGCGGATTTCATAAGGGGTTTCGGGGGTGAATTCTGGAACCAGGACGGGATTTCCGGCTTCGTCGACTTTCACGTAGGTAAGAAACGCTGTGCACGCATGGGATGATTCTCCGGTCTGGGTATCATACGAGTCAACCTTGATAGCGAGTTCAAGAGATCTTTTCCCCACATATGTGATGCCCGCCTTGAACTCGATCAGGCTTCCGACGTTAAGCGGGGAATAGAAGAAGAGATCGTCAAGGGACCCCGTAACGAGAACTCCCTTGGTGAATCTTTTCGCCAGTATGGCGGCGCTCTCGTCAATATACTTCATGAGCTTTCCGACGGACATGAATTTTCCGTAGAAGGCGTCTTCCGGGAGCACCATCTTGGTGGTATTGAAAATAAGCCTCGTGTTCTCCGTCTCATCCGCTATGTTGAGGAGATTGCTTTTCCTTTTCTTTATCTCCGGAAGCCTCCGCACTTTTCTTTCCTCGGCCCGGGCAATGAGTTCCCGTTCGACCGTGCTGGAGGCGTTCAATTTTGCCTCTATCTTTCTCGGTTTCACATCCTCACCCACGGCGACAAAGGCCATGTAGGAGAGGGTTATAAGTTTTTTTTCTTCGGTGTCGCCGTCTTCTGAGTGTACGCGTACCGCAATTTCAATGGACGAGTCTCCTACATGCTCGACCCAGCTTTCAAGAATCACTATTTCCCCGATTTTTACGGGGTTAAGAAAATCTATGCTGTCCGTGGCTCCCAGAACCGCGGGCCCGTTTGCGAACTTAAAGGACGTTATGCTGCCCGTGAGCATGATCCAGTCCATGAGTATTCCGCCGTGCAGGGTCCCGTGGTTGTTCGAGTGTTCGGGAAGAACGTACTGAACCATCTTGTTTGCGCTTTCGCGTATGGATATCATGGGTTTCCTGGCCGCGCGCCGCCGCGGCGTACGCTTCGGGAGAAATTCAGTCCGACTGGGCGCGAAGAACTATCTCTTCCCCCTTCAGGGAGAAAATCGCCTTGCCGCCGCCTGAGAGCTCTCCGAAGAGAATTTCCTTTGATAGCTTTTCCGCTATCTCGGAGTTTATTACTCTTTGCACGGGTCTTGCGCCCAACTGGGGATCGTAGCCCTTGCGGGCGAGAAAAAGTCTTGCCTGGGGCGTAAGACTGATCGTCACTTTTTTCGGGACGAGCCTCTGCTGAAGCTCTCCGATCAACTTGTCCACTATTCTCTCTACTATTTCTATATCAAGAGAGTTAAACCTGATGATTTCATTCAGTCTGTTTCGAAATTCAGGGGAAAAATACCTGTCTATGGCTTCCGGGCTTTTGTCCTCAAACTCTTTTTTGGCGAACCCGACATTTCTATTCATGCTTTCCCTTGAGCCGGTGTTCGTCGTCAGAATCAGAACTACCTGGCGAAAATCCACCTTCCTGCCGTTTGAATCCGTAAGTGTCGCGTGGTCCATTACCTGAAGCAGGATGTTGTATATGTCTTCGTGCGCTTTTTCGATTTCATCGAGCAGGAGGACGCAATGGGGAGATTTGTATATTGCCTCGGTAAGCTGTCCTCCCTGATCGTAGCCGACATATCCCGGCGGTGAGCCTATTAGGCGGGAGACGGTGTGTTTTTCCATGTATTCGCTCATGTCAAAACGTACGAAATCAACTCCCATAAGCTCAGCGAGTTTTTTCGCAAGCTCCGTTTTGCCTACCCCCGTCGGTCCCGAGAACATGAACGAACCCACTGGTTTTTCCGGCTCGCCTATGCCGGCGCGTGACATCTGTATGGCGTTTACGAGCTTGTCTATGGCTTCGTCCTGGGCGTAGATGAATTTCTTAAGATTGTCCCCGAGGTCGTGGAGCAGGTTGCGGTCTTCGACTCTTACCGACTTCGTGGGTATTTTCGCGATCTTCGCCACCAGCTTTTCCATGTCGGACACTTTTACCTGTCTTGTTATCTCGGGGTCGGGATTTCGAAGTTTCACCGCGGCGCCCGCCTCGTCCATAATGTCAATCGCCTTGTCCGGAAGCTTTCTGTCCGTTATGTGCCTGTCGGAGAGCTCTATGCACGCTTTTATCGCTCCCCGGGAGTATTTCACGTTGTGGTACTCCTCGTAGTGGCGCTTCAGTCCGAACAGGATTTTTCCGCAGTCCTCAACCGATGGCTCATCCACGCTTATCCTCTGAAATCTTCTTGAAAGCGCGTGGTCTTTCTCGAAGATGATCCTGTATTCCTTAAGCGTCGTGGTTCCTATGCATTTTATGTCTCCTCCGGCAAGGGCGGGCTTCAGCATGTTGGACGCGTCGAGGCTCCCGCCGGAAACCGCTCCGGCGCCTATGACAGTGTGGATCTCGTCTATGAAAAGCACGTTGTTCGGATCCTGCTTGGTTTCGTCTATCACGGCGTTAAGCCTTTCCTCGAAGTCCCCCCTGTATTTTGTTCCGGCCGTGAGGGTTCCTATGTTGAGAAGATGTATCTTGAGGTCTTTCATTGCTTCGGGAACTTCTCCTGAAACCACCCGAAGAGCCACTCCTTCGACGATCGCCGTTTTTCCCACTCCGGCGTCTCCGACGAGCACCGGGTTGTTTTTCTTTCTCTTGCAGAGAATGTGGATTATCCTCTGAACCTCTTTTTGTCTTCCTATAAGCGGGTCGATGTTCCCGTTACGGGCTTTTTCGATCAGGTTCGTGCAGTAAAGCTCAAGGGGAGTCTTGGTCTCGGTCTTTTTCGCTTCCTTCGGCTGCTCCTTAGCGGTTGCGGGTTTTTCCTGCTGTTCATCGGGGTTTTCGCCTTTTCCGTGGGATATATGCTTTATAACGGCGAAACGGGTAAGTCCTTGGCGATTCAGGAAATACACGGCGTGCGATTCCGGAACCCTGAACAAGGCAACCAGTATATTGGCCCCGGTTATCTCTTTTTTTTCCGCGCTTTCGGCGTGCATCGAAGCTACCCTGAAGATGTACTTGCTCCCTTCAGAGTAGGTCGGCTCTGGGAGATGGGGAGAGTCGATTGAGGATACGTTCTTATTCAGGTGTTCCTCAAGGTCGTTTGCTAAAAGCCCGGTGTCGACATCGCATTCTATGAGTACTTCCACGGCGACCTTGTCTCTTGTGAGTTCAAGGAGTATGTGCTCCGGGGTGATGAACTCGTGCTTACGGTCTTTTGCCTGCTGGTAAGCTCGGTAAAGGGTTTTTTCGAGTTCTTCTGATGCTACCATGTCAACTGTCCGCCTTTTGAACTTCAAGTATGCATTTTAGCGGATGTTCGTATTTTTCCGCAAGGTCTTTTACCTGTTTGATCTTCGTGGCAGCTATGTCGTAGGTATAGCAGTCGATGACACTTTTTCCCTTGGTGTGAGCCTCGAGCATTATTTGTCTGCTGTCGTTTTCGCTCTTGAAAAACACCTTCATGAGAACCCAGACTACAAAATCCCTCGGAGTGTAGTCGTCGTTTAGCAGGACTATGAGATACATGTCCGGCCTTTTTACGCGGATATCCTCCTTTACTACCTGCTTGGGATCCCTTGTGTGGGTTGGGTTCTCGCGCTCAGACATGCGAAATATTTTATACGATTTTTTCCGATTTGCCACCGCGGGCCCGCTTGAGCGGGGAGTGCTTGTTGTACTCCGAGATAAGCGAGCGCATGTAGGGTCTTTCTCCCCGAAGGAAGTTGTCTATTGAGCTCTGCGCCCCGGGATTGAAAAAGAGGTGGGAACTGTAAACCGCTACCGCTTCAAAGCCGCGGAGGAACTTGTGCTCGCCCTGCGCTCCGGCCTCGAAAACATTTATTCCGTTGCTTATGGCGAACTCTATCGGCTTGTAGTAGCAGCACTCAAAGTGAAGATAAGGTACCTCGACGCTGCATCCCCAGTACCTTCCGTAGAGCTTGTCGCCTTTTCTGAAGTTTATTGTTCCGCCGACCGGACGGCCATCTATCCGCGCGATCACAAGCACGGTTTTTTCCCTGTACGTCTCGAACAGCAGGTCGAAAAACTTCCTGTTAAGGTAAGCGCTCCCCCATTTTCTTGAACTGGTGTTAACGTAGAATTCCCAGATGCAGTCTATGTGCTCGCGGCGTATCTGTTCTTTCTCGAAGACCGAGACCTCTATGCCCAGATCACCGAGACGGCGTTTCTCCTTCTTTATCTGTTTTCTTCTCCCCGAGCGGAGGTCACCGAGGAAGTTATCGAAACAGAGGTAGTCAGAGTTATGCCAGTGGTACTGGTGAGTGAGTCTTGGGAGAAATCCGCAGTCAGAAAGCAGTTCCTGCTCTTTTGCGGTTACGAAGAGAAAATGTATTGAAGAGAGGCTCTTAATAGAACATATCTCAACCAGTTTCTCTATAAGCGCCCGCCCGCAGGTTTCGTAATCGTAATCTTTGCGCACGATTATTCTCGGGCCGGTCGCCGGGGTGAACGGCACTCCTACAACCGCCTTTGGATAGTAGCTTAGCCCGGCGTCCTGATAAGCCCGCGCCCACTCCCAGTCGAATATGTACTCGCCGTAGGAATCGGTCTTAAGATAGAACGTGACCGCCCCGATGAGACGTCCCTCTTCGCGCAGCAGAAGGTGGCGCGGCTCCCATCCAGTGCCGGGACCAATGCATCCGGATTTTTCCAGGGCGAAGAGAAAATTGAATTCAAAAAAGGGGTTGTTATCCGGCTGAATGGAATCGTATTCTTTTTTTTCGACCTCGGTTATCGAATGGCATATCTGGAATGCCGTCGATTTTTTAGATAGCTTTTTCGGTGCCTTCATTATCCGCAGTCGGCGAGCGAAGCGAGTATCGCCGGGAAATAGTATCAGGTTTCTTTTCGTTTTTGTCGAGATGATCAGTCTATCAGGCATATGTCATTCCTTTGCTGGTAAGGAACTTTTCCGAAACCTTGATTGGGGCATCAAAAAAGGAAGAAAATACGGCCTTGTGGGTCCAAACGGCTCGGGCAAGACTACTCTGCTTGAGGTAGTAACGGGACTCATGGAATCGGAAAAGGGAGAGGTCTCAGTTCCCTCCGCGCTGACCGTGGGCTATCTCCCGCAGATAATGGACTTGCGCACGGGCAATCTTACGGTGCTTTCTGCGGCCCGCGCAAGCGACCGCGGCGAAGGCGAAGACAGTTCCGAGAAACCCGCTCACGAGGCTGAGAAAATCCTGTTCGGGCTGGGTTTTACGGGGGAGCAACTCTCCCAGAAGGTTTCTTCTCTCTCGGGCGGCTGGAAGATGCGGGTTGAACTCGCGAGGATACTTCTTTTAGAACCCCAAGTGCTTCTTCTTGATGAGCCGACGAATCATCTCGACATAAAAAGTATCGAGTGGCTTGAGGGATACCTTGGAAACTACCGCGGAACAGTGGTTCTGGTGTCCCACGACAAATACCTGCTTGACCGTATGGTTGATACGGTAGCGGAGCTTGAAGGCGGGGTGATAAGGGAGTTTCGGGGCGATTATTCCTCTTACCTTGAGAAAAAAGAGCAGGTCGCGGCGGTCGCTGAGGCAACCGCTAAGAACCGGGAGAAAAAACTCCGCGCGCAACGCCGTTTCATAGAGCGGTTCAGGTACAAGGCTTCAAAGGCAAAACAGGTGCAGAGCAGGATAAAAATGCTCGAGAAAATGGAGCCCGAAGCGCCGTCGCCGGAAACCCGCAAAACCCTTGAGTTTGATTTTCCCGCCCCCGAGCGCGCGGGGCGCGTAGTATACGAAATAAGTGATTTCTCAAAGAAGTACGAAACTTCCACAGGTGCGGGAAACATCGTTTTCCAGGACTGTCCCGCGCTTCGCGTGGAGAGGGGAGACAGGATAGCCGTTACCGGGAGAAACGGCGAGGGGAAGACCACCCTCTGCAAGATGATTGCCGGGGTGGAGAGCTTCTCCGGCCAAAGCCGCCTCGGCCATAACGTAACCCTGGGCTACTACGCGCAGAACCAGGACGAGATGCTTAATCCGAAAAGCACGGTTTACGAAGAATTCATCGGAGCTTATCCCCTTTTCTCCCAGACCGAGGCGAGAACCCTTCTCGGCTCGTTTCTTTTCGGCGCTTCTGATATAACCAAAAAGGTCTCGGTTCTCTCAGGGGGCGAGAAAAGCCGTCTGTCACTTCTTAAGATACTGGTTTCCCGCTCAAATTTTCTGGTTCTCGACGAGCCCACAAACCACCTCGACATGGCGTCTAGGGAAGTGCTTCGCCGCGCTCTGGAGGAGTATTCCGGCACTTTTCTTCTGATAAGCCACGACAGGTATTTCATTGACAGCCTCGTAACCGGGATATGGTACGTGGAGGGAGGGGAGGTTGAGATGTTTATCGGCAACTACTCGGAATTCCTCGAGAAAAAAGCCCGAGACTCTGACGACAAGCAGGTTTCTGCCGAAATGCCCAACGACGCACCCAGGGGGAAATCTTCAAAAGCCCTTGAGGCGGAGCGGCGCAACCGGCTTTACAGGGAGCTTCGCGAAAAGGGCATAGAGAACATGGAGAACTGGACGCTTCTTTCGAAAAAGCAGATGGAAAACGCCCTTTCGGATCTTGAGAGCAGGATCTGCGAGTGCGAGACTGAGAAAGAGGAAATGGAAAAACTTCTCGCGAACCCCCAAGCTCTTGCCGAAGACGCTGACTGGGAAGAGAAAACAAGGCGATTCGGCGAACTTGAGGCAAAACTTTCCGCTCTTTACGGCAGATGGGATGAGGTGAACGAACACATGCGGAAGAATTTCGATTGAGGGTAGTGCGGTTTCTGTCCCGTGGTTTTTTCTTTATAATGATTGAACCCGCGATTTTCTGATTTCGGGGAACACTTCGATGAATGCAGCCTTAATAGCGATAGTCGTAATAGCTCTTTACCTGCTCGGATACAGGTATTACTCGAAGTTCATTTCCGAAAAAATTTACGGGATAAGCGACGGGGAGCCCACCCCGGCACACCAGTTGCGAGATGGCGTGGACTACGTGCCCGCCGGAAAGCATGTCCTTTTCGGACACCATTTCGCGTCCATAGCGGGGGCCGCGCCGATAATAGGGCCGGCCATAGCCGTTTTCTGGGGATGGGTTCCGGCCATTATCTGGGTTGTGTTCGGAACAATTTTCATCGGGGCCGTTCATGATTTCGGCGCCCTTGTTATCTCGGCAAGAAACAGGGGAAGATCCGTCGGAGACCTTGCGGGCATTTTCATAAGCCCGAGGGGAAGAACTCTTTTTCTTCTCATGGTCTGCTTTCTGGTCTTTTTCGTGATAGCAGTTTTCGCCTACGCAATCGCGGTTCTTTTCGTAAGCTTTCCCGCAAGCGTGCTTCCCGTGAACTTCCAGATACTGGTAGCCCTTGTGATAGGGTTTCTTTTCTACAGGAAAAAGGTTCCCATACTGTGGCCTTCTCTAATCGCCCTTGTGCTTCTTTACTTCATGGTCTGGGGCGGAACCAAAGTTCCCCTGGCCATTCCCGAAGTGATGGGAAGCCAGGTGGTGACATGGGTAATCATCCTTATGGTCTATTCTTTTGTGGCCTCGGTTCTTCCCGTCTGGGTGCTTCTTCAGCCGAGAGACTATATAAACGGAATCCATCTTTTCGTGGGTCTCGCGGTACTTATAGCCGGGATAATGGTGGCGCGTCCCGAAATGCAGGCTCCCGCCATAAACTTCGCCGCCGACGGGCTTCCAGTGCTACCCTTTCTTTTCATAACCGTGGCGTGCGGGGCGGTAAGCGGATTTCACGGTCTTGTTGCGAGCGGAACCACCTCAAAACAGCTTGACAGGATGTCGCACTCAAGATTCGTGGGTTACGGGGGGATGCTGGGGGAGGGCACGCTTGCCATGATAGCCACCCTAGCGGTAGCGGCCGGGATAGAGCGCAGCGAATGGCTTGTGCACTATGATTCATGGGAATCGGCGTCAAGCGGAGGCATAGCGAATTTTGTCATGGGAACTTCGAGCTTTCTTACCTCCATACATATCCCCGAGGTGCTCGGAACCACTCTTATAAGCGTGATAGTCATAAGTTTCGCGGCGACTTCCCTTGATACCGGGGCCAGGATACAGAGGATCGTTATAGGCGAACTTGGGGAGGCCTACGGAATCAAAGCCCTAAAGAACAGATATATCGGGGCGTTTTTTGCCGTCGTGCCGCCGCTTGCGCTTGCGCTTTTCGCCCAGGTTCCGGGCAAGGGGCCCGGCTCGGGCGGATTTCTGCTCTGGCCTCTTTTCGGGGCTACAAACCAGTTGATAGCCGGAATCACGCTGCTTCTTATAACCCTATATCTCAGAAGAGCGAAAAAACCGTTTATCTATACGCTTGTACCGATGGTTTTTCTGGTGGGGATGACGACGGCCTCGATATTCTTCAACCTGAAGTATTTTCTCCACAACACACTTCTTTTCAGCCTCTCGGCAATAATGCTTGTTCTTGCCGTCTGGCTGATTCTTGAGGCGATAGCTGTGTCGAGAAAAACCCCGGGAGGCGGCTGAGGCCCGGGCCCTCACACTTCCTTTCTGTCCCGAAGCGCTTTGCCGAGCGTGAGTTCGTCTATGTACTCTATGTCTCCGCCGACGGGTATTCCGTAAGCTATTCTTGAGATCTTGATCCCGAGAGGCTTTAGCGTCCTTGAGAGGTAAACCGAGGTCGCTTCGCCTTCAACGTTTGTGCCGGTCGCGAGTATTATTTCCCTTATATCCCCCCTCCCGGCTCTTGTTACAAGCTCTTTTATCCGGAGATCTTCGGGCCCCACTCCTTCCAGAGGAGATATTACTCCGTGGAGGACGTGGTATTTTCCCCGGAACTCCCCGCTTCTCTCTATGGCGAGCAGATCAAGGGGCTCTTCAACTACGCAGAGAATGTGCGGGTCTCTTGAGGGGTCCGCGCAGATTGCGCACGGATCCTTTTCCGTGAAGTTATAGCACGTCCCGCACGTGCTGACGTCGGATTTGGTTCTGATTATCGCGCTTGAGAGACTGCGCGCGTAGCCTTCGGATGAACGGAATATGTGAAATGCAAGGCGCGTTGCGTTTTTCTCGCCGATTCCCGGAAGCTTGGAAAGCTCCTCTATCAGTCTTGAGATCGGCTCGGGAAGGCCCGCTCTTCCCATCTCAGATGAGCCCCGGCGGAAGCCCCATGCCGGAGGTAAAGCGCGAGACTTCGTCTTTCATAAGCTCCTGTCCCTTGTAAAGGGCCTCGTTTACGGCGGCGGTCACGAGGTCCTGGAGCATCTCAATGTCGGTTTCGCTTATTATCTCGGGCTCTATGACTATTGACGATATCTCCCCCTTTGCTTTTGCCGTAACCGTAACCATCCCGCCACCCGAAGAAGCTTCCACTATCTTTTCCCCGGCCTCGTTCTGAAGTCGCTCCATCTGCTCCTTCATCTTCCCCATCTGCTTCATGATGTTTTTCATGTTTCCGCCTAGTTTCATTTTTTTCACCCCTGGCTTAAATTTTTTCTTTTTATCACGCTGGCGTCAAACTGCCGGATGGCGTAGTTCACCAGCTCGTCTTCCCCGGGATCAGGCTTCTTCACAGCTCCGCCGGTCCCGTTAATTCCCTCTTCGTTTATGGTGTCGATATCAAGCCTTATTTTTTCAACGCCGAGCATTTCCTCGAGTATTCCTCTAAGCGTTTTTGATTTTTTAAGTTCTTTTTCATGATTGATGCCGTTTTTGAGGAATTTTACGCTTACCCGGTTCCCGCTGACTTCAAGGAGGTGGGCCTGGGCCAGTTTTCTTGCTAGAAACCTGTCTTTGCCGTTTACAAAGTCGACGACCTCTTGCTTTCCGGGACCGCCGTCCGCCGTTTC
This sequence comes from Candidatus Dadabacteria bacterium, assembly GCA_951812945.1. Classification (GTDB taxonomy): domain Bacteria; phylum Desulfobacterota_D; class UBA1144; order Nemesobacterales; family Nemesobacteraceae; genus Nemesobacter. The sequence continues at coordinate 908,060 of CATOTB010000001.1, forward strand.
TGTATCAGAGGGAGGTTCAGAAGCTTCCTTTTCTCGTTTTCTGTCTTTGCCTGTGTCTTTTTGTCCGGTTTTGCCGTCGTCTTTTTCCGCGGGTGCATTTTTTTTCTTCTCCGGGGCGCGCGCCGAGGTCTTTCTCTCTCCTCCAGGGGAACCGGGCGTTTTCTCCGCGCCGGATTTCTGCGGCGACAGTCTCTCAAGTCTTTTCAGAATATCGTCTATTTTTTCGACTTTCCCGACCGTGCTCATCTTTACGAGCGCGAGCTCAAGCACGATCTCCGGGTAAAAGGAACTCCTTATCCTCTCTCCCCCGTCGATCATTATGTTGAAGAGAAGCTCCACGGTTTCGGTGGACTCGTTTTTCACCAGTTCTGATAGCTCGTCTTTTTCGTCAGGGGAAAGATCCGAAACGAAGTCCTTGCCGCAGATCTTTAGGTAGAGCAGGTTTCTGAACATGTAGATTATGTCCTGGGCCATTCTTCTGGGGCTTATTCCCTTTGCGGCCGCGTTTCGCACAAGCTCCACGCATTTTTCCGGCTCCTTCGCGAAAACGGCCCTGAGGATGCTTTTGAGCGACTCGTTATCCGGTATGCCCAGGAGACCTATTACGTCTGTGTGGGTTATTTTGTCTTCAAAGGACACCGTCAGCTGGTCAAGCAGGCTCAGGGAGTCCCTCATGCTTCCCTCGGATTCTCTTGCGATCAGGTATAGGGTTTCAGAGTCGATTTTTATCTTCTCCGCCTTTGTTATTTTCTCAAGCGACTCCTTTATTTTCTCGACGGGTATTTTCTTGAAATCGTACCTCTGGCAGCGCGACATGATAGTTGGGGGAACCTTGTGCGCCTCCGTGGTCGCGAGTATGAAGATCGCGTGCTCCGGGGGCTCTTCCATTATCTTGAGAAGAGCGTTAAAGGCCGACTGGGAGAGCATGTGCACTTCGTCGATTATGTAGACCTTTTTTCTTGCCGAGGCCGGTGAGTATTTCACGCTCTCTATTATCTCGCGAACGTCAGCTACGCCCGTGTGCGAGGCGGCGTCGATTTCCTGTATGTCAAGGGATTTTCCTTCCGATATTCCCTCGCAACTTGAGCACTGGTCGGTTGAGCAGGGATATTTCCCCCCGTCTTTTCTCTCGCAGTTTATGGCCTTGGCGACGATTCTCGCCGTGGACGTTTTTCCCGTCCCCCTTGGGCCGGCAAACAGCAGTGCGTGGGCTATTTTTCCGGATTCGATGGAGTTTCTTAGCGTGACGGCTGGGAATTCCTGACCTATAAGGTCTTCAAAAGTCTGGGGTCGCCACTTACGGGCGAGTACTCTGTATGCCATGATATCAAAACCAGCGACCAGGTATCCGTAACGCACGGGGGTTATTGCTACCGTTGCTCCCTTCCGGGCCTGGCGGGGTTCGCAAGCCCCAGTCGTACGGGCCCGGCCACTGGATTTATTCTCCAAAGAGATGAACCGTCGCGGTTCCGCAGTTAATCAATCTACACAAAAACGAGTTTTTTAGAAATGTGCGGTGACAAATCTTGTTCTATATCAGGGGAAAACAATATGATATGAAGGTTGGGAGATTTGCGCCACGGCGCTTTTTATCTGCTTTTTGGCTTGTTTCTTTTCCGAAATGGCTTCACTTGCGTTGAACAAAAGATAAATACGATTTTAACAAATTATTTGTATTCAAAATTAGGGAATTACATACATAAATAAAAATCTCTGCTTTGTTTTTGAGAGGATTAAAAAGGAAGCGACACGCTGTTTTCACGTTCTCGCAGATATTCCTTTATCTTGTCCTTTTCGTGGGCCTCGGCTGCAATAACGTTTTTTATGGTTCCGGGACCAGATACCACTTTTAGAAACTCTACCTGTGAGTCGGTTTTCTTGTTGTTGCCTCCCGTATATTGAGCTTCAAACACTACGAACAACGGGGGCGGGACTGCTCCAAGTTCAAACCGGACGACATGCTCGAACCTCCCACCGGGTCCCTCGGCATTTGCGTGTAATATCTTACCTCTATACAGGGGTTCTATATCTTGATCAAGAGACCCTTCAAGAACCAAGATACCGGTAACTATATTCTCTGCAACCGAATCTGTATTATTTGCGACATCTACACGAAGTTCAACAGATTTTCCTTCTTCCATTATCATTTCAGCTTGCTGAAAAGTGAAATAAGGAGCAGCTTCTTTTGGGTGTTTTGGTGGAAAAAAATAGGCAAGGGCTGATAAAACTAAGAAGAAGATGAGGGTGGTGATAACCCCGTATTTTAGCTTCTGTAACGTAGCAACCAACCCCCCTACGATCAAGGAAACAACAACTTGCCAAAGGACTTTTTGTAATAACTGTTTGAAAATCTCCACGCTAAAACCTTATCAATTTCTCTTTAGCCCCGTCAAGCCGTCAATTCCTCCGCAGCTAGGTCAGGTTCTTCCGTTCTTCCATCTCAACATCTCAAAAAATTCAACAGCCTTTTCCTCTGTGTTGAATCTCTCTAGAAAGGTGTATTCGCTTATGGTCGTTTTACTCATTTGACTTCCTGTTTATTATGGTACTAAATATACCTAATAATACGAAAAAGTCAATAATTAGAGGGAATTAAAAGTAAAAAAAGTTTTCCGAATTTAGGGGATTTTTTTAACAGTTGCTCTGAATAGCTCAAAGTTCCTCTGTCAAGATTAACAGCCTTGTGCTATAATCTCTCACTATGAAAATTGAGATTCTTGGAGGTCCTTGGAAGTCTGCCGCAATAAGCGGGGGAGTTCTCCGCATGATAACAGAAGATGATAAGATGGAAAAGGTTTCCAAGGTGAAACACATCGAAGTCATGAGTGAAGAATCAAAGAAGGAATACAAGAGGAAAATCGGCTATGGGGTTGCTGTAGGTTTAGTAACTTTTGGTATCGGGGGACTTATTACGGGATTGGCAATCGGCAACAAAGAGTTTATTGAGTTCTTCTGTGAACTTCCTGACGGCAGAGCCTTCATGGGACGGACGGAGAAAAAAGGATATATGTCATTGATAAAACTTCGTCCCGGAGGAGAAGGAAAAGAGAAACAGGACACTCTCTCGAAACTGATATCCAAATAGAGAGAAATTGGTTGGATAGGACGGTTGTAATTGATTCCTGTTTCGGCCCTATCTGTAAGGGCTTTGCCAGCTTTCCAATTTTTCATTCTATCAAACCTATTCCTATTTATTCCGATAATTTTTTATTTATTGCTTTTTAAGTTTTGGGCAACAAAATACATAATTACCTTTTTTATTTATGTATGTAATTCCCCAAAATTAAGTGGAGGGTGTAAAATAAAATTCAGTATTGATTGGAGGTAAGAGCGTATGCATGTGAAAAACATTGACGATATAGAAAGCGAAGTCCTGGAGTCGGGAAGCGGTGTTTCAAGACAGATGCTGATAGGTCCCGAGGAGGGTCCTAATTTCGCGATGAGAAAGCTCGTAATTGAACCCGGGGGCGGTATTCCCGCTCATACAAGTGGTGCCGAGCATGAGCAGTACGTGCTTGGCGGCACGGCTAGGGTCGGAATCGGGGATCAGGTTTACGAGGTCGGAAAGGGTGATGTGGTCTTTATCCCCGCCGGAGAGCCGCACTGGTATGAAGCTTACGGCGAGGAATCTTTTGAGCTTCTGTCGGTTGTGCCGAACAGTGACAACAAGATGGTTTTCGTAAAATAACCATTTCGAAAAGCGGCAAGCGGTAAAGCTCCCCTTTTTTTCAACCGGTGTCTTTTCGAGGCGTTTGCCTTGGAGTGTGCAGGCGGCGCAGTTCCCGGCGAAGCCCTGCCCAGATGCCGAAGAGTATCACAACGAATAGAATAGACAGCGGAAAGCTCGCCACAACAACCGCGGCCTGAAACGATCCCAGTCCGCCTGCGAGCAGCAGCACGGCGGGGATCAGTCCCCCTATAATGCACCAGAACTCGCGTTGGAGCACCGGCGCGTTAAGCTTGCCTCCGGCCGTTATGGAGTCAACGGCCAGAGAACCGGCATCCAGCGAGACGACAAGAAAGGAAAACAGCAAGACGATACTGGCTAAGCAGATTAGTTGCGCATGCGGAAACGTCTCAAGCAGTTTGAACAGAGCGAGTTCGAGGTGCCCCGAAGCGACCGTCTGAGTCACCCCCGTGTAACCTTCGGCGAGGAACTGGTGAACTGCTGTGCCTCCGAAAGCGTTCATCCACAGCACGCAGACAAGAGTCGGCAGTATAAGTACGAAAAACAGGAACTCGCGCACGGTCCTGCCTCTTGAAATGCGGGCGATGAACATTCCGACAAACGGTGCGTAGCAGAACCACCAGGCCCAGTAAAAGATAGTCCAGTTGTGCAGAAAGTCCGTGTCCTCGCGGCCTGCCCAGCTGCTGAAAGGTATTATGTTGACGATATAAGCGGTAAATGAGGTTAGGCAATGGCGGATTATCTCTAGCGTCGGTCCGGCCACTGCGACAAACAGCATAAGCGACACCGCGAGGGTTAAGTTGATCCGGCTCAGGCGACCGATTCCGGAATTGATCCCGGTCAGCAGAGCTGTCATCGCTATTACCACCACTAGGGCAACCAGCACCACCTTGGACAGGTCGGTTGGCGGAAATGAGAACAGGTAATCAAGTCCGCCGGTTATCTGCTCAGCTCCCAGACCGATCGAGACCGCAAGGGCGAACAGGGTGCAGAATACCACCAGGGTTTCGATCAAGTGCCCGGTCCAGCCCCACACTCGGTTGCCGAAAACGGGATAGAACACTGAGCGGACGGAAAACGGCATGCCCAAATTGTAGGCGAACAGGGCCATGGCCAGACCCATGAGGGCGAATACCGCCCACCCGTGGAGTCCCCAGTGAAAAATGGCTCCCGCCATCCCCACGGCAAAAGCGGTTTCGGTGTCGGAAGGGTCAGTGCCGAGCGGCGGATTCTGGAAATGATATACCGGCTCCACAACGCCGAAAAACAGGAATCCGACGCTTACAGACGCCGCGAAGATCATGGCGAACCAGCTTACGTACGAGTAATCCGGCTTTGCGTCCTTCCCTCCCAGGCGCACCTTGGCAAACGGGGAGACCATCAGCAGGAGGCAGAAAAGTAATATGATGTTGGCGGCAATCAAGAACCACCAGTAGAATCGCGTGACGACCCAGTGGTGGGCGTTTGCGAAGACTTCGGCCGTTTGCTCCTGAAGCATCGTCCCCGCGACAACGAATACAATGATCAGGGCTGCGGAAACCAGGAATACCTTGGCGTGAAAGTCAAACCCGAATATCCTGACATTATCCCACCCGCGCCAGTAGGAACGCTTCTTGTAAGTCTTTGATTCCCGCGCCGGTTTCTTTTCTTTTTTCATTTAACGGAAGCCAACGTTAAGCTACCACATTCGTGTTGAAAAGTCCGTACGTCTCCGGATCAGCGGGGCTCGCTCCTGATCCCCTTCCATATGCTGACAGTCATCAGGATGAGCAGGATCGAAAACGGAAGCCCAGCTATAATTGAGGCCGCCTGCAGTGATTTGAGGCCTCCGCCGAGAAGCAGGGCGATGGCGACTGCGCCTTCCAGACTGCACCAGAACACGCGCTGGGCCACGGGAGGTTCAAGCTTCCCGCCAGCCGACGTGATGTCGATGACAAGCGAACCGGAATCCGATGACGTAATGAAGAAGATTATGAGAAGAACGACGCTTGCAAATGAAACCAGTTGTGCCATCGGCAGCACCTCAAGCATTTTGAACAGCGCAAGCTCCGGTTTCCACTCCGTGATTATCTGGGACACGCCCGTGTAGCCGTCAAAGAGCAACTGGTGGATGGCCGTGCCGCCGAAAACACTCATCCACAGCAAAGAGCACAGCGCTGGCAGGAGAAGGACGCAGATAATAAACTCACGAACGGTCCGCCCCCTTGAGATACGGGCGATGAACATTCCGACAAACGGCGTCCATGAAATCCACCAAGCCCAGTAAAAAGTTGTCCAGCCGTGCAGAAAATCCGTATCCTCTCTGCCTACCCAGCTGCTAAGAGGTACAATCTTGGCGAAATAGTCCGTAAGTCCCACGAAGAAGCTGTGAAATATATACTGCGTCGGTCCCGCTATGAGAACAAACAGCAGCAGAAGCAGGGCAAGAGCGATGTTGAACTGGCTCAGGCGTTTGATGCCCACGTCCAGTCCGCTCAGCACCGAAACAGTGGCAAGGGAAGTAGTCGCGATTATAAACACCATCTGGGCCATTTCGGTTGCCGGAATTTCGAACAGGTAGTTGAGACCGGCTACGGCCTGTTTCGCGCCGAGGCCGAGCGAGGTGGCGAGGCCGAACAATGTGGCGAATATGGCGAGCGTATCTATAAGATGTCCGCTCCAGCCCCATACGCGTTCGCCGAGAAGGGGGTAGAATGCAGAGCGGATCGTTAGAGGCAGTCCCCTGTTATAGCAGAAAAACGCAAGGCCGAGGCCCGCGGTCGCGTAAAATGCCCACGCGGACAGTCCCCAGTGGAAGGTTGACGCGGATATGCTGATGGCTTCGACCGCTTTGGTATCTGAGGGGTCGATTCCCAGAGGGGGATTCTGGAAATAATAGAGCGGTTCCAGCACGCCGTAGAACAGCAGGCCGATGGCGACTCCTGCCGTGAAGACCATGGAGAACCAGGTAATTCTGGAGTATCGGGGAACCGCATCCGGACCGCCGAGGCGTACTTTGCCGAGCGGAGATAAAATCAGAAAGAAGCAGAACAGCGCGCATATATTGCAGGCGCTCATGAAAAGCCAGTCAAACTGGGTGGTAATCGATACGCGAAGAGCCCCCAGCACTTCCGTTGCTCTGTCCTGGAAAATCAGCGCCCCGATTACGAAAGCGAGCGTGACGATCCCCGAAGTTACAAATACCGGGGCGTTTATATCCAGACCGAATATCTGAATATTCTCCTGCCCGGCGGGGTGTCCGTGATTATCTTCTATTTATGGTTTCTCCCGTTCCGTGCCTTTTATTCGTAAAGAGTGAAATAGTAGCCCACGTTGATGTTAAACCGCTTGTGCCACCTGTTGTTTCCGCTGGCGCCGAAGTCGTTGAGTTCATAGATGTTGCCGTAGTTGTCTCCATCGCCGCCGACGAAGTAGTTGCCGTCTGAGATCGCAAAGTCCGTGTTGATATACAGTTTGGCCCAGTACCAAAGAGCGCCGAAAACCCAAAGGGTGCTGTCGTTGAGATCACCTCTGTTCTTAAGGATGGAACTCCACTCGATGTAGGGCGTGACGCTGTCAAGCCACGAGATGTTCGAGGTGTTTATGCCGTTGTATCGAAGGGAAACGGCTGGTATCCACGCCTCAGACGCCACGGGCCAGGCGAAGTTATATGCTCCCATCGGGATAAGGTCGCCGGTTCCCCAGGGAGTATCGTCCGTGATGTCGTACTTGTAGTAAGACACCTGGGAAAAAAGCGTGAAATCCCGAAGCGGGGTCACCGCGTGGGCGGAGACGGCTAGGTGGTCGGCGCCGGAGTCGTCCACGTTCGTCCCCTCAAGCCTGCCGTACTGAAAGGATGTTCCAATATCTCCGATGCTTTCGGTTGAGTAGATGAGGCGCAGGTTGAACTGGTGTTTCTCCTCAAAGCCGTTTTCCCCGTAGTCGGTAACATCCCCTTCCGACGTGGCTCCGCTGTTCCACTTCACAGGATCGTAACTGTACCGGGAGCTGTCGCGGCTGCTTCCGTCCCAGTGTCCTTCATCCTCAAGATAGTAGGCCAAGTCAACCGTCAGGTCACCGAAGGGTTTTGTCCACCTGACCCCAAGGTCCATGTCGTCGGCAAGCCCGACGTAGAAATGCTGGTCGAAGAACCAGCTGCTGGAGACGCCGTAGGGTCCCGGTCCGAAAGGAACGCGGACGATGCCCGCCTTTAGGGTGCCGTAATTGTCCGACCTGTATCCAAGCCACGCCGTGTGCATCATGCTGTAGTCGTCGTAATACCGGTATTCGGCTCTGCCGATAATGTTGCCGTAGTCGAGATCGGCGTTAAGGCGTAAGAGTTCAAAGCCTGAGTCTCCAATGTTATCGCCCCTGCGGTCGGAGTAATCGCCGTAGGCGTGGTTCGCCCGCATGGCGCCGCCGATTCTGATCGGGCTTTTTTTCGGTTCTGCCGGCTTGAGGGAGGCTATTTGCGACTCTGACTCTGCAAGCTTTTCACGGGCTTCCTTCAACTCCTGCTCCAGATATTCGATACGTTGCCTCAAAGCCTCGTTCTCATCGGGTGCCTCTCCGGCAACCGCAAGCGGAGAAGCGAACAGCAGAATTAGAATGCTTAAAACCAGATTATACATATATCGTTCCGTCACCCATGTTGCTTTCGTCATTCTAAAACCTCCTTCTTATGCTCATTCTCTCATAATACTAAAGAACCGTTGTTATATCAATCGATTTTTTAACAAATCATATCAGGCTGTGAAGTTATTCTGGAACATCTTATTGTTTTTATTTGACGGGGAACCGAAATTCATGGAACCGATAGACGCAACTACGGGGGATGTGATCAGGTCATTTCTGTCGAGAATCCTGAGCCTAGGAAACCCACTGAGAAAAAGAAGAAAGACCAATCTCCACCCCTTAAGGCTGGCCAGCATTGAATGTAATCCCCCCTTAAGTATTTATAGAATAATTCATCTTTTCTGTGTTACACTGCTAATATGTGTGTAAAAAAGGTTAAAGACGTAGAAAGCACGATTATCGGAGCAGGGCAGGGCACTTCAAGGCAGATTCTTATCAGTCCGGAGCAAGGTCCGAATTTTGCGATGAGAAAATTCGTTATGCAGCCTGGAGGCGATATCCCCGCTCATACCAACGCCGTTGAGCATGAGCAGTATGTGCTTGGCGGAAAGGCGCGGATTGGAATCGGAGACGAAGTATATGACGTCGAGAAGGATGACGTAGTCTTTATTCCTGCCGGGATCCCCCACTGGTATGAAGTTGAGGGTGACGAGCCTTTTGAGTTTTTGTGTCTTGTGCCGAATCTTGAAGACAAGATAGAACTTATAAAATAATTGTGCCTGGGACCAGCTGAATCTGGCGGAGAGAGTGGGATTCGAACCCACGAGGGAGCGTAAACCCCCTACACGCTTTCCAGGCGTGCACCTTCGGCCACTCGGTCATCTCTCCCCATGTTTGTCGTTATAATTACACTCCGCGGATTATTCTTTCGGGAGTTTTATAAACAATATTCCTACAGTTTGTGAAAAACCCTCTCTAGTTTAACAAGAGAATCGGGTTTATTAAAATATCAAAATGCCGAAAAAATGGAAGCTTCAGAAAAGCACTGAACTTAACGACTACAGAATCTTCTCGACGAAAAAGAAAAGCAGCGTCTCGCCCAAAGACGGCGCCGTCCACGACTTCTACGTAATGGACGCTCCCGACTGGGTTAACATCATCGCCGTCACGCCCGCAGGTGAAATTGTCCTGATAAAGCAGTTTCGCCACGGCACCGGGGAAATCACCCTTGAGATTCCGGGCGGAATGGTCGATCCGGGGGAAAGCCCCGCTCAGTGTGCGCACAGGGAACTTCTTGAAGAAACAGGATTTACTTCCTCTCGGTGGGAGCAAATAGGATACGTCAGGCCGAACCCGGCCTTTATGTCGAATTCCTGTTTTACCTTCCTGGCATCCGGGTGCGAGCGGACCTCGGAACCGTCTTTTGACGCCACCGAAGACATAGAAACCCTGCTTGTCGCCCCGCAGGAAATAAAACGGTACATAAGGGAAGGGACCATAGACCACTGCATAGTGATAGCGGCGTTCGGGTTTTACTTTCTCGGGGAGTGATCCTGTTGATTTCTCCGGGTTTAGCGAGAATAATAGTCCCCTATCTTAGAGGGCGGGTGGCGGAATAGGTAGACGCGACGGCCTCAAAAGCCGTTGGGCTTCGGCCCGTGAGGGTTCGATTCCCTCTCCGCCCAGAAAAAAGCGTCCGCTTTCCTTTCCCTAAAACTTCTGATCCTCAGTATCTGGCCATATCCGAGTCGTACTTCTCAGCCCACTCGTCTATGCCGCCTTTCAGGTTTTTAACCTTGCTGAAACCCTGCTCGGCGAGGAAAGTCGCAGCTTTCATGCTTCTTCCCCCATGGTGGCAGTGAATGACTATATTGTCCTTCGGGTCAAGTTCGTCCGTTCTGTCCTTGAGTTCACCGAGAGGAATAAGCCTCGAACCCTCGATGTTGCATATTTCGTACTCATGGGGCTCTCTGACGTCGATCAGGACGATGTCGGCCTTGTCCTCTTTAATACTGCTGAATTCCTCAACGGTTATCTCTTCGACCTTGGGTTTTTCCTCTTCGACCTCTTCGCCTCTCCCGATGCCGCAGAACTCCTGATAGTCTATGAGCTCCGTTACGGTTGCGTTCTCGCTGCAGACGGGGCAGTCGGGATCTTTTCTCAGCTTGAGTATCCTCGGCTCCATGTTGAGAATGTCAATGAAGAGAAGTCTTCCTATAAGCGGCGTTCCCTCGCCGATTATAAGCTTTACGACCTCTGATGCCTGCATGGTCCCCACAACTCCCGGCAGTATTCCCAGCACTCCTCCTTCGGCGCAGCTCGGCACCAGTCCCGGGGGAGGGGGCTCTGGATAGAGACACCTGTAGCAGGGGCCTCTTTTCGCGTCGAACACGCTTACCTGACCCTCGAACCTGAATATGCTTCCGTAGACATTCGGGATTCCGAGGAAAACGCAGGCGTCGTTTGTAAGATACCTCGTGGCGAAATTGTCCGTTCCGTCAACGACCACGTCGTAATCTTTCATGATCTCCATGGCGTTGTCCGAACTCAGCATCTCGTTATAGGTAACGATATTCGTATCGGAGTTAAGCTCCAGAAGACGGTCTCTCGCGGATTCCACCTTGGGCGTGCCCACGGTTTTTTCGCTGTGGATCACCTGCCTTTGCAGGTTGCTGAAATCCACCACGTCAAAATCCAGTATTCCTAAAGTACCGACTCCCGCAGCCGCAAGGTAGAGGGCAAGCGGAGACCCGAGCCCTCCGGCTCCGATACAGAGGACCCTCGAGTTTTTGAGTTTCTTCTGTCCCTCAATGCCGACTTCGGGCATTATGAGGTGCCTGCTGTACCGTGTTATCTCCTGATTGCTCAAGTCCATTTTAGATGCCCTTCCTTGCGAATGTGGAATTTATAGGCTCCGTAAAATATTCAAACAGTAAATTAGTACATGATTTGAATATTTTCAAACCGCAGACGCAACTATCCCGTCAGTTGAGAAACAGAGAATTTTCCTGGGAACCCGAAATAAACGGATTCAGAGTTCCTCAGGAAGTCTTCATAACGTTGGTTGCGGTGGGACCTTTCTTACCTTGGATAATCTCAAAGCTTACTTCGTCACCTTCATTGAGGCTCTTGTAACCCTCGCCCTCAATAGCGGTGTAATGAACAAAAACATCATCCTGTACATCGTTGGAAGTGATAAATCCATAGCCTTTGGAGCTATTAAACCATTTTACAGTTCCCTGCATAATAATATTTACCTCTAAAAATTAAGATTTGCGGGATTATTCCACAGTAAAGTAGTTTTGTCAAACAGATTTTTTATCCGCCCCAAAAGAAAATTCCCGGCGCGGTGAAAAAGAGTAGTGGTTCTCGGAGTTTTTCGCAGTATAATTAGTGAATCTTAAATCCGCGGAAAGCGGATTCTTACGCAGGAACAAATCAAATGGAAGAGAAAAAAAGAAAAACAATCTACATTTTTTGCATAGTGGTATGTTTGCTCGGAGGGGGCCTTTTCTTTTATAACGTCGCGAAAAGCTTCAGCGGGCTCGGGTCAACGCTTAGCGAACATGCCTTTCCCGGAAGCCACTCCACCTGGCTTGAAGAGAAGGGGCTTTATTCGATCTACCACCAGTATGAGAGTCTCTCCGATGGGGAAAAGACAAGCGGTGAAACCGTCAAAGAGGACTCGATAGTCGTTTACCTGAGAAAAGCCGAGGGCGAAGAGAACGTGGAACTCAAGGTGCCCGATTCAAAGAAAAGATACAGCTACATGGGAAAAAAGGGAGTCAAGATTTTCGAGTTCGAAAACCCCGGGCCGGCGGGTTACGTGATCGAGTCTTTCTCAAGCGTTCCCTCGCAGGATGCCTCCTACACCCTGGTCCTTGAGCACGGATTCGAGATAACCAGGCTTAAGGGAATACTCGTCTCCCAGGCGTTTTTGCTTGTCCCGATCCTTTTCGCGATAATACTTTTCATGCGCACCTACATAAGGAGCTGACCGCGGCAGATGTTCAGAGACGTAAAATCCCGGGTTCTCGCTTTCGATATAGAGTGGGTTCCCGACCCCGAATCGGGAAAGGCCGCGTACGGGCTTCCAGAGGATATGTCCGACCGTGAAGTGATCGAGGCCATGTGGAAGGAGGGCGGGGCGAGCGAGGAAGAACCCATGCCGTTTCTAAAGACGGTTCTCTCCAAGATAGTGTCGATCTCGATGGTTTTCCGTGAGTCCCGGGGGGACGGAACTACGGCGAGACTCAAGCTTCACTCAATCCCGTCAATCCCGACTTCCGGCGAGGACTGCTCCGAGAGAAGAATCGTAGAAGACTTTTTCAAGATTCTCGATAAGCACCGTCCGCAGCTTGTGGGATACAACTCCTCGGGTTCTGACATACCGATTCTGGCCCAGAGAATGATCAAGCACGGACTCCGGGGCGGGTTTTTTACGGACAGGCCCAACAGGCCATGGGAAGGAGCCGATTTTTTCGCCCGCGGAAGCGACTGGAACGTAGACCTCATGCGGTGCGTAAGCGCGTGGGGGAAGGGCACGCCTTCTCTTCACGAGATATCGGTTGTGAGCGGAATTCCGGGGAAAATGGATGGCGTTGACGGAAAGCAGGTTGCCCCGATGTGGCTTGAAGGCAGACTTGACGAGATAGTTGCCTATAACGAGTGCGACGCGCTTACAACCTACCTTCTGTGGCTCAGGATGGCCCACTCGATCGGACACTTCGATTCAGACCAGTACGCAGCGGAGCAGCGGCTGCTTAGCGACATGATAAAAAAAGAGTCAGAAGATCCCCAGAGGAACCATCTCACTGCTTACCTCTCAAAGTGGGAGAGCCTGAGCGGGGTAGCGGAGGATGAGTGAGTGCCCTGACAGTTACGGCATCGCCGTCGTTTCCTTCTACAAGTTCGTTGATCTTGACGGCCTCCCTGAAATAAAAGTCTCCCTGCTTTCGCTCTGCGGGGAAAACGGGGTAAACGGCACTTTTATTCTCGCCCCTGAGGGAATAAACGCCACGGTGGCTGGTCCGCGGCAAGGCATAGAACGGCTTGTCACGTATCTTGAGAGCGATCCCAGGCTCTCGGGCGCACACTACAAGCTCAGTTATAACGAGAAAAGCCCCTTTCACAGGCTGAAGGTTAAATTCAAAAAAGAGATGGTCCCGATGGGTGTAAGTGGAATAAAGCCGCAGCGGCTTTCCGGGGAGCGCGTTCCGCCCGAGCAGTGGAACGAGCTTATAAGCCGTCCCGACGTTTTGCTTATAGACACGAGAAACGATTACGAGAACCGCGTCGGGACTTTCAGGGGGGCCGTGAATCCCGAGACCGACCATTTCAGGGAGTTCCCAGAGTACGTGAGGGAAAACCTCGATCCCGCGGAGCACAAGGAGATAGCGATGTTCTGCACGGGCGGAATAAGATGCGAGAAAGCGACCTCGTATCTTCTTGAGCGGGGATTTAAGCGCGTGTATCAGCTGGAAGGAGGGGTGCTTTCCTACCTTGAGCGGGTCTCCCGCGAGAAGAGCCTCTGGGAAGGGGAGTGTTTTGTATTTGACGACCGCACCTCTGTCGGCCACGGTCTTTCCAGGGGAACCTGGAGCACGTGCAGGAACTGCAGGGCTCCGGTATCTCCGGAGGACAGGCAATCCGAGGGGTTCCGGGAGGGAGTATCATGTCCCCGCTGCCACACAAGGCTTACTCCGGAGAGGATTTCATCGCTTGAGGAAAGACAGAAGCAGATGAGGCTTGCCCGGGAGAGAAACCGAAAACATCTCGGGGCCGTAATAAAAAGAGGGAGCGCGAAACAGGCGCGGGGATAATCTCAGGCGTCAAGCTCGTCTTTTAAGATCTTGTAGTCTATGCTGTCGACAAGGGCCTTCCAGCTTGCCTCCACTATGTTGTCCGAAACTCCCACGGTGCTCCAGGTCTTCTTCCCGTCTCCCGATTCGACAAGCACCCTGACCACGGAATCGGTGCCGCCCGACCTTGACACTACCCTTACCCTGTAATCGAGCAGTCGCAGGGTTTTAAGTCCCGGGAAGAATTTCTCAAGCGATTTCCGAAGCGCCCCGTCTATCGCGTTTACGGGACCGTTTCCCCTTGCCACGGTGTATTCCGTGACGCCGTTTACCTGAACCTCGGCGGTCGCTTCGGAGAGAGGCTCTTCATCTCCTTCCCTCTTTTCGACCAGGGTCCGGGTGTTTTTCAGATAAAACCGCTTTTTATAAGTTCCGAGGGTTTTTCTTACCAGCAGTTCAAAGGACGCGTCAGCTCCTTCGAATTCATAACCTTGGTTCTCGAGGATCTTGAGTTCGTTCAGTATTTCGAGGATTCTTTCGTCCTTGGGGTCTATGTCCACTCCCAGTTCCTGGGCCTTGTAGGCTATGTTTGCCCGGCCGGAGAGGTCCGAGATCAGTACCCGCCTTCTGTTGCCGACGCTCTGGGGCTCTACGTGCTCGTAGGTATCGGAATTCTTCATGACGGCGCTTACGTGAATTCCCCCCTTGTGCGCGAAGGCACTCTCGCCGACAAACGCCTGCTTTTTAAGAGGGGGAAGGTTGGTAAGTTCGTGAATGAAGTGGGAGGTGGAATAGAGTTTTTTCAGGTTTCGCTTGGAAAGGGACTTCATCCCGAGCTTTAAGGCGATATTGGGTATTATGGCGCAGAGGTTGGCGTTTCCGCACCGCTCCCCGTAGCCGTTCATGGTCCCCTGGACCTGGGATGCTCCCTCCCTTACCGCGTAAAGAGTGTTCGCGACCCCGACTTCACTGTCATTATGGGTGTGTATTCCGAGGCTCGGGTTATCGAACATGCTGTTGACCTCCCTTATGGCGCCCTCGACGTCCCACGGCATGGAGCCGCCGTTTGTGTCGCATAAAACGACCGTGTCGACTCCCGCTTCGTAGGCGGTCTTGAGAACTTTCGCGGAATACTCGGAGTTTCTCTTCCAGCCGTCAAAAAAATGTTCGGCGTCAAAGAACACCTTGTCAACGTGGCGCTTTAGGTACTCAATGGAGTCGTGCACAAGCTCGAGGTTTTCCCCAAGCTCTATCTTTAGGGCTTCGGTTACCTGAAAGTCCCAGCTTTTCCCGACGATCGTGACAACAGGGGTTTCGGCCTCTAAAAGCGCCTGGATGCTTGCATCCTCCTCGCAGTTTTTCCTGGCGCGTCTTGTGCTTCCGAAAGCTGCAACGCTAGCGTTTTTAAGCCCAAGTTTCTTCGCTTCTTCGAAGTACCCCTTGTCCCTTTCGTTGGAACCCGGCCATCCGCCCTCTATGTAATGCACCCCTAGGTCGTCCAGCTTTCGGGTTATCCGGATCTTGTCGTGTATGGAAAACGATATGTTTTCCCCCTGGGTTCCGTCACGCAGGGTCACGTCGTATATTTCAACGGTTTTCGAGTTACTCATCGGTTTTTCCAAGGTTAAAAGCGCCGTGAAGAGTTCTTACGGCGGTTTCCGTGTCTTTTTCCTCAAGCACGCATGAGATTTTTATTTCTGAAGTGCTTATCATCATAATGTTAATTCCCTCGTTTGCAAGCGCCCGGAACATGCGCGACGCCACTCCCGAATGAGTCTTCATCCCGACGCCCACCAGGGAAACCTTGGAGATAAGGTTGTCGGAGAGAACCTGTTTCGCCCCCAGTTCCCGGGCCATCTTCTCGGAGAGTTCTATCGATTTCTTGAAATCCGACTTGGGAACCGTGAAAGTGAGGTCGGTAAACCCCTCCGTGCTCACGTTCTGAACGATCATGTCGACGATTATGCTGTTGTCCGCAAGCGACGAGAAAAGCTTCCCCGCTATGCCAGGCTGGTCGGGCACCTGCGTAACGGTGATCTTCGCCTGATCCCTGTCGTATGTAACTCCCGATACGACGACTTCTTCCATGGATTCCATAACTTTTTCCTCATCCAGAACCCACGTCCCCACGTCCTCGGGCCTTGGAGTTGACTTAACATGTATAGGCACTTTAAATTTTTTTGCAAATTCAACCGCGCGGGCCTGAAGCACCCTGGAGCCCAAAGACGCCATCTCAAGCATCTCATCATAGGAGATCCGGCTGAGTTTTCTGGCGTCGGGACAGACCCCTGGATCTGTGGTGTAGACTCCGTCGACGTCATCTTTGTAGAGTTCGCACGCGTCGGCGTCCATTACCGCCGCAAGCGCCACCGCGGTGAGGTCTGAGCCTCCCCGCCCGAGCGTTGTAAGGTTCCCGTCCTCGTCGACTCCCTGGAATCCCGCTATTACGACCGCCTTTTTTTCCCCGAGAGCAATACGGACGTTCCTGTCGTCAATCGACTTTATCTTCGCCTTCGAGTAAATGTTGTCGGTCGTGATCCTTATCTGGTGTCCCTGGAACGATATCGCGTCCTCGCCGAGCGATTTTATCATCATCGCCAAAAGGCCGGAAGAAACCTGTTCCCCGCTTGAGGTTACAACGTCAAACTCCCTCTCGTCAGGGGGGTCCATTACTTCTTTTGCGAGGCCGACAAGCCTGTCGGTTTCGCCTGCCATAGCGGAAACCACGGCTATCACGTCGTTTTTCTGCCTCTTCGTAGCTACTATGTGCTTGGCCACGCGTCTTATCTTTTCGATGCTAGCAACGCTTGTTCCGCCATATTTCTGAACGACAAGAGCCATTTTCCCTCACCCATCACCTTTATTGTTCTCGATTCCTCAGCCGCCTGGGGCTGCGATTGGATATCAATTATAACAGCGTTTGCCGGTAATACATCCCGGACTTTATCTGCCCATTCAACGACGGAGACGCCGTCTCCGTAAAAAAATTCCTCATAGCCCATATTCTCAAATTCGGCCCCGCCTGAGAGCCTGTAGGCGTCGAAATGAAAAAGAGGCACCTTGCCTTCATAGCAGTTCATTATGACGAAAGTGGGGCTGTTGGGCTCCTGCGTTATTCCAAGACCGCGTGCAAGACCCTTTGCGAAGACCGTTTTTCCCGCTCCGAGATCTCCGGTAAGACCCACGATCGAGCCCCTGGGTATAAGTTTTCCCATTATCTCGCCGCATAGCATAGTCTGCTCAGGCTTGCTGACTTCTAGGAGGAATGTCTTTTCCATTGGAGTTATCTTACTGTTGAGAAGTGCTTTTCTTCCGTGGATGACATGATGGAATTTATTGAAGCGGGGATTTTACGCGATATTTCAGAGGCGGTAAAGCCCGCGGTGCCCGTTTCCTCGAGAAGAAGATCAGCCGCGTGGCCGTGGAGAAAAACGCCGAGAAGGCAGGACTGAAGAGAGTCGTATCCCTGCGCCGCGAGCCCCCCGATTATTCCCGTAAGCACATCTCCGGTTCCGGCCGTGGCCATGGCGGAATTTCCCGTCGGGTTTATGAACACCTCTCCGCCGGGGGTTGAGACGACCGTTCTTGCGCCTTTTAGGACGACGTAGCAGCCGTACTTTTCGGAAAACCGGGTCGAGACCCCGACGCGGTCGCCCTGCACCTGTTTTGTTCCCGTGCCGCAGAGTCTTGCCATTTCGCCGGGATGGGGAGTGATTACCGCGGGAACTTTTGTTTTCCTTAGAATCTCGGGGTTCTTTGAAATTATGTTAAGTGCGTCTGCGTCAAGCACAACCGGCACTTCGCACTGGGTTATCACCTTCTCAAGGAACTTTCCCGCGCTTTTAGAGGTCGATATCCCTGGGCCGACGGCAAGCGCAGTCTTTCTCTCGGCAAGCTCTCCGAGAGCTTCTTCGTGAGCGTCTGAGTGGAAAGTCCCGTCTTTTGAGTCCTTAAGCGAAACGGACATTACTTCCGTTGTTTTTTCCTCAACGGCCGCGGATATGCTGTCCGGAATTCCCAGAGTGACGAGCCCGCTTCCCGCCCGAAGCGCCGCCTCGGCGCTGAGAATCGCGGCCCCGCTTTTCCCCGGAGAACCCGCAAGCACAAGAAGATGTCCGTAGGTCCCCTTGTGAGAATCCGCGGTCCTTTTTCTTATCAGTCCCGCGCATTTTCGGAACGTGAGAAGTTCAAAGGGAATATCTTCCTCAAGCAGCTTGGGGATCGTTATGTCCGCCACGCAAAGCTTTCCCGCGTAATCAACCCCCGGGTAAACGCATATTCCAAGCTTGGCCGGGGCGAAAGTGACGGTCATGTCCGCCCGCACGGCCGCTCCCTTGGGCTGCCCCGTGTCGGCGTCAAGTCCCGAGGGTATGTCAACGGAAACGCACGGAGCGCTCTGGCGATTTATGAATTTTATAAGCCTCTCGTAAAAGCCTCCCACGTCCCTGTCAAGTCCCGTGCCGAAGATGGCGTCAATTATGACGTCCGTATCCTTTATCTTGGGGAGTTTTCCCTCGAGTTCCTTTACGTCGCCCCCGATCTCAAGAAGCGAATCGAGGTTTGTTTTCGCGTCCCCCTTGTAGCGTTGTTTCTTCTGGGCAATGTGGACGCTTATGTCTTTTCCCGAGGAAATAAGATGGCGGGCGATCACGAAGCCGTCTCCCGCGTTGTTTCCGGCGCCGCAGATAACCGCCATTTTCTGCGCCGAAGGATACTCGGCCAGGATGGAGGACGCCACGGCTCTTCCGGCGTTTTCCATCAGCACGACGCCCGGAACTCCGAACTCCTCAATCGTCCTTCGGTCTATTTCCCTTGAGATCTGCTTGGTCGAGAGTTTCATGGTTCTCTGGAGTTGGCGAAGGGATTTGCCTATTTGCCCATCCCGCCAGCTCCCGTGGGTCTTGTATCTCCGAGTTCATCTATGTGCGCGCTGATGAATTCCTCTGCGTGGTCGAAGCAGAAATAGTAGGAAAGAAGGGTGCTGCCGCTCCGGTTAACGGTGATTAACTGGTAGTGGCGGCTGCAGATATCTATCCCGCACTTTATGCACTGCTTGATCTGGTTTCTTTCTCCCGAAAGTTCGCACCGTTCCCCGCTAGGGCTTACGTGATCACACTCGTAGATTTCAACCTCTATAGTTTTTACCGACAAATGCCTTTACCTCCCCTTGGTTTCTACGTTAATTATACAGTTTCGCGTAGGCGTTTGGTAAATCACGCGAATAATTTATAATAGACGGGAAGGATAGAGTTGATGATACATCCAAGACAGGCCCTAAACGGCACATTAAAGTATTTCTACATCAAGGCCACTGGAAGGCCGAAGCTCCTTAATCTTGAGATAACAAAGCTTTGCAACGCCCGCTGTGATTTCTGCGATTACTGGCAGACAAGACACGAGGAGCGCCTTTCTGACTACACGCCCGTCATAAAAAAAATAAACCCCCTCGTCACTGTCATTACAGGCGGGGAACCCATGATCAGAAAGGATCTTCCCGATATAGTGAGGCAGATAAAGGGATGCTCCATATTCATTTTCACTTCCATGGTCACCAAGGGAGATTTCCTTAACGAGGAGAAAACCGAAGAACTTTTTGACGCGGGGATGGATCAGATCGCCGTTTCCCTTGATTTTCCCGGGGAAAAGCACGATACCTACAGGGGCATTCCCGGCCTCTGGAAAAAACTCTCAGAAACCCTGCCCGAACTGGCGGAGCGGTTTCCTGATAAAAGCTTGGTGCTTAACACCATAATAATGGAAGACAACCTCGAGGAGGTCGTCGACATAGCGAAAAAGGCAAGAGAGTGGGGCATAGCCATATCTTTCAGTTCCTACTCGGTCATGAAAACCAACAACGAAGACCACTTCGTGAGGAAAGAGGATCTATCAAAGGTAAAGGATCTTGTTGAAGAGCTGATCGCGCTTCGAAAGAAATGGAAAGGCACGATACTCTCGACCGAATATTACCTAAGGGAGATCCCGGGCTATTTTGAGAGGGGAAGCGTTCCCGACTGCCTGGCTGGCATCAATCAGATACACGTTACTCCGAGCGGTCACCTGAAACGCTGTTCCGAGATGCCCGTAGCCGCACACTACAGCGATTACAAACCGGATCTTTACAATAAAACCAAGTGCACTTCCTGCTGGTACAGCTGCAGGGGGGAAACCCAAAGCCCGGCAAACGTTAAAAGGGCCATGGAATACATGGGAATCTATATCTAGGTTCTCTGCGCTTTCCAGTCGGTACCGCCGGGGCGGTCTTCAAGCACGATGCCCTTGGAGCTTAGGTAGTCCCTGATCTCATCGGCTTTCTTCCAGTTCTTTTCCTTTCTGGCCGAGTTTCTTTCGTTTATGAGCTTTTCTATTTCCAGGGGATCTATGTCTGAGAGGTTGGCGGTGGATTTTCTTTTTTCCATGTATTCCGCAGGCTCTTGGGACAGCACTCCGAGCACCCCGCATATCTCCTTTATCTTCTCAAGCGCAAGGGTAGCGCTTTGAGTCTTTCCCACGGAGTCAAGCGACCTGTTGATCGAGCGTATCAGGTCAAAAAGGTTTCCTACCACGTCGGCGGTGTTGAAATTGTCGCTCATCGAGGAATGAAAATCCTCCTCGAATTTCCTGATCGAACTCTCAAGCTCAAGGTCAGAACCCTTGGCTTCCCGCGCCTCCGCTGCTCTTAGCAGGGTGAGATATATTCTCTCAAGCGCCGCCTCGCTGTCATACATGCTTTTTTCCGAGAAATCAGCGGGGTTCTGATAGTGGTGCGAGAGAAAGAAAAGCCTTATGGCTTCGGGGGACCATCTCTTCGTCGCTTCGGAGAGAGTGAAGAAATTCCCCAGGGATTTTGACATCTTTTCCTTGTTTATCCTTATGAGGCCATTATGAAGCCAGTACTTTGCAAACGGTTCGCCCGAAGCGGCTTCTGACTGGGCTATTTCGTTTTCGTGGTGCGGGAAAATAAGGTCCTTTCCCCCGCCGTGTATCTCGAAATTTGTTCCCAGGTACTCCATGCTCATAACGGAGCACTCTATGTGCCAGCCGGGTCTTCCGTCTCCCCAGGGGCTTTTCCAGGAGGGCTCGCCGGGTTTTGACTCCTTCCAGAGCGCGAAATCAAGAGGATCCTCCTTTTCTTCGTTTACGTCTATTCTCACTCCCTCGAGCATGTGATCAAGGGATCTTCTCGAAAGCTTTCCATAATCGGGGAATTTCCTTACGGAGAAAAAGACATTGTTGCCCGAGCGGTAGGCGAAGCCTTTTTCGATTATCTTCTCTATAAGTGCCGTTATTTGCTCCAGGTGTTCTGTTACGCGGGGCTCGGCGTCGGGAGTCTCAACCCCTATTGAGGCCATGTCGTCTTTGTATTCCTTTATGTATTTCTCGGATATCTCCTCGCAGCTTATCCCTTCCTGATTTGAACGGGTTATTATCTTGTCATCTATGTCGGTGAAGTTTCTCGCGAACAGCACGTCGTAGCCGGCGTATCTCAGAAATCTCTGTATCACGTCAAAAGACACTGCGGAGCGGGCGTGTCCCAGATGAGCTGAGTCATATACCGTGGGACCGCATACGTACATCCGGATCTTGTCTCCTTCAAATGGAACGAGATCTTCTTTTTTCTGCGAGAGAGAATTATAGATTTTTATTCTGGGAGGTTCTTTTTGCATGTTTTCGGGGAGATTGAAACGGGGTTTCCTTGTCCCGCGGTGTTTTTCGAAAGGAAAATTCTACGTATTCATCGGCTAAATTCAAGATATGGGTGTGAACGAACTGGGAAAAGACTGATAAACTGATGTTGTTTTACGGTAGATATCTCAAGAGATATATGCTGCAGAAGACCAGGTAAAGCCCCCTGATTCTTATTTTTCGATCTCGGACAATCCGTCCATTTTGATCGTGGCCCTGCCACCCGTGGCCTCGTAGAAATTGAAGAAGGCATCGCTGTCATTT
Source organism: Candidatus Dadabacteria bacterium (assembly GCA_951812945.1). Taxonomy (GTDB): domain Bacteria; phylum Desulfobacterota_D; class UBA1144; order Nemesobacterales; family Nemesobacteraceae; genus Nemesobacter. The sequence continues at coordinate 930,050 of CATOTB010000001.1, forward strand.
GCCGGATTACTGAACCAGGATGCGTGCTGACTCAAGGTGTCTAGCCGTTCTCTTGTAGCTGGGTTGTCCTCGTCGATCACAAAAATGACAGCTGCGCGAAAATCTTTCTGGGAATCCGATACTCCCGGTATGCGTTCCCCGTGCTCTGCTATTATGTCTTCGATGGTAAGGGTGATGATGTTGGTTGCGGTAAAGACAGGGTAGCCTTCTTCCGTTCTTACGAGACTTCCTCCCTCCCTGTTGAAATCAAAATCCGCGTCTTCGGCGACTAGCAGGTCTGGAACATCGTCAGCTGGGATGAAGCCGGCTAGGTAAAGTTCAATCGGGCTGTAAGGCAGGCCCTGATCCGCATAACCAGAAGGCGAAAAACGTCCTGCCGCGTAGCGATTGTTTCCAAGGTCTTCAAAGTTTTCTCTAGCAAATCCACCCAACTGCCCGTTGCTGCTTGTATATCCCCAGTGCCCGAACGGACGGATAATATCGTTTCCCCAGTGATGTATAAGCTCGTGGAGAAGTGGCCCTTCACGTATGCCGTCATACTCTACGAGATTCACAATGGATTTGAGCTTTCCGTCTGACCCAAATCTTGGATCAGTGTGAATATTTTTTCCGATTCCCCGCACGTCATTCGAAACACCTAAACTACTGCCGGAATATCCCCCGAGGAACTCGCCTCTTTTGAGATTGTAGACTATGATCAGAAAATCGAAGACGTCTTCGAAGCGCTCGTAGAAAACAGTTGTCAATGATTCATCCGGAGGAGGTCTGCTAGCGATATCCACATCCACGGGCATGACAAAAACGTTGTTCTTGTATATCTGCGGTTCGTCATCAACTGTTATAAGGATTTCGTCGAAGAGAACATTCGCTCCCCTTGACAGAAGTCGCGGAATGTGAGAATCGATCGAGGAGGAACTGAGCGGATTGTCTCTCAGCTCGATCTGATCGCCGCTTCCCAGGCCGCTGTTTGAGATCAGGGGCGAGATGTCCGTGACATTATTGTATCTGAGAGAGAGATTGGCAAGGTTCTGTAGGTTTGTAAGCGGTGACAAATTCGAGATCTGGTTTGATTCGAGGTTGAGAAAGATCAGTTCGGCAAGAGACGAAAGAGCCGAAATATCCGATACACCTCCCAATACGATGTACAGGGTTTCTAGGTTGACTAGATTCCGCAGCGGCGAGAGCTCCGGCAGTTCTAAGAATCCCAGGTAAAGAGTTTCGAGACCTGTAAATCCGGCAATGATCGATAAATCCTCTGTATACAGACCCTGCAGGTGGAGGTTCTTAAGGGGTAGGTCCTCAAGCGCGGATATCTGCAAATCAAGGTTTATCGGGTTGTCGTTAATCCACAACTGTTCGAGCTCTGTCAGGTCTGACAAGGGCGAGAGGTCGCAGATGGAGTTATAACCGACACCTAAGTTCGTTAGATTTTCAGCGTACTGTAGGCCCTCAAGGCTTTTAATGTTGCTGCCCGAGATTTCCAGACTCGTAAGTGCGGCCATTTCATGAAGATAGATGGGGTCGTTTTCACCTTTTCCCATACGGCTTTTCACGGCGGCTTCAAAATTGGTATCGGGAATCGACACCACTTGTCTTCCTGAATTGTCTGTAGTAACAGATGCCTGCACGGGATCGGGACATGGAGGAAGCTGAGGCGGCTTAGGATCCTGCGTCGGAATAGGGTCTGGCTCTGTTGGTTCCGGCCCCGGTTCCGCTGGGGTGTCCGGCCCTGGTTCAGGATCTGGCTTTACTGAAGTAGGAATTTCAATATCGGCTTGGTCGGTCGAGCCACTCGTACAGCCGCCCGTAATGAGCATTACCAGAATCGCCAGAATGATTCTTGAAGAAATCCTTTTCCTGATACTTTCAGGAGCCCTTGGCAAGCTTAGTCCCTGTATTTTCTTCATCCACATTTACGAAATTATATCTTATTCCCCGGTAATTTTTGAACCATAGGTTTCGGACGTGAAAAATAAATTTTCAAAAACCCTTGCCAAACTAAAGTTCTCCGTTAATATGATGGCTCACCTTAATTTTTCACTTGGAATTTGTTTTGTTTTCTTCTTCTTTCAGGTTGACAATTTCCCGTGAGGAAGTAAGCTATTTTACCCATTTTGAAAACTGATCTTTGAAAATTTAATAGCAGATGATAGCGGGCGAACTAGAGCAGTATCCGTAAATTCTTTTAAACTTTTATGAAGAGTTTGATCCTGGCTCAGAGCGAACGCTGGCGGCACGCCTAACACATGCAAGTCGAGCGAGAAAGTGACTTCGGTTGCGAGTAAAGCGGCGAACGGGTGAGTACAACGTGGATAATCTACCCTAGGGTCTGGGACAACCCCGAGAAATCGGAGCTAATACCGGATAAGACCACAGTATCCAAGGATACAGTGGTAAAAGATTTATCGCCTTTGGATGAGTCCACGTCCCATCAGGTAGTTGGTAAGGTAAAAGCTTACCAAGCCTAAGACGGGTAGCCGGCCTTAGCGGGTGAACGGCCACATGGGGACTGAGACACGGCCCTGACTCCTACGGGAGGCAGCAGTGGGGAATATTGGGCAATGGGCGAAAGCCTGACCCAGCGATGCCGCGTGAGGGATGAAGGCCTTCGGGTTGTAAACCTCTGTCAGGAGGGACGATGGGACACTTGTGTCTTGACGGTACCTCCAGAGGAAGCCCCGGCTAACTCCGTGCCAGCAGCCGCGGTAATACGGAGGGGGCAAGCGTTGCTCGGAATTACTGGGCGTAAAGGGTCCGCAGGCTGTCAGGCAAGTTGGTTGTGAAAGCTCAAGGCTTAACCTTGGAATTGCATCCAAAACTGCCTGACTAGAGTCCAAGAGAGGTTGGCGGAATTCCCGGTGTAGCGGTGAAATGCATAGATATCGGGAGGAACACCAGAGGCGAAGGCGGCCAACTGGCTTGGAACTGACGCTCAGGGACGAAAGCGTGGGTAGCAAACCGGATTAGATACCCGGGTAGTCCACGCCCTAAACGATGGATGCTAGGTAGGGGGAATTTATTTCTCCCTGCCGTAGTTAACGCATTAAGCATCCCGCCTGGGGAGTACGGTCGCAAGGCTGAAACTCAAAGGAATTGGCGGGGGCCCGCACAAGCGGTGGAGCACGTGGTTTAATTCGATGCTAAGCGAAAAACCTTACCAAGACTTGACATGTTAACTTAAGTCTATACGAAAGTATGTGATGGTTCCGAGTTCGCTCGGAGCAGTTATCACAGGTGCTGCATGGCTGTCGTCAGCTCGTGCCGTGAGGTGTCCGGTTAAGTCCGGTAACGAGCGCAACCCCTATCTTTAGTTGCCATCACTTCGGGTGGGCACTCTGAAGAGACTGCCAGCGACAAGCCGGAGGAAGGTGGGGACGACGTCAAGTCATCATGGCCCTTACGTCTTGGGCTACACACGTGCTACAATGGCTAATACAATGGGTCGCGAACTCGCGAGAGTGAGCCAATCCCATCAAAGCTAGTCTCAGTTCAGATTGCAGGCTGCAACTCGCCTGCATGAAGTTGGAATCGCTAGTAATCGTGGATCAGCATTGCCACGGTGAATACGTTCCCGGGCCTTGCACACACCGCCCGTCACACCACGAAAGTCGGTTCTGCCCGAAGTAGCTGTGCTAACCTTCGGGAGGCAAGTTCCTAAGGTAGGGCTGGTAATTGGGGTGAAGTCGTAACAAGGTAGCCGTAGGGGAACCTGCGGCTGGATCACCTCCTTTTTCACGGAGATATCTGTCTTTTTTTCGCTCGCCATCTGCTTTTTATAAAAAAGTATTTTTGCTGCGCTTAAACGCAACGGGGCCTATAGCTCAGCTGGTTAGAGCGCACCCCTGATAAGGGTGAGGTCGTTGGTTCAAATCCAACTAGGCCCACCATCCAGGGGGTGTAGCTCAGTTGGGAGAGCGCCTGCTTTGCAAGCAGGAGGTCGACGGTTCGAGCCCGTTCACCTCCATTAAAAAAAGAATTTCTGAATGCTTTTTTGATCTTTGACAATTGAATATAACGCTGAGAAACAGAATTGATCGTGTTGTTAGTATTATCGAGGATTTTCATGCCTCGCAGATAAGATATGTAGAGCAGAAGGTGGATGCCTTGGCAACGGACGGCGATGAAGGACGTAGTAAGTTGCGATAAGCCTCGGGGAGTCGCTTAACAGGCTTTGATCCGGGGATTTCCGAATGGGAAAACCTGACCGAGCAAACCTTGGTCATACCATTGTGAATATATAGCAATGGTAAGCTAACGGGGGGAAGTGAAACATCTCAGTACCCCCAGGAAAAAAAATCAACCGAGATTCCCCTAGTAGCGGCGAGCGAACGGGGAACAGCCCAAACCGAAGGGATTTTCTCTTCGGGGTTGTGGGACCTCAGTATGGGACTTTGAGAAGTAGTGGAATAGTCTGGAAAGTCTTGCCACAGAAGGTGATAGCCCTGTACGCGAAACTTTGATGAGCCCTAGAGGGATCCCGAGTACTCCGGCACACGTGGAATGTTGGAGGAATCTGGGTGGACCACCATCCAAGGCTAAATACGTGCCGTTGACCGATAGTGAACCAGTACCGTGAGGGAAAGGTGAAAAGAACCCCTATGAGGGGAGTGAAATAGAATCTGAAACCATCTGCTTGTAACCAGTGGAAGGGCTATGTCCATTTATGGAAATGCCTGACCGCGTGCCTTTTGCCTAATGAGCCTGCGAGTTATCTTCAGTGGCCTGATTAAGCCGAATAGGTGTAGTCGTAGCGAAAGCGAGTCTGAATAGGGCGCCAGTCACTGGGGATAGACCCGAAGCGAGTCGATCTATCCATGGCCAGGGTGAAGCAGAGAGAAAACCTTTGTGGAGGCCCGAACCGGTCAGGGGTGAAAACCTGTCGGATGAGCTGTGGATCGGAGTGAAAGGCTAATCAAGATTCGTGATAGCTGGTTCTCCCCGAAATATATTTAGGTATAGCCTTGTGTGATGACTAACGGAGGTAGAGCACTGATTGGACTAGGGGGTCGAAAGATCTACCAAACCCAGACAAACTCCGAATGCCGTTGGGTTAGCACAGGAGTCAGTCGGTGGGAGATAAGTCCCATCGGCGAAAGGGAAACAGCCCAGACCGCCGGCTAAGGCCCCTAAATGCGAACTAAGTGGTAAAGGATGTGAATTGGCATAGACAGCCAGTAGGTAGGCTCAGAAGCAGCCACCCTTTAAAGAGTGCGTAACAGCTCACTGGTCGATGCAAATTTGCGCCGAAAATGAAACGGGGCTAAGTTCGTTGCCGAAGCCGCGGGTTGCGTATTTATACGCAGCGGTAGGGGAGCGTTCCCAACGGGTTGAAGGGTTACCGTAAGGAAGCCTGGACTGTTGGGAAGTGAGAATGCAGGCATGAGTAGCGATAAAGGTGGTGAGAATCCACCTCGCCGTAAACCCAAGGTTTCCTGGGCAAGGCTCGTCCTCCCAGGGTAAGTCGGGACCTAAGGCGAGGCCGAAAGGCGTAGTCGATGGAAAACGGGTTAATATTCCCGTACCATTCGGTTTGAGTGATGGAGTGACGGAGAAGGATAGGTCATCCGGGTGCTGGATATCCCGGTTCAAGCTTGTAGGAGGAAAAGACGAGTAAAACCTCTTTTCAATACTCTGAGAAGCGAGTACGAGAGGCATTAGCCTCGTAAAGTGATTGAGTCCATGCTTCCAAGAAAAGCTTCTAAACTTTGACGACCGAGTGCCCGTACCTAAACGGACACACGTGGGTGAGTTGAAAATACTAAGGCGCGTGAGAGAACTCTGGCTAAGGAACTCGGCAAATTAACCCCGTAACTTCGGAATAAGGGGTACCCATATGTATGTGAAAGCCCTCGCGGCTGGAGCGGAAATGGGTCGCAGTGAATTGGTGGTAACGACTGTTTACTAAAAACACAGGGCTCTGCAAACACGCAAGTGGACGTATAGGGCCTGACTCCTGCCCAGTGCCGGACGGTTAAGGGGATGGGTTATCTTCGGAGAAGCTCAGAACCGAAGCCCCGGTAAACGGCGGCCGTAACTATAACGGTCCTAAGGTAGCGAAATTCCTTGTCGGGTAAGTTCCGACCTGCATGAAAGGAGTAACGATTGCCACACTGTCTCGGCCAGAGACTCAGCGAAATTGTGGTTCCGGTGAAGACGCCGGATACCCGCTACGGGACGGAAAGACCCCGTGCACCTTTACTATAACTTAGCATTGAATTTTGGTGCTGCATGCGCAGGATAGGTGGGAGCCTGTGAAACTTCGCTTCAGGGCGGAGTGGAGGCAATGGTGAAATACCACCCTTGTAGTTCTGGAATTCTAACTTAGGTCCGTTATCCGGATCAAGGACAATGTTAGGCGGGTAGTTTGACTGGGGCGGTCACCTCCTAAAGAGTAACGGAGGTGTGCAAAGGTTCCCTCAGCTTGATTGGAAACCAAGCGTAGAGTGCAAAGGCATAAGGGAGCTTGACTGTGAGACTTACAGGTCGAGCAGGTGCGAAAGCAGGTCTTAGTGACCCGGTGGTTCTGTGTGGAAAGGCCATCGATCAACGGATAAAAGGTACGCCGGGGATAACAGACTTATCTCCCCCAAGAGTTCACATCGACGGGGAGGTTTGGTACCTCGATGTCGGCTCATCGCATCCTGGGGCTGGAGAAGGTCCCAAGGGTTGGGCTGTTCGCCCATTAAAGCGGTACGCGAGCTGGGTTTAGAACGTCGTGAGACAGTTCGGTCCCTATCTGTAGCGGGCGAAGGAGATTTGAGAGGATCTGCTCATAGTACGAGAGGACCTGAGTGGACGAGCCTCTAGTGTACCAGTTGTCGTGCCAACGGCAGTGCTGGGTAGCTATGCTCGGAAAGGATAACCGCTGAAAGCATCTAAGCGGGAAACCTGCCTCAAGATTAGATCTCCCGAACGTAAGTTCCTTAAGGTCCCTTGAAGATTACAAGGTTGATAGGCTCAGGGTGTAAGTCCTGTGAAGGATTAAGCTGATGAGTACTAACCGACCGTGAGGCTTACTGCGAGGCTTGAAAATTCTCGATAGCAACACACAATTTCTCAGCGTTATATTCAGTTGCCAAGGATTCTCCCCAAGTTGAAGACAACCTTTCATAAGTAATGCTTCTACCTGAAGGTGTTATCTATTGCGTTTCCCAGGGATTTGTGACCTCGACGTCCAGTCCGGCAAAATCCCCGATGTTTCGCGTGGCTACAGAGAGATCATGCGTTTTTGCGGTTCCCGCAATTAGTGCGTCGCCTAGGTCTAGCACGCGACCAGACTTTTTGGCTTTTGCCCTGAACCGCG
>CATOTB010000002.1 GCA_951812945.1 Candidatus Dadabacteria bacterium
AATAGCGATTAATTCATATTGTCTACCGCGAAAGTAAGGATGGTACATTTAAGTTATGCCCACACTACAGCTTTACTAATTGGTGTTTTCATCGATTCAACTAGACGAGTGTAGTCTTGTTTTCTAAGGCGCGAAGACAACGCCGCCGAACGCAAGGAACATGGCAACTCGTTAACAAGTGTATGAAGCGGCGCAAGATTTCTCGTTTTCTTTAAGGTTCGTACCATGCTGGTGTGCACAGCAACCGGATCAAGTTCGGCGAAAGGCTTACGTAGTTCTTGATAGCAACGGGTATTAGGCACGTCCGGCACCGAAATACCGAGATCGATAAGTACTAATTCAGCTTCACGCAGACTGATTGAATCAAAAATAGCCTTAGGATTAGTTCGAGATGAAATATCTTTGCCTTTTCGAATGCTGGAGATTTGATATCTGCCTGAAAGCTTTAAAACGCCTACATCTTCAGGCACAGAGTCAAGAACCGCTTCTACATGGTTTTCGCCAACGATCACATTAACTGTGGCAAACACATCTCTATATGTAGCAATCTGTTTTTCGAGCCGAGATAGTGAATCCCTCTCCGATTTTATCTCGTATACGATGCTGGTCCCATTTAAAATTACGATATCCGCCTTGCAATCACCGACTCTGAATTCACTGATCATTGATGCGGTTTGAAGTGAATGAGTGCCAAATAGTATTTTTTCAGTCAGTGCGGCTTTGTATATATATTCGTGGCGGTATTTCTTACGTTTCAAAAATGCAAAAGCGTATTCAAAAAGATCAAATACTTTCTCAATGTCACTGGACAGTTCAAGCAAACGCGATTCATTTAGCAGACGCGCAAACAGAGGTGATCGACCCTTTCGTGCTAGCTCTCTCAGTACGGTTGAACAGAACAAGCGAGCAACAGCAGAGGCCTCAATTTCTTTTGTTTTTTTCATTCTATGCGCTTTGCCGTTTCAACCTAGCAGTTCAGCTTGTCTCAAGTTTGATTTTAACTGACTCGTAAAAACATAAGAATAGCATCTTTAAATTTTAGGGTTTATATACATAACTAGACAGCGTTGAGTTCATCCACACGCTTGGATAACCGCATGGCCAACCCTGTCAGTTTTTCCAGATTGGTTGATCCATAATAATGTTCTTCACAGTAACGAACAATCGAATCTAGATCATACAGCATATAAATGAATCGAACATCAGCATCCATTCTTTCAGCGAATTCTTCATATCCCAAGTTCCTGACTGGGTCCTCTGCATATAAACCTGTTGCATTAAGTCCTCCTAAACTAGCAGTATTCCATGCACCAATCAAGGCGGTTTCCAACAACTTGATTACCTCATCTTCGCCTTCGGCGACAACTTTCCATGTGAAGGCATTGTTACCGTATTGCCTAAGTGCTTTATGGAAAGGTGTGTCGAGGCGGTTATTCGCTGCGTCTCTCTCGTGCTGACTTCTGCGAGCCTTCAAACTACGCTTAGTAATACCTACATAGCGTTTCCCGCTGTCGTTGTGTGTCGCCACATAGCAGATCATTTTATCAGGTGAAACAAATGTCTATAGAAAACAAATTAAGTATTGATTTTAACTGGCTAAAATCAGCTGGCTTTAGCAGCCTCAACCACTTTGGATGCGGCTTCTTTCATATCGGCTCCGGCCTGGATATCGAGACCCGAACCCGAAAGGATTTCTCTTCCGGCTTCAACGTTGGTTCCTTCAAGCCTGACCACTAGAGGGACATTTATTCCGACCTCTCCCGCAGCTTCCACGATACCATCGGCAATGGTGTCGCATTTCATAATGCCGCCGAAAATATTAACGAAGATGGCTTTTACGTTCTCGTCACTCAGGATCATCTTAAACGCCTTTGTTACCTGCTCCGTTGTAGCCCCTCCACCGACGTCAAGGAAGTTCGCGGGTTCTCCGCCGTGGTGCTTGATAATGTCCATGGTCGCCATGGCAAGCCCCGCGCCGTTAACCAGGCACCCTATGTTCCCATCAAGCTTGACGAAGCTTATACCCGCATCACTTGCTTCGAGTTCAAGCGGGTCCTCCTCGTCCCTGTCCCTTAGCCCCGCGATGTCGCGGTGGCGGAAAAGCGCGTTATCATCGAAGTTAATCTTCGCGTCGAGAGCCACTATGGTTCCGTCTGAGGTGAGAACAAGCGGGTTTATCTCCGCAAGGGAGCAGTCCTTTTCAATAAAAACCCGATAAAGGGATGAGATAAACGATACGGCCTGCCTCACGGCACCGCCCTCAAGACCCATAAAATAAGCGATTTTCCGGCACTGGTAAGGCTGAACGCCTAAAGAGATGTCGACGTGCTCCTTTATTATCTTCTCGGGGGATTTGGCCGCCACTTCCTCGATCTCAACCCCGCCTTCGGGGCTTCCCATAACGACCACTTTTTCCCGGGAGCGGTCAATCACCATGCCGAGATAGAATTCCTTTTCTATGCTGGAGGCTTCCTCGATCAGCACGCTTCCCACCGTCTTGCCCTCGGGGCCCGTCTGGTGGGTAACGAGATTCATGCCGATTATCTGCTCTGCGGCCGCCGTAGCGTCCTTGGAATTGTCTACTACCTTTATTCCGCCTCCCTTGCCCCGGCCCCCGGCGTGAATCTGGGCTTTTACCACGTATTTTGAAGAGTTGAGGGTGTCAAGCACCTCCGCTACCTCATCCGCGCTGAAAACGACCTGTCCGCCCGGAACCTTGACCCCGGAATCAGAGAGAAGCTTTTTGGCCTGGTATTCGTGTACGTTCAACGCTCTACCCTATTTCCCCTTTATCTTCCTTAAAAGCCAGGAAAGCGGATCATAGTACTTGTCAACCACCCTCTCCTTAAGCGGAATGATTCCGTTATCCGTTATGTGTATGTCCTCTGGGCATACTTCCGTGCAGCATTTGGTGATGTTGCAGAAACCGACCCCCGCTTCCTCGCGCGCGAACTCCCTTCTGTCAAGAACATCGAGGGGATGCATCTCCCGCTCGGCGATCTTTATCATGAACCTGGGCCCGGCAAAGGCGTCTTTTCTGTTGTGGTCGCGAAGTATGTGGCAGACGTTCTGACACATGAAGCACTCTATGCATTTTCTAAACTCCTGCCCCCTCTCAACATCCTCCTGGTACATGATCCACTCTGTATCCTCGGCGGGGGTAAACGGAGGAATCTTCTTGCTTACTTCGTAGTTCCATGAGACGTCGGTCACGAGATCCTTTATCACGGGAAACGCCTTGATAGGGTAAACGGTAATAGTTTCGCCCTCGGCAAAAGTGTCCATGCGAGTCTTGCATGCAAGACTCGGTTTTCCGTTTATCTCGGTGCTGCAGGAACCGCACTTGGCCGCCTTGCAGTTCCATCTTATCGCCAGGTCGCCATCGTAGTTTGCCTGTATGTAGAAAAGCGCGTCGAGGACAACCATTCCCTCATCTACCGGGACTTCGTACTCCTTTTCCTCTCCACCCTGCGCGTCACCGCGAAAAACTCTTAGCTTGGCTACCGACATCACTTATCCTCCGTAAACAGTTTCGAAAGCTCCTCGGGCATCTCCACAATCGGCCGCGTTGCGACATCCATCGCCCCGTCTTTGAAGGAGACAATGGAATTTAGCTTGCCCAGTACCTCGTCGTCGCTCTCAGGGTAATCGACCCGGCTGTGAGCTCCCCTGCTCTCTTTTCTCGCAAGCGCGCATCTAGCTAGCGCCTCAGAGACGATCAGCATCGACTTAAGATCCCTGCAGAGATGCCATCCGGGGTTAAACATCACCGAGCCCTCTATCTTTAGCGTCTCAGCCCTCTGCTTGAGGACCTCTATCTTGTCTATGCCCTCCTGTATGTTCTCTTCTGTGCGGAACACCCCTATATAGAGCTGCATCACGTCCTGGAGATCTTGATGAATCGTGTAGGGGTTCTCTCCCTGTGTGTTGTTAAAAGGCTCGCGAAGCTCGTTTGCGAATCCCTCGACAAGCTCTGCGGATACCTGTGCGTGGGACTTGCCGCTTGCGTAGGCCGCCGCTCCCGCTCCCGCCCTTTTCCCGAAAACCAGAAGATCAGAGAGGGAATTTCCGCCGAGACGGTTTGCGCCGTGCATTCCTCCTGCGACCTCGCCCGCGGCAAAAAGGCCCGGAACGGTGCTAGAGCAGGTTTCCCCGTCGACCTTGACTCCCCCCATGACGTAATGGGTGGTCGGGAACACTTCCATAGGTCCTTTCGTTATGTCTATATCGGCAAATTCCATGAACTGGTGGTACATGCTAGGAAGCTTGCGCTTTACGTAATCGGCTCCCCTGTGCGAAACATCGAGAAACGCTCCGCCGTGGGGAGAACCGCGGCCCTGCTCCACCTCCGTGTATATGGATCTTGCGACCACGTCGCGGGTTGATAGCTCCATGCGCTCGGGGTCGTATTTCTCCATAAAGCGCTCGCCCTCGCTGTTTGTGAGTATTCCTCCCTCTCCGCGCACCGCTTCTGTAACCAGAATTCCCCTCACGCTCGGGGGCCAGACCATCCCCGTGGGGTGGAACTGTATGAATTCCATGTCTATAAGCTCAGCTCCGGCCTCATACGCCATTGAGTGGCCGTCGCCCGTGTACTCCCAAGAGTTCGAAGTGTACTTGTAGGCCTTCCCTACCCCGCCCGTTGCGAGAATGATTGCGTTTGCGCGGAAAAGAACGAACTTTCCGCTCTCTCTCCAGTAGCCGAAGGCTCCCGTTACCCTGTCCCCGTCTTTTATCAGATGGGTTATCGTGCATTCCATGTAGACGTCTATGCCCGAGTGTATCCCCTTTTCCTGAAGGGTTCTTATCATCTCAAGACCGGTTCGGTCGCCCACGTGGGCAAGCCTTTTCCAAGTGTGCCCGCCGAATGCCCTCTGGTTTATCCTTCCCTCTTTAGTTCTGTCAAAAAGAGCTCCCCAGTATTCAAGCTCGCGCACCCTCTCGGGGGCTTCCTGCGCGTGGTAAAGGGCCATCTGCCAGTTGTTAAGCATCTTCCCGCCCTTCATGGTGTCCTTGAAGTGGGTTTCCCAGTTGTCCTTGGTGTCGACGTTTGCCAAGGCGGCAGCGACGCCGCCCTCGGCCATCACGGTGTGGGCCTTGCCGAGCAGGGATTTGCATACAAGTGCGGTCGAGGCGCCCTGGGCGGAAGATTCGATGGCGGCCCGAAGACCTGCCCCGCCGGCGCCGATAACTATAACGTCATGAGTGTGTGTTTCGTATTTTTCCACGTTTATATCAACCTCAGATCAGTAATTGTTCCGTTCGCCACCAGAAACACGTAAAGGTCCGTAAGAGCCACGAAAACAAGGCTTGTCCACGCCCATTTCATATGTACTTCGTTCTGGACGCTTATGGCGCCCCAGAGACGAAAGCGGGTCGGACATTTTGAGAACACGTCAAGATTCCCTCCCATCAGGTGGCGAAACGAGTGGCAGGAAAACGAATACATTGTAAGCAGGAAAGCGTTTAAGGTTAGAACTATGGTTCCTACGCCGACCCCGAACCCGTCATGGAAGAAAAAGGCTTCATACGAATCGATCCACAAAAACAGCAAAATGACGATAGATGCGTAGAGAAAAAACCTGTGGATGTTCTGCAGGATGAACGGAAAACTTGACTCCCCCTTGTAAGAGCCTATTTTGCCGAGCGGCTTTACCCCGCAGCCGGGAGGCGAGAAGAAATACGCCCGGTAGTATGCTTTTCTGTAGTAGTAGCAGGTCGCGCGGAATCCAAGCGGCGCCCAGAGAATAAGTATTGCCGGGGAAAACTGCCACCAGTCAAGGAGCAGAAGCGGGGAATAAAAAGGCGAGAGGTAGGGCTCGGTGTAGTAAAACTGGTTCGAAAGAGCCCTCCACGTGGAGTAGATTCCAAAAGCCCCAAGCACCACCCCGGTTATGAGAGGCTCCACCCACCACATATCCTTTCTCATAGTGAGCGCCTTGCTCGCCGTACCGTTAGCCATGTTGTAGAAACCTCCAAAAATATTTCCGGAGCGTCCGTCCCAGATTATAAACGGCGCCGGGGGGCGGAATGTAAACAGAACCCTAAAGGATTCCCATTCCGTCAATTACTTCGCAAAGCTCTTTCACCTTGCCCGCCGAGACATGCAGAGCCTCCATCTCCTCGTCGGAAATCTCAACTCCTATTATCTCTTCAACCCCTTCTGAGCCGAGCCTTACGGGAAGACCCACGAACGTATCCTCCACTCCGTAATGTCCGTCCGCGTAGACGCAGCAGGGAAGTACCTTCTTCTTATCCTTTATGATCGCCTCGGCCATTTCCACCGCCGCTACCGCCGGGGCGTAAAAGGCGCTTCCGGTCTTAAGAAGCGCTACTATTTCAGCCCCTCCCTTCCTGGTGCGGTCGACCATCGCTTCTAGCCTGTCGGCGGGAACAAGCTCCGCTATGGGAATACCCGCTATCGTAGTGTTGCTTAGAAGCGGGACCATCGTGTCTCCGTGTCCGCCGAGAACCGAAGCGTTTATGTTCTCAACCGAAACCCCGAGCTCCATCGCGATAAACGCCCGAAAACGCGCCGAATCAAGCACCCCTGCCATTCCCATCACCTTGCTTTCGGCAAAACCGCTTACCCTGTGCGCCACGTAAACCATGGCGTCAAGCGGATTGGTTACCAGTATTAGTATCGCGTCCGGAGAATGAGCAACCACCTGCTCGGTGACGCTCTTTACCACCTTGGTGTTAGTCGAGATGAGGTCATCACGGCTCATTCCGGGTTTTCTCGGAATACCCGAGGTGATTATCACCACGTCTGAGTTCGCCGTGTCTTCGTAGTTGGTTGAACCGACGAGATTTACGTCGGATCCGGTGATCGGACACATCTGGGCAAGGTCAAGCGCCTTTCCCTCGGGAATTCCTTCCACTATGTCGATCAAAGCCACGTCGGCAAGTTCAAGTTGTGCAATCCGAAACGCCGCCGACGCCCCGACGTTTCCCGCACCTATCACAGAAATTTTCGCTCTGCCGTTCTTCAAGAATCCACTCCTTTTTAAAAAGATTTGTGCCGGGCCGCCCCTAGTCCATTACCTTGTTCATGTTCATTACGATGGCCTCTCCGTACTCAGAACACTTAAGAAGGGTTGCCCCATCCATCTGCCTTTCGAGGTCGTAGGTAACCGTCTTCTGCTGAACAGTCTCCTCCATCGCCCTGAAAACAAGCTCAGCCGCCTCATGCCATCCCAGGTACTGGAACATCATGACTCCCGAGAGTATCACGGAACCCGGGTTCACCTTGTCCTGTCCCGAGTACTTGGGAGCGGTCCCGTGGGTGGCTTCGAAAACCGCCAGGTAATCGCCTATGTTTCCGCCCGGGGCGACTCCGAGACCCCCAACCTGCGCGGCGCAGGCATCAGACATGTAGTCGCCGTTTAGGTTAGGCATGGCCATCACGTCGTATTCGCCCGGTCTTGTTAGAACCTGCTGGAACATGCTGTCGGCTATGCGGTCCTTAATGACAATCTTGCCTTCGGGCTGCTTGCCGCCGAAATCGTCCCAGAGCTCATCCTCGGTTATGGTGACCTCAGGGAACTCCTCTTTTGCCAGTTCGTAGCCCCATTCGCGGAAGGCCCCCTCGGTGAATTTCATTATGTTGCCCTTGTGAACGAGGGTGACGCTTCTTCTCTTGTACTCCATTGCGTATTCAATCGCCTTTCGCACGAGCCTCTTGGTTCCGAAAGGACTTATGGGTTTTATTCCTATTCCGCTCAGCTCGCGGATGTTCACCCCGTAGGTTTCAACTAGGTACTCCCTTACGGCGGTCGCTTCCTTGGTGCCGCTCTCCCATTCGATTCCCGCGTATACGTCTTCTGTGTTTTCCCTGAATATCACGACGTCAAGTTTGCCGGGAACGAGAAGAGGATTGGGTGTTCCCTTGATCCATCTTACGGGCCTTACGCAGGCGTAGAGATCAAGTATCTGCCGGAGGGAAACGTTGAGGCTCCTTATTCCACCTCCCACGGGGGTGGTAAGCGGGCCCTTGATGGCGACGATGTACTCCTTTATCGTGTCGGTGGTTTCCTCGGGAAGCCATTCGCCGGTCTTCTCATGCGCCTTCTCGCCGGCCAGCACCTCAAGCCAGGATATCTTCTTTTTTCCTTCGTAAGCCTTCTCGACCGCGGCGTCGAACACTATCTGGGACGCGTGCCAGATATCAGGACCTATCCCATCGCCTTCTATGAAAGGAATTATCGGGTTGTCGGGAATTACAAGCTTCCTGTTTTCCTCGTCAATCTGTATTTTTTCTCCGCTTGGGACTGTCATTGAACACTTCTCCTTTTGAACTAAACCAAAATTTAAATCTTACAATATAATGAAAAAAAACACCCTTTTCAAATCGGTCTCTCCTCCTACCCTGATATCATCTGACGCAGGACGGTCTGAAGTATCCCGCCGTTGCGGTAATATTCGACCTCAACCGGCGTATCGAGCCTGCACGTGGCGTGAAATTCTCTCTGCCCGCCGTCTGGGTCCGTCACCGCTACGGTCATCTGTTTGCCCGGATAAAGGTCCTCTGAAATCCCGCTTATCCCGAAGGTCTCAAGGCCCGTCAGGCCAAGAGACTCGGCACTCTCCCCCTCTTCGAACTGAAGGGGCAGAACTCCCATTCCCACCAGGTTGCTTCTGTGAATCCGCTCGAAACTCTCAGCTATGACGCATCTTGCTCCCAAAAGAGCGGTTCCCTTGGCCGCCCAGTCCCGGGAACTTCCCGTCCCGTACTCCTTCCCTCCGATAACGACAAGATCAGTTCCGTCGCTCATATACCTTGAGGACGCGTCGTAAATCGACATCTCCTCGCCCGTTGGAACGTGAACCGTCCACCCTCCTTCCTTTCCTCCGACCATCTTGTTTCTTATCCTGATGTTGGCAAACGACCCGCGGATCATAACCTCGTGGTTCCCCCTTCTCGAGCCGAAGCTGTTAAAGCTCCTTTGGGAAACGCCCTTCGAGATGAGATAGCCGCCTGCGGGGCCGTCCTTGGGGATTGAGCCCGCGGGGGAGATATGGTCCGTGGTTATGGAGTCCCCGAGAAGCGCGAGCACGTTCGCGTTCTCTATGTCCCCGGGGGCTTCCGGCTCAAGAGGGAAATCATCGAAAAACGGGGGCTCCTGTATGTAGGTTGACTCGGTGTCCCACTCGTAAATGTCTGAGCGGGGAGCCATAAGCGATTTCCAGGTCTCATCCCCCTCGAAAACCCGGGAATACTGGTTGTTGAATATCTCGGGGCTGATTGACTGCGAAACGGTGTCGATTATCTCCTGCTGCGTCGGCCAGATGTCCTTCAGAAAAACCTCGTTTCCGTCGCTTCCGACCCCTAGAGGTTCTGCGTAGAGATCAATTCCCACCTTCCCCGCTATCGCGAACGCCACGACAAGCGGAGGCGACGCCAGGTAAGCAAACTTTACAAGCGGGTGCACCCTGCCCTCAAAATTGCGGTTTCCGCTCAGGACCGCGGCGCAGGTAAGATCGTTTTCTCTTATAGCCGTGTCCACGTCTTGGGGAAGCGGGCCGCTGTTTCCTATGCAGGTCGTGCATCCGTATCCGACCAGACCAAAGCCCAGTTCTTCAAGATACGGGGTAAGCCCCGCGGCGTTTAAGTAATCCGTTACCACCCTCGATCCAGGCGCGAGGCTGGTTTTCACGTAAGGCGAAACGGTGAGCCCTCTCTCGACGGCCTTTTTGGCGAAAAGTCCCGCCCCTACCATGACGGAGGGATTCGAGGTGTTAGTACAGCTCGTGATGGCCGCTATTACGACCGAGCCGTCTGAAATTCCGTTTGCAACGCGCGAGGCGTCTCCGTTTGCGCCGGCTCCCTTGGCCCGGAGGCTCTCGTTGTAGGAAGTTTTCATGTCCCCAAGCGATATCCTGTCCTGCGGGCGGCTCGGGCCTGCAAGAGAAGGTTCCACCGTCGATATGTCAAGTTCTAGCGTATCGGTGTACACGGGGTCTTCTGTGTCGTCGGTTCTGAACATCTTCTGTTCCTTAGTGTAGGCTTCAACCAGCGTTGCGGCGTCATCCCTGCCCGTCGTCCCGAGGTAGCGCAGGGTTTCGGCGTCTACCGGGAAAAATCCCATGGTGGCCCCGTACTCCGGAGCCATGTTGGCTATCGTGGCTTGGTCAGAGAGCGCGAGGTTGCTCACTCCGGGTCCGAAAAACTCGACGAACTTGCCGACAACCCCTTTTTTCCTCAGCATCTCAGTCACCGTGAGAACCAGGTCCGTTGCGGTAACCCCCTGGGAGAGGCGGCCGGTGAGCCTGAATCCGATAACGTCAGGGATCAGCATGTAAAGCGGCTGCCCGAGCATGCACGCCTCTGCCTCTATTCCCCCTACTCCCCAGCCCATGACGCTTAGGCCGTTTATCATGGTCGTGTGGGAATCCGTTCCCACCAGGGTATCCGGGTAAGCCACCGACTCGGAGCCTGTCTGCTTTGAGACAACCACGCTCGCAAGACACTCAAGGTTCACCTGGTGCACTATTCCGGTTCCCGGCGGTACGACCCTGAAATTGTCAAAAGACCCCTGGGCCCACTTTAAGAATGTATATCTTTCCCTGTTTCTTTCGTACTCGACTTCCACGTTTTTGCCGAAAGCGTCACCGCTTGCGAAATAGTCGACCTGAACGGAGTGGTCTATGACGAGATCCACCGGCACTATGGGGTTCACAAGCGAGGGGTCTCCCCCTTTTTTCTCGACCACAGACCTCATTGCCGCAAGGTCTACAACGCAGGGAACTCCCGTGAAATCCTGAAGTATCACCCTGGCGGGGTTGTAGGGAATCTCCCTGGCCTCTTTGTTTGAGGGGTTCCAGTTCACAAGGGACTCAACGTGCTGTTCCGTCACGGTTTTCCCGTCAAAATTCCTTAGCACGTTTTCAAGCAGTATTCTTATTGAAAAAGGGAGTTTGGAGACTGACGCTCCGTAGCGCGATTCAAGTTTCGCCAAGGAATATATTTTGTAGGTTTTATCGCCGACCGCGAGGTCGGAGAGAGTATCGAGATTGTTACTCAAAGCCATATGACACCTCTATTTACACAGTTTCGCTTTTGCGGAGTTAGCGGGGTATTTTACCAAAAAGAGAGAAAAAATAAAATTGCCCTTAAGGCTGCCTGCCGAGGCGGGGCAATTACGTGGGGCTGCCGGGGGGTTTTCCCGACTCCTGGGGGTCAGCTGAATTTGCCGAGCGCGAGGCTTACGTTCGTTCCGCCGAAACCGTAGGAATTGCTCAGCACCACCTTTATTTCACTGTCTCTTGCGGTGTGCGGGACGTAATCCAGGTCGCATTCCGGATCGCTTTCAAAAAGGTTTATCGTCGGCGGCAAAACGCCGTTTCTAAGCGCTAGCACGCTGATTGCCGCCTCTACCGCTCCCGCCGCGCCCAGCAGGTGGCCGGTCATGGATTTGGTGGAACTCACCGGAATCCGCGAGGCGTCTTCGCCGAACACTTCCTTAATCGCTCTGGTTTCGTTAACGTCGTTAAGACGCGTCGATGTTCCATGGGCGTTTATGTAATCGACATCCCCGGGATTAAGGCCCGAATCCTCCAAAGCGGCATTCATGCAGCTGGTCGGCCCCTCAAGAGAAGGCGCCGTGATGTGGAAGGCGTCAGCGCTCATTCCCGACCCGAGCACTTCGGCGTATATGTCGGCACCTCTTTTCTTCGCGAACTCAAGTTCCTCAAGAATCAGCACCCCCGCTCCCTCGGAAAGAATAAACCCGTCACGCCCCGCCTCAAACGGCCTCGACGCGGTCTCAGGCTCGTCGTTTCTGGTCGAAAGCGCCCTCATGGCGTTAAAAGCCGCGAAGGTAAGGGGTATAAGCGGAGCTTCCGATCCGCCGGCTATCATAACGTCCGCCTTGCCGTCCTTTATGATCTTGGCGGAAAGCGCGAGCGAGTGACCGCTTGCTGAACACGCGGTCGTCGAAGAACAGTTGGGACCCTTGGCGTTGAACTTTATCGAGACGTATCCCGAGGCCATGTTGGTCACTATGTTCGGTATGAAAAAGGGAGAGACGCGGCCGGGACCCTTGTTCTCCATGGTCAAAACAGTGTCGTAGAAGGTACTCATCCCGCCGATACCCGACCCGATAAAAGTCCCCGTGCGTGCGGAGATGTCATCGGTAACCTCAAGCCCGGCATCTTCAAGCGCCAGACTGGTGGCCGCAATGGAGAGCTGAATGAACCTGTCGTTTCTCTTCGCGTCCTTCGGTTCCATGTAAAGCGTCGGGTCGAAATCCTTCACCTGCCCGGCGATCTGCGTTTTAAGATCCGAGGGATCAAAGGACGAAACCCTGCTCACTCCGGGAACCCCTTCGCAGATCGAAGACCACGTGGCATCGTTTCCCACCCCAACGGGCGTTATGAGCCCTATTCCTGTAACCACTACCCTTCTTGCCATCTTTCCTCAGTCATCCTCCGAAGCGGCTTCAACTGAACTCTGGATAAAGCTAATCGCGTCCTGAACGGTGATTATGTTCTCCGCGTCTTCATCCGAAATCTCAAGCCCGAACTCATCCTCCATGGACATTATAAGCTCCACGAGGTCAAGCGAGTCGGCTCCCAGATCCTCTATAAAGGAAGAATCGGGAGTTATCTCATCCTCGGCTTTGCCAAGATGGCTCGCGACCATTTCCTTTACCTTAGCTAAAATTTCCGCATTATCCTTTGACATATGAGTCGTAACCTCCTCTAAATTTTACATGTAAATTCCGCCGTTAACCCTTATAACTTCCCCGGTTATGTACGACGCGTCCTCAGAAACCAGAAAACACACTACGTTTGAAATGTCCTCGACGCGCCCGAACCTGCCGAGAGGGATAGCTTCCAGATATTTTTTTCTCATATCCTCGTTAAGGTCCGCGATAATGTCCGTTTCAACAAAACCGGGACTTACCGCGTTTACCGTTATTCCTCTTGAACTGAATTCCTTGGCCGTTGATTTCGTAAGGCCTATTATCCCGGCCTTAGAAGCGGAGTAATTCGCCTGCCCCGGGTTTCCGACCTCCCCGGCAGTCGAAATGATATTTATTATTTTCCCGTAACGGTTCTTGAACATGCCTCTGGAAACCGCCTTGGTGCAATTAAACGCTCCCTTGAGGTTTATGTCCATGACGCGATCCCAGTCCCCCTCCCCCATCCTCACCAAAAGCCCATCATTCCTTATTCCCGCGTTGTTAACAAGTATCTGTATTCCGCCCAGTTCACCCGAGAGTTCTCCCACGATCTGCTGAACCTCGGCAAAATCGGAAACATCAAAGCCGACCGCCCTGCCGCTGCCCCCGGCCTGCTCTATCTCCCCCAGGGTTTCCTCGGCCGCCTCGCGGTTGCTGATGTAGTTAATCAGAACATACGCCCCGCGCGATGCGAGTTTCTTCGCGATGTCCTTTCCTATTCCCCGCGATCCCCCGGTTATAAGTGCAACTTTGTTACTGAATTCCATCTGCTTTAATATGATTTAACTCGTCTGGTTTTTCAATACCTGCGCAACGAACGCCTTTAAGAGTTCTCTTTACAAGACCGCTTAGCACCTTGGAGGGGCCGACTTCAAGGTACTCAGAAACTCCGGAATTTTTTAGAAACTCAAGTGACTCAGCCCATCTCACCGGACTTACCACTTGGCGCACCAGGATGTCCGCCACCCTTTCGGGGTCAGAATTGGCCTTCGCCTCGGTATTTGTTACAACAGGATATTTCATCGGATTAAAATCTATTTCTGCTGCAAAATCGCCAAGCCGCACCGCTGCGGGCTCCATAAGGGAACAGTGAAAAGGCGCGCTTACCTCAAGTTCAACGACTCGTCTTGCGCCTTTTTCCTTGGCAAGCTCGGAGGCTGCCTCAACAGCTCCCGCTTCTCCCGAGATAACAGTCTGGGTGGGGGAGTTAAAATTCGCCGGAGAAACCACCGCTCCTTCCCCGGCCACCTCGGCGCAAAGCTCGCTTACTTCCTGCGACGTTAAACCCAGCACTGCAGCCATTTTCCCGACTCCCGGAGGAACCGCTTCCTGCATGAATTCCCCCCTCTTTCTTACCATGCGCACCGCGTCACTGAACCGGACGCACTCAGAGGCAACAAGTGCCGTAAATTCCCCGAGGCTGTGTCCCGCGACCAGGTCAGGCCTTATTTCCGTTTCCCCGAGAACTACCCTCAGGGCGGCAACGCTCGCGGTAAGTATCGCGGGCTGGGCGTTTGCCGTAAGAGCCAGGGTCTTCGCTTCGCCTTCAAAGCAAAGCTTCGCAAGGTCAATTCCGAGAGCGTCATTTGCCTCTTCGAAAGTTCGCCTGGCAACGGCGAACCCGGCGCATAGATCAGCGCCCATGCCGATGTACTGCGAACCCTGACCTGGAAAAAGAAAAGCTATCATGGATTAGTATGTTTTTAGTCTTCCGCCACGGCTTCCGAATCGGACGCCTGTCTGAAGAAGTTCCTTCCCTTGTAGTAACCGCAGCTGGGACATGCCCTGTGGGGAGGTTTCATCTCGTTGCACTCGGGACAGAAGGAAGCTCCCGGCAACGCGACGGTATAATGAGTTCTTCTTTTTCTCGATTTCGACTTGGAAGTTTTTCTCTTGGGTAATGCCATTTCAGTCTCCTGGCTTGAAGCTATATCTTTATATCTTTAAGTACCGCAAAGCGCGAATCCTCTTGGCGAGCCTCGCAGCCGCACTGCTGCTCGTTAAGATTCCGTCCGCACCCGCCGCAAAGGCCCCTGCAGTCCTCGGCGCAGATCGCCTTGTAGGGAAGCGAAAGATTCACCTGCTCTCTCATGTAATCGTTTAGGTCTATTGTTCTGCCCCTGTAAGTCTCATAATCCATGTCCCCGCCGGATTCCATTTTCTTCTCCGCTTCCGAAGGCGAAAGAAGGAGTTTTATCTCAAGATTCGTACGAACGTTTACGTCGCTCAGGCAGCGGGAACACCGGGCGACCGCCAAGAATCCGACTTTCCCCCGTACGCTCACCTCGCCCGCCGTGCGTAAGAGATCGATATGAAACTCTATATCGGAACCCACGCTTGCGACCTCCGATTTCTCGGAACCGCCTAGCCACCCCGGCCCCCTGGTGAGATTAAGACTCAATCCCCCGTCTTTTATTTCCGATACGTTAACTATCATCGCGCGGAAACCCGCCTGCAAAAAATGCTCTAATATAAACCACAATCGCTTTATTGCAAGTTATTCGGAAAAAATGGCCGCCGGGAAAACAGACAAACCACTCAGACGTTATGACAGGCGACGCTTCGCCCGTCTGTTCCTTTCTTCTCAAGGCGCGGAGTCTCCCTCCTGCATATCTCGGTCGCCAGAGGACACCTCGGATGGAAACTGCATCCCGAGGGAATATCTGCGAGACTCCGTATTTCCCCCGATATCGAGGCTTCCTTGCCGTTTTTGCTCCCGGTTCTTTTTATCTCGGGAATGGCGGAGATAAGAATCTTGGTGTAAGGGTGCACGGGGTTTGAGTAGATCTCCTCGCTCGGGGCGATCTCGACTATTTTTCCAAGGTACATTACGGCCACGAGATCACTTACGTGCTTTACGACTCGCAGGTCGTGGGATATGAAGAGGTAGGAGAGACCGTGTTTTTTCTGAAGGTCCTTAAGCAGGTTTATTATCTGCGCCTGCACTGACACATCAAGCGCCGAGACCGGCTCGTCGCAGACAACGAACTTCGGGTGAAGAGAGATGGCGCGCGCTATGGCTATTCTCTGGCGCTGCCCCCCGCTGAACTCGTGGGGATAGCGGTTCATAACGTCGGCGCCGAGACCCACCTCGCCCAGAAGCCGGGCCACGAATTCGCCTCGCTCTTCTTTTTTTACCGTGTTATGGATGCTTATTCCCTCCGAAACGAGCGAACCCACATTCATTCTGGGATTGAGGGAACCGTAGGGGTTCTGGAATATCATCTGCATCTCCCTTCTGAGCAGGCGGAGCCGGGCTGAGTCAAGTTCGGTGATGTCTTCTCCCTCGAAGAAAATCTTGCCGGCAGTGGGAGCAATAAGTCTCAGCACCGTTTTCCCAAGAGTCGTCTTGCCGCTTCCGCTTTCCCCGACAAGACCCACCGTGCCGCCTTTTTTTACTTCAAGTTCCACATCGTCAACGGCGCGGACGTAATCGGAAACTCTGGAGAGAATCCCCTTGCGGACAGGGAAATACTTTTTAAGTCCCCTTACACTTACTATAGTTTCACTAGTCATATCGATAAGAGGAAAAAACGGTTCTTACTGTCTTCTGATGAGGCGTTTATCCGCCCTTATACAAACGCAAAAGACAGATTGCTATGGAAAGTACCCGATTCGGCTCTGCGAATCTAGTATCAGGATCAGGCTTTCCGGTTTTGGTTATCCTCGTTTCAAACTTTTTTATCCTGGCTCCGTCAACCCTGTCCATCACCCTGTAGAACTTCTCCACAGATACCGTGGTATCCAAGCGCATAAAGGACTTCCTCCTCAAGCATGCGGGTATTCGCCATGGGAAAAGGTGGTCTTCCTGCTCACTTCTTAGGTAGAATTCCTCCCTGATGTCTTCAAGAACCAATGATCTTACTCGCTTTTACTCCGCATTAGCACATCTGGAATCGGGCATCAGCGGAAAACTGAGGCTTTCGTGTTGCGATGGCAAAATGTATTGGGCGAAAGCGAAAAAGCGCGGAGTTTATTTCTTCTTTGAAAACGGCGAGTTGCGAAGCGACTCCGGAGGCGGTTCACGTGTAGTTCGAGTTGGAACACACGCACTGACTTCATCTTCAAGAACGACTCTATGGAACAGATTGTCCCAGCACCGTGGTGCTGCCAGTACGGGGACAGGCAACCACAGGGGTTCTATTTTTCGCAAGCTGGTCGGCTATGCTCTGATGGCACGCAATCCCGAATGGACAATCAATACGTGGGGAGAAGGAGATTCCGCATCCTCTAATGAAATAATTGCCGCCGAGAAGGTACTCGAACGACAAGTAAGCCGCGTGATAGGTGAAATGCTGTTTCTCTGGCTTGAGGTTGATAATCCGCCCTGTCCGGAGAATCAGCGAGGGAGAATTGAAAGAAACTCCATAGCTCTTCTCAGCGGTTACAATGAAAGTACGGTTGACCTGCCGTCGGAGAACTGGCTCGGAAAATATTGTCCTCGCGAGAAGGTGAAACGCTCTGGGCTTTGGAATCAAAAACATGTAGAAGAAAATTACGATCCCCGGTTTCTGTCCGTACTCGAAGATCTTGTCACCCGCCAAGTCGAAAAAGGAGGTTAATTGTGAACAGAGAAAATATTATTGTGGTGATCTCGTGTGCGGGAAGCAAACATCTATCCGCAGGCCACATGATTCAGGACAGAAAGAAAGTCAAGTTCGTAGCCGACCCGGAAGAAGCACAAAAAAAAGCGGTCGACAGAGAATCAATCATTTACAGACATCCGGATGATCCGGCAGACTCGGGGCTCTCGTGGAGAGAAGAATTGGTCAAATACAACAAAGATCATGCTTTGGATAATCCGCTCGGGCTATTTCCTGCTTGGAAACTTTACAAAAACTCCACTTACAGAGAACTGGTTTATGCTTTCGGAAACCAGAATGTCTTCATCCTGTCAGCAGGCTGGGGTATCATATCCGCTGATTTCCTTACACCCGCCTACGACATCACGTTCTCCAAGAAAGTCAAAGAGAAGTACAAAAAAAGGGAGGGAGGTAAATGCTACAAGGACCTCTCCATGCTGCCGGAAGATACTCTCAAAAAAGTCGTTTTTCTTGGCAGCCAAGATTACATACCTTTATTTTTTCACCTTACGAAAAATGTTGTATCTGAAAAAATTGTTTTTTACAATTTAAAGGATAAGCCGGACGCACCGGAGGACTACCAACTGCGCCGTTTTCCGGGGTTTGCCCTGAACTGGTATTATAGATGCGCCAAGAAACTTGCCCAAGGAAATCTGAACATCGATTGATCCCAAGTAACAAACCCAGAGAAACATCTACAGATTCGAAAAGTAAGGCTCGGAACATTGCCTGTAAAAACACTTTTTGCCGCATCAAGAAGCTTTCATAAAAAAGAATTTCCCAAGGAAACGTATCCTGGATTATATGAAGCAGGAAAATGTGCTCTACTTTTCGATCAATCGGAAAGGGGCGTTGCCGGTTAGATGTAGAGACAGAGTGCTTAAGCCATGAAGAAAACAGATAGCGGGTTTGATCTCAGCGCCAGTGACCGCGTAGGCTATCTGAATTGTTGTTATCTGTCCGTTCTTGACCGTGCCCTGGCTGAAGGGGAGCTAGCTAAACCAACTGTCTGGGACTCGCTGTTTCAGGTACTGTTGGAACGCGGTTCTATTCATGAACAAAATTATGTCGCCCACCTGGAACAATCCGGCTTGGAAGTCCTGTGCTTCAGTGGTTTTGATGTCACCGAAGAAGCTGCAAACAAAATACTCAAGGTGCACTTTCGTATGGTGGCTGGGGCGATCGTGCCGACATTCTTCGCCGTGTCGAAAAGCTTAACACTTACCTAGAGCTTGCCGAAGAAATTAAATTAGCAGTTTAGAAAACCGCGACATACTGAAAGGGGAATCAAGACGTATGTACACAGGCATCTGTTCTCAATTTCTGTCATCAAGTATTTTGCCAGTTCTTTTCTTGTATATTCCTCCCCCCGGTTAAACGCATTATTCCGATCCATTTTTCAAAAACATCTCGTAGCGGAAACAAGCTGAACCATGAGAATCAGAAACACTGTATAGATCCGGCTGCGCCTCAAAACATTTCCCCTCCGCGTACTCGCAGCGGTTGTTGAACCTGCACCCCTCGGGGAACTCCCCGGGAGAGGGAATCGTCCCCTTAATCGAGTAAAGATCTTCGCCCTCCGACTGGCCGGGAATCGAGTTTATAAGCCCTATTGTGTAAGGATGCGCGGGGGCTGAAAAAAGCTGCTCAACGCTTCCCCGCTCAACCACTTTTCCCGCGTAAAGAACGTAAACGTCGTCAGCAACGTTTGAGATAACCCCCAAGTCGTGGGATATAAGCATAACCGCCATCCCCAGCCTGTCCCGAAGGCTTTTTATCAGGGACAGAATTCCCGCCTGAATGGTCACGTCAAGGGCGGTTGTGGGTTCATCGGCTATCAGCAGCTCGGGGCTGCAGGCAAGGGCCATCGCGATCATAACCCTCTGGCACATGCCCCCGCTAAGTTCATGGGGATAGCTTGAATATCTCTCGGCGGGAGAGGGAATGCCCACTATGTCTAGCAGGTCAACCACCCTTCTCTTCTCCTCTTTTCTTGAGACGTTCTCATGGACCCGTATGACCTCGCCTATCTGGTCTCCTACGGTGTAAACGGGATTAAGGGAGCTCATCGGCTCCTGGAATATCATGGAGATCCTGTTTCCGCGGTAACGCCTGAGTTCCCGCTCGCTGAGCGAAAGCAGGTTCTCTCCCTTGTATATGACCTCTCCCGAGTTAACTCTGGCAGGCGGCGCGGGCAAAAGCCCCATTACGGAAAGAGCGGTAAGGGTTTTTCCGCAGCCGCTTTCTCCTACGACCCCGACTATCCTTCCTTCTCCGATCCTGAGGCTCACGTCTCCAAGGACCTCAACCTCCCCGCCCTCTGAGGGAAAGGATACGTTAAGATCTTTTATCTCGAGCAGCTCTGAGTTTGCCATTGTTTGATATTAGGAAATTATCCTTGTTTAGTTGACAGAATTAGTTCTTCATCCTGCCCCAAAATTTCTTAATCCACGGAAAACTACTTTCTTTTATCAAAGATTCTCTGCGAATTTTTCTCTTGGGTATTCTGACAGTCCGTTTTATAGGCTTGCGGTAGGGTTTATCCTCGTACCCTAAGTGTATTTCTTTCACCTCTTCTGGATATTTCTCCTTAACAATCAACACAATATCTTTTTTTCGCCATAGTGGAAGAAAAAAAGACAAAACGCTAGAAAGAATACTGATTATCCATTCCATTTTCTTTACTCAGATTAGAAGTTGAAAGTCAACTTTCGCTTTGTTACTCGGAGTTCTCATC
Organism: Candidatus Dadabacteria bacterium; assembly: GCA_951812945.1. Taxonomy (GTDB): domain Bacteria; phylum Desulfobacterota_D; class UBA1144; order Nemesobacterales; family Nemesobacteraceae; genus Nemesobacter. The sequence continues at coordinate 20,007 of CATOTB010000002.1, forward strand.
TTCCATATAATAAATACGAGCCTCCAAGAAGTGGCTCGCTATTCATCAGCATTGAGACTACGTTTTCAACACAACTCGAACTTCAATTGGTGGGAAAATAAACTGAAAAAAGCTTGATTAAGACTGATTCGAGATTTCTATAAAGAATTTCGATGGACTTGCTACTCCTCGTTTTATATATTTGTCAACAGTTTTCTCTGCCTTACGTCTTCCTTTATCACCTTTAGCAATCAAGTTGGTTAAGATTTGTCGAATCGGTTCTTCTGGGTAAGTTGGAGCCGACCTCTCCAAAATCTTCAACCAGATTTTGTTAGCCTTAAAAGGCTGCTTCTCGCTGAGGCGGGCAAGATTCTCCAAAAGCTCGCGTGAGTTGTATGATTCGTCAGAATAAGGAGCTATTTTGAGAAGTAATTTCATGCTCTCCGCATCCAGACGATCCACGAAAGCAGACCACCTGCAGAGATTAGACGCCAGAGCTCTTCCTTCTTTGGTTGAGAGATCTGCCGCATCTGTCAGCAACGGCCACAATTCGTAAATCTTGTTTCTGATTTTGCCTCCGTCTATTTCTTGAAAATTCATGACGACATGAACCAAGATATCAAGTTCCCGAGAGATTCCGCGGTTGTCGATAAGGACTTTTATCATGCTGTTATCATCTTCTAGGGTCTCAAAATCATTTATGTATGCCAAAGCGATATTCTCTATAACTCTGCTTTTTACTTGATTCGGAATATTCTTATCATCAAGCGCTTTTAACAAATCACCTTTCTTGCTCAAGTGAGTGTAAATTTCCTGATATACGGTTCTAACGTAGTAGTACCCTTCCATTGCGCAAAGCCATTTCATGTCATTCGCCTGGTCAAAAATTTCATCAAGATTGGACAGAACCCATTCCCTCGACATATACAAAAAATTAGAGAGGTAAACCGTCACCAGGGTTGAGAATTCAAATTCGTTGGAATCCGCTCTCTTCAGTTCGTCATCATAATAGTGCTGGAATCTTTTCCATGCCTCGGAATGATCGTCGTTACCGTCCCGGTGCGACAAACGACATGATCGCAATGTCAGATTAATCAACGCCTGGATGCAGCTTCCCCGAGGGGTGTTAATCGCCGTAGTAACCTTATCCTGGGCTTCTTCGAATTTGCCTCCTTTTTCGTTTTTTAAAATATAATCGATAAGAGACTCCGCACTGGCGTGATGGTCTTCGTGAAAGGCGTGGTCGTCGGACTGTGCTCCAGATTCCAAAAACCTCCCTATTGCAGAGATAACTTCACTCCTGCCTACAGTGAAAGAGGATTTCTCGGATTCTTCTAACTTGACAATCTCGGAAAAAAATTCCAGTAAATAGCCCCAAACATCATTCCAAGGCAAGGAAGTTTTTTCTTCCCAAAGCTCATTATATGCTCTTATGATTGCATGCAGGCAAGGAAACCCAAGGTTTTTAAATTTGGCAAGGTCACGGTAATAACGCAAAGGAAAGGCCTTGATCCGTGGCCTGACGGTCTTAGCCAATTCAATGTCACCAGCGCTCAGTCTCCGAACTAGTTCTTCCGATGAGAGCGCACTCAACTCATCATCCAGGCCTTCTGCTTCCTCCGTGATCCACCCAAATTCTACTCTCCCTAAGCTTAGAAACTCAGAAGGTTTAGGTTCGGTTCCAGCTATGGCAACTGCTTTTTCGTAGAGGCGGTTTTCCCTATCGCCGTAGTCCTTAACGGCGGCAAACCATTGGGCTCGCTTATAAGCGGTAAGGACTTTGTCCAAACTTTTCTTGGCATCAAGAATTTTTCTGCTCTCTATAATCTCGATAACTTTATCTTTCTGCCTCCTATCAAAATGAGCGTAATTACGGTTAATGAAATCCCAGAACTCACGCAGGTAATTCTCGTCAAAGAATTTTTTGTCAATCAGTTTTTCCGCATATTTCCGACAGGCAGAGGATCGATCAGCAATAAAGTGTATGGCCAGTCTCCGAATCGTCTGAAAACGACTTTCAATCATTTTATCCACATAATCACAGGCCTCTTCTGGACAGTTTTCAAACCAGCCATCCATACACTCCCGATAAGCTTTTACAAGCACATTCCCCGGATCAAAAAGATATTTTTCGCCAGTTTCTTTTATGAAAGGTTGCCAGATACTAGACCAAGAATCATTGTCAAGGGTCTCAAGCGCTTTTTCGAGCTTTGAATGAAATACCGAAACGGCATGTACTCCAAGGTCGCAGCCCGAGGCGTAAGCAACCTTGCCAGTAATCCTATTAATTTCATGGGTATCAGTGCGAAACAGCACCCTGTTTTGGCTGGTCGCCTGTTCTTCGATTTTCACTTTATACAAAATTCCAAGCAGCTTTAGAGCAAGTTGAGACGCGTGATCGGTTTCCTCTTCTTTCTCTTTGAGAAACCTTGGAAACCATTTCTCCGCAATCTGCTCCAGAACCCAATCTTTGCTGAACTCGTCGTCGAGCCAGTAATCAATAACATTGTCAACAAACTCTTCGGTAATAAACCGGGAAGGAATTTCTGAAACGATCTGAACAAACTGACACCAGACACGGTAGTTAGAGAAGCCTTTTTCTCTGGCGTACTCAGTCCCGTCTAAGATTACTTTCAAAAAATGCTGTACATAATCATTTTTATCTTTCAGTTCTGGAGCCGTTTTAACCAGATATTCTCCGATTATCCAAGGAGGAATGATCAAATATCCTTCTTGTTCCGAGGGCATTGGTTCCGGAATACCTTCAACATTCAAATATCCTTCATCTCTGAACGCATTGAACCACTTAAGTCCCTTTACTTCTCTGAAGAATAATGGCTTTAGTTCCGGCTCAGCTTTAAGCCTTTCAAGCAGGTGCCGTTCTTTAACAGACAGTTCACTCACTTCCAAGCACCTCATACATAATCTTCGCGTGTTCCACGAGTGGAGGTTTTCGAATTTCAAGACGAGGCGCCCATGACCTGATTATAGATTCTAACGCCTCGTAGTTTTCCTTGTCACGCTCAAAACCAATCAAATGAACTCCAAATGAGATTTCATAATACCTGTATAATTCTTCATATAACGGTTCTTGGCTTCGGAAGAATCCTTGCAGGGAAAATCTCCTGAGTTCGCCTGTTTTAAAGACCTCCCCTCTTCGCAGAATATGCTCAAGGACTTCCGCCTCTTCAAGGCCGTAGCCTAAAAAAAGTACAACTTTTCTTTTAAACAAATCTCCAAGAAATTCTTGTACGTTTTCATCGTCATAATGCTTAAGATAGTCCTTTGTAGTAACGATCATGGTTTCCGGTTTACTGACACATCCATGCAGATGAATAACCGTGGCTGGTTTATCCAGCAGATTAGTAGAGAATTCTCCCCTCTCTAATATCCTATTGGCGGAACCGCCGGGCTTGATGGAACCAGCATTGTTTTCCTGCCCTTTGTGTTCCGGTGAGAGGAGTTCATCGTAGTTTGTCGTAACAAATGGACAACCGATCTTATTTAATTCCTCATAAATGTTCCCCTTGCCAGTAGCCTCAAAACTTAGGTGGCATTTGTATTTAATGCTATGATCGCCGTTTTCGCCGGCGACCATGTGCGCAATTGAAAGTCGCTTCCTCGCATCCAGCGTCTTTAACTGATCAACTTCCGAATAGTCGAGAAATCCTTCTTCGCGCAATTCTTTCAGAACCTTGTCCGCAAGCTCATTCCAAGAAGGCAGACCCAGCAACCTTGACACACCCGCTCCAACGAATAGAATCAGTTCGCCGCCTTTCGCCGCCCGTATGATTTCTTTAGGCAGTTCAGGTTTGGCAGTTAGTTCAGGTGCTTTGCTCATTTTTGAATCCTTAACCTTCCTTATCAACTCTATGGCTTGTTAAGTCATGATGGAGTGGAAGCACTGCAACTTTCGTCATTGTGGCATATTTTCTGCCAAGACTCCTTTCCTCCAGTACATTGACCAGTTAGCGGCTCTTCGCAGCGATGTGTTTCAGCTTAAGTCGTTACCTACTTAAACCACTCCGATTGCTTCCGGGCGAAGCAACAGTTTGCCGATGCCAGACTTACATCAACTGCACTAGCCCGGAATTTCTCATAAAGAGGTATAGAAAAAGGCTGCTGTTCGTATTATAATTATGTGATTGCAACACCATACAACACGGAGAAAACAACAGCCTTACGCGCACGCAGTGTAACATGAACAAGCTTGAATTTCTACCCTTCAAAAATTCCGAAAGCAACGAAAGAATCCGCAGATTTCTTGACTAGTTCGGCGCGGATGGAAAAAAGTTTCCGAACTTGATTTATCTTTCCTTTAGTTTCGGGTCTATCGCGTTTCTGAAACCTTCTCCCACAAGATTAAGCGCCGTAACCGTCGCGAAAATGGCAAGCCCAGGGAAAAGAACAAGCCACCACGCGAAATCCACGTACTTCTGGGACTGCGAAATTATCTCTCCCCAGCTCGGTTCAGGGGGAGTCACCCCGAATCCCAGGAAACTGAGACTGGATTCAACCAGTATCGCCCCCGCCACTCCGAAGGTGGCGCTCACCAGAACGGGCGCAAGAGCGTTTGGAAGCATGTGCTTTAGTATAATCCGGTGGTCGCGGCTTCCAAGCGCCCAGGCCGCCTCCACATAGTTTGTCCGGCGAAGTTTCAAAAATTCCCCGCGGACAAGCCTCGCCACGCCCGTCCAGCCCGTAATCCCTATGACTATCATGATGTTATAAATGCTCGGCTCGGTGAAAGCTAGGATGGTTAGGATCAGAAAGAAAACGGGGAAAGTGATCATCACCTCTATCAGCCTTGAGATCGCAAAATCAATCCAGCCCCCGTAATAACCCGCGACCGCTCCCAGTATTATTCCTATCACCATGGCTATCCCGACGGCGACAAGGCCTATTGAGAGCGATATCCTGGCCCCGTGAATCATTCTGCTTAGAACATCCCTTCCCCTGTCGTCTGTGCCCAGAAAATGATTTCCGTCGGGAGCTGCGAGAACGGAGAAAAAATCGCTTTCCGTTGGACTGTATTTCACCGGGGGAAAGACCACAAACGAATCCTGATCGTCAAGATAGGTGGCCCGAAGGTCGACCCCGCGAAACTCAGGATAATCCACAACTACCGGAAAGTAATAATTACCTTCTTCAACCAGAACTATGGGCCTGTTGCCCGCTAGAAAACTTTCGAAAACCGCCGTCACCACAAGGAGGATTATGAAAAAGAACGAGACGTAGGCGAGGGAGTCCTTTTTGAACTCGATCCATACCCTGTCCCAGTATCCGACGCTTGAACTCTGCTTCATGACTTCCTCTCGAAGCCTATCCTCGGGTCAACAATGGCGTAGGTTATGTCCGATATCAGAATGCCGATCAGGGTCAGAAAAGCGGAGATGGTGGCAACGGCCATTATGACCGGGTAATCCCTTGAGAGCACCGACTCAAAACCCAGTCTTCCTATTCCCGGGATCGAGAATATGGTCTCTATTATGACGCTTCCCCCTATCATGGCTGGAAGGATCGAGGCGATTATCGTTATTATGGGAATAAGCGAATTCCTGAGCGCGTGCTTGAAAAGCACCCTGTTGGGCGCAAGTCCCTTGGCCCTCGCCGTCCTTATGTAGTCCTCCCGGAGCACCTCAAGGAGGCTTCCCTTCTGGTAGCGGGAAAGCGACGCGAGGCTCGCGTAAGTAAGGCAGAACACGGGAAGAACAAGGTGCCAGAGGAAATCCATTGTCCTCTGAAAAAAAGGAAGGTCCTCATATCCCCTTGAATGCACGCCGTATATGGGGAAGATATCAAGTGCTCCCCCGCCCCCGAAGAAATAGATCAACACCACCGCCATCCAGAAACTCGGAATCGAGTAGAGAAGAAAAAGAACGAAGGTAGTGGCGCGTTCCGGAAAACTCCACTGTCGCACGGCGGACCACGCCCCGATTGGTATGGCTATCAGGTAAACGAGGAAGATTGAAAGCACGTTCAGTATAAGGGTGATCGGGAGTCTCTCCGCTATCTTGTCTATTACCGGGCGGTGGTCCTTGTAGGAATTTCCGAAATCAAGGGTCACGATCTGGCGGAGCCAGATGAGATACCTCTCGTGAACGGGCTTGTCGAGACCGTAGAGCTTTTTGGTCTGCTCGACTATCTGCTTGGTTACCTGGTCGCTTTTTATTCCCTGATCAATCGACATCCTGCTCTCAACGGGGCTTCCCGGCGCAAGCTGTATCACGAGAAAGGTGATAAGGGTGATCCCGAACAGTGTGGGAATCATCAGCAGAAGTCTTTTCAGGATGTAGTCTTTCATGCGGAAAAAAACCTAGAGAAAGTGAATTATATACATGACCCGATGAAAAAGTCAGAAAGCCAGAAGTGTACCTCCAAAGTATATATACGACTCCCCCACTAAAGAAATACTCTCAGCAATACGGGACAAACACCGCTTGACATTCGGTCCGAACAATACCAAGATGTAAGAATGTCGTAGCATTAAATATTGTTACCGACATGTCGGCACTTATTGCAGTGGTTATAGGAGGAACTGGGTGAGCACAGCAATACAGACGTTTCGCCTCGTGATAAACGGCGAGAAAGTTCCAACCGGACGATGCTTCGAAGTCCTGAATCCCGCTAACGGGGAAGTGGCCGGACTTGCATCGCTGACAAGGAAAAAGGATCTTGACGATGCCGTGCGAGCCGCCGAGGCGGCATTCAAAAAATGGCGCGAAGTCCCCGAAGCTCAACGGCAGGCGGCATGTCTTAGAATCGCCTCGAAAATCGAGGAAAACTCAGAGGAACTCGCCCACATCCTGACCGCTGAACAGGGCAAGCCTCTAAACGGCCTCGGTTCACGCTGGGAAATCGGCGCCGCGGTAGCCTGGACCCGCTATACAGCCGGTCTTTCACTGCCGGTTAAGGTCCTCCAGGACAACGATGAGGGCAGAGTCGAGCTTCACCGCAAGCCGATCGGCGTCGTGGGCTCGATTACTCCCTGGAACTTTCCGGTTCTGATTGCCACTTGGCACATCGTTCCCGCCGTTCTCTCGGGCAACACGGTGGTGAGCAAGCCCTCTCCCTTCACGCCCCTCTCAACTCTGCGCCTGATCGAACTCATAGACGAGGTGTTGCCGAAAGGCGTGGTGAACTGCATCGCAGGCAACGACAGGCTGGGTGCCGCAATGACAGCGCATGAAGGAATCGGCAAGATTGTTTTCACCGGCTCCTGCGAGACCGGCCAGAAAATCATGGCAAACTCGGCGGAAACCATGAAGCGGCTGACTCTTGAACTCGGCGGAAACGACGCCGGAATCGTTCTTCCGGACGTCGACCCGAAGCAGATCGCCGAAGGGCTTTTCTGGGGCGCGTTCATTAACAGCGGCCAGACCTGCGCGGCGATCAAACGGCTTTACGTGCATGATGACGTGTACGACGAAGTATGCGATGAACTGGTCGCGTTCGCCCGAAAGATGAAGGTTGGCGAAGGTACGAACGAGGATGTCGTTTTGGGTCCGATCCAGAACCGCAAGCAATACGATATCGTGGCCGACCTGGTGCAAAGTGCGGAGTCCAAGGGGCGCGTGTTACTGGGCGGAAATCCCGGAGATATACGGGAAAAAACAGGCAGGAAGGGATATTTTTATCCGCTCACGATCATAGCCGACCTTGAAAACGGAGACCCACTGGTCGACGAGGAGCAGTTCGGCCCCGTTTTACCAATCATCCGCTATCGCCGGATCGAGGAAGCTATCGAGAAGGCAAACGACAACCCCAACGGTCTCGGCGGTTCGATCTGGAGCCGGGACATAGAAAAGGCGAGAGAGATCGCAAACCGGATGGAATGCGGTTCTGTCTGGATAAATAAGCACGGCATGATCCAGCCCAACGCCCCGTTCGGCGGGGTAAAACGCTCCGGCTTCGGCGTCGAGTTCGCAGAAGAAGGTCTGGTAGAATACACGGATATTCAGGTTGTCTTTTCCTGAGCCGCGTCGGCGGCAATCCGCAGGGTCTCAAGCAACAAGTTCGATTGTCTCCGATACGCTTCCGTTATGAATCCATCCAGATTTCGGGAACCGTTATCTTGAATCTCGAGTTCCAAGATCCGCCGCTTACAACATGGCGGCTCCCGGAACCCGATTTATGTAGGAAGAGATGATCCTTTTACTACCATCTATACACCAACTTCATTCCGGTTGCTTCTTTCGCAATAGGTTCTAACCCAAAACCTTGCTCTAACCTTTTGTATGATAAGAGATTGGAACACACTTCATTATATTTATTTGCCGAACTACGCATATTCATACCCAAACCCATTAAACCGCCTCCAATAACCGCACTTGCAATTCCAACGGTTCTAGGATTGTCATATATATCCTCATACGTATCGGGACTGCTTGCCATTACTATTCCACCGGCGGCATTTAGTCCTCCTATTATCATCCAGAACGTACCCCAACCAGTGCCTTTGGACGGTTCACCTTGGCATTGAGCTAGAGTCGGTTCTGCTGCTTCGACTTCTATTATTCCACTAAAACCAACAACAAAAACAAATACAACAAGTAAAGATAAAATCCTCCTCATAACGTCCTCCTTAAAATTTGCATTTCTCTATACAGGCCACCCATATCCCACCCCTGTTTCTGATTTCATATTCGTACATATTGTTATTGCAGCTTAGTTTGAATCCGAACTTACTTGGATTGAAAAATGCAAGCTTTCTCATTGCAACACTCACACTATCACAACGCCATCCATTTGAACGGACTATCGAAACCAAATTTCCTATAACTCCATCCCTTGAACGGGTGTTTTATTCACGGAGACCCGACAGAGGGGGTTCCTTTCAACTAGTTAGATTGGCATTCTACCCCCCCCCTTTTTTTGTCAAGCTGTTTTTTAATCCGAACTTCATTCAACCAGACGGCATACTGACTAATAAAAGCGGGACGATCCGTAAATTCAACCTGTCATTTGACTGGAAATATTCCCTTTGGTCTAAGGCCTAAATACTTGCAGCAGACTCAGTATCAGCAGGGCATTTTTATGGAAAGATTCGTAGGCTTCAACAGAAGAGCAACGGGGGTAGTGTCTTCTGTCTACCCATCTAACCTTCTAGATGTTGCACACAACTTTTTCTTCGGTATTGAATGTATCAAGAAATTAGAAAAGAAAGTCTTTAATCTTTTTGATTGGAATATTCTTTACATCTAAAAATAGCCCAATTTTTTCAGTTCGAGTATTTGCGCAAACCCTCCGGAACAAACCACTCCCTGGCATCAAGTCCAAGCGGATAAAGCCTTACGTTATGGAACCTTCTGTGCACGGCCACGGTGGATTTTCTCGCGAACAGAAACGTGTACGGCTGCTCTTCGTGGAGAATCCTTGAGAACTCCTCGTATTTTTTTATCCGCTCCGGCCGTGAGAACTCCTCCCTCGCCTCTTCAATCAGAACATCCGCGCGAGGGTTTTTAAAGCCCACGAAATTCGAACCCTCCTCGGCCTGGGAAGAATGCCAGAGCTGGTAGGGGTCGCTTTCCACTCCAAGGCTCCACCCCAGGGTCACGGCATCGAATTTTCGCTCGGTTATGCTCTGGATAAAAACCGCCCACTCTATTTTTCTTATGCTCATCTCGATGCCGGAGCGGGAAAGCTCCTCCTTCAGTATAGTCGCTATCTTCTCACCGGTCTCAGAACCGGTGGGAAGCAGAAACTCGAAACGGAAAGAAGTGCCGTCCTTGTCCCTTATTCCGTCGCCGTCGCTGTCGCGCCACCCCGCCTCGTCAAGAAGCGCCCTCGCCTTCTGCGTGTCGTAGACATACGGTTTTATGTCCTTTGGATATTCGGGACCGTTAACGTAAAAAGTCGTGGTCACTATCTCTCCGAGACCCAGTAGAATCTCCCTAAGGATGGTCTCCCTGTCGACAAAATGGGTCATCGCGCGTCTCACCCTTTTATCGCTGAAAAAAGGCTTTCTCGAATTCCACCCTATGTAGTTATAGCCCGGGGTCGTATAGGAGGCCCTGTAGAATTTTTTCCGAAACGGTTTCCCGCAGCTCTGCTTTGACCACTGAAGCGGAAGAAGACCCGCGAGATCAAGCTCCTGTTTCTTAAGAAGCTGTAGCTTGACGGTGGGATCAAGCACGATCTTGTAGACCACCTCACTTAGCCACGCGGGCTCGCCCCAGTAATCGGGGTTCCTTCTGACCCTGATCTCCCTTCCGGTTTCCCAGTGCTCAAATACATAGGGCCCGGTCCCGACGGGTTTTCTTCCGGCGGGGTTCGTGTTGAAATCCCCCTTCCCGAACATGTGCTTCGGCACTATGGGAATTCCGCCGCAGAACTCAAAGGCGCGGAAGTACGGTTTTCCGTACTCGCATCTCACTGTGTGGGAGTCAATCTTGGTATAGGACTTTACGTCCTGGTAGTAGCTTTGGAGATGAGCCGCGGCGACTTTGGGGTTTCTTATGGATTCATAGGAAAAAACCACGTCATCGGCGGTAAAAGGAGTGCCGTCATGCCATTTAACGTCTTTTCTAAGGTGGAAAACATAGGAAAGCTTGTCCTCTGAAACTTCCCAGGATTTGGCGAGCAGGGGCTCGAATTCAAGGGTTTCGTTATTCCTTCTTATAAGCGTCTCGTAGATTCCGCCGTTAACGATACCCTCGTAAACATCCGTGGCTATGACGGGGTTAAGTGTGGCGGGCTCCTCGCCAAGCTCCCTTATAAGCGAACCTCCGGGAGAAAAAACTTTCGGGTCCGCGTTGCTCGCAAGGGAAGAATTGTCGTTTTTATTCTGACAGTCCGTGCTTCGGGTGCATCCGGCCAAAAGGAAACCTGCGGATACGACTAAGAACGTGAGCGCAAAGAGACGCAGAGGTTTGTTCATGAAGTTTTTAAAAAGAGTTTCGGTCCGGGAAACAGCTTACGAATCCGTTTTTTCGTCTTTTTTTGCAAAAGCCGACAACATGTCAATCGGAAGAGGCAGAATGATCGTGGAAGCTCTTTCGGAAGACGCCATATCGTGCATTGTCTGAAGGAACCTGAGCTGGAGAGAGACCGGGTTTACCGACAGTATTTCAGAGGCTTCAGCAATCTTGGCCGATGCCTGGAACTCCCCTTCGGCGCTTATTACCTTCGCTCTTCTCTCCCTCTCGGCTTCTGCCTGCTTGGCCATGGCTCTCTGCATTTCCTGCGGAAGATCGACGTACTTAACCTCGACCATGGTAACCTTGATTCCCCAGGAGTCGGTCTGCTTGTCGAGAACTTCCTGGAGCTTGATGTTAAGTTTTTCCCTCTCCGAGAGAAGTTCATCGAGCTCTACCTGCCCGAGGATGCTCCTCAGGGTTGTCTGGGCAAGCTGGGAAGTGGCATAGAGATAATTTTCAACCTGAAGGATCGCCCTGTTCGGCTCAACCACCCTGAAATAGACAACCGCGTTTACCTTTACCGAAACGTTATCCTTGGTTATCACGTCCTGTGGGGGAACGTCCATGGTTACAAGCCTGAGACTGACTCTCACCATCTTCTCGAGAAACGGGATGACGATGATGAATCCGGGACCCCTGACTCCGGTTATTCTTCCGAGACGGAAGATTACTCCCCTTTCATATTCAAAGAGGATTTTAAGTCCCGAGATAATGATTAGAAAAGCAACTACAACAACTATAATTGCGGTTATTGACATTGTGCGTCACTGTTAGCCGTCATAAGCCGAAACTTTGACGACGAGATCTCCTGTGCTCTCTACTACTTTTATTTTTTCTCCGGGTGAAAACTCTCGCTCGCCCGTCGCTTCCCAATGCTCTCCCCCTATGTAAACCTTTCCGCTTTTCTGAGACCAGGAAACAACTTCCCCCTTCTGACCTACCATCCCCTCAAAACCGCCCTGAACGGGCGTTTTTAACGATTTTATGCCTAAATATACAATAAAAACCGAAAGCAATCCAATGCTTACGGCCACCGCCGCTATGGTTCCTTTGCTCACGCCGAGATCAGATTCCGGCGTATCGAAAAGCAGGAGCCCCCCGAATACAAGACACGCAAGCGCAGCTAGGCTTAAAAGACCGTAACTCGTCACGTAAACCTCCGATATCAAAAGCGCCGTGGCAACGAAAAGCAGTATGAGGCCCGCGTAATTAAAAGGAAGTATCTGGAGGGAAACAAACCCCACAAGCAGGGCGATAAGCCCGGCGACTCCGGGGAAAATCATTCCCGGGTTGTAGAACTCAAGGAATATTCCGAGCGAACCCAGGGAGAGAAGCAGAAACGCTATGTCGGGGGTGCTGAGAATATTCACCACCTTCTGCCTGAGGCTCATCTCGAGACGCTGCGTCTTTGCCCCTGCGGTCTCAAGGCGGACGCTTCGGTCGTTCACTTTTATTTCCCTTCCATCTATCTCGGAAAGAAGAGTAGGAATGTCAGGGGATATAATGTCTATCACCTTTTTTTTAAGCGCCTCATCCGCCGTCACCGAAACGCTTTTTCTAACCGACTCGACGGCCCACTTCGCGTTTCTTCCCCTTTCCTTGGCTATGCTTTCCATAAAAGACGACGCGAAATTCTCGATTTTCTCGTTCATAACGTCAGAAGACTTATCGTCTTTCTTTTTTTCAGGCTTCCCCGGGCCCCTCTGGCCACCCCCCAGCATCACGGGATGAGCCGCCCCTATGCTGGTTCCGGGAGACATCGCCGCGACATGTGCGGAGAGCGTGATGAAAACCCCCGCGGAAGTAGCGCTCGCTCCCCTGGGATAGACGTAAACGATCACCGGAATTTCGGAATTAAGAAGTTCCTTCACTATGTCCTTAGTGGAATTAAGCAGTCCTCCAGGAGTATCCATCAGGATAAGAAGGGCCGCGGCGTTCTGGGCACGCGCTTCTAAAAGAGCGGTCTTTATATAGTCGACCGTAGAGGGGTTTATCGAGCCGTTTATCTCGATTTCAACTATCCCTCCCGCCTGCGGGGAAGGTTCCCCTTCGGCTGTGGAGACCTTGTAACCCACAATCGCAAAAAGAAGCAGAAGAAAGACTGAAGCGCGCAGAAGCAAATTCCCGCCTTGCTTTGGCATAACTCTTTTCCCCTTATAATTCCGCGAAAATCTTTGACATTGCCTGAAGAAACAACGTATCATGTTTACCCAATAAATATCTTAACACAGATGACTAACCCGCCGGTAATAACGAGGGGTTCCAAGTACGGGCAGGTAAAAACTTACAGTCCATGTCCAAGATAAAATACACAACCAAAGAACTTAAACGTCCCGACAGATTCAGAGAGTTCCTGGCGGACTCCCTTGAAGGTCTCTCGGAGCACTTCAACAAGATACTCATCGGCATAGGCGTCATAGTCGTGGGCCTGCTTGGCATATGTTTTGCTTCCTCGCAGCAGGAAGAAAAAGACCTTCTGGCAAACGAGCAGTTCCGCAAGGCCGTTGAAAGCTACAACAGCGGAGAGATGGAAACCTCTCTTTCACAGCTGCAGACGCTTCGCGAAGAGCATCCCAAAGCCAATGTGTCTTCTCTGGCCCTTTATCAGATGGGGATGATCAATTACCAGCTCGGGAACCACGAAGAAGCGATAAAACATCTCGAATTCTTCCTGGACGAAGGTCCTGAAGACGATATTTTCCGCGACGGCGCAAATGTTGTGATCGGCCTGTCCAACTTCAAGCTCGAGAAATGGGACAAGAGCATAGAGTATTTCTCCGAAGTGGACGGAAACACAAGCCCCTACTACGTCCAGGCGAGAAGGCATCTGAGTCTCGTGTACGAAAAGACCGGAGAGCCCGAAAAAGCGGAGAAAATCCGCAAAGAAACGCCAAGTGAAACGGTCCGATAAGCGGATCAGATAGCTTTTTACGTCGCTTCGCTTTTGTTCTTTAAGGTTCAACCCATGATCCGATGGAACTTTTCCTGTTACTGCTCCTGATAGTCGTATTCATATTGTTTGTGGGATTTCGGAAGAAATCCGCATCCAAACCGCACGCGGCAAAAACGGAATCCTTGCTGGTTAAGCACAAAGAGCTTTTTGACAACCTGTTCCCTAACCCTCTTACTCAAGAGCAGAGACTATCCATAGTTGATGATTCCTATCGAACGTTGGTCATAGCCTCGGCCGGTTCGGGGAAGACTACGACGCTTGTAAGCAAATACGCTTTTTTGCTCGCAGAAGAGCTTGCGGCCCCGAAAGAAATTCTGGTTCTCGCCTTTAACAAGGCTATAGAGCAGGAGCTTTTGGAAAAGATAAAAAAACTCATCCCGGGTAGCGGGAATCCTGAAGTTTACACCTTTCACGGGTTCGGTCTTGAGTTGTTAAATAAGGCGGAAGGAAGAAAAAAAGTGGATATTCTCGCGGAATCCTCTTCTGACGGTCTCCTAGATACGGCAAACGTGCTTGGGATAATCGAGATGGCGAAGAACAGATACCCGAAGATTGAGGAGCGGATTTCAGAGTTCAGAGCCGAGTGTCCGTTCCATCAGATAGAGGAATTTGCCCGGAACGAGAGGGAATACAACGAGGCTGTCACAAGCTACCCCTATAAAAGGGAATTGTTCCGAGCAGGCGGGGAATTCAGACCGCGGCGCATTCCAAGTCTTGATACGAGGTACTGGGTGAGATCTCAGCAGGAGCTTACGATCCTAAACAGCCTCGTAATGAAAGGAGTGAAAGTGGAGTACGAAAGGCCACATCCAGACGGGGAGATAACCCCGGATTTCTATTACCCGGAAATAGATCTTTGGCACGAGCACTTCGCAATTAACAGAAACGGCAACTCGCCCTTTCCGGGCTATGTCGAAACATTCCAGAAAAAAAAAAGAATTCTACCAAAAGCAGGGCAGGGACTTTCTTTTCACTTACAGCTACGAGTATTACGAAGGCACCGTACTTGAGAAAATTTACCGGAAACTTGACGAAAAAGGCATTTCTTATGACCCTCCCAAAAGGGAATATATCGATAGACAGCTTGGAGAGCTTTATACGGACGACACGTACAATCTGATCGCTAGATGCATAAAACTTGCAAAGGCAAACGGTCTTTCCGTGGAAGGCCTGTCGATGCGCCTTGATTCTCTCCACGACAGATTCAGAAGCAAGCTGTTTAAAAAGTTTTTCCTACCAATACTTGAAGTTTATGAGGAGATGCTTCGTGAAAGAGACACCATAGATTTTGAGGACATGATCCTTCGGCCGACCCGCCATCTAAGTGGTGCTGAAAGAGAGGGATTCTGGTTAGGTCAGTATAAATATGTTCTGGTAGATGAATTTCAGGACATATCAGAATCCAGAAGGGATTTCCTTGTAGAGGTGCTCGCCCCGGATTCCCGTCTTTTTGCGGTCGGAGACGACTGGCAGTCTATCTATCGGTTTACCGGTTCGAACAGCATGGTGATGAAAGAGTTCATTGACTCAGAAAATCCGTTAGTTGCCGGAAACGAAATGTCCGGGCGGGATGATTATTCGTTTAAGCCCCATGTGTACAGAATTCAGGAGACGTTTCGGACCTGCAAGCCGATCTCTGACGTAGCTTCTGAATTTATTCAGAAAAACCCCGCCCAGATCAGAAAATCCGTCCGTTCTCGCCCGCCAAACGATAGCACCCCTACCGTCAATATATGTTGCGTTGACCGTTACGATAATGAAAATCTGAAAAAGATTCTGGACTTGATTCCCGAATCAGATAAAAGCAAGGGGGTTTTCATACTGGGGAGAAAAAATAGGGAGATTGAAGCTATTGATCCCCGAGATCTTATGGCCTACAGGGACGACCTCAGAATATCCAAGGAGACGATCCACAAATCAAAAGGTCTTGAAGATGATATCGTCATCGTCGTAGGAATGGATTCGGGCATGAGAGGCTTTCCGAACCACGGAGGGGAAGATCCTCTAGTCTCTGTTTTTCTTCCTCCAAGTGACAGTTATTTGAATTCTGAAGAGAGGCGGGTGATGTATGTAGCAATGACCCGCGCTAGGGAGAAAATATTTCTTGTCAACCAGTCCGTTCAGCCGTCACCTTTTATCGAAGAGGTAAAGGAAATATGCAAGCGCTTGGATATTAAATCCAACGATATCGTTTTGAGAGGAGATATTGTCGGACCGTGTCCAGAATGCTTAAGCAAGGGATTAGTTGAAGGGAGATGGAGAGGGGCTCTTGTGAGGAGGGTAAGGAGCAATTCTCCTCCATATTCTATATTTTTGGGATGTACAAACTTCGGGAAAGGACTTTGCAATTACACCAGCGGTGAAGTGCCGTGTCCTGCATGCTTAACGAAAGGCAAAACCACTCGACTAAACGTGCGTCCTAAAGAAAGCTTTGAAAAGCACGAGGTGTTTTGCGTTGGTTGCAACTACCGTAAGGATTATGATTCGTTTAGGTCAAATAGTACAGAGAGGTAGTATTGGGGATTTTTCAAAAATTCGGACTCCGTATTTCTTAAAAGACTCTAAGGACCCTTCTGGAAAGAGTGGTTATGGCGAGCGATATTTCCGGGAGAGCGAGGGCGTTTCAAAGCATGGTAGGCGGCGGGATGGGAATTGAAAAGGCCGCGGCGTTGTCAGGCTTGATAATTGAAGAATAGAAAATTAAGTACTATGGTTGCCAAGGTCACTTAGGATTGATTCTTACTAAGTTTAGTCAGTTCTTCCTCTAACGTGCCAAGAACCTTTTGGTTCAAATTCAAAAAGCGATAGTGATGTCCTCTTAGGCGTTTTGTAAAACCTGAAACATCCCAGTCAGCTCTTTCATTCTCATCCATACTCATTAACGTGTCATTCATTTTGTAATAGTCGATAAGGACCTTGAACGATGTATATACCTCTACTATTTCGTGTCGCAGGGCGGGATTTGGAATCTGACCGAGAGAATTTGCGTTTGAACTGTAAACAATAGAATAGTCTTGAGAAAGTGATATACGCAACTTAAACTCTTGTTTTTCGTACTCTTGAAATTTTTCCCAATTTTTCCAGTGCGTTCCAAGCTCTTCATTATAAAATTCTCCGATTACTCTGAGTTCTTCGCGAATCGCCTCCAAAGTGCCTTTAATTGTCCGACATCGATGCTCCTTATCAAGTTTTCTCTGGTTCCTCAACGTGTCGCGTACAGCCCAAACAGCGAAACCGCCAGCGATTAAACCACCAATTATACTAGCAACTAAGTTGTTACTAAGTATGGTTTGCAAAAGAGACATTCTTCATTCCTCTCCAGTTTTCTCTAAGATGGTATTGAAAGTGATACTGAAATTCCCCATGCTCCTGAAAATTCAGTGATCTAAGGTAGTTATAACTTTATGGTGGTGCCGAAGGCGGGAGTCGAACCCGCACGCCCGTAGGGCACTACCCCCTCAAGATAGCGCGTCTGCCAATTCCGCCACTTCGGCCCAAAATCGGACTGTAAAAGATATCACGCAAAGTGTAAATTTCAAGCGCCAAACTTGCTAAGGCGCCCCGCATGGGCAAGAAGAAGCGGCATTATTTCTGTCGCCTTTATGATCCCCAGATCACCGGACAAACAGGACGATTCGGAAAAACCTGCCACGCCCCCTCCCCTGCAGTATTTAGAGCTGATTATAAGGGGCACAGGGTGCCAGCTGTGCGATTTCATTGCCGCCGGGGTCGAATGATCACCCGTGACGGCAAGAACATCTACACCGAGTCCCGTGATTTCGGGCAGCAGCGAATCAAATTCCTCTATTACCCCCACCTTCGCGTCAAAATCGCCGTCTTCTCCATAACTGTCCGTTTTCTTTACGTGCAGGTAGAAAAAGTCATAGTCCTCGAAATTAGCAGAAAGCGTCTGGATCTCATCACCTATGGAATCTCCTGAGACATCAAGGACGTCCATTCCGAGCAGTTTCGATACCCCCTTGTACATCGGATAGGCGGCAACGCATCCGGCCCGAAGCCCGTAAGCCTGATCGAAGGTCGGAAGATTCGGCCTCACGGAAAAACCCCTTAGAAGCATGTGGTTAGCCGCGGGCTCATCCCTTATCACCTTGCAGGCCCGGTCAATCAGCTCTCCTGCGATTTCGGCCGTCTTCTGGGAACCGCTGTTCTCCCCCTGGGGTATGATAGGAGCTTTGCCTTCTGCCTGCGGGTCTGTGTCGCAGACAACTGCGTCTGATTCCGAGAGATGCGGTATAAATGACAGAACTACGACAAAGCGGTGCTCAAGGCCTGGATAGAAACTCACTTTGACCCCGCATATCTCACTGACGGCTGAGGAAATCCTGGAGATAATCCTCCTGTTCTCTTCCGTGCTGATCCTGCCGGCTCTCCTGTCGGTAACGACCGGGGTATCTCCTTCGTAGCTCACCGTGGCGAAGTTGCCCCTAACCGCCATGTCCGACGGACCGAGATCAATTCCAAGGCCCAGAGCCTCAAGAACTCCCCTTCCTATCTCGTTTCGAACGGGATCGTAACCGAAAAGTGCGAGGTGCGCGGCGCCGCTCCCAGGAGTTATCCCCCTCTCAACGGGCACGTGCAGCCCAAGGGATGCGCCAGAAGAAATTCGGTCAAGATTAGGAGTCCGGGCCGCTTCTAGCTCCGTTTTTCCCCGAACGGGAAGCCCCCCGAGTCCGTCAAGAACGCAGAGAACTATCTTTGAGGAATTTTTCTCGACAAGTTTTGTAACCAGATCCTGCATTTTTCTTCCTTGTGCACCGTCTGAGCGGAGACACTGTCAGGGATCCCTGAGCTCTATTTCAGCTCCGTCATACGCGGGCTCTATATGATCGGGAAGCTCCGCCCGGAGCTTCTCATACTCAAGCTCATGTCCCATGTGGGTTAAAAGTGCTCTTTTGGGTCCCAGTTTTTCTATTTCCTCCACCGCCTGTTCTATGTTGAAGTGTGCCCTGTGGGGTTTGTACCTCAACGCGCCGAGTATCAGAAGATCAAGTCCCTGGAGTTTTTCATAGGCGTCCTCGGGGATGGCGCTGCAGTCGGTAAGGTAACCGAAAGACCCGATGCGGTAGCCAAGTATCTGCCAGTTGTGATGATAGATGTCTATGGGCTCTATCCTGATTCCCTCAAACTTTATCTCCCCGTTTATCTCCTTGAAATTAAGCCTGGGTTTTCCTCCCGCCGCCGGGAAGGAGTCGAATATGTAGGCGAAATTCCGCTTTATGTCGCCGAGGGTAACCGTGTTCGCATAACAGTCTATGTCCATCGCATTTATGAAGTTAAACGCCTTAAGATCGTCTATTCCGTGGGTGTGATCGGCGTGGGAGTGTGTATAGAGAACAAGATCAACCCTGGTTATCCCTTCCCTCAGGGCCTGGGTCCTGAGATCGGTAGAAGTGTCGACAAGTATTTTCTTCCCAGACACCTCAACCAGCACGGAACTTCTCGTACGTTTGTTTCTTATATTTTCCGATGTGCACACATCACATCGGCAGCCCACTATGGGAACGCCGGTCGAAGTAGCACACCCAAGTACCCTGACCTTCATAGAACACGCCAAACATGTTAGAATTTATTTCGTAAGAACATAACACACAAATCTTCCGAAAATAAATTTACAGAGGCGTAACTACACAATATAGTTTCTGCTTAAAGTGAAAAACTGCATAAAATTCTCTCCTTTTCTAATAGCGTTTATCTGCCTGTTTGTCTTTTCTTCCACCGAAGCAAGGGAAAAAAATCAGGCCATATACGAAGAGAATTTCAAGCTTTACCGCCAGCTTGAATCAAACTCCGAAAAAGCCAAAAGAAGCGAGACCTGGGATCTCGTTGGAAGCACTTTCTACAGAATATACTCCCAGAGCCCCGAGTGGAAGAACTCCCCGCTCTGCCTCTTCGTAGCAGCAAGGGTCTATGAGAAAAAGTCCCTGAGGTTCAAATCCCCCCAAGATTCGGAAAAAGCGCTTCAGTACTCGCGGGAGTTCGTGAAAAGATATCCGAACGACAGCCTGGCCGACGACTCGTGGCTTCGGGTGGGCAGAATTCATGAGCGCAGGGGCGAGAAAAAAGAAGCCGCCACGGCGTACCAGAGAATTGTCTACGGAATGGAGGACTCAGACACCTACGAGATCGCGAAGAAAAAACTGGCGATAGTTACAGGAGCCACCACACTCAAGAAAACAAAACCTGAGCCGCCTAAAGAAATCATCCCCACGCCAAATCCGGAAGGCTACGCCTTGATAAAAAAAATAAGGCACTGGTCAACGGACGATTATACGCGGGTCGTCATAGAAACCGACAAGAACGTCAAGTACACATCCAGGATGCTTCGCCCCGACCCGGAACTCAAAACCCCTCCACGTCTCTATGTGGATCTTGAGGAAACCATCCTTGACAATTCAATCAAGGTCGAACCTATAACGAAGGGACTTCTCGAGAAGATAGGTTATGCGACGAACCGCCCCGGAGTATCGCGCATCGTGCTGTACATAAAAGATCTCGAGGGCCACAAGGTCTTTTCCCTGCCAAAATCGGAGCAGAACCCGCATTTTCGGCTTGTGATGGATATAAAGGGGCTGGGAGCAAAACCGGAGAAGATATTCGCAAAGGACGCTCCTTCATACGACAAGCAGGGACCTTCGCTTGAATCCAGGGTTCCCGAAGGAGAGATAGCGAGTCTCAAGCAGGCCCTCGGGCTCAAGGTAAGAACCATAGTAATCGATCCGGGGCACGGGGGACATGATCCCGGCGCCATAGGTCCAAGCGGCCTCAGGGAAAAGGACGTAAACCTCAAGATAGCCAAAAGACTCAGGCAAAGGCTGATCGAAGAAGGGAAAAGCTTCGGCATAGAGAATGTCTATCTTACAAGAAGCAGCGACAGGTTCATTCCCCTTGAGGAACGTACCGCCATAGCGAGAAAAAGAAAAGCGGACATCTTCATATCCATACACTGCAACGGGGCAAGAACGAAGAAGGCGCATGGAATAGAGACCTATATACTGGGCTTCACGGACGACCAGACCTCCCTGCAACTCGCGGCCAGGGAAAATGCCACCACGACCAAGGGACTGCACGAACTAGGAAACACGCTCAAGCAATACATGCTCAGCTCCAAGAAAGAGGAATCCCAGCAAGTCGCCGGTTACGTGCAGAAATCCATAATTCGGAACGTTTCCGGAAAATACAAGTACATAAAGAACAAGGGGGTTAAAAAGGCTCCCTTTGTCGTACTGATCGGCGCAGACGTACCGAGCGTACTGGTCGAGACCTCCTTCATAACAAACCCCAGGGAGGAAAAAAGGCTGAAGAGCAAAGCCTATATAGAAAGAATAGTGGACGGAATAATTCAGGGAGTAAAACAGTACTCGTTGCAGGGCCAGAGAATCTCCTGAAACACCGCTACTTATGGAAAACGTAAACAGTCAGATAGCCAGAATATTCGCAAGGATAGCGGATTCTCTCGAGATACTGGATGAAAATAGCTTCAAGATAAACGCCTACAGAAAAGCTTCCCGAAATATTTCCTCAATGCCGGACTCTCTTGATGAGTTTGACAGCGAGAAGGAACTCTCAACGATACAGGGAGTCGGAAAGGACCTCTCAAAGAAAATAATCGAGCACCGCCTCACCGGAAAGATCTCCTACTATGAAGAGATAAAAGAACAGGTCCCGGACGAACTCGTGGAGCTTCTCGAAATAAGGGGGATCGGCCCGAAATTTCTCCGCGCTCTCGTAGAAGCCTTCGGAGTAACCGATATCGAAAGCCTAAAGGAAACCATCGGCAACCCGGATATTTTCGAGGTAGACGGCATAGGAAGAAAAAAAATCGAGCAGATATCGCGCTCTATAGAGGTTTTCGAGGGTGGAAAAAAGAGAATGAAGCTCACGGAAGCCCATCCCCTGGCCATATCGATAAAAGAAAAAGTAGAGGAGATTCCGGGGGTTTTGAAAGCGCAGCTAGCCGGCTCGCTTCGAAGGATGAGGGAGACCGTCGCGAACATAGACATAATAGCTTCGGCGGATGATGGGGCGGAAGTGGTGGAACAATTCACAGACCTGGACTTCGTCAAGGAAGTTCTCCGAAAGACCAAAAACAGCGCACAGATTCTTACGCAGACCGGAGTGAGGACCGATCTTCTGGTCGTAGAGCCCCTGTTCTACGGCTCAGCGCTTCAGAATTTCACGGGCTCGCGTTCCCATAACGCAAGGATAAGGGAAATCGCAGCTGAGAAGGGTCTTGAGAGCGATCTCATTGGGGTGCGAAACGGGACGAGGTATTTTTCTTCCGAGGAGGAAATCTACGAATCCCTGGGACTTGACTATATTCCCCCTGAGCTGCGTGAAGACCGCGGAGAGATCGAAGCGGCGCGCGGCGGGAAACTTCCCGCTCTAGTCAAGAGAGAAAACTTAAGGGGTGACCTGCACTCCCATTCGACCTGGAGCGACGGAGCGTCAACCATTCGCCAGATGGTGGACAAGGCAGCATCGCTTGGCTACGAATACATAGCCATAACCGACCACTCGCCCTCTTCGAGAATAGCAGGAGGACTCAGCATCAAGGAACTGTGGCAGAAAAAAGAAGAAGTCGAGAAAATAAACGCCGAGGGCGCAGCTATAAGGCTGCTTATGGGTTCTGAGGTCGACATACTGCCTGACGGTTCCCTTGACTATCCGGATGAAGTGCTGAGGGAGCTTGATTTCGTCGTCGCTTCGGTTCACAGCTCCTTCTCGATGGAAGAGAGTGAAATGACAAAAAGAATATGCGGCGCCCTGGAAAACCCCAACGTTGACGCCCTGGGACATCCGACCGGGAGGCTTATAGGGCAGAGAGATCCCTACAAAGTCGATATAGACGCCGTTATCGAAACCGCGAAAAATCACGGCAAAGCCCTCGAGGTAAACTCATCCTATAAAAGACTTGACCTGAAGGATACCCACGCCAGAAAAGCCATTGAGGCGGGAGTTAAGATCATAGTATCCACCGACTCCCACAGAACCCAGCATCTTGAGAGAATAATCTTCGGGGTCGGCACGGCGAGGCGCGGATGGGTAAAGAAAACGGATGTAGTGAACACTTACAGTCTCAGCAAACTCCTTAAGTGGCTAGCGAGCCACGATTCATAAGATGGCCCGACTCACCAAAAAGCAGGCCCGGGCGGAAGTATCCCGCCTGAGAGAAGAGATAAGCCGCCACGACCACCTGTACTACGCGGAGAGCAACCCCGAAATCCCCGATGCCGATTACGACAAGCTCATGAGAAGGCTCGTGGAGCTTGAGCGGACCTACGATCTCGCCACTGCGGATTCCCCCTCCCAGAGAATCGCCGGAGAGGTTTCGGAGCAGTTTATTCCCTTCTCTCACAAAATTCCCATGATGAGCATTGATAACGCGGTAGACGAGCAGGAAACCAGGGAGTTTGACAGACGGATAAAGAGGTTTCTCAAGACCGAAGAAGAGATTGAATACGTTCTGCAACCCAAGTTCGACGGAGTTTCGGCGTCGCTTACGTATGTCGACGGAAAACTGCTCCACGGCGCCACGAGAGGCGACGGAAAAACCGGAGAGGAAATAACGACAAACTTAAAAACCATAAGGTCCGTTCCCCTGGTTCTTTCGGGGCGAGGCCGAAAGCCCGGGCTGGTTGAGATCAGGGGGGAAATCGTATTCCCGCGAAGCCTGTTCTCAAAACTCAATGAGGAGCTTCAAAAACTTAATGAAGAACTTGAGAAAGAGAATGAAACCCTCCTGGAAGAAGGGGAAAAACCGAAACCTCTTAGGATGCTGTTTAAAAACCCTAGAAACGCCGCCTCAGGTTCGCTTCGCCAGCTTGATTCTTCCGTGACGGCGCGCCGTCCCCTGCACTTCTACGCTTGGGGAGTGGGGGGCTGCGAGGGGGTGGATTTCAAAGACGAACTTGGAATATACGAGACTCTCCGCAAATGGGGATTCAGCGTCGAGGAGCCCAGAAACTGCCGGGGCATTGACGAGGCTGTTGAGTACGGAGAAGAGCTTGAGAAAAAGAGGGAATCCCTCGATTATGAGATCGACGGGGCGGTGGTGAAGGTAAGAGACAGAGAGCTTCAGCAGAGGCTTGGGGAAACGGCAAAATACCCCCGCTGGAGCGTGGCCATAAAGTTCTCCCCGAAGCAGATAACCACGAAAATAATGGATATAACCGTCCAGGTCGGAAGAACGGGACATTTGACCCCCGTAGCCGAGCTTGAACCCGTGAAGATATCAGGCATCGAGATAAAAAGGGCTTCTCTTCACACAGAAGACACAGTGAGGGAAAAAGACGTTAGGGTCGGCGACACGGTAGTGGTGCAGAGAGCGGGAGACGTAATCCCCGAGGTGGTGGAAGTGGTTCCCTCGCGGGAGAAGAGAAGGAAAAAACGTTTCTCCATGCCGAAAGCCTGCCCCAGCTGCGAAACCCCGATTGAGAGGGAAGGCTCCTTTCACCTGTGTCCTAACAGTTCCTGTCCCGCGCAGATCAAGGGGAGGATAAGCCTTTTTGCTTCGAGAAACGCTTTTGACATAGAGGGACTTGGGGCAAAAAAGGTTTCGCAGCTGATAAACGAGGGAGTTCTGCAGAATATAGCGGATATTTTCACTCTCAGAAGGAAGCAGCTCCTTGGGCTTGAGGGATTTGCTGAGAAATCCACAGAGAACCTCCTAGAAGAGATAGAAAAAAGCAGGGATATAAGCTTTGAGAGATTCATAAACTCTCTCAGCATAAAGCACGTGGGCACCAGAACCGCTCAGGCACTGGCTCAGGAATTCAGAACCCCTGAGAGTCTGATGAAAGCCACGGGCGAGGATCTTCTCCGTGTGGACGGCGTCGGAGAGGAACTCGTGCAAAGCATACTGAAATTCTTTGAGAATCCCGAGAGAAGAAGCGTCGTGGAAGAGCTTCTGCGTCATGTGAGAATAGAGGAAGAGCCCGAACCGCCAGGGGAAAACGGAGAAGTCACCGGAAAAACCTTCGTGCTTACGGGAACTCTCTCTCTTCCCCGGGAACAGGTTAAGCGGGAGATCGAGAGACTCGGCGGACGGGTCCTTAACTCGGTATCCGGAAAAACGGATTTTCTGGTCTCGGGAACAGACCCTGGAACCGCGAAGCTCAAAAAAGCCCGTGAACTCGAAACGGATATTATTACGGAAGAACAGCTAAGGAAGCTTACAGGGCTTTAGCTCCGTGTCTTTGTCTGTACACTTCGTAAAGAAAGATTCCCGCGGCGACAGAAGCGTTAAGAGACTCTACCATCCCCGCTCTGGGGATTGAGAGAAGAAAGTCACACCTTTGCTTTGTCTTGCTTCGCATCCCCCTGCCCTCGCTTCCGATCACCACGGCGATATCAAGCGAAGAGAAGTCGAAACCGCTGACCACCTCCCCGGAATCGGCATCCGCCCCGGCAATCCAGATCCCTTTTTTCTTAAGAGAGTCAATAACCCTGCCGAGATTCGTCTCCCGGGCGATTTTTATGTTGGCCGAAGCCCCTGAAGATACTTTCACCACCGTGGGATTCACGTCACACGCCCGGTCGGCGGGTATGACGATTCCATGGACCCCTAGAAAATCCGCAGTTCTTATTATGGCGCCAAGGTTATGGGGGTCCTCCACGTGGTCAAGAATCAGAAGGAAAACCTTCTCCCCTCTCTCCCTCGCCACCGCGAGTATCTCTTCAACCGAACTGTAGGTAAAGTCCGAGACTTCAGCCGCGATTCCCTGGTGATTGGGGCTTTTGCATATATCAGTAATCGCGTTTTTGGGGAGATGGGAGAGTTTTATGCGGAATTTCTTGATCGAGGCGCTTATCCCCGGGTCAGAAGAAACGTCGAAATTCTCCGAAACCATGATCTTCTTTATCTCCCGGGGAGAATTGCGGAGAAGCTCGGCAACGGAGTTCTTGCCGTAAACAATCAATGCGGAGCCTCCCGGACCGCAAAATTCTTTTTCACGTAGTTAATTTTGTACCATACGTTGTCGTCGATCCACTTGGCGTCCCACCACTCAAGCGGCCTCACCGGAACCCCCTGAACGTAAACCCCGAAATGGAGATGGTCTCCGACGGCAAGCCCGGTAGTGCCCGTCCTTCCCACACGGTCCTTTTTCTCCACGGTGTCTCCGACTTTTACGTCCATCGAGGTCAGATGGGAGTAAAGCGTCATAACCCCCATGCCATGGTCAATGATGACCGTATTGCCGTATATGCCGAGGTGGTCGGCAAAAACCACAACTCCGCTGTTAGAGGCGGGAACAGTGTGCTTTCTGGTAACGGAAAGGTCGTAGCCGAGGTGATACTGTCTGTCGATCACCTCGCCGTCCATCAGATATTTCCTGTGGTCAGCAAATGTCGCGCCCACTTTGGAATTGGGAAGCTGGTTGAATTTCCCTTTCCAGAGAATTTTATCTCCGCTTTGCCTTCCGACTTCATATATCCTGTTGTCGTTTTCCTTTCTCGTCTCACTGTTGACCTTGAGAAACGCCTTAAGAAAATCAGGCTGCCCGTCATCCCCTACCGAGGAATAGCCGTAAATCCTGCTGAAAAGCGGGAGGACCTTCTTTTTCAAAAACCCCTCTGAGAGGGCTATTTCGTCTTTTACGTACGAGGCTCTCAAGAGCCTGTAATGAACGGATTCACTCCTTTCGTTTCCGGCCGCGTCGGCCGCAAGAATTTCTATCTTTTCGCCCCTGGCGGCATTGTACGGATAGGCAAAAAAGGAAAGATATATCAGGGGATCTTCAAAGTATCCGCCGTAGCCTTCGAAAAAGAGGTCTTTTATCTGAACGCCACTTGAGACCGTGTCCTCGGAAACCTTGTAGATAACAACTCCCGCGCCGCCGTGTCTTATATACAGCATGGGCGAGAGTTCCTGCACTTCGGGAGGGATGAAATCAAGGGCTATTTTCTGGCTGAAAACGGCCTTTTTCCCTGAGAAAAGACCATTCATGAAACGGTCGGTCGCCTCTATGAAAAGCTCCGACTCCCCGCCTTTTATACCGAGCTTTTCGGGGTTGATGCTTACGTTTAGCACATCGCTTTTCGTTCCCTTCTTATACTCCTTTTCGACAAGAACGGACTCCCCGTAAGCGTCAAGCAGGTAGATGCGCACCTTGGAAAGCCCGGTACCCTTATCGGACACCGTTACCTCAAAGGGCTTTGTGCTCAGACTCTTAATGTCCCGCTCGATGGATATTACGGGAGGACTCATCTCGGCAATGGAAATAATTTTTATGAGAGCAATGATCAGAAGCAAAATCCCAAAAACAGCGGC
Organism: Candidatus Dadabacteria bacterium; assembly: GCA_951812945.1. Lineage (GTDB taxonomy): Bacteria > Desulfobacterota_D > UBA1144 > Nemesobacterales > Nemesobacteraceae > Nemesobacter. The sequence goes on from CATOTB010000002.1 coordinate 47,149, forward strand.
AACCTGTTTCCCGGATACATGTAGCATTAAAACAACCTCCTTTAAGTTACGGCAGCGGTTTTATTTTTCATGTCATATGAATAACTTAGACAGCAAATAGAAAGTTTTCCTTGAAATCGCCCAAGAAATGTAAATTCACCCTCGAACGATCCGGCTTTACGGCAAAAAACCCCGGTAAACAGAACAGACTGAACCTTTCGCAGAGATCGAGTGAGTTCTGTTTTTATTTGGTGGCTTTTAAGTATAATAGGCTTGATAGGAAAATCCAGATCCTTTAGCGTGACCTAAAAGAAACCCCCTGCGTTTTCACTGAAGATAGTGCGTCGAAGAACGATTTTTTTTATATTGGCGGCAGTAGTTTCCGCCCTTATCGTAGGGCTTCTCCTGTTCTCCAAGACCGAGCAAAGCCGCCAGTACGCGAAAAACCTCATAGAGCAAAGGCTCAACTCGATTCCCAATTTCCATATAAGCCTCGGAGAGATAAGAGGAAGCATAATCTCCACAATGGAGATAGACGATATTGAAGTAAAGATAGCCGGGAAGAGTTTCATAGAGATCGAAAAACTCTCAACGAACTACTCAATTCCCCTTCTTTACTCGATAATCTCAAGAAAAAAGCTCTACTTATCAAACACGGAGGTACACGGCCTGAAACTCCTGCTGGAGAAGGACAGAAGCGGGGTATGGAATTTCAAGAAGCTCAAAAACGAAGACAAAACCGCCGAGCGTCCGCAGGAGAAAAGAATAAGCCTCATTTTCGCGAACAACAGAGTCCGCAACTCCCGCGTTTCCATAACCGACCACACAAGAGACAAGGTATGGGAGTTTGACCTGGTGGAAGAGTCGCTTTTCTCCATAAACATCGTGGAACTTACGAAAAAACTCGAGCTTGACGCAAAGGACGTGAATTTTGACTACGTGTCTCCCAGAATCAGGATAAGAAACCTAAAGGGAGAGATTGAGATAGCATCCTGGAATTGCGTATTCAAAGACGCGGGATTTAAGGTTGAGGGCGTACCGATCAGGGGGGACGGTACCGCAAGGAACCTGAGAAATCCTGAATTTGACATGACCGTCTATCTCGACGCGCTAGGAATAAACGGCAAGGGAGAGCTTAACCTGCAGGCAAAGACGAAGGTCAAGATGCACTCCGTCGACAATCTGGTCGGCACGGTGGAGGTCTCAACCCCGGATTCGTTCCTTAACGGGCAGCGACTTTGGACAGACCTTAAACCGCTCAGAATCAACGGGACAAAAGCCCTTATAGAGGGCAAAGTGGGCGGAGGGTTCGGAGAATCCCGCCTGAAAGGGAACGTCGATCTAAGGAAATGGCTCGCAAAAAAAGAGAAAAACTGGTTTGACTTCGCAGTAGAGCTAAAAGACGCGGACACAGATGAGCTCACAGAGATACTTAACCGCACTCCCTACCCTCTTAAATTCGGAGATAATTCAAAGCTTAGCTCGAATCTTAGGATAAGCGGCAACTGGGCAAGCAGGGAAATCTATTCCCTTCGGATTGAACCCGATTACCTTGACGTAATCGACAGTGAGCAGCAAAACCTTCGGATGGCAGGCCATCTGACGCTCAGAAACGACGGCGTGGATTTCGATCTGAACTCAGAAGCAAAGGGGTTCAAGCTGAAGTTCGAATTCCCGGACGCAACGATTGACAACTACGTTAGTGGAAGCGCGAGCTTCCGGGGAGCGGCACCAAAAAACGCCAAGTTCTTTGAAGATGTGGACTTAAGAGTGAATGCCGACCTTAAAACAGACGGATTCTACGGAATAACGAACATAAGTTCCCGGATTGACGCCGCCATCGAAAAAGGAACCCTGACGATAGACAGACTCAACGTCGTATCCGATCAATTCTCCCTGTCCGCGGAAAAAACCGAAGAAATACAAAAGGGTCTTGACTGCGCTTTTGAATTCGCGACGCAGGACCTGGGTTTTCTCTCCGAGATTGACGAAAGGGTCCCCATGCTCTTAGGAAAAACAAGCTCAAACGGAAGAATCAGCGGAAGCGTTTTCACTCCACATATAAAGGCGACCTCGCACGTGGAGAACTTCGCCTATAAAAAAGACTTCATAGCTCAGCACATGTCCGTTCGCTCAAGTACACGGATTGATTTTAAGAACACGCCCAAGGTGTCGCTTGACATAAACCTCAATGGGCAGCAGGCGCGCGTTTTAGGCAATTCCTCGGATACGATCGAGGCAAAGCTTCGGGGAACGGAAGCTCATATTGAAATGGGTGTCCTTTTGAGCAAGAAAAACGGTGCCTTCGCCTCTTCAGAATTCAGTGTTAACAGCCCCTTGGACCGCGAGAAAAAATTAAGGATGACATATCTTGAAGGTCTTCTGGGCGAAAAACGGTTCAGGAGCAAAGGAGATATCCTCCTTGATATATCTCCTGACAGAACAAGGATCGAGGGAGATGAATTTCTCTACGGAGATGGGAAACTCGCCGATTTTCTTGGAGAAATCGACAGGAAGAAAAAGACAGTCGAACTTCGGGGGGAAATGACGGACTTTGATCCGCTGATCATATCAAAGGTTCTCAATTTCAAACACGATCTCGAAGGAACGTATAACGGAAAAGTCAAAGTCAGCGGTCCTTTTGCCGCTCCTTCAGTGCAGGCTCAAGTAAGGTCGGACGGTTTTTTCTATAAAATCCCGGATGTCGCAGAAATGGAAATTGCGCTCCAAGGGAAAAACGGAAGACTTTCTCTTGATTTTGTGTCCTTAACGGACGAGGGAAACAGACTCAGTCTACGGGGAGACATTCTGGTTTCAAAAAAGGCCCAAAGCCCTCTCGAGGCGATAACGGGAGCTTCAGTGGACCTTGAATTGATGTCCGAGGGATACGGACTCGGCTTTATGAAAATTTTTTCAAATTCAATAGAAAGAATCGAGGGGGACTTCTCATCCGCCGGCCTTTCTCTCGGCGGCACCCTCGCAAAACCGAGGATAAAAGGAGATCTTGAGGTAAATGAGGTCAAACTCTCTCTGACCCAGCTAAGAAACAGCCTCTTCACGGAACATGCCGAGCTTTCGTTTAACGGTTCGAAAATGACCCTGCCCAGAATGGAATTTCGTTCAAGAGTGGGGAGGGCCTACCTGCAGGGCAAAATGGATCTCTCTGATTTCACGTACCGCGCCGATCTTGAGATGGAAAAGATCCGTTTTAATCCCCACTCCATAAAAACGGACCTGTCAGGTGATCTCAGGATAGAAAAGAGAGATGAATTTCTGAGCGTGAAGGGAAAGGCTAAGGTCACGGCGGGGCGGATTCGCCTGTACCCCGGCAGACTGAAGGCCGTAAAAGATATCAGTTTCATAGAGAGAGGCGAGAATCTTGCCGCCGAGTTCTCACTCGAGGAACAGAGCCAGAGCGGTTTTTACAGAGAGAAGACTTCCCTGGATATTTCAGTCGACATCTCTTCAGGTACATGGATAAAAACCAAGGAAGCCAACTTTAACACAAGCGGAAAACTGATACTTAAGAAAAAACCGGGAGCGGATCTTAATCTTCAGGGAAACATAGTGTCATCCGAGGGGTACTACGCGGTCTTCGGAAAGCTTTTCGACATAGAGGACGCCACGCTTAACTTCACGGGGGCATCAGACAATCCCGCTCTTAACGTCAAGGCATTTTACGACGCCGGTGATGTTGACGTGCATGTAACCGTTACGGGAGATCTAAGGGAGCCTGACCTTTCCCTCTCAAGCAACCCGGATCTTGAAGAAGTCGACATAATATCCTATATAGTTTTCGGAGCTTCGAGCAACAGGCTTCAGAACCGCCAGAGGGCCTTTGTGGGAAAATTCGCGACGGCGATTGCCGCCGGCGGAATTTCGGAGCTTTTAAGTTCAGAGATCGGACTTGACCTTCTGAGCATTCAGGAAGGGGAACGAGGGTTTGAGGACAGCACCCTCAAGGTCGGTTCCTACGTGACAAAGGATATTTTCGTCGGTTACGAGAGATCGCCCTCTACCACCCCCCTTGACCAGACGGTGCAGATGCGCAACAAGCTCAATCTTGAATGGAGACTAAACAGAAGATTCTCGGTAGAAAGTCAGATGGGGGGGGAGAATCCCGGAGTCGACTTTTTCTACAATTTTAATTTCTAAAACGCAGAACTTCGGGGAAACTCATCCCGGGACCAGTAGCGGAGAAACGCAATGAACGTACAAAAACCGATCGTAGCCATAGTCGGAAGACCGAATGTCGGCAAGTCCACCCTCTTTAACAGAATAATAGGGTGGAACAAAACGATAGTAGAGGATATCCCGGGCGTCACGAGAGACAGGGTTTATGAAGACACCCGGTGGAAGGAAAAGGATTTTACTCTTGTAGACACCGGTGGTCTTTCCCTCGGCGAGGACGACCAGGACTACTCGCTCATAAAAGAGCAGATAGACGTCGCTATTTCGGAAGCGGACCTGGTGGTGATGCTTTTTGACGGCAGAGACGGGGCCTTGCCTCAGGATTCGGAAATAGTGCGGTATCTTCGAAAGACCGAGAAAAAAGTCATCTACGCGGTAAACAAGATCGATCATGGAAACATAAAACAGGTGCTAAAGACCTACGAATTCTACGGGACGGGAACGGATGGCTTCATGGCGATTTCCGCGCTTCACAACAAGAATATCTACGAACTGGTGGAGCAGATAGCTTCCTGCATAGGAACTTACGGACAGCCGGAGGAATCGGAAGAGTCCGGGGAAACGAGAATCGCCGTTATCGGCAAACCCAACGTGGGAAAATCCACCCTGGTGAACAGGATACTCGGAGAACACAGACTCATAACAAGCTCCACTCCCGGCACGACCCGTGACTCCGTGGACTCCGTCTATGAAAAAGACGGGAAAAAATATGTCTTTATCGATACCGCGGGGATAAGAAGGAAGTCAAGAATAGACGCTCCCGTTGAAAAACACAGCGTCTTTCGGGCCATAAGGTCTATCGAAAGAGCCCATATAGTGCTGCTGATGGTAGACGGACAGGAGGGTCCCACGCATCACGACTCACGCCTTGCGGAGCTTGTAAAAGGCAGGAACAGGGCTCTTATAATACTGCTTAACAAGTGGGATCTCGCCCCCGAAGACATAGCGGACCCCAAAGAGGTTGAAGAGATAATAAAGGAAAAACTGATCGGGGTGAATTACGCTCCCGTGCTCACAATCTCCGCGCTTACGGGCAAGAAGGTCGGGAAAATATTTGACGCTGTTGAGCGGGTGGGGGAAAACTTCAGAAAAAAGATATCCACGGGAAAGCTCAACAGGTTTCTTGAGGATCTGACGAAACGCCACCCTCCCCCCGTATACAGGAGAAAGGAAATCAAGCTTTTCTATATCTCGCAGCCCTTCACCGCACCACCGACATTCACAATCTTCACGAACTCGGCAAAGGGCATCCCGGAGAACTACAGAAGGTTTCTTGAGAACCAGTTAAGGCAGTACTCAGACTTCGAGGGAGTCCCCCTGAAACTCCTGTTTCGGGACAGAGAAGGAAAGGAAGTCTAGATCACCTGACCTCGAGTATTATTTTCTGTATGTCCGCGGTACGCTCGGCCGCAGAACACATCTCCATCACTCTGCGTCTCGCGTTTTGGCCCATCTTGTTCCGGGCCTCGGCGTCCCGTGTGAGAATCGATATGCTCTCCCCGATCTTCTCAAAATCCCCGGAGTCGCAGAGAAAACCGGTTTCCCCGTCCTCAATGGCCTCCGCTATGCCGCCTATTGAGAAACCGACGACGGGCAGGCTGAACGCCATAGCCTCTATTACTGACCTTGGGAAAGGATCCGGATAATTGGACGGAATCACGAAAAGATCGAAATCCTTAAGATACGGCCTCACGTCCTCTCTGTATCCGGTAAAGATAAAGCTGTCCCGCAATCCCAGGCTGTCCGCGTGGTCCTCAAGTTCCCGCAGATGGTTTTTCGGAAAAAACCACGGGGTGTCTCCGACTATAACGAACTTTGTTTTCTCGTTGATATTGCCGTCTGAAGCAAGCCGGCTTACGGTGTCTATAAACTCCATGTAGCCCTTTCTCGGAACAACTCTTCCTGTGTTTCCGACAAGCACGGTATCAGCGGGTATGGAGAACTCCTCCCTAAGAGAACCCCGTACGGAATCCCTGTCGAAATCCGAGGGGTCAATCCCGTTATAGACGACGTGAATCTTGCTCTTTGCTCTTCGAAACGGCTCGGCCGTGGCTCGGGAAACGCATACTATCTTTTTCACGCACTGAAACCCCGAGAGCGTTTCCATAAGAAACTTCATAAACCAGGTCTGCTGTATGTTCCTTACGTGCCAGATAACGGGTTTTTTGTTTTTTCTTCCGATCAGAGTGCCCACAATTTTGGCGAGGGTTCCGTTGCAGTAGATAATGTCGATTCCGTTCTCCCTGACTATCTTCGGGGAACCGCAGAGCAGACGGAGCATGTTCACTATGTTTGCGATTATGGAGAAAACTCTCAGAAGACCTGGGGCCCGTTTGGTATCCGCTACCATTGCTGATTTCTGTATGTTCTCGGGAAACCTGGGGTCGACTATGACGTTTTCAAAAATGCCCTCGGATTTCAGGCTCTCAGAGAATATGTCGTGTTTCGGAACAAGAACAAATGGGTTTACCTTCCCCCGGTCGATATACTTCAGTATGTAGAGTAGACTTCTTCCCGGTCCTCCGTCCCTTACCGAGTGGTTGATAAAAAGCACATTTGTTTTTTTCATATCGGCGGATATTGAGGTAGAATGCCCGGAACGTTAGAGCGGAACGGAAAAATAAACTAATACAAATTTCATGTTATCATTTACCGTAAGCAAACTAAAAATCAGAGGATCGTAATGCATACCGAAACCCGCGCAAGCGCGGTGAAAATCTACCTGTTTTTCCTTTTTATTTCCTTATTCGCAGTTTCAGGATGTGGCCTGGATATCGATTTTGGGGGCGGAACCGGGAATGACGATGATGTGGAAGAAAATGAGGTAATTATGGGATTCATCAAGGAAATTCCAGATATAGACAGAAATTCAAACCTTATTGTGAGAGCAAGTGTAGTAAAGGACGAAACAGTAGCTTGCTGCGAGGATACAACCTCTATAGGGAACGATTTTTACATAGAGGGTAATCTCGATCCAAAAGCTGAGCTTGAAATTCTTGAGAGCGGGAATGAAAATCCTCCACTAGGCACGATAACGGTTCCCGTTTTCCCCGGGGCGACGGTCGACATTCAAGATATCTCCATCGAGAATGGAGTCACAAACTATGGTTACATTAACGTAGATTTTGAGGGGCAGGTAGACTCGAAAAACTGTTTTAGTGAGACCTCAAAGACCGGAAGCATAAAGGTAACAATATCATCTGAGGGCAGCGAAACAGAAGTAGCAGTCAATCTAACATCAGGAACAAATATAGAAAGAGACGACGAACGAAATCTTCCGTGTGAAGAAATAGTCGAGGGACGCAAGATCAGGGTACATAAGGGGGAACTGCTCATAGGTAACACCGTGGATGCGGAGGAAATTGAAATACTATGAGCTAGGCCTTTCTCCGTTCATTGCCGCAAACTATCTCCCTTCCAAAGTCATCCGTGCTCTTTCTCTTCCTTTCTCAGTAAGAAAAAGCCCTCCGCCCGTAACGGCTATTTCCCCCTTCCCTTTTAGAAACCCGACCACCTTGGAGGCAAAATCGGCTGACCGGAACATGCCCCTGCTGTCGGGATGATTTTTTACCGCTTCCCCTTTTTCCTGATTGTAGAGACTCACGAGAAGCGAGGCCTCGGCAAAATCCATTCTCTGTCTCCTTTTTTCTCTCATTATGCCGAAAAGTCCCCTTTCTGGAGCAAGGAGAAAAACCACAAGGAAAAACACACCGCACACAAAGGCCATTGAGCCCGCTATGTTTACGTCAAGCCAGTTGGCGACCCAGAATCCGGAGATGGCAGCCGAAATGCCGAAAACCACGCTCAGGAAAATCATCCTGGAAAGCGAATCCGTAAGAAGATAGGCGCAGCAAGGCGGAATCACTATGAGAGCTATAACCAGTATCGAGCCCACGGCGTCAAACGCTCCCACGCAGGTAAACGACACGACCGCCATAAGCAGATAGTGAATCAGGCGGGGACGAAAGCCTATTGACGACGCGAAGCTCTCGTCAAAAGTCGACACCTTGAGTTCCTTGTAGAAAAAGGAGATAAAAAACAGGTTCAAAAGAAGAATTGAACCCATCACGTAGGCCGATTTGGGTCCCATGTCCATCCCCGAGAGAATGAACCGGTCAAAAGGAGCAAACGCTATCTCCCCAAGAAGCACGGAGTGGGTGTCGATATGCACGTTTCGCGCGTATTTGGAAAGCAGTATGACTGCCACGCTGAAAAGAAACGGGAAGACGATCCCTATGGATGCGTCCTTTTTCACCAGCCTTGAGCGGTTGACCGCCTCTATCAGCGAAATCGCAAGCACCCCGCTTGCGGCGGCCCCTATTATGAGAATCGGCGACGACAGGTCCTTTACGATGAAGAAAGCAAGTATTATTCCGAGCAGAATGGAATGGCTGATCGCATCGGTCATCATGGACATTCTTCTAAGAACAAGAAACGCCCCGGGTATGGAGCAGGAAGCCGCCACTATAATGGCTACCAGCTGTATATCGAACTGATGCGGGCTCATCTGCCCTTCTCCAACGGGGAAAGTTTCTTGACCTCGTGAATACCGCTTTGGGTAAGACGCCAGTTGTCTTCCCCCACGCTTTCCACGTATCCAGCCGTCTGAAGTGCCCAGAGACTTTTTTTAACGTTAAACCCCTTCTCGCTTCCAAGCGCAAGCAACCTCTCAGAGTGCGCGTAGCCGGGATCGTCATGCTCAAGTGCAAGATCGTGCAGGACTTTCAGAACGTAATCCTTTTTTATTTCCCTCCTGCTCCGCGCGTCTTTGAATTTAAGGGTGAAAAATCCGTTCGGGGAGAAAAGAACGGAAAAAAAAGCGATGACGCTAACGCAGACTATAACAGCGGGTCCAGTCGGTATGTTCTCGAATCCGGCACTCAGCGCAACGCCCGTAACGCCGGAGACGGCCGCTATAAGGGCCGCCAGAATCACCATCGAGCCCATGCTGCCGGTCCACTGCCTGGCCGCGACTGCGGGGGCGATCAGCATCGAACTCATGAGCACTACCCCTACGGTCTGAAGCCCGATCACTATTGCCGAAACTATTACGGCCGTAACGAGCATGTCGAGAGACTTCATGGAAAAACCCATGGTCCCGCCGAAATCCGGGTCAAAGCAGAGAAGCTTGAACTCCTTCCAGAAAAGCCCCACTACCAGAAGGGCGAAAAGGCCCGTAAGACCTATAATCAGAACGTCTTTTTCGACAAGCGCCTCGGCTTGGCCGAAAAGAAACTTATCAAGCCCCGCCTGGTTGGCATCGGGCATTCTCTGCACGTAGGTTAAAAGAACAAGCCCTAGCCCGAAAAAAACCGAAAGAGCCATTCCCATAGCGCTGTCAATCTTTATCCTTGAGTTCTGCGTTACGAGATTGATCACAAAAACCGCCAGGACGGCAGAGAGAGCGGCCCCGATAAAAATCGGGAGCTGTTCCTTGACTCCCACTATCATGAAGGCAAGCACTATGCCGGGAAGCGCCGCGTGCGACATGACGTCGCCCACGAGGCTTTGCTTTCTGAGCACCGCGTACGAACCCACCACGCCGCTTACGACTCCTAGGGAAGCCGCTCCAAGCAAAATGGTCCTGGCCGTATAGTCAGAGAAAAGCTCAACCGCAAATTCAAGCATCACACTGCCCTTCTGGCCGCTTTTCTCTCAGGGAAAAAGGAGGTCTTGCCCCCGTAAGCCTTCATGAGGTTTTCGGAATTGAAAACATCTTCCACCCTTCCCGATGCCACAAGCCCCACGTTAAGAATGGCAATCCGCTCGTAGTACTCGGAAACGGTGTTAAGGTCGTGATGAACCGCGAGCACCGTCTTCCCCCCGGCCACAAGCTCTTTCAGTATCGTGACTATCGCTTTTTCGGTCGTGGCGTCAACCCCCTGGAAGGGCTCATCAAGCAGATAGACCGAGGCGCTCTGAACGAGGGCCCTCGCGAGAAAGACCCTCTGCTGCTGGCCCCCCGAGAGCTGGCTTATCTGCCTCTGGGCGAACTCAAGCATATCAACCTTCTCAAGCGCGCCGAGTGCCTTTTCGTGTTCCTTTCTTCCGGGACGCCTTATCCATCCAAGGTCCCCGTAACTTCCCATTTTCACCGTATCCACAACGGATGTGGGAAAATCCCAGTCCACAGAACCTCTCTGGGGAACGTAACTGACTTCCTTTCTCTGCTTTTCGTAAGGTTTGCCGTGAATGGAGATGACCCCCGCGACGCGGGGAAGAAGACCCTGTATGGATTTTATGAGCGTTGTCTTGCCGGCGCCGTTTGGCCCCACAACTGCAACCATCGAGCCCTTTGGAATTTCAAGATCTATATCCCAAAGAACGGTCTTGTCGCCGTAAGCAACCGTGAGGTCCGTCACACGGATCGCCGGAGCGACCGGATTTTCCCCTCTTCCGCTCATCACCCATCTCCGGCGGCCTTGGCTTCGGAGTCGGCAACTTCGATACTGCGGCTGAGTGACTCAACTATCGTATCCACATTGCTCTTGAACATCCCTATGTAACTGCCTTCTTCCGTTTCCGAGCTGCCCATTGAATCGGAGTAAAGGCTGCCGCCTATACGAACATCAAAACCTCTTGCCTTTACAGAGGCTCTGAGGGCGCGCATGTATCTTGGAGAAATCGAAGTTTCAACGAAAACAGCCGGGATCTTCCGCTCGGTGATTGTCTTTGAGAGATTCTTTATGTCTGCAACGCTGGCCTCAGAATCGGTGCTTATCCCCTGGAGCCCCATAACTTCAAACCCGTAGCCCTTTCCGAAATAATTAAACGCGTCGTGAGCCGTTATAAGCACCCTTCTTTCGGGTCGCAGCATGGCGATTTTCTTCTGTATGTAAGCCTGCAGGAGGTCAAGTTCTTTGAGGTAGGATTCAGTATTGCTCCTGTAGACGGGGGCGTTTTCCGGATCGTAGAGCGAGAACGCCTCCATTACCACTTTAGCCGCCTTTTTCCACAGAGCCACGTCAAACCAGATATGCGGGTCGTAATATCCTTCATACTCCTCAGGAGAAACAAGCAGGGACTTGTCGATTCCCTCCGCGACACCCACGGTGAATACTCCGCTTTTTCTCATCTGCCCCAGAACATCCGTAATCTTGCCCTCAAGATGAAGGCCGTTATAGAAAATCATGTCGGCACGGGCAAGCTTCTCCACGTCCCCGGCGCTTGCCTTGTAGAGATGGGGGTCAACTCCCGTCCCCATAAGGGAAGTTACTTCTACGGCTTCCCCGGCGATGTTCTTGACGAGATCTCCGACCATCCCCGTGGTCGTAACCACATTTATAGTGCCTTCTCTTTTTACGCTTCCGCTGCTCTCGGCGCAGGCCGCGCAGAAGACCAGCAGCGCAGACAGCAGCAAAAACCGCATACCCGTTATGATTCCCATTTTTTCTCTCTCAGTTTCTCGCTTTCTCAACCATTATGTACTTGGCCGCGTTTCGTCCTATGGGATGCTCCTTTCCGGTCAGTTCAACGATTATGGGACCCTTAAACGGCTGCTTCGAAACAACCGTCATCTCGGTTTCCGGGTAAAGACCTATCCCGCCCAGATAGCGAAGCAGTTCCGGGTCGTGATCGCTCACCTCAACCACTTTCACCAGAGTGTCCGGCTCCACGTCCACAAGAGCGTTGCACTGCCTTACAATCATGGTGCCGTCCCGCCGCGGAATCGGAGAACCGTGCGGGTCGGTAACCGGATAGCCAAGGAACTTGTCGATCCTGTCCTCAAGATCCTCTGAGAGCACATGCTCCCATTTTTCGGCTTCCTGGTGCACCTGGTCCCAGGGAACTCCGAGCGCCTCCTTGAGGTAAAGCTCAACAAGCCTGTGGTGCCTGATTATTTCAAGGGCTATTTTCTTGCCCGCGGGGGTAAGTTTCACTCCCTGGTAGCGCTTGTGGGTTATGAGCTTTCTCTCAGAGAGCTTTTTCACCATGCTCGTCACCGAAGCCGGAGACACGCCCAGTTTTTCCGAAAGCGCGCTTGTTGAAACCTTCCCTTCGGAACTCTCAACCTCGTAAATGGCTTTGAGGTAATCTTCTATTGACTGCGAAAGCATTTTTTCCTCTCTAATCTCCAAAAAAAACCGCCTAAGATTCAGACAGGCAAAAAATTATTTTAGCCTTGTCTAAATTTCTTTTTAATTCTAGCAAAAACCGATGTGTTGTCAAGGGAAGATTCGGGGGAGGGATATCCAGCCGGGAGAGAATTCCCAGTTCCTTTGTTTCGCCTGCTCTATCTAGATATGCTTTCTCAAGAAAACAGCCGAGAACAAGACAGACGCTATCAGGAGCAGGTTAAGCAAAGTGCTTTGAGGCGTATTGGCGGTTGCGGCGATTGCGCACCCTTCGTCATCCTCGTCGTCGAGATAAATTCCTGAACCGACGATACGCCAAGACGGGGGAACACCCAAAGCGGTAAACTCAGGTGGTGTTACGTCTACCACCTCAATATAGCTTTTCTTTATGGAGAAGCCGGGAACTTCATTTTTTTCGAGATAGCCCTCGTTGTTGTCCTCAGGAGTCTCGGGATGGTCCCAATGATACGTGACGAAACCGCTGTTTCCCTCTGCTAAATCTGCGAGGTCTCCGCTTCCGTTCGTTGTTGCATTAATAAAAGCTTCCAGAATATTTGCTCCGTCGCGCTGAATCGGGTCAGGATCGGTTAATGAAATACTTAGGCCGTAAAGATGGAAATCGAGTCCGTTTATAGTTGCGACGCCTTCAACCGGATCCAGCATGAAGGAGTATATAGAACCCTCCCTGTAATCTCCCTTGGCGAGACAGCCTGTTGTCCTGAGAGCTATCTGGACAGATTTTTCCCCGAGTTCTTCCCCCGCAGACTGTCTCTCTTCCGGTGTGCCTCCTGCGGCAAGGAAGACGAGTTGAGGGTCATCTCTGAGTAGCTGCAATCCTATCCTGCCCTGGCGCACTTTGAGTTTCTCGGCAACTGCTTTTACATATTGCACGAGAAGCCCTTCCTTTTCTTCCGGGTCTTGCTCATCGTTGACCCGCTTTGCGGTGACGGGAAGGCTGAACAGAGGGTCATCGCAGTTAGGATTGTCCCTCTCGACTAGATTGTAGTCATCCTTTGCGTGATGAAGACCCACTACATTGACTGTACGACCGCCGGCAGAAAAGACATCCACACTCATTGCACACGCCACTCTGTCTTGTCCGTCATGGTGGTAATTCACACACGTCGGAGTATCCTCGCTGTCGAGCAGTGTCTGCACAGTTTCGGTCGTCATGCCGCTCCCATCTCTAAATTCGAAAGAAGCGAGATACTTGCTGAAATGCAAGTCGGAATACAACCCGTGATTTACTATATATCCCTCGGGGTTTATAAGAATGGAGTAGACTTCGCCGTTATTGAAGACCCCTTGTTCCCTCGCCCGTTGTCCCAATATTACCAGTTCTTTGGCTTGCTCCGGGCGACTAAGGCTTGAGCCCTCCTGAATCAGGGTAATGTGCTTCGCGAAGTGACGAGCCATTTTCTCTATGGAATCCGCATCTCCAACACCGACGCTTTCCGCATTTATGTCAAGGTCTGGACTGTGGGAATAACCCCTGTATTCATGAGCGGACGCTTCGGCACCGAATAAGAAACTAACGCCAAGTGCAAAAACAAACTTAAGAAAATCCCGTGCATTTTAATCTTCACGCTAACTACCTCTCCAATAAATTTTGGGAATTACATACATAAATAAAAAAGGAGAATTAAAACTATATTATGGAATGGATTACATTTCGATTCACAACTAGAAAACTAGTATATATTACTACTGTTGCTGTTTAAGACGATCTATTGCGTCATTTAAAATCTTAATTATTGCATTAGGACCTTCTTTTACATAATCATCACTTGGTGTAAGAGCAATCATTGTATCTAAATAATCAAGTTCAGGATCATTATATTCAATTACAATTGCGACTTTTATTTCTTTATTTTCAGATAGAGGTTTCACTATCACATTACTAACTGCAATTTGAATCTGCTCCGCTAATTTTCCCGCCTCATCATTTGGTCCAGATGGCTTTTTACTCATTCGACTCCTCCTAAGTTTTTTTAGAATATATCACTCTAGCCAACCTGTTCTTTCTGTCAAACATGTAAACTAAACCCCCTCTAACTATTGACTTTTTCGTATTATTAGGTATACTTAGTACCACAATAAACGAGAAGTCAAATGAGTAAAACAACCATAAGTGAATATAGCTTTCTAGAGAGATTCAACACCGAGGAAAAGGCAGTTGAGTTCTTTGAGATGTTAAGATGGAAAGGGGGAACAACCTGCCCTAGTTGCGGAGGAACTGACACATACCCTCACAAGACAAGAAAGTTCTATTACCATTGCCGATCCCCCAAGTGCCGTAACCAATTCTCTTGCAAGACTGGAACTGTTATGCAGTCAAGTAAGCTCCCTGTCAGAATGTGGCTTTATGCTATGTATAAAGTCAGTATAGCGAGGAAAGGCATAAGCAGTCTCCAGTTAGCAAAGCAACTCGGTATCACTCAAAAGACTTCTTGGTTTATGATTCAGAGGATTAAAGAGGCTTGCGGGAATGACACCGATACAATGCTTTCCGGCATAGTTGAGATTGACGAAACCTATGTGGGAGGACTTGAAAGAAACAAGCACGAATCAAAGAAACTCAATGAAGGGCGTGGGGTAGTGGGGAAAGCTCCTGTACTCGGCATAAGGGAAAGAGGGGGGAAGGTGAAGGTTAAAGTGGTAGAAGACAGGAGAGCAGAAACCCTTAAAAGAGAGATAGCCGGGATAGTTGAAAAAGGCTCTATAGTTTTCACTGATGATTGGAAGTCCTACAACTGCCTTATTGACTCTGATTATGAACACGCCACTGTAAACCATTCGGCAAAAGAGTTTGTACGCGGGATGGCCTCTACAAACGGAATTGAGAGTGTTTGGGCCGTGCTTAAAAGAAGTATCATAGGAACCTATCATCACGTAAGCCTGAAACATCTACATCGTTACGTAAATGAGGCTGCCTTCCGTCTTAATGAAGGGAATGTCAAGAATAAGCTAATGGACCGGCTAGAGGCCCTTTGCTGCAAGATGGTAGGGGTAACTCTTCCCTATAGAGCATTAACCGCATAACAGAAGTTCCCTAGTTTTTACTTATCCCCCAATCCAAGTTATAATCTTCTCCGCTTATTAGTTGAAACGAACCCGCTATGTCGGGTCTCCGTGAATAAAATACCCTTTCTAGGGGAATTAACGGTACGTCCAAACTCGTTTTGACTAATAAGCAAGGCCCGACACCCATATAAACCAAAGGGCCAAGGAAAATGCTTGTTATGAAAAGGATTTTGTCTTTATTGGCTGTACTGCTTTTTGTTGTTGGTTGTGGAGGGGGAAGCGGGAGTGATTCTAATATCCAATCTACACAAGAGCCCTCGTGTCCTGAAAATGTGGATGGATTTTCTTATCAGGATCAGAGTTCATGGCAATACGTAGAAGAGCTTTGTGATAACGGTTCCGTAGTTTCATATTCCTGTCAAAGGGAAAACGGTGGTATTGTCGCTTTTGGGGGTAACTTGGACGGGGTTTGTGAGTATCTACATGAACAGAAAACCAACCCTCAACCTATGGAGAAAACAGGATTTGAAGCATGTCCAAGTCCAGATGAATTAACTAAGTTTGTTAATACTTTCGACCCTGTAAACAGATTCGATTCAGCACCCGTTTTAAGTTTTGCCGATAGTTCCACGGAATATCATAAACAGCTTGCTAGGGAGTCTGTATCGCTTCTAAATAGAGCTTTGCCGGATGAATATGACATTACTGAATCTGGTGTGGATGTAGAAGGAAGCGATGGAGGAGCACTACAAGTTCCAGAAGGCGAAATTTACATACAGTTTTTCCCAGAACAACCAAATGTTCCGGTAGGACTCGCTGTAGGAAGATACATAAGGATTACAGGTGGTGCGGAACATGAGATTGGCAGGAGTTCTGCTTTACGTAAGTCCTATGTTCTTTTTATAGCACACGAGATTATGCATGTCCTAGGGTTTTCCGGGCACATAGACCTTCCAACTAATTCTATAATGATGGACGGGTTTTATATCATAGACCGTTTTGTAACTGATCGTGAATGGCCTAGAGAAGAGATACTTTCTGCTGTTGATGTATGGGGGATCAGATATTTCTACGAGGACGCAACAGGAGACCCGGAAGAATGGTTAGAAAACAGGTGTCAATGATTAACAGGAGGAAACACAATGGGAGTAGAAGTACTATTTTTGGTAATACCCTTAACTGCGTTGGGGGTTCTAGTAGGCTTTACTTGGTTAATAGTAAATGATTACAAGTCGGGGCATACAAGAAAAAGTGAAAAGTTTTTTAGTGATGATTAATAGGAGGAGAAAAAAATGAAAAAAGAACTTACATGCTTGGATGGGTCAAAAATTGCTTTTCGTCTTCAAGAAGAACCTGATAGCGATGAGTTAATTCTTTATGTCGATGTTTATACAGAGGGTGGGTTAACATCGTCTCCAGTAGCCACCTCCGAAGCTGAAAAAGAGATTCGAGAGGCAATAATTTCGCTATTTCAAGAATATCCCCGTTAGTTTTTTTCGGTTCATTAGATAAAGAAGAATTTTTAGTCATTTTTTGCTCCTGTTATAATATGTTATGACAATTCTTGAGGGGTTAGTAAGAGGCTGGGTTTTCAATTGCCCCCAACCTCCTAATGGCGTATTTCCTCCGCCAGCTAATCTCTCATTTTTTATTTATGTATGTAATTCCCTAAATTTTTTACCGCACTTAAATAACAAATGACGGCCAACAGCCACCTTATTAAATCAAAGCTGAAGTTGAAATGCAATAAATACATAGGGGTTTCAAAAAGAGCTATTTATGGCTTAGAATAAGCCTCATGCAGAAGCAGTATGATAAAAGAATAAGTCCCCTTTCGGGTATAGCAGTTTTTATCTGCTTCTTTCTCCTTATCTTCTCCGTAAGCTACACGACGGAAACCAAGGAGAATCCTCCCGACCGGACCACATTCAAGGTGCTTAACTCTTTTCCCCACGACCCTACCGCCTTTACTCAGGGATTTGTCTACAGAGACGGGTTCCTTTATGAAAGTACCGGCCTTTACGGAAAGTCATCTCTTAGGAAAATCAACCCGGCCACGGGAGAGGTGATTGCTAAGACAAGCCTCTCCCGAGAGTTCTTCGGCGAAGGCCTTACCATACTGGGCGACAGCATATACCAGCTCACCTGGAAATCCGGACAGGGCTTCATATACGACAAGGAGAACCTGGAGCGCAAGGGATCGTTTACCTACTCCAAAGAGGGCTGGGGGCTTACCGACGACGGAGCTAGCCTCATAATGAGCGACGGAAGCGAAAAACTGTATTTTCTCTCCCCCGAGAGCTTCAGGGTAACAAAAGTCTTAAGCGTAAAAGAGGGAGGATCCCCGGTCAGGGGGCTTAACGAACTTGAATACGCAGGGGGAAAAATCTACTGCAACATATGGCATTCAGACGATATCGTGGTCGTAAACCCGGAGAGCGGTGTGGTGGAAAGACGTATAAGCCTCGGGGAATTAAGAAAAAGACTGAGCCTTCCCGAAAGAGCGGAAGTGTTAAACGGTATTGCCTGGAAATCTTCCTCCGATACCTTCTTTATCACCGGAAAACGCTGGTCCGAGGTTTTTGAGATAGAGCTTGGCCCCGTCTTCCCTTGAACCGGAAACCCAAGCGGGTAGACTCATTTTCCCTTCTGTGTCCCCGTAGCTCAGTTGGATAGAGCGCAGGATTCCTAATCCTGAGGCCGCAGGTTCGAATCCTGCCGGGGACGCGCCAGCAGAAATCCTACGAAAAAAACTGCCTGAAGATCATCCAGATGATCTTAACCCCGGCCATAACGCTTCCCGTGATTGTTCCGGTTACCTTTGAAGTTCCTATTCTCTTCCTGTAACTCACCGGAACCTCTGTGCAGCGAAATCCTTTCTTCGCGGCCTTCACCTGCATCTCAACCGTCCATCCGAATGTTTTGTCTCTCATATCGAGGGAGAGCAGTTTGTCGTATCCTATGGCCCTGAAAGGACCGAGGTCGGTAAAGCTCACTCCGTAAAACAGTCTTATAAGCCTGGTCGCCACGTAGTTGCCCACAAGGGCCTGGGGCAAAAGAGCCCCTTTCTGCCTTTCGCCGATGGTTCTTGACCCTATGACGAGATCATAGCCCTCCTCAATTATCTGGGAAACGAGGTCTTTCATTTCTTCCGGATAATCAGAGTAGTCCCCATCCAGAAATACTATAATATCAGGTATATACGAAGAGTTCTTAATGTAATCCATCCCCGCAAGGCAAGCTTGTCCGTAGCCCCTCCTAACTTCGTCTATGACCGTGGCTCCGCAGCCCGAGGCAACCTGCGCGGTGGAGTCGGTCGAGCCGTTATTCACGACCACTATCTCCGTTACGAGGTCCCGGGGAATATCCGAGATTACCTGTCCTATGGAGCGCTCTTCGTTAAGCGCCGGAATTATCACGACCGTTTTTTTCATGGAATTTTATATGGAGACAAGCTCCACCTGCGGGATAAGGACTATGTGGCGCGAGAGCAGCGGCTTTTCGAACCTTGAGCGTATGGCATCGCAGTAACCGTCCATCTGCTCTTCGTAAGCCTCACGGGCGTCGTCATTCATCGATTTTCTGTACTTGTAGTCAAAAAGACGCATTCCCCCTTCCTCTTCGGTCAGAAGATCTATCCTGCCCCTTTTTGAAGCGCCCTCTCCGGGGTGAAAGACAAATTTAAGCTCCCTTCTGACTTCTCCGGCCGCACGAATAAGGGGAAGAAGCTCGGAAGAAAGAAAATTCGAGGAAAGTTCATGCAGCAGATCCTTCATGTTCGGGTTTGAGACGAGGAATTCCCTCAGGACGAATTCAATTTCTTTCTCGACGGTTTCCTCCCTGAAATCCCAGAGCTCAAGGAACCTGTGCATTATGCTTCCCGCCCTCTCCGGATCCTTTAGGCGGTCGGTCGGTGAAAACAGGTCCGGGAGCGGAGAGGCCTCCGCCCGTTTCGGCACATCCTCCTTGCCGTATACGGGTTCCACGTACTTAAGGTCCAAAGGAATTTCCGATTCCAAAGAAGGGGCATCTGAAATAGAGGCAGATTCCTTTGAAGCTTCGTCCTCATAGAGCCCCGGGAAGGAAATCCCCCAGGGTTCGTCGGTAAATCCCTGGGGCATCTCAAGACATCGTGAAGACAAAGACAGCCTTGAATCGGCAAGTTCCGCGAAGCTGCCCCTTCGCACCTGCATCTGCTTTTTCCTGGCCATCCTGCTGCCGCTTAAGCATATGAAAAGTTCTTTCTTGGCCCGTGTCATGGCCACATAGAGGGCTCTTTTCTCCTCTTCGGCTTCTTTTGCCTCAGCGCGGGATTTAAGATGCTGCCAGTTATCCGATGAGAACGCCGGGTACCTGACTATGAATCCTCCTCCTTCGGTATCCGCCATAACCCTCTCAGACGTAACTACCCTCTGGTAGTTCGTATGGCAGAGAAAAACCGTGTCAAACTCAAGCCCTTTGGCCTTATGCACCGTCATGAGTTTCACGGTCCCGCCGTCGTCTACTTCCTCAAACGCCCGTTCTTCCTGCGAACCGCGTAGCGAATCAAAATGCTCCACTATCTGGTAAAGCCCGTATCCTTGCCCCGAAACAAGGTCTTCCGCCATAAGAAGAAGTTTCTTCAGGTTGAGATGCTTTATCTCGCCGCCGGGAAGCGACCGCGCCGCGGAAGAGTAACCAAGTCCGGTTACAGCGAGATCAACCGCCCCGAAAGCATCTCCGTTGACGCATTCCTTTCTTTTCTCCCCGAGAAACCGCAGGTATTCCCGGGCTCTTGCGGCGTTTTTGTCTTCATTATCGCCGCGGAAATGGAAGAAAAGCTCGTCATCAGAAGCCCCGAAGTAGGGAGACCTCAGCACCGCCGCCTCCGCGATGACGTCAAGGGGGTCGAGAAAATACCTGAGCATGGACATAACGTCCATCACTTCGGGAAGGTCGTAGAAATCGCGTCCTATAAGAGACTGAAATCTTATTCCCTCCTCCGTCAGGATATTCTCGTATATGACCACGTTTGAAGACCGTCTGAACAGAAGGGCGATCTCTCCTCGGGAATTCCTCTGGAGTTCCTTTATCCTCAAGGCCACGGCCCTTGCCTCCGCTTCGGCAGACTCCTTGGCGTTTTCGCCTTCGCAAGCGATGATTCCCACGGAAGTACCGGGGGCGGGGTCGGAAGAGTGTGCCTGCATCGTCTCGTAATATTCCTTGGAGAAAGTCCCGGCGAAAAAGATATTGAAAAACTCTATCAGGCTCCTGCGGGAGCGGTAATTGGTTGCAAAGGATATCTTCTCGAAATTCTCATCTTCAAGTATGTCCCCGAACATCTCGGGCTGAGCGCCTCTGAAACCGTAAACTGACTGGTTGACATCGCCCACCACGATAAGATTGCCGGTCGGGTCTCCTTCCGTCAGAAGTCCCAGAAGTGCCAGCTGAAGAGAGTCGGTATCCTGGAACTCATCAACTATAATAAACTTTAAAAAGCTTCTGTAATACGCCAGTATTTCTGGATTTTCCGTGAGGAGATCGATTGTGAAGCGTATCATGTCCTCATACTCTATTTTCTCCTCGGAGATTTTCGTCTCCACGAGAAAATCATACGCCTCGCCCGATAAATTAAGGTAAAGAGAATTGATCTCAGAATCATAAAGCTCCACTACAGAAAACAACTGCCTTAGAAGCGCCTGCCTCGATGTCTCGACTTCGGGCGTTTGGCTCTCCCTTCTTATCTGTTCGTAAACGGCCTGCAGGTGGCGGACGTTGCGGTCAATGCCCAGGGTCATGTCTATTTTTGCGCCGAGATCGCTAAGGATGAGTTTTTTCTTCCTAGACCTGGCGGAAAGGGTGGAGACATGCTCCCCGATCAACCGACGAAGCTCCCCGCCGATTGATTCAAGCTCATCGACGGAAGGTTCCTCGCGGCGCGTATTGCCTCCGTAATGGAGAAAAGGTGGAACCAAGTGCAGTTTTGCCGCTTCTTTCAGTATCATTCCTATTATCTTTACGATCTCTGCGTAATCATAAGATTCCATCTCAAGCAGTCTCCCGAGGCGGGGATCGCCCTCTTCCATTCTCGTCCGAAGAAATTTCCCGATATTGCGTTCGTAAAAGGCCTGTTGCTCCGAATCTTCAATCACGGAAAAACTGAATGGGAGCTTGGAATCGAAGATGTTCTCTTTAAGTATTTTCGTACAGAAGCCGTGAATAGTTCCTATGGGGGCGGAAAAGAACTTCCTGCGCCACCCCTCGGCTATGTTTCCCTCGGGTCCGTAGGTGGAGATATATTTTGTGATTTCAGAGCTTATTCTGGATTTGAGTTCCGCCGCGGCGGCTTCCGTAAAGGTGACGGCCACGATCTGGGGAATATCCGCTTCGCCGGCCTCGAGAATACGAAGATACCTGGCTATTATGGCCCTGGTCTTTCCCGACCCCGCTCCCGCCCTGACGGCGACTTTGCCCGTGGAGGGCAGTATCCGGGACTGCTCTTCGTTTAGCTCCAGAAATTTGGAAATTCTGTCCATAGTCTCTTCTTACAGGCGACCGGTCTTCCTGGTCACCCCGTCTTTAACCCTGCAAAGATCCCTGTAATCGCAGTAGGAACAGGGACGGCCCTTTGACATGTAGAGAGCATGTTCCTCCTGGTCCGGCTCCTTTTTCCCCACGTAGGGAGGGAAAAAACCATTTCTTATGCCCTTTATGTAGTAGTGGCTGAGCAAAACCGCCTCATCAAAAGAGGAGTCCTCGGGCAAAGAGTTGTTGTCCGCGGGCCTGCTGATTGAAAGATAGCGGCCCCAGGAGGGAACAAACCCCTCCTCGCACAGGGCTCTCAGGTAAAGCGGGAGCTGCAGATTTTTAAAATCAGAATATTTTCTGTCCTTCACCCTTCCGATCTTGTAATCAATAACCGCGACGTTCTGCTCGTGGACGTCGACCCTGTCTACCTTCCCTCTTATTACCGCGTCGGCCATGCGAAACTCCACTTCTTTCTCAAAAAACCGGGGAGCATGTTCATCCTTTTCGATCCTTAAAACCTCGTCCATGATAAAATTCGGCAGGAAGCGGTCAAAGAACCTCTTCTTCTCAATTTCCGCAACGCTTTTCGGAAGATGGGAAAAAGCGCCGGACCTGGCTTCGTATTTCTCTTTTACCTCCTCATAAGCATCAAGAAGTCGGCTGGTCCCGACAGGACCGGAGCCCCCGGCAAAAACAGTTTCCATCAGCTCTTTTAGCATATTGTGAGCGAGCGAACCCAGGTCAAGCTGGGAAGCCCTTTGCTCATCGATATCCCCAAGCGCCCTGAGCTCGAGCACTCTCTTGGAAAAATACATGAACGGGCATGTCCCATAGTCCTCAAGCTCTGTGGGCGAGAAGGCGTCCCGTTTCGGAGAGGCGCTGAGGAGAACTCCCTCAAAGCCCGTATAGGCCCCTGCGAGCGCGAGCCTCTGCCTTTCCGCGGAAATACCGCCGGAGAGATGAGCGACTATGTCGGAGCCATATTGCCGCTTCAGAACCTCGGCAATCTTCGGATCGCCGTACTCTGCCCCCGAGGGTGAAAGGCAGTGAAAAAGAGCATCTTCCCCTGAAAAAACCTCCCCTAGTTCCGGAAAGTCCCCGGAACTCCTCTTCACGGCAGAAACCCCCATTTCCCCAAGAAAGTCTGAGCGGTTCACATCCCTTGATTTCTGGTCGTAGCGGAAGCAGGAAAAAAATACTTTCTCGGAAGCCGCGGCACTAAGGGTAGAGAAAAGATGCTTTTCCTTCTCGTAATGAAGACCTTCCTCGTCAAACACCCTTTTTCCAAGTGCCCGGTTTATTTCCGCCTTCTCCCTGGGTTTGAGCACGGGGTCCACGGGAAAAGCGGAAGGAAAAAAAGTATCCGAAAGACCTATCAGAAAAAGAAACTTCGGGTTTATCCCGCGGGCCGAGGAGAAATCGGTAACGCTCACCCTTTTCGAATCGCCGTCGCAGGGAGTTTTATAGGGAACCGTTCTCTCTCCCATGAACTCATCCAGAAGAAAAAGATACTCCCCGGGGTCTGAAACCCGGAAATCAAACTCTCCGTAAGAAAAGGAAATCTCCCTCAGAAAAGAGAAAAACTCATCGAAACACTCCCTGGTGGTCTGATTTCTCTCCATAAGCAGCGCCGAGTTCTCGGAAACCCTGAGTTTTGAAAAAATCTTCCTGAGATCAGAGGTCATCTCGGCGAAACTCCTTCTGCCGAACTTTGACGATACCGAATCAAGCGCCAGCCCTATATCATGGGCGACTGCGGAGAGCCGGGAGTCCCGCTCCACTATGTGTTCAAGAATTCTCTTCCATCCCGGAATGCCGCTTACGGTTCTGTATTTCAGGTTCGCGGAGGAAATCTCCTTTATCATGTTAACGCAACGGTGCGAGGATTCGGACTCTCCCAGGTAGAGAGAAAAAAGCGGGTTGTGAAGAAGCCCTATCAGGTCGTTCCTGTGAAAATTGCCTGACTTGAGGCGGAGAATATCACCCGCAAGGCGCCCGTATACGCTCCCGGCCAAGGTTCCTGAGTTTCTCATGTCAACGGCAACTCCGTTTTTCTCGAATATATGAACCATGGATCGGTCGCGTTTCTGCGCCGACCTCAAAAGAACCTTAAAATCAGAGGCTTTCCGCTCCTCATCCAGGATGAGCTTTTTGATCGTCCTTGAGACATATTCAATTTCGTCGTGAGAGTCGCGAAACTCACTGAACTTGCTTTGCGTCTTGGCTTCGGGAACTTCGTCTGTCATTGCGAAATCTTCTTCATAGGCCATGGAAGCTTCGCGAAGTCGGTCCAGAAAGCAGTTTCTGTATTCATCCAGATCGCCGAAATCGCTTAGGAAAAAGAAGGCCTCAGAAACCGCCGAGGAAAGGCTTTTTATCACATCAAGCTCGCAGAGCGTAAAATCGGAGAACCCGAAGATAACAAGCTTCTTCGCAGACGGGAAAAACGGGGCAAGCCCTTCCCTATCCAGTTCCCCTGAAACGACACGGACGGAATCCGCGTCATCAAGAAACCCTCTTTCCGCCACAAGCACCTCGTATCTTCCGTAAACATGTCCTATGTCAGAGAGTTTCCTGCGAAAATCGCGCGCCTTGATTCTCTTGGAGCACCCGACAAATTCCTCCACGGATACCTTGCTTTGCTTAAGTTTTGAAACAATGGAAGCCGCGGCGTTAAGAAAATCCCGGTTCTGCGAGAATTCCCCAAAGACCTTAAGTCTCTCCGAGACCGACTCTGCCGCTTTTCTGGTTACCGACAAGGCCTGGGTCCTTGATATCCTTTTCTTTTTCAGGTTCGGGGATGCCTCGTTTACAAAATCCGAGAGTTCATTGAACGTGAGCAGGTTTTTTCCCCATACCCCTGCGCCAGAGTAGTAATCTTCTATTTCCTGTACAACCGATACCCCGGGAAGAAGAAAAAGGGTCGTCTCGTCGCTTGGGGTAAGCCCGTGTTTTTTGAAAAGATTGCTGAAAGTAAGCTCTTTGGCGTGATAAATTAGCTTCATCTAGCAAAGAAATGCCGGAGATTTCAAGAAAGGACGATTCTTAACCCATGACTAAAAACTCTAAAAAAGGACGGAACTCCTTGGATAAATTATATCCAACCGTAAAAAGAAGGAGAAATAAATGGTCTTCCTAAGCAATTCGAGGAAGAAGCAGTAAACCCAACGATATTATTCTCACCGCAATTCAAACTTCAAGGAGCGTCCTAAAACCCGTGCTGCCCGTGACAAAACACCCAGAGTCACTCTATCATTCTCCGGGTCAAGAAGCCGGTCGAGTTGCGAGCG
This sequence comes from Candidatus Dadabacteria bacterium, assembly GCA_951812945.1. Classification (GTDB taxonomy): domain Bacteria; phylum Desulfobacterota_D; class UBA1144; order Nemesobacterales; family Nemesobacteraceae; genus Nemesobacter. The sequence goes on from CATOTB010000002.1 coordinate 72,215, forward strand.
ACTTGTTTTAAGCCGCCTGGCCATTTCCACCTTCGTGATCTTCTGTTCCTTCATAACCTGTGCAATCTGGAATGCCAGAACTCGCTTCACCGCCCGTTCGGTCGTCTCTTCATAGGTTCCTTGTTCTTTAAGAAAATCCTCAAACAGGGAGCCAACTTTTCCTTTTTCAACTTTTTCAGTCATTTCAGACCACTCATTCTCCTCCGCGCAAGATCGAGTTCTTCAGTAGGTGTTTTTTGCGTTTTCTTAATGAATCCATGCAAAAGCACCATTGCTCCTTCATGTACACAGAAAAACACGCGAGCAATGCGACCGCCCGGCAAGTTCGTCCTGATTTCCCATAACCCCTTGTGGCTTTTTATTGAACGACATAGCGGCATTCCTATCGGCCACCCAAACTCGGCCGTGCGTATGTCGTCACCGATTACCTTGCGATCTTCGGAACTCAGAGACAAAAGCCACTCACGAACAGGCACCCTCCCTCTGTTAGACTCAAAGAATCTTGCCGGAAGTCGTTTCTTGTCTGTCATTTGACATTGTACCAAATAAAGTACATCTTGCAAGTATATTTTAGCAGGTAACGAGCACTATCCAGATTCGTTCTATGCATATAAAACAAGTCAGACCGAACTCAATTAGCTGGTCACAAATAGCAATTAAATTTTTGAAAAATAAAGAGTCTCTACCTATTTGTCTTTCAAATAATCCAAGATTGCCCTATTCTTAGTTATAGTTTCTGCAATAGTAGCCTCAACTTCGTCGGGATCAGCAAGTTTAAAGTTGATTTTATGCACGGCGGACGCGGGCACAAAATAGCCCTCCAGCTTGTTATCATCACTCAAGATAGCCACCGGTTTATCGCCGACTTTTTTGATCATCTTTTCTGGATCTTTAAGCTCGCTCAATAAAACGGTTTTATCGGTCAATAAGTTTTTCATGGCATTATGTCCTATCTTTCAACCACAAGGTAACCACCCGCTATCGGACGGCTCACGGCTTGGCCCCGAAACGTCCGGCAAGCAGGTATCGATACAGTTTCAGCGCAAGCTACCCCTCGTGCGCCTCCAGCCAGCGGAGGGCGTCCGGGTTCAGTATCACCGTCTCGCAGGGTTCCTCCGCGCTCGCCAAGACCGCTTTCTCGTCCGAGCTGTTTATCGGCATGCGACTCCAAATTATTTAACTTCCGAGATTCCCTGAAGAATATGGATCTTCTTCGCTTTCATAATGTTCTTGCGCTTACTGAGAAAATACCTTTTATGCTTGCTGTAGCGGCCCCAGATTCTTACTCTGCTTCCGTTCTCAATACCTTCCACGAACCCTCTGGCATAAACGCTTATTCTTTTTTCCGGATCATCCTCGAAGAACTTAAATAGGGTGAACTTCCTTCCGTTTGCCGTTCTCTTAAGCCGCAGTTCACCCACCTGTCCGTCAAGGGTGAATATTTTCCTGTCAAATTCATCGCGGGAGGAAAGAACCTGCGAAATGGTTACGGTCGGCGGTTCAAGTTCTCCGATGTCGGTATAGGTCTTGTAACCCTCTTCCTCTCCGTAAGAAGAAACCGGAAACACCAAAAAAAGCAGAAAAACTAAAAGAAAATTTCTCATTCGCCCAGTCCGAAAAAACCACCGCTTAACAAACCACCGACTTTCGGGTGGAAATCCCTATGAAGCCGGTTTTGTCATTGACAGCGGATCAAGAACCCTGTCAAGCTCCTCATCAGAAAGCACTCCTTTCTCTCTGGCAACCTCTCTCACGGTCCTTCCGGAAGCGTAAGCCTCCTTGGCAATCGCGGCCGCATTGTCATAACCTATGATCGGCGCGAGGCTCGTGCACATGGCGAGACTCTGTTCGATGATCTCCCCGCAGCGCTCCTCATCCGCTTCTATTTCCGAGATGCACTTGTCGACAAACACGGTGCAGACCCTCGATAAAAGCCTTATAGACTGAAGAAGATTGTCGGCCATCATCGGCATCATCACGTTAAGCTCAAAATTCCCCGCCTGCCCTCCGATCGTTATGGCCGCGTCGTTCCCGATCACCTGGGCCGCAACCTGGGTAACCGACTCCCCGATCACGGGGTTAACCTTCCCCGGCATAATCGACGAACCCGGCTGTATCGCAGGCAGAAGAATCTCTCCGAAGCCGCAGCGCGGGCCGCTTCCAAGCCAGCGTATGTCGTTTGCTATCTTCATCAGGCTCACGGAGACCGTCTTGAGCGCTCCGCTTGTCTGAACGACTGCGTCCTTTGATGCCTGGGCCTCAAAATGGTTTTTCGCCTCCCTGAATTTCACTCCGGTAGCTTCGCTTATCCTTGTGGCAACCTTCTTTCCGAAACTCTTATGGGTGTTTATGCCGGTGCCGACCGCAGTCCCGCCTATGGCAAGTTCCGAAAGATCGTTTCTTACTCCCTTTAACCTTGAGATTCCGTGGTCAACCATGCTCGCGTATCCGCTGAACTCCTGGCCAAGCCGTATCGGGGTGGCGTCCATAAGGTGGGTGCGTCCTATCTTGACTATGTGGTCAAACTGCTTTGCCTTTTTCGAGAGAGCGTCGCGCAGATACTCAAGCGACGGTATAAGGTCTTTTTCGATTGCCTCAAGAGAAGATACATGCATGGCCGTGGGGATTACGTCGTTGCTTGACTGACCCATGTTAACGTGGTCGTTCGGATGCACGGAGGTCTTGCCCCTGAGCATTTCGGCCGCCCTGTTTGCTATCACCTCGTTTGTGTTCATGTTGGTCGAGGTGCCCGAACCAGTCTGGAAGACATCAACCACGAAATGATCGTCGAGCTTTCCGTCGACAACCTCCTGCGCGGCCCGCGCTATGGCCCGCGCGGTATTTTTCTTCAAGAATCCGAGTTCCGCGTTTGTCTGCGCCGCCGCGAGTTTCACAAGGCCCATCGCCCTTATGAATTCCCTTGGAAGAGTGCGTCCGCTTACGGGGAAATTCTCAACCGCTCTTGCCGTCTGCGCCCCGTAATAAGCGTCTGTGGGAACTTTCATCTTTCCCATAGAATCAGATTCCACTCTGTATTTCGTCTTAGCCATTTAAGGTTTCCTCCAGATAATTGTCAATGTTCAGTCAAGGGGTTTATTATGCCACAAACAAAACCGGTTTCATAAGACGGAGGGTCTCCTGCGGAACTCGAGCATGAGGCTGAAGACCGAAGGGATCAGAAACAGTGTGAAGGCCGTGGAGAGAACCAGTCCGCCGACCACGACGCTTCCAAGGCCCTTGTATAGCTCAGAGCCCTCCCCCGGAGCAAGCACAAGGGGAAGCATGCCGAATACGCTTGTGAGGGTACTCATGAAAATCGGCCGTATCCTCACCCTTACCGATTCGCGTATGGCCTCCTGCTGCTCCATGCCCGCCCGGATGTTGTTAAGCGCCTGGTGAACTATGAGTATGGCGTTATTGATGACTATTCCTATAAGAATCACGAAACCCAGCATCGTCAGTATATCAAGCGGCTGGTATGTGAACAGGTTAAGTGCGAAAAGCCCCAGGAAACCTCCGAGGGAGGCAAATGGAACCGTGACCAGGATAACCAGCGGATGGAGAAAACTCCCGAAAAGGGCTGCCATCAGCAGAAACGATATCACTACGGCCAGAAGAAAATTCCACTGAAGCGCGTCTTTTGCCGTCGCGAGCTTGTCTGCGGTTCCGGCAAGGGCAAAACCGGTCCGCTCCCCCACCTGGCCGCTTTGCTGAAGCACAGAGATTATATTGTTGTTGATGATCTCGATCGCCTCCTCAAGCGCAACTTCTTCGGGAGGAGTTATCTGTATCGTTATCACCCTTTGTCTTTCGTAGTGATTTATCTGCTCCGGGCCGTTTTCAAGACTGACCCTGGCCAGGGCTCCCACGGTAATCACCTTCCCGCTCGGTGAAGTGATCATTATGTTCTCTATATCCTGGGTTCTCTCTGAGAAATCCTGCTGCGCACGCAAGACTATGTCGACCTCCTGTCCCTCGAGGTTGAACTCGCTTGCCTCGACGCCGTCTATCAGGGATCTCACGGTAAACCCGAGCTCGCTGTTGGTGATCCCGACCCGGGAAGCCGACTCCCTCTCGGTAACGATCCTGAGCTCTGGGTTTCCGAGATCAAGGCTTGGAATCGGTCTTATCTGCGCCCCGGGAATGCTCTCCATGGACATGAAAAACACGCTCCTCGCGGTCCTCAGTATCTCATCGAGATCATCTCCCGTGACGTTAATGTCTATCGATCTCCCCTCGCCTATGTTGGCGTTAAAGATGCTGGGCTGGATTATCACGCCGAACGTTCCCGGAATCTTGGATAAGGTCTGCTGAAGGACTGGAAAAAGTTCCCTGATTTCCTTTCTGTTCTCGGCGATCGCACCCATGAAAATCTGTTTCCCCCTCGCAACGTAGAAGAAATTCTTTATGCGCGGGAGATCTTTTCCAGTCGCGGTTTTTCCGTTCATGTAGGGTTCGAGATCAGCCTCGATCTGCTTTCCGATGGCCGTATATTCCTCGACATTGTATCCGGGAGGCGGGATAAGTATCCCGAAAAGCAGGTTCCTGTTTCCCGTGGGCAGGTATTCGGTCTTGGGAAAAACAGCGATTATAAGCACTATGGACAAGAGGGTGAAGGAACCCACAAGAACCACCCTTTTCTTAACGCTTGTCATTATCTGCTCGGTAAAGCGGTTTATAAAGCCGGAGACCCTTCCCGCGAAACCAAGCAGCCGCGACATGATACCAAGGCGCTCAAGAGATTCCGCGCCCCCCGCGGAGAGGTATTTTGAAGACGCAGACGGTATGACGGTTATGGAAACAAGAAGACTCAGTATGACGGAGACGCTGATCGCTATGGCTATGTCGCGAAACAGCTGTCCCGTCTGCTCCTCAATGAACATGATCGGAATGAACACGGCGGCCGTGGTGAGGGTGCTTGCAAGCACCGCCCCCCAGACCTCGGTCGTGCCCTCATAAGCCGCGGTGAGCCTCGATTTTCCCATCTGCATGTGGCGGTATATGTTTTCAAGGACCACGATTGAATTGTCTATAACCATGCCGACGGCGAAACTCATTCCCGCGAGACTGACCACATTTATAGTGCGCCCGAGCGCCTCGAAAACTATGAAAGTCCCTATCACGCTTGACGGTATGGCGATTGCCACGATCATCGTGCTGCTCGCGCTTCTCAGGAAAAGAAGAAGAACCGTTATGGCAAGCACACCGCCTATAATAAGATTGCCCCTCACGAGCTTTATAGCGTTTTTTATGTACCCGGTCTCTTCGTAGACATTGCGGAGGCGGAGGCCGTTGTCCTCTAGGACCCCCGAATTCAATTCCTCGACGGCCGCAAAGAGAGCCTCCTTGACCTCTATTGAGTTCGCTCCGCTTTCGCGAAGCACGTTAATGGCGATGGAGGGCTCTCCGTTCTGCCTTACGGTGTAGCCCGGGTCCTCGTATCCGAGGCGGACAGTGGCAACGTCCCTGAGGTAAACGGGAAGGCCGCTTTGCGCGGTAGCCACTACGATGTTTCCTATATCCCGCATAGTTCTGTACTCTCCGACGGTTCGAACGAGATACTGCCTTTTACCCTCGTTAAAGGAGCCGGCGCTGAAATTCTCATTCTCCCTGTCAATGGAAGCGGCAAGTTCTGCTATCGTGATATTTCTCTTGGCAAGCGCGGCGGGATCGAAAAGAACCTCTATGCGCCGCTCCCTTCCGCCGAACACGTTTGAAGCCCCGACTCCGGGAACCCTCTCAAGCCTGGTGCGGATCATCTCGTCCGCAAAATCGTAGTAGAGATTTATGTCAGTGGGATTGTCTGAAAGGGGCTTAAGGATAAACCACGCCATGGCGTTTGCCCTGGGGTCGACGGTGGTTATTACGGGACGCTCGACCTCGTCGGGATATTCCCTTACCTGGTCAAGCCTGTTTGACACCTTGACCACCTTAGAGTCAATGTCGGAGCCGGTTTCAAACTCGAGTATTACCTCGGAGGAGCTCTCCGAGCTCTCGCTGTCAAGCCTTCTGAGGCCCGTTATTCCCCTGAGTTCGTCTTCCTGCTCGTTTACCACCTCGCTTTCCATCTCAAAGGGGCTTGCCCCCCTCCAGAAAGTGCTCACGGTAACTCTGAGCGTCTCGACGTCCGGGGTAAGCTGAACGGGAATCCTGAAAAGCGAGATGACCCCGAAAATAACGAGGAATATAACGCCGACAGCTACGGTTACGGGGTTTTTTATAGAGGTCTCGACAAGATTCATTGCTCTTTGGTGTCAGTGACCCTGACTTTCTGCATGGGCCTGAGTCTCTCGTTTCCTCTTACGACCACGCTCTCGCCTACGCTTATTCCCCCTTCAACGTGAGTGAAGCTCTCATACCAGCCCTTCTCTTCCACCGGCACCGGGTGCGCGAGGCCCTCCCTCACGGCAAAAACCACAGAGCCCTGGGGAGACCTGACTATGGAATCTTTCGGTACGAGCTTTATTTTCTCGGTTTCGCCGATCCTTGCCATGATTACGGCGGAAGCCGAGGATTTTATCGTATGATCAGGGTTCTCAAGCATCACCCTTACCGGGAAGGATACGGCCCTCGGGTCCGCGTCCGGGATGACTGAAGAGATTTTTGCGGGAACGGTCAGCCGATTGTGGGAGGGCAGTATGACCTCGACTTCCATGCCCTCTCTTACGTCGTCTATGTACCTCTCGGGCACCCCCGCCATTACCTCTATAGTGTCTATGTCCACGAAGGAAACCACCTGATCCCCGATACCGAGCCACTGTCCCGCTTCGGCGTGGTGCTTCGTCACGTAGCCGTTAAAAGGAGCGGCGATTCTCGACGCCGCAAGATCATATTCGGCGATTTCTACGCGGCTTTCAAGACTGAGCAGCCCGGCCCGGTCAGATTCCCTCTGGGTCTCTGCCCTGTCAAAATCTCCGTCAGAAATAATGCCCTTGTCGTAGAGCTCTTTCATCCTCGCGAAATCCTTTTCCGAAAGCTCGGCCCTAGCAAGGGCTTCCTTTCTCTCGTTTTTAAGCTGCTCGAGAGCAAGGCGGATCTTGTCGTTCTTTATCTCGGCGAGGATCTCGCCCTTCTTTACGTACTGACCCTCCTCGGCATTCATTTTCCCCACGATTCCTTCGACCTCGCTTGATATGACGGATTTTCTCGCGGGAAATGTTGCGCCGACAAGCCTGAGGGGCTTGTTTGCCTCCCTCTCAACAACCACGGATACCACCACTGGCGCATCAGGAGGCTGGGCGAGTGAGAGCCCCGGGGAAAAACATATAGACAAAAAAAGCAGTAAGACTTTTATTCGCATAAAAAGAACTCGCTCTCCATTGCCGAAGCATTCTGTTCAGAATGACCGCAAAGAACCCGCACACATCGCATTAAAAGGCGTGGAACGGTACAGACATATTTTTAGATCTCCTGAATTATACACAACTAAATGCTCAGTACTTACTAGGTGAAGAACATCTTCGATCTTCTTCTTGTATTATTACAAATCGGTATTAGCATATAGGCATACAACCCCCAAGGAGATTAAAATGGCATCCGAAAACATAGTTGAGGTAGTAGATTCCGCGTTCGACAAGGAAGTAATGAAGAGCGAAGTCCCCGTTCTGGTCGACTTCTGGGCCCCTTGGTGCGGTCCCTGCAGGGCTCTCTCACCCGTTATCGAGGAAATCTCCAACGACTACGAAGGGAGCGTAAAGGTAGGAAAGGTGAATGTGGACGAGAACCCGGAGACGACCATGAAATTCCGCATCAGAAGCATTCCCACGCTGATAGTCTTTAAAAACGGCGAGGTCGCCGAGCAGATAGTCGGCGCCGTCCCGAAAAGTGAAATAGAAAAGGTACTGAACAAGACCCTGGACTGATACGTTTCGGGCACAGGCACGAAGAAATGGGCAAATACATAATGCTTAGCAACCTCACCGACGAAGGCAGAAGGACCATAAAAATGAGGCCCGAGAGGATAAAAGAGGTTAACAGGGAGCTTGAGGAGATGGGCGCCAAGGTTGAAGCCCAGTACGCGGCACTCGGCCCTTACGACTTTGTGAACATAGTGGAAGCGCCGGATAACGAAACAATCACGAAAATCGTAATAGAACTCGGCTCAAGGGGAACTATCCACATAGAAACCCTAGCCGCAATCCCCATCGGCGAATTCGAGGAAAAACTGATAAACGAATAATCCCTCCCTTCCCCAAAGCATTAAACGACAACAAGCTTTTTTACCGACATATAATCATCGCAAAAAACTGAGCCGTTTAGTTCTGTTTTAGCATGTAATTATAGAGCACATCAACAGATCGGTGATGACAATACATATTTCAGTACCGAAAGAATAATTCTGCTTGAAATTTCCCACAAATTCGATTTATGATGGAAGATGGTAGAATATTATTACACCAGCTAGAGGAGGATGCGTACCGATGAAAAAAGTTAATTTGTTTTTTCCCGTTCTGGCAGCTGTATTTTTTCTGGCCGTCTGGGGATGCGGTGATGGTGACGTGGCGGTTTGCGGCGAAGACGCTCTTTGCGTAGGGGTACTCTCCCCAGATACGTCTCTCGTAAATTTTGCTGATGGCATTGCAGATGCGGTCAGGAAGGCTGAAACCGACATTGCGAACGCCGGCGGCAACATGGAACTTCACCTCAAAGAAGTAGGTGACTGCAACGATCTTTCTGTTCCCAGAGATGGGGCGAAAGAGTTAATTGATATGGGAGTCGACGCCATAGTAGGACATCTATGTTCCGGGGTCTCAAACAGCATTCTAGGGGGCGGCGATGAAGCGGCCGTGTCTGGAATTGAGAACGTTATCATGATTTCGCCCGCCAATACCGCTGCCGTTTTCAGTCAGGATAATAGCATATACGATTATTATTTCAGGACTGCTCCTTCGGATGTAAACCAGGCGGCAGTTTTGGCGGAACAAATCAAAACGACTTCGTCAGCGCAAACATATGTGGTTTACCGTGACGACATCTGGGGAGAGCTTTTCAAAGAGGGTCTCCGAGAACACGGCATTTTCGATGATGATAATATGGTCTTGAAGTATGATCCTGAGGAGGAGCTCGACACCATCGCTAGCATGGTTGAAGAATTTCTTGATGGGAAGGGGGATATCAACGTAGCCGTGATCGCGTTTGATGAGGCAGAGAACATACTGAAAAAATTGTTGAGTTCGGAGAAAATCTCCGACGAAAACAGGTATTACCTAAACGACGGATATTACGTGGAACTTGACAAGCTAAAAGATGAATTGGAGGGGTTAGGGCAAGATCCTCTGGGAAAAAATCCCGAGACGCTGGCTGAGCTTTTCCACAGCAGCTCTTCCGGATTCCTGGCCACTTCAACAGACAGTTATGAATATGATGATATGGTGTTAGCAGATGCTCAGAGAGAGTTTCTGTCTCAGTCTGAGGGCGACTATGCCGCCAACACGTATGATGCGGTGGTATTGCTGGCGCTTGCGCATTTAAAGGCCGGCAGCGCTGAACCTGATGCTTTGGCCGGGGCGTTGGTGGAAGTCAGCAATCCGCCGGGGAAATGTATCAGTTACGAAGAATGTGCCATGCAAATTCAAAATGGAGTTGCCAATATTAACTACGAAGGACTTTCAGGACCGATTGATTTTGATGATAAAGGAGATATACGAGTAGCAGTCTACAAGATACTTAGTTACTTTGGCCGTACTATAAATGAGCAAAGCGACGTCTCAGCTCCTTGACCTGAAAAATTATACGGATGGTTCGCGGGGCGGGGGTTTCTTGCTTTTTCCGGCGCTGTCGTCAAGACGCGGTTCTTTGTTGTCCGGAGAGACCTGCGGGGGTTTTTGATTTTCCAGGATACCGATAGCGTCTTGGGTTTTTTCGCAAATCCGCTTCCACGCCATCGCTGCTGCCCGGTGGATTATATCTCCGCAATAAAAATCTTAAATTCACTGCAAATTCCCTTGCCATTATCTTCGGATGAAGAGGATGCCGGCCATTTTCGCGCTCGGAGCGATTCTTGGGACGGTTTATTTAACTGTCGGAGAACATATTGAAGTTTGACATCGCTGAGTCCGCTTCCAAGACCCCGGTTCTCAAGTCGCTTCCGGAGCATCTGTTTAGGGTCACCGTCCCGATTTCCGTTTCCATGGAGACCGAGGGAAAAGCACTTGAGCGAGGCGGCGTTTCAATGGCGCTCTTCAATATCTGGAACTTTATTTTTGACTGAAGAGCATATAACCTTAACCAACCCGCGGGGATAACCTTTCACCCGGGGAAACGTACTATGAAAGCGCCCCGTCTTCACGGATTCAAAGACATATTCCACCCTGAAACGGAAAGACTGCGACTTGTAGAGAGTAAGACTAAAGAGGTGTTCGAACGCTTCGGTTTCTCCGAAATAATCATTCCGGTCCTGGAACCCTCCGGGGTCTACTCAACGGGACTCGGCGATACCACCGACATCGTACAGAAGGAGATGTACACCTTCGAGACCAAGGGTGGGGAGTGGGTTTCGATGAGGCCCGAGGGAACGGCGGGAGTGGTAAGGGCGTTTATAGAGCATTCCCTTCACAGAAAATCGCCCGTGACGAAGCTTTACTACTCGGGAGAGATGTTCAGGCATGAAAAACCTCAGGAAGGAAGGCAGAGAAGTTTTAACCAGATAGGAGCAGAGCTTTTCGGTTCCAAGGACCCGCTTGCGGATTCAGAGATAATCGCGATGCTCTGGCTTGCAATCACGGAACTTGGGCTCTCGGATCACGTGGAGCTTGAACTTAACTCAATAGGGCAGCCAATTGAGCGTGAGCGGTACAAAAAAGCCCTTACGGACTTTCTTTCCCCGAATAAGGACTCCCTTTGCGAGAACTGCCAGAATAGGCTCGGCACTAACCCCCTCCGCATACTTGACTGCAAGACCAGGACATGCCGCGAGATAACGTCCGAGATCCCCTTCTCGATCCAGGATTATCTCTCTGAGCAAAGCAGCGAGCATCTCAACACACTTACCTACTCTCTCGGCGAGAAGTCCATACCTTACAGGCTTAACCCCAGGATAGTCAGGGGACTTGACTACTACACGGACACCGTCTTCGAGATAACAACTGACAAGCTCGGTTCCCAAAACGCCGTGGCCGCCGGGGGAAGATACGACCTCCTGGTGGAGCGCATGGGAGGACCGGAAACACCCGCCGTGGGCTTCGCAATGGGGGTTGAGAGGATACTGCTTCTGCTTGAAAAAACTAAGACCCGGAGAAACGCTCCGGGGAAAAAACAGCTCGTGTGTGTTATCCATATCGGGGATGAAGCCAGAGGAGAGGCGGCAAAAATAGCCGACGACCTAAGAAAAAAGGGCATGCGGGTCGAGACCGAATACGAAAACAAGAGCCTGAAAAGCCAGATGAGAAAAGCGAACAGAACCGGGGCGGCGTATTCCATCATTATCGGAGAAGACGAACTTCGGAGGAAAATCTTTTCGCTTCGCAACATGAAAACGGGAGAGGAAAAAACGTTTCCACTCAAAACACTCGCCGACCTTCGGGGACACGGCGATTTTCGGAAACTTCTCTGATTCGCCCGCTGCGGCGAAATCCCGTTTCCACTAAACAACCCTATGCTTAGAAACAGATTTTTTTACGGATGGGTCATAGTCGTTGCAGGGCACCTGCTCATAATGCTTGACGGGATGGTTCTCTACTCGTTCGGGATATTTCTCCCCTACCTGAACGAAGCTTTCGGTCTCTCCAGTACCGTCGGATCGTCGTTTTTTTCCCTGAGATGCGTGTGCATGGCTTTTTCGTTTGTATTCGCGGGGAGGCTCATAGACACCCACGACGCAAGGTATCTGACTTTCTTCGGAGGACTCATGGGGGCATTGGGCTTTTTACTCTCCGCTTATGCAGAAACCACCTGGGAGCTTTATCTTACCTACAGCGTGATGGTGGGAATAGGAGACGGCTTTCTCTACATACTGCCCGTCACCGTCATCAGCAGGTGGTTCGTTAAGAAAAGGGCGCTTGCCATAGGGATCGCCACGGCGGGGGTTCCGGTAAGCGGACTTGTGGTAAACCCGCTTACCACGTGGCTCATAGAATCTTTCGGTTACGAGCGCGCCCTTGTTTACATCTCGGTGATTTTCACCGCGATGCTTTGTTCCGCGCTTCTGGTGAAAAACCGCCCCGAGGAGATGGGGCTCAAGGCATACGGAGAGAACTCGGAGGATGCAGCTAAAGATACGGGAGCTTCTGACTGGAGTGCGAAGGAAGCGTTTTCACACTCAAGCTTCTGGCTTATGTATGTTGCCTTTTTCCTCGGGTTTAACACTTTTCTCATCATTATCGTACACCTATTTAACTTCTCCGTAGAGGCGGGACTATCCCCTCTTGTTGCGGCCGGTGCGCCCGCTTTTATAGGGGTTGGAAGCATCTTCGGGCGGATTTTCTTCTCGGGAGTTATGACCAACTACCTAAGCAACGTGCGTATACTGTTTATCTGTTATTTCTTTCAGGCGGCATCGATAATCCTCATCCTGTCGGTCGTGAACGTGTGGTCTCTTTACCTGTTCGGCTTCCTGTTCGGCCTCTTCTACAGCGGATGGGTCCCGATGTTCCCGACGATACTTGGAAGATTCTACGGCCTCACGTCCCTTGGAAGCATCTTCGGTATTTTCGGCACCGGGTTCTCCCTCGCCGCGATCAGCGGTCCTCTTATTTCCGGACTTCTCCTCGACATGACCCAGAGCTACCAGGACGCCCTAATCGTGGCAACGGCGGCATCCTTCTTAACGGCCTTCATAACACTCCTCATAAAGAAGCCGACGAAAAAAAAGAGCGAAGCCAGTACTTAATCCGCCGGTTTTGGTTATATTAGACACCGGGAGAAAGAAACCATGTTCGGACTTGGCACGGCTGAATTACTAATAATACTTTTTATCGCCCTTGTCGTTTTAGGGCCCAAGGAGTTGCCCAAAGTCGCAAGAACTCTCGGCAGGGGGATAAGAGAGCTCCAAAGAGCCAAGGATGACATAAAAAAGAACATAGAATTTGAAGACGATACAGACGAGAAAACCGAGTTTCAGGCGCCCGAAAAGAACGGAAGCTCCTGACTTGTCAAAAGCACTTTCTCTGAATAGTATTTACGCTAATCGTTTTTCCCTTGAGCCCTCTCTATGCCCAAGATAACCATCGACGGAATCGAACTTGATGTGGACGACGGACTGAACGTCATCCAGGCTGCCGCGGTGGCCGGGATAGAGATCCCTCACTTCTGCTATCACCCCTCTCTAAGCGTAGTCGCCCAGTGCAGGCAGTGCCTAGTGGAAGTGGAAGGGGTTCCCAAGGTCCTTCCCGCGTGCAACACAACGGTAAGAGACGGCCTCGTGGTAAAAACAGACACCGAAAAAGCTTTTGAGGCCAGAAAAGCGGCCGTTGAGTTCACGCTTATAAACCACCCGCTTGACTGTCCCATATGCGACAAGGGGGGAGAATGTCCGCTCCAAATGACCACTTTCGCTCACGGTCCCGGCTACAGCAGGGTCGGCGGTCCCGAGAACAAGAAGGTAAGGCAGAAAAGCTACCTGAGCGACCGCATAATGTACGACGCCAACAGGTGCATCATGTGCACCAGGTGCGTGCGTTTTACGGATGAGGTGACGAAAACCCATGAACTCGGAACTACCGGAAGGGGGTTTCGCAAGAAAATCTCGGTTTTCCCAGGGAAGACGCTTGATAACGAACTTGCGGGAAACGTGATTGACATCTGCCCGGTCGGAGCCCTGCTCCCCAAGGACACGCTTCACGACGAGAGGGTCTGGTACATGGAATTCACAGACTCGGTGTGTTCTCTCTGCAGCAACGGGTGCAACATTACCGTGGGCGTTGACCCGAGGAAAGGAGAGGTCTCCCGCATCCGCCCGAGAATAAACCAGGAAGTGAACGGACACTGGATATGCGACAGGGGAAGATTTGATTACAAGGAAGTCCAGGAGTCAACCAGGCTTAAAGATCCAATAATGAGAAACGATAAAGACTACGAGATAGCATCCTGGGAAAACGCGATTAACAGCGTTGGGGCAAGGCTCTCGGGAATAAAGTCGGGCGGCGCGGGTCGCTGCGCGATTGCGGGATCGGCCAGGCTTACAAACGAGGAGATGTTCCTTTCGGTGAAGCTTTCATCCACACTTGGAGACTGCCCGGCAATCTGTGCTGCGGGAACCGAGAAAATAGAGAAAAAATTCGACCTCGTAAGCAACGATCCCTATCCAAACAGCGCGGGAGCGAGAAACCTCATGACGCAGGTAAACGGAGAGGATGTGAAAACGACGATCGACTCGCTGCTTGCCGGCGGAATCGATACTCTGGTCATCATTGAAGCGGATCTGTTTGAACTGGTTTCCTCCAATGAAAAGTACGCTCTTTCGCGCGCACTTGAGAAAATCGGATTTCTCGCCGTTATAGACTACAAACTCACCGAGACCGCGAGATACGCCCACGTGATACTTCCCGCGGCAAGCCCCTATGAAAAAAACGGAACTTTCACGAACGATACCGGACGGGTTCAGAGAATAAAAAAGGCCATCCCTCCTCCCGGGAATGCTAAGTCCGGATGCGAAATACTGTGCATGATCGGGGAGCGGGTCGACAAGCCCCTGTTCAGCTACGGCTCCGCGTCGGAAGTGATGGACGACATAAGCCTCAAGATCCCCGGATACGGGGGGATCAGCTACGACAGAATAAGCACCGTCGGAAAAGTTCTTGAACACGGCGCGGGCAGATGACTCCACTTTTAATATCAATAGCGGTCGCAAAGATAGCGCTTGTTTTTTTCGTCGTTCTGACGGTGGTCGCCTATCTCACCTTCGCGGAAAGAAGGTTAAGCGCTTTCATACAGGACCGCTACGGACCGAACAGGGTTGGCCCTTCAGGGCTTCTGCAGCCCCTTGCCGACGGCATAAAATTCATTTTCAAAGAAGACATAATTCCGAAGAATGCGAACAAGACTATGTATATCATGGCCCCGGCTTTTGCGCTCGTCACGGCCCTAGCGGCACTCGCGGTAATTCCCATAGGAAAGGGGTTTTACACGGATCTTTTCGGGTTTCTCCAGGATCCCGTATTCATAAGGTTCCAGATAGCCGACATAAACGTCGGCCTTCTCTACGTGCTTGGAATAAGTTCGCTAAGCGTATACGGAGTGGTGCTCGGCGGGTGGGGTTCTAACAGCAAATACTCCCTTCTGGGAGGTCTTCGGGCGGCGGCGCAGATGATAAGCTACGAACTCGCGCTTGGCCTGTCCATACTGGGGGTAATCGCCATAACGGGTTCGCTTCGCTTAGGGGACATAATCGAAGCGCAGGAAAGGATGTGGTTTATGATCCCGTCATTCATAGGTTTTGTGGTTTTCGTCGTCTCGGCGTTTGCCGAAACCAACCGGCTTCCATTTGATATGCCGGAAGCGGAACCCGAGATAGTCGCCGGCTACCACACCGAATACAGCAGCATGAAATTTGCAATGTTCTTCATGGCTGAATATACTCACATGATAGTTGCCTCGTGCATGATAACTTGTTTATTTTTGGGTGGTTGGTATCCCTTACCGTTCGGAGGGTGGTTCGGCATTGATATCAACACGCATTGGTATCTGCCGCCTGCCGTCTTTATCGGCAAAGTCCTTTTCTTACTCTTCCTGTTTATTTGGGTAAGATGGACTTTGCCACGGTTCAGGTACGATCAGGTAATGAGTCTCGGCTGGAAGAAGCTTCTCCCCCTAGCAGTAGTTAATCTGCTCCTCGTAAGTATTCTTATCGTTTCTGGAATCCTTTAGCATATAATTGCATTCATGAGTGGTTCACACGCTCTGCCCGCAGAAGAAATCAGGAAGGGTTTTAGCTTTGAGGGCAGATATGGTTTTAAAGCTCGTTTCACCAGACTATAGTAAGTCCCAAACGATTTCCGGGAACCTACGAAGATACAATCAGCAGACGGTCGTTGCGCTTCTGTAACGGACGTGCATTGTGTCCGAACATCCGCTCAAAGTTTGCAACCTGTCCTGCACTCACCTCAATTGCGTCCGGAAAAATGAACCAGTGTACTCCCTCACTGCAGGGAGGGGTGGTGAGTGACCCCTTGTAATGGAAGTAGCCGGTGGTCGCCGTCGGCAGTATCGCAGATGCATCCACTGTCGTGCCCGCAACATCAACTTCTATTCCTGCCTCGGTCGGTATGTTGTCAAACACCGCAGCCAGAGCATGGTTTTGTGTGCCTATTTCCATCATAACACCAACCACCGCGAGTACGCCTGTTAGGTTTTTATGTACGAAATGTGCCTCCATCGCCGTGTGCAAACCATCAAAGGCGTGTTCGCTCGGAACGTGAAAGTGAAACTGCAACAGTTCGTAAATTTCATCTGCTGCAGTCAGTGTGCTGCCGGGTGCATAATTTATCTGGAGGGTATGTCCGCTGTTTAAAATCTTCAGAGAAGATGGCTTGTAATCAAATTTCAGTGCTGGTCCCTCGACGGGAAAGGCACTGGTGATGTCAATCGGTGACTGCATGCGTCCGATAGCGCAAGTCGCATAATCCGGCGAGAGCAAGCCCCAGTTATCGGGGCCTTCGACCCCGGTATAGCCCCAGCAAGTCAACCCAGTCCTCCATAACGTATTCCCGTATGGGTTTCCGTGAGCGCATATATCACTAGCTGTGGTTCTTGGGAAATTCTATAAAGCCATCGCATCGCGGCAAGCGGAATAACTAAAGTTATCAGACATCCAAGTTACTCACCCTGAGAGCATTTAATTCAATAAACTCTTTTCTTGGTTCAACCTGATCACCCATGAGTTTTGAAAATATCTCATCAGCTTCAACAGCATCGTCAACCTGGACCTGTTTCAATACCCTGTTCTCGGGATTCATGGTCGTTGACCACAGTTGCTCAGGGTTCATCTCTCCGAGACCTTTATACCTTTGTATGAACTGACCTTTTTTCCCTCTATCAAGAATGAACTCGACAAATTTCTCAAGGCTTCCAACTTCTTTTTCTTCGCGATCATCAACGATATGGCAGGCAGAGTCCCAAAGAGGGCTAAGCGACTCCGCAAGCTTCCTGAGTTCCCTGAAATCAGGAGAAGCGAGGAAGTTAAAATCAATAAAGGAGGAACTTACCCTTCCGTTTTCTCTAAAGTCGTATTCAATGCTGTTTGAATTATGCTCGCTGTCCTCCCCAAGCTTCCAGTCAAGATCAACTATGGCGGGATAATTCTCCTCTAGCCATTTCCTTATTTCGACAAGATGAGTATCCAGGGAGGCTTCATTTCCATGCTTGAGAGCGGTTTTACCGAAATCGGTTCTTCTGGCGAAACCGTCAACTATCCCCCTGTTCCTCCCCCACCTGCTCATGCGGTCAAGAAGTTTTCCATACCTGATGGCTTTCTGGACGATATCAAAAAGCTTCTGTCCCTTGATCTGTTTTGCGTGGCCGTTTGTGCCCCCGGTGGCAATTTCAAGTCCTTCGACTCCGAGCTTGACGAGAAGCTCCTCATATTCCTGATCGTCCTTGAGATAAGTTTCCTTTCTTCCCTTTCTCACGAGGTAGAGAGGAGGCTGCGCGACGTAGAGATATCCCTTTTCTATTACTTCCTTAAAATAGCGGTAAAACAGCGTGAGAAGAAGGGTTCTTATGTGCGACCCGTCAACGTCCGCGTCGGTCATGAGTATTATCTTGTGGTAGCGTATCTTCGATATGTCGAACTCGCCCTCGCCTTCCCCTATTCCGGTGCCCAGAACGGTGATAGTGGTGCGGATCTCCTCGTTTGCGAGCATTTTGTCAAGCCGGGCCTTCTCTACATTCAGGATTTTTCCCTTAAGTGGCAGAATGGCCTGGTTGAGCCGGTCTCTCGCCTGCTTCGCGGACCCGCCCGCCGATTCCCCCTCGACTATGTAGAGTTCGCTCTTCTCGGGGTCGCGCTCCTGGCAGTCGGCCAGCTTCCCGGGAAGCGAGCCGGACTCAAGGGCGCTTTTTCTCCTAGTAAGCTCCTTTGCTTTTCTCGCGGCGTTTCTCGCTCTCGCGGCTTCTATGGTTTTTTCCACGATGCGTTTTGCCACAGCAGGGTTTTCTTCAAAGAACACCCGCAGCTTCTCATTCAGCAAGGACTCGACGATACCCCTTACGGAAGTATTTCCGAGCTTGGTTTTGGTCTGTCCTTCAAACTTCGGATCCGGAATCTTTACGCTCACGACGGCCACCAGACCCTCTCTCACGTCTTCTCCGGCGATTGCCATCTTGAGGTTCTTCAGAAAATTCTTCTCCTCAGCGTACTTGTTTATTGTTCTTGTAAGGGAGGTCCGAAAGCCAGAGAGATGGGTTCCGCCCTCTATGTTGTTTATGTTGTTTGCGTAGCAGAATATGGTTTCCCGGTAAGTGTCGTTATACTGCAGAGCGACTTCAACCGCGGTTGAGTCTCTCTCTCCCGAAACATAGATCACCTCCGGGTGAAGCGCTTTTCTGTTCTGGTTAAGTTCCTCGACGAAGGCGATGATTCCCCCTTCGTAGAAAAACTCCTGGGATCTTTCCGTCCTTTCGTCGTTCAGGGTAATCCGAAGGCCCTTGTTAAGGAAGGCAAGCTCCCTTATCCTGTGAGCAAGTATGTCGTAATTGAACTCACTAACCTCGAATATCCCGGAATCGGGCCTGAAATGTATCTTTGTTCCGCTTTTTTTCGTTTTCCCGGTGTTTTTAAGGTCTTTTAAGGCTTCCCCTTTTTCATATTCCTGATACCAGACATCCCCTTCCCTCTTGATCTCTATAGAGAGGCTCTCTGAGAGCGCGTTTACCACCGTGACGCCCACGCCGTGGAGCCCTCCTGAAACCTGATAAACCTTGCTGTCGAACTTCCCCCCGGCGTGGAGCATGGTCATCACGACTTCAACGGCCGGCTTTCCCGTCTCTTCGTGGATATCAACCGGAATTCCCCTTCCGTCGTCTTCAACCGTAATGCTCTCGTCCACGTGTACGGTAACGGAGATATTGCTGCAAAAACCCGCCAGGGATTCGTCCACGCTGTTATCGAGAACCTCAAAAACGAGGTGATGGAATCCCCGGGAATTGGTATCCCCTATGTACATGTCAGGGCGTTTTCTTACGGCTTCAAGGCCCGGAAGAACCTTTATCTGCTCGGCGGTGTAATCTTCCCCAGAGCCGTTATCTTGCCGCAATTCGCCCATTATTTCGGATTCTTGAGACTCGCTCAAAACAAGTACCTCCCGGTCAGAGATAATGTGCTTATTATGATACCTGAAAAAAAGAAAAAAGTCCGTAATATCCGGCAGTTTACGTAAAAATCAGAATTTCTCTCCTAGATAATCAATCCGATGGACTTCTCGCATAAGATCCGAAGCAAAAGTCCGGACAGCTGGCACATAATTAACACTCGAGTGGGTATACAACATACAGATTATTTGTTAACATGGTAACACTTTCTCAATTGGGGGGACATATATGAGCCGGAGACAGGAAAGCTGAGTAGGACATGCCATGAACGACTCAACAACAGGCAGTAATGGTGGGGTGGATGATGGCCTCCGTATGGAACCGGAACAGATGCTGGAACTTGCACGCCGAGCGGCGGAACTCGTGGTGCAGCGCATCGAGAGCTTGCCCGGAGAAGGTGCCTGGGAGGGAGAGTTTCGACTAGAACTTGAGGACCAACTGCTGAAGGACCCTCCCGAGGACGGCCGTTCGGCCTCGCAAGTGATTGAGCAGGCAGCACACAAGATCCTCCCGATCGCACTGAGCTTGGACCACCCGCGTTGCTTTGGATTCATCCCTTCGCAGCCCACATGGCCCGGAGTGCTGGCCGACTTCATGGTTGCCGGATTTAACATAAACCAGAGCTCCTGGCTGATTTCGAGCGGTCCGAGCCAGCTCGAGCTCGTCGTGATCGACTGGTTTCGGCGCTGGCTTGGCTGTCCGGAGAGTGCAGGTGGACTGTTGACGAGCGGGGGCTCGGCAGCAAACCTTGATGCCTTTGTCGCGGCGAGGGAGGCCGCGAACAACCCGGAACGTACCAGCGTGTACATGAGTGACCAAAGCCACAGTGCGCTTGTCCGAGCAGCCAGGATTGTAGGCGTTCGTCCAGAATGCATTCGAATGATTCCGACCGATGAACATTTCCGTATGGACATGGATGCGCTTGTCGAGACCGTGGCCGAGGACAGAGCCGCCGGACTCAGCCCCATAGCAGTGTGTGCGAACGCTGGAACGAGCAGCAGCGGAGCTGTCGACCCACTGGAAGCGATGGCGGACTACTGCGAGGCGCAAAATATATGGCTTCACGTCGACGCCGCGCATGGAGGATTCGCGATCGTGGCCGAGGAAGGCAAGAGGCTCTTGCGCGGAATCGAGCGCGCAGATTCAATCGGGATGGACGCACACAAGTGGTTCTTCCAGCCCTATGAGGTGGGCGGCCTGATGGTGAAGGATGTACGCACGCTTGAGCGGGCGTTCGCCACCAAGCACGATATTCTCCAGGATACGATTTGGGGCGCTGGCCACCCGAATTTTTCGGACAGGAGCCTGCAACTCAGCCGCTCCGTTCGGGCGTTGAAGATCTGGATGTCGGTTCAGACTTTCGGAATGGCCGCGTTTCGGCGAGCCGTATCGAATGGAATGGAGCTTGCACACCGGATTGAGGAGTACATCGAGGAAAGTCCCGTCCTGGAGATGTTGACTCCTGCGGTATTGGGAATCGCATGCTTCCGCGTCAACCCCGCAAACACCGACCTTGGCGAGGACGTGTTGGAAGAAATCAACAGGACCGTACTCGTCCGTATCTTCTGGGAAGACCGCGCGTTTATATCATCGACACTTCTTCACGGGACATTTGCGCTCAGGATGTGCGTCATCAACTACTCGACGACCTGGAACGACGTACGCGAGACATTGGAAAACATCTCGAAATTCGGGGCAGAGAGTCTGCCTCAAACTGACTGACGCCCGGGTCGGATCTCTTCGCTTAGTACTTTAAAATCAGTACAGAACACCAACTGCCGGTCTACGCCTAGGAAATTTTCGGGTGCGTTATGCCGGTCTGTTTCTGGTATTTTCCTTTCTTGTCCGCGTAGGAGACCTCACACTCTTCGTCACCTTCGAAAAAGAGCACCTGGGCGATTCCCTCGTTTGAATATATCTTTGCGGGAATGGGGGTGGTATTCGAGATCTCAAGCGTCACATACCCCTCCCACTCGGGCTCAAAAGGCGTGACGTTAACGATTATCCCGCACCTCGCGTAAGTGGATTTCCCGACGCACACGGTAACAGTGCTCCTGGGTATCCTGAAATACTCAACGGTTTTAGCGAGCGCGAAGGAGTTCGGCGGTATTATGCAGTAATCATCCTTTATTTCCACAAAGGACTTGGGGTCGAAATTTTTCGGGTCAACAACAGCGCTGTGAAGGTTTGTGAACACCTTGAACTCATCGCTTACCCTGATGTCGTAGCCGTAAGAGGAGATGCCGTACGATATAACGCCCTTGCTTACCTGCCCCTCCACAAAAGGGTCTATCATCTTGTGCTCAAGCGCCATTTTCCTTATCCAGTGATCAGGTTTGATTCCCATCGGTGTTCTCCTTTCTGGTCTCTCGAATCTTGTTTAATATCTGATTCGGATCACCCTCATATTAAAGATATTTTAAAACTCAAAAACGTTGTCTAATCTGACGGTTTTTATACAGTAAAATCAAGCGAATCATAAAAAACGGTCCCATTCGACAGCAATTCTTAAAACCTATACGAACTGCCTTAAAAACCTTACGTCGTTCTCAAAGAAAAGCCTTATGTCGTTTATCCCGTACTTAAGCATGGCGATTCTCTCAACCCCCATACCGAAAGCGAAACCCGAATAGATGTCAGTGTTGTAGTTAACGCTCGAGAAAACCGCGGGGTCGACCATTCCGCACCCCATTATCTCAAGCCAGCCAGTCCCCTTGCATACCCTGCATCCGTTTCCGGAACATATCTGACACTCTATGTCCACCTCGGCGCTGGGCTCGGTGAAGGGGAAAAAGCTCGGGCGGAACCTCACGTTTGTGTTCTCACCGAAAGTGAGCTTGACGAACTGGATAATGACGGACTTTAAGTTTCCGAAAGTTATGCCTTTATCGACCAGAAGACCCTCTATCTGGTGGAACATAGGGGTGTGGGAAACATCGCTGTCGGACCGGTAGACCTTTCCGGGAGCTATTATCTTCACCGGAGGCTGCTGGGTCTGCATGATCCGTATCTGCACCGGGGAAGTGTGGGTTCTTAAGACCATGTTGTCGGTTATGTAGAAAGTGTCCTGCATGTCTCTCGCAGGGTGGTTTTTCGGTATGTTAAGCGCCTCGAAATTATAGTAATCAAGCTCGACTTCGGGACCCTCGGCGACTTCGAATCCCATCCTCTCAAAGTCATAGACTATGCGCTCCATCACCTGGGTTATGGGATGCTTGGCGCCGACCGGCATTCCGCGGCCGGGCAAAGTGAAGTCGGTTGCCTCCTCAAGGAGCTTTTCGTCCATGATCTTGCGCTTTATCTCATCGGATCTCTTCTCGATCAGTTCCTCGATTTCATTCTTGGTTCTGTTTATGAGAATGCCCGCCTCGCGACGCTCGGAAGCGGGGAGGTCCTTCATGGATTTAAGAAGCTGCGTGAGAGATCCTTTTTTTCCGACGTAGCTTGCCTTTACCCTGAGGAGATCAGCTTCCGTCGAGACCGAGTCAAGGTCAGAATCTATCTGGTTTCTTATCTCTTGCAGTCTTTTTTCCATTATCTGCCCGGGTTGTGTGTTTTCAGAAGCAAAACTGGAAATATTTAACCGTTATGGGACCGATTATCAAAGCGGAGAGCCCTATTCTGCGGCGGAGTGTACGCCAAGGCGGTTTCTATCCCGCCGCCTTTCTTTTTCTCCAGTAGACCACGAAGGCACTTGCCACAAAAACCGACGAGTAGGTCCCTATGACAACCCCCACCATAAGGGTAAACGCGAAATCGTGTATTACGGAGCCGCCGAGGAAAAACAGCGGGACAAGCACTATGAACACCGTTATCGCCGTGAGCAGCGTACGCGATAGCGTCTGGCTTATTCCATCGTTGACAAGCTCCCTGAAGCCCTTTTCGGGGAAATTCCCCATGTTCTCCCTTATCCTGTCGAATATGACGATGGTGTCGTTAACCGAGTAACCTATCACGGTCAGAAGCGCGGCTACGATCGCGAGGGTAAACTCCTTGTCCGCAAGCGATATTGCCCCCACGGTTATAAGGGTGTCGTGAATAAGCGCGATAACCGCTCCCACGGCAAAACCGAATTCAAACCTCAAGACCAGGTAACCGAGTATGCCAACGCACGCAATCAGTATGGAGAGAAGAGCCTTTGTTATGAGTTCCTTCCCCACTCTGGGACCTATGTAGTCTATCCTCTGGATTGAAGCTCCCTGAAAATTCTCTGATTCCGCGAAAAGGTCCTCAAGGCTTTTCTGAAAATCACCTATCTGATCAAAAGTCGCAAGTTCGGGAGCAAACTGTATGAGGTGCTCGTTATCGCCCGGAAGGCCGAAGCGCTGAACCGATTCGGAGGGAAAGCCGCTCTCGGCAAGCTCCCCTTTTAAAACATTGGTCTCAAGGCTCTTAGCAAGCTTTATGTGTATCTCCGTTCCGCCCGTGAACTCGACCCCCCAGTTAGGTCCCTGGTGATAAAGCAAAGAAGCGATGGAAATGATCGCAAGCGCGATGGAAATGCGCATCGCGCCCCCCATCTTCTCCACGAAGTCGTAATTCAGTTTTCCTATAAGCCGCACTTGAGCACCCTCAGATACTTACCTCTGTCAGTTTTTTGTCCCTGTAGAGCATGTTCGTAAAAACTCTCGCCACAATTAAATTGCTGAAAACGGTCGACACTATTCCGATTGAAAGAGTTGCCGCGAAGCCCTTTATGGGACCCGTGCCGAGCCAGAAAAGTATAAGCGCCGTAAGAAGCGTCGTTACGTTCGCGTCAAGTATGGTCCAGACGGATCTTGCGTATCCGGTCTCAATCGAGTGAACCGCGGTTTTCCCCGCGACGAGTTCCTCTTTTATCCTCTCGAATATGATGATGTTCCCGTCAACCGCCATGCCGAGCGTGAGGACAAGCCCCGCTATGCCCGGAAGTGTAAGCGTAACGCCGAAAGCGGAGAGAAAACCCATTATGAAAAGTATGTTAAGCACCAAGGCGGCGTTCGCTACCACGCCCTGAATCCTGTAGAAAAAGACCATGAACACCAGAACAAGTATGCCGCCCACGATCATGGAGAATCTTCCCTTTTCTATCGAGTCCTGCCCCAGGGAAGGACCCACGGTTCTTTCCTGCTCCACCCTTACCGGAACGGGAAGAGAGCCGGATCTCAGGATAAGCGCGAGGTCTTTTGCCTCATCGGGGGTGAAAGTCCCGGTTATGGTGCCCTGGTAAGTTATCTTGTCCTGGATTGTGGGAGCGGATTTTATCACACTGTCCAGAACTATTGCGAGGCGCTCGCCGATATTGTCTTCGGTGAGCTTCCCGAACCTGCTCGCACCCTCTCCCTTGAACGTGAATCCGACCGCAGGATTTCCATAGTTATCAAACGTTATCCGCGCGTCGGAGATATACTCTCCGGTCACGTTCGCAAGCCTCTCGGTTAGAAAAAACTTTTCGTTTTCATTCCCGGTGTCTCCCTCATGGATGGCAAGTCCTTTCTGCGCAACATCCTTTTCGTTTTCAGATTCGGCCGCCGCAAGGAGGTTCTCCCTCGACGCCCCGACGGCTTGTACGATCTTGAATTCCAAAACGGCCGTCTTTTTGATCAGGTTCACTATTCTCTGTCTGTCTTTTTTGGAAGCTCCCGGCACCTGCACAAGGATCCTGTCGTCGCCTGATTTCTGTATGCTCGGCTCCACGAGACCGAAATCCTTAACGCGGTTCTCTATTATGTTGCGAACCCGTTCTATGGAATTGCGCTCAAGTTCGTCCACGTAGGACGGCTTTACGGAAAGCCTGATCCGGAAACCGTCGGAATTTATATTCGTTATCTCCTCAAACTCCTCGCGCGCAATCTCAAGCGCCTTGTCTATATCCGCGCCCGGGAAAAGACCGATCGTGAGGGTTCCGTCGGAAACGGAGGTGTTTTTCACCAGGATCCTGTTTTTCGTGAACTTCGAGACCAGTGCCTCCTCCACGATAAGCATTTCCTGTTCCACGCCCTCTTCCGTCTCAACGCCCAGAAGAAGAAATATTCCCCCCTCAAGATCAAGCCCGAGACTCATCCCCTTGCTTGAGAACACCTTCCCCCACCACGAGGGAAGCTTATCACCCATAAAGGTCGGCGTAAGGAGTATTACGGAGAGAAAGGAAAAAAGAACGATAACGCTAACCCAGAGACGGGACACGCCTTGCATTAATCAGCCGCCCCCCTTGGATTTGCCGTCAGCGGCTGCAGAATCGACCTTCTCCGAGATACCGGAGCGGGCCATTTTTATGTTAATGCCTTTAGCTATCTCGACCGTGAGGTCGTTCCCGTCAACGTTTATCACCCTGCCGTATATGCCCCCGGTGGTAACAATGCTGTCACCCCTCTTTACCTCGGCGAGCATCTGCTTGCGCTCACGGCTCTGGCGCTGCTGGGGCCTTATTATAAGAAAGTAAAAAAGGGCGAATATGGCAACAAACGGAAGTATAGCCGAGAACGTACTTCCCCCAGCTCCTCCCTGCCCGGCTCCGGGAGGCATGCATGATGAAACAAAAAGCACAGAAGTGGCGACAAAAGCAAGTTTTCTCAATTTCTATTCCTCCTCCGCATCACTTAGCTCCGAGCGGAACTGCCTGAAAGTGCCGGTTTTTATCGATTCCCTTATTTTTCTCATCAGTTCGGAGTAATAATAGAGGTTATGAAGGGTCAGAAGCTGAAGAGAAAGAATCTCCCCGGCCATGAATATATGCCTCAGATACGACCTTGAGAAATTTCCGCACGTGTAACAGCCGCAATTCTCGTCAAGCGCGGAGCGGTCGTACGCGTAACGGGAGTTTTTTATAACCACTTTTCCCCGGCTTGTAAAGAGAGTTCCGTTGCGGGCGTTGCGGGTCGGGATGACGCAGTCGAAAAGATCAACTCCAAGCGAGACCGCTCTCACTATGTCGCCCGGAGTTCCGATGCCCATCAGGTAGCGGAGCCTGTCTTCGGGCAAAAGCCCCGCGCAGAGCTCGGTAATTTCAAAAGTGGCCCCGCTTGACTCGCCGATTCCGAGCCCTCCTATCGAGTAACCGTCAAAGCCTATATCCACAAGCTCTCCCGCGGAGCGCGCCCGAAGGTCCTCATACACCCCTCCCTGCACGATACCGAAAAGGGCCCTGGAGCGGTCCCGTCTCGCTTCCTTGCAAAGCCTCGCCCAGCGCGTCGTAAGAGAGACCGACTTCTCCATATAGTCATAGGAAGAATCATGGGCCGGGCACTCGTCAAAACACATCATCACGTCAGAGCCCAGGTCTTCCTGGACTTCTACAGATGTGCGGGGCGAGAAGAAATGTTCGCTTCCGTCTATGTGGGAGCGGAAAGAAACTCCGTCTTCCGTGATCTTTCTGCTTTTCGCGAGGCTCAGGACCTGGTAACCGCCGCTGTCCGTAACGATCGCGCCGTCCCATGACATGTAGCTGTGAAGCCCGCCCAGGGAGCTCACCACGTCCGTGCCGGGCCTTAAGTAGAGATGGTAGGCGTTTGCTATGAGGATACTGAAACCGAGGCGGCGCAGATCAAGCGGAGAGATGGCCTTGCACGCGCCTTGGGTCGCAACGGGCATGAAGGCCGGAGTCGGGACCGTTTCGCGGGAAGTGCGGATTTCCCCGAGCCTGGCGGAACCACCCCCTTCCTTCTCGATAAGCCTGAAACTGTACATGTGTGGATAAGCGCTGCGGGATCAGAATCCCAGCACGTCCCGCATCGCGTAGACTCCCGGGGGTTTTCCCGAAATCCATTTCGCCGCGCGAAGCGCGCCCGCAGAGAAGTTCTCCCTGGTAGTTGCCTTGTGGGTAAGCTCAACTCTCTCTCCGTCGCCAAGGAACATGACGGTGTGGTCCCCTACCACGTCTCCTCCCCGAAGCGTCTGAATACCTATCTCCCCCTTCTCTCTCACCCCTGTCCGCCCGTGTCTTTCATATCTAGCCACGTCCCCAAGTTCTCGCCCGAGGCCCGAGGCGACGGCTTCTGCAAGCGCGATTGCCGTTCCGCTCGGAGAATCAACTTTTCCCCTGTGATGGGTCTCGAAAATCTCGGCGTCGTAGCTCTCTCCCAGATGAAACGCCACCTGTCTTGATATCTCGAAAAGAATATTGACGCCGACGCTCATATTGGGAGCGAAAACGCACGGTATCCGCTCAAGGAGCCCAAGAAGCTTCGCCCTCTGCTCCGGCGTAAAGCCCGTCGTTCCTATGACCATCGATTTTCCGTTCCGGACCGAATATTCGGCGTGGGCAAGGGTCGCCTCGGGAACGGTGAAGTCGATTATCACGTCTGCGGCCGACGCAGCAGCCGAAATGGCATCACTAACGCTCACTCCCGACTTTGCGCCCGCGACGAAATCCCCGACATCGCAACCGATCGAAGTGTGTCCGGGAGTCTCGGTAGCTCCAACAAGCTCTATTTCCGCGTCGCCGCCAAGAAGCGACGCTATACTCATTCCCATGCGCCCGCACACACCTGCTACCACAACTTTTATCACTCCTGACCTCCTCCGTCTCCGCCTTCGCAGGAACCGCACGCCGGGACGGCGCAGGAGGTGAAAAAAAGCGGCGGCAGGACGAAAAGATAAGCTTTTCTCATGGACACGGAAACGGAAAATCCTCCGAACAGGATAAGAAGTTAAACGAGAATAATGATACAGGCAAGTTCCCGGAAAGAGACAGGACGGGGTTTACGCCAGCCCGCGTCCGGTCGGAGGCCGTATCAATCGGCGCCGTTTCGGGTGTTCCGCCTGTCAGACAAAGGAAAACACGTGCCCATACGGAAAGAACAGCAGCATGAAAAGCATGACGGGTTTCGGAGAATCATCCGAACCGTCGGGACCGGCAGGGTTGTGGCGGATACAAGACAGGAGAACCACAGGCTTTCTGACTCAAGGCCAGCGTTCCCGAATCGCTTCTGCGGATGGAAATCGCCGGCGAGGCCTAGAACTCCGGTTCCAAGGAACAGCCAGTGTCGTATTCTATCTCTTTGTCCCCCAGCGGCAACGGAATGAAGTCACACCACTTTTTAAACTCCGCCGTTTTCCCACCGCTTACGATCACTTCATAGCTGCCGTCCGGATTTTTCCTCGCCGAAACGCTGACTCCCCCGCCGATCTGCCGCGTCCCGCCGTCGGGTATGAGAGAGTGATCATCCCCGCCGAGGCCCACGTCAAGCTTATAGTTCGGATTGTCCGTATTGTAGAGAGCCGGACCAAACCGGGCGGCCCCACCGGTGCCGGCGCTCTGATCGTAACGGCTTACCAGAACCCCTTCGTATCTGAGTGGGCGCCTTCCTCCCGGGGCCGACGGGTCGTAAACGTTTGCTTCGGTTACCTTGTATCTGGAGGACCGCTCCTCGAGAACTTCAAGCGTCGTGAAAGCGTAGCGGCGGCCCGAATGTATGACGAGAAACTGATAGCCGCTTTCAAACGGTTTGCTCAATGTATACGTGGCTTCGTCTTTTGTATGCAAAGCAACGTCGCCCGGACTGATCCAGCCAGCCGAGTAACGATTGATCGCCAGTGTAGACGGCATATTGCTGTCCCAGCCCCTCAGCGGCTCGACGAGGGTAAAACTCGACATTACATCGTAAAAATTGCTGTATTGATTGGGAGGAAAGGGTGGTTCGTCGGGAAGTTCCCAGGCTACTTCCGCAAAAGAATGCGGCCATTCCATCCACCCATGGCCTATCTCGTGGACAATAACTTCCATGAGCCCATCGCGGAAACTCACGAGGCCGAATCCGGCCCATCCATTGACTGCTTCGCCTCCCCGGTAAGAAGCGACATCGTTGAGCAGAATTCGGTTGATCCCGCCGGGGGGTCCGTATTTGCGACAGTCCTCCATGCAGATTATTCCGGCCTCCGCAATCTGCTGCTTCTCCGAGTCCTCCGGCCGGCCATCACCACCGACTTCAAATTCCTCGCCCGCGTGAAAAGTGATCCGGAACTTGTCCCCCGATATCCTTCTGTAATACGGGGCGACATGCTGATTGAGAAGCGAAACGGCTTCCTCCATGCTGAAATCGATTCGGCTCCCATAGTCTTCGTACCACCACTCTTCTGCCAGCACATGAACCGGACGAGGCGGTATGTGAGCTATATCCACATATATGTCCAGATCGCCTAGCGAGTAATATGTCGGATCGATGGGCGTATCCATAACATGGTACTTGCCCGGGTACTTTTCAAGTTCCGTACACCCGAACAATCTCAGATCGCTGTACCGCAGATAACTTCCGTTACCGAAGTAGCGGATCAGGGAGAGAGGGTCAGACCCGCCAAGATCCTCAAGACCCGCTTCAAGCCACGGGGAATCATTGTTCTCTTCCTGATGGCAGGTATACGGTTCGGAATCTCTCCACCAGTCCGGCCGGGGATCCAGACGCTCCAGTTCATCCCAAAACTCGGCGAACCGGTCACGAGTGCCCTCGTTGTTCTCATCACCTTCGCTCCCGCCGCAACCGACAACGGTCACGACAAGCAACACCAGGAGAATACCCCTGATTCTGTGTATTGATGGGGAGCAGCTAAACATCGTTAAAGAAATGGTAGGCAATTACCCATATAACCAGCCAAAATATATTAAGGGTAGTGAATACAGCACTGACGCACCGCGATCACGAAACAGTTGCATCCACCACGATAAATTCCAGATTGCTGACGTGTCTGAGCAGCGCTTGGCTGTTATTGTACCACCCTTTCGGTCCTAATTTCCACTCGGAAATTGTAGATGACCAGATAATTCTGTCAAACTATTTATAAAACATAGTGGAAGTGGCCAGTTATAGGGGTAATTGCCAAATGGTAAGAAGTCCCAGATATCTTCAGGACTACAATGCTTTCTACAGAGGCTCTCCGCCACATCCTTGAGTTCGGACTCGGGGTCCGTAGCAACCGCTTCGGCAAACGCAGCCGCGGTTCCGCTTGAAGAATCGATGTCCTGCGCCGCGTCTCGAAAAGAACACTGACGCCCACGCTTATACCGGGAGAGAAAACTCAGGGTATCCGCTCAAGCAGCAGGAAAAGCCTTTCCCTCCGCTCCGGCGCGAAGCCCACAGTTTCTAACAACCGTCGACTTTTATCGCCCTAGCCTTCTCCGTCTCCGCTTTCCGGTCCGTAACTGCAGTTCTCAATGCATTCGTCCTTTACTATTTTCCATTTTTTATCAGGTATGGAGAGATCGTAACGGTTTGTGTATCTGGCCCTTTGGCGCTTGTCTTCGCCTAGCTCTCTGTAGTCAACCTCCACTTCCGCGACCACTATGGCGGTATCCTTGAAAAGCTGAGTCGCCAAGACCCTGTAGTCAACTATCCTGATATCGTAGTTTTCGTAAAGAAGCTCAAACCTGCTTACGTAACCCTCGCGGTCAGAACTGAATACATGCACTTTGTCGTAAGCGGATTCAAAGTCCCGCTCCTTAAGCGCTTCAAGAAAAGAGATTACTACGCTGGTAGCTGAAACCTTCGGGTGCGGCCTCCTTTGATCCGAACCTCGCACCGGAACGGCGCAGGAGGTAAAAAGAAACAGCAATGGCAGAACGAAAAGATAAGCTTTTCTCATGGAGTGGCGACTGGGGATCCTTTGAATCATCTAAGAAGTTAAATGAGAAAAAGGGTACAGGCAAGTTCCGGGAAGATACAGCGCGATTTTCTCTCCGCGCCCGAAGGCGGTTGCGAATTGGAACCCGTTGCGGGTATTCTGCTTGGAAAATAAAGAAAAACTGATACCGAAAAGGAAAGAGGCGTATATATGAAAAGCATGACCGGCTTCGCGGAATCATCCGTAAACACCGAGATCGGAAGGATCCTAGTTGACATACGGTCGGAGAACCACAGGTTCCTTGACGTCAAGGCAAGCGTCCCCGAATCGTTTTTACAGATGGAAACCGCCCTTGAGGACAGGATGAAAAACTCTATTCAGAGAGGGAAACTCAGGCTCAGGCTTTCAGTGCAGGCGAACCGAAAGGAAAGGCAGCGTCTGTCCGAAAGAGTGCTACGGGAAAACCACAGTTCCCTCAAGAGGATCAATTCCGCCCTGGGGCTTAAGACGGAGATAGGAATCGAGCACCTGCTCATGATGGAGAACTCCTTTGATAACCACGTCGCACCCGAGATATCGAAGGTGA
>CATOTB010000003.1 GCA_951812945.1 Candidatus Dadabacteria bacterium
TCTCACAAAGATATTGTTTTCCTTGTCCAAAACTTAGAGTCGTTTTCACAACTACTCGTTCGGAAAATTCCAGATAAAGGATATGGATTTATGTTGGATTTACTGTTTAACGAAAGGTTGAATCAGGAAGTCGCTAAAAAGATCGCTAACATTGGAATGGGGAAGCAGGTGGTTGAACAGACAGTCGCTTTTACAGCTCCTCACATTAGGATATATGAAGAGCTTAGCGAGAGAAAATTTACAATTCAGGTACGGTGCAGTCTCTCTATACATCATAATAATAAATATTTACTCAAAGACCAGACTCTAAACAACCATAATGTAGATGTAGGTTATCAGGAGTTTTTGGACCGGGTGAATGATGCTTTTGGCGATGATTCTTTATTAAGGATTGGGACTTAAATACATAACTAGACAAACGTAGGGAGCATTAAGTAGGGGGGATAAAACCCCGTAACGCAATTTCGACAAATTACGTCCTAACCGGTTTCGCCCGACATGTAGCATCCCGCACTAGCAGTTCCCTGTGTTTATTATTATACATGGAGCACCAAGTATAATTACCTCAGAATAACAACTATCTTTCCGCGGAATTTAGTTAAGCCGAAACATTATAAGTAGTGGTGTAAAATAACAAGCCAAAGAACATAAAAAATGACTGGCAATGAACCCAGACGACATCATTATATCCCTCAAGTCTTGCTTAAGAATTTCCTTGATGATCGCGGTTACCTTTGGATAGGCGATAAGCACCAAAAGAAAACTTATAAAGCTTCTCCAAAAAATGTTTTTGTAAAGAAAGACTTATACGCATTGCACGATCTTACTCAATCGACTAAGACTTATTGCTACGAAAAGTCTTTCTCAAAAATGGAAAGCGAAGTCGCTCCTGTTGTTAAAAGAATTATAGAACAAGCCAGAAACAGAAGATGCCCTCAACTCTCCCCAGATGAACGTAGGGTCTGGAAAAAGTTTTTCATAGCAATTGCACGGCGGACTCCTGAATCTCAGAAACGAGTATCTGCAGTTGGAAATCGAGATGTTTTTTATGAAGTACTGAAATCTCGAGCTGATGAACTCAACTTTGACCTATGCGATCGAGATGCCTTATATAAAGACCTCCGTATACTAAAAATAAAGAAGAAGATTGAATCAAATGCTAATGTGAAGTTTGCTATTGGCAATAGCGATAATGAACTAAAACAAACAGAAAGATTTTCTAAAGAGACAGGCATAAGTGTTGTAGTAATATCTAATCCTCGACGTAGTTTCGTTATGGGAAGTCACGGCCTCTCCATTGTTAAGGCTAATAGCCAGAACGACCCAGTGCAGGGAGGATGGCTCCCTATTGCTTCGGATGTTGCGGTTAGGGCAACCACCTTTCCTGACAGAGAATTTTTGAATTTCCTCAAAAACGACAGAACTGGTGATCAGTTTATCAAGAGAATCAATAAATCGTCCTACTCACATAGCAATTTAATTGCAGGTAGATCAAGAATTCTGATCAATTCACTAATGCATAAATAGCTTTCTTAGAAAACCCGTTTCAGTTTTAATTTTCTCATTCGCCTTGGAAGGATTTACACGGACAAAATAAAGGCGCTTGCGGAAAAAGAGCCGTGCAGTCGGGCATTGAATACGAAAAAGCCATAGAAGAGATGGAAGAAGACATTCCGCTGCGAAGAATAGGAACTCCTGAAGAACTGGCCGCCCTAGCCTGCTTTCTTGCTTCTGAAAAAGCAAGTTATATGACTGGAACTACTATCCAAGTTGACGGAGGATTGTTTAGGGGGCTGTTTTAAAAACTTGTAGGACTATATCTTTTTTTAAGGTATAATGGCATTTTCATTACGGGGGGTTTGATCCTGATCATGCCAGAAAGTTCTGAACAAGCAGTACTGCTTACACATTCTCCTGACCGCCCGGGTCTTCTCCGCGCAATAATCGACTTCATATCCAAGCATGGTGGTAACATATATGAAATGCAGCACTGCATGGACATGGATGACAAGGTCACCTTTGTTCGTGTAAAGTGGGAAATGGAGAAATTTTCCATTCCCAAAGAGGAATTCTCCGAACGTTTCCAAGAGGAAGTAGCTTCAGAATTCGACATAAAATTCGACATATTTTTCACTGGGAGAGTGCTGCGCATGGCGGTTTTCGTCTCAAAACTCCCACATTGTCTCTCCGATATCATATACAGGTTAAGAGTCAGGGAGTGGAATGTGGAAGTTCCCCTCATTATAAGCAATCATCTTAACCTCAAACCTGTTGCTGACCGCTACGGCATGGATTTTTATGTGTTCTCGGATGTAGAAAATAACAAAGAACAAGTGGAAGCCAGTCAGCTTGAGCTTCTCGCGGACTATAAAGTGGATTTCATAGTGCTTGCCAGGTACATGCAGGTACTTAGCGAGGATTTTGTCTCGCACTACAAAAACAAGATAATCAACATTCACCATTCCTTCCTTCCCGCCTTCCCCGGAGCGCGTCCCTACCACAACGCCTACAAAAGAGGTGTCAAGATCGTTGGAGCAACGAGTCATTACGTAACCGAGGATTTGGATTCCGGACCCATAATAGAGCAGGATGTAATACGGGTAAACTACAACGATTCCATAAACGACCTGGTAAGAAAGGGAGAGGATCTGGAGAAACAGGTTCTTTCACAAGCAATCTGGTCTCACATCAACAGAGAAATTCTGATATACAAAAACAGAACAGTAATGTTCAATAAATGACTCTTAGTTTTAATTTCTTACCTGCCCCTCCGCTCATTACTCATCATCTTCCCTGAAAAGAGAATCTATCTTGTAATCGTAATCCTCAACTTCTTCTGGTTTCCTTTCCGAAGATCCTACCATCATCCTTAACCCACTGAGCACCTCGTCCTTGGACATGCTCGGTTTGACCTTGTAAGAAATTTCCCCCAGGGGAGTGTTCATGATCCTTACGCCGGGTGGAATCTCAAATTCCGTGCGGTCGTTGTATTTATCAAGCGCCCTGCTCATGAACTCTCTCCAGACCGGGACGGCAGCTAAGGACCCCGACTCCTTGTCTCCAAGCGAGGTGTTATCGTCCTTTCCGACCCACACCCCGGTTACGACCATGGGACTGTATCCTATGAACCACGCATCAGTGTAATCATTCGTGGTTCCCGTCTTGCCCGCGATTCTTGCTCTGAGTTAAGCGGGTTGGCAAGCAGTCCCGTCCCCTCCTTAATAACAGCCTTCATCATGTCAGTCATTATATAAGCCGTCTCGGGACTTATAACCCTATCAAAGTCCTCCGTTTCACCGAAGTAATGAATAGGGACCTTTTTAATGAGAAACCGAAATTCCGCAGAGTTAAGAAAGTCCCTCTGTTCTTCGGCGAAAAGACCTAGAAATTGCGACCTGCCCTCTTGGGATTGAGTCGAAACCCTTTCTCGGTAATTCCACTGCTCCGACGCATCGGCTCCATCTTTATCTTCCTTCCGCTTCAGTTTCTTCTCGTACCGAAGGTACATCTCTCCCGTGTTGTCCTCGATGAGGCTTCCGTTTCTGTCATAGATCCTGAGTATGAAGTTCGGTTCTCTGTGTCTTCCTAAATTCGCAAAAACAGAATAGGCATTTGTAAGCTCCAAAAGAGTTACTTCCGAGCTTCCCAGAGCAAGCGATGGATAAGGACCGATTCTGGATTTAAAGCCGAAGTACCTGGAATAACTCGCTACATACTCAGGGTCTATGTCCATGATCAGTCTTATTGAAGAAAGATTTCTTGAGTTAACGAGAGATTCCCTGAAGAAAATCGATCCCATGTATTCTTCGTCGTAATTCTCGGGAACCCAGTCATCCACAATAATCGGCACGTCAAGGAGCTTGCTGGTCTGGGTGTATCCCTTGTCTATAGCCGCCGAGTAGAGAAAAGGCTTAAATGCAGAGCCCGGCTGCCTTTTGGCCTGGATCGCCCGGTTGAATTTCGAGAGTCCGAAATCATAACCGCCCACCATTGAAATAACGTTACCCCTCGTGTCCATGGAAAGCAGTGCCCCCTGGGTCTGCGGGCGAAACAGAGGAAATATATCAGCTACCTCGCCGTCGCTTACAGACACCCTCACCTTTATGACGTCCCCTATATGCAGCTTCTCGGGAAGAAGGTACTTGCCCTGCGGGGCCGGAAAATACCGCTCGGAGTCAACTATGTAATTCAATCTTTGTTTTTCGCCGCCGACTTCAACAGTCGCAAAGGAAGTCTGTTCATCTATGTCTCCTATAACTGTTACAACCGCCCTGTATATTTTCCCGTTCTGAAGAACAAGGTGGCTTTGCTGCTTTTTAAATTCCTCTATCTTCTCAGCCGTCCTGAGCCTGGCGATAGTGAATCTGGTTCTGCCCTGTCTTTTTTCAACCTTGCGTATCCCTCTTCGAAGAGCTTTGTAGGCGGCAAGATTGAGATCCATGTCAAGGGTGGTGTAAACCTTGTAGCCACCTTTCTCATAGGCCTTCCTTCCGACTCTTCTCTCAAGGTATTCCCTTACGTATTCAATAAAGTAAGGGGCTATGTATTCCCCTCTGGGCTCCTGTTTCGGAACGATTTTTATTTTATACGCAAGAGCTTCCCGCTTCTGGCGGTCGGTTATGAATTCTTGGTCGCGCATTATGTTTATCACGGTTTTCTGCCTTTTAAGCGCGTTTGAGGGATTGACTCTGGGCGAGTAGAGCTCCGGCCTTCTGGGAATTCCCGCCAGCAGACACGCCTCGGCTATATTTATGTCTTTTGCCGACTTTCCGAAGTAATTCCGGCTCGCCATCTCAACTCCGTATACGCCGTCGGCAAGGTATATGTGGTTTAGGTAGAGATACAGTATTTCTTCCTTGGAGAGGTTCCTTTCTATCCTGTACGAGAGAATTGCTTCCTTTATTTTCCTGCTGTAGGCCTTTTGGGGGCCCAGAATGAGGTTTTTGGTTATCTGCTGCGTAATGGTGCTCCCCCCGGAAACGATTCTCCCCATAACCAGGTTCTGATAAAGGGCCCTCACAACGCTTTTAGCATCCACACCGCTGTGCTGGTAGAACCTCCTGTCCTCCACCGCTATGAAGGCATTTACAACGTAAAGCGGTATGCTGTCGAGGTCGACAAGCGCCCTTCTCTCAAGCCCGGACTGCGCTATCAGCTCTCCCTCGGACGAATAAAATTCGTTTAGAATAACGGGCTGGTACCTGGTAAGATCACGTAGATCAGGAAGGTCTTTTGAGAAATAGACGTATACCGCCAGGGTCCCGATCACGAACGCGGACAGAAACACCGCGGGCATCAGAAAACGGGAATGGAGAAACTTACTCGGGTCCTTGCCCGCCAGATTGATGCCTCTATTAAAATTCATCTGTATTGAGAGTATATAATTCCGATGGAAATCAACTTGAAAAAAGGTTACCTTAAAAAACCTTTTTGGGTTATGTTAATTCAGAAATAGTTCAATGACTCACTCTGCGGAAAATGAAGCGATGGCCGGTCTCAGCGCATACGTAAAAAACGTAACGGACCAGGAAATAAAAGTACTTCTTCTCAAGCTCAAAAACGAGCTGAGAAAAGAAGATGTGACGTGGGAGCAGATAAAAGAGATACTGGCCGAGATCAAAAGCAAAGACACCGGTGTGCTGAAAGACATAATTCCTTTTCTTGTGTATTGACCTGGCGCGGAAAAAGCCGCGCGAAAAACACGCAAATGGCAAACCTGACTGACTGCATCGGAAACACTCCGGTAATAAAACTCAAAAGCGTAGCGAAAAAGAGCCGTTCGACGATATGGGCGAAGCTTGAGAGCCTGAATCCCGCGGGCAGCATAAAGGACAGGGCCTGCATTGCCATGCTAAGGCAGGCGGAGCGGGAAGGCCTGATAGAGCCCGGGAAAACGACCGTAATCGAGGCGTCAAGCGGCAACACGGCCATAGGACTCGCGCTTTGCTGCCGGACAAGCGGGTACGACCTCGCGGTTGTCATGCCCGAGGACACCGCGGAAGAGAAAATCCAGTTGATAAGGGCGTTTAAGGGACAGGTGGTTCTCACCGCCGCCGGCCGGGGACTTCAGGGATCAATAGAGAAAGCCCGGGAAATGGAGCGGGAGAGCCCCGATTCCTGCTTTCTTGATCAGTTCAAAAACACCGCGGATATCGTGATTCACAGTGAGGAGACCGCAAAAGAGATACAAAACCAGATACCCGGCCGCCTGGACGTGTTTGTCTGCGGAGTCGGAAGCGGGGGGACGGTAATGGGGGTGGGCTCTGAACTCAAAAAAATCTATCCGGAACTCAAGGTAGTCGTAGTAGAACCCGCCGAATGCCCTACCCTGTCCGAGGGAAAAAAAGGTTTTCACGGCATCTGCGGCATATCGCCCGGGTTCGTGCCCGAAAAGCTTGATCCCGGCGTAATCGACAGAATCTACGCGGTCTCTACAGAAGATGCCCGCAAATGCACTAAAGCCCTCGCTTCAGAAGAAGGCATACTGGTTGGAATATCCTCTGGAGCGTGCCTCTGCGCGGGCCTCGGGATCTCAGAAGAGCTTGGGGACGGCGCTCAGGTGCTCGTAACTTTCTGCGACGGCGGGGAGATGTACCTGGGAACTGACCTTTACGATTAGAAAATCGGTTTGGGCAGCATTGTATATAATCCAGCACTTTTTTTATGGAAACGGGTTGTTGTTTTATCATCACAATTGATTATATTGAGGCCATAAACTCAAGAAAAACCGATCAACAAAAGCATAAGATTATCCGTTACGCCCGTAGGCGGGCACGTATGTGGAGACCTTCCACAGGCTAAAGCCCGTGGGAGGTCTCTCTTTTGAAAACAGCAATCTTCATTGACGGTCAAATGGCCCAGCTAAACAGGCCAAGACTTTTCGGGCAACAAAATATATAATCCCCACATCGGTTTGAAATGGAATTTTAACTGTGTTATTTTATTTTTTGGACATTTTTATCTGCGCAGAGATTGCGTAGAGATTGAGGAATAACATATGTCAGCAAATATTTTTAAGAACCTTGTGCTTTGGGTGGCGATATTCGTCGGAGTGTTCGCGGTGTACCAGTTCATGAACACCTCGGCAAGCGTCTACTCCGAGATATCCTACAGTAAGTTCCTTGAACACCTGGATCATGACAGGATAGCAAAGATAGAGTTCGGCGAAAACATAATAAGAGGAGAGCTTAAAAACGCCGACCCCGAAGACCGCGGATTCACGACCACGGGTCCCGCGGGAGAACTTCTTATCGCGAAGCTTGAGCAAAGCGGCATAGAGTTCAGTTTTTCACGCCGGAACCAAAGCTCCCTTACTCAGATACTCATAAACTGGGGCCCCCTCTTCATACTGGTCGCACTCATGGTCTTTTTCATGAGGCAGATGCAGGCCGGGGGCACAAAGGCGATGAGTTTCGGGAAAAACCGCGCCAGGATGCTGGGCGAAGGCCAGAACAAGATCACCTTCAAGGATGTGGCCGGGGTTGAAGAGGCAAAAGAGGAAGTAAGCGAAATAGTGGAGTTTCTCAAGAGTCCCGAGAAATTCACTCGCCTCGGAGGAAGAATACCCAGGGGAGTTCTGCTGGTAGGTCCCCCGGGAACGGGGAAGACCCTTCTTGCAAAAGCCATAGCCGGAGAAGCCGAAGTACCGTTTTTCATAATAAGCGGAAGTGACTTTGTGGAGATGTTCGTCGGAGTCGGAGCTTCAAGGGTCAGGGATCTTTTCATACAGGCCAAGAAAAACGCCCCTTGCATAATATTCGTTGACGAACTCGACGCCGTGGGAAGACACAGGGGAGCGGGACTCGGAGGAGGCCACGACGAAAGGGAGCAGACCCTTAACCAGCTTCTGGTCGAGATGGACGGCTTTGAAGGAAACGAAGGCATTATAGTCATGGCCGCAACGAACCGCCCGGACGTGCTTGACCCGGCGCTTCTGAGACCCGGGAGGTTTGACCGTCAGGTTGTTGTCCCGAGGCCAGACGTCAGGGGAAGAGAAGCTATTTTGGTCGTTCATTCGAAAAACACCCCGATGGCCAAGGATGTTGATCTTTCGGTAATCGCGAGATCCACCCCGGGTTTTTCCGGAGCCGACCTTGAGAATCTCGTTAACGAATCGGCTCTTCACGCGGCCCGCAACGATAAGGAACAAATTTCCATAGAGGACTTTGAATACGCAAAAGACAAGGTCACCATGGGAGTTGAGAGAAAAAGCATGCTGATAAGCGAAAAAGAAAAGAAAATCACCGCTTATCACGAAGCCGGACATGCGCTTGTGGCGAAACTGACTCCCGAAGCCGACCCTATACACAAAGTAACGATCATACCGAGAGGAATGGCTCTTGGAGTCACCCAGCAGCTTCCCCTTGAAGACAAGTACACACTGTCGAGAACCTATCTGCTTTCCACTGTAAAGGTGCTTCTTGGAGGCAGGGCCGCGGAGGAACTGGTGTTCTCCGAGAGAACCAGCGGTGCGGCCAATGATCTTGAGAGAGTTACCGACATAGCCAAAAAAATGGTATGCGAATGGGGAATGAGTGAAGTCGTGGGACCGGTAACTTTCGGCAAAGGGGAACAGCAGCCTTTTCTGGGCAGGGAGATCTCGAGAAAAAGCGATTACAGCGAAGATACCGCGGTGCAGATAGACCAGGAGATAAGGAGAATCGTAAATGACAGCTACGATGAGGTGATGAAGCTCCTTCAAGACAATCTGAATCTTCTGCATGAACTCTCTTCCCTGCTTCTTGAAAAAGAAGTTGTAGACTCAGCCGAACTTGACGAACTGGTGTCAAAGACCCAGGAGTTCAGGCCGGAAGTGAAAAAGCCGTTTGATATAACCGGCAGGGTCTGATCCCCGTGGCTTTTCCCTACCCCGCCGCTGCTCTTCGGCTGTCTTTGCGAAACCGGGAGTAAGAACCGTTTGCTAAGGTCCTCAGTGCACAAAGCAAATCAGAACGCACCAGAATTTCATTTGATAAAGCTCGGTTCGAAAAAACTGGATCTGAGTGAAAAACCCCTTGTCATGGGAGTCGTTAACATGACGCCTGACTCTTTTTACGACGGCGGAGAGTACAACGATCCCCAAAAGGCTCTTGGGAGAATCGCTTCTCTTATCGAAGACGGGGCCGATATTATCGATATAGGGGGAGAATCCACAAGGCCAGGTTCTTCGGGCGTGAGTACCGAAGAGGAACTTCGGAGAGTTATACCGGTCATAGAAGCGGCTGCAGAAAAATTTGACACGGTAATATCAGTAGATACGACAAAAGCCGTTGTGGCGGAGGAAGCTCTCAGATGCGGAGCTTCAATGGTAAATGATATAAGCGGATTGAGCTTTGAACCGCAGGTTGCGCAGAAAGTATCGGAAAAAGGGGCCGCAGTCATACTTACCCACACAAGTTCGCGGCCGGTGGACATGCAGGAAAAAACCCAATACGGTTCGCTTATTCCCGATATAACGGACTCTCTTTTGAATTCAGTTCAAACGGCCGTGGCGGCAGGAATACCGCGGGAGAACATAATAATTGACCCTGGTATCGGATTCGGGAAAACCACCGGGCAGAACCTCGAAATCATAAGAAGACTCGAAGATTTCTGCCAGCTCGGGTTTCCGGTCTGCCTCGGGGCCTCGCGAAAATCCTTTATAGGGGAAATACTCGAGAGCCCGCTTGCGGAGCAAAGATTGATAGGATCCGTTTGTTCAGTAATAATATCAATGCTCAAAGGTATTTCTATCGTAAGAGTTCATGATGTACTTGAAACAGTGCAGGCGATTCGGACGGTAAAAAGC
Organism: Candidatus Dadabacteria bacterium; assembly: GCA_951812945.1. Taxonomy (GTDB): domain Bacteria; phylum Desulfobacterota_D; class UBA1144; order Nemesobacterales; family Nemesobacteraceae; genus Nemesobacter. The sequence continues at coordinate 9,788 of CATOTB010000003.1, forward strand.
ATATACGGGGTCAATTAGCAGATGACAGACTCTACCATACAGAACTTTCGATTCTTCTCAGACAGTCTGGACATCCTGATCGTCGCCATAATATTTTTCTACATACTGAAGGCCGTAGAGGGAACCAGGAGTTCGCAGATTCTGGTCGGACTCGTGGCAATGGTAGTTCTCTATTTCGTCTCAAGAAAATGGGGGTTTTTCACGCTTAACTGGGTACTCACCCACTTTCTCGGCTTCGTAATACTGATAGTAATCATCCTCTTCCAGGACGATATAAGAAGGGGACTTGCGAACATAGGAAAGAAACCTCTTCTTTTCAGTTTCACGAAACACAGCGCGAACGAAACGATTATAAAAGAAGTCGTGGATGCCTGCTCCTTTCTCTCTTCAAACAAGATGGGAGCCCTGATAGCCATTGAGAGGCAGGAAAGCCTCAGGATGTTTCCTGGAAGACCTATTAACGCCAGTTTATCAAGCGAGATCATCATAAGTATTTTCAATCCGTCATCCCCTCTTCACGACGGGGGGCTGATAATCAAGGACGAAGTCATTGTTTCGGCCGGGTCTTTTTTCCCGATCAGCACGGATCTTGAGCTGGGAACGGAACTTGGAACAAGGCACAGGGCGGCAATAGCGCTGTCGCAGGAAACTGACGCCGTCGTCGTAGTCGTGTCTGAGGAGACGGGCAAGATTTCACTCGCGGCAGGCGGAGAACTTAAGAGAATCGCCAATGAGAGACTCCTCAGGCCGAGTCTGGTTTCAGAACTCAGCGACGAGAGTCCAGGCGGTCTAAAAATAACCCAAGCCGGAAAAGCCTGATGGAGAGAAAACCTTTTTTTCAAGGTCTTGCCAAAAAGACAATAGCGCTTGCGCTGGCGGTAATCCTTTGGGCGTTTACCAACTTCGAACTCGACGTGGAAAGGGATATCGGGGTTCCGCTGCACCTAAGTGGTCTGCCCGAAACCCTTATCATAGTAAACAACCCGCCTGACAGCATTGCTCTCTCTCTTAGAGGACCGAGAAATCTGCTGTCTTCATTCGTCCATTCGAACAAGTCAATTCCCGTTGACCTGCAGAAAACGGAACAGGGCGTTCTCAAAATAGACCTCAAGCGCGTGGCATCACAGGTAGTTCCAAGGGGAATCGATATAGTCGCGGCAAAACCTGCAAAACTTTCCCTAAACATAGACAGGCTTATAACAAAAAAATTCAAGGTAAAACCCGTGCTGGGAGAACCGGACTCCGGTTACAAGATATCAAAAGAAATAAAGATCGTTCCCGAGTCCGTGCAGGTAAGAGGACCTGCTTCTCAGCTTTCAAAGCTCGAAACCATAGAGACGGCCAAAATAAAACTCGAAGGCGAAAAAGCCGAGTTCACAGCTCCGGCGCAATTGCAGCTGCCCTCGCAATACATGGAAGTTCTTGAGGGCGACCATGTAAACGTAACGGTTTACATAAAAGACATAATACTGACCAAGGAGTTTCGGGACGTTGTTATAGTTCCCCGTAATTTCGGAGAACTCGAATACAGCACGACCTCGGATCTCAAGGCCACTTTGGTATTCAACGGCCCCTACGAGACCATCAACGACCTTACAAGCGACGACGTCAAAGTTTTCATAGATGGAGCAGAGATGGGCGAGAGCAGGCAGAAAAGACTCAGGGTAAAAGTTCAGTATCCCAGTTCAGGCCTGCTAAAACTTACGAGCACATCTCCGACAAGTGTCAGGGTTAAAGTCAAACCGCCTGCCCCAGAAGAATCTCCCGAGACATAAACCATGAGTTCCTTATCAGAATCTCCCGAGAGAAAAATTTTTGGAACCGATGGAATAAGGGGGGTTACCAACACCTATCCGATGACCCCCGAGATATCGCTTGCTCTCGGAAAAGCGCTGACAAAATACCTGTCCGAGAAAACGGGCGGCCACGTGAAAATACTCGTCGGCAAAGACACCCGCCTCTCAGGTTACGTATTTGAACAGGCGATAGCTTCCGGCATAACATCCATGGGAGCCGACGTACTGCTCGTTGGACCCCTGCCGACCCCGGCGATAGCCTTTCTCACCTCAAACATGAGAGCCACAGCCGGCGTGGTTATCTCCGCATCCCACAACCCCTACACCGATAACGGAATAAAAATATTCGACTCCACGGGTTTCAAGCTCCCGGACGAAACGGAGATCGAAATAGAGAACATGGTTCTTGGAGGAGCAGAGATAACTCCCCCTCCCCTCACGGGAAAGGCGAAAAGAATCGAAGACGCGGTCGGACGGTACATAGTGTTTCTCAAGAACACTTTTCCCAAGGATCTCACGCTTGACGGACTAAGGGTCGTGGTTGACTGCGCCAACGGGGCAGCGTACAAGGTCGCGCCCATAATTTTTCAGGAACTCGGAGCCCAGGTAATCACAATCGGCACGGAACCGAACGGAACAAATATAAACGTTGACTGCGGAAGCCTTCGGCCCGAGATCCTTTCTGAAGAAGTCGTGCGAAGCGGCTCCGACATAGGAATAGCGCTTGACGGAGACGCGGACAGAGTCGTTTTCTGCGATGAAAACGGAAACGAAGTCGACGGCGACCATGTTCTCGCGATCTGCTCATCCGAGATGATGGAAACGGGAACCTTGTCGACGGACACCGTGGTGGCCACTCAGATGAGCAACATGGCCCTTGAGAATTATCTCAACGAAATGGGACTCAAGCTTGAAAGAACCCGCGTGGGGGACAGATACGTGGTAGAAGCGATGAGAAAGCTGGGAACTAACCTCGGAGGTGAAAAGTCGGGCCACTTGCTGTTTCTGGATCACTCAACCACGGGAGACGGCCTGCTCGCCTCGCTTCAGATTCTAAGCATAATGAGGAAAAAGGGGAAACCCCTTTCCGCACTCGCCGGGATAATAGACATGTTCCCGCAAATACTTAACAGTCTTGAGATCAAGGAGAAGAGGCCCTTTGAGCAGATCCCGGGACTTGTCGAACTGGTCAGGGAATCGGAGAAAATCCTTGCGGGAAAAGGGAGAATAAATCTCAGATATTCAGGGACCGAACTGCTTGCGCGCGTGATGGTGGAAGGAGAGGACGAAACCCTTATAAACGGAATCGCTTCCCGCGTATCTTCGGTAATAAGTGAAAACATAGGAGCGGGCAACCCGTAGATGAAGACCAGGCTTAACGTAAACATTGACCACGTGGCGACGCTTAGACAGGCGAGGATGGGAGGAGAACCGGACCCGGTTGCCGCCGCCGTGGCGGCCGAACTCGCCGGAGCGAGCGGAGTGGTGGTTCACCTGCGCGAGGACCGCCGGCACATTCAGGAAAGAGATCTTGCCCTGCTGAGGCAGACGGTGCGGACCAAACTCAACATGGAAATGGCCGTAACGGACGAAATGATTAAGATTGCGAGCGAGACGCTCCCCGACGTCATAACCCTGGTTCCGGAAAAAAGACAGGAGATAACTACCGAAGGAGGGCTTGACGTCTGCGGGGATACGGAGAGAATCGCCGCAGGGATAGAAAAACTGAAGAGCTCCGGGCTGTTCGTAAGCATTTTCATAGACCCCGACCCCGACCAGATAAGCGCCTCCGCGCAGACCGGCGCCGACATGGTTGAACTTCACACCGGAAGCTACGCAAACGCCCGCGGCGAAACCGAAATGATGATGGAACTTGATAAGATCAGAAAATCAACGGAAGACGCCCTCTCCCACCGACTCAGGGTATCCGCCGGTCACGGACTCAACTACGTTAACGTGACAGCGGTTTCACAGGTAGACGGGATTGAAGAACTAAACATCGGCCACAGCATAGTTTCACGGGCGGTTTTCTCGGGAATGGAAAAGGCCGTAAGAGACATGATTGACCTGCTATAGCATTTTTCTATAAGGAGTCACGGGACACGAAGATATGGTTTCAGGCATAGGCATCGACATGGTTCGCAACAGCCGGATAGAGGAACTTATTGAGAAATGGGGGGAGAAATTCCTCCGGAAGATCTTCACCGATGACGAACTCGCGCAGAACAGTAACGGTAAAAACAGGAACATAAGCTACGCCGCCAACTATGCGGTAAAAGAAGCTTTCGTCAAAGCGCTCGGGACCGGGTTCAGGCGGGGCATAAAGTTTCACAACATAGCGGTCAAGCGAAACGAACTCGGAAAACCCTTCATAGACCTACGGGGAAGCACAAAAGAAATCGCCGAGCAGAGGGGCCTTAGCAGAATCCACACCACCATATCACACGACGGGGAATACTCAGTCGCCGTAGTTATACTTGAGGACTGAGCACTTCAATTCAGTTCTCCGCCCTGCCCGTACGAATCAAAAGAACCTATTGCAAGCCGGGCGGAAATACCGAATCAGCGTGTAATATCTTTACCTGGGGAATCCGGAATGTTTCAGAATCTGAAGAAACTCGACACTAAAGGAGTGGACAGCGTAAAACCGGGGCTTGAGAGAATCACAGCGGTTCTGGAAGAACTGGAGTATCCCCACGAAAAAAAGGATTACATCACCGTCGCCGGAACTAACGGCAAAGGTTCCGTGGCGGCCTGCATCGCGTCAATACTAGAAGCAAACGGCTACCGCGTCGGGCTGTTTACCTCCCCTCACCTAATCGATGTAACGGAAAGAATAAAGGTGGGCAAAGAGGAAATAACCAGTGAGGAACTTGAAGAGAGCCTCGGTACGGTTTTTACCGCCTGTGCGAGAATCGGCGTGGAGCTCAGTTACTTCGAACTGCTCACCGTGGCCGCATTTCTTTATTTCAACCATAAGTCGATAGATATAGGCGTGCTTGAAGTGGGGATGGGAGGGAGATGGGACTCGACAAACGTATGCGATCATGTGGCGAGCGTTATAACGAACGTGTCTTTTGACCACACTGAATACCTGGGAAACACCCTGGGCAAGATAGCGGCAGAAAAAGCCGGAATAATCAAGAAAAACGGCCTTATGGTTACCGGATGCACAGGCGAACCGCTCTCTGTAATCGAGCGCAGATCCCGGGAGAGCTCCTCAAGGTGCCACAGAATCGAGAAAGATTTCACCTACAGGGAAAAAGGCGACTTAAGTTTTGATTACATGGGACCGAGGTGGAACCTTCCGGGGCTTAAGATTTCCCTTTCGGGAACCCACCAGGTGGAAAACGCCGCAATATCCGTAGCGACAGCCGAACTGCTGACAATGCACACCCGCTACGAAACGGACCCTGAAAAAACAAGGGAAGCCCTTTCGGGAGTAAGCCTAGGGGGGCGAATGGAATATTTAAACAGAGAAATTCCCGTCATAATCGACGGCGCCCACAACACCGCAGCGGGGGAAAACCTTGTCAAGTCACTTGAGTTTTATCATCCAGGAACAAGGTTCAATTTCCTTGTAACAATGCTTGATAACAAAGACATCTCGGGTTTCACCGAAATACTCTCCCGTGTTTCGGGAAAACTGATCATAACGGAACTTGCCGGGGTAAAGAAGTCTTTGGGGACGGAAAAAATCCTGGGGCTTGTCCGGGGACAATTTGACTCTATCGAAACGATTAAAGATCCCCTGAGGGCATATGAGAGGCTTCTTGATTACGGAGAAGCGGCCTGCGTGTGTGGTTCCTTTTATCTCATAGGTTATCTTAAAGAGGCGATTGAAAATGAAAAAACTCTCGATAGTAACTGACGACCTTTTCCTGGCTCACCAGAACCCTCCGGGGCACCCCGAGTGTCCGGAAAGGCTGCTCAGCATCCTGGGAGCACTTGAGAGCTCGGGTCTTATGGAGAAAACGGTTCCCATGGATACAAGGCCCGCGACTGAGGAAGAAATCACCCTCGCGCACAGCAAGCCCCATTTCGATATGGTGAAAAGCACCTCTGGCAAGGAGTTCTCACAGCTAGACGCCGATACGTCGACCTGTGAAGTTTCGTTTGACGCGGCGCTTGCGGGCTCCGGGGGACTTATATGCTCTGTAAACGATATTCTTTCCGAGAAAATTGATACCGCGTTCGTACTCGCCCGGCCCCCCGGGCATCACGCTGAACACGACAGGGTCATGGGATTCTGCCTGTTTAACCACGTGGCGGTCGCGGCGGCCCATCTGCTGGCCAACTACGGTCTTGAAAGGGTCCTGATCATAGACTGGGACGTGCACCACGGAAACGGCACTCAGCACATCTTTTACGATTCGAACAAGGTGCTCTATTTTTCGGTGCACCAGTTTCCGTTTTACCCAGGCACCGGAAGCCTTAAGGAGCTCGGATACAAGGACGGGCTCGGATACACGGTTAACGTCCCCTGCCCCGCGATGCTTGGCGATGAGGATTACCTCAAAATATTCACCGAGATACTCGGACCAGTGGCGGAGCAGCACGCCCCGGAATTCATTCTCATATCAGCGGGCTTCGATGCTTACCAGGTCGATCCGCTTGGGGGAATGCTGGTCACCTCCGAGGGGTTTGCCAGACTTACCAGATTCGTTATGCAGCTTGCCGAGAAGCATTGCCGGGGAAATATCGCTTTTTTGCTCGAAGGCGGCTACAACACGGCGGAGATGGGACCGATTATGCGGTCGGTCATAGAGGAAATTCTTGATCTTAAGGTTTCGGACACCGGTTTTGATCCCAAGCGAACGACCTGCGAACACACGGTCTCGGAGATCAGAAGAATTTACTCAAAATTCTGGGATTTCTAGATCGACAAGTCATAACAGTGCCGGAAGTTAAGACTATTGTGATGCCGTGGTAGTCGACATGCTTTTGTAGATATTTTTTCTGTGCCCAACGGCTATGATAGCTATCTCTTGATCTCGCTTCAGGCACAACAACCTGTAGTTGCCGACCCTGAATCTATAAAAGCTTCCCATATGACCCGACAGCCGGGAAAGATGAAAATCGGGATCAACCAACAGTTTCTCGTCTATAGCTTTAACAATGCTTTGCTGAATACTTCTAGGCAATTTGGCGAACTGCTTTGCGGCTTTCTCGCTAAACTCTACCTTCCACATGATTTTAAAGGTTCAGTTCTTTTTTGAGTTCAGAAAAGGAAACCGTTTTTTCTCCGGAGGCCAGAAATTCCTTATAAGCCTTGGCAGCATCTTCATAATCCTCAAGATCTTCCAGCCTAGCCATCAAAAATAGTTCTAATCCCTTTCTTACGTAATAGCTTTTTGACCTTTCCTCCGCTCTCGATACCTTGCCTAATATCTCGGCGATTTCAGCAGGAATCTGTGCGGAGATATTTACCATGCCAGATGGTCCACTTCTCTCCTTAGCCATGACATCACCTCTAGAACTAAAGAATAGCAAATATTAATAATTATTACAATGTTTTAATAATTTTATTAATTTTTGCTGAAAATTGTCTAAGATAAGAGATTGCAGAAAAAGTCAAAATAAAGGAAAATCAGGGGCGGCCACTCTGTCGCTGGTGCATCAGCTTCAGATCTTAGGTAAACCCTGCGATATCTTAGGAAGAAATTTCGCTTTTCCTGTAGTCACTTCCCTCAATGAAAAGCGGGGTGCACATCTCATAAAGCCTTGAAATTATCCTCTCCCCCACCCTGTCCTCAAGTATTTCCGTTTTATTCCTGGATTTTTTTGGCAGCGATTCCCTGGCCACGTAATTGGTGGTAACAAGGGTTTTCTTTGATGAATTATAGCGCTTGGAGATAAGCTGGTCGAGGATGTTCTGCTCCCATTCGGAACTCTTGCCTTTTCCCATTTCGTCTATCACCAGAATTTCCGCGTTTATAAGCGGCCCTATTATCTCGTTTTCGGGAATTCCCTCGGAATAGGCTTTCCGCAGGTCTGCAAGCAGAAAGAAAAAATCGGTAAACACGCACTCAACGGCTTTCTGGAGAGTGAGCTGCGCTATAGCTCCTATGGCAAGGCGCGTTTTGCCAAGCCCCGGACCTCCCATAAGCAAAAATCCTTTTTTCTCCGGGTATTTATCAACAAACGATTTCACGTAATCCATTGCCACATACTGGCTCTTTTGCTGGCTCCTTGGGTCCGAGTCGCAGGGGTCCATATCGTCTGACCGCAGAACACCTGCGTATTTCGATGGAATTTTCGCGTTGTTGTATCGTCTGACTTTAAGCCTTGTTATTCCACAGAGCCCGCAACGCTCAAGATACCTGTAGCCCCTTTCGTTCTCCAAAAATACCGCTCCGGACCCTCTGCAACTGCTGCATTCGGAAACACAGCCGCAGATCTCGGCGCGTGCATACTGGCCGTTCTCAGAGGAAATCATGTATCCCCTGCCTGAGCATTCCCGGCAACCGATCGCTATCTGTTTTCTTGTGGCCATATCACTTCATCGTGAAAACATTACTTATACCAAGGGTTTCGCATACTATCTCATCCCTGAAGGCTTTAAGGGTCCTCCACCTCGCATCCTCATCATAGAGTTTCGCCTCGCCGGGAAGCCTGCTTTGTGCGGCGGCGGTTATGCGTCTCTGTCTCTCGGCGGAAAGACCCGAGAAAACATCCTCAACGAAGCCCAGCCACAAAGAGTCGAACTGCTTGTATATGTTGGCGGAACCCGCGCTGTCAGTCTCAGAAACCCTCTGTCTTAGTCTTTTGTATTTCTCCCTTATACCCTCTTCTTTCTCTTCGATTATGATCTCATCAAGCCTCTTAAGAGCCTGTTCTATTATACTGCTTCTGGCAAAAGCGGCGGTTTGCGGTTCCCTCTGCTCAGGCTCCGGTTCCGCCAACTGGGTTTTAAGGTATTCTTCAACTTCCTGTTTTATGTTGAAAAGCCCTCTTGGGTCTTGGGCTCCCTTCTGCCTTTTTTTCTCGAAACCGTAAGCTATGGCCTTAATCACCATCTCCTTAGAAACGGACCTTTCGCCAAGTTCCCTTATAAAGCTGTAATCCCTGGCCGAAAGCATAAGACCCTTTCCCGCAAGCCCGAGAAAATACCGCTCTATGTCGGCTATGTAGTTTCTCTCTTCGGACTTCATCTTTTCCCAGAAAAACATGCGGCCCCAACGTCTTCCCTACCCCATGATCTCGCGCATGGCCGACATCGTATCGGCGTAACTCTCTGTCTTGTATATTCCCGAGCCCGTAACCACTATGTCCGCTCCGGCCTCGACCACTTCCCTTATGTTCCCGAGATTTATCCCGCCGTCAGCTTCGATAAGCGGCCTCTTTCCGTCCATTCCGTCAAGAAGAGACCTGAGGTCCCTTATTTTGGACAGCATCTCGGGAATGAATTTCTGACCTCCGAACCCCGGCTCCACGGTCATTATCACTATCACGTCTATAAGCTCCATCAGCTTCTCCTCTATCACGCCGATAGGGGTCGCGGGGTTAAGAGCCACCCCGGTCATAACCCCTCTCCACCTGATGGATGAGAGAGCGCTGTAGAGAAGGTTGCAGGCCTCCATCTGGACGGTGACGATCTTCACGTGAGGAGCGCCCGCGTCTATGAATTTTTCCGTGAATTTCTCGGGACTATCGATCATCAGGTGTATATCCATCTGGGGCGGCGATTCCATCCGGGCAATCGCCTCCACTATGGGTATTCCTATGCTTATGTTCGGAACGAAATGCCCGTCCATCACGTCCACGTGGATAAGGTCAGCACCCGCCTCGCAGACAGCGTTTACCTCATCTTCAAGGCGAAGATAGTCACACGATAGTATTGAAGGAGCCAGGAGTTTTTTCATTTAACTTTCTCCGCATAGCGATGTGGGATTACTTGGTATTTTACCCGAACAACGGCAAAAACCTACGCGGAGCCCAAGGCCATTCCATACTAGAAAGCGAATTCCGAGACGATAGCAGGGCAGAAACAATACTGACTAGGATCGTGCTTTCACGATCCCCGCCATGCGCAAAAGACGGAACAGCGATTTCTTATTAGAATTCAATCGGAATATGCAGCGATAAAACCACTTGCCAGAACTATAGCTACAGCCGAGAAAAACCGATTCATAAACCTACTTTTCCTGAAGAATTCGTTTTTTGTCAGAACGTGTGTAGAGAATAAGTTACATGTCCGGTTTTTGCCCTTGACGGTTAGCAATAACTGATTACAATAAAAATTAATTGAAAATTATTCTCATTTAATAATTCTGATGATGAAAGATTTTGAATGCACGCAGGAATCGTATACCAAGGAGGTTCTGCGGGAAAAGGGACTTAAGTCAACTACGCAGCGCCTCGCCGTCGTTCATATTCTTCACATGAGCGAGAAATCGCTTTCAATCGGCGAAATACACGGCGGGGTGAAGGATATGCTGGGTAACACGGGACTTGCCACTATCTACAGAACACTTGAGATGTTCGAAGATCTGGGCATCGTTAAGCGCCTTCATTTCCCCGACGGCGGTCACGGCTACGCGTTTTCCCAGGGCGAGCACGTTCATCACATGGTGTGCGTTGACTGCAGGGGGGTTTTCGATTTCTCCGAGTGTCCGGCGGAGAACTTTGATTACGCTTCGGTTGAAAAACAGGGGTTCCGCGTGAAGGATCATTTTATACAGCTTTTCGGTCAGTGCGGAAAGTGTGTGGAGGCGGCCTGACAACATATGGACCAGACAAGAATTCAGAAACTCACCGATTACACCTCGCTATTCTTTGCGGGCGTCTGTGCTGTCCACTGCTTTGCGGTACCGGTGGCGCTCATACTGTTCCCGGTCGTGGGTTCGGCGGTTGCGTTTGAGTTTGAAGAGATTTTTCACGAGATGATGCTTTTTGCGGTTATTCCCATAAGTACGATCGCCGTACTTCTCGGCTGCAGACGCCATAAGGATTTGAGCGTTATCGTGCTGGTAGTTCTGGGGCTTTGTTTTATCTTGGTAGGAATCTTCGCAACTACGGGCTACATGGAATACGTCCTTGCTTTTATCGGCGCTTTCATCATGATTCTCGGCCACCTGCGCAATTTCAGGCTCTGCAGGCAAGACGGCTCCTGCGATCACTGATTCCCAAAGAAATTTAAATTTTTTCTGTCAGAACGTGTTGCCGACCGTTTTGTTTTGCTGTGCGGTGAGTTGTCCCTGTTCATGCTGCCGGCGCCTGTTTGGGGATGGGATTTCACGACGGATAATGCGAGAATCAAGCTCAAGTCATTGTATCCGTCAACACAAAAATGACGTTATATACTAGCGGCGAAAGCTCAAACGACCGGGAAACCAGTTGTACAAAGCAGGCAACACCAGCAACGTCAGGATAGTCGAGGATATGATGCCCCCAACAACTACCGTTGCAAGCGGTCTCTGAACTTCCGCTCCCGTGCCGGTATTGAGCGCCATGGGAACGAATCCGAGTGAAGCAACCAATGCGGTCATCAAGACGGGCCGCAGACGCGTCAGCGAGCCTTCAAAAATAGCTTCCTGCAGAGGCTTGCCTTGTTTTTCGAGATTGCGGATAAAGGACAGCATCACCATACCATTTAACACGGCCACACCGGAAAGGGCTATGAAGCCGACACCCGCGGATATGGATAGCGGGATGCCACGCAGCCACAAGGCTACTATTCCACCCGTTAAAGCCAAAGGTACGCCAGAAAATATAAGCAACGCGGCACGCCCTGAACCGAAGGTGAAAAATAGCAGGCCGAATATCAGCAACAGTGCCAACGGCACTATAATTGAGAGACGCCGTTTTGCCGAAATCAGTTGTTCAAACGTGCCGCCGTATTCAATCCAGTATCCGGCCGGGAGACTTATATCCGCGGAAACTTGTCTGCGTAGCTCATCCACGAAGCTTCCCAGATCACGACCACGGACATTGGAAGTCACAACAATGCGGCGCTTGCCATTTTCCCGGCTAATCTGGTTGCTGCCATAAGCAATTGAAATATCGGTTACTTCACCCAAAGGAACATAATTGGGAGGCTCTCCAGTACTTTCTTGTCCATGGCTTGGCAAATGTATCGGCAGGCGATGCAGCGCATCGATATCGGTACGCAGGTATTCAGGCAAACGTACAACCAGATCGAACCGGCGATCTTCCTCAAACACCTGTCCGACGTTGCGTCCACCCATTGAAACTAGTACAGTTTGCTGAACATCATCAATATTAAGACCATATAAGTGCATACGTTTGCGGTTTGGAATAATGCTTAGAACCGGCAGTCCGGCAACCTGTTCCACTTTGGCTCCCGCCGCACCCGGGATATTTTTAACTACATCCAGAACCTCATTGGCCGATTTTAAAAGCTGGTCCATATCATGACCATAAATCTTCACGGCCAAATCGCTTCTCACCCCTGAAATCAATTCATTGAAACGCAGCTGAATTGGCTGGGAAAACTCGTATTTACTGCCTGGAATCTGTTCCAGAACCATCTCCATTTCCTCAACGAGCTCATCTTTAGACTTGCCGGAGTCAGGCCATTGATCGCGGTCTTTCAGTAAAACATAGGTGTCGGCTATGTTTGGCGGCATGGCATCCGTCGCCACTTCCGCCGTACCGATACGTGCGATGACGGCTCTAACTTCGGGAAATTCCGCAAGTTGCTTTTCCATGATGGACTGCATGCGTACCGACTCCGTCAAGGATGTGGCGGGAGCGCGCAAGGCCTGTACCGCAATATCGCCTTCATCTAGATTCGGAACGAATTCCGCCCCCATTCTTAAAGCGGAAACCAGACTGATGACAACGAGGACGGTGGCCGTGCCAATTACGGGTAACGGATGTGCGATACTCCAGCGCAGCATCGGCCCATAGGCTTTCTTTGCGCGGCTTATGACGGCAGTTTCTTTTTCGTGTACTTTGCCGGTAACAAATATGGCTACCGCCGCGGGAACGAATGTAACGGAAAGCACCATTGCCGAGAGCAAGGCAGTCACGACGGTAAAGGCCATCGGATGGAACATCTTGCCCTCCACGCCCGTCAGGGAGAAGATAGGTATGTACACAACCGTGATGATCAAAACCCCGAAAATACTGGGCTTGATCACTTCCGCCGAGGCCTTGGAAGCCAGGTCAAACCGTTCCTCTTTCGAAAGAATCCTCCCCAGCCTTTGTTGTTCCATGCCAAAGCGACGCAGACAGTTCTCGATAATGATGACCGCGCCGTCGACGATAAGCCCGAAATCAAGCGCGCCGAGGCTCATCAGGTTTCCCGACACCTTGTTCTCCACCATACCCGTAATGGTCATGAGCATTGAGATCGGAATTACCAGAGCCGCAACCAGAGCGGCGCGGATATTTCCGAGCAGCAAGAATAAAACCACGATCACCAGCAACGCGCCTTCGGCAAGATTCTTCTCGACCGTGCCAATGACTTTTTCAACCAATGTCGTCCGATTATAGACCGGTTTGATAATAACGCCTCCAGGAAGGCTGGAGGCAATTTCCTTGAGCTTTTCGCCCACGCGGTCGGATACGTCACGGCTGTTTTCGCCCATAAGCATCATGGTCACGCCGAGAACGGTCTCCTCGCCATTTTTCGTGGCTGCGCCTGTTCTAAGCGGGCCATCCAAAGCAATATCAGCTACATCTTTGATACGTATGGTCAATTCGTCACGTTTTGCAACGATAATATTGCTGATATCTTCTATATTCTTCACCTGCCCCGGAACGCGCACCAGGTACTGTTCACCCTGGCGCTCGATATAACCCGCGCCGACATTGTAATTATTAGCTTTCAGAGCTTCGACCACTTCACGGATGGTTAGACCATAAGACAACAAGCGGTCAGGGTAAGGTTTGACCTGGTACTGCTTCTCGTATCCCCCGATAGTATTGACCTCAACCACACCTTTTAGATTTCTAAGCTGCGGTGCGATAATCCAGTTCTGTACCGTCAGCAGGTCCATTGGCGTATATTCCCTGCCGTCTTCCTTGAGTGCTCCAGGCTCGGTTTCCACGGTGTAAAAGAAAATCTCGCCAAGTCCAGTGCTGATCGGCCCCATAGTCGGCTCCAGGCTCTCGGGAATTTCACTTTTAATCTGCTGTAGGCGTTCGGAAATCTGCTGTCGCGCAAAGAATATGTCGGTGCCGTTTTCAAACACGACCGTCACCTGCGACAAGCCGTAGCGCGATAAAGAGCGCGTATAATCAAGGTTCGGAATTCCCGCCAGCACGGTTTCAATCGGGAAAGTTATGCGTTGCTCGACTTCCAGGGGAGGATAGCCTTCGGCTGCAGTGTTAATCTGCACCTGTACATTGGTTATGTCCGGCACCGCGTCGATTGACAAGCGGCTGAAATTGTAAATCCCCAAGGCGCAGACTGCCAGAACGGATATTAACACAAGCCATCTGTATTCGATCGACTGCTTAATGACTTTCTCAATCATTGTTCAGCACTCTTGGCTCAGTGTCCGTGTACGGTTGTTGATTTTAAAAGATCGGCCTTAATGACGAAGCTTCCACGGCTCACGTAAGTTTCTCCGCGTTCAAGCCCGGAGATGATCTCAACGTTAGTTGTGCCCATCATGCCGACCTTAACAGGGCGCGGTTCATAGGTATCGTCGTTCCTTATGAAGACGACTTGCTGATCTCCCATATGTTGAAGGGCTGTTTTCGGCACGGCTATTGAAGCCTGTTTCTCACCTATATTGATAATGCCCTGAATTACCATGCCCGGACGCCATATACCGTCTTCATTGGATAATTCCGCGATGGCTATAACTGTCTGGCTTGAGGCATCGGCGGTAGGAAAAAGCATGGATATTCTGGCCGTCCGCCGTAATGCCTCATCCTCAGAGTGGGTCTCGTCCAGTGAGTGGATATCTACCGTCTGGCCTTTTTTGATGTACTTCATGTCGCGCGGAAAGATATGATATTTTGCCCATACCGTTGATAAGTCAGCAATTACAAATATCTCCTTGCCGCTCGCAACATCCCCGACATTTGTTCCGCGTTTGATAACCACGCCATCTATAGGCGAAACAACTTCGTAGGTTATGAGACTTTCGTTGCTTTCAACCGTGGCAAGATTCTGGCCTTTTTTGACTTTTTCCCCAAGTCTGACGTGCACCGCATGAACAGGGCCTGGAAAACGGGCGCGGACATTGGCGGTATTGTTTTTGTTCAAAGTGACGCGCCCCGTCAGCAGTTTTGTCATCGTCACTTTCATGGGCGAAGCCTCCATCACTTCAATACCGGAAAGCTCCGCGAAGTCCGAAGAGATTCTTGTCTTCTCTTGTTCTTTATCATTGTCGTGCTCAAGTTCCTCGTATTGATTATCAGCCGCGTAAGCCTCCTGCGGGAACCCGTCATGTATAACAGCGTAACCAGCATTGCTTAACAATAATGTCAGAACCAATATACGCATCATCTAGGGTGGTGAGAACCGCTCATGTGTATGGTCCAATTGAACGACAATCAAGATTAGACTATAGCGACAACTGGTCAGCGTTGCCGCAAAGGAAAGAATACCAAGGCATTTTGACATTGTAAAACGACAACCTGAACCACTCCCTTGACACTTAACTCCCTCGTATGCTAGACTAAATGAAAATATTTCTCATTTAACAATAGCATGATCAAAGTACTTTCCTTACTACTGACAATCGCCTTTCTGGGGGCGCAGACGCTTTCCTTTCCCCATGCGGCCGAGTACGGTTCCTCGGAACACGAGCATGAGGGAACTGCCTGCGAGATATGCCTGAGCGCCAAGCATCAGGACTGCACAAGTCCCGGTGCTGCCAGCGAAGCCTGTCTTCTTCGCCACGCGGAGTACGTTGCGCAGCCACCCACTGGCGTTATCATAGTTCGGGACGCTTACAAGGCGGGAATTACCCGCGGACCTCCCCTCTCCTCCTAAAGCGGTAAAGAGGTTTTTTAGGGTTTCCCGAGCATACAATCGGGAAACAGTTCAAACTTAAAGGAGGAAAAAATGAATATATTACGTTTCGCGGTCATAACCGCGTTTTTTGCCGTCTTGCCGTTCTCCCACATCTCCGCTTCTGCCGCTTCCGATCAGGAGATAGAGGCTTTAAAGAAGGAGATACAGGATATGAGATCGGAATATGAAAACCGGATTTTAAAAATGGAAGAAAAACTCGCAGGGATGGAGTCCGAAGCATCTCAGGCGGAAACTACCTACTCAAAAAGCAAGGATAGGGCCTACCCCAGCAGGGCTATTTACAACAGGAATCTTAACCCTTCAATCGGAGTGATACTGGGCGGACGATTCGCCGCCTTTTCTTCGGATGAGGACGAAATTCCCGGGTTCCCCCTGGGGCATGAGGGAGAACGTGGGGCGGAAGGAATTTCCCTTGGGGAAACCGAACTTAATTTTTCGACAAGCGTTGACGATAAATTCTACGCTCACATAACCACGGCCCTTGTGGACGGGGAAGACGGAGTTGAAGTCGAGGTTGAGGAAGCATACGTGGAGACCCTCCCCGGCTTCGGGCTTCCGACGGGAGCTACCATAAGGATGGGACGCGCGTTCTGGACTATGGGATACCTGAACGAACATCACTCCCACTCTGATGACTTCGCCGATCGTCCCCTGCCTTACAGAGTATTTCTCAACAAGGCGTTTAATGATACCGGAGCGCAGATTTCATATGTGCTTCCAACTGAGTTCTATATTGAGGCGGGAGGCGGAATCTTCAGGGGAGATGACCTCCCCTTCGCCGGAGCCGAGGGGAGCGACATAAACTCATTCAGCGCCTTCCTGCGGGTAGGTGGTGACATAGGCCGGAATTCAGCCTGGAGAATCGGAGGCTATCTGCTTGACGGAGAGGCAAGCGGCCGCGGCGGCGGTGGTGAACACGGAGATGAAGAAAACGGTGAGAGTGAAGAAGAGATGGAAGAAGGATTTGAAGAACTTTTCACCGCCGGCATGTTCACGGGCGACACGAGGCTCTACACGCTCGATCTCCGCTACGTGTGGGCGCCGACCGGAAACGCCCGCGATAAAGAACTGCTTCTCCAAGGTGAGTATTTCTGGCGTGATGAAGAAGGCGTCTACACCCTTGTGGAAGGAGACGAGGTTCGCGAAGAGCGCCTCGACGGGGGAAGCCAAGGCTGGTATGCGCAAGGGGTTTTCAAGTTCTCGCCGAAATGGAGAATAGGCGCGCGTTATTCCCAGATATACTCTCCCGAGGATTCAGGGATAGAACACGACCCCTACGCGGTAGCAGTCATGGGCGACTGGTCAAACAGCGAGTTTTCCCGCATACGCCTCCAGTACAACCACGAAAAAGTAGGAGAGGATCTAACCGACAACCAGATCCTGCTCCAGTACATAATGGGCATAGGTGCCCACGCCGCGCATAAATTCTAAGAGCAACCTATGAAACGTCTCCTGACTTTCCTTTCCATCCTCCTGCCGGGGCTGCTTTTCGTGGCCCCGGCATTTTCTTTCGCAAAGGTAAAAGTATTTGCCTGCGAACCGGAATGGGCGGCGCTGGCCCAGGAAATCGGCGGTGAAAAGGTGGAAGTGTTTGCGGCTACCTCGGCCATGCAGGACCCCCATTACATACGGGCGCGTCCAAGCCTGATATCCAGAGCGCGCAAAGCCGATCTGCTGCTCTGCTCGGGCGCGAGTCTTGAGATAGGCTGGCTTCCGATTCTGCTTCAGAAAGCAAGCTCCGACCTCCAGCCCGGTTCCATCGGTTACCTTATGGCAGCGGATGTGGTTACGATGCTGGAAGTTCCAGTCGTGGTTGACCGCAGCATGGGAGACGTACATCCGGAAGGCAACCCCCACGTGCACTTGAATCCCTACAACTTGATGACGGTGGGCAAGGTTCTTGCTGACCGCCTCTCTGGAATCGACGCTGAAAACGCCTCTCTTTATAAGGATCGCTACGGGGATTTTTCCTCGCGCTTCCGCGCCGCAATTTCCCGATGGGAATCAGAGGCTGCCGTACTCAAAGGAAAACCCGTTGTGGTTCATCACAAATCGTTTGCTTATCTGATTGACTGGCTCGGGATGAAACGAGTGGGGACACTTGAACCAAAACCCGGCATTCCGCCGACAACTTCCCATCTGAAAAATCTGCTGCAAAAGTTAAGAAGCGGCCCTGCGGACGTGATTATCCGCGCCCATTCCGATCCGGATGACTCGAGTGAATGGTTGTCGGAGAAAACCGGGACAAGAGCAGTAGTTCTTCCTTACACCGTCGGTGGTGACGAGCAAAGCGGCGACCTGTTCGCACTGTTTGACAGAATCATAGGTTTGTTGAGGGAGACCAATGGTGTTCAGCAATGAACTTCTGGAAATCGTCGGGCCTGCCATAGTAGCCGGCCTTATGATCGCACTCACTCACGCTCCTCTGGGAATCGAGGTGCTCCGTCGCGGCATCATCTTTATTGATCTCGCGGTGGCGCAAATCGCGGGGCTTGGGCTTGTGGTCGGAAACATGTTCATCCATGATCCATCTCCTTGGCTGATCCAGTTCATAGCGCTTGGCCACGCGATCGCGGCCGGACTTGTTTTCAGAAGAATAGAAAAGACGATGCCCAGGCACCAAGAAGCTATCATAGGGTGCGCTTTTGTGCTTGCCGCATCGCTAGCGCTTCTGCTGCTCGCAGATCACCCCCACGGCGGAGATGAGGTAAAGTACCTGCTTTCGGGACAGATGCTGTTTGTAACATGGACAGATGTAGCTAAACACGCGCCCGTTTACGCGTTGATACTGCTGGCCTGGTTTTCCAAGCCTGGGGTGCGAAACAACATGGGGTTTTACCTGCTCTTTGCTCTCGCCATCACTTCATCGGTCCAGCTGGTCGGCGTTTACGTGGTCTTCGCAAGCCTTATACTCCCGGCTCTGGCCGCGGTACACTCAGAACGACCACATGTCACGGCATGGTTCTGCGGAATCACGGCCCTGCTTTCAGGAATAACGATTGCAACGGTATTTGATCAGCCCGTGGGCCCTGTAATCGTCCTCGCGTATGCGCTGTCCGCGATAATCATACGGACGGTTACGAAAAGCAACGGCAGAAATGTTCGCGGAGTGGAGGGATAAGATGCGGGCAGGAGAGGTTCATTCCTCGCGGTATACGCTGAGGCGGACGGAGACCCTGAGGTCAGAAAAAATTTTGTAATCAGACCTGATAGGAAGCGTTTTCCAAGCAAAAAGAGTTGCTTTTCTTCAACCACCCGATTTTCCTCAGCCTGACTTGCCGTTGCTTCCCCAAGGCATCATACCTTTATTGCGCTACGGCCGTTAACCGCTTCACATTGGCACGGGCGGTGTGATAGAGCTTTAACGAATCGTAATATTGGGACATGGCATCAAACAGGGTGCGTTGCGCGTCAAGCATTTCGTAATAGGAAAACCTGCCTTTGGCGTATCCCGCGCGCGCCAGCTCAAACGCTTTCTTCGCAGATGGCAGCAGCTCCGTTTTCAATCTTTGCGCTTCTGAGTAAGAAGTGTTCCATTGTGTCCAGTTCTGCATAAGCTGCAACTCCAGAATCAGTTCGGCCTGCCGGGCATCGCTTGCCGCCTGTACGACTTCCGCGCGAGCTCTGGTGACATTTCCCTTGTTCTGATTAAAAATCGGTATGGGAAACGAGACGGAGAAAACAAGGGACTGATCGCCGCTTTCCCTGAAATCCCTTACGCCGAGGCTGAAGTCCGGGTCTGGAATAGCCAGCGCGCGCTCCAGATCCAGCAGCGATTCCTTTTCCGTTTTCATATAGGAAAATCTTCGCATATCGGGAATACGAGCGAGATTCGCGCGATAGCCTTCTATGGAATCCGGGGCTTTAAACTCAAAGAAATCAGCGCGGTCAAGTGAACTGTTCAACGCGGAAACTCCTAACAGTTTTGCGAGTCTCTCTTTGGCGATTTCCAGTTCATGTTCTTTTCGCTCGCGCGCAATAACGCTTGTTACGTAAGCCACTTCCGCTTTGCTCAGCTGAATTTCCGGTTTCGCGGCGGCACGCACCTGTTCGGACACGGTGTCTAGAACATGCCTGGCTAACTGCTCCTGTCGCACGGCAAGACTGACTGCCTCGTCTTCAGCCAGAATATTCAAGTACGCTATACGAACATCGCGCTCAAGGTTTAGTCTTTCAGCCGCCAATGCCTTAGCGGCCGCCCCTCGGGCCGCCTTTGCAGCGTTGATGCGCGCGGCGCGCTTGCCGCCAATCTCAACGGTCTGCGTTAAGCTGTAGGTAAATTCAGCCGAGTCCGTCCCGCCGAAGCTTCCACTGCCGGCAACATTTTCCATCTCAAATGCAATTTCCGGATTCGGGCGATGTCCCGCCTGGTTTTCCGTACCCTTCGCGGCTTCGGCAACGGCAGCAGCCGATTTGATGCGCGGCGAGTTATCCAGAGCATTCTGGATAGCATCTGACAGAGTAAGCATGGAACCGCTACTATAAATACACTTCTCGTGTTTATGGACTTCCAGCAGGTACGGCTCGTCCGCTCTTAGCGGCTGTGGAAAGACTCCTGCCAGCAAAGCAACTGCTACACAAAAGGCACATAGCAATGATGTTTCCCGCATTTGTCCAGCACCTTTTTACAAGCGAAAAAATTACGCCCGTGGGACCTTGAAGTGCACTACCCCTGAAAACAGGTTTAAACCATTTTGAGGCGTTACACCTCGACTGAAAGAACCGAGCGCGCAAAGACAATCAAGTCAGCAAACAAAGGAGGTTATCCGATCCATATACGCACTTGGCCTAGGAAAAAAAGATTCCTGATATACAAGCTTAGTCAAGACGGTTGGCTGTCCCGGGCAGAGTGGACATAAAAGCAAACGCCCGGAGGAAATTGAAGACAGAAGCAGGATCTCGGAGATGAGGGCTGAACACCATCCCCAGATCAAAAGACGTGATCGTGGTTATACGCGCGGCATTCAGAACAGCCAAGCATAAGAAAACACCAACCCTGCTGGAACACCGAAAAATACAAGGAGGATGTATGCGACGGCCAACCCTTTCCACTCACTCGCGAGCCGCGCGATCCACTCGGCTCCCGCCATCGGAATGTCTCGCAGCCAAGGAATGCTGTAGATTACGATAACACCCAACAAATTGTAGAATAAGTGCGCAATTGCGATTTGATGTGCGATGGCATGAGTGGGGCCTGTTATCGCAGTTGCCGCGAGAAGCGCAGTGATCGTCGTCCCGATATTGGCTCCAAGCGTGAACGGATAGACATGACGAAGACCTATAACA
This sequence comes from Candidatus Dadabacteria bacterium, assembly GCA_951812945.1. Classification (GTDB taxonomy): domain Bacteria; phylum Desulfobacterota_D; class UBA1144; order Nemesobacterales; family Nemesobacteraceae; genus Nemesobacter. The sequence continues at coordinate 30,833 of CATOTB010000003.1, forward strand.
CCGCTACCCGCCAAAGGCACGATGAGGCTTGTGGTAGTCGAGGACGACTGCACCAGCACTGTAACCACAGTACCGGAAAATATGCCGGTTACCGGCCCCTTACCGACGGCCCCCTGCAGAAACTTCTGGGACCTGCCTGCGAATACAGTTTTCAGCGCTTTTCCGAGATACATTATTGACAGGAGGATGAATGCGATTCCTGCGACAATCAGTACCGAACCTGCCAACTGGTCGGGCAGCCCAGATACCAGGGACTCTACGAAATCGGTGCCGGAACCGATGATGACCTTCACTATGCCTTTTCCCGAAGCATCAACGGTTCCCATGTTCTCAATTATGTGCGTCGCCGCGCCGCTAAGTTTTTCAAGGATACCAAACCCGAGTTCCAACGGCAGGAATATCGCGATACTAAGAATATTGAAAAAGTCGTGTATAGTGGCAGCCGCAAATGCCTTTCTGAACTCCCCCGGCTGCCTGATATGACCGAGGCTAACAATCGTGTTGGTTACCGTAGTTCCGACATTGGCACCCATGACCATCGGTATTGCTACGGCAATAGGCATTCCCCCCGCCACAAGACCGACGATGACGGATGTAACGGTGCTGGAAGATTGGACCAAGGCGGTCATCAGTATGCCGAGAATCAGTCCGATAAACGGGTTCGTCGCAAATACGAACAAAGATTTGACGCCTTCTGTACCGCCGAACGCTTGACGAAAACCCGCGCCGATCAAGCCAACTGCCACGAGCAGCACGTATAAGGCCACTATGACGATGAGCCACGGAACGAACCTTGATCGGATGTCTGTCTGTTTTATCGGTGCCATGTGCGCAAGATCCTAGGACTTCTTACAGTGACTCTCACTACCCCCTCTCATTCACATAAAGGGGGCAAGGAATTGACATCCCCCCAGCACCACAAAGAGAATCACACCATGGGCAAAACTAATAACATAATGTTTTTCAAAATTTTTTCAATCAAGGGCCTCTTCACATAGTGGTGGAATTGGCGGGAACCCGGATGTCATCACTCTACATCAGTCATTCGGAAAAACAGCAATACAGGCAAGCGGAGGTACAGATACAAAGCCGCTATTCATTTGATTTTTTCCGAACTATGTGCTTAGGTATACAGGTATATTTTTCGTAAAAAGCAAGCGCGACGGTAATAAAACGTCTGAACGGTTTTCTTTTCGTTCCGTCAGGGCATATCGTTGCGTCGGTTCTTTCGTAATCTCGGAACAATGGAAAAGTACGGTTTGAAGCCGGGTTCTTACTCTCTTTTTTAGCCTATGTTTAATTTCTTTGATTTTCTGTGGTTGTCCTTCATCCTCTTGGCGCCAATGCTGTTGCTCGGCCTGTTCCTTTCGGGTGTGATTCATGTGTTCATCTCCGCAAGGCGATTCTCAGATGGCTCCACGACGACAGCCTGAAATCGGTAAGTACCAGCGCAGCTGTCGGCGTGCCTATGCCGCTTTGCAGCTGTTCAGTGGTACCTGTGGTTGCCGAGATGCGAAGAAAGGGAGCGTCCCGTTCAGCCTGCATGTCGTTTCTGATAACCGCGCCGGAAACAGGTGCGGACTCAATTCTCGTTACAAACGCTTTCTTCGGACCGATTGTAGCGATTGCCCGACCCGTCGTCAGCTTCATCACCGCTGTCGTCGCCGGCATATTCTGCATAGGAAGCATTAGGGACGACCATGACGAAAAGAAAAACGCCGATCATGAGCACCACGAGCATGACCATGACCATGACTGTCACACCCACTGCCATGACGGCCACGACCACGGAACGCACGAGCCTATGGTGCCCGACCAGGATGACTGCTATATAAGCTTTTCGCAGTTCAAGGGCGCTTTTGTCAACTGGTTCAGGAAAATCTCGAAGGTGCTTTCGGAGAAAAAACTGGTATCCTGGGTCAAGCCCAAATTCTATCTTGACATGCTCTCGTCCCGCGAGAACAGCGAAAAAACCCCCTTCGAGTCCCCCGGGGAGACAGCGACTGCCGACAGTGAGAACCTGGACTTCAAGAAAGTAACAAAGCACATTCTCCACTACGGTTTCGTAGAAATAGCGGATGACATTCTCTTTTCCCTGCTGGTTGGAATTTTTCTCGGCGCGTTGCTTTTCCTAGTCATACCCGGCGATCTGACATCAAGCGAGTACACGCGCTGGGCAGCCTATCCAATCATGGTTCTTCTGGGAGTTCCTCTGTACATCTGCGCGTCCGCGAGCACCCCGATTGCCGCCGCTCTGGTCGCCAAGGGATTCAGTCCCGGGGCGGCACTCGTTTTCCTCATGACCGGCCCGGCGACCAATACTGCCACCATCGCAATTATAGCCAGTCAGTTCGGAAGCCGATTTACATCCATCTACGTAGGTTCCGTCATCGTGGTAACCGTCCTGATCGGGATCGCGGCCGACGCGCTGCTTCTCGCCATCGGCATGACGATTCCCGTCACCCTCCAGATGTCGAGTTCCCCAGCTATCCAGATACTGCAGTGGGCGAGCGCAGTCGCCTTGTTCGCGCTGATAGTCTGGAGATTCCGCGCCGGCGCCATGAAGAGCGGCTACGAAGACATCATGTCTAACCTGCGTCCCCTGTCAAAGCACTTGAGAAGCTTGTGGAGATGGTCGGCGGGGGAAAAGGGTCATGGTTCTTTCCGAGGCATAGCCACACTCTGTATTCTTGTCCTCGCGCTGCTGCTCAGCAGCGGATTCACGACCGTGAATCCCGGCACAGTCGGCTATGGTCGTCTGTTTGGCCAGGTGTACTGGAAAGATCTGGAACCCGGTCTTCACTATCTTGCTCCCTGGCCATTCGTCAAGGTTGATAAGTGGCCTGTCCGGGAAGTGAAATCGATTGCTGCCGCATCCGGGGAGTATGTGTCCGGCGACCTGAACTTATTCTCGATTGATCTTGACGTACAATATCGCGTAAAGGATCCCTATGTCTATCACTACGGGATAACCAACGCGGAATCCGTCATCGAGAATTTCATAAAGGAAGAGATACGGGACTTTGTATCCAGCAGGGAAATGGATCATCTGTTTAACGTCGAGCGCAGGGTTCTGGAAGAATCGGTCAGCTCGCTGTTTGAAGGCAAGCAGAAACCCGCTGCGGGGTCTGAAGTGTTTGACAGCGTTGAACTGATTAAGATAAACCTGCTGTCAGTAATCCCCTTGCCCGAAACGTTCAACGCTTTCCGGGAGGTTTCAAACGCGCAGGACGATAAGGAGCGGACCATTGTCAACGCCCACAGATTTCTTGTGTCAGTGGCTAGCCAGGTACACGGCAACGCCTATTACGAAACGAAGCAGGCCGAAGGGAAGGCCTACAGCAAGGAGAAAATCGCCGGCGCGGAGGCGGGCGCTATCCGCCGTGTGGCAAGAGCCGTACGGAGCGCCCCTGACGTGCTTCGCAACATGCTCTGGCGGGAGAAGCTCGAAACGGCGCTTTCCGACAAGCCCAAGATAATTGTGCCCAGCGAGGATGTTCTTGACAGAGTGGCGCTCTGGAAGAAAAAACCGTCGGGATCCGGTGTCGACGACGCTGCCCGGCATAACCCTGAGAGGAAGGGAAAATGACAAAGAAAGCAAAAAAAATTGTTGCGGTCGTTATTTCCGCAATCGTAATTCTCGTAGTGATTTCGGATATTTTCTACATAATCAACGAAACCCAGCAGGGAGTTCTGACCCATTTCGGCAAGATATCTCCTCCCGTGAAACAGCCGGGGCTCCACATGAAGTGGCCTCGACCCGTATCGAAGGTCTACAAGGTTGACCGTCGCATTAACACTCTGGGCGGCCTCAGCCAGGAACTCGTCACAGAGGATAAGAAGAATGTTCTGGTTGAAGGATACCTTCTCTGGCGCATAGTCGATCCCATGCTGTTTGTAAAAGCGATACGGACCAACGATAACGCCATAAACCGGCTACGGGACCTTTATATTTCCAGCAGCGGAATAGTCATAAGCAACGAAGCGCGGGACTCTTTCATCACACTGGGTCTGGAGCATGAAGATTTTCATAACGTGACCAATAACAGGATTCTTGCCATGGTTGCGCCCACCGCGAGAAAAGATTACGGCATTGAGGTGATCAGCACAGGAATCGTCGAATACACGCTGCCTGTCGAGAACCGGGCGAGCGTGATCCAGCGGATGATCTCGGAACGCGCCCGTATCGCCTCCCGCTATAGAAGCGAGGGAGAAGAAATGGCTCTTCGTATTGAAGCTCTTGCCATCAACAAGCATGAGAAAGTCATGGCTGACGCTCACGCGGAAGCCGCTGTCATTCTGGGCGACGCGGAAGCCAAGGCGATGTCGCTTCTGGGCGAGGCATACAAGGAAGATCCGGATTTCTACAATTTTATCCGGGCTCTTGACAGCTATGATCTTATTATTGACAGAAACACTACTCTTATGCTGCCAGCGGACAACGAACTGTTCAGATATCTGAACAACAAAGAAGTGCCGGGCAGCAAGGACCGGAAATGAGTGAAAAAAACCCGCTACCGAAAAGTACGCGAATAATATACTCCGTATTTGATTTTTTCTTTCACAGAAGAAAACGCTTTGTGGCGCTGCTGGCCGCGGTTGTGGTACTGGGCGTAGCGGCCACAGGCCTTGAAGTAATCAAGAAGGAAGAGCGGGGAGTTCTTACCCAGTTTGGAAGGGTCGTCAACGCGGAAGTTGCCCCTGGAATACGCTACCGCATTCCTTTAATTCAAAAACTTCATGTTCGCAAGGTCAAAAGAGTTGTCACGCATCAGGTATCGAGCATGGAAAACGGCGCCGCCAACTTTACGCTGCTGTCCGGAGACATGAACCTTGTTGAAGTCGATTTTTCCGTTCAATACAAAATCAAGAACCTGGAAAACTACCTGTTCAGAAATTCAGACCCGGTGATGACAATGACCATGCTCTTGCGCAAGGAGCTGGTAGAAGTGTTCTCGCGGAACTTCATTGACCTGATATTCACTTCAAACCGCGACCTCGTCCACGAAACCCTGCTGAACGGACTTATCGAAGGCCTTGAAGCCATAGATTCCGGCATTGAGGTCGTCTCGCTAAACATCGTCGATGTGCGTCCGGTTGAGGAGGCGGTTTTTGCGTTTCGGGACGTTAACGACGCCATCGCGGAACGCCTGAAAACCATAAGCAACGCAAACACCAGGAAAGAACATCTGCTTGCCCACAGCAATGGACAGGCCGACGCGCTGATAATGAGCGCGAAGGCAAACGCTCATGAGAGAATCGTTACCGCGAAAAGCAGTGCCAATGTTTTCAGGGAACTGCTCGCCGAATACAGGAAAGCCCCGAAGCACGTGGCCGTCACGCGCTACTGGGAACGTATGAACACGATTTTCGCCGATGCCAGCCTTTCGGTACTGCAGCTAGACAAAGACGCGACCATAGACATCAACATGATTGAAGATAGGCAGGGATTCGCGCCTCTGCCCGTTGAAGTTCTCACGGGTCAGCCGTCTTCTGGACCGGCCCCCGACGGCGACAGGAGACCGCTTATGTCGACTGCCATTCCGGACCTGCACAGGCTGGAGAGCGCCGAAGCGGACAAAGCAACTGTGAGCGGTCAGTATCACAAGTCACGGACCGAGCGCGATCATATCCTCTCTGTCGGGCCCCGCTCTCTTATATTCGACCTTCCGTCCTTTTCCCATTCCCACCTGGAGCAGAAGATTTCGTCCGTCGTAAGCGGGACCGTCCAGAAACAACTGTCCAGCGTGCCTGGCGAAAAAGAGAGCGAGAAGAAAGAAAACAAAGAAGGCCTCGACGGCAAAGCCGGACAGAATGAAAAAGAGAGCGTCGGCAAAGAACATGAAAACAAAGGGAAAAAAGAATAAGGACATGGTTGTTCAGCGGACAAAGACGGAACGGATACTCGTGGGCCTGCTGCTTGCCTGCCTTATGGCGCTTTTCCCGCTGTCTTCAGCGGTGGCAGCACCCGGCGTGAGCGGCGAAAAAATTGTCTTCGGACAGAGTGCCTGTTTCTCGGGACACAACAAGCTGCTTGGCCTCCGCTACCGTCAGGGCATCCTGGCGGCGTTTGCAGAGCGTAACAGGCTCGGGGGAGTAAACGGCAGAATGCTGGAACTGGTTTCGCATGACGACGGGTATGAACCGAAAAAAGCTATTGCTAACGCGAAGAGATTCGCTTCGGAAAACGATGTCCTGGCCGTTATCGGCGGTGTGGGAACCCCGACGGCAAGACAGATAGCACCCGTACTGCTGAGCGCTGGAATACCCTTCGTCGGACATGTCACGGGCGCCAATTTTCTGCATGACTCGAAAAAGTTTCCCAATGTTCTCAATCTCAGGGCAAGCTACATACAGGAAATCGAAGTGCTGCTTGATCACATAGTTCGCGTTAAGGGCAAGAGACGTTTTGGCATCATCTATCAGGAGGATGTATTTGGACGTTCAGTGTTAAGGGACTACGAAAAGGTACTCAAGGAGAATCACGATATTCCCATCCTGGCGAAAACAACTTTTTCACGTAACACGCACGCAGTTTACGCCAGTTTTTTCCCAATGATGAAAGCTGATCTCGACTCCATACTGATAGTCGGAACCAGCGAGACCAATTACAAAATCATCAACCTTGCCCGTGATCTGGGATATGGGAATATCTTCATGGCCAATCTGTCCTTTGCCCTGCCGCACGAACTCAGGAAAATGGTCAACAAACCAAAAGAAAGGGTTCTGGTTACGGAGGTGGTTCCCAGTGCGGATGACACCAGCCGCTTAATCGTTCAGAATTACAGACGCGCGCTCAGAGCAGAGGCGGAACTACAGAAAAAGAAAGATTCTGTTGTCTTCGAGACAGTATCTCTGGAGGGTTATATTCTTGGTCGCTTCGTAATATCCATGCTCGAACGCATGGGAGACGACCTTACGCGGGAGAACTTCATGAAGCAGGCTCTTTCAGCTGGCCCCATCGCTATTGACGACTGGTTGATTGAATTCAAGCCTGGGTCAAACAGCGGATCCAGCTATGTCAGGCTTGTAAACTTCGGTAGTCAGGATTCCAAGACAGAGAGAGGGAAACCTTGAAAAAACTAGATGATTTTTCCACAGAAGAAGTCGGCGAAGAGTGGTTAAGGGAATTGTACAAGGTCGTAGCGCGACGACGTTACGTAATGTACAGGATGATTATGGAGTCGACTCGCATGCTGCTGTTCGGCAATGGAGGCGGCGCCGCTCTGATCATCGGATTCATGGCGTCGTCTTCCAGGGTGGGCGAAGCCTCAGCCTTCCACTGGCTTAACATTCTGATTCTGACGCTGTTCGGCGTCGGGGTGCTGACCTCCGCGCTTACCACCTTTCTGGTTACCCTGGTCTCGGTGAAAGAGGCGCACGGAGCCGAAGAAGGATTGAAAAAGTTTGTCGATGGCGATACCAACCGCAATCAGGCCATGTTCGTGGTTGATGGCAGGGTATTCTATTTCGCGGATCTGGCCACCGTGACCGCCACCATAAGCACCCTGAGTTTCATCCTCGGTGGACTGTGCAGCATCGTCCTGCTGGTATGGTTTTTCTAGTGTCCGTACCCCTCAAGGCGGCTTCGCGGCGTTTGTCGGAATGTTTCGTGAACATGCAGAAGCAACCTAATCAAGACGCTTGCGCAGACCGGAATCCGAAGGGTCGCTTTGCGCGCTATCTGCTGTTTTTAACGGCATTTCAAACTCAGGCAAAGAAGGATGCCTGAGAGAAAACACCGCAAGCCCCGACATAAGACAGTCCGCAAGGGGGCATTCAATCAAGATAAATTCCCGAGAACCGGACAACCAGTTAGCTCAAAAACCGATACAAAAACGAATTGTTGACAGAAAGACCAGAATAATTATATTACTTGGACTTTTGAGGTCGCTTAATGCCCCCTAAAAACTTCATATTCACCTCAGAATCCGTAACGGAAGGCCATCCGGACAAGATTGCGGATCAGGTATCAGACGCCATACTCGACGCCATGATCGAACAGGATCCGGAGAGCAGGGTTGCGTGCGAAACACTGATCACAACCGGCCTTGTGGTTATCTCAGGCGAGATAACGACGAAAAGCCAGGTAGACATACAGCAGGTGGTGAGGGACACGATAACAGAAATCGGCTATACCGACAGCGCCATGGGGTTTGACGCGGACACCTGTTCGGTCCTGCTCACGATCGACAAGCAGTCCCCGGACATAGCGCTTGGAGTCGACAAACAAGGAGCCGGGGACCAGGGGCTCATGTTCGGCTACGCGTGCGATGAGACCGAAGAACTCATGCCCTCTCCCATACTCTACGCCCACAAGCTGGTCAGACGTCTTTCCGAGGTAAGAAAAGACGGCACCCTGCCCTTTTTAAGACCTGACGGAAAAAGCCAAGTCACTTTCAGGTACGAGGACGGAAAACCGGTCGGAGTGGACGCCGTGGTGATATCATCCCAGCACTCAGAAGACGTCCCGCGCGAGGATCTCGTCGAGGGAATAAGGGAGAGCGTAATAAATCACTGTATGGGAGCGCTTGTTTCTGAAGACACGGAAATTCATATAAACCCCACGGGGAACTTCGTGATCGGAGGTCCTATGGGAGACACCGGCCTTACGGGAAGAAAGATCATCGTAGACACCTACGGCGGATGGTCAAGACACGGCGGCGGGGCGTTTTCGGGGAAAGATCCTTCAAAAGTCGACAGAAGCGCGACCTACATGGCAAGGTACGTGGCGAAAAACATAGTCGCGGCCTCCTTGGCCTCGCGCTGCGAAGTGCAGATTGCCTATGCCATCGGAGTCGCGGAACCGGTCTCCGTAATGATCGAGACCTTCGGCACGGCCGTTTTGCCGGAAGAGAGAATATCGGAAGCCGTAAGGGAAGTTTTTGACCTTACTCCCGAGGGAATAATTTCGTGCCTTGGGCTCAGAAGACCCATCTACAGAAAAACCGCCTCTTACGGGCATTTCGGGAGAGACGAGGAAACATTCTCCTGGGAGAAGACAGACAGGATCGCGGAACTTAAAAAAGCTTTGGAGAGCGCCTGAGCCGAAACGGGTTCTGAGCCGCAGACCGCAAAGAAACGACGGAGGAATAAATGGATTACGATGTAAAGGACTTAAAGCTTTCCCGCCAGGGGAAACTCAGAAGCGAATGGGCGGCCCAGGAAATGCCCGTTCTGAAGCAGATAGAAGAAAGATTCAAAAAAGAAAAGCCACTTAAGGGAGTACGGGTCGCCGCGTGTCTTCACGTTACCACGGAAACGGGGAACCTGATGACCACGCTTAAGGCCGGGGGAGCCGAAGCCTACCTCTGCGCGTCAAATCCGCTCAGCACGCAGGACGACGTCGCGGCCCACCTCGTAAAGAACCATAAGATCTCCGTTTTCGCGATAAAGGGAGAAAACACGAAAACCTATTACAAGCACATAAACGCCGTGCTGGCCGCCCACCCGCACGTAACCATGGACGACGGGGCGGACCTTGTATCCACGCTGCACAAAGACAGTGAAGACCTGATGGAAGACATAGTCGGGGGAACCGAGGAGACCACAACCGGTGTAATAAGACTAAAGAGCATGGCTGATGACGGGGTCCTCAGGTATCCGATAGTCGCCGTTAACAACGCAGATACAAAGCACCTTTTCGATAACCGCTACGGTACGGGACAGAGCACCCTTGACGGAATCATACGGGCCACCAACAGGCTTGTTTCCGGAACGACGTTCGTTGTCGCGGGATACGGATGGTGCGGAAAAGGGCTTGCAATGAGAGCCAGGGGACTGGGAGCGAACGTGATTGTGACCGAGGTTGAGCCGCTTGCGGGACTCGAGGCCACGATGGACGGATTCAGGGTGATGACCATGGAGAAGGCGGCACCGCTTGGAGATTTCTTCTGCACGGTTACGGGCAACATACACGTTATAAGGAAAAAGCATTTCGAGAAGATGAAAGACGGGGCGATTGTGGCCAATTCAGGACACTTCAACGTGGAGCTTGATCTTGACGCGCTTGCCGAGATAACGACCTCGAAAAGGGCGATAAGGGAGTACGTTGAGGAATATACTCTCAAGAGCGGAAGAAAGATCAACGTTTTAGGCGGAGGAAGGCTCATAAACCTGGCCGCTGCCGAGGGACATCCTTCAAGCGTGATGGACATGAGCTTCGCCAACCAGGCGCTTTGCTGCGAGTACATAGTGAAAAACGCTCAGTCCCTAGCAAACGACGTTCACGACGTTCCGGAAAAAATAGACCGCATGATATCCAGGATAAAGCTCAAGACCCTGGGGGTCACGATAGACACCCTCACTGCGGAACAGAAAAAATACCTGAGCTCCTGGCAGGTCGGGACATAAGATTATATGGATGAGCACCTCGATTCGTTCCTCGTATACCTCACGATGAACAGGGGCCTTTCGAAAAACACCATTGAATCCTATTCAAGGGACATATCGTCCCTTGCGGCCTTTCTCGAGAAAAGAGGCGTATCGGACCCCGCAGCGGTAAGCGAAGGTGAAGTAGCCGCTTTCTTTGATCACCTGAGGAAAAAAAAGCTTTCTCCAAGAAGCGTGGCGAGAAACATAGTCTCCCTGAAGCAGTTTTTCAGGTTCCTGCTCACAGAAAACGTAATAACCGAGGATCCCCTCAGGAACACCGTTTCTCCAAAGCCCGCGAAAACCCTTCCCCACACGCTTTCCCTTGGGGAAGTTGAGAGACTTCTCGAAGAGCCTGAAAAAGGCAAATCCGACGAGGCCCTAAGGGACCGCGCGATGCTCGAGGTTCTCTACGCCACGGGGGTCAGGGTATCAGAACTTGTCGCCCTCGAACTTAACCGCGTCAACCTTGACCACGGCTACGTCATCACCCTGGGCAAGGGGAGCAAGGAGAGGATAGTTCCGATAGGCGACGCCGCGATCAGGAAAACAAGGGATTATCTCTCGGACGCAAGACCTAGACTTCTTCGCGGCAGGAGCTCCGAGTATCTTTTCGTAACATCGAGAACGGGTTCCAAGATGAGCCGTCAGCGTTTCTGGCGCATAATAAAGGACTACGCGCTCTCAGCCGGCATTCACTCTCACATAACCCCTCACGTGCTCCGCCACTCCTTCGCCACCCATCTGCTCGAGCGCGGAGCCGACCTGCGCGCCATACAGGCGATGCTCGGCCACTCAGACATATCCACGACCCAGATATACACTTACGTTGAGAAGGAAAGGCTGAAACGCATACACGAAAAATCTCACCCGAGAGCGTAAACTTATAGATATGAACTACAGTTTCTACATAATACTGATCCCCGTAATTCTTTTTTCCCTTACCATACATGAGTACGCCCACGCTCTTGTGGCCCACAGGCTCGGGGACGACACCGCGAAGGACCAGGGGCGACTGTCGCTTAACCCCCTTGTGCACCTCGACCTCCTTGGAACCCTGCTGCTTTTCATAGTGCATTTCGGATGGGCAAAGCCCGTTCCCGTGGACCCGAGAAACTTCAGGAACCCGAAAAAGGACATGCTGCTGGTCGCGATTGCGGGTCCTGTATCCAACATTCTGACCGCTATTGCCGCGGCCGTGGTTCTAAAGGCGGTATTTGAGAACTTCGCGGTGATACTTCCCGGAAGCGGGGTCGATGTGGCCGTGCGGATGCTCGTTTGGTTCATATACATAGGAATAGTGCTTGCCGTATTCAACATGCTCCCGGTTCCGCCGCTTGACGGCTCGCGGGTGCTCTACGGACTCCTACCTGACAGTCTCGCTTACAGGTACGCAAGATTTGAAACTTACGGAATATTCATTCTTTTCGGCCTCTTTTTGTTCGGCGGAAAATTCTTGAGTTACTTTATATTCGTTCCGGTGGGTATCTTTATACAAACGTGCAATTTCAGCCCGAGCGAACTCGAGATTCTCGTCCGGGCGATGAATCCATAAGTGATCACTGAGAGAAACGGAAAAACCGAGGACCCGCAGTCGGCCTACAGCGTAACGCTTGATATATTCAACGGGCCCCTCGACCTGTTGCTCCACCTCATAAAAAAAGACGAGGTGGACATCTACGACATACCCATCGCGCGCATAACCGAGCAGTACCTCGAGTACCTGGACTTTCTGAAGAAGGTAAACCTCGAGGTCGTGGGAGACTACCTGTCCATGGCGGCCGAACTCGGCTACATAAAATCGCGGATGCTTCTTCCCAGGATAAAGGATGAGGGGGAAGAGGAGGAGCAGGACCCCAGGGAAGAGCTTGTAAGGCGACTGCTTGAGTATGAGAGGTACAGAGATGCGGCGGCTGAGCTTGGAGGGATGGAGATTCTCGGAAAAGACGTCTTCCTGGCGGGTTATGACCGCAAGGAGGAGTTCGGAGAACCCACGGAAGAAACGGAATTCGTAAAATTCGACCTCTGGGCCCTGGTAGATACTTTCTCAAAGATATACAGCGACAGGAAGAAATCTGAAACCGAAGACATATTCTTCAGTTCGCAGACCTACACGGTTGAAGAAAGAAAAAACCAGCTGATTGAAATAATGAAAAGAGAAAAAGAGGTTTTCTTCGAGGATCTTTTCGAAGGGGATATAAACCGGATGAAACTCGTGGTAACCTTTATCTCGATACTTGAGCTGCTGAAAGACGGTGCTCTGGACGTTTTTCAGCCGACCTTTGAAGAACCTCTAAAAATAATTCTGAAACAGTGAAATGAATGACAGAAGCCCTCTTGTAAACATAATAGAATGCTTGATATTCGTCTCTAAAGCCCCTCTGACAATTCAGGAAATATCGGACTTCCTGAAAGACTTTGAGAAAAACGAAATAACCGACGCGTTAAGCGAGCTTGAGGAGCAGTGGGACGGCATGGGAAGAAGTTTCATCCTAAGCAACATCGCCGGGGGCTACCAGTTCAGAACCCGTCCCGAGTACTCGGAATACATAGTCGAGTTTAACAAGGAAATAAAAAAATTCAGGCTCTCAAAAGCCGCGCTTGAAGTGCTGGCGATAGTAGCCTACAAGCAGCCCGTTACGAAAATCGAGGTCGAGAAGATAAGAGGAGTGGATTGCTCAAGCAGCGTAAGCATGCTCCTTGAGAGGAGGTTCATCGAGATATCCGGAAGAAAGGATGTTCCGGGAAAGCCTTTTCTCTACAGGACCACTGACCTTTTTCTCGAGACATTCGGCCTTAAAAACATAAAGGATCTCCCTACCGTAAAGGAAATCGAGAAAATCAAGGAAGATCTGGGGGAACCCGGGTAACCGGCGCGCCCTATTCCGCCCCGGCAAGGTAGTTAAGCACCTCTTTTTCCTTCTCGCGCATAGTCTCCCTTTTTTTTTTCTTTTTATGATCGAATCCTAGCAGGTGCAGGACCGCGTGAACCACGAGCAAACGCAGTTCCTCTTCAACCGTAATCTCAAGCCTTCGGGAGTGGCGGATGGCCGTTTCGTAGGATATCACTATATCGCCCAGAAGATCGGGGTTCGCTTCGCTTTCCTGCGGAAAGCAGAGAACATCCGTAGTGGTGTCGATCTGCCTGTATTGCCTGTTAAGCCCCCTCATGTCTGCGTCGCTTACAAGCGAGACGCAGAGCTCGCTTCTGGCGGAGAGATCAAGGTATAGGAGTATTTTTTCAACCAGACGGACTAGGTTTTCCCTGGCGGGGGCGTCAATGAACTTCTCCCTGTCCACTATGAATATTTCCATCTTTATCTCTTATATGGCGGCGCCTGTCTCGGCGAGACGATAGAAAACCAGGGAAATGTAGTATGTACAGGGGAAAACGAATATCAGGCTGTCGAACCTGTCAAGCACCCCGCCGTGTCCCGGGATCAGGGAGCCCGAGTCCTTTACCCCCGCCCCCCTTTTTATGGTGGATTCGAAAAGATCGCCCGCAACCGCGGCCACGACTATTACTACCGCGTAAACAACTACCCAGACCGCGGGAAGAGGGTTGCTGAATATGAGATTCACCACGAAGGCGCCTATGACCGAAACAACTAACCCCCCGATGAGCCCCACAACGGTCTTGCCTGAACTTATGTGACGTGCAAGTTTCTTTCTCCCGAAACTTTTTCCGAAGAAATACGCCCCGGCGTCGTTAAGAAAAGTGCAGGAAACGGCAAGCACCACAAGGAAAAATCCTATGTCCCCGGGACCCCCATAGAGAAAACCGTAGTCCCCCGTGTTCGCGTCGCCCGAGATATTTCTAAGCAGCACTCCGTGGGCCAGCATCCAGCCAAAGTATATAAGCGGCAGAAGGGTCATGCCCAGATCCTGCAGGCAGTCGCTGAAATCCTTTTTACGGAACTCGAGTATTATTGAGAGAAATATCAGGAAGGTGAATAAAAGGCTCATGAGCATGAAGTCAAAGAACGCGCTTATGATCAGAAGCAGGGAAATAGCCGTGATGTAAATCTTTCTCGTCTCCCGTATATCGGGATCCGCAAGCGCGAAGAACTCAAGAGAGCACAAGGCTCCGAGCGCGCACATGAAAGCGAGATAGTAAACTCCCCCGTGGTAGAATATAAGGAGAAGTATCGGTACCGCCACGACGGCAGTCGCGATTCTCGTGATCAGGTTTCTGTTTTCCTCCATACCGAGTCACCCTTGCGTTGAATCGCATAAAAATTAAACGATAAGAGCATCAATGCAAATAACGCCGCTTTACTCAGATACCAGCCGCCCGATGAAAATCCTGGTGCTTGCCTCGGGCAGAGGGACAAATTTCGAGAAAATACACTCAAGGCAGATGCAACTTGAACAATACGGGGGAGGAAAAAACTACGGGGCCGTAGAGCATGTTTTTTCAAACAGCCCCGAGGCCGCGGTTCTCGAAAAGGCAGAAGCGCTGGGGATCGAAACCTCCTCCATAAGTTCCGAGAAATTCTTCGCCGACTTGGGAAAACGCCCCTCAGACGAGGATGGTCGAATTCTTTACGATTCGGCCGTTATTTCGCATATCGAAGAATTCTTTGAGCCAGATCTCGTGGTACTGGCGGGCTACAGAAGAAGGCTAAGCCGCCTGTTTACCGAAAGGTTTCCAAACAGGATTCTAAACCTCTACCCGGGGGACACGACCAGAGATTATCTCGTAAGAGGCAAAACCGCGTGCGTCCAGGCGCTAGAGAACGGCGAGAGAGCCATAAGATGCACCGTCTATCTTGAAAACGACCCCGAAACAAGGTTCGGAACCGTGATAGCCCAGTCGGCCGACATATCGCTTGAGGGCTTCGGCATCGGGGACGTGGCGGCGATGGAAAAGAAAATCAGAGAACAGGGCGAGTGGAAACTGTTTCCCTTCGTGGTCCATGATCTGATAGCAAACGCAAGGGTCGCGATTGACGGGGAAAACAATGTCTACGTCGATAGTCGGAAGACCGGAGAAAGCGGCTTTTCGCTTTTGCCCTAACCAGCGTCCCTTAGTCTCTTAAGAAGCTCAACGTCTTTTGCCACTTCGGGAGGTGGCATCTCCACTATCATGTCAAGATTCTCGAAAAACGGGTTTTCGATCATCGCCCGGAAGCAGTCGATCCCTATTTTTCCCTCTCCCGGATGCTCATGGCGGTCCTTGCTTGAGTTAAACTCGACCTTGGAATCGTTCGCGTGAACGAGTTTCACCGTTTGGGGTTCGAATTCGGAGTTAATGCCCTCTACAAGTTCCTCTACGCCCTCATGGGTCCTTATGTCGTATCCGGAGGCAAACATGTGGGCGGTATCTATGCAGACCCCCAGACCGTCATATGCCACGCGCTTGAGTATGAATGAGATCTCCTCGAAACTCGCCCCTATGGTATCGCCCTGGCCCGCCGTGTTCTCAAGCAGAAGCTGTGTTGTGCCGCTGTAACCCCGAAGAACCCCCGAAATGGAGTCAACCACGTTGCTTACAGCCTTCTCTCTCTGAAGCCCCTTTGAGCTTCCTATATGGGTCATCATGTACTTAACTCCCAAAGCGCTTGATCTCTCAAGTTCCTCTCTTACCAGAGCTACGCTTTTTCCCCTCAGATCCTCCTTCCCGGAGGCCAAGTTTATGAAATAGGGAGTGTGAACGTAGTAATCGCTTATACCAACCTCGGAGCAGTTAAGGGAAAAGCTCTCAAGCAGGCTCCTTTCAAGCTCAGGGGGCGTGCCGCCCCTTGGAGAGCGGGTAAACATCTGAAAGCACTCGCACCCAAGCTCCCTGGCCCTAAGCGGGGCGTTCTCGATCCCACCGGCTATTGAAACATGCGCTCCGAATTTCATCCTTGTAAGTCCTCGTTTGACAAAACTACCCCGTAAATATAACTTGAATGCAGGTTTATAAGGAGTGGTGAGTTGACCCCGACAAAGGCTTTTGTCACAAAGGGCGTGGGTAAGCACAAGGAAAGGCTCTCAAGCTTTGAACTTGCCTTAAGAGACGCTGGCATCGCCCAGTTCAACTTAGTCAAGGTCTCAAGCATATTCCCCCCGGGCTGCCAGCTTATAAGCAGAAAGCAGGGACTCACCATGCTCTCCCCCGGACAGATAGCGTTTGTGGTAATGAGCGAGAACTCCACAAACGAGCCCAGCAGGCTCATCGCCGCGTCCACCGGCCTCGCGATCCCGAAGGACAAGACACGCTACGGCTATATTTCGGAACACCACAGCTACGGGCAGAAGGAAGTCATAGCGGGAGAATACGCCGAAGATCTGGCCGCTTACATGCTCGCTACCACGCTAGGCGCTCCCTTTGACTCCGATAAAAGTTATGACGAACAGAAGGACATATGGGAGATAAGCGGGCACAAGGTAAAAAGCAGAAACGTAACGCAGACGGCCGTCGGGGATAAAAACGGACTCTGGACAACTGTCCTCACCGCGGTGGTTTTCTGTTCATATCAGGCAAAAGCGCTCGGCTAGTCCACGTTTCTCATAAGACACGAGGCAGGGTTTTACCGGGTCAGATTCTGGCTTTCATCTGAACAGATGTTCTTGTACCTTTTCCAGAGCTGAAACTGTTTATCCACACGATTTCTTGAACCCGACTCACAGCGCAAACTGCATAACCGGTTTTCGACATTTCTAACATCAATAATATAACTTTCGACGTAAATCCTTGATTTTCGACATTGTAAAAGATAAAATATGAAAACTCGACATAATTGGAGTTTATATAGCATATTTCGACAGACATAAAGGATTTTCGAACAATGCAAATACAGAGCGTAACACCAGATTTCTTTCAGGGCAGTCCCCTGCCACGGGGTACAGAGCTGGTCGGCTGGTCCGCCCTAGTCCACTCACTCGACGTTGCCGTGCCAGTCCGCAATCTCTCCTGCGTTTCGCAAAAGCATGTTCGAGGAAGCAGACGAAGCGACGGCGCCTGGAATGTCTACGACAAGAGATATCGCCCCGAATCGACGCTCGAAGGACACTTGACCTTCGCAATGCGCCATGAAACGATCGATCTTCTGGTCCTCAAAAGAATTCTCCAAGCGGTCCCCGAAACCACGCTTGTCGAAATGATCCGCAGCAAGCCGAGAGGGGCCATCGCGCGGAAGATCTGGTTTTTCTTTGAGACTCTAACCGGCAAGCGCCTCGACATCCCAGACGCTCCGGCAGTGACGGCTGTCGACGCCCTTGATCCGGACCGCTACTATACGGGCGAACGGATGGTTTCACCACGACACCGAGTCCGCAACAATCTTCTGGGTACCGGGGGGCTCTGTCCCATCATAAGGCGAACTCCAAAACTCGAAAAAATGATTGCTCTTGACCTCTCGGCAAAGACGCGGGATACAATCGGAAAGGTCGGCACGCAACTCATTGCGCGCGCCGCAAGCTTCGTGTTGCTTGAAGACAGCCGGGCGAGTTTTGAGATCGAGGGAGAACGTCCGCCGGTTAATCGGCTCGAACGATGGGGACGCGCGGTTATGGAGGCGGGGAAAAGACCCCTCCGCCAAGCGGAAATTTATCGTCTTCACAGCGTTCTGATGGGCGACGACCGGTTCAAAACCACGGGATACAGAACCGAAGAAGTGTTTCTGGGCCATCGCAACCGCAACTACGAGCCACTGCCCGAGTTTATAGGCGCACGTCACGACGATGTTGAGTGTGTAATGACCGCACTTAACGAATGCGGAGACCGTCTGCGCGATTCAGGCGTCGACCCCGTTCTCCATGCCGCCTGCGTGGCATTCGGGTTCGTATACATTCATCCGTTTACCGACGGAAACGGACGTCTGCACCGCTGCCTGATTCATCAGATCCTGGCAGAGCGCAAATTCACGCCCCCGGAGATGGTATTTCCCGTTTCATCCGTAATGCTGAACCGCATAGATGACTACGGAGCTACATTACGGGCGCATTCGGGCCCCCTGATGCAGTTCATATACTGGAGGGCGTTACCGGACGGCAACGTGGAGGTCACAAACGATACCTCGGATCTCTACCGCTATTACGACTGCACAAACGAGGCGGAATTTCTCTACGACTGTATTCTGCAAACGACAGAATCCGACCTGCCGCGTGAAATCGACTACCTAAAGCGCCATGACACTGCCGTGAGGCGGATCATAAACGCCTTTGAAATGCCGGGACGGACAGCGGAAGACATCATTATGCTCATTCGTCGCAACGGGGGAGTTCTTCCCAAGGGGCGCCGCAAAAAAGAATTCGCCAGGCTTACGGAAAGCGAGGTTGCCTCACTTGAAGCTATCGTGGCGGAGGAATTTGCCGGTTTTGACCAAGAGTGAAGTCGCCTGAATTCAAGCCGGTTCTTCCATACCGCTTTATGAGAGACTATTGCGACTAGCTCCTTTTATAAGCTCGCGGGCGACTTCAAAAGTCTTTTTGGACACGCTTTTTCCGGCAAGCATCCTGCCGATTTCCACTACCCTCTCTTCTTCACCTAGGGCGTCCACCGAGACCTCCGTTTCGCCCTCGTCAAACTCCTTTGCCACGAGCAGGTGGGTGTTTGCGAACTTGGCGACCTGGGGAAGGTGGGTTATGCACACGACCTGGCTCCGGTCCGAGAGATCCTTTATTTTCTTTCCTATGCTCTCGGCCACGACTCCCCCTATCCCCGCATCCACCTCGTCAAATATGAAAATCGAGCCGGCATCGCCCGTGGAAACAAAGCTTTTAAGCAGAAGCATTATTCTTGAGAGTTCTCCGCCTGAAGCGACCCTGTTAACGGGCCTCGGAGCCTGACCCGGGTTGGCCGAGAAAAGAAACTGCACGCTGTCACAGCCGTCTGCAGAGAGGTCTTTTTCTGTGAATCCCACCTCAAAGCGGGCGTTTTTAAGTCCCACAGACTCGGCCTGCTCCGAGAAAAGCTCCTCAAGACGCCTGGCCCCCGCTTTTCTTTTAGCCGATATCGAAGAGGCGGCGACGGAGGTCTTTTCCCGCAGAATATCCCTTTTGCGCTCGATTTCCCCCATCATCTCGGCCGAGTTCTCAAGACCATCGAGCTCGGATTCGATCTGCCGCTGTTTTTTTATTATTTCCTCGATCGAGTCCCCGTGCTTTCTCTTAAGCCTGCCTATCTCCTCAAGCCTCGAGAGTACGTCTTCAAGCCTCTCCGGGTTATGCTCGATTTTCCCCGCAAACTCGCTGAGACCGTAAAAAACATCCTCGGTTTCTATAAGTACTGCTGCGATTCTGTCGCGAAGCTCCCCTAAAGAGGAATCAAGGTCAGAAACCCGCTCAAGATGCGAGAGGGCCTGTTTCAGAAAGCCAATTGCCGAACTCTCTCCCTCATACACAAGCCCGGTCGCACTTGTGAGCGAAGATGAGAACCTCTCAGAGTTCTCAAGCCTCACTCTCTCAGCTTCAAGCTCGGAGTCCTCATTCGGCGCGGGGGAGACCTTTTTTATCTCTTCCGCCTGGAACCTGAGGTAATCCTCTTTTTCAGCCCCTTCCCGCTCTTTTTCTCCGAGAGCCTCAAACTCGCTCTCCGCACGCACAAATTCTGCGTATGCGGCCTTGTATCCGGAGACTTCATGTTCAAGTTTAGAAAAAGCGTCTATATAACTTAAATAATTGTTTTTCTTAAGGAGGCTCTGATGTTCATGCTGGCCAAACATGTTAACCAGACCATCGGTCACTTCCGAAAGTGTCCCGAGCGTCACTATCGAACCGTTTATATATATCCTGTTCTTCCCGCCCGGATTAAAGACCCTTTTTACGATAAGCTCCCCCTCTCCCTCCCCGATGCCGAAGCGCTCAAGTCTCTCCCCGACGCCGGAATCGCCCGGAACCTCGAAAAGCGCTTCCACGGATGCCTGTTTATCGCCTGATTTAACCTGCTCCGCGGTAAACCTGTCACCGAGGATTATGTTTATCGCGTCGACGATCAGGGATTTACCCGTGCCCGTCTCCCCGGTGATTATGTTAAGGTTGTCCCCAAAATTAATGGAAATGTCGTCTATTATGGCAAAATTCTTAAGCCTGAGCTCAACAAGCATATGTCTTTCCGGCCCCCCGAAGGGCCTTTGCGGAACCGGGGCGCTCCGCGAAAATTCTCCCGGGCCGCCCCGGGGTTCAGGTTCTTACCTGGCCGTCCCCTCTTACCACGAACTTAGAGGTCGTGAGTTCCTCAAGCCCCATGGGACCGAACGCGTGCAGTTTCGAAGTGCTTATGCCTATTTCGGCGCCAAGGCCCAGCTGGAAGCCGTCATTGAACCTGGTCGACGTATTGACCATGACCGCGGAGGAATCCACTTCTTTTACGAATTTCTCAGAGTTTTCAGGATATTCCGTAACTATTGCGTCTGTGTGCATGGAGCCGTAAGTCTGTATATGGTCTATGGCCTCATCAATCGTGGGAACAACCCTTACGTTTAGGACAAGGTCAAGATACTCCTCGTACCAGTCCTCTTCTGTAGCCGGGGCCACCTGGGGAAGAAGCTCTCTTGTGTTCTCACAGCCCTTTATCGTGACTCCTTCGGACTCGAGTCTCTCTATGGCGGCGGGCAGAAAGTCGCCGGCCACAGAGGAGTGCACAAGCATGGTCTCCATCGAATTGCACACACCGGGTCTCTGGACCTTCGCGTTTCGGCAGATTTCCTCGGCCATCGCCAGATCGGCGTGCTCATCCACGTAGACGTGGCAGACACCCTTATAGTGCTTCAGCACGGGTATACGGGAGTTCTCGGCGACAAACCGTATCAGGCCCTCCCCTCCCCTTGGGATAATAAGATCTATTTTGTCTTCGAGCTTGAGCATCTCGGTCACGACTTCCCTGTCGGCAACCGGAACAACCTGTGCAGTGTAGGGAGAAAGACCGCTTTGGGAAAGGGAATCGGCCATAAGCCGGGAAATGGCCAGGTTGGATCTTATCGTTTCAGAACCGCCGCGGAGGATCACGGAATTGCCCGATTTGACGCAGAGTCCCGCGGCATCGGCCGTCACCCCGGGCCTTGACTCGTAAATGATTCCTATAACGCCGAGAGGGATCCTTTTTTTCTCAACCGAAATCCCGTTCGGCCTGTCCCACTTAGCCGATATCTTGCCCACGGGGTCGGGAAGCTCCGCTATCTCCCGAAGCCCGTCGGCCAGGGCACTTATCCTCGAAGGGGTAAGCCTCAGGCGGTCGACAAGGGCGGCCGAGAGGCCTTTTTCCTCGGCGTCGGAAATGTCCTTCGCGTTCTCTGTGAGCAGACTGTCGGTTTCCCCTGCCAGAAGTCCCGCAAAGCGCAGAAGAAAGTCGTTTTTCTGAGAAGACGGGGCGGAAGCCAGAGTCCTTGAGGCTTTTCTTGAATTCTCCGCGATACCGCCGATCAGCTCCGCAGGGCTCATTGAGTCAAAAGACCCCGATTCATCGTTTGAAAGAGACATCTTTGTTTCTCAGAAAAACTTTAACGCAATCTTATTATTATGATCCATAACCGCAAATAACGGAAGCGGCTACGGAGAGAAGGCGCCCGGGTTTCCCTTATCCCATGTTCACCGTGTCGCGCGCGATCAGGTAATCGAGTATCTGCTGCTTGCACTCCTCGAGCGAGTGTTTCTCCGTGTCGACCACGATCTCTGGGTTCGAAGGCTCTTCGTACGGGTCGTCAATTCCCGTAAATCCCTTTATGACCCCCTCTCTGGCCTTCTTGTAAAGCCCCTTTACGTCCCGCTGCTCGCACTGCTCAACGGAGCAGTCGACGAATACTTCAATGAATTCTCCCTCTTCCACAAGCTCCCTTATGGCGTCACGGTCGGCGCGGTAGGGAGAAACGAAAGCTGAGAGCACCAAAACTCCCGCGTCCATGAAAAGCTTCGACACTTCCCCTATTCTCCTTATGTTCTCCTCGCGGTCCTCGGCGGAAAAACCGAGGTCCTTGCAGAGACCCATTCTCACGTTATCTCCGTCCAGTATGTAGGTGCGGTGGTTTCTCTGTATAAGTTCCTTTTCAAGTTCGTTTGCAAGAGTGGATTTCCCGGAACTCGGTAGTCCCGTGAACCAGAGAATCAAAGAACCGTGGCCGTTTAGCCTTCTTCTGTCCTCTTTAGTTATTTCATGCTGATGGGGAATAACAAACCTTTCCATTTATGCTGCCTCCAAGATTGTAAGATTCGGATATGATTTAAAAAAGACGAGGAAAAGCAACCCAATGAGGTTAAGCTTTTCGCGCTAATTCCTTTTTCCTCTAAAACCCCTTGGGGCAACATTATACAGGACGAAAACAGGGATTGTCCACATTAAAAAGGCCGGGTGATCAAGAAACCGCGGCGATACGTCCGGAGAGGGTATCAACCCTCTTTGGGGAAGCTTTTCCACTTAACCGCGGAGAGGAGGGTCAGGAGAAAAAAAAGGAATCCGAACGAGAACACGCCCCCCCTGCGGGGCTCTGCAGAAAATAATCTGAACTTGCTCATAGCACTAAAACCGCTTCGAGCTTTGCCCCCAAAGAAGTTAATATCCTCCACATCTGAAGCGAGGTTCCGTCGCGGGGAGAGGCGTGCGACTGCCGTTTTAAGCGCAGCTGCAGCCGCCGCGCACGGAGTGCGTCTCAGACCGCCCTCCTCGCAATTCGCTACGGACGTTATATAACAAACCCTTGATTCTTGATACCGTAATAATTAGAATCTAGTTTTGAAACCGGTTGCGGGGTTTTCTCAAGCAGTCCCCGCCTGATAACCGGAATCTGGTTTTCCGGAGTGATTTATGGCTTCCGCCCGCAAAGGCAAGCTTCTGAGTTTCAGACTCCCCGAGAGTGATTACAACTACGTACGTTCCACCGCCGAGCGAAAAGCGATAAACATAAGCGAATTCATAAGAATAGCTATAGAAAAGACCCGGAGGAAACCCGGAGACAGCGAACCTACCCTGACGGAGGTGGTCGCTTATTTGAAAAAACTCACCGCTTCCCAGAGAGACAAGATTCTGGACAGTGCGGAAGGCAGTCAGAAAAGGAAAATCAGATCTTTCATAACAGACACAGTCTCCCGGGAACCAGGCATTAAGGGGAAAAAGCTCTGTGAGATGGTAAGCAGGGAATTTGGCCTGCCGATCACCCTGGATCTCAAGCACAATGTATATCTTAGAATAAAAAGCATCAGAAGAAGAAAGAACCTCGTAGAGAAACTTGAAAAGGAATACTAGATACGGGATCCAGTTCCCCCCGAAGCGGCGAAACCCGTTTTAAACCCCGCCGCGAAGTTAAGAATCAAGCAGTTATTTCGCACACAAATGGAGGCAGAAAAATGGAAAAAACATTATCGATAGTAAAACCCGACGGAGTCGGAGGAAACCTGATCGGAGAGGTTCTCCGAAGGTTCGAGCAGAACGGAATAAGCGCAGTAGCGCTCAAGATGATACACCTCTCGAAAAAACAGGCCGAGGGATTCTACCACGTACACAGGGAAAGGCCTTTTTTCTCGAGCCTCACGGACTTCATGTCCTCGGGACCTTGCGTGGTGATGGTTCTTGAGGGAGAAGGGGCCATCTCGAGGGTAAGGGCCATCATGGGAGCCACGAACCCCGAGGAAGCGGAGCCCGGAACCATAAGAAAAGATTTCGCATCCGGCATAGAAAAAAACATAGTACACGGGTCAGATTCCCCCGAATCGGCCGCCTACGAAATAGGATATTTTTTCAGCGAGCTTGAAATAAACAGCCGGTAAGGCTCCGCCCGCGGGCCCCTTCGGCCGAGGAGAAAAAGCAGGCAGTGTCTCAAGAGAAAAACAAAGACATCCATCCGGTCACCGTACTTAAAAGCTCACAGCATCTTCTGGCCGAAGAGTTCATCGAGAAACTTAAAGAAGAGCTCTCGGCCGCTTCCCCCAAGCTTCTTTTTGAAAGCAGGAACCTCGATGACGTGTCCCTCCCGGAAATACTCGAGGACGCGCGGACCCTGCCCATGTTCCACGAGAAGAAACTGATCGCGGTCAAGGGATACGACGGCCTGGGAAAATACGATCTTGATCTGCTCGGCAATTACGCCGCGGCTCCCGCTTCTTTCTCCGTTCTGGTCCTGCTCTCCGGGGGATCCCGAAAAAGCAAGGCGAAACCCGCAAAGAGTATAAGGCTCGTTGACCTTGACAGGGGCGCCAATACCGAGCGGGAGATAAGACGCCTCGCGGAGAGACTCGGAATGTCCCTTGCCCCGGGAGCTGTCGGTTTCATAAAGACCATGCTCGGCGAAGACATGAACCTCGTTAGAAACGAGCTTGAGAAAATATCCCTCTACGTTGACGGGGGAAAATCCATAGGCGAGGAGGATTTGCGGGGGCTTATGGAAAAACGGAGCACCGAGAACGTGTTCTCCCTCTCAACGGCGCTTTCAAACAGGGACCTGCGGGGGTCTCTCAGGATACTGCGGGAACTTGAGAGAAACAGGGAAGACCCCCTCTCCATCCTCTACATGATAGCCTGGAGATTCCGCCAGATATTCAAGGTCTCTCAATTCCTTCGGGAAGGAAAATCGGACGAAGGAATCGCGAAAGCCATCAAGACGTCCCGCGGGGCGGTCTTTTACCTGAAAAAAAGCGTGCGCAACTTCAGGGAAAACGATCTCGGCAGGATACTGGGTCTCATAGAGGAAACGGACTACGGAATGAAAAACAGTTCCGGGAACAATTACATACTTCTTGAGAAACTTCTTCTGGGAATCTGCTCGCGGAGAGCCTAAGAACCAGCGCTTTGGCTGAGATCCGAAAGCTTCTTTGAGAACCTCGATACGTATCTCGAGGCTTTTTTCCTGTGAATAACCCCTTTCGTGGCAGCCTTGTCGGTAAGAGAAACCAGTTCCTTGAGAAGAGCCTGGGATTTTTCGAGATCCTCGCTCCCAAGAGCTTCGGAGTAACGCTTGATCTTGGTCTTGAGAGTGGATGTCACGAACCTGTTTCTCTCTCGTCTTTTGAGGCTCTGGCGATGTTGTTTCTGCGCCGATTTCGTTCTAAGGCTCATAAAAATCCTCCGGGGTTTACAAATTGAAGGTCAAATTCTACATCTTCTAGGCTTGTTGTCAACCGGGTATCAAATACGAGGGATTTGCGCTGTACAGGTAACGGAAGATCGATTGTTTTCTTCCTGGTCTTTCTCCAGACGTCTTTTAAGCGAGACCGCAAGAACAAGGAGCAGCATTGCGAGCAGCAGACCGGACGCTCCTCCGCTTCCGCTTCCTCCCATGGCGCAGCCTCCGCCCCCGTCGCTTTCACCCATCGGCGGCGGCTCCATCGGTTCTTCCGGCTCCATCGGTTCTTCCGGCTTCATCGGTTCTTCCGGCTTCATCGGTTCTTCCGGCTTCATCGGTTCTTCCGGCTTCATCGGTTCTTCCGGCTTCATCGGCTCTTCCGGCTCCATCGGCTCTTCCGGCTCTTCCTCCGCAACGTAACCGGAACCCACTATGTATACGCGGCTTTCATCCCCGTCCGGGGGAATTCCCACCCTCACGGCGTAGCCCCTTACGGGCAAGCCGTCTTCCGTGTATTCAAAGATCTCTTCAATATGATCTACTTGCCTGCGCTCCTGCTCCCTGCTCCTGTCCCCGCCGTCGAATATCACTTTCCCCGTCTCCTCATCCATGATGTAAACATAGACTTCCCCTTCTCTCCACGGCCCATCCTCAGCCCGGAGAGTTCCCCGAAACTGCGCCGGGTCCATTTCATCCCTGTAGGCTTCTTTTAGGGCGCTTGCCGCGTTCTCAACGAATCCCATCAGATCTTCGTCGGTATTCACATCCCCCGCCGGGGTTTGGGGTCCCTCGATCGTCTTACCTTCTTCTCTAAAAGGTTCTACTTCCTGGGGATCTCCATTAAAACCCCCCACAAGGATGAACTCATCTTCTTTGAGGGCCAGGGGAGCTTGAGGGGCGGAGAACTTGCGGGCGTAACCGTTTCTCTCTCTCTCGTACACTATGGGACATACCTCTTCCATACCCAGAGTCAGCACTGACTCTCCTCCTTCGCAGGAAAGAACCCCGGACCAGTCCATCTCCTCGGCTTCCCTCTTGGTGGCGTGGAAGTACACGCCGCCCTTTCCGGTGAGAACAACAAAGTAGATGGGGCTGGGACTGGAGCTGTTGTTATTCCAGTCTCCTTCCTCCCTGAATTCCTCAAGGAGGCTTAGCGTATCTTCGAAGGTCTCCAGTTCCTCTATTTGCTCCGCCGCGTACTCTACGAAACTCCGGAGACGCTGAGGATCATCGTTCACGTCGGAAACGGTGCGTATCTCTTCTTCCTCTTCCGGATCAGGAGTAGTAGGAGTAGTGGGAGTAGTAGGAGTAGTAGGAGTAGTGGTCCGAGGCGGCGTGGTGGTCACCGGCGGAGGCGGACCGTGGGTCACCCGTCGGGCGCGGACGAAGCCCGCGGAGTTGCCCGCGATGTCCACCACGGCGCGGCCCGCGATGCTCTCAAGAGAGGTGTCGTCTACGTAGCCGAGGTAAGTCAGTTCCATCCCGTCGCCCGGGTTGATGTTCTCACCAAAGGTCAGGATCACTTGTCTGCCCATTACCCGGGCGGCGGTGGGATCCAGGGATCCCGAGTGGCTAACGGTGGTTGTGAACCGAAGAGCGAACCTACCCAAACCCGGCATGACGCTCTCGTCAAGGAGTTCGTTATAAGTCATGATCAGAGTCTGCGTCGGTCCCCCACTCGTGTCCGCCGTCGCGGCCACAAGCCTCGGCGCCGCGGTGTCCCTGGGCTGCATCGTCGGCGAGTCCCTGGTCACGACCCGTATCTGGAAATTCGTCTCGTCGCTCCGCTCTGCGCTCCCGTCGTCGCGGCCGTACACCGCGTACGTCATGTTGTAGGTCCCCTGGGTCATGTCCCCCGGGACCACGCCGAGCGCCAACCGCCGCTCGCCGGCGGCTTCTGCCCCCTGCTGCCATGTGAGCCCGTCCGGCAGCGTTATCTGGGCACCATCACTGATGGGCCCCTGGTTCAGGTAGTAGAGGAGCGGGTCCACACCCCCCGTGGCGTCCGGCAGGGTCAAGGAATACGACGATGTGGCGCCCGTGTAGACCGTCAGATCCGAAACGGTGCCGGTGAACTGCGGGGGGCCGCCCTTGGCCGGAGCCTCGCTGTAGATGGCGGATAGCCCGGAGAACGTCGCCACCGGGTTTTCCGCGGCGTCACGCAGCGGGCCGGTGCCCGGCGTATAGCCCACCTGGAACGTCACGTTGTACGCAAGATCATGCGACAGGGTAAGCGTGAGCACGTCGAAGGCGATCGCGGCGGCGGTGATGTCATAGGAAAAGCCCTCCTGGTTCTCGAAGGTAAAATCCTCCGGATGCGGCGGCGACGACGGCGCTAGCGCCTCGTCGAAGGCGACGGTCACCGTCCGCCCGGAGAACCGGGCCTGCCTGGCCGTGGGCGCCGTGCAGTCTCCCACGAGGCTGACATCCGCCGTGCGGGTGAAGTTCGGCACCGGGTTCCCGGCGGCGTTCCGCAACTTCCTGTTGTCCCCCACCGAGTCGCCGACGTAGGCCACCGTGACACTCTCGTCCGCGGTGACCGCCGTGGCCAAAGTCAGCACGAGCGCGCCGTCGGAGACCGCGAGCGGCACCACCGGCGGCTCCGCGGCCGGGTCCCCGGCCGCCAGATTACGCTCGGTGCCGTCGACCGCGACGGTGATCCCGGATCCGTCGGTGGCAGGCAGCACCGGCTCGTTAAAGGTGACGGTCACGGTATCCCCGCAGCCGTTGACCCGGGCGCCGGTAGCCCGGGCCGGCGTGACGTCATCCACGTAGCTGACGCGGAACCGCTTCCTTACACTCTTCTCGGTCATGTCCTTCGTCGCCGTGATCCTGACCCAGAACGTGAAGGGATTGGACGGCTTCGGCGAGAGACCGGCCAGTTCGTAGCTGAACTTGGTCCTGAAGGACAGGAAGGAGGGCGGATTGACGTTTGGTGGTAATGGAGTTGGAGGGGTCAGGGTATCCTTTTTCGGATATCCATCGTGCCACACGACCGCCAGTTCGCTCGTTTCGGTTGCGAACGTGTAGGTGGCGTCGGGATCCACGCCACTGATCAGCTCGCTGGGCATGAAGCGTACTGGTATGCCCGGAATCAGATCCGTTATCGCGTCGATCACCAGCGGCGAGTTGTTGGTCACGGGCTGGCTCACGAAGCTCGCCGCCGCGTTGCCGGCGGTATCTTTCACCAGCTTGTCCTCGCCGCCTGCATGGACCGCGGTGTAAAACATCGACACCGACCCGCCGTGCGGTACCGCGCTGTCAAGAGTCACCGTCACCGTCTTGCCGGAGACGGTCGCCGTGCCTGTGCCCCGGTGCGCGACGGCGCTCTCGGAGGACGTCACCGCGAACGCGGCGCCCGCCGGCGCCGAATTCGTGTCCAGGTCCTCGTTGAAGGTCACGATCAGCGTGGTCTCGTCCACCGTCGCGCTGGAGAAGGTCGGGGCTGTGGTGTCCTTGGCGTAGCCCTTGATGTCGATCTGGACGGCGTAGGTTCTGGAACTCCAGGAGCCAGTTGTACCGAAGTCTCGTCCAAGTACTGTGTTCGCCATACTCCAACCCGGCGCGGCGGGAGCTTCATTGTCCGACAGCGTCAGGTTCACTCTCTGTGAGTGATCCCCAGACGCACTAGACACGTCCAAGACAAAGAGATAGGTCGTGTTGGCATCCAGATCGATGCCGGAGGTCGTGAACGAGTTGATTCCCACGCTCAGTGAGCCCGGCTTCGTCAGCGCGGACACTTGGGTGTTCGGACGCCCGTTCGTTGTTGCGGTATAGATGCCCGCTTCGTAAGTGATGGAGTTGTGGTCAACTCTCCTAAATTCGACGTCTACGCTCGTGAGCTTGTAGCCCGTGGTGCTGGGTCCGGTCGTGAACCCCTGGGCTAAATCATCTTGACTTATACTAAAGCCGCCAGGGTTGGTTGTCTGTCCGATGTTGCCCACCAGGGTGACACTCGTCGGCGTCGTCTGCGCCTCGGCCTCCCCGGAAACCGCTAACGCAAACAGCGCGGCGGTAAACAGAATGCAGATGAATCGAACAGAAAAACTTAAACTCGCGGCTCTACGTAAGCTTCGCCGCTGATTTTTTAGGGGGGGGGTAGAACAAAATCGGCTTCATGAAAATCTTCTCTCAAATTACTCCTTCTCATCTTCATTAATCTTCTTGCTCAATCTCAAACTTATGAACAGCCTCGTAATAACGACCGTTCCGGCCTTAAAATGTTACTGCAACCGGATCGTTATTGTCAAGTACATAAATATTTCCTGTAAGGAATCAATCAAGCTGCCCCTCCGCATAAGTTTCCCAAAGAGATTTCCCGTCCACGGCAGCCTGGGGCGAAATTCGTGGCTTTTGGAGCGAATTACCTAGTTTCGGGGGGTTCTTATGGAAATTCCGAGGTGAAAAGTTTTTTGCCCCATCCCAAACCCCTTGTCCCGTATGCATGCAGTCAACTACGCAAGTGCCTCAAACACAGGCGATTTATTTCACCGCAAAGGCTTGGACTGACCTCCCAGTTCCTCACGGATCGCCGCAAACACTCCACCGTCACTTGCGCGGAGCCCTGCCCGAGCGCCTTTTCATAATATGAGTGCTTGCCCCGTATATGCCTTCTGCGGCTTCCATAAGGGTTTCCGTAAGAGTCGGATGAGGATGTATTGAAAAAGC
>CATOTB010000004.1 GCA_951812945.1 Candidatus Dadabacteria bacterium
ATTGCTTCTTTGTGATTCAGGATCATCTGGGCTTCCAATTGACCTTTTCCTTCGGCTTCTTTGCCGAAATTGATAAGCCGACCGGTTTCAAGTAGTGAATAGGTGTTACCTTCAAGACGGCTTGAACTCCATGATATGTCTATGAGCAGCCGGTTAAGAATTTGCTTCGCATGGGCACCCGCAGGTTGTTCCGCCGTGACTTGGGTGCCGATTTTCTTCAGATGTTCCCTTTCTTTTGAGGAAAGATAGAAACTTGTATTTGGAAGGTAGGAATCAAGAAAATTGCGGTCGTAACCTACTTGCTTCCGCATTTCAAAGGGCTGACGAATATGGTTTCGAATTTCAATTGCATCTCCAGAGAATGACTCCCCGAGCTTGACTTCTGTTTTACGGATTTGTCTATATAGACCTTTATCCGCGGAAACTTTGTACTTTACTCCGCGTTTCTGTCCCTCAGTAAGTAGGCGGCCCTCGTCCACAAGATATTTCAGACGGTACTGGAGTGTGCGCCGAGGGATTTTCTCATCAAGTTTGTTCGCAATTTCACGGATACCAGTTCCGTTTGGGAACATAGACACGATAGCTTCAATAGCTTGAAACTTTTCTTCCGGTATTCTCTTTGCCATTTCTTCTCATGTATCGTAAATAAAAATATGCGCAATTAAAGTAAGTTTTTACGCAATCAGATGGCATTTATGCGCAACTAAAATGCTGTTATATGTAATTAAAGCATGTTTTTGCGCAATTATCAATATTTATGCGCAAATTAAATTGTTTTTGAGGGATGATCCTCTACTGATCTTGTTAGTCCAAAGCCATCTATTTTTTATAAATTCATTCATTCTATAGATTAAAAAACCCCCGGCGAAAGATTTTTTGACATCATAGAGGAGTTAATGGACAATCACAAATATGAGCACAATTTTCACACAGATAATAAACCGAGAAATTCCAGCCGACATAGTATACGAAGACGAGATCTGTCTGGCTTTCAGGGATATAAACCCCCAAGCTCCCGTTCATGTCCTTCTGATACCGAAAAAGGAAATAGTCTCAATGGCGACTGCTGAGACCGAGGATCAGGCAATCCTGGGACATCTTATGGTTAAGGCTTCGGAGATAGCTTCAATGCTGGAGCTCAGCGAGAGCGGATACAGGCTTGTCGTGAACACGAACGAAGACGCGGGACAAAGCGTTTATCACCTGCACATACATATTCTCGGCGGAAGGAAACTCACCTGGCCTCCCGGATAATTCCATATCATTGAAACTGTTACGGATTTGTTTACGTGTGGAACCGGGCTAGAGCCCGAGCGCTGAGGCGTCCCTTTCGCTGAGGAATCTTCCGTTTGACCTTTTCTTTACGGTTTTTCCCCTCTTCCAGGACCGCTCGCACCTTGGTTCCCGGGAAAGGTCTATTAATTCCACGTGGATCTCGTCTCCTGCTGAGACTTCGAACCTGCTTACCCCGCAGAGGTCTTCAAGTTCCGATTCGAACTTCCTTATCTCGTCGTAAAGATCCTCTTTGACTGTTACGGTAAGGGCTACATCAAGGGGGTTGTTCATCCCGCCCTCCCCTCGCGCATCCTCAAGGGCTTTGAGGCATAGTTTCCTTAGATCCATAACATCATTCCAAGTTTTGTCGGCCTCAACCTTCTCAAAGCATGGGAATGTTTCAAGGTGTACGTTGGCGTCGTCGTCTTTTCTCAGGGATTTATAAGCTTCAAATGAAGTGTGGACCAGTACCGGAGCGAGAAACTTTATAATTCCTTCTGCCACTTGGTACATAACCGTCTGGGCGCGTCTTCTTTTCCTGCTGTTTTTGCTCTCGCAGTAAAGCCTGTCTTTTATGCACGCGAGGTAAACGGCACTCATCTCGTCGCAGCAAAAAGAGAAAATAAGGTCGCTTGCCTGTTTATAGCGAAAACCCGAGTATGCATCCGCGGTTTCGTTCGCGAATCTGGCAAACTCGCAATACGCCCAGTGGTCAATCGAATATCTATCCTCTTTTTCGAACTCGACACTGTCTTCCGCCGGGTCGAAATCACTTAAGTTTCCGAGCAGAAACCGTATGGTATTCCTTATTTTTCTGTATTCATCCGCTGCGACGTCGAAAAACTCCCAGTCAACCTTTATATCGTTTGAGTAGCTGAGCGAACTTACCCACCATCTGCATATATCCGCCCCGTATTTGCTCAGCATATCTTCAACTTCAATCGCGTTGCCGCCGGATTTGCTCATTTTCCTGCCCCGGGCGTCCACCATGAACCCATGGGTAAAAAGCGCGCGGAAGGGAGGCTCTCCGGTCGCTCCCAAGGCTACAAGAAGCGAGGACTGAAACCATCCCCTGTGCTGATCCGACCCCTCAAGGTACATATCCGCCGGATATCCGAGATCCCTTGCGTTAAGGACGGAATTCCATGAAGAGCCCGACTCAAACCATACGTCAAAGACATCACCGCCCTTTAAAAGACCCTTTAAGTCCTCTTTTGATTCAAGCCAGGGCGGGGTTTCCGGGTCGTCTTGCGGATCGTAGCTATCAAGAAGTTCATGTGGTTCGGAGAAAAACCACACGTCAGAGCCTTTTTCTCTTATTTTTTCTGCAACGGCGAGAACCATTTTCACCGTCATGACCGCCCTTCCCTCTCCGTCCGTAAAATACGGAAGCGGAAGTCCCCATGATCTCTGTCTAGATATACACCA
This sequence comes from Candidatus Dadabacteria bacterium, assembly GCA_951812945.1. GTDB lineage: Bacteria > Desulfobacterota_D > UBA1144 > Nemesobacterales > Nemesobacteraceae > Nemesobacter. The sequence continues at coordinate 2,704 of CATOTB010000004.1, forward strand.
GTCAGGTCTTGACTCAAGCATTCCGCCGAGGCGGCTTCTGCCCCAGTCGGGATAGAAATCAACATTTTTCCCGACAGCGTCAATGGCGATTTCTCTCAGTGTTTGTCCGGTCTCGCCAAACGGCTTGTCCATGTGTATGAACCACTGATCCGTTGCCCTGAATATGGTAGGCGTCTTGCTTCGCCAGTCATGAGGATAGCTATGGACGTAGGGTTCTGAATGAAAGAGGTTTCCGGTGTCGGCAAGCCTCCGCGTTATTATTTCATTGCTCTCCCAGACCCCTTTTCCTCTTATCCACTCAGGCACCGTATCGTCAAAAGTACCGTCTTCTCTAACGGGGCAGTAAATATCAAGTCCTTCCTGAAGACCGGTTCTGTAGTCCTCATCACCGTGACCAGGGGCCGTGTGGACACACCCGGTGCCGGTTGAGAAAGTCACGTAATCGGCCGTGACCAGAACTGATTTTCTGTCAATAAACGGGTGGATGCATGATACGCCATGTTCTGAGAATTCTTCTCCCGCACAGGAGCCAATTTTCTCGTAGTCTTCTCTTCCGGATTTACTGAAAACTTCTTCGCAAAGCGCCTCGCCAACAATGAGATTCTTACCCTCTGGGGATCTGTATAAGCCGTATCTGCCCTTCGGCGCCACGGCAACGGCCAGATTCGCCGGAAGTGTCCAGGGCGTTGTGGTCCATATTATTAGGTATATTTTCTCTGCCTGCCCCGCGTTAAGGGACGGGGGCAGCAATGACGGGTCATCGATTTCAAACAGCACGTAGACGCTTTTATCCTCTCTTTCGTGGTATTCAAGTTCGGCTTCGGCAAGGGCGGTGCGGTTTTCGATTGACCAGTGGACAGGTTTCAGATCCCTGTAGACAAGTCCTTTTTCAAGCAGTTGCGAGAACGCTTCCAGCACCCCGGCTTCATAATCGGGGGTCATGGTCAGATAGGGTTTTTCGTAATCTCCAATTGTGCCGAGACGGATCATCTGCTTTGACTGCGTTTTTACGTATTTTCTCGCGTATTTGCTGCAGTTGCGCCTGATTGAGAGTGCCGGCATGGAAGCCGCGTCTTCTCCGAGTTCCTTTAAGACCTTGTGCTCTATCGGAAGACCGTGGCAATCCCAGCCAGGAACAAACTCCACGTTGAATCCTTCCATTATCTTTGATCTTACGACCAAGTCTTTCAGGACCTTATTAAGCAGGTGCCCCAGATGAATGGGGCCGTTAGCGTAAGGGGGCCCATCGTGGAAAAGGAATTTTTCGCGATTGCGGTTCTTCTCGCGGATTTTTATGAAGAGGTTTTCCTTCTTCCAGGATTTCTGGATTATAGGCTCTTTCTGCTGCAGGTTGGCCTTCATCGGGAAATTGGTTCTGGGAAGGTTAAGGGTGTCTTTGTAGTTTATTTTTTCCTGCATTTTTATTTGACTGAAGTGTTTGCGTCTGCGCTGCGGTTCGGGAATTCGGGATTTTCGGTCAACTCTTCTTGCTTCGATTATCAGACGTCATCGAAAAAAGATTCGAATTCTTCAAGCAGAGCATTTGAAAACTCCACCCACTCTTCCCATTCGTCCATGTAGTCTCTTGATTCATCAACTTTTTTCTTGACGATTATCCCGTTGTTGAATTTTTCCACAAGAAAATACCCGACTTTTTGGAGTTTTTTTTCAAGTATTGAGGAATACTTGTGGAGGATGAGTATTTTTTCCTCTTCGGCCTCTCTGTATTCTGCAATGAAATAGCCGTTATTCTGGGGTGAAGGCATATCCATTGTTACATGCTTGAACATAGTTGGATTTATATTCTCAGCCTTCATTGATATATAGAGTTCCATTCTTATCTCCGCCAAAGGGAAATTGTACAATATTTTTCGAATAATTTCTTGGGATCCGAGTCTATGCTTGTTAATGGGGGATTCGGGTTCATGGGAAAGTCATAACTAAGTCTAAAATTTGCTTGCCCTATACGCGTATTTTTGGTTTATTCTATTTAGTTTAGTATCGTAGAGATTTTAAAGACAATCTTAAAAACAGAAACCGCCGGGACTGGTCTCTCCGTGGTTTAATCTCAGATTTTTGGGAGAAGAACATGGACAGTAAAAGTAATTTAAATACATCAGAGAGAATCTTACGCCTGCTTGAAAGTTACAGGATGTTCAACTTCATGTGCGCATTATTGATTCTGCTGATTCTTACGGCCGCTTTGGAAGGCTATCACTACGCGCATTCGTTGCTGAGCACTTTTGGCATGGTTGTATTTGCCGCTGGCGGTTACGCGGCGTGTACAAGCAGAAAATCATTAAAGATACTGCTGGCCCTCGCCGTACCGTGGCTACTTTGCGAATGGTTTTTTCCGCAGAGCATGCTTGTTTATCTGAGTTTCTTTTTCTTTTTTTATTTGATTATCCTTCTGGTCAGGATGGTCATTAACTCAGATGAAATAACGTCAAACACTCTGTACGGGGCAGTCTGCATTTATCTTCTACTCGGACTTATGTGGGCTACATTATATGGATTTATCAGCGAAATTTTTCCCGGGTCCATTTTCTCGGGCATGCTCCCGGACGCATACCACCACCACAAGGAGATAAATGAATTCATTTACTTCAGCTATACGACGTTAACGACCTTGGGATATGGAGATATAACGTCTGTAACTCCTGTGGGAAGACTAATAGCTGTTTTTGAGGCAATGACCGGGCAGCTTTTCCTCGCGTTCCTTGTCGCGAGGCTTATATGCGTTTATTCATTAAAGTATATAAATAAGTAATTAATAAATCTCCTGTTCACTCAGATGCTTGAGGCGTTATGAGGGGTGGTTAATAACTATGGCGACACTTAATTTCGGCGACTCGGAGCTGCGCCGTCAAGGTTTGGAGATCTCCGGTACCGAAACAGGTCGTAGCCCAGAGCCAGCAGAATCAAGAGAAATTCCAACGGCCGTAACCACATTGCCTGCTGGTACGGTTGCATGGTGTATTCATTTAGGTTAAGTCCCGTAACGTAGCTGATCAGAACCGCAAGCGAAGCCGTCCACGCCCAGGTGCTCGGAAATATCGCCGCAAAAGGCAGAAGCCAAAGCAAGTACCACGGATTAATAACCGGCGACACTAAGAGCAGCATTCCGTAAAGCCAGTCGCCCCGCGGTATGCCGGTTGCGCCACTTTTACGGTAACGCACGCTGTAGAATATCCAGAAGGCAGCAAATGCCAGACCGAGTATCAGTTTGCTCTCAAAGGCTCCCAATGTGGTTGTAAGCAGGCCAAATAACGCCGAATTGAACTCCCACTCCCTTGCGAACACTTCAAGTGACTCCATATCCGTGCCCCCGTTCAGTACAAAGGGTGCGTACAATGCCAAAACCACGGCTACGGATAGAACCCAGTACCTAATCCGGGCACGAAGCAATATCAGCGGTACCAGCACCAGCGCAAACACTTTGGCACCCATTGCCAGACCCAAGCATACGGCGGTGCTTCGCCATCGATGGTTTCTGGCAAGCACGATTGCCGCTAAGAGCAGACAGACACCGACCCCGTCGGGGTGCGCGGTGAAGGCAATCTCCTTTATGACTAGCGGACACCACGCGTAGAGCATGACGTTTCTAGCAGGTGCCAGACGCAGAAGCAGTGCTACGGTTGCTAGATCAACGACAATCAGAATTGATTGCAGCGCTGCGACACTACCGGGATACAGCCAGTAACCGAACAGAAAGACAAACTGAGTAGTCGGGGCGTAGATGGTCGGCAATTCGGGGTTGTTAATACGGTCAAGCACCCCGTGAAAAACTACCGGAACTCCGGAGTCAACAAAAAATGCTTCCGGTGCAACGCCGTAAGGCGTTCCGGTTGTCGCAAAACGGTAGCCGTCCCAAAGGTATCTATAGAAATCATCCTCGAAAAAGGGACCGCCGATCAGGCCGCAAATCCTGAACACCGCCGCCCAGAGGAGGATGCGACCAAGCGGGAACCGCTCTCCGCTTCGGGAAATATAGAGGTAGAGAGCGAATACCGGAAGGCCGGTCCATGCAACCAAAAGAAAGAACAAAGGCAGCTCGGGCTCTCCGGGCTGGCGGGCAAGGAATGCCAGGGCGCCGTAACCCAACGCGCACCAAAGTCCTACTATGTCCACCCATCGCTGCACTGTGGTACCGGACTGCCCGCGCACACTTAGCGTGGATGTCATCTCAGACATAAAAGAGTTACCAGAGCGGGTTTTGAGCTAGAAGTAAACAGGTGTTCCTCCAAGAGCGTACAGAACACAGAGAATATTGGGCCCGAAAGAGCGAAACGACTTGGTTTTAAAGCGGTGAAGTTGTAACCTGCTATAGTGTAAGAATTTATAACACGGGCAACGGCTTTTTTCCATATCTGTTGTGGTGAACGCACCGCCGCAGAATATACCTGTAATACGATGAGAAAAATCATGAGTACGGTTCGCAATGGAACCAGATACGGAATGCGGGCGGGCTTTGTTGCCGTAATTATGATTGCCGCAGTACTGTTCGTCGGCAACTCAGATGCTAGGTCCGCCAAATTGAAACCGATTTCGTTTTGGGAAACCAGCGATGAAACCAGTGTAAGGCAGGTTGATCACAGTGCCTGGCAAGATATCCTGACAGCTTATCTGCGTACCCACAGTTCCGGTATTAACAAGTTTGACTACGCTGCGCTTAAGGCAAACGCAAAGGACACCTCAAAGCTGGTCAAGTACTTAAACTACTTGCAGGAACTCGACCCCAGAACTTATTCCCGGGCTGAGCAGAAAGCTTACTGGATCAATCTCTATAACGCCCTGACGGTGAAGGTGGTAGTGGACGCCTTCCCGGTTGATTCCATACGCGACATATGCAGAAACCGTGCTCCGGGTTCGGAATGCTCAGGTCCTTGGAATGAAGTCCATGCCAGGGTGGCCGGTCAGGATCTGACTCTGGATAATATTGAGAATGATATCCTTCGCCCTATCTGGAAGGATAACCTTATTCACTACGGTTTGAGTTGCGCCAGTTACGGTTGCCCTGATCTTTACGGGACAGCATTTACGGCCAAAAACACCGAGACACTGCTCGATATCGGTGCACGCAAGTACGTAAACAACAGCCGGGGGGTAGATTTCATGGAGGATGATTTTATCATCATTTCCAGTATCTACGATTGGTACGTGGAGGACTTCGGCAATAACAAGCAAGGCGTTATAAAACACCTTGCTCGTTACGCCGATGAAAAACTTGCAGAACGCCTTAAGAGCTTCAACGGAGCGGTGGATTACGAATACGACTGGAGCCTTAACTGCCCCTGATCCACGACTCTCTAGTTTCCGGACTCAGAGGAATGAAGATAAATCTGAGACTTTTCTAGAACGAGTACCCGAGAGATACGCTGAAGATATCAGACGCCGCGGTATTGCGACCGTCAATAACTCTTCCATACGAAGCTCCTAAACCTAGCTGCTCCGACAAGGCCAAGCTCAACGCGGGACCAACCACATGGATATCTTCCTCAGTTTCAGGAAAACGGTCGGGTGAAAAACCGGGACCGCCGACATCCAGTCCAGATTCTGCGTTTGTGAACCCATAGTTTACACTTACCCCAAGTCTGTCCATGAGCAATATGCCACCGGACAAGTTCAAGAACATATTGTTCGGAATGTCATCGCGGTAGCGATAACCTACTTCACCTGACAGAGCTATCCGGTCAGTAATATATTTGCCTATTATCCCGGATACTTCGAAACCATCCGCACCGTCACCGATCGAGTTGATATAACCGGTGTCATAACTTCCGGCTTTTGTCCCCCCGAGGCGAAGAGCGATGCTTGGCCCCGAGCTCTCCACTTCGTCTACGATACGCCAGGTTACCCCTAGGGTGATGTCGGACAAGCCGTCTTCCTCTTCTTCCTTTGCAGGTATCATGTCCCCGGTGATAAAAGCACCTCTGGCCAAACCTGCTTGGAAGTCTACCGCGACGGAATCCGAAATCCCGTACTTTCCATTAACCCAGACTGTATGCTGAGTGAGGTCTTCTCCGGCAGGGGTATCTCCCTTTACGGATCCTTTATAGAATTCGTCGGCGTTCTGCCACACGTAAGATAGAGTGACGGACCCCTCTCCGGGCGCAGGAAGCCATGCAGAACCGCTTGCAAACGCGGACGACCCGTGGCTAAAAGCAAATGCAACCGCAGCAACGGCAATCAAATAAAATCTTTTCATAGTTAGTCTCCTCTCTTTTTTCATTTAAAAAATCGACACCGCTACAGCTTGTAACGACGCGTCAAGTAGTAGTTAACGAGTTCCTGCTCGTCCACTCCATCTTTGCATGCGGTGGCGTTACTGCCCGGGCAAAGCACCTGTATGTTCTCGTCATCAGGCGTGCCGGGTTTTTCCGACATGTTACGCGCCTCGAGGCTGTTTTTCAGACTCGTTGCACGGTCCCGATCCAAATCCCCCTTCTGCAGGGGACAAGATGAGCATACAAGCTTGCTGAACGTAATCGCCTTGCCCTGAGTATAAGCGCTCTTGGGGCTGATGCCCTGACCCGATGCAGCAGAACCCGATGCATGCGCTGACGCATAAATCATCAGGCTCCCGGCAATGACTAGTATGAAAATACCAATTCTATGTTTCATAAACCTATCCCTCCATATGATCTATAGATCTTTTACAAACGATAACTTTAGTTTGCTGAATATACCATGATTTCCGGATCTTATTAAATTACCACCAAACAGTCCTACTTAAATCTGTATCAGAACGAATAACTGAGTGACACGTTGAAGATATCAGAAGCTGTAAAATCTTTTTGAAATATTATTCAAACTACCTATTATAATGGTCTGAGAGGATATTTTCCCTAAGGAGAAAAGATAATGAAATTCTTTATAGATTCTGCGAATCTAGAGGAAATTAAAAGTGCCGCGGCCTTTGGAATAGTGGACGGGGTGACCACAAATCCTTCCCTCGTATCCAAGGAAGGAAGCCAGGAGAGCTTTGAGGACCTGGTCAAGGAGATATGCGATATAGTAAAGGGCCCGGTGAGCGCGGAAGTGCTCAGCACCGAGTACTCCGAGATGATCTCGGAAGGCAGGAAACTGGCCGGTATAGATGAAAATATAGTGGTCAAGCTCCCGATGACCGAAGATGGAGTAAAGGCCACGAAAACCCTCTCGGACGAGGGGATAAATGTTAACGTTACCCTTGTTTTTTCTCCTTCTCAGGCGCTTTTAGCCGCAAAAGCGGGAGCCGCTTACGTAAGTCCCTTTGTTGGAAGGCTTGATGATGTATCGTCAAGCGGAATGGACCTTGTGCTTGATATCTGCGAGGTCTATGCGCACTACGCCTACGAAACCGAAATACTGGTTGCAAGCGTAAGGCATCCTATGCACATAGTGGAAGCCGCCAAGATGGGAGCCGATGTCGCTACTTTTCCCTACAGGGTATTTACCCAGCTGTTCAAGCACCCTCTCACCGACATTGGCCTCGAGAGGTTTCTTAAGGACTGGGGGAAGAAGTAGGTACGGCCCAAGAGGCACAGACCAGGAATTCTCTATTGCCTCCGGATCCTTTTATGGGAGATTCAATTATACCTTTAACTTTAAATCCTAATCCACTTAAATAAGACGTTATTTTGTCATTAACTTCTTTTAGTTTGTCCTCGTTTTTTACTATTCCCTTTGCTCCAACATCTTTTCTGCCTACCTCGAATTGGGGTTTTATGAGAGCAATCAGCGTCGCGTTATCGGCGAGTACGGAAACGGCAGGTTCTATTATCATCGTAAGCGAAATGAAAGAAACATCGATTGTTACTATCTCGACTTTTTCCCCGACGTCTTCAGCTTGCAGGTACCTGCAGTTTATCTTTTCCCTTGCTATGACCCGTTTGTCGTTTCTGAGTTTCCAGTCAATCTGTCCGTGCCCGACGTCAAAGGCGTAGACTTTTGATGCTCCGAAGTGCAGAAGGCAATCAGTAAAGCCGCCGGTTGAAGCTCCTATATCGAGGGCGACTTTTTCCCTTACGTCTATATCGAATTCTGTTATCGCCTTCTCAAGCTTAAGCCCTCCCCTGCTTACAAATCTCCTGGGGTCCTGCTCCACAGCCACTTCGGAATCTTTTTTTACGGCCGTTCCCGGTTTTTCAACCTTTTTCCCATCCACAGTAACCCGCCCCGACATTATAAGCGCTCGGGCTTGGTTTCCGCTTTGGGCCAGGTATTTTTGAACAAGGAGGCTATCAAGCCTTGTTTTATTCTTCTCTTTCACGCAACCAGACAGCTATTTCTCTTAGGGGGTTTGGATCTTTTGGAAAACTTTCAAGCTCGACTATGGCTTGATTTGTAAGCTCAGAAACCTTGGCTTTTGATGCCTGAATTTCCATAACCGATACGTAGGTATGTTTTTTCGCTCCGGCTTTCTCTCTTGATTCCTGCGCCGTGTCATCACTTCCTGTGACATCTAGAATGTCGTCTTTTATCTGAAAGGCGATCCCTATTTTCTCCGAATAAGATTTAAGTCTTAAGAGTTCCTCTTCCCCAGCCCCTGCGAGCATTGCTCCGCTGAGAACAGATGCCTCGATCATTTTTGCCGTCTTCATCAGATAAGTATTCGAGATCTCGTTAACTGACAGATGTTCGCCCTCATCCATTTCAAGATCAAACGCCTGTCCCAGAACCATTCCCTTTGATCCTGCCGCCTCTGAAATAACTGAAACCACGCGCAATATAAGTTCTGGGGATACACCTTGCTTGAGGAGCTTTTCCGTCATCAGGCTGAAAGCATCGGTTAAAAGAGCGTCTCCTGCCAACGTGGCCACGGCTTCTCCGAATACCCTGTGGTTTGCCGGTTTTCCTCTTCTGGTATCGTCATCATCCATTGAAGGCAGGTCATCGTGGATTATGGAATAGGTATGGATCATTTCAACGGCGCAGGCGGCGGGCAGAGCGTTTTTATGGCTTCCGCATATAAGTTCCGAGGCGGCAAGGCAGAGAACGGGTCTTAACCTTTTTCCGCCCGGATGGATGCTGTAAACAATCGATTGCTGGAGTTTTGTTTTGGCCTCGTCCGGTGGCAGGTATTCCCACAGGGCGCGATCAACTATCTCTTTTCTTTTGTCGAGATAATTTCTTATATCAAAACTCATTTACTGGTTTTCGTCGCCGAAATCTTCAAGATCGAGAGTGCCGTCGTTTTTTTCCACTATAAGACTTATCTTCTTTTTTACGCTTTCAAGATTTAAGTAGCATTCCTTTATTAGGCTTGCTCCCCGCTCGAAGTTTTCAATTGACTCATCAAGAGGCAGTTTTCCGGCTTCAAGCGTATCGACAATCTTCTTTATTTCATCGAGCAGGTTTTCAAAGGATTTCATCTCGGAACTCATCTTCTCTCCACCTCTATACTTCAATAATCAGTTCTTTTTCGGTTTCCCTAAGAATATCGGGGCTTGGGGAAAGTGGGTCCACATCTAGAATGGATATGATATCACCCACTTCAAGGTTAAAGCCTTCATGATAAACAAAAACCTCGTCGGTTCTCTCCCTCTCCACGATAAGCGGAATCAGATGTTCGGGAAGCAATTTCTCAAAATCTATAATACTATCAATTGTTTCTTTTTTGATCCAGAACCTGAAGACGATATATTGCTTCTCAGTAATTTTCGAATATATGTCCATTACGTCAATTTTTTTTCCGAACGCAAGGGGAACCCTGAACCTCTCCATGTCTTCAGTATCGGAAGGACTCGCCAGCCTGTTTAAAAGTGCGCACACGTTACCGACCTTGAAATCTATTCTCACCAGACGGCAGGCGAGAACATTCACATGATCGCTCGTTGTAAGAGATATAAGGGTATCGGGGGAAGAAATCTCCGTTTTCTCAAGTCCGTCCACAGTCAGACTGTTTCCTTCAACCGCATTTAGCCCCTCTGACTTGGAAATCTCAACTAGCCTTCTGTTTGTGTCTATTAGGCGAACTTCCTTGCCGGCTCTCTCAAGCAGTCTCGCCAGAAGCCTTGAGAGATTGTTGGCCCCTACCAGCACCACTTTGTTTCTTTTATCGTTAACCCCGAGCACTCTAGAGACGAAACCTCCCGCACCCCCTTGGAGCAGAACCGAAATCGCTATTGTGAGAAAAACTAACCCTTGGACGGTATTACCCCCTTCAACTTCATGTTGCTGCAGCTCCAGAGCGATAATCGAAGCTATTGACGCGGCAATTATTCCTCTTGGAGAAACGAACGAAAGAAACAATTTTTCCCTGATAGAAAGGCCGGAACGTACGCACAGAAGAAATATCTCCACCGGACGCACAACAAAAAGCAGGCCGAACACGACCAAAAGACCATAGATGCCCAGATCCTTTATGTAGTCAAGTTCCAGGCTTGCCGCGAGAAAAATGAAGAGCAGCGAAATAACGAGAATCGTAAGCTTGCCCTTGAACTTCTTCATTTCCTCTTCCTCTGGAATATTCAGGTTCCCGATTATAGCACCGGAAACGATGGCCGCTACAAGTCCAGCCTCCGGAGTTAACATCTCGGCAAACCCGTAGACTGCGAGCGCTGAGGCAAGCATGAAAAGATCTACGAAATCCTCCATGTAGATATAGAATCTTTTAACTGCAAAAGTTGCCGCGTAACCGCCAAGAAGACCTAAAACTCCTCCTACTATAAATTTGTAAGCGACAAGAAGCACTACCTGACCTATCTCCATCATGTGGCCCTCAAATCCGGGGACAAAGCCGGACGCGGTATGGCCGCTTTCGATGAGGACTATCTCAACTACAAAAATAGCGATCAAAGCCCCGATAGGGTCAATCAGCACTCCTTCGTACTCAAGTATGTGCTTCAGATTGGGCTTGACCTTGAATCTTCTTAACAGGGGTTGAACGACGGTCGGACCAGTTACTATGACCAGAGAACCGTAAACAAAAGCCATTTCCCAGGAAAGATTGGCCACATAACGCGCAAAGGCCGCTCCGCCTATCATCGTAATCAGCCCGCCCACGGTTATCAGCAGCAGTATTATGTTTCCGTGACTAAGCGCTTCTTCTTTGTTCAGGTTAAGTCCCGCTTCAAAAAGAACTATCGCTACGCAGAGCTTTATTATTATTTCAAGCCCTTCTCCGAATTCCAAGGGATGGACCAGAGATAAGAATTCCGGTCCTACGAGGACCCCGAAAATGAGAAAAAATACGATACTCGGAAACCCTGTCCTGATGGAGAGCATCTGACCGATTACTCCCAGCACCAAGGCAAGGGACACCATCACAAGCAATAGAGATATCCAACCTTTTTAAGAAGTGTGGGTTCCAAAAAGAACCCGTATCGACCAATTATAACCCGAGAGAACTCAAAAATGAAACATCAATCGCCCGCATAGTGCTATTATGTTGAAGGTGAAATGGATAGTCTTTCGGGTTCCTTTTTAGGAAAATTCTCGAAGAAGAACAATCCGTACTTCACGCAAACTGACTAATTTGTGCGGAAAAACAGATATACCCTTTTCCACAAGGCGGTTAAAGATATTAAGAAGGTCGAAGGGATTGGTAGCGGGGGCGGGATTTGAACCCGCGACCTTCGGGTTATGAGCCCGACGAGCTACCAAGCTGCTCCACCCCGCGACAGAAGTAAGAGAGTGGAAATTGTAATTAAAACCTTGATTATGTCAAGCCAAGCAGCGTCCGAACATCTTCGAGCTTATTTCAAGTTTTCTTTCTCAAGACTGGGCTGGTTTTATCGTGAAAGCCCTGCCCGTTTCATAAGATCCTGGGCCATAAGTGCTCCTTCGGCGGATGCTTTTTCCGAGTCGCACTCCCAGGTGTTTCTGTGGATTGCTTTTTTCTCCATATCTACAAACATGGAATCTGCCGATATTTTTCCAAGAGATATATTCGCGCAGCATCCGAGCGGAATTTGGCAGTCTCCGCCGAAAGTTTTCAGAAAAGAACGCTCGAATACCGCTGCGGTTTCTGTATCTGCGTGTGTGATTGCAGATATGAGATTTTTTGTTTCCGCCTCATTTTCTCTGCATTCTACGGCTATTATTCCCTGGCATGGAGCCGGAACCAGGTAGTCGCGCGAAAAATGCTGAGTAATACGTTCGGAAAGCCCGAGCCGGTTTAGTCCGGCTGCGGCCAGAACTATTCCGTCGAGGTTTTCTGAAACAATCTTTCTGAGTCTGGTATCGACATTTCCTCTTATGGGAACGACTTTGAGATTGGGAAACCGGAAAAGCAACTGCGCCTTTCTCCTTACGCTCCCGGTCCCCACCCTGCCCTCTCCGTGGAGTTGTTCAAGAGTGTTGCCGCCTCTTGAGATAAAAACGTCCCTGGGGTCTTCCCTTCTGAGCGCTGAGCCCATGACAAGCCCTTCTGGAAGAACCGAAGGCATATCCTTCATGCTGTGAACGGCAATGTCTATCTCACCCGAGAGAAGGCTCTGCTCGATTTCTTTTACGAAAACTCCCTTGCCACCCATCCGGGAGATGTCTTCTTTGGGGTTTATATCGCCCAGAGTTTTTATTTCCTTTATTTCTGTTTCAAGTGAAGGAAATGCAGTGCGAAGTTCCGTTTCGACTAGGCGGGCCTGGAACAGGGCGAGTCTGCTACCTCTGGTCCCAATTCTCAGCTTCGTCATAAATATCTATTGCGTCCTGCGAGGCATCCACCGGGTCAAGCTCAAAAAGCCTTCTCGTTACCTCAGAGTAGAGAGCCGCTTCGTAACCGGACGTTCTTTTCTTTAGGTTAGTAACAGGGTCGTGAAATATTTTTCCGATTATGGAATTCGCCAGACTCTCTATAATTTCTTTTTGCGTCCCGGTACCACCCTCGAGTCTTCGAAGTGCCTTCTCGACCTCAGTCTTTTTTATCTTCTCGAATTTTTGCCTTGATATCAATTATGACAGGGAAGACCTTAAGGCTTTCCATCCAGTCGTTAAAGCCTTTTTCTACGGTTAAGACTATTCCTTCGGCTTTTTTCAGATTTTCCTTTCTGGAATTTAAGTTTTCGCCCTGAACTACTCTCAGGTCGTCTATGTCGTAGAGATAAACTCCGGGAATTCTGTTTATTTTCGGGTCGATATCGCGTGGAACAGCTATGTCCGATCATAAAGATCGGATCGTTTTTCCTGAGCTTAAGAGACTGTTTTACATGTTCGCTTCTTATTATATAGTCAGAAGACCCGGTCGCAGTCACAAGAATATCAATATCTTTCAGGCGGTAGAACATCTCCCTCGAACCTGATGGGCTTGCCCCTCAGGGATTGGGAAAGTTTTTCCGCGTTGCGGAAATTTCTGCTCGTTACGTAGAGCTCCTTTATGTTGTTGGAAACAAGATGTTTTGCGAAGAGTTCTCCCATTTCCCCGGTTCCCACCAGCATGACAGTCCGGTTCGCGAGGTTCTCGAAGATCCTTTTGGCAAGCTCCACTCCGAGATAGCTTATCGATACCCGCCTGAGAGGAGATTCCCGTCTCAGCTCTCACTTTCTTCCCAGCGAAAAAAGCCCTGTTAAAAAGCCTGTTGAGTATAAGTCCGACTGTGTCCTCGGAACGCGCCACGCTATATGAGTTTTTGAGCTGGTTCAGAATCTGGGTTTCCCCGATTACCATGGAATCGATGCTGGCGGCCACCCTGAAAAGATGTCTAACCGCGTCAGGCCCCACGCGGGTATGTATATAGGGATAAAGGCTCTGGCCGGGAAGCTTGTGAAAGTCGAGAAGAAAGGACTTGATTTCCTCTTCGCATTTTCCGCAGTTCTCAGTTGCTGCGTAGACCTCAACGCGGTTACATGTGGACACAATGCAGCATTCAAGCACGTTTTCCCCCGAGCGAAGGATCCCAAGTGCTTCCCGCAGGTCCGTGTCAGAAAAAGAAAACCTCTCCCGTACTTCCACGGGAGCCGTCTTGTAACTGATTCCTGTTGAAACTATTTCTACCATCTGCTTATCCTAAACCAGCTTTCTGCACAGACTATAAACTACCCGTGGAAGGAACTATATCAATTTCATCTATATTCGCTTCAGAGGGCTGATTTATGACCGAGAGAACCGTCTTTGCCGTAACTTCAGGAGACATCATCCTTGTCCTGTCCCATTTTCCGCCAAGAGAATCCCAGATATCCGTTCTTGTCGGACCCGGCAAGACGGCGGACACCTTTATTCCCCTGTCTCTTAACTCTTCTCTAAGTGAATTGGTAAAACCCAAAACAGCAAACTTCGAAGCGCAGTAGGCGGCCCATCCGGGAAAGCCCTTTTTTGAGGCGTTCGAACCGATGTTCACGATATGGCTTCCCCCGGACATAAGCGGAAGCGCGTGTTTCACCATGAGAAAGGTTCCTCTCGCGTTTACGGCCATCATCTCATCCCACTGCTCGATGCCGGTTTCCTCTACCGGACCCGTGTAAACGACGCCCGCATTGTTGATCAGCACGTCAATCTTCCCCTTTTTTTCAGCGACGCTTGAGATGAAACTTCTGACTTTCTCCTCGACTGATATATCAACGGAGGAAACCATGAAATTTCCGGCAAAAGATGACAATTCAGCCTCGAGGGAAGCTACGCTCTCCTGGCTTTTTGAACAAAGCGCCGTAAAAAAACCCGCCTCGAGCAGTTCAACTGCAATTGCTCTTCCTATTCCTCTTGCCGCACCGGTTACTATCGCGATTTTCTCAGCCATCCCGTTTTTCCTCGAAATACTCAAAATAACTTTTCGGATTTTCCCAAATCTTTATATTATCCAGCTTGCCCGGGATGATTTCCGCGAATTTCTGCCACAGGTATTTTCCGATGTTCTCAACAGTTGATATGTTTTCCTGAAAGAAAGGAATGTCCCTGTCTATCCACTTGTAGTTAAGCTCTTCGATTATGGGTGCCGCCCGTTTTTCAAAATCAATACGGTTTATGACCATGCCCGTTTCATCGTCTATCTCCCCACTTATAGCCACTTCCACCGTGTAGTCGTGTCCGTGCCCTGCGGGATTTGCACACTTGTCAAATATGGCGAAATTCTCTTCGTCTGACAACCCCTCCATAAAAAGCCTGTGGCTTGCAGAGAATCTGAATACTCTTGTAAGAAGCACCTGCCCTTTTTTTTTCAACATTTTCGGTAATCGACGAAAAGTTCGTCCGTTTCATATACCCTTATCTTGTGAAGATGGCAGTCATCCCTCTCAAGGGTTTTTTCCTCGATCGCTTCCCAAAGAACCCTGGCTATGTTTTCCGTCGTTGGTATAAGATCCTGAAAGCGGGGATTGTCTTCATTTAAGTTCTTGTGGTCAAAATCAGCCAGAACCGATGAAACGATCTGCTTCAGGTCAAAGAGATTGATTATCATTCCCGTCTCCGGGTTTATTTCTCCCTCTACCGTAACTTCAAGCACGAAATTATGTCCGTGTCCGCCTGGCAGACTTGATTTGCCGTAAAATTCTCGGTTTTTCTCCTCGCTCCAGTTCTTGTTCCAGTACCTGTGAGAAGCGGAGAATTCGACTTTTTTCGTTATGAGCTTTTTAAAAGACATCGATCCGATCAAGCCGGCAAACAGCCCCCTGCAAACCGCCGACTATAACTCTAGGGTATGTTTTTCGGGGTCTCAGGCACTATGGCGTCGGCACGGAAAGCTTCTTGCTGTGTCCCGTCTATTATTCTTGTTACTGTGGGTTCCATTTTTGAGAGAAACGGTTGCGGATAGATTCCCATAAGAAATATCATCACGGCAAGCGGAACCATAAGGGCTATCTCTCTGGGATTAAGATCCTTAAGTCCCATGTTTATCTTCTTTACTATAGGCCCGAACATCACCCTCTGGTATGCCCAGAGCATATAGATGGCTCCGAGCACAAGTCCCGTGGCTCCAAGTGCGGCGTACAAATAGCTCTCCGCGAACACTCCAAGCAGAATCAGGAATTCTCCGATAAAGCCGTTTAAAAGGGGAAGTCCTATGGAAGAAAGCATGGCAATCATGAAAAACAGCGCGAAAATCGGCATAACTTTCGCGAGCCCACCGAATTCCGAAATCATTTTGGTGTGACGTCTTTCGTATATCATTCCCACGAGAATAAACAAAGCTCCGGTGGAAAGACCGTGACCTATCATCTGGTAGATTCCACCCTGTACGCCGTGGAGATTGAAAATGAACACGCCCAGCATTATAAGCCCCATATGACTTACGCTTGAGTAGGCAACCAGCTTCTTAAGGTCTGTCTGCATGAAGGCCACCATCGCCCCATAGATTATCCCGGTGATTGAAAGGATTATGAGAACCCCGGTGTACGCTTCTACAGCTTCCGGGAAAAAAGGAATGAGAAATCTTATCACCGCATAGGTTCCCATCTTAAGCAGCACGCCCGCGAGTATAACGCTTCCAGGCGTGGGGGCTTCGACATGAGCGTCGGGAAGCCAGGTATGGAACGGGAACATCGGAACCTTGATTGCGAAAGCCAGAAAAAACGCTAGAAATACAAGCCCCTGGGGACTCAGTATGCCGTCAAAGAAAAGACTGGTTCTTTGGAGATCAAAAAGGTTCATTGACGCAAAACCGAACTGGTCTATGTGAGCGTAGTACATATAGATGATCGCGATCAGCATAAGTCCGCTTCCAAGCGCCGTATAGATGAAGAATTTTATTGCCGCATAGATTCTTCTTGCGGATCCCCAGATCCCTATGATGAAATACATTGGAATCAGCACCGCTTCCCAGAATATGAAGAAAAGGATCATATCAAGGGCGGTGAAGGTCCCTACAAGCGCTGATTCAAGGAAAAGAGTAAGGCATAGAAACGCTCTCCATCCGCCTTTTATCGCGTTCCAGGAGCAAAGAATCGTAATCGGGAACAGGAAAGTCGTGAGAAGCACGAGCAAAAGGCTAAGACCATCGACTCCCAGATGATAAGATATTCCCAAGTCCGTGAGCCAGGGGATCTTCTCTTGGAACTGCATGGTGGAAAGCGAGCCGTTAAACCGGAAAAAAAGCGGCAACGAAATCACGAATTCAGCCAGTGTTATTACAAAGGCGACTGTTTTTAACTGGTAATCGGAAACCTTTTGGAAATACGGAAGAACCGCAAGAACCACGGCTCCCAGGAGAGGAAAAAATACGAGCAGGGACAGAATGTTGTTATCGAGACTCACGTTCAGGCGGACCGAAGCAGAAAGAATAAAATTGCCGTAATTATACTTTTATAAAATACCGTTCTCAACCACGCAAGTGAAAAAATTCCAGTTTCGGCCGCAGGTCTCAGAAAAATGATTGATTATGGCGATAGGTAGAAATTATGGAAAGAGAAAAGAAGCGGAAAATATCGGCTATTCTCCGCTCTTTTAGTCTACAAAAAAACTTAAGAATAAGCTTTAGCTGTTGTCTCCATTACCTCTATATTACCCTGTTTTCCTACCGGTCCGGGAACCAATATGGCAAGATCAACCCCAGCCGCGAAATGCTCCTCAAGTTTTTTCTTGCAGTTATCGGGAGTGCCGGCAAGCGCCACCGAATCTATCAGTTCATCGGTGAAAACTTCGGCCGGATTCGCCCCGTCCTGCACTTGATCGATTATATCCCCGAAACCTATGTTTCTTATGAGTCTCTGATAAAAAGGAAACCTGGCGTATGGACCGAGCCCTCTTTTGGCTGCGGCGACGGCCGCGGCTCCATCATCCGAGACAAAAGATGGAATGCCGTTTGTAATCGATATAGTCGAGGGATCTCTTTCCGCTTTTGCGGCGCCCGCAGCAACCTGCTCTTTTAAGGTAGCTATATAGGCAGGAGGGCATAAATACGGCATTATGCCGTCGGCGACCTCTCCGGCCAGCTGCGCCGCGGCTTTGGTAAGTCCCGCTATATAGACTGGGAGGTCCATTTCTCTTTTAAGAGAAAGCCTCGGAGACGTTCCGTCGGCAAACGCTTTGACTTCCCCGACATAGCTTCTCATAGCCTCAATCGGGTCTCCCATGTCTATATCGTATCTGTTGTTAACGGGCTTGTGACTGACTCCGAGTCCGAGAACCATTCTTCCCCCCGTTATTTCCTGTATCGTAAGCGCTGTCGCGGTAGCAACTACGGGCTGGCGCATGTATATATTGGCTATCCACGTTCCAACGTTTACCCTCTCGGTGCACTCCCCAAACACCTGAGCGTTGGTTATAGCGCTGTAAGGCGGTACTTCCGGAGAGAAAATACCGTCAAAGCCCGCTTCTTCCGTGATTTTCGCTAATGCCCTAAGATCACTTACACTGCAGCCCCAAACCGGCGAAGTTGTCGCAATTTTTCCCATTTCATCCTCCTTGAGTTTTTTTCAGTACTGGTTTACCACGTCTCTGTAATAATCCGGACGAAGGAGAGCTTCGTCTCTGGTCTTTAACACTTCTCTTATCTCTTCAAGAACTTTATTTTTTTCCTCGGGGAATTTCGCCCTGACAGGAAGATAGTTTGATATGTGGTTTGAATAGAAATAGCCGTCGGAAAGCTCCGTATTCTCCACTATGGTCTCAAGTTCCTCTATCATCTGGAATTTGTCCGGAAGTTCAAAGAGACCTTGCTGCCATTGCTCGTAAATCGGTGCCCCGGGACGAAGTTGAAGCGAAAGAGCTCCGACATATTCCGGGTCGCATTCCGTAAGAAGTTTTCCTGTAGCCGATGCGTGTTCCCTGCTCCTGTCTTTTCCGCCGATGCCTAGGAGGACCATGACAGAATTCATTATTCCGGAAGCTTTAAGTTTCCTTGAGGCTTCAACGGTCTCGGCAAAATTTGCTCCCTTCTCTATTCTCTCGAGCACCACGTCGTCTCCGCTCTCAAAACCTATGTAGACCATGCTGAGGCCGTTTTCTCTAAGGCGAGTGAGGTCTTCAATCGATTTTCTGAGTATGTCTCCCACGTTTGCGTACATGGTAATCCTCTCAAGACCTGGAGCTTTTTCATGGAGATAGTCCATTATTTCCATAAGTTTCGTCGTGGAGAGCACAAGCGCGTTGCCGTCCGCTATGAAAACCCTCCGTTCAAGCAACCCATTGCGTTCGGCGGCATCGATAATCTCTTTTATCTCACCCATAGGTCTTACCCTGAACTTCTGGGTTTCTTTTCTGTACATTGCGCAATAGGTGCACTTATTGTGAGAACAGCCGATTGTAGCTTGCAGAATAAAGCTTTTGTGTTCGCTTGGAGGGCGGAAAAAAGGAGTTACGTATTCAGTCATTACTATAAAAACTTAACAAAATTTCGGTATCTGTTCAACAAGACTTTGCAATGAGATAGAGCATAGGTTATCCTTCCGCCATCATGTTTGATCTTGAACCGCACGAAAAAGAAGGGTTTAAATACATACTCGGCGTACCGCTGCTTATCGGGCTCATAATGGTAATCGCCTTTCTGACGCACATCGTGCTTAATCCCTAGCTTGTTCCCCACCGGGTTATCCGCAGCATAAGTTCACGGATTTCAATCTCTACCCCAGTACTGTCCCGGAAAAAATATCCCCCGTTTTTTCTCTCTTCCCAAGTCACTCCGAGAAGTTTCAGGTTCTTTTTCGGTTTTTGCGAGCCAGAATCGATCTTCCTTCCCACAAAAGTAACGGCATTTTCTCTCCCGCAAAGAGCCATGATGAGCTTTGAAGTTCCGAAGAAAATCAAAAATCCAGGGGTTTTTGGTTCGGCATCAAAAACCGCGTGCATAAAAACAGGAGGCGTAGAAACCACGCTGATTGCGTGCTGGCCGTATTCCTTGTTTAAGGATTCAACATAGGCCTCGAAGTTGCGGCGGAGAAAACCCGAGACTTCATTTGTTTCCCCGCATGTTTCATCCGAGTTGACCGAGATTTTTTCTTTCTCGTAAAATTCAGCAATCCATGGCTGTTTTTCTGTTTCCATGGCACATTACCCTGCCCTGCAGTTTTCAGTAAAGTTTTACCGTTTCAAGTCTTCACTGGAAGTGGAGAAAGGAAAAAACCTTTGGCCTCTCTATCGTGCCCCTTGCGGAAAAGTGTTTTGGGAATCCCCAAAACACTTCAGGTATCTTTTGCTATTGCGACACTGAGAGCCCTTGCTCTGATTATCGCGCTACGCTGACTGTTGAAGTGAATTTGGTGATGAATAGATACACAAGCCGCGTGTTATTCTTCCTGTCCGCTATAACCTTGTTGTTTTTCTATGGTTGTGGCGGTGGTGGTGAGGTTGACTCCGGTGTAGCCGATGCCGAATTCAGCTATACTTTTGATAGCGACAAGGAAGGGTGGACGGTCGATTTCGCGGACCTTCCCGTCGATTACGACCAACCACTCTATGAGCTCGACTACGACCATAGCCTGCTTCCCGACGACTTAGAAGGCGGCGGAATCTATGTTCAAGGACACAACCGAAGCGAAGATCTCTTCATGTTTCTCAAGCGGCAGGTTGAAGGGCTTACTCCAAAGGCGATATACGCCGTTTCCGTTTCCATAGACCTCGCAACCAATGTGCCGGCCGAGTCTCTTGGAATCGGCGGCTCTCCCGGCTCAAGCGTCTACGTGAAGGCAGGAGCATCCACCATTGAGCCCGACACCTTCGAGAGCCGAGGATACCGCAGGATGAACATCGACAAAGGCAACCAGGCCACGAGCGGCAAATCCATGGTAGTTCTGGGCGACCTCGCCCACACGGAAGTAGACGAGATCGATCCGAAATACCTGATCAAGACCGTGGACAACTCGGACTCACCCCTGAGCGTGGAAGCAGACGATGAGGGCCGAATCTGGCTGATCGTTGGAACCGACTCCGGATTCGAGGGTCTGACGGCTCTTTACTACGCTCGCATCTCGTACGAGCTGGCTGTTGAGTAGCAGTGACGTCCACCGCCAGCCAAAACAGGCGGCTTCCGACAAGGAAAATGGGAAGCACCAAAAAGTGTAAAGCAATCGGGCGGCGTACGGTTCAGCCTCAACCAATCTGTCACCGGCCTTCAATCCCGGACACCACTGCTCGAACTTTTTGAGGTGTCCTCCTCCAAACGGCTCAAGCCCCGCTTTCAGGGGTGTGGTACTTCAAGGTTAAACGAACGCTTGGAAAACCGGCAAACCGGCAGGTTTTTTCTCGTTTTTTGCTGAAAATGCTTCAAACTTTTCGCGCAATATAATAATATATGGATTAAGGGGAAACAAAAAGATAGATAAACTCTACGGAAACACCTCGGGCCTTACCAGAAGTGACCAAAAGAACATACTCAGAATATACAAGAGGAAAATCCCTCAGGATCGCCTGGTAACCCCCGAACTCACCCGAACTCTTTTAACTTTCGCGAGTGAACTCAAAAGAACCATAACAGTACTTATTGACCGCAAGGGAAAGGTAAGATTTGTCTTCATCGGAGAACCTTGCGATTTTCCTTTTGAAAAGCTGCTCGGAAGGAGGAGGAGAGCGAAATACAGGCTCAGGGGGTTCCGCGCCGTAAGAACCAACCTCAAGGGATCCGGTCTTACAAATTCCGATCTTATAACTTTGGCAAGCGAGAGACTCGATCTGGTGGCTTCGATATCGATCGGTCAAAACGGTTCAGCCGGAGGCTTCGAGTACGCGAACCTTGTTCCGCCGAATGGAGAGAATCAGGTTAAATGGGAAATTTCGAAGTTTTCGGATCTGGGTCGAATAAACATTAATCTCGAACAGGAAATAAATGGCATAGAACAGTCCCTAAGACACGCTTTTCTAAAAAACGGGGGCAAGGAAAACAGGGAAGGAGTGATGCTCGTGGGGTTCAGCACGAAGTTCCGCTATCTGGCTGAAAAATCGTTGGAGGAACTTAACTCCCTGGCTCTCTCCGCCGAGAAGGTGGTGCTCGACAAGGTGGTCCAGACAAGAAAGAACGTCGATCCCCGTTATCTTGTCGGCAAAGGGAAACTCAGGGAGATCGCCCTTCACGCCAAGCACCTTGGAGTCGACACCATAATTTTTGACACCGAGCTTACCCCTGCCCAGGCAAATGCTATCGGGGAGGAATCTGGTCTTGATATAATGGACCGAAGCCAGCTGATAATACAGATATTCGCAAAACACGCAAAGACAAACGAAGGAAAAATTCAGGCGAGGCTTGCAGAATTCCAATATAATTTGCCGAGACTTAAAGGCAAGGGAACAGCTTTTTCCCAGTTGGGGGGCGGAATAGGCACAAGAGGTCCCGGGGAAAAGAAGCTTGAACAGGAAAGAAGAAACATAAGAAAGCAAATTGAGCAGCTCGAAAAACAGATCGACGGTCTCTGCAGAAGACGGGAACACACAAGGAAAAATAGAAAAACCTCAAAAATTCCGACCCTGTCTTTTATCGGATACACAAATGTCGGCAAATCCACGCTTTTTAATCGTCTGACCAAATCCTCCATAGTTACGCAGGACAAGCTTTTCTCAACCCTGAACCCGACAACAAGAAGAGTCATGCTCCCCGGAGGAAAACATGTGCTCATGACAGATACTGTAGGCTTTATAAGCAAGCTTCCCAAGGAACTCATAAACGCGTTCAGGGCTACGCTTGAAGAGATAGGAGAAGCTGACCTGTTGTTTCACATCGCAGACGCCAGCGATCCCGAGGTCAGGGAAAAAATAGATTCTGTAATGAAGATAGTGGAATCTATGGAATTCGAATATATACCAAGCGTTCTTGTATTTAACAAGCTTGATCAGGCTGATACAGAAACAGAAGCAGCGCTTAGGGAAGCGTTTCCTCAAGTCCCACTTGTATCGGCAAAAAAAGGAAAGAACTTCAGGGAGTTACTTCTACATATAGAGAAAGTTGTTGAAAAAATCGAAGCTGATGCGAAAGTCGGGGTTTTTAACCCGGAAGAAAAGCCCGAAGACACTGTCTCGCTTCCGTTATTACACAGTTTCTTTTAGCTTTCTCAAAACCTGCACATAAAAAAGGGGACGCCCGTTTCCACGAACATCCCCTTTTTAAGCTGTTTTTACTTCCAGATCCCTACCAAGGCTTAGACGCGTCGTCCTGTCCCTTTAGGTTCTTGATCCACTTTGAATCGTCATAATCCGAAGCACCGAAAGTAAGCGCCAGAGTGGCGATTATAACGCCGACCTCAGCGTTGCCGGTTTGTTCGGCTCTTTTCTTGATCTTGTCGTGAATCGGATCCGGAATATTTAGTGTTATCTCTGCCATTATCAAAACCTCCTGGTTGATCTTTGATAAGAACTAGTCGGCATCCCCAATGCCTTTTTCCTTCCTGTACTCCTGGATTCTCTCCCTCTTTACCGTTGGTTTAAGGGTAAAGCCTGAGGGGTCAGCGGATGCTCCCGCGGCCGAAGCCTGAACTACATCGGAACCCAGCGAATTAAACTTCTTGTCTCCCGCAACCTCTCCGAGCTGAGACTCTTCAAGCTCCCAGTCCGTAAGCCACTCGTCTCCGAGACCGAAACGCTTGGTAAGCCTGTTGATCTCTTCAAGCCTTCCGGGAAGAGGTCCTGCCGGCTGAAGCATGTTCAGATCCTCAAGAAGACTTATTACCTCGGGATCTCTTGGGAAAGGGTTCCCGACACGTTTCTCAAAGAACATGGTCTCAAAGGGAGGACGACATCTCGCCCCGCCACCCTGTATGTCCTCTGCGGGATAGCCGATGGTCATAAGCCAGCTGAACACGTAAGTGTTGGGAAGAGCGAACTTCGCTTTCGTGTTCCTTCTGGCTCCACCGCTAGCGCCGTTAAGACAGGTCCCAAGACCCAGCGCCGTCGCGGTAAGTATCGCGTTCTCTATCGCGTTTCCAAGATCGATTGCGGCGAGTCGGTGCAATATCGCGTCGGGAAGCAGTCCGGGAAGCGGGAACAGGTTAGATACCCTGTCATATTCCCAACCGTGTGCCTTGTCAAGCGCTCCAGTTCTCATAAGATCGTGGATAGACTGACCCTGCGTGTCGTAATTGGCCATGTCATAACACCAGAACACAAGCACGGGAGCCATCTGCGTGGTGATCTGACTCCAGTCGGATATAAACTCCCATACATCGGGATCTTCGTCCCTGTATACAACTATTGCTCTTTGTCCATTGAAGTTACCTGCCGAAGGAGCAAGCCTGGCGGCTTCCAGTATGGCCTGAACCTTCCACTTCTCAACGGGCTGATTCGGCTCATACCACCTGATGGACCTTCTTGTCCCTATGGCGCTGAAGGTGTCCATGACACTAACTTCGCTGGCACTTGGTATGTTACTCATATTAACCTCCTATCTGGGTGTTTTTTATTCAGAGTTAAACTCCATAAAACTCTCCAGACATCATACCATTAAATTATGAAAATTTCATTATCGAAAATCAAAATCTCCGAAATTTTACAACGCAAACGATTTGGTATACATTTTATGCCGAACTTAAGCGCAAGCAGGAGGAATTATCAATGAGAGACGTTTACATCATAGGAGTGGGAAACACCGCCTGCGGAAGATTTCCCGATAAAGCTGCTCACGAGCTGGCAAGAGAAGCCGCATGGGCCGCGATACAGGATTCGGGAATTCATGCGCGAAAAATAGAGATCGCGTTTTGCGGCCATGTCTACCAAGGTATGGGAGTCGGCCAGAGAGCGCTTAAGGAAATAGGACTTGTCGGACAGCCGACCATAAACGTGGAGGGAGCCTGCGGAAGCGGAACGCTTTCTCTGTGGGAAGCATGGCGAACCATAGCCTACGGTCAGTACGACATAGCCCTTGCCCTGGGTGTTGAGAACCTGAGCAGAATTCTTTCAGGAGGTCCCTTGCCCCTTGAGGAAGACGACCTTGAGGTTTCCATCGGAATGGGAATGCCGGGGCTCTACGCCATAAGGGCTTCGAAGTACATGAGCGAATATGGGGTTACCTTGGAGCAGTTGGCCGAAGTTGTTGTAAAAAGCCGCTACCATGCCTCGCTCAATCCTCTTGCCCAGTACAGAAAGCCTACCACAGTAGAAGAAGTATTGAACGCGCCGATGATTGCTGACCCACTTACGCGCAACATGTGCTGTCCGGTGGGTGACGCGGCTGCGGCCGCGGTGCTTTGCTCCGAGGAACATGTCGGAGAGCTTGCTAAAAAAATGCCGATAAAAATCCTCGGCTGCGTTGCCCAGTCGGGCAAGTACAGCAGTCCCACAGGTCTTACCTGTGATCCTTCCGAGAACGTCTGGAGAACTTCCCAGATGGCTTACGAAATGGCAGGACTAGGACCCGAGGACATGGACGTAGCCGAAATCCACGATGCTTTCTCAATAGCAGAAATGATGGTTGTTGAATCCTTGGGCTTCTGCGAAAAGGGAGAAGGAGCAACCCTGATAGATGAAAAAAGCACGTGGGTGGGTGGCGACAAAGTTGCAGTCAACCCAAGCGGCGGTTTGCTCTCAAGGGGACATCCTGTCGGAGCTACCGGACTTCTTCAGACTGCTGAGATCGTAAGGCAGCTGAGAGAAGAAGTCGAACCCGAACGTCAGGTGAAAGACGCAAAAGTCGGTATCATCGAGACCATGGGAGGCGCTCAGCCCGCCATGGATGGAATCACCTGCGTCGTGAGCATCCTCGGAAAATAATGTTGTAACGCCGTAATCGGCGTTCTCCCAGTCTCCCGGTTTTTATTCCGCAACACCAAAGACTATTGCGCGGGGCCGTTTCAGCTTCGCTCGGGGGCTGTTGCGTAATTTCGCTTTCCCCCTCCCCTCCCCCTCACGGTTTCCGATTTCCAAGTAATTTCTTGATTCCGCACAAAGAAGAATTATTTTGTGTTTGAGATGATCTCACCTGAAAAAATCACCTTGAAGGCCCAGGAAGCGATCCTAGAGGCCCGAAATGCGGCGAGCGACAGCGGAAATCAGGTAATTGACCTGCCGCATCTGTTCGCGGCCCTTGTAAGCCAGCCCGGAATGCCAATCAAGATTCTGGAGCAACTGGGGTCCGATTTCCGGGTGCTTGCGCAGACAGCCGCGGAGCAGATATCCAAGCTTCCCAAGGTCAAGGGAGCGTCTGATCAGATATATATGAGCAGAGAACTCGATTCTGCGATTCGATCGGCCAATAAGGAAGCAAAAGATCTTGGAGACACGTATGTAAGCACTGAACACCTATTGCTTGGAATTGTTTCCCTCGCCACCGGAGAATTGAAAGACGGATTCTCCGGATTGAACGTAACCAAGGAAGGAATTTTAAAGGCGTTAAAAGAACTGAGAGGTAACCAGACAGTGAACACACAGAACCCCGAAGATACCATGGAACCGCTTCGCCAGTACGGAAAGGATTTCACCGAACTTGCCCGAAGCGGGAAAATAGACCCCGTTATAGGAAGAGACGATGAGATAAGAAACGTGATCCGCGTACTTCTTCGAAGAACAAAGAACAATCCGGTACTCATAGGAGAACCGGGAGTGGGAAAAACTGCCATAGTCGAGGGGCTTGCCCAGCGTATAGTTGACTCTGACGTTCCGGAAGGACTTAAGGACAAAAAGCTGATTTCCCTCGATCTGGGATCGCTGCTTGCCGGGGCTAAGTACAGAGGACAGTTCGAAGAAAGGCTCAAAGCGGTACTCAAAGAGGTTACGGAATCCCGGGGAGAGGTAATTCTTTTCATAGACGAGATACACACCGTCGTGGGAGCCGGGGCAGCAGATGGGGCGATGGACGCGTCAAACATGCTCAAGCCTACTTTGGCGCGGGGAGAACTTCACTGTATAGGGGCGACCACTCTTGATGAGTACAGAAATCACATAGAAAAAGACGCCGCCCTTGAGCGCAGATTCCAGCAGGTCTACGTTAACGAGCCTTCCGTGGAGGAAAGCGTATCGATTCTAAGGGGTCTTAAGGAAAAATACGAAGTTCATCACGGCGTGAAAATCAAGGACGAGGCCCTCGTCGCTGCCGCCCAGCTTTCAAACAGGTATATCTCAGGGCGGTTTCTGCCCGATAAGGCTGTTGACCTCATGGATGAGGCCTGTGCACGGCTAAAAATGGAAATTGACTCCGTGCCGACGGAAGTAGACGAGGTAAAAAGAAAAATAATGCGCCTTGAGGTAGAAAGGGAGGGATTTAAAAAAGAGCAGGATCCCGAACTTCTTGGAAAGCTTGAAGAAATCGAAGAAAGCCTTTTGGAACTGAAGAAGGAAGCAGGAACGCTTGAAACGCACTGGCAAAAGGAAAAAGACTGCATATCCAGGATAAGAAAAACCAAAGAAGAAATAGAAAACAGCAGAGTGGAAGCGGAAAAAGCGCAGAGAGAAGGGGATTTTTCCCGTGCATCGGAATTTCTTTACGGCAGGGTTCCCGAGCTTGAAAAGAGAATGGAGAGCCTGAACAGAGAACTCTCTGAAATACAGAGTCATAAAAAAATGCTTCGCGAGGAAGTAAGCGCCGAAGATATAGCTGCGGTCGTATCGAAGTGGACGAGAATACCCGTATCAAGTCTGGTTGAGGAGGAAGTTGAGAAACTCGTTCATATGGAGGAAAAACTTTCCAAGCGGGTGGTGGGACAGCCTGAGCCGATAAAGCTGGTTTCAAACGCGCTTCGCAGATCAAGGGCCGGGCTCTCTGACCCGAAAAGACCCATAAGCTCTTTCATATTCCTCGGACCCACCGGGGTCGGAAAAACTGAGCTCGCCAAATCACTTGCCGAATTCATGTTTGATGATGAAACCGCGATTGTCCGGATTGATATGAGCGAGTATATGGAAAAACACTCCGTATCAAGACTGATTGGAGCACCCCCTGGGTACGTCGGGTACGAGGAAGGAGGGCAGCTCTCGGAAACCGTGAGAAGGCAGCCCTACTCCGTGGTGCTCTTTGATGAGATAGAAAAAGCGCACGCCGATGTGTTTAACCTGCTTCTTCAGATCCTTGATGACGGAAGGCTCACCGATGGGCAGGGGAAAACAGTAGATTTCAGAAACACTGTGATAATAATGACCTCGAACCTCGGAAGTCACCATATACAGGAGTCTTCAGGAGACAGCGAGGAGATGGAAAGCAAAATAAACGAAATGCTCAGGAATCATTTCCGCCCCGAGTTCCTAAACAGAATTGATGAAGTTGTTATATTCGACGGTCTGAAAAGAACCGACCTTATGAAAATAGCGGAGATCCAGATTGGACATCTAAAGGAGAGGCTTGCGGAGAAAAACCTCGGCATAGAACTCTCAGAGAAAGCCATTGCCAAGCTGGTTGATATTGGCTACGATCCTGTTTTCGGAGCCAGACCGCTTAAACGTGCCGTACAAAAATATGTCCAGGACCCGCTCGCAAATGAAATACTGAAAGGAAATTTCAAGGATTCAGACACTGTAAAGGTAGGACTGGACAAAGAAGCGAACTTTGCTTTCGGGAAGAAGTAACCGCATATCAAAGCTCAAACTTGGCATTTAGAAACAATGTCCGTCCCAAGATGGAATCCAGATACAGCGCCTGATCTTCACCCTGATCTGGACGGGATTGACCTTCGTTGCCGATATTCAGCATGCCTCCGGTAAGCTCAAACCAGTTGAAACCAAATGCCTTTTTCCAGTTAAGCGTGATGTCGTGCCCGATCCAGCGCCGGTAGCGTTTAGTCTCGTCATTGTTCCGGAAACCTGAAACCGCATGGGTGTTC
Organism: Candidatus Dadabacteria bacterium; assembly: GCA_951812945.1. GTDB lineage: Bacteria > Desulfobacterota_D > UBA1144 > Nemesobacterales > Nemesobacteraceae > Nemesobacter. The sequence goes on from CATOTB010000004.1 coordinate 31,219, forward strand.
CATTGCATGGTCAGATCGTTGCGACCAGCGCGGAGGAGAATATGCAAGCGGTTGCGGGGAATATTTCCAGACCGAACTTGTCCAGCTATCCGCCTCTCGTAATTCATTACCCTCAACCAGTTGGCATTGAGCATGAAATTTGCCCGATCGGTCTTCAAGTCAGTTTTAATTCCGACGTCAATCCCGTCAACATCTGATTCTCCGCTGTTGGTAAAGAGATTCTCAATTCTGCTTAACCGGCCGTCAGGACGTATGACTTTAACCGAGGGATAATCACCCAGTTCTCCTCTTCTTTCAAGACTTACAATAAGCTGCGGATCCAGCATGCTTGGTATATGAGAAGTCCGCAGGCGAAACCACTCGGCGTTGGCATAAAATTGACCCCAGCCCGCCGAAACCCCAGCTGTAAAACTTTCGGTCTTGTCCGGTTCCAAGTTCGGGTTGGCATCTTGACTAAGTTCCACCTGCTCTCTGGAACAATCATCTGTCACCGTGTCCGCATCGCATACAAAAGGGTAAGTGATGGATTTCTTCTCATACAGTTCAAACAGTCCCGGAAATCGTGATCCCCGGCTCCAAGAAGCGCGAAGAGCCAGATTCGGCGTTACCCGATACAAAGCTGCTATACGGTGCGAAAATATTGTCGGCAAATCCTCCAAGTTTTCGTACCGGCCGGACAGCGACAGATCCAGCGCATCGCCCAACGGCACCCATATATCGCCGAAAAGGGCCAAAATCCGACGACCGACCATTATGGAATTCGGAGTTTCTCCGAGCACATCGCCAGGATCAACCAAATGGTCGTAGCGGTCAAAATATTCATAGGTATTGCTTTGTTTATTATATGAGAGCTGATAGCCTGCCAGCCAACTGAGTTTGTTGCCCAAGATCTCAAACAACGGGCCATCCAGAATAACTATTGACTCAATGTGATGAAACTGTTTCTTCACATGCCTTCGCAAACTGCTTTCACTGATTGCTGTTTTATGCTTTGCAGCTTCTGAAAGAGGATCTTGGATATCGTAATTCCCGTTTTCAATGGCAGCTTTAATTGTCGGTATGTGGACGTAAGTGCTACCTGTATCGATATACTCGTAGCGATTGTAGTGAATATCTGCGTGGTAATCTATCTCGCCTTTGATTTCACCTTCCAAACCCACTGAGATATCGTAATCTTTTACATCCGTGTTCCATTGAAGGTTTTCATGCCCCAAAAAGCTATGCTCAACGCTGATTTCCCGCGGGAAATTCCTCTCGTTAAGACCTTCAATATTGCTGATTATGTTTTGTTTCAGCATCTCGGTCGGTGCGAATGAGAAAGCACCTGACTCCGGTGCCTGAAGCAGTTTCGTTCTTGATCTCGCGGCTCGAGCTTTAATGTGAATAATGGTCGCATCCCCGACCGGGTATAGGAAATCCATAAATGCGTTATGGTTTTCCCTGCGCCGCAAATGCCATGAGATGTCAGCATGGGCGAAACCGCATACACTACCAAGCATCTCATTCCCTGGGGTCGTTAATGTTCCCGTGTATACACTTTTCTCGCAGTCGCTAAGAGGTGCTGTTATTTTCTTGCCGTCAGTTGTTGTAAGCAACAGGGTGTTGCCACCTGTAGACACTCCCTGGGTATCTGCTAAGGAACCACCGGGGATATATATCGCACGGCTGTAATCACGGTCCGCATCACGAACTTCATTGCGTCTAAACATCTCTGCGCCGAAGGTTATATGGCCCTCTCCCAAACTTTTGCCCCAAAGAGTGCTTAGGTATTCCGAATTTCCACCCTCAGCGCGCGGACGTGCGATGCCTGAGTAAACTTCAAGACCTTCATAATCATTTCTGAAAACTATATTTATGAAGCCGCTGGAAGCTTTTCCGATATAAGGGGCGCTTGCACTGTCCTTGAAAATCTCAATGCGTCCAATGGCCGAAACCGGGATTAGATCGAGGTCAATGTCAAAACTTGTGGCGTGCTTCCCGTTTACCTTGACTGAATAACGACCGGGTCCGAGTATAAAGGGTCTATGTGAACCGAAATCATTAAAATTTGATCTCTGTGACAAAAAATCGCTTAATTTGATTATACCGGAGAGTTCAATGTCACGCCGGGTGATCACCACCATGGGGTGCAGCTTCTTTGACATGACTTCTGAATGCGGCCGACCACCCACAAGAGACTCATCCTTCTCGACTTCATCCCGAGCCATTGTATGTTCCGTCGTCAGGATCAGAAGTGCGAAAACCAAAATCGGAACCGCAAGCAGGTTCCTTGTTTCACAAAACTTGTGAGTCATTGTCCATTTTTTTTACTAATTATCTGCGAAACCAGAACAAATACTTTATCCTTCCTCCTTAACCTAATTGAACTTTAGTACCGGAAAGGACTACAAGAATCTAACGAGTGCCAGCACGGTTTTCTAGTGACGGGAAAATTTTGTTCCCAGTTTTTTTACTCTTTTTCAGCCAAAAGAGCCGCTATTTCTCCTGAGGCTTTTTCCACGGCCACGGTTGTTCTCTCGCCGGAGTTTCTGTTTTTTATCTCTACTCTGCCTTCTTTGAGGTTTCTTCGCCCGATGGTAACCTGAATCGGAATTCCGAGCAGATCCGAGTCCTTGAATTTTACCCCGGCAGTCTCTGCCCTGTCATCAATCAGGACATCCGCCCCGTCGTGAAGAAGGCTTAAGTATATTTTCTCCGCCGCATCTTTTACGTCCTGCTGTTTCATGTTTATCGGAAGCACGGAAACTTCAAACGGAGCTAGAGGAACAGGAAATCTTATTCCGTGTTCATCGTTGTTCTGCTCTATCGCTGCTGCTACCGTTCTTCCTATCCCTATTCCGTAACAACCCATTACAAGTGGTTTTTCCGCTCCGTTCTCATCGACGTAGGTAGCTCCCAAGGCCTCGCTGTACTTGGTCCCCAGTTTGAAAACATGTCCGACTTCAATTCCCCTTGATGCCTTCAGAATACCGTTTTCGGAAACCGGGCACGGGTCCCCCTCTCTTGCTACTCTTATATCCGCGTAGGAATCAGCTTCAAAATCCCTTCCGGGGTTAACACCGGTTATATGGTAGTCGCCCCTGTTGGCTCCCGTTACGGCGTTTTCCATGTTGCGAACGGACTTATCCGCAACAACTCTTACGTTCTCTCTTTTAAGTCCCACAGGTCCGCTGAACCCGAGGGGTCCACCCGAGACCTCCAGAATTGTCTGCGGATCGGCAAGTTCCGCGATATCACATCCGAGAAAATTTCTAAGCTTGGTCAGACTGAGTTCGGTATCTCCTCTTACAAGCGCAACAACCGGTTGCGTTTCCGTGCGTACTATAAGGGTCTTTATAAGTTTTTCCGGACCGACTTTTAAAAGCCGCGCCACATCCTCAACCGTTTTAAGATCCGGGGTATGGACCTCGGAAATCCCGTCAAGCCCGGAGGTTGTTCTCAGCCCTTCCCTCTCGTCTTCTGAAACGCCGATTTTTGCGAGTTCCAGGTTGGCGGCGTAATCGGCTTCCGTAGAGCTCATTATCACATCTTCCCCGGTGTCGGCAATCACCATGAACTCGTGAGAAAAACTTCCGCCTATGTTTCCTGAATCAGCGGAAACCACCCTGAACGCAAGCCCGCATCTCTCAAATATGCGCACATAGGCGTCGTACATCGCCTGGTAGGAGCGATCAGCTGCCTCATCTGAAACGTCAAAGCTGTAGGCGTCTTTCATTATGAACTCGCGCGCCCTCATAACTCCGAACCGAGGGCGGATCTCATCCCTGAACTTCGTTTGGATCTGGTAAAAATTAACGGGAAGCTGCTTGTAGGAACGGATCTCCTTTCGCACTATGTCTGTTATTATTTCCTCATGCGTGGGTCCCAGGCAGAAATCACGCTCGGCGCGGTCCTTAAAGCGAAGCAGTTCCTTTCCATAATAATCCCACCTGGCACTTTCGATCCAAGGTTCAGCGGGAAGCACCGCGGGCATGAGAAGCTCGATCGCCCCGGCCCTGTTCATTTCCTCCCGTACTATGTTCTCGACTTTTCTTATGGATCTCAGTCCCAAAGGAAGGTAGTTGTAGATCCCGGCCGCGAGTTTTCTTATCATGCCGGCTCTTACCATAAGCTTGTGACTTATGATCTCGGCATCCGAAGGATCTTCTTTAACCGTGGGTATGAAATAAGAAGAAAACCTCATCCGTCTTTCTCCTTTAAAGCGATTTGAAACTCAGTAGGGAACCAGTTTAGCGGGATTTTAAGTTCAGTTGACGTAGTTTTTTTCTATTTCCTTAACAAGTTCCCCGACCAAATCGGCTTCTCTGAAAGATTTTATCAATTTCCCGTCCCGATAAAGCATTCCCTTCCCCCTTCCTCCCGCTATTCCTATATCGGCTTCCGCGGCCTCACCCGGCCCGTTAACAACGCAACCCAGTATGGCGACTTTAACCGGTCTTTGGAGGTTGAAACCGGAAACACCCTGCTCAACTTCCGAAACAAGTTTTTCAAGATCGATTTCAAGCCGCCCGCACCCGGGACACGAGATAAGTTCGATCCCGTTGTTCCTGATTCCAAGAGACCTCAGTATGTTCATTCCGACAACTATCTCTTCCACCGGATCACCTGTTAAAGACACCCTTATCGTGTCACCTATTCCTTCGGCCAAGAGCGCTCCGATTCCTATCGAGGATTTCACAGTTCCCATTCCGGGGGTTCCCGCCTCGGTAACTCCAAGGTGGAGAGGGTATTCGGTTTTTTTCGCGAGCATTCTGTACGCGGCGATCATTTTCCTTACATCAGTGGATTTAACGGAAATCTTTATGTCGAGAAAATCAAGGTCCTCGAGTATGCGCACATGCCTCATCGCGCTTTCAACCAAGGCTTCAGCGGTGGGGTGGTTGTACTTTCTGAGTATGTCTTTTTCAAGAGAACCCGAGTTTACGCCTATCCTTATGGGAACTCTTCTTTCCCTGCAGGCATCAACCACGGCTTTTATTCGGTATCTGGCACCGATGTTTCCGGGGTTTATTCTCATCCCGTCAACTCCTTGCTTTATTGATTCAAGGGCCAGTTTGTAATCAAAGTGTATGTCTGAAACGAGGGGAATTTTTATCTCTTTTCGTATCGCCCCCAGAGCCTTTGCGGCATCCATGTCCGGAACGGCGACCCTGACGATGTCACAACCGGCCTTCTCAAGTCTTTTTATCTGGAACACTGTTGAGGTGACATCTCTCGTGTCGGTAATGGTCATTGACTGAACCGATACGGGAGCTCCCCCGCCTATTTTTACGTCACCGATTGATATCTGCCGGGATTGTCTCATGACTTGCGGAAAATGCTATTGAATAGTTAATATAGTGTCAAGAAAGCGTAAGATTGAATACACGTTCTGAAGAACCTTTTAACTCGGTTAATATTCTAAAGGTCTTTAATTTCTTTTAAAGAGTCTGATAAAGGACAAGAAACAACCTAGATGGCACGGAGAAAAGCCGATCCAAACAGGTTTCTTACGGTTAGCAATAAAGGGAAAAACTTAGGAGGCAAGAAATCATGGGGATGAAAAAAATAATTCAGATAGACAGGGGCGGTTCCTCGAAAGATAAAAGCGGCGTGTCTTTTACCAAGTTTGAAAAGAAGAAAAAATCCGAAGACAGTCCCGAAATAACGGAAGAGATCGTCTACGGTGCTCTTAAGGATGTGTACGATCCCGAGCTTCCCGTGAGCATAGTGGATCTTGGGCTTATTTACGATACCAAAATTTCCGGGAAGAACGTCCAGATCAAGATGACCCTTACTACCCCCGGGTGCTCTATGGGAGCACAGATAGCAGGCCAGGCCGAGATGGCCCTTAAAAACGTGGGAGCCGATAACGTTCTTATAGAAGTAATATGGGATCCTCCCTGGAACCCCGACATGATATCCGAAGAAGGAAAAAAGAAACTGGGTATCACTTAAGGGGGGATTTTCCGCGTGGAATTAACCAGAGAACGGATAATAAAAGTCCTTAAGAGTGTTAACTATCCTGGATTCAACCGGGACATAATATCTTTCGGCCTCGTGAAGGACATTCTTGTGGAAGGTTCGAAAGTAACTCTCTCCATAGTGCTTCCCAAACCCGATCAGAAGCTTCAGTCTGCAATTGAAGAGGAAGTCCGAAAAGCCATCTTCGGCATACCCGGAGTTGAAGACCTCTCGATGAAGGTCGGCTCGCGACCGCAGAAGCAGATAACCACTGACGCGGGTGGCGAAAAGAGCAAGCTTCCAGACATAAAGTACTACATAGCTGTCGCAAGCGGCAAGGGGGGAGTAGGCAAGTCAACGATAGCGACCAACCTTTCCCTGGCAATTTCCAAGAAAAGAGAGAAAGTCGGGCTTATGGATGCCGACATATGGGGACCGAGTGCTCCCTTAATGATGGGCATAAGTGAAAAACCCCGAGCTACTGCCGACGACAAGATCGTCCCCATAGAAAAATTCGGTCTCAAGGTGATGTCCATCGGGTTTCTCGTGAACGAGGAAGACGCCGTGATATGGAGAGGGCCCATGGTGCACGGAGCGGTAAAGCAGTTTATTGAGGACGTTGAGTGGAGCGGAACCGATTACCTGGTAATTGACCTTCCTCCAGGCACGGGAGACGCCCAGCTTTCTCTGGCACAGACAGCTCCAATAAGCGGAGGGGTCATAGTAACCACTCCGCAGGACGTAGCCCTAGTGGACGTGAGAAGGGGGATACTGATGTTTAATAAACTCAATATTCCCATTGTTGGAATAGTGGAGAACATGAGTTATCTCGATATGCCAGATGTAGACGGGAAGATCGACATATTCGGCAGGGGTGGAGGAAGACGGATGGCGGAGAAGTTTGAAGTCCCGTTTCTGGGAGAGATCCCCATTGATCCCAGGATAAGAATCGGCGGGGATAATGGAACCCCCATTGTGGAATCTGACCCGCAAAGCGCCGCTGGGAAAGCTTTTTTTGAAATCGCAGACAGAATACTTGAATCCATAGAAAACTGACCGGCCGACACAACCACTCTGTCGACTTTTAATAGATCCTGAATCAATCATCTGATCCCGCAGTCAAAGATCCAGACAGCTCTTGATCAGATTTAGGAAAGCTTTCAAAGAAACATGACCCTAGCCAATTTCCTTGAATCTCAAGTAAAATTGTAAAAAACATGAAAAAATCGGGGTTTTTATTTTCATGAACACAGAAAAAGATTTTTACGCAATACTCGGCCTGTCACGGAACGCAACGCAGGACCAGATAAAAAAAGCGTACAGAGATCTCGCCAGGAAACATCACCCGGATATGAACCAGGGAGATAAAAGATCCGAGGAGAAATTCAAAGAGATCCAGCACGCTTACGAAACTCTTTCCGACCCGGAGAAGAGAAAAACCTATGATATGTTCGGAACAGCCGGTTTTGGAGGACAGAGGCCGGGAGGCGGTGGAAGTTACAGGCAGCATTCCCGGGGTTTTCCGGGCATAGACGAGATCTTCAAAGATATCTTTTCCCAGGGAGGTGCATCCTACGGTATGGGTGGAGCCGGGGGAGGTTTTGGGGACATCTTCGATTTCGGCACCACGCGACAGCAGCCGAGAAAACCGAGAAACACCCAGCATGCCATAACTCTTGATTTTGAAACTGCAGTAAAAGGGGGAGAAAAGGAACTTCTCGTAAAATCCCCGGAGGGTGAAACGAAAAAAATAACGGTCAAGATCCCTGCAGGAGTAAAAACCGGTTCCAAGGTAAGACTGCCGGGTAGAGGGGAACAACTGAGCTCCATGGCCGGAGATCTGATACTCGAAATAAAGGTTTTGTCCCACCCGGTTTTCAGAAGGCAGAATGACGATATATATATCGATCTTCCCTTAACGGTTTATGAAGCCGCCCTGGGAACGCTGGTCGACGTGCCAACCGTAGAGAGCTCTGTAAAACTTACGATCCCTCCCGGGGTTGGAAGCGGCACAAAAATGCGACTTAAAGAAAAGGGGGTTAGAAATCCCAAAACCGCCAAGAGAGGAGATCAGTTTGTGGTTGTTCAGATAGCAATGCCGCAGGAATCCGATAAAGACATGGAAGACCTCATGAGCGAGATAAAGGAGAAATATCCCTACGACCCTAGAAAAAAATTCCGCCAGTATCTATAATTGATCCGGTGGAGTTAAGAACATACCTATCAAGGAGGGTGCTTTACTGTGAGTGAAGAAAGAGATGAATTAACAATGGATTTTTCGGGGTTCATTCTTTCGTTAAATGCCTCTGCTCTTATTCACTTGGGAGAAATTCCCGACCCGCACTCAAAAAAAAGAGAAGTTAACATTCCCGCCGCCAAGCACACCATAACCATACTCGAGATACTGGCGGAGAAAACCGAGGGGAACCTTACAGAAGAGGAAAAGCAGCTTCTCGACGACATGATTTACAACATCCGCATGAAATACGTAAAATCCCTGAGCTGATTTTCTCTTCTACATAGTCGAGAGTTTCAAAAACTCTTCGTATCTTTTCTCTATTTCCTCTTTCTGAAGCGCCCCAAGACGCCTTACGCTGAAGTCCTCAACCGTGAAAGAAGCTAGGACACTTCCGTAGGCCACCCCTTTTTTAAAGCCGGCGAAGTCAAGGTCTTTATCCCGAGACGCCACATAACCCATGAACCCTCCGGCAAAGGTGTCTCCGGCCCCCGTGGGGTCAAGCACTTGTTCAAGCATGTAACTGGGGGCGAAAAACACATCTTCCCGAGAAAAAAGCAAAGCTCCGTACTCTCCTCTTTTCACGATCAGAAATTCAGGCCCCATGTCCATTATCTTCTTCGCCGCTCTAAGTATCAACGGTTCTTCGGATAGTTGTCTTGCTTCAGAGTCGTTTATTATGAGAATGTTAACTTTGCCGAGAAGTTTTTTAAGCTCCTCAAGTTTGCTCTCTATCCAGAAATTCATGGTGTCGCAGGCCACAATGCGGGGCGAATTCACCTGTTCAAGAACTTTCATCTGTATTTCGGGGTCCGTGTTGGCCAGAAAAAGATAATCGGCATCTCTGGATTTCTCGGGAACCACGGGGTCAAACGACCCAAGAACGCCAAGGGTTACGGAGACGGTTTCCGGATCCTTCATGTCATAGGCATATCTGCCTTCCCACCTGAAAGTTTCTCCGTCACCGACCGCTATTCCCTCCGTATCGACGCCCCTTGAGTGAAGCAGCTTGGAATAGGCAGCGGGAAAATCGTCTCCTACGGCCGAGACCATATGAACATCCGTGAAATTTTGGGCCGCCAGAGAAAAATAACAGGCGGACCCCCCAAGAACATCCTCTTCTCTTCCAAAAGGCGTTTCTATGGTGTCAATACCTACTGAACCTACGACAACAATACTCATTTGAACCTCTACATATATTTTTTTACAATAAGCTCAAGCCTGTTTTTAGTCTCTTGAGTTAGGCGCTCCGGGGATGTTATCAGTGAACAGCCCAGGGCATTGGCACAGGGACATTCCCTTTCTTCCGGAATAATGGCAACCACGGCGGCCAATGTCTTTTTCGCCGCATCGACGTTTTTGTTCATGATTTCGATTATGTCTGAGACCGTGACATCGTCGTGATCTTCTTTCCAGCAGTCATAATCCGTGCAAAGAGCTATCACTGAGTAGCAGATCTCGGCTTCCCTTGCGAGTCTTGCTTCAGGCATCGCAGTCATTCCTATCACGCTTGCTCCCCATCCCCGGTAGAGATGGCTCTCCGCCTTGGTGGAGAACTGAGGGCCTTCGATACAGACATAGGTTCCTCCCGAGTGAACTGTCCCGCCAAAGCCAAGCAATCCCTCTCTAAGACAGTCCGAAAGCACCGAACACACGGGCTCGGCCATAGAGACATGCGCTACCATATCATCTTCGAAGAAGGTAGAAGGTCGCCTTTTTGTGTTATCAATAAACTGATCGGGTATTACGATGTGTCCGGGTTCTATTTCCTCTTTCAAACTTCCCACCGCGCTTACGGATATAATCCACTCGACTCCCATGGCTTTCATCGCGTATATGTTCGCCCGGAAATTTATCTCCGACGGAGATATCGTGTGTCCCGTTCCGTGTCTTGGAAGAAAAACCATGCGCACACCGCCAAGAGTTCCAGTAACGAGACTTGAGGATGGACTGCCCCACGGAGTTTCCACGGAAACACTTTTAACATCCGAAAGCCCCTCCATTTCATAAAGACCGCTTCCGCCCATTACTCCTACGGTTTTCAAGCTTTGGTCTCCATCGGCCGGTACACCGGTTTTGTTACAATAATCACCCTGTTTTCACCTGAAAAAGGCAGTTTGAGTTCTTTTGTGAAAAGAAGTTCCATATCTTCGGGATACCGATTCGCGTAATCTTCCCACTCGTCTTTTCCCCGAGGCCCCTTCATTATAACCATCTCCCCTTCGATATCCAGATACGGAGCACCCAGAGCAATGACAGCATCCATACTTCCAACTGCACGGGAAGTCACCCGGTCAAAAGACCTGTTCATCCCCTTGGTCAGGTCTTCGGCCCTGGCGTGGTGAATATCGACACTTGAGAGCCCCAGAGACCTTTTCGCGTGTTTTAGAAAAGCGACTTTTTTCCCCACTGACTCAACAAGCGTAACGCGAAGGGAGGAGTCGTAAATAGAGAGCGGAATTCCGGGAAAACCAGCTCCCGTTCCTACATCAAGCACTCTTGAACCCGGAGGCACAAACTCGGCTACAGTAAGGGAATCAATCAGGTGCTTGATTATAATTTCCCGGTCGGTCAGAACCGAAGTCAGGTTCACGCGCTTGCCCCACTTGCGCAACAGGTCAACATAGGAAAGGAAGAGATCGGTCCTGAGGTCCTTGATGCCTATCTGTTCTGCACCTTCTCTTAGAAGTTGTTCATTCGTCATCTTCACTTGCAAGTGTGTCTACGCCGCTCATTCCCTTGAAGGCAAAAGTAAGAAATCCCGTGTGTGCCACGGTTCTGTTATCCGGGCGGGTTTTCCCCCTTTTTACCTGGTAGTTTCTCATTATGAGCTCCACGGTTTCAATTCTCACAAACCCGGTTTCCTCGAGCATTTCCGCAGCCCTTTCCACTTGGTTGTAAGTCGGGGAAATACTTGCGATTCTCCCACCTGGAGCAAGAGCTTCGTAGGACGCCGGAATTCCGTACCATGGAGAAGGAAGGTCAAGTATCGCAACGTCGACGTCCCTTTCCTTAAAACCTTCCCTGACATCGCCACAGTTAAATTCCACGTACTCTGAAAGTCCTGCCCGCCGCACGTTGTCTCGGGCGTTATTCATGAACTCTTCCCTTTTCTCGTACGTATAGACTCTCCCCGAAGGAGCCACTGAATTCGCAAGCGCGATTGTAAGAGCTCCCGAGCCGGTAGCGGCTTCAACAACCCTGGTTCCCGCCCTCACATCCGTTTTAAACAGGATCAGCGCCGCATCTTTGGGATAAACGATCTGTGTTGCCCTTCTTACCTTCATCACTTTCTGTTCAACGGTCGGGTTAAGAAGCACAAAGTCGTTTCCGAGACTCGAAACTATTGTCTCTCCCCATTTTTTTCCAATCGCTGAGGAAAGATCCAGTATTCCCATATGAGAGCTGAAAGATTTCCCCTCTTCCACAACTACCATAAAACTTTTATCGTCGGGAGAAACCAGCACGATCGTGTCACCAGATTTTATTTTCATGAAAGTTGCTTCGCCCTCCCCCCGCTTATGAAATATTTATAGGTAAAGATAATACACCCCGCGAGCATGAAGATTCCCGTTGCCGAATACATGTTTGAAAAACCGTAATCGCGCGCTATGAGCCCGAGAGCGAAGGCAAAAAAGTTTATCCCAATGCTAAACGACATGTTAAATGCGCCCATAGCCGCTCCCCTCTCATCATCAAGCGCCCTGTCGATAATCATTGCGCTTATGGTGGGATAGAGAATTCCGTAACCCAGACTGAAAACAAAAGAGACCAAGATGGCACTCAAGGTGGAACTTATGGAAGAAATCATAAGCAGGGATAAAATCATGATAATCATTGAAGGCAAAGCTACTTTTCTTCTCTCGACAATATCCGGAAGCTTTCCACCTAGAACCCTGATTAATATCACGGTTATGGAATATGTAAGAAAAAAACTCCTCGCATGAATTTTGTTTTCCTCAAGAAAAACGGAGAAAAAATTGAGCATGCTTCCAAGCCCCACGGCAATTATAAGATTGGTCAGTAGAAGTACACGGAACCTCCCGGAGAAAACAAGATCGAAAAATCCGCTGAAAATGGATTTTCTGGATACCGTAAAGCTTCCCTCCCGCGAGAGGAAACAAAAAAGAAAGGCAAGCAGGCTGAACAAGGAAGTATAGAGAAAGAAGATTGAGTAACTGAATCTTTCGATTACAAATTCTCCAATAGGAGGTCCGACCGAGTAGGAAGCTATCGTGAAGGCACCAAAAAGACCAAGCCCGTAAGCCCTTACCTCGCTGGGAACATAATCGGAGACTGCCGTAGCGGCGGAGGTGAAGAAAAAAGCGAAGGCAATTCCCTGCATGAGTCTCAGAATAAATATTTTCACGTCAACATCCGATATGAAAATGTAGAGAAGGGAGATCAAAAACATCAAAAAGGAACCTGCAAGCATGAATTTCCTTCGCCCGTAATGATCTATCAGGAAGGCTACAAAGGGAATGGCTCCTATTGAAGTTATGCCGAAAGTTCCCATAACGTAACCTATACGGGCCTCGTCACCTCCAAGATCCCTTATGAAAAGAGGAAGCAGGAAAAAAGAGGAAAAATTGCAAAAGAAGAAAAAGTTTCCAAGAGTAACCAGGGAGAAATCTCTGTATTTCCGTAGGAAAAGCATCTTAGAGTTGACCTGAAAAAAAAGAAAGTAAGAAACGGAGTTTACATGATTTCATAGTTTCTATCAGGACAGCTATGGTTTTTTGACATGAAAGAGGCCCGTGATATAATACGGCATCTTCTGAGCCGTTAGCTCAGCTGGTAGAGCAACTGCCTTTTAAGCAGTGGGTCACAGGTTCGAATCCTGTACGGCTCATTTCTCCGTCGTCCCCGTCGTCTAGTCAGGCCTAGGACATCGGCCTTTCACGCCGGTAACAGGGGTTCAAATCCCCTCGGGGACGCCAAGGAAAATTCCTAGAGTCACCTTGGAAATTACAACAAGATAAAGAGTTAGAACTGACTGCCTAAGCAGTTTCTATTTTCCTTAGGATTTTTTCCAAGCTATGAAAGGTGTCCTATATAACCCCACGGACTTCCTCTTTTCATTAGGAGATAAAGAACAACATCCTTCTCATTCTAATGCGGGTTCCTCACCCGTGATTGCAGTTATATAGTATTTATAGGTAAAGATAACGCACCCGGCAACCAAGAACATTGCGGTTGACAAATACATGCTGAAAAAACCGTAATCACGCACTATTAGTCCAAGAATAATAGCAGAAGAGTTTATCCCAGTTCCATAGGACATATTGAATATGCCCACGGCGGTTCCCCTTTCACCAGTATGGGCTCTGTCAATAACCATAGTATTTATAGTGGGATAGGCAACTCCGTAACCTAGGCTGAACACTAAAGAAAAGATCAGCAAGTGTGAAAAGTCGTTTACAAAAAAAGCTATGGGCATTGAAACAACCAGGATAAAAAGTGCAGGCAAGGCTATTTTCCTTCTCTCTACAACATCCGAAACCCGTCCCCCAAAAATCCTGATTAATACCGCCGTAAGGGCAAAGATAACAAAGAAAACCCCTATATTAAGGTTCTTTTCTTGTAGATGAACATGGAAGAAATGGATCAGAGACCCTAGCCCAACAGCAATCATGAAATTCATTAGAAAAAGCACGCTGAATCTGTCAGAAAAGAGAATACTAAAGAATCCTTGGAAAAGACTGTCTCTGGATAGACCTCGGTTTGCCTCCGTGGAAAAAAAGCAAAGTACAAACGCAATTAGCTGATAACTGGAAGCATAGAGAAAAAAGGTATGGTAACCGAATCTTTCAATGAGAAATTCTCCAATAGAAGGCCCGATGGCAAAGCAGGCTATGGTGGTAATACCGAAAGTGGTTAGACAGGAATGCCTTATACTTCTAGGAACAGTATAGGAGACCGCCGTAGCCGCAGAAGTAAAGAAAAGACCAAAAGCAACCCCCTGTAAAAGCCTCAAAAGATATATTGCCACCCCAATATCCGATATAAACAAGTGAAGAATAGAGGACAAAAACATTAGGAATGAACCAAGAAGCATGAAAATCTTTTGTCCGTAGCGATCTATCAAGAAACCGGAAAATAGAGCCATGCCAACTGAAGACACGCCAAAAATTCCCATTACATAACCAATAGAGGCTGCATCTCCTCCGAGATTCTGTATAAAAAGCGGCAACAGGAAAAACGAGGTGAAACCACACTGAAAGAAAAAATTTCCCAGAGTGATCAGAGAAAAATCCTTATATTCTCTTATGAACTTTATCATCTTGAATCTTGCCTTGAAGAAAGAAAACTAAGGAATAAGTATTACACAATTTTATGCTTCTGTTGATTGTTCAGATGAAAATTCTTGAAGTACAAACTCTATAATGCATGTCATTCTTGCCTGTCATCTTTGACATAGTTCGGCCCTCTAGGGCAAAGCCCAATTGCGAGGAAGCAACTTCCGGGGAATGCGAAATGACTTTTACGGCTTATTAATATTCTCTACGAAAATTCACTATCGACATAAACTGCTGGAATGGCACTATGGAAAAATCTGTGGTTTGGGCAATAGTGCTTTTAGCGATCACAACCGATTTGTATTAGTTAACGAATCTTTAAATAATGTAATGAAATCCTATCTAAACAATAACAGGTCGCATTCATATGCCCGTTTTGCAGGAGGTTTTTACTTCAGGTTAAAAAACAATGATTTAAGCCTAGAGATACTTTTCATATTCCTTTTCGAAAAGATCTGACAGTGTGCGGGCCTTGCGATCATACTCTTCCGGGTCATCCCACGAAAGCCTAGGCTGAAGAAGAGTAGAATCAACTCCTGGGCACTCAACCGGCACGGACAAATCAAGTATAGGGATTTTGACAAACTCTTTGTTTTCAAGCGAACCGTTTACCGCAGCAGTAACAAGAGCCCTTGTGGACGGGAGAGGCATTCTTTTGCCAACCCCAAAAGGTCCGCCGGAGATCCCGGTGTTTAGAAGCCAGACGTTTGCCTCGTGTTTCTCCATTCTTTCTTTCAGCATTCTGCCGTAAAATTTAGGTGGCCTAGGAAGAAAAGGAGATCCAAAACATGAACTGAAGGTTGCCTGAGGCTTGCTCACGCCTCTTTCTGTACCAGCGACTTTCGCTGTATAGCCCAAAAGGAAATAACGCATGGCCTGGTCGGAATCAAGTTTCGATATCGGGGGCAAAACTCCGAAAGCATCATAGGTCAACATGAAAATACTTTTCGGAATGCCGCCCATGCCCTCCGGAACTATATTCTCAAGCATGTCAATCTGATAAGCTCCGCGGGTGTTCTCAGTATACTTGTCGCTGTCAAAATCTATCTTTCCTGTTTCCAGATCAAGTTCAACGTTCTCTAGAACCGAACCGAAATTAAGCGCTGCACGATATATCTCGGGTTCTGTGGTCGGACTAAGCTTTATGGTTTTTGCATAACAACCACCCTCGAAATTGAAAACTCCTTCATCAAACCAGCCGTGCTCGTCATCTCCGATAAGTGCCCTTTCAGGATCGGCAGAGAGCGTGGTCTTACCAGTTCCTGAGAGTCCGAAGAAAAGCGCTACGTCCTCATCTTTTCCAATATTTGCCGAACAGTGCATGGGGAAAACATTCTTTTCCGGAAGAAGGAAATTCATTGCGGCAAAAACGGATTTTTTCATCTCTCCCGCATAGCGTGTCCCCCCGATAAGGGCAATTCTCCGATTCAGGTTAAGAAATATGAATGTTTCGCTGTTAAGACCGTAGCTCTCGGGATCATCCGCCTTGAAACCCGGGGCAGAGATAACGGTAAAACCAACTTCTTTGTGGGGAAGTTCGGAAGCGTCAGGTCTTATGAAAAGATTGTTTACGAAAAGATTGTGCCAAGCAAACTCGTTTATTACCCTTACGTTTGTTCTGTGGTTGGGATGGGCACAAACCTGCAGATCCCTTACAAAAATGTCTTTTCCTTTGAAATAATCCATCACTTCTTTATAAAAGTGATCAAATATTTCCGGTGACACAGGCTGATTTACCGCTCCCCAGTCTATATCTTTTTCAGTAGAAGGTTCCTTTACCACAAACCTGTCCTTAGGAGATCTTCCAGTATGGGGAGAGGTAAAGCCTACGAAAGTTCCCCGTTCGCCAACGTGTCCTTCGTTTCTCGCAATTGCCTCTTCATAAAGCCTGGGAACAGAGAGGTTGTAGTAAACCCCGGAAGGATTTTCAAGCTGGTGTTTTTCTGAAAGTTCCTTTTCAATTGAAAAATTTTCGGACATGTTTTTTGCCTCCAGATTCCCTGTCGCCCATGGACTTGCGAATAATAAAGATGCCGGGGGAAATTAACTATTTTATTAAAGGGTTTGTAAGATATACAAAGTTTCCCTTTTTGCAAGAATAAAAAACAACTTTTGTAGAATCCGCAAGGTCCGCAGAAGGAACTGAGTTTACGTCTTTGCCATAACCTCCGATATCCACCCGTCTATGGCATCTATAGACTCTTTGGGGTTCTCTACGCAGTCGTGTTTCGCTCCGGGTATATAGCGTAGCGTCACATCTTCATTGCCTGCCTGGTTCATTATGTCCTTAAGCTCCTTGGGCTCCCATACATCAACGATGTCATCTTCTGCTCCGTGGATAAACAGAACGGGGATTTTTACATCCTCTATAATCTCGCAGGTTTTCGCGTAGTAGGCATGGGGTCCTCTCATGAACCACCAGGTCCTGTATGTAAACATCTCGCCATCAACCGGGTTAAAGGAATCGCCCCAGGCCCTGTAGACAATAAACACCTGATCGTTTTTCTTTTTCTCGGGATTAGAACCCAATACTTCCCTGGCTTTCAGGTAAATAGCATCATAAGAAGGAATACTCCCGTTTTTCTCAAGCCTTCTCTGCTGCGAATAGGGAAGAGAATAAGAACAGCCTTCAAGTATAAGCCCCTTTATTCCAAAAGAATCGGTCTGAGATGCGTAGTAGACGGCCATGTTAGCCCCAAGGCTGTAGCCCAGCATGAAAATGTTACGAAAGCCTTCTTTTCGAAGAATATTCACCGATTCCTTCATTTCATGAATGGTGTCGGGGAAAATCCCATCCCCCATTATCTGACCCATAAACGCCATGCGGGTATTCACAGAAAGCGTGCTTATGTTTTTTTCCTTAAGAAGCGGGGGAAGCCTGACCGGAGTTCCTCTCGTGAGAAAGTGTCCCAATACTCCGTAGAGATTTATGATTATGGGAGATTCGTAGAGATCTTCTTCCGAGTCAAACGCGGGAGTAACGAGAAGGGAATTCACTTCGAATCCATCTTCAGTCTTGTAAGTAAAAAGACTCTTTTGTTCGTTCACCATCGCAGAATCAGACGAATCTTCTGTCAAGCCATCTTACTATGATGTCGCCCATTTCCTCTTCCTTTCCATCGAGATTGTGGCCGGTGTTAAGATAGTAGGCAGAGACATCGTCGTTTCCGTTATCTATGGCTATCTGTGCTAGGTTGTGGGTTTCATCCGGTTTTACGAACGCGTCGTTCCAGCCCTGTATAAGAAGAATCGGCAGTTTTATGTTCTCTATCTGCTTATAGCTCTTTACAGCCATTGCCTCAGGGCCGGCGAGAAACCACCATGTCTTGTAAGTGTATATCTCCGTGTGCTCCGGACGGTAGGAATTTCCCCTCGCCTTGGAAATAAGAATTGTTCTGTCCTGCTCCGAATCATGCGGGTTGTCGCCTAGTATCGTCTTCGCCTCTTCATAAACCTCATCGTAAGAAGGCTGACTTCCCCACTTGTTCCATCTTCTCTTTATCGAGTCAGGAATCGAATATGGAGTTGCAAGGGCGATTACACCCTTTAACAGGTCCAGCTCATCAGAATCCGGCTGGCGGCTTTTCACCGAAAGATATCTGAGAACCACCCCACCCCCCAGACTGTAGCCCGAAACTATGATTTTCTCATAACCGATCTCCCCCAGATATTTCACTACACCGTCTATCTGTGGAATGGTGTCGTCCACTATCCCAAAACCGAAGAAGAGCCCGAAATTGGCCATTCTGGTGTTTATCGAGATGGATGAATAGCCGGCCTTGGCCAGCATCGGCGGCAAAAACCTCTGGCTTCCGTCAAGAAAGTTCCCCAGAAATCCGTGAACATGAATTATTATGGTCTTTCTCTTGTCGGAATCGTTGTTAAGCGCCCTGTAGTATAGGGCGTTAACTCTTCCTTTTCCTACGGGTACGGAAATCAGTTCCTGTTCTACGTATTTCATTGTCAGACGCGGAAGTTTTTAAAAAACACTGATATTATAAAGGTCAGTCGGACAAGTCAATAGGCACTTGTCTTCGGAGTGGCGAATTCAATGATCGGCAAATTCCATTGTGACTGAATCGGGGTTTTCCATCAGGAAATCTGCTTTTTTCTTTGCTTCCATCCAGTCAGACGCTTCTCCGACTTTTATAAGCGTGTCCTCCGTTGTGGCTTTCAGAAAAAGATCTCCCGTTTTCTTGTTCCAGAAAATCTGCCAGTTATCACCTCGAAAACCTCTTAGCCACCCGAAGGGGAAGAATCCAGAATAGTCAGCACTGGATTTCATCAGCTGTTTCTCCTACAGAAGCGTTTTCTGAAAAATCTTTTCATTACGATCATTATGACACGTAAAGCTGTTTGAAATACAAGCATATACCAGATATGCCGCACTTTGAGCAAAGCGGCTTTCTGGCCTTGCAGACAGTTCTTCCATGGTCACCGAGGGAGTTTGAAAAAAATGTCCAGTCTTTTTCCGGAATGCACTTCCTAAGATCGAATTCAATTTTGACGGGGTCGGAATTGCGCGTAAGACCGATACGGCGACTTAACCTCATTATATGTGTATCAACTATGATTCCGGGGTTTTTGAAATGATTCCCGATTATAACATTTGCCGTTTTTCTTCCAACCCCCGGAAGCCTGACTAGGTCTTCCATTTCGCATGGGACCTTCCCCGCATGCGTCTGTACTATCTGCCTTGAGCAGTTTATTATCGCTTTTGCCTTGTTTCTGTAAAAACCCGTTGATCTTATGTCGTTTTGTAGTTCTTCTTCGGATGCCTGCGAAAAGGCCTCCAGATCCGGGTATTTCCGGAAAAGTCCCGGGGTTACCATGTTTACTCGTTTATCCGTGCACTGAGCGGAAAGAATAGATCCAATCAGAAGCTCTGACGCGTTTTTAAAAACAAGGTGACATTTCGCGTCGGGATAGGTTTTTTTTAGGAATCGAAGCACTTTCCGTGCCTTCTCTTTTAAATCCCGGATACTCATTTCTAACAGCGAAAATACATACGTGAAACTTCTCAAGCCGCAAGCAGATAAGACTTGCCACGCAGGGAAAATTAAAGGTGCTCTCCTCACACACGACGTCTGATCCGGACGGAAGCATTTTCTCAGAGACATAAGAAAGGGGGACATGAATTCTCAGGTCCCCCTTTGTTTTCTTAAGCTCTTTTTTGCTGAAGCTCAGTCATTTCTGGCCGGTTCAAGGCCTTCTTTGCCCTCAAAAAAATCTTTGTTTATATCAATAAACTTCTGCCATTTCTCGGGCAATTCGTCTTCGTGAAATATGGCATCCACCGGACAGGGGTCAACGCACGCTCCGCAGTCTATACACTCATCGGGATGGATAATCAGCTGATCATCTCCTTCATATATGCAATCAACCGGACACGCCTCGACACAAGCTTTGTCCTTCACTCCGATGCATGGCTCGGCAATTATGTATGCCATCTTTGAAACCTCCGACTTGGCGCGTTGCCACTGTACAAACTTATCTCTTGTATATTAACTAAAGCTCTTCCAAATAAAAGAGACTTGAGAAGAAACTACTTTACTCTTCAGGTGGTTTCCCAGAATCTTTGAGCTGGGGTGTCGTTTGGGGCGGGGCGGTTTCGGACGAAGAAGCAGGTACCGATTCAGTATCCGCATCTGCTTTAGCCTCCTGCCGTTGTTCAATTCGTTCCGGGGATTTTTCCAAAGGCTCTTCGCTTGGCTGGGGAAGTTCCTCAAATACTCCACTCGGCGATTTCTCCACGACTGAACCCGTTGTCGACTTTACGGAGGTATACCCGAGAAAAAGGGAAGTAATGACAAATAGAAGCCCAAGGAGTCTCGTCATTTTTACAAGAAAGGGCATTGCCCCGCTTGAGCCAAAGACCGACTCCGAACTCCCGCCTCCGAACATTGAACCTATGTCGCCGGATTTGCTCGGCTGAAGCAGTATGATCAGCACCAGAAGCACAGCGATCACTATGTGAATGATTTTTACCGACGGTATCAAGAACTCCAATTTCTAACCCCCAACGGATTTTATTATTCTGAAAAAAGAGTCGGCCGAAAGACTGGCTCCTCCAACCAAAACTCCGTCAACTTCTTCAACGGACATAATCTCGACTATGTTACCCCGTTTTGACGCTTCCGCCATATAGAATTCTTACATTATTACCGAAACCGGGAAACATTTCAGCAAGAAGTTTCTCTTATGTATTGATGGATTTCAGCTATTTCCAAAGAAGTAGCGTTTTTCCCCGTCCCTATCGCCCAGACCGGTTCATACGCTATGACGATATCCGAAACCTGTTTCTCATCCAGAGAATCCAACGCGCTTTCTATCTGAGTTTTTATCGGTGAGAAGAGGAGTCTCTTCTCGTAAGAGCATCTTCACTTCTGCGAATCGCCTCTTCCCTCTGAGCCTCGGTCTCTCCCACACAGAGAATTGTTTTCAAGCCGCAGGAAATGGGAAATGGACACCTTTCCTCTTATCTGCCTCATCAGTTTCTCCAAGTATGTGTCTTCTTTCCGAGTGGCCGACAATAACCCACCTTGCATCCGGCATCCGCAAGCATCGGCGCGGACACCTCCACCCGTAAAAGCTCCGCTGATCTTGCCGAAAACGTTTTGGCCCCGAGATCTATGGTTGAACCCGAGATACGATTCCCCACCACTTCAAGAGCCGTGTAAGGGGGCACAAGCACCACCTGACAGGCATCGTAGTTCTCTCCCAGCAGATCGACTATTGCGCCGGAGAATTCCCGTTGCCTCTTCCGAAGCAAATTCATTTTCCAGTTCCCAACGACAAGCTTTTTATCCATCTGTCATACCGTAAAGAAAATTTATCTTTCCCTAAAAAATGGAGAAAGCTACTCCCTGATTGCGAGCATGGCAAGTTCTTTTCTTCTTCGAAAGAATTGCTCATGCCAGAAACTCGCCCAGTCTTCTTATCCCTTCTCTTATGGAGTCTACCGATGTTGTATAGGAAAACCCTCAATAATCTCTCCCCCTGTCACTGAAATCTATTCCGGGAGTTACACCAACGTGACAGTTCTCTAGAATGTCAAAACGCGAATGCGCCAGGAGTCCCGGCTCCATCTGGAAGAATTCACAAAAAGGTAGAATGCTCCCTTGGGCTCAACCGCAATATCAAATCCGATCGATGAAAGTCCCTCTATCATTTCCCTCCTTCTTTTGTCGAACTCAGCTACCATGGCTTCGCTTTTGCCGCTTTTTTTTACTTTTTCAATAGCATCGACTCCAGCTTTCTGGACAAAGGACCCGGCGGATATAAAAAGATTCTGCTGAAGTTTCTGCACGTATCTTACTAGGTTTTTAGGAACTATCATGTAACCAAGACGCCAGCCCGTCATGGAGTAGAGTTTAGCGAAGCCGTTTATCGCTATCGCATTGTCGGTGAATTCCCAGAACAGAGTTAACTTGCGCACCATAGACAAGACCGTGGTATATCTCATCTGAATCACAAAAAGGCCTGTTTTCGGTCAGTTCCCGGAAACATCCTCGTCCATAACAGCCCCGGTGGGATTAGCGGGGGGAGTTCACCAAAATGGCTTTTGTTTTCTTGCCGATGTTCTTTCTGACTTCCGCAGGGATCAATCTGGTAACCGTCCGGTTTCGTAAACGGGTATCTTCTTCGTGATCCCCCTGGCAACGCTTATTATCTGCGGATAACATGCGTAATGGGGATCCGTTATCAATATTTCATCATCGGGGTTAAGAACAGTCAGCATGGCAAGCAGAAGTGCCGGGAACTGCCTAGAGTTATTATTACCCTTTCATACCCCACTTCCACCCCATAGGTGCGGCTGTAATCCTCTGCGATGCTTTGGCGAAGTTCGTCAATTCCAAGACTGCTCGTGTATTTCGTATAGCCTTCCTCTATCCACCGCACAGCAGCTGAACATACCTCTTCCGGGGGTATTGAAATCAGGTTCCCCGACCTCGAAATGGACGATGTCCCGCCTTCGCTCTCAAGCTGCTTTGCCCTCTCAAGGATGTCCATTACGTAGAAAGGTTCTATGTTTTTAACCAAGTCCGAAATCATGTCGTGAAAACGTCCAGTGAATCGAGCAAAATAAAGAGCTAACCCCGTGCGGATACGAACCGCTCGTTAATCTGTTTTACAAGAAGATCCCGTTAAGCCCGTCGAGCCTGTCAAAAACAATATACCATCAAGATGGTCAATTTCATGTTGAAGGACTCTTGACAGCATCCCCTCCGCGTCAATGGTGAAACGCTTGCCTGTCCTGTCAAGGGCGGATACCCGAACGCGTTCTTTTCTTCTTATGTTCGCGAAGAACCCGGGTACGCTGAGGCAGCCTTCCTCTCCCATCTGAAATCCTCGAGAAGAGACGATCTCGGGATTTATAAGTTCGTAGAACTCACTTTTATCCTCTTCAGGGAAAGGAACATCAATAACGAGAACCCTTATGTTCTTGCCGACTTGAGGGGCAGCAAGCCCAACGCCGTTAGCATCGTGCATGGTCTGCACCATGTCATCTAGAAGACGGTTCAAGTCTTCGCTCGGCTTCTCCACTGGGAGAGATTTCCTCTTTAACGCCGGATCGGGATAAAAAAGGATATCAAGTACAGGCATCTGAGAGGCTAGTTATAAAAGAAGGGTTGTTAGCAAACCCCGGCCGGGGTCTGTCACTTATCACTGCGTTTTTCCGTAAGTCTCGGGCGAGCCAGTTGCTTACCCTAAACAGTGGAAGAGTTTTTTCGCCAATGTTTATTTTTTCGCCTGTCCTGGGATTTCTTCCTTCATAAGGCTGGTAGTTTTTTGTAAAGAAACTTCCGAAATGTCTTATTTCTATTCTTTCTCCATCACGAAGCATCTTTGTCATGGCGTCAATTATGACGTCCAGAACTTTTCTGGATTCTACGGAATTAAGGTCAAATCTCCGTGAGAACTCCTTTTCAATATCCGATTTCTTCATAACGTTAAAAACAAGTAAGGTCAGGCCTACCAGAAATTCACTCTAGATATTTTAAAGCCGTTTGTCAAGGCAATCCCTCGATTTTGCAGAGAAACTTTCTCAATATCCGAGATTCGGGCGGAGCCATTTTTCCGCTTCCTCAAGAGCGGTTTTCTTTCTTTCCGCGTAATCCCGGACCTGATCTTTCAGTATTCTCCCAGAGAAAAGTATCTTGACTCGGGATGGGCCATGTAGAAACCCGAGACCGAACTCGGCGGGGTCATGGCAAAGCTCTCAGTAAGCGACACGCCTGTGTGTTTTTCCGCTTCGAGAAGATCCCAGAGGATCTTTTTTTCCGTGTGGTCAGGACAGGACGGGTACCCGGGAGCAGGCCTTATACCCCTGTACTTCTCATTTATCAGGTCTTCGGAACTGAACTTTTCCCTCTTTTCCGTATCCCCAGAGGTCCCTTACCTTCTTATGAATCATCTCAGCAAGAGCCTCGGCTATCCTGTCTCCCAGCACACTTGCCATAATCGAATTGTAATCATCCCCTTTTTCCTTGAAATCTCCGGGAAAATTTCTCAACTCCGTCGCCGGCCGTGACCACAAAGCCTCCCATGTAATCCTCTTTGCGCGAGGTCTTCGGCGCCACAAAATCGGAAAGACAGTAATAGTGCCCTTGTTTGGATCTTGTTTCCTGCTGTCTTAGGAAATGAAACACCGCCTCAACCTGTTTTTCCTCTCCATAGATCTCAACGTCGTCTCCGGCGCTGTTTGCGCGGAAGATCCCGACGACAGCGCAGGGGGTGAAAACCTTCTCCAGTATTATCCGCTTAAGGAGTGTCTGACCATCCCGGTAAAGTTTTTTTGCCTGATCTCTCTTTCGGGGTGCTCAAGTATTTTCGGGAAAACTCCTTTAAGTTCCCATGCCCAGAAAAAAGGAGACCAGTCTATATAGCCGGCGACTTCTTCAAGAGAGATATTGTCGAATACAAAGACTCCAAGCCGCCCCGGGCACTCTATTTCGATATTCTCCCAGTCAGTCGGAAACGCTTTTTCCCTGGCTTTTTCTATAGAGGCATATTCCGCCTGGCTTCGGGCTTTTTCAAAACGCTCTCTTTGCTCAGAGTTGCTTTTTTCCAGTTTTTCCATGTAAAGCCGGGCTTTTTCCGGATCCAGCATCTCGTTGCAGGCACCTACCACAAGCGAAGCATCGACTATGTGATCAACTATGCCGCTGTATCCCGGGGCTATCCTTATCGCCGTATGAGCCCTGCTTGTTGTGGCCCCGCCTATAAGAAGAGGGATTCTGAAACCCTCCCGTTCCATTTCTTTCGCGTTATACACCATTTCGTCAAGAGAAGGCGTGATCAGCCCGCTTAACCCTATGAAGTCTGCTCGATTCTCTTTTGCGACGTTGAGTATTTTCTCGCAAGGAACCATTACCCCAAGGTCTATAACTTCGTAATTATTGCAACCGAGAACCACAGACACGATGTTTTTTCCTATATCGTGCACATCTCCCTTCACGGTGGCTATAACAAACTTCCCTTTAACTCCGCTGCTCCCCTCTTTTTCCTTTTCCATAAACGGCTGAAGGTACGCAACGGCCCTTTTCATCACTCTCGCGCTTTTCACCACCTGGGGAAGAAACATTTTGCCGTCGCCAAACAGATTGCCGACCACTTTCATCCCATCCATAAGGGGACCTTCAATAACATTAAGCGGGGCCCCGTATTTGGCCCTGGCCTCTTCGGTGTCATCCTCGATGAAATCCGCTATGCCGTTTACAAGTGAGTGTTCAAGACGTTTTTCAACCCCAAACTCTCTCCATTGCTTAGTTTCCTTCTCCGCACCCGCGGATTTCACCCCCTCGAAACGTCTCGCGTACTCAACAAGACGCTCCGTGGCGTCGGGACGACGGTTAAGAAGTACGTCTTCCACTCTTTCAAGAAGTTTCGGGTTCAATGTCGTCATAAACGGTGAGCATTCCCGCGTTTACTATGCCCATGTCAAGCCCGGCTTTTATCGCGTGGTAAAGAAATGCGCTGTGCATAGCTTCGCGCACAACGTTGTTCCCCCTGAAAGAGAAGGATATGTTGCTCACTCCGCCGCTTGTAAGCGCCTTGGGGCAGGATTTTTTTATTTCCCTTACAGCCTCTATGAAATTCACGGCGTAGGAATTGTGTTCCTCGATCCCGGTTCCAACCGTAAGAATGTTGGGATCAAAAATTATATCGCAGGGATCCATGCCCACTTTTTCGGTTAATACGCGGTAAGCCCTTTTGCAGACTTTCACCTTGTCCTCTTTGAGGCTGCCCTGGCCTTTTTCGTCAAAAGCCATTACCACGACCGAAGCGCCGTAACGCATGGCTTCTTTCGCTTGCTGGCAGAACACCTCCTCGCCTTCCTTGAGACTTATGGAATTTACAATGCATTTGCCCTGAATACATTTAAGCCCCTCTTCAATAACAGACCATTTGGAGCTGTCTATCATCACCGGAACCCTGGTCACCTCGGGTTCAGACGCAATAAGATTGAGATAACGATTCATACAGGCTTCAGAATCAAGAAGCCCTTCATCGAAATTAACATCTATTATGTTCGCCCCGTTTTCCACTTGCTGAAGGGCTACGGAAACGGCTCCTTCAAAATCCCCTTCCTTCACGAGTCTTGCGAACTTTGGAGAACCGGTGACATTGGTTCTCTCGCCAACCATTATGAAAGGTCCTTCGGTATCAGAGGTTATTGTAAGGGGCTCAAGACCGCTTAGTCTGGTCGCATCCCTGTAAGCGGTGGGTTCCCTTGGCGGAATGTCTTTCAGCTTTTCCACCACCATGTTTATGTGCTCGGGAGTAGTACCGCAACATCCGCCGACTATGTTGAGAAAACCGCTCTCTGCGAAATCCAGAAGGAGGGTGGAAGTAATCTCGGGCGTTTCGTCGTATCCCGTTTCACTCAACGGGTTGGGAAGTCCGGCGTTCGGATAGCAGCTTATGCGGCAGTCGGCTATTCGCGAGAGTTCCTCAATGTAGGGACGCATGTCTTCCGCCCCCAGCGCGCAGTTTATCCCGACGCTGAAGGGTTTTGCGTGGCGAACCGAGTTCCAGAAAGCCTCCACTGTTTGTCCCGAGAGGGTGCGTCCGGAACGATCCGTTATGGTAACGGAAATCATGACGGGAATCCTCTCCCCTCCGCGCGAATCAAAAAAGCTTTCAATGGCGTATATGGCCGCCTTTAGATTCAGGGTGTCAAAAGTGGTTTCGGGCAGAAGTATGTCCACCCCTCCCTCAACAAGAGCTTCCGTCTGCTCGCGGTATGCCTCTACGAGATGGTCAAAGGAAACTGCTCTGTATGACGGATCGTTTACGTCAGGGGACATTGACGCCGTCTTGTTGGTCGGACCCAGCGCCCCGGCAACAAAACATGACCTGTGGGGGTTTTTCTCCATAAAGTCAGAAGCTGCCTTCTTTGCGAGCTTCGCCGACTCGACATTAAGTGCTTTCACCCAGCTCTCAAGACCGTAATCGGCCTGAGCTATGGAGGTGGAACTAAAGGTGTTGGTCTCAACTATGTCGCAACCGGCCTCGAAGTATTCTCTGTGGATCTCGTATATGACATCAGGCCTTGTAAGGGAAAGCAGGTCGTTATTGCCCTTTAAATCCACCGGGTGATCAGAGAACAGATCTCCCCTGAAGTCCTCTTCCTTGAGGTCTTGCCTCTGGATCATCGTGCCCATGGCGCCGTCGAGAAAAACTATTCTCTTTTCCGCAAGAGTCTTGAGCCGCGCGGAGACTTTCGTGCTGTTATCTTCCGTACTCATCGCTCACCTTATTGAGAGACATTATATTTTTCTTTTCCCGCCCGCAACCACCGCTTCGCGGGGAGAAAGAAAATACGGAGTCTACCATTTATCTCTGAGTTTTCTTAATTTTATGAAAACCGCCATCGGATCATTCTCCAAAGACGGATCTTTTTCCCTGAGCGCGTCCAGAAGAACCGGGTCACCCGTTCTCATAAAGGGGTTATAAGTCCTTTCCTCCCCCAGGGTTGAACGGGGAAATTTATCCTCGGAGACTTCCTGCAGCTTCTTCTTCGCGTCTTCGTTCTCCGGGGTAAGTCCAAGAGCGAACTTTAGGTTAGTTTCCGCGTAGTCGTGGCCGCAGAACATCCTGAGTTCGCCGGGAAGACCGGAAAGCTTAAAGGCAAAAGTCTCGTACAGATCTTCGACTTTTCCTCTGAACTTTACGTTTCCGCATCCTGAGACAAATACCGTATCGCCAAGAAAAATGTTGCCCCCGATTATAAGAGATATATGTTCCGGGCAGTGTCCCGGAGTATGAATCACCTGAAGCCGCTGTTTTCCGAAGCCTATCTCGTCTCCTTCCTCTATGCCTTCGCTTCTCGGAGCGACATAGTCAAGGGCCGCTGGATGAATAAGTATCTTCGAGGAGAGAAAAACCTTTATTATAGGGTTGTTTCCGTGAATGTGGTCGGGGTGCGCATGGGTGTTCAGTACATACTTAACCCTGTAGTCCCTCTTTCTTACAATCTTCAGAAGGGTGATTGGATCAAGCGGGTCTATTACCACGCATTCCCCCGTTTCCTCGCATGCCACCAGGTAATTGTAGTTGCTGTCGCTCTCGCTGACCTTGAACCCGTGTATTGAGAATCCGTCCTCGCTAAGTACGTCCATCTGCGCCTCCTTTTTGCGTGAAAGTCTACCTGAAAGCCATATTGCGGATAAAAAACGCAGACATGCACTATAGGCAAGCCGGGCAAAAACCTCCGTAACACCCGTTGAGTGAGTCGTGGAATTTCTTTGACATCAAAAGCCTTTAGGGTAGTTTTTACTCCCGGTTGAGTTTTTGGAGGCACTATGGGTTTCGTAGAATCTCTTAAATGCAAGGAATGCGGTGAGCTTTATCCCAAAGAACCGAAGCATGTCTGTGAGATGTGTTTTGGTCCTCTTGAAGCCGTATATAACTACGACGAGATAAAAAAACATATCTCAAGGGAAAAAATAGCTTCCCGTCCGCAGAACATATGGAGATACAAGGAGCTTCTTCCCCTCGACTCCGAACCTACTCTCGGAACCCAGGTAGGTTACACTCCGCTTGTGCGGGCCAGAAATCTGGCCGAGGCGCTTGGGGTTTCGGAAATCTACGTGAAAAACGACGCGGTCTGCTATCCCACCCTTTCTTTCAAGGACAGGGTAGTATCCGTAGCCCTCTCAAAAGCAAGGGAGTTCGGATTCGAGACGACCGGCTGCGCATCCACGGGAAATCTGGCAAACTCGGTATCCGCGATTTCCGCTTCCGGAAACCTGAAAAGCTATATACTGATTCCCCACGATCTTGAACAGTCGAAAATACTCAACACCATAGTCTACGGAGCGAATCTCATAGGCGTAAAAGGCACTTACGACGATGTAAACAGGCTCTGCAGCCAGATCGCTGACAAACACAACTGGGCTTTTGTGAATATAAACATGAGGCCTTATTATTCCGAAGGTTCCAAGTCATATGCGTTTGAAGTGATGGAACAACTCGGATGGAAAGCCCCCAAGCACATCGTAGTTCCAATGGCGAGCGGTTCTCTTCTCACCAAGGTCTGGAAGGCCATAAAGGAGTTTGAGCTGCTTGGGATCGTGGAACCTGAGGACTCAAAAATATACGGCGCCCAGGCAACTGGATGTTCGCCCATATCGACCGCGTTTAAAAACGACTGGGAGATGTTCAAACCGGTAAAACCGGACACTATAGCAAAATCCCTCGCCATCGGCACTCCGGCCGACGGCTACTACGCAATGAATATAATAAGGGAGAGCGGCGGAGTGGCGGAAGACGTAAGTGATGCGGAAATAGTGGAGGCGATAGAACTTCTCGCGAGGACCGAAGGCATTTACACGGAGACCGCAGGCGGAGTAACGCTTGGAGTAACGAAAAAGCTGATAGAAGAGGGGAAAATTCCCCGCGATGAGCCGATCGTGGTATCAATAACGGGCAACGGTCTTAAAACTCAGGACGCCGTCGAGGGAAGTCTTGGGAAACCCGCGCTGATAGGGCCTACTCTTGAAGACTTTGAAGAACTCTACAGCAGTAAAAAACTCTAGCGTTACGTGTTATAGTCATTTTGTATGTGGTGGGTAGAAGCAAAATTCGCATAAACAAAGGGAAAAACGGGAGAAAAGCATGGTATCGGTAAGAATTCCAACCCCTCTTAGGAAGCTCTCGGGAGACAGAGACGAGCTTGACATAGAAGCATCCACGGTATCACTTCTCATAGAAGGACTTGAGAGTGAGTGTCCGGGCATCAAGAACCGACTCTGTGATGAGAGCGGAAACGTAAGGAGATTCATAAATCTCTACGTGAACAACGAGGACATAAGGTTTCTTGAAGGAGTGGACACTAAACTCAACGACGGAGACGTCGTATCAATCATTCCGGCAATAGCCGGAGGATGAACCGGGTATATACAACAAGGGCTTTATAAATCTTAGATGATACTTCAGGTTCAGTGAATTAACTCTTTTATTTTATTGAAGTATTTCTCGATCAGAGGTTCTTTCTTTCCGTTGTAGCTTCCGGCAAATTCCATTAAAGCTTCCCTCTGTTTTTTAGTGAGTTTTTGCGGTATCACCACCTTCACCACAACGTACTGGTCGCCGAGGCTTCCAGACTCCACATTCACAAGTCCCTTTCCCCTAAGCCTGAAGGTCTGTCCCGGCTGTGTTCCGGCGGGAATTTTCATTTTGTTGGTACCCTTTAGAATCGGAACGTCAACCTCATCCCCAAGAGCCGCCTGAGTAAAACTTATCGGAAACTCGCAGACGATGTCGTTTCCGTCTCGTCTGAAAATAGGGTGCTCCTTCACGCCCACCTGTATATACAGATCTCCTGGAAGGCCTCCCTGAGGTCCAGGTTCCCCTTCCCCCCTTATCACAAGCCTCATTCCGCTTGAAATACCGGCAGGTATGTTGACCTTTACCGCCTTTTCGGTGTGTAAAAGCCCGGAACCCCTGCAGCTCTTACAGGGATTCGTTATGATCTTTCCGCTTCCTCCGCAGGAAGGACAACCCTGGCTTATCGAAAACGGTCCCTGCGAAAAAGCAACCGATCCTCTGCCTCCGCAACGGTCACAGATGGACTCTCCTCCCACCGCGGCCCCGGAACCGGAACAATCGTCGCAGAGTTTTCTTTTTCTGATTTTTATCTCTTTTTGAGTACCAAACGCAGCTTCATCAAAATCCACTTCAAGGTTATATTGCAGATTCTGCCCTTGCCGGGCTCTGCTCCTGCCCATTCCTCCCGTGAAAACATCATCGAAAAGATCGCCGAAAATATCACCGAATCCCGAGAAACCGCCCATGCCGTCGCCTGACATGTGGCCGAAACTGTCATAACGGGCCCTTTTGTCCGTGTCGTTGAGCACTTGGTAGGCTTCGTTTATTTCCTTAAATTTCTCCTCAGCGTTATCATCGTCGGGGTTTCGGTCCGGATGATACTTGAAGGCAAGATCCTTGTAGGAACTTTTTATATCTTCGGGTGAAGCGTTTCTCTCAACACCAAGTATTTCGTAGTAGTCTTTAGCCATTTGGGAATTGGGGGACGGGCTTTTGCTTTTCGTCAGTCTTTTTCTTCAGAATCTTCCTCAGGGGTTTTTTCGGGGCCTTGAGACACGGACACCATTGAGGGTCTCAGCAATCTTCCGTTAAGAAGATAGCCCTTCTGGGCTTCTGAGATTATAGTCCCGCTTTCATAAGTTTCCGAATGTTCCTTGAAAACAGCTTGGTGGTAGTTGGGGTCAAAGCTGGTTCCCTTGCTTGAGTCTATCGCGGTAACACCGAAATTCTCAAGACCCGCAAGAAATTGCGCGTGAACAAGTTTTATCCCGTCAAGAAAAGCCACGAAATCCGTTTTTTCACCGTGTGAATCTTCAGAAAGTTCAATGGCTCTTTCAATGTTGTCAAGAACGAAAAGCAGTTCCTTGAGCTTCTGCGCATTTCCGAAATCACGTATTTCCTGCTTTTCCCTCGCAAGCCTTTTTTTATAATTATCGAAATCCGCTGCAAGCCTTAAATATTTCTCCTTTAAAGCTCCAAGTTCCGCGGAGACATCTTCTTCGGTTTCTTCTTGTCCTTCAGCTTCGTGAAGTTCAGGTTCTTGTGAATCTTCCACCCCGTCTTCTTTGCTTTCTTCAATGTCCGCGATTGTGTTCTCACTCATTCCGTAATTTCTCCGTTAACCCTTTTTGTGACCATTTTTGCCGTGTAGTTCACAAGCGGGATGATTTTTGAATAGTTCATTCGTGTGGGGCCGAATACACCCAGGCTTCCATAGCTGCTTCCCTTGTAGTAAGGTGCCGCAACGAGGCTGAAGCCGCGAGGCATTCCTTTTTCTGATCCTATAAAGACCTTTGAGCGGCCATCTTTTACAACCGACTTCAGAAGACTGGAGAGAAATTCCTGATCCTCAAGTATCTCGATTATAGTCTTATAGAGACCTGAGTCTCCAAGACTCAAAGACTCAATAACTGAGGCCTTTCCTTCCACGAATATCCCCACTTTTCTTTCCCTCTCAAAGAGTTCGCTGCTTATCCTTAGCACTTTCTCAAGGATTTCGTTATATTCGGTAGTGGTTCTCTTTATTTTCTCGAGCACCACCTTGCGTACCTGCTCAATCGTAAGACCCAGAATCAGTCGATTGAGGTAACCCCCTATCCTCTCGACCTGAGAATCCCGAATGGGTTTGGCAAGTCTGATATAGGTTTTTTCCGTAAGTCCGCCCTCAAACACCAAGAACATGAGACATTCCTTTTCCCCCATCTTAAGAAGCTTCGCGGACTTAACCTTGAGGGTATTTCTCTGGGGAAGCATCGCCAGACCCGCAAGCTTCGTAAAGTCGGAAAGTATTGAATTCGTGGCGCTTACCACGTGATCAAGCGTACCGTCAATCCCCTCATACTTGTTCTCAAGGAATTTTAGGCCGGAATCCTGTGAGCTCTCCACATGGAGAATGTTCTCCACGTAATAATTTATTCCTTTCTCCGTCGGGAACCTGCCCGAAGAAATATGACTCTGGGCGAGAAAACCCGACTCCATAAGTGAATTAAGCTCCTGGCGGACCGTGGCCGGTGACCATTTTACATCGTATTTCGATATAAGGGTCGAAGAACCTATGGGGCTTCCGGTCTCAATGAAATGATCCACTACAAAAGCCAGAAAAGCCTTGTTTCTTGGAGAGATTGGCTGTGTCATCTATTTCTGAAATATAATTTCCGCCTCCTATATTGTCAACGGGGTTAAAAGTAAATTCTATGCCTGCCAAACTGCCATACACAATGTTAAATTAACTAGTTCTGCTAATTAAGCGGAATTGCCGGAAGACAACTCCGGTAATTCACGTAAATTGCGGGATAATGCTCTTATTTCAAATTGAAACAATCTTTGACGATGCGCCGATTATAAATATAATTACGCCGAGATGGAAAAATTTGACCTCACAGTTATAGGGTCCGGTCCCGGGGGATACATATCGGCAATAAGGGCCGCGCAGATGGGGATGAAAGTTGCCGTCATCGAGCGGGACAAACCAGGTGGAGTATGCCTTAACTGGGGATGCATACCTTCAAAGGCAATTCTCAAATGCGCCGAGATGTACTCGCATTTTCTTCACTCAGAGAATTACGGAATTACGCACAAGGGGCTTTCCTTTGACTACTCGGAAGTAATAAAAAAAAGCAGAAAAGCTTCATCTTCCCTAAACAGGGGTGTAGAGGGACTTTTTAAGAAAAACAGCATCACCCTTATAAGCGGAACTGGGAGGCTTACGTCAAAGCACGGAATTTCCGTTATCGGAAAACAATCACAGGACATAGAGAGCGAGAGAATACTTCTTGCCACCGGTTCTGTGCCGAGGACACTTCCCGGCCTCAAGGTCGACGGAAAAGTCGTAATGACCAGTGACGAGGCGATAATGCACCCCGAGGTTCCCCGTTCCGTCGTGATAATAGGCGGGGGATACATAGGAATGGAGTTTGCCTATGTATACAACTCTTTCGGCAGCAAGGTGACCATAGTGGAGATGGAAAAACAGATACTGCCGGGAGCTGACAAAGAAATAGCGAAAGAGGCAAAGAAAATTTTCACGAAGCAGGGAATGACCATTCTCAACGAGACTGTGTACAAGTCCCTTAAGAAAACCTCAAGTTCCGCAACGGTAACGGTGGAGAGCGCGGTTTCGGGTGAGCAGACAACCCTGAAGGCGGACATGGTGCTTGTGTCTGTTGGAAGAAGAGCCATCGCGAACGCGGCGCCGACTTCTTTTGCCTTCTACGAGACGGGCGACAGCATGGGCCTTGAAGACGTGGGCGTTGAGCTTGATGAAAGAGGATTTATAAAGACAGACGAGGACTACATGACCACATGCGCCAACATTTACGCTATCGGAGACGTGATCGGAGGTCCCATGCTCGCGCACAAGGCTTCTGAGGAAGGAGTTGTTGCGGTTGAGCGGATGAAGGGAATGAACTCTAAAGTGCATTATGACTCTATTCCCGGCTGCGTTTACTGTCAGCCGGAAGTTGCCATGATCGGTCTTACGGAGAAACAGGCAAAAGACCAAGGTTACAATGTTGATATAGGGAAATTTCCTTTCAGGGCAGTTGGAAAGGCGGTCGCGGTCGGAGAAACAGACGGCTTTGTGAAAATGGTTTTTGACTCGAAAACAAAGGAGCTTCTCGGAAGCCACATAATAGGCCACGGAGCGACCGAGATGATCGCGGAAATCGGAGTGGCAAAGACCCTAGAGACAACTCCTTATGAAATAGCCACTACCCAGCACGCCCACCCCACTCTCTCTGAAGCCGTAATGGAAGCAGCACTTGACGCGCTTGGAAGGGTGAGGAATTTCTGAGGCACAAAAGGTTTTGTCACTGCCCCAATGAGTACCCTGGATATATACGAACTCGGAACGGTTCCCTATGAGAAGGCGCTTGAGTACCAAGAAAATCTTCTCGCCAAAAGGATCGCAGAAGAAATACCGGATTCCCTTATTCTGCTCGAACACCCGCCGACTATAACTACCGGAAGGAAGGGAAACACGGGAAACCTGCTTGTAAGAAAGGAATACCTTGAAAAACACGGGATTTCCTTCATACACGCATCAAGGGGAGGAGACATAACTTTCCACGGTCCGGGACAGATCGTCGGCTACCCCATACTGAATCTCAAAAATCACGAGATGGACATTAGAAAGCATCTGAGAAGTATTGAGGAAGTAATCATCCGGACACTTAGCGACTTTGGAATCGAGGGCAGAAGAATAGACGGGGTCACTGGAGTCTGGGTAAAAAAAAGCAAGATAGCCTCTATAGGAATAGCCATCAGGAAATGGGTGACCTACCATGGATTTGCCCTTAACGTCAGCACGAATCTTGATTATTTCGAGCTGATACTCTCCTGCGGAATAACGGACGTGAGAATAACGTCTATCGGAAGCTGGCTTGGGAACGAAGAGAATGTTAGAATGGATGACGTCACGCGGTCCGTAATAAAAAACTTCATGGGTGTCTTCGGTTTCGAAGACTTCATCCCGAGAGACAAAAAAGAGATAAATTAAAGATTCTCAGAATCAAGACCAGCGGTTAGAAAATGTCAGAAGAAAGAATTCAGAAATTTAAGAAATTACTTGAGAAAAGCCCCTCAAACCCCCTTGTTTACTACAGTCTTGCAAATGAATATTTCAAGCTTAACCGTTACGAGGAAACCATAGAGACGATTAACTCCTACCTCAAACTTAAAGACGACGAGGGAGCCGCTTACAGGATACTCGGTCACTGCTATACTGAACTTGGAATGCCGGACAGCGCAAAAGATGCCTATGAAAAAGGTATCCAGGCAGCCTCAAGACACGGGCATCCGGACATGGCCGAGGAATTCCGAGATTACCTGGAATCCCTGGACATCTAGACGCGTTATTTCGCAAGCAGGTTCCATTCAATCAGTATGGAACCGACAACGATAAAAGCGATCCCCGCAATCCTCATGGGCCCCGGGGCCTCTCCCAGAAAAAGATAAGCGTATATAGCCGTAAACATGGGGAAAGTGGCCACTATAGCGACAATTTTTGACGTATCGGCCATCTGAAGAGCCGTAAAATAGAGAAAAAGACCTATCAGCCCTCCGATCAGTCCCGATAGAAGTATCCAGAAAAGCGTCCGGCCATCGACATCAACGACCTGGGCAAACCTGCCTGTAGCCAGCACTAAACATACGAGACACAACGAAGTGAAAATAAACCTTATCGTGATTACCGAGAGCGGAGAAGCATCCTTTAGACTAAGTTTTTCAAAAATCGGGTTAATCCCGAATATCATAGCCACAAGAAAAGCAATCAAGGTAGCTTTCATAATTATCCTCCTTAAGCGTAACAATACTTCTACCAGACAGTAAAAACTCTGTCTTTCCGCATATATTAGCAGTTTTCTCAATATTTTTCAGAGCTTAAACTCAGAGATGTAAAGAGGGGTAGCCGTTTTTATATCCTTTTAAAACTTGTACGATTCAGTTGAAGCGGGAATCTTTCTTTCAAGCCAATGGGAATCTCACGGAAAACAATCTGTATAGTTGCTGACGACATGTTTTTCTCGTCAAAGATTCAAAACACCACCAAAAACCTTGATATCGACATAGTAAAGGTAAAAAACCGCGAAGAGCTTCAAGAGAAAATCGAAGGAAAAACCATTGATCTTGTGATTATTGACCTTGCCTCAAGCAAAATTGACGTTGAGGAGGTATTTGCCGAGCTAAAGAACTCCAAAAAACACGGCAAGGTCTTCTGCATAGGATATCTGCCCCATGTGGAACGCGAACTTGCCGATAAATTCAGGGAAAAGGGAGTGGACCTTGTCATTCCAAGGTCGAAATTTTCACGGGAAATGGGTGCAATAATCAAAGCGCATCCAAAACCCCGTTAAAAGAAATGCGTTTCCCGCTCCGAATTTCTCATCCTATCCATCAAGTTAGGGACGCGCGCTAGGGCAGAAATATCCTAGAATTCATATTCCGTCTGTAATCACCATCCAATCCTCAATCAAGCTTGACAATGAAAAGGGGAATAATAATAATGTTTCCAAAGTTTTCTTTCCCCGAACCGTGGTAGCAACCTATGTCAACCGACCAATCCAAAATATGGTTTAACGGAAAAACAGTGCCTTGGGACGAGGCAAACGTGCACGTACTTACCCACACTCTGCACTACGGCCTCGGCGCTTTTGAAGGTATAAGAGCTTATAAATGCTCTAACGGTAAATCAGCCGTCTTAAAACTCACCGAACACATGGAAAGACTTTATGCCTCGGCACACGTGGCCGGCATAGAGATTCCATATGACATCAAAACCCTTTGCGACGCGGTGATGGATCTTCTAGGCGAGAATGGGCTTGATGAAGCTTACATCAGGCCTATAGCTTTTATCGGACCGGGAAAGAAAGGGATACTCCCCGGAGACAACACCATAAACGTGGCAATAGCCGTATGGCCATGGGGAACATATCTGGGCGATGATGCAATTGCCAATGGAATCAGGGCAAAGATATCTTCCTATACGAGAATGCACGTTAACTCTTTTATGACCAAGGCCAAGATATGCGGAAATTACGTAAATTCGGTAATGGCCAGGCAGGAGGCCGCCGATCTCGGCTTTGATGAGGGAATACTGCTCGACTCAGAGGGTTACGTAGCCGAAGGAAGCGGGGAAAATATCTTCATTGTGAGAAACGGAATTCTTAAAACTCCCCCCTTAACTTCCATACTGGAAGGGATAACCAGAAAGTGCGTTCTGGATCTCGCCGAGGACGAAGGCTTCGTGGTAAAAGAGCAGCGTTTCACAAGAGACGAGCTTTATATCGCGGATGAAGCCTTTTTCACCGGTACCGCCGCTGAGGTTACGCCTATCAAGGAAGTCGACGGCAAGGAAATAGGTTCTGGGAAACCTGGAGAAATAACGAAAAGGTTACAGGAAAGGTATTTCGCCGTAATAAAAGGAGAGGATGAGAAATTCAAGCACTGGCTTGATTACATCCCCTGAACCGCCCCCCCCCGTGGTTGCTAATCGATCCTTCTTCAAAGGGTTTCATCATTTATCTCGCTCATGGCTATGAATCCAGGAACATTCTCAACGCGTTTAATCCAAGCTCGGATTGCAGGATATCCGTCTAAGGCAAAGCCTCCTTCCTCAGCCACGTGAGTGTATGCATAGAGCGCAATATCAGCAATTGAGAAATTCTCGGCAACTAGAAAGATATGAGAACTTAGATGTCTTTCCATAAGCGCCAGCGCAGCTTCACCAAGTGCCTTCTTCGTTTCTAACATAGCTAGCACGTCGTCTGTTAACTCACGATGCTGACGCAGAAAACGCGAAGTGGCGATGTTTGGCTCATGGCTGTATTGCTCCCAGAACAACCATTGCAGGACCTGAGCTCGTTTGAAGGTCTCAGACGGCAAATAGTCGGTTTCCTCGGCACAGTGGAACAGGATTGCGTTTGATTCTGAGAGCACGCAACCATCCTCAAACACCAAGGTCGGAATCTTTCCATTCGGGTTGATCGCCAGAAATTCGGGGGTTCGAGTCTCACCATTCAAGATATCTAGGTTGATTACTCGAAAAGTCTTGCCGGTGAGCCGAAGGATCAGCCGAACCTTATAGCCATTGCCGGAAATCGGGTCATCGTAGAGGGTCAACATAGGTCTCCTCCAGCAAATTCAAAATTGAGGAAGATATGCTAGCACAACAAATCGTTGGGTACAAAAACAGCCAATAACTCATGAACAGATAATCACGGCAGACGACACACCGATGAGTGGGCAAGTCTTAGTTCCGAAATTCAAAGAACCTACCTTTTCATCAAGTAGTTGACCATGGTTCTCACGCCGAAACCTGTCGCCCCATACTGATACCAGTCAGAAGATTTCTCCACGTATGAAGGGCCGGCTATATCTATATGAACCCACGGAACCTCTGAAACAAAATTCTCGAGAAAAAGTGCCGCAGTTATGGCCCCGCCCCACCTGCTTCCAACATTTTTAACGTCCGCTACTCGACTTCTTATTTCCTCTTTTAATTCTGCATCAAGAGGAAGCTCCCACATCTTCTCCCCGACATCGCGCGAGGAGTTCAAAATCGACTTCACAAGATTCGCGTTATTGCCCATAACCCCGGCGTTGTGAAGGCCGAGTCCGACTATACAGGCTCCGGTAAGCGTTGCTAGATCCACTATCTCGGAAACTCCAAGGCGGACCGCGTAGCTCAGCGCATCGGAAAGCGCCACCCGGCCCTCCGCATCGGTGTTTATGATTTCTATCGTCTTGCCATTAAGAGCCGTAACCACGTCGTCCGGCTTGTAGGCCGAGGCACCCGTCATATTTTCAGTGGCCGGGACAATACCGTGGACGTTAATGCTTGGAGTCAGTTCTCCCAGCGCCCTCATTGTGCCCAGAACGACCGCGGCACCGGACATGTCCATTTTCATCGTTCTCATGCTGTCTGCAGGCTTAAGGCACAGCCCTCCAGAATCAAAAGTTATCCCCTTGCCGACAATAGCGACTTTCTTGCGGGATTTTACTGGAGGTGAGTAGGAAAGATGGATGAATCTCGGGGGTTCGCTGCTTCCAAAAGAAACCGCGGAAAGACCTCCCATTCCCATTTGCCTTATCTCTTCCCTGTCAAGAACCCTGCAGCTTAGGTGTTCTGATCCTTCGGAAATCGAAAGCGCATGCTCTGCGAGAGCTGAGGGCGTAAGAATATTAGGAGGATCATTCACAAGGTCTCTTGAAAGAGCCACGCTCTTTGAAATGGCGCCGGCGTGTGCGGCTTCTGTGCTGAAATAATCGGCCGAGATTTTTCTCGACGCTATACATATCCTCTCTATGCGATTTTTCTTTTTTCCAGAGGACTTAAGTTTTCCGTATTCATATGTACCGCAGGCCATGCCTTCGAGGAAAACCTTAAGAAAGCCTCTGTCCACGTTGGAAAAATCAACCGAAACCGTGCGGGAGCGCTGGCCGGTTCTCGCAACCGCGATGTTTGCGGCGCGAAAAGCCTCAAGTGACCCGAAATTTTCTCTTTTCCCAAGGCCAAGGAGAACGACCGTTTTCGTATTGAAATCGCCTGGTGTATCAACAAGAACCGTTTTTCCGAAACCGCCCTTAAAATCGGACAACTTCACCTTGTCTGAAAGGAACCCTCCGAGTTTACGATCAATCTTCCTGGCAGAAGCAGAAAGCCGCTGCCCCTCATAGCACAGAAAAATAATTGAATCCGACTCAACATCGTTTACATCATCTTTTATAAGAAGAAATTCCATTTTTTCTCCATTCAATCCAGATTTAAAAATACGGCCAAAGTACTGATATTTTAATAGGAAAGTAATTTTACACTACCAACACCCGGTAAAACAAAAAGAATCTTTTAATACGGAGTTTTTTCAAATATGCTTTAACCGTTTAATTCAACTAAAAAGAGAAAACCACCCATGATTCAAGAAGAAAGAATGACTCGTCATCTGATGGACATCATACAGATAGACAGCCCATCAAGAAAGGAAAAGGACGTAGCCCTAAAGCTTGAAGAAGAAATGAAGGATCTGGGTGCTCATTGTTTCTACGACAATGCAGGAGACAAGGTCGGGGGGAACATAGGCAACCTGATAGTCAAGCTTCCCGGAACGAAGAAAGATATTCCGCCTTTTTTTCTCTGCTCTCACATGGACACCGTAAGCCCTGGAGAGGGAATAAAACCGAGCGTTGAGGATGGCGTGATGAGAAGCGACGGTACGACGATACTCGGAAGCGACGATAAAAGCGGCGTATCCATAATAGTCGAGGTACTCAGAACCCTTAAGGAAAACAACACTCCCCATCCGGATATAGAGGTCGCGTTTACCATATGTGAGGAAATAGGCCTCCTCGGAGCAAAATTCCTTGACCCTTCAAGCTTTAAAAGCCCGTACGGAATAGTTCTTGACAGTAGCACACCAGAGAGGCTTGTTCTCAGGTGTCCGTGCTCCGATATCATGGATGTAAAAATACATGGCGTTGAAGCACATTCGGGACTTTGCCCCGAAAACGGAATAAGCGCCCTAGAAATATTAAGTGATGCGATCTCGAAAATGAAACTCGGAAGGATAGACCACGAGACAACAGCAAACATAGGAAAGGTAAAGGGGGGATCTGCAATAAACATAGTTCCCGGTCTCGTCGAAGTGAAGGCCGAGGCTAGAAGCCACGATGAGGGGAAACTTGACGCGCAGACACAGCACATGCGCGACTGCTTTTTGGAAGCGGCAAAAAGCAGGGAACTTCTCCTGGACGGGGAACGACTCGGTGCCCGTGCGGAGATTGAGATAGAACGCGTGTATCCCGTAATGAACGTCTCTCCGCAGGCAACCGTAACTAAGCTTGTACTTGAAGCTTCCTCAAACCTAGACCACGACATACAACTTCACACAAGCGGCGGAGGGTGCGACGCAAACTTCATAAACGAAAAGGGAATCGAGTGCGTAAACCTCGGAACGGGAATGTACGAGCTCCACACCGTAAACGAATATCTTCTGCTCGATGAATTCCGCAGGTCAGCGGAGATAGTTCTCGAAACAATAAAACTCCACTCGGAAAAAAACTGAGCGATGAAAGCTCTGATTCTGGTTGATCACGGAAGCACCGTAGAAGAAGCAAACGCCCTTCTTGAGGACGTGGCCGACAAGGCAAGGGCCTATCAAGACTCGCCATTTGATATGGTTGAGCACTGCCACATGGAACTCTGCGAACCGTCAATAGAAGATGCTTTTCGCAAATGCGTCGCGGCAGGCGCGAGCGACATAACTGTCCACCCGTACTTTCTTGTACCGGGAAGACATTCAAAATCTGACATACCCAGGATGGTAGCGGAGGCAGCACAAGATTTTCCGCAAGTAAGCTACAGGGTCACGGAACCACTGGGACTTCATGACAAGATAATAGAAGTCATATTTGAAAGATCGTTTGGGTAATCCTGGTATAAAATCTGATGAAAAGATATTCGGCGGTGCTTTTTGATCTTTTTGATACGCTTGTCATGTTCAGACCGTCCCTCCTGCCGAAGGTAACGCTCAACGGAGAAACCTGGAACTCCACCGCGCAGCACGTTTTCACACAGATGCGAGAGAGTCTCGGGGAAATGGAATTTACGGACTTCTACAGACCTTTTGTTGAAAGTCACAGAGAACTTCTGGAACTTAGGCAAAAGGATTTAAAAGAGTATCCGAACAGAAAGAGGTTCGAGATATTCATGGAGAAAACGGGTTTAAAAGTAGATGACAACTTGCTTGAGAGGTTCGTATGCTCACATATGGAAAGCCTCAGTGGAGCCATGGTGTACCCGAAGCATCACACGGAAATTCTTTTCTACCTCAAGGAAAAGGGATACAGGCTTTCGGTCGTCTCAAACTTTGACCATGCCCCCACGGCACGAAAACTGCTTGGAAAATTCGAAATTATGGACTTTTTTGAGCATATAGTGATCTCAGAGGAAGTAGGTTGGAGAAAGCCTCACAGGAAGATATTTGAGCTTGCCCTCTCAAGACTCGGCGAGAACGCATCAGACGTCATCTTTATAGGGGATAACCAAGAAGCGGACATAATGGGATCTTCTGACTGCGGGATTGATTCCATATGGGTAAAAAGAAAAGAACAGTTAACCCGGGCAGAACCAAAATTCATCATAAAAGACCTGCAAGATCTGAAGGAACTAATCTAGAAGAATATCGCCTTGATGAAAAGACTCACCCGCACCGACAAAAGACTCCCCACCATAAGAAGCGGAGCTCAGATAACCACGATACAGCAGTTGCTGGAGAAAAAATCTTCTCTGTACGCAGAAAAAACCGCATATTCCACAAGAAAAGAAGACCTGTCCGTAAGCTCTCTTACCTTCAGTGAGGTTTTCGCACTTCTCACCCACTTCTCCGCCCGCCTCAAAGCTCTAGGTCTCAATAAGGGGGAACATGTAGCCATAGTGGGAGAGAACAGTCCTCAATGGGCAATTTCTTACTTTGCGGCAATCTGGGCGGGAGCCATAGCCGTCCCCCTTGATGCAAGGGCAAAAACAGAGCACATAAGACAGGTGCTTGCACTTTCAGACTCAAGGTTTCTTATTGCCTCGGGGGGATTTGCGGAGGCTCTGAGCAACACAGGAACTGTCGAGCACGTAATACAGATGGACAGCGTTCTGGAACTCCAAACAAACATCGAGAAAACCGTGCCCGCGGAAAAATCAGATCCCAAGAACATAGCCGATATAGTTTTTACCTCCGGGACCACAGGTAATCCAAAAGGCGTAATGCTCTCTCACGGAAGCATAATGTCAAACTTGAATGTAATCTACAGAGCCTTTCCCATAACAGACAAAGACACAGCTTTTTCCATACTTCCTATCCACCACGTATACGAAAGAATAGGTGGAATACTACTGTCTTTTTACTGTGGGCAAAACGTCTTTTTCGCAAAGAGCATAAAGCCGAGAGAAATGCTCTCTGATCTTAAGGTTGCGAAACCAACAGTGTGGCTTAACACCCCTTTGATACTCGAGAGACTGCTTCTGAGAATAGAACAGGGCAAGGCAAAGAATTTTCTCACGAGAGCCCTGCCCTCCGGGCTTTTCGGGAAAATGGCGAAAAAACGCCTGGGTCTTGAACGCCTTAAGCTTATAGTAAGCGGCGGAGCCGCTCTTTCGGAACCAGCTTCTGAGGGACTTGAGAAATACGGGTTTCCCCTTCTGCAGGGATACGGGATGAGTGAAACATCTGCGATTATATCCGTAAATCCTTTTTCGAAACCGAAAAACACAAGCGGCGGCATGGTGCTTGAAAACAGCGAGGTCGAGATAAGAGATACAGACGCTGAAGGAATCGGGGAAATATGCGTGAGAGGTGCTAGCGTAATGAAGGGTTACTACAAAAACCCCGGCGCCACGAGGGAGATTCTCTCGGATGACGGCTGGCTTAGGACCGGTGATCTGGGTTATTTTGATCACGAAGGTTACCTTTATGTAACGGGAAGGAAAAAATCAGTTATCGTAACTAGGGGAGGAAAAAACATCTCTCCAGAGGAAATCGAGGAGAAGCTCACCCCGCTTGAAACGATTGAAGAAGCGATTGTATTCAGCCCTGATGATGAAAGAATACAGGCCGTGATATTTCCAGAAGCGGAGGGAGTTTCCAAGAAACTCGGTCAACCCCCGCAACACGGAGACGATGAAAGAGTTTGGGACGTTCTTAAAAGCCAGATAACTGAACTCAACCGCCGACTCGAACCTCACAAAAGAATCAGCCATTTCGCGATTGCCAGA
The DNA here is from genome assembly GCA_951812945.1 of Candidatus Dadabacteria bacterium. GTDB lineage: Bacteria > Desulfobacterota_D > UBA1144 > Nemesobacterales > Nemesobacteraceae > Nemesobacter. Next base: position 75,014 of record CATOTB010000004.1, read on the forward strand.
GAAGAATTGCCGAAAACAACTACGAGAAAAGTAAAAAGATATCTTTTCAGGGATATGGACATACCCAAGACAACAAAATTCATCCATCCCCCAGAAGACAAATGAAAGACAAAGCATCTCTCCAGTTCGCTATGGATCACGGCCTCACCGAGAGCGAATACGAAAAGATAGTCGAAACCTTGGGCAGAGAACCGAACTCAACAGAAATCGGAGTCCTCGGAGCCATGTGGTCTGAACACTGCTCCTACAAAAGTTCCAAGGTGCACCTTCGAAAATTCCCCACAACAGGAAAACAGGTAATACAGGGTCCCGGAGAAAACGCCGGAGTGGTAGACATAGGAGATGGCCACTGCGTTGTTTTTAAAATGGAAAGCCACAACCATCCCTCTTTCATAGAACCTTATCAAGGCGCCGCAACGGGGGTCGGAGGGATACTCCGGGACATATTCACCATGGGGGCAAGACCGGTGGCGCTTTTGAATTCGCTACGGTTCGGAAATCCCCATCTCCAGAAAACGAAATTCCTCGTAGAAGGAGTCGTATCGGGAATAGCCGGTTATGGAAACTGCATGGGTATCCCCACGGTAGGAGGAGAGATTTATTTTGACGACTGCTACAATGGAAATCCTCTGGTAAACGCCTTTGCTCTTGGAGTAACAAAGAAAGATAATGTTTTCCGCGGATACGCCTCAGGCAAGGGTAACCCCGTAATATACGTCGGGTCGAAAACCGGAAGAGACGGGATACAGGGAGCTATCATGGCATCTGACACCTTTACAGAGGAAACCGAGGAAAAAAGGCCCGCGGTGCAGGTGGGAGATCCATTCACGGAAAAGCTTCTCCTTGAAGCTTGTCTGGAACTGTTCAAAACGGACTGTGTTGTCGGGATACAGGACATGGGAGCCGCCGGACTTACGTCTTCTTCAACAGAAATGGCCGACCGTGCAGGAACCGGACTTGAGATTGAAATTGAGAGAGTTCCCAGGCGAGAAGAAAACATGACCCCCTATGAAGTCTTGCTTTCCGAGTCGCAGGAAAGAATGCTCGTGGTTTTAGAAAAAGGCAAAGAAGACACAGCCCGGAAGATCTTCAGGAAATGGAATCTTGATTTTTCGGTCATCGGCAAGGTAACCGATTCGGGGAAACTGACCGTTGTGGAAGAAGGGACCACAGTTGCGGACCTGCCCGTGAGTCTTATAACTTCAGCCGCACCAATTTACAAAAGACCGGTAAAAAAGCCCGCTTACCTAGAAAAAACAAAAAAACTAAATCCGGAGAATCTTCCCGAACCCAACGACCTTCAGAGAGTTTTTCTTGAGATTCTGTCTTCTCCGACTGTCTCGAGCAAGAAATGGGTATACGAGCAGTATGACCACATGGTAAGGACCGACACAGTTTTGGCACCAGGAGCGGACTGCGCGATAATAAGGCTCAAGGGAACGAGGAAAGGAATTGCGATGACATCTGATGTGAATTCTAGATATTGCTATTTAAATCCCCGTGAAGGAAGTAAAATAGCTGTCGCAGAAAGTGTCAGAAATCTAACTTGCTGTGGCGCTTCTCCTCTCGCAATCACTGATTGTCTTAATTTTGGGAACCCTGAAAATCCCGAGATAATGTGGCAGTTTTCAGAAAGCGTTGAGGGTATGTCGGAAGCCGCAAAAGTGTTTAACACACCGGTGGTAAGCGGCAACGTCAGTCTCTATAACGAGACTGAAGGTGTTGCCATATTCCCTACCCCAACTGTGGCGATGGTAGGTCTCATAAAGGATACGGCCAAAATCGTCACTCCCTGGTTTCAGGACCCCGGAGACCTGGTGATACTGCTTGGGGGAGCTATAGAGGAAGATATAGGAGGAAGCGAGTATCTTAAGAATGAACATGGCTTGATTGATGGGGAGCCACCTTCAATCGATCTTGATAAGGAAAAAAGGCTTGCCGAGATGTTGCTTGCGTGTGCTTCTCAAAGTATAATTAAATCGGCGCACGATATATCTGAGGGCGGCTTTGCAGTGGCGCTCGCGGAATGTTGCTTTAATCCAGACGGCACAAGGGGGGTCTTGGTAAAAGCGCCCGACATAAATGAAAACTCTCTTAGAAGCGATCTGTTTCTTTTCTCCGAGACACAATCTAGGGTAATAGCAAGCATTGACGAGGATAGTTGGGAAGAAGTAAAAGAGATGGCAAGCGATTACGATGTTCCAGCACTGCGTGCCGGAGTTGTTATTGATGATAACAGGTTCTGTGTCGAAGATTCAATTGACATGAAAATCTCAGCAGTTCATGACGCATGGTCTATGGGCTTTGAGGGAAGCCTTTCAGCCACAGAGAGGTAAAAATGCCGAAGCTACGCGAAGAGTGTGGAGTCTTTGGAATATATGATCATCCCGAGGCTGCCAACTTTACCTATCTCGGCCTCTATTCTCTTCAGCACAGAGGGCAGGAAAGTGCCGGCATAGTGTCAACCGACGGCGAAAAGCTTTACTCTCACCGGGAAATGGGGCTTGTAACCGAAGTTTTCGACGGAGAGTCCATATCAAGCCTGCAAGGTACTACCGCAATTGGCCACGTAAGATACTCCACAACTGGTTCAAGCAACAACAAAAATACCCAGCCCCTGATAATGAACTACGAGAAGGGTGAACTCGCAGTCGGGCATAACGGCAACCTCACAAACGCGAAAACGCTAAGACACAAGCTTGAAAAAGAAGGTTCGATATTTCAGTCAACAACGGACACCGAGGTAATCGTACACCTCATAGCAAGATCAAAAGAAAAGACTTTTCTCAAAAGAACCATAGAAGCCCTTACTCAGTGCAAGGGAGCGTATTCTCTTGTGTTTCTAACACCTAAAGGCCTGGTAGCCGCACGTGACCCCCATGGATTCAGGCCTCTTGTTCTCGGAAAGATTGATAATTCTTACGTTGTGGCTTCCGAAACATGTGCCTTTGAACTCATAGGAGCCAATTATATAAGGGAAATAGAACCCGGGGAAATAGTGTTTATAAATGAGAGCGGAATCAGGTCATTCAAGTCACTTCCCAAAAAACAACACAAGTACTGCGTATTTGAGAACATATATTTTTCTAGACCCGATTCATTTGTCCAAGGAAGAAACATTTATCAGATGAGAAAGAACATGGGTAAGCAACTCGCAATCGAGTCTCCGGCCGACGCAGACATCGTCGTAGCCGTACCCGATTCGGGGACGCCAGCGGCCATGGGATATGCCGAGCAACTTGGAATTCCCTTTGAAACAGGGTTTCTTAGAAGCCACTATATAGGAAGAACCTTTATAGAACCTCAGCAGTCAATAAGAAACTTCGGAGTAAAACTTAAACTCAGCGTGATAAAGGAAGTTATAAACGGCAAAAAAGTAGTGGTAGTCGATGATTCCATAGTAAGAGGCACAACCAGCAGAAAAATTGTCAAGATGATACGCGATGCCGGAGCCAAGGAAGTTCACATGAGAATAAGCTCTCCCCCAATGAAGTTCTCGTGCTACTACGGCATAGATACTCCTCTCAAAGAAGAACTCATAGCACATTCGCTTGAAGTAGAGAAAATAAAAGACTACATAACCTCTGATTCTCTGGGATACCTAAGCAAGGAAGGAATAACAAAAGCCGTTACCAACGGCGACAAAACATCTAACGGAAGAGCAAACTACTGCTTTGCGTGTTTTGACGGCAACTATCCGGTTGAAATAACGGACGAAAAAGTATCGCATCAACAGATGGATCTTTTTTAGACCTGTCGTACCGAATTTAAATGGCTGTTCAGGTTATACTGCCGAAAGTTTCCTGAGAATTTCCTCAAGCTTCTTTTTGTGGCTTTGAAACTCATCTAGTTTCCCCCTTTCCTTCTCCACAATATCCTCGGGAGCACGTTTGATAAAATCGCTGTTTGCAAGTTTACCCTCAGTCTTTTTAAGCTCCTGTGAAACTTTTGCCAGGTCCTTGCTCAACCTGGAAATCTCCTTCTCAAGATCAAGCAGATTCTCAACCGGCATAACTATTTCTACTCCGGAAACAACTTCTGAGATTGCTTTGCCCTGAAAATCGCCGCCGCAGACAACACAGTCGCCAAGAGAAGACATGCCGAAGATAATCTCAAGATTCTCCCTTAAGACATCTTCTATCTCACCGCTCTCAGAATTAAGGTGGATAGACACTTTGTCCGATGGATGAACTCCCATAATGGCCCGCAGGTTTCTTATTCCGGTTACAACGCTTTTTACAAGTTCCACCTGCTCGGATTCGTCTTTGAACATCTCGTTTTCGCTCGGCGTCGGATATTGCACATCGAGAATACTTTTTGAGCCAAGACCCTCGCTCTCGGGAAGACTGACTCCCTTTTCCCCAAATATTCTGAAAATTTCCTCCGTAATGTAGGGCGCGAAAGGATGGAGCGCCCGCAGAGAACGGAGCAGAACCCGCACAAGCACGTTAAGAGTGGTTTTTTTCGACTCGCCATCCTCTCCATAAAGCGAAAACTTGGATATCTCGAGATACCAGTCGCAGTAATCATCCCAGATGAAGTGATAAAGCGCCTGCGAAGCCTTGTCGAATTCGTAGTTTTCGATGAACCCTTCAACCTCTCCCAGCGTGACATTCAGCCTGGTAAGAATCCACCGGTCGGGAACGCTTAGGCGAGAGCTGTCGACATCGGAGTCGTAAACCAGCCCCGGCTCAAGATTCATGAACACAAACCTGGTCGCGTTCCATATCTTGTTCATGAAGTTTCTGTACCCCTCAATAACAGGAAAAGTAAGTTTTATATCCCTTCCCTGAGCCGCAAGAGCCGCGAGGGAAAAACGAAGCGCGTCGGCACCATATTTTTCAATCACATCGATAGGATCAATTACGTTGCCTGTTGTCTTGCTCATCTTGCGGCCTTTTGCGTCCCTTATAAGACCATGCACATAAACATCCCTAAAGGGCACATCATCCATGAACTTGAGTCCCAGCATTATCATTCTCGCCACCCAGAAGAAAATAATGTCAAATCCTGTGACCAGACATGATGTAGGATAGTAATGCCCGAGTTCTTCGGTGTCCTGCGGCCACCCGAGCGTGGAAAAAGGCCAGAGTCCGGAAGAAAACCACGTGTCCAGAACATCCGGGTCCCTGACGAGCGTTACCTCTTCTCCGTAATGTTTCTCCGCGCAGGCTATGGCCTCATGCTCATTGGCGGCAACGAAAATTTCCCCGTCAGGCCCGTACCACGCAGGTATACGGTGACCCCACCAAAGCTGTCTTGAAATACACCAAGGCTCTATGTTTTTCATCCATTCAAAATAAGTGTTTTCCCAGAATCTGGGATGAAAACGTATATCGCCCCGCTCCACACACGAAATGGCTTGGACAGCAAGCTCCCCGGCATTTACATACCACTGGTCAGTCAGCCAGGGCTCCACGACCGCTCCCGAGCGGTCACCATAGGGGACCATATGAACAGTTTGCTCGACTTTTACCAGGAAACCCCCATCCTCAAGATCCTTGATTACGGCTTTTCTTGCCTCAAATCTCTCAAGCCCGGAGTACTTTTCGGGAACGTCACCTTCTACATATCCACGTTCGTCAAGAATGTTTATGATATCAAGACCGTTTCGTTTTCCGACCTCGAAGTCGTTAAAATCATGTCCCGGAGTTATCTTGACCGCCCCGGTGCCTTTTTCGGGATCGCTGTACTCATCCGCGATTACGGGAATCTTTCTCCCCACAAGAGGCAAAACCGCATTTCTTCCCACCAAAGCAGAATATCTTGGATCATCAGGATGCACCGCAACTGCCGTGTCTCCGAGCATGGTCTCGGGGCGCGTTGTGGCCACCGTAACCGATAAACCGTCGTCTCCCTCTATCGGATACCTGATATACCAGTAGTTTCCCCGAGTCTCCCTCTGTTCCACTTCCAGATCCGATATGGCTGTACGAAGCTCAGGGTCCCAGTTAACAAGTCTTTTATCTCTGTAGATAAGTCCTTGCGAGTAAAGATCGACAAAAACCTTTCTTACAGCTTCTGAAAGACCCTCATCAAGGGTAAAACGCTCCATCTCCCAGTCCGGCAGGGCTCCGAGTCTTCTGAGCTGTTCGGTAATGCGACTGCCGGAGTTTTCCTTCCACTGCCAGATCCGCTCAAGGAATTTATCCCTGCCCAGATCATTTTTCGTGAGTCCTTCAGAAGCCAACTCTTTTTCAACCATCATCTGAGTGGCAATACCGGCGTGGTCCGTGCCAGGAACCCAGAGAACGTCAAAGTTCTTCATTCTCTTGTACCTGATCAGAATGTCTTGGATGGTATTGTTAAGAGCGTGGCCTATATGCAACGATCCCGTTACGTTGGGAGGGGGGATGACAATCGAGAAAACCTTTGCCGAGTTTGTTATTTCGGATTTGTGAAGGCCTGAGGAGATCCAGAAATCATAAATTCTCCCTTCAACCTCAGCAGGGTCGTAGCTTTTTTCCATGGCTGATCAAAAGAAAGAAACAGACCGCAGGGGAAATATCAGCCTTCTAGCACCACGTCTTCGCTCTTTTCTTCGATTTCCGGTACGGGTACGGGTATTTCCGGCGCTTCGGTCTCTATATTTATGTCCCTGTACATGGGAAGGCCAGTACCAGCCGGAATCAGCCTGCCCACAATGACGTTTTCTTTAAGTCCCCTGAGATCATCCTCTCTGCCCTCGCACGAGGCCTCCGTAAGAACCCTTGTGGTCTCCTGAAAAGATGCGGCGGAAAGCCAGCTGCGCGTACTCAACGAGGCACGGGTTATACCCAGAAGAAGCGGTTCAGCCGCCGCGGGGCTTCCACCCTCTTTAACAATGCTTTCGTTTTCCTCAAAGAAGATGGTTTTCTCTATAGCCTCGCCAACAAGCATAGTGGTATCCCCCGGATCCTTTATTTTTACCCTTTTGAGCATCTGCTTGACTATAACCTCTATGTGCTTGTCGTTAATCTTTACGCCTTGGAGTCTGTAAACTTCCTGAATTTCGTTAACCATATAGTTGGCAAGGGCCTTATCTCCCATGATATTCAGGATGTCGTGAGGATTGACCGCACCGTCAACAAGCTGGTCGCCCGAAGACACAAACTCCCCTTCCCTGACCAATATATGTTTTCCCCTGGGAACCGTATACTCCTTGGGCTCTCCCATTTCCGGAGTTACCACAACCCTCTTTTTCCCCTTTACATCCTTTCCATAGGAAATGGTTCCGTCGATCTCGCTTACAACCGCCGGATCTTTGGGCACTCTGGCTTCAAAAAGTTCGGCAACCCTTGGAAGTCCTCCAGTAATGTCTTTTGTCTTTGATGTCGCTCTCGGAATTTTCGCAAGCACGTCTCCCGCCTCTATACCATCCTTGTCGGCGACTTCTATTATGGCGCCTACGGGAAGCGAATAGGGTACTTTTTCCACTTTCTTGGAACTACTCTTGGATTTGGAGTCTTCGGTTCTCACCTCGACATCAAGCGTAGGATGCATCTCCAGGTTCTTGGTTTCAACCACAACCCTTTTGAAAACACCCGTGACTTCATCCACCTGCTCTTTGTAAGTAACTCCGGATTCAAGGTCCTTGAACCTTACAGTACCCGAAGCCTCAGAAATTATCGGATTCGTGTAAGGATCCCATTCCGCGAGCATTTTCCCCTTCTTTACCTTGTCCCCTTCTTTTACATTAAGCCTGGCTCCAAGAACAACGGGGCATTTCTCCCTTTCATAGCCCTTGCTGTCTTCAATTGAGAGCACACCGCTTCTGCTGATAACCACCAATTTGTTATCACGCCCCTTAACGGCTTTTATGTTCTTAAACCTGACTATTCCCTCGTGCTGGCTCTCAAGGGTGCTTTCGGCCGCTCTCTGGCTCGCAGCACCACCTATATGGAAGGTTCTCATGGTAAGCTGAGTACCGGGTTCCCCGATTGACTGGGCGGCTACAATGCCTATAGCCTCCCCCATGTTTACAAGCTTTCCGGTGGAGAGGTTCCTTCCATAGCAGAGTCTGCAGACGCCGTGTCGGGTCTCACAGGTAAGGACGGAGCGGATATTTATTTCGCTTATGCCCGCTTCGTCTATCTTCTCGACCGCCGTCTCGTCCACTTCCTCGTTTACGTGAACAATTACCTCTTCGGTCTTGGGGTCCTCTATATCTTCAAGCGCTACCCTTCCAAGCACTCTCTCCCCCACTTTTTCAATTATCTCTCCGCCTTCCACCAGGTCGCTTACAGCGATTCCCTCTATGGTGCCGCAGTCAAGTTCGGTAATCATAACGTCCTGAGCAGCATCAATCAGCCTTCGAGTCAAGTAACCGGCGTTTGCCGTTTTAAGCGCCGTGTCCGCAAGCCCCTTCCTCGCACCGTGGGTAGAGATAAAGTACTGCAGCACCGACAGGCCTTCACGGAAATTGGAGGTAATAGGAGTCTCTATGATTTCTCCCGATGGTTTCGCCATAAGCCCTCTCATTCCCGCAAGCTGCCTTACCTGGGTCTGGCTCCCCCTCGCCCCTGAATCAATCATCATGTATATGGGGTTTGAACTCGGCCCGGTAATACTGGTCTTCTTGCCCGTCTGGATCTCCTCGGAAGAAATCTTTTTCATCATGGCCTGGGCAACATCATCGCTTGCTTTTGCCCAGATATCTATCACTTTGTTGTATCTCTCTCCATCGGTTATCAGTCCCTGGGAATACTGGTTCTGAACTTTCAGAACTTCCGCTCTGGCTTCCTCAAGAAGGTCTTTTTTCGATTCGGGAATAATCATGTCCGTTATCGAAATGGAAGCGCCGGATTTCGTGGAATACTTAAATCCGAGAGTTCTAAGACTGTCGGCCAGCAACACCGTGCTTTTACCACCGGTTTTCCTGAAACACTCATCCACAAGCGCCTCTATTGCTCTTTTTGTCATCGGTTTGTTGACAAGATCAAAGGGAACTCCTTCGGGAATAACCTCGTACATCAAAACTCTCCCGACGGTCGTAACATACTTTGTGCCATCTATACTGACGGTCACGCTATCATGCAAGCCAATCCTTCCAAGCTCATAGGCAAAAACCACCTCGCGCACCGAAAGAATACGTCCCGAATCAGCATTTTCGTCCAAAGCAGTGTCCCTGGTCAGATAGTAAAGTCCGAGAACTATATCCTGGGTAGGAAGTATTATCGGCTTTCCATGCGCAGGGGAAAGAATATTGTTTGTCGACATGACAAGCGAGCGGCATTCAGTCTGCGCCTCAATTGAAAGCGGAACGTGAACCGCCATCTGGTCACCGTCAAAATCCGCATTGTAAGCCGGGCAAACGAGCGGATGAAGCTGGATGGCCTTATCCTCGATAAGCACCGGCTCAAAAGCCTGTATGCTCAGGCGGTGAAGAGTCGGAGCTCTGTTAAGAAGCACTGGGTGCTCCTTGATCACTTCGTCAAGAGCGTCCCATACGACCGGAACTTCACTATCAAGCAGCTTTTTCGCTATCTTTATCGTTGCCGCTTCGCCCCACCTCTCAAGCTTCTGGTAGATAAACGGCCTGAAAAGCTCAAGCGCCATCTGTTTGGGTATTCCACACTGGTGAAGACGCAGGTCAGGACCCACGGTAATAACTGACCGACCCGAGTAATCGACCCTTTTCCCAAGAAGGTTCTGTCTGAATCTACCTTGCTTACCTTTGATTATATCGCTCAGACTCTTTAGGGGCCTGTGGTTGTGACCCAGAACAGGTCTTCCCCTTCTCCCGTTTTCCAAAAGCGCGTCAACAGACTCCTGCAGCATTCTCTTTTCATTTCTGACTATTATGTCGGGAGCGCCGAGTTCTAGGAGTTTTTTCAGCCTGTTATTTCTGTTAATCACTCTCCTGTAAAGATCGTTGAGGTCCGAGGCAGCAAACCGTCCTCCATCAAGAGGAACAAGGGGCCTCAGATCAGGCGCAGAACGGGAATAGTGGTCAGAATCATCCATTCGGGGCGGTTTTTGGACTTACGAAACGCCTCGCATATTCTCAGTCTTTTTGCGATACGGGCTTTTTTGATCGGAGACTTAGTCTCTTTCATGCTCAGCCTGAGTTCCTTGGGAAGCTCATTTAGATCTATTGTTTTAAGCATTTCCCGCACTGACTCGGGCTCCCATGCCAACCGACAAATTCGGAACCGAACTGCTCCGCTTATCCCGGCACTCATCCTCGGTTATTACCTGGGCGAACTTGAGATCGGAGATCCCCGGGTCCATAACTATGTAAGCCTCAAAGTAAAGGACCCTTTCCAAGTCCCTTCAAAGTCATGTCAAGAAGCATTCCTATTCTGCTGGGAATGCTGCGGAGAAGCCATATGTGAGCGACCGGAGAAGCCAGTTCGATATGGCCCATTCTCTCCCTTCTCACCTTGGAGGAGATTACTTCCACGCCGCATTTCTCGCACGTTATCCCTCTGTGCTTAAGTCTTTTATATTTTCCGCAGGTGCATTCGTAATCTTTTACGGGCCCGAATATCTTGGCGCAGAAAAGACCGTTTCTCTCCGGTTTGAACGTCCTGTAGTTTATGGTCTCCGGTTTCTTTATCTCACCGCTTGACCATGACCTGATTTTTTCCGGAGAAGCTATGGAAATCTTTATGCTCGAATAATCAGAAGGGTTTTTTCGGCTTTTCAAAAGCGTGTCTATATCCATGGTGTGGTTCCCTCCAAATCAATATTTGGGAAGCGATTCAATCTCCGCTTCCTTCTCAATAAGATCGACATCAAGTCCAAGCGCCTGCAGTTCCTTGCGCAGCACTTTGAAAGATTCAGGGAGACCTGGTTCAAAGTTCATATCACCCTTACGATCGAGTCGAATATCCTGGTTCTTCCTGCTACATCGTCTGACTTTATGGTAACGAATTCCTGAAGCGTATAAGCGGCTCCGTAGGCTTCAAGCGCCCAAACTTCCATTTCTCCGAGTCTTTGTCCGCCAAAGTGCGCCTTTCCTCCAAGGGGTTGCTGAGTTACAAGTGAATAAGGCCCGATTGCTCTGCATGAATTTTTTCTTCCACAAGGTGATGGAGCTTTAACATGTACATTATTCCCTACGCACACTTTCTGATCGAAAGGCTCTCCGGTCTGACCGTCAAAAAGGATGGTTTTTCCGTCTTCGTCAATTCCGGCAAGCTTCTGTATCCGCGCGATTTCAGCCTCGTGGGCGCCATCGAAAACCGAAGATTTCATCGGAACTCCGTCTTCAAGCTCTTTTACCAACTCAACGAGACTGTCTCCTTTGGACGACTCAATGAATTTGCTCATCTGTGAAGAACCCGAGTATATCTCCAGAAGCTTTTCTCTCAGGGCTTCTGTGCCGAACTCCGTCTCAATATACTCGTTCAGCTGTCTTCCAAGCTCTCTGCCGCCCCATCCCAGATGGGTTTCCAGTATCTGACCGACATTCATCCTAGAAGGCACACCAAGTGGGTTAAGTACCATGTCAACCGGTCTCCCGTCAGAGAGATAAGGCATGTCTTCCTGCGGAAGTATTTTCGACACAACGCCCTTGTTGCCGTGCCGTCCCGCCATTTTGTCGCCGACCTGAAGCTTTCTTTTGACCGCGATGCGGACCTTAACCACTCTCAGAACCCCGGGAGGCAGCTCATCGGGCTTTTTGAGCTTTTCCATGCGCTGTTCATAGGCAACGCTCACGTACTCAATGCGTTTGAGAATCTTCTCGACTATTCCGGTCAGTTCTTCCTGCGCTTTTGGAAGGCCCTTAATCCTGACATCAACGAGCTTCTCTAAGGGGATAGCGTCGAGAATCTCTTCGGTTATTTCCTGCCCGCTTTTAAGAACCGTCTTTCTGTTAACCGTAATCTTGGAAAGTGAGGTTTTGCCGAGAACAATATGCTTTACCCTGTCAACAGCATCACTTCTTAGAATGGCTATCTCGTTTTCCTTATCCAGTTTTAATTTCGAGACCTCGTAGTTCTCGATAAACTTGCTTCTGTCATCCTTGTCCACCGAGCGGGACACGAGAGTTTCAACATCTATCACCGTACCGTGTACCCCGGAAGACACCCTTAGAGAAGAATCTTTCACGTCCCCCGCCTTGTCTCCGAAAATCGCTCTTAGGAGTCTCTCTTCAGGGGAAAGCTGGGTTTCGGCTTTGGGAGAAATTTTCCCGACCAGTATATCCCCGGGTTCGACCTCGGCGCCGATCATTATTATTCCGCTCTCATCCAAATTCCTCAGTGACTCTTCGGACACGTTCGGTATATCTCTGGTTATATCTTCCCTTCCGAGCTTGGTTTCCCTCGCAGTACACTCATACTCCTCAACATGGATTGAAGTAAACGCATCGTCCTTCACGACCCTCTCGGATATCAAAATGGCATCCTCAAAGTTGTATCCGCCCCATGGCATAAAAGCGACAACCATGTTCTGTCCGAGTGCAAGTTCGCCGCGATCCGTTGAACACCCGTCGGCTATCACCTGTCCCTTCTTAATCCGTTGTCCCTGGCGAACTATAGGACTTTGATTCCAGCAGGAACTCTGGTTTGAACGGTGGAATTTTATCAGGTTGTAAATATCAACCCCTCCTTCCCGGCTTCTCTCTGTAGACTTGACCACAATCCTGACCGCATCTACAGATTCCACCACGCCATCCCTGCGGGCGACAACGGTAACCCCGGAGTCCTTGGCCACCTTACTTTCAAAACCTGTCCCCACAAGCGGTGAAGTACTTCTTATTAACGGCACGGCTTGGCGCTGCATGTTGGAACCCATAAGGGCCCTGTTCGCATCATCATGCTCAAGAAAAGGAATAAGAGAAGCCGAAACCGAGACAAGCTGCGAAGGGGATACGTCCATAAACTCAACCTTCTCCCTCTCAACCATCATAAACTCACCATTTCCCCTGGCGGAGACGAAAGGCATTTTGAAGGATCCGTCTTCTTCAAGAGGGGCGTTTGCCTGAGCGACAACGTAATCCTCTTCCATAAGCGCGTTCATATAAACTATTTCCTCCGTAACACGCCCATCCTTCACTTTCCTGTAGGGCGTCCGGATAAACCCGGATTTATCTATCCTAGCGTAAGTACTCAGGCTGGATATAAGTCCTATATTAGGACCTTCCGGAGTTTCTATCGGGCATATTCTCCCATAGTGGGAAGAGTGAACATCCCTGACCTCAAACCCTGCCCTTTCTCTGGTAAGACCACCGGGACCCAATGCGCTCAGCCTTCTTTTATGGGTTATTTCCGAGAGAGGGTTGGTCTGGTCCATAAACTGGGAGAGCTGGCCCGTGGTGAAGAACTCTTTTAGAACCGATGTCACGGTTTTCGGGACAAGCACTTCGTTAGGCATAAGGTTCTCTATGGTCTGGTATCCCATTTTTTCCTTGACAAATCTGGCGAGCCTCTCGAGACCGTGATAAAAACGGTCCTCTATAAGTTCCCCGACTGTTCTTACCCTTCGGTTCCCGAGATGGTCTATGTCATCGGTGGACCCCCTGCCGCCTTTTAGATCAAGCAGGTACTTCACGGTCAGCAGAATGTCTTCTCTATCCAAAGTGAGGCTGGCATCGGTAAGATCCTCTTCGCGCACGTCTTTTCTTTTCAGCTTGTAGTCGATCTTGATTCGACCTACTTTCGAGAGTCTGTAAGCCTCGGGGGTAAAGAACATGTTTTCAAAAAAAGTCCGCGCGACTTCATCTGAGGGAGGATCCGTAGGTCTGAATTTCTTGTAAATCTCTGTTACGGCTTCCTCGCATGAATCCACCTTGTCGGAGAGAAGAGTGGTCCTAAGGGAAGTTACGAACATGGTTTTGTCTATATAGTAAACCCTAAGGGTTTTTCTGCCGATTCTGCGTAGTTCCTCGAGTTTTTCTTCTGTTATTTCCTCATTGAAAGCGAGTATCACTTCTCCCGTTTCAGGATCCGAAACGGTCTCGGCCGAGGGTTTTTCAATTATCTCTTCCTCCGAGACCGGTATGGAAGTCATGCCGGCTTCTTCAAAGCTAGGAAGAAGATTCTTCAGTCTCCTTCCTTTTCTCCCTATAAGTTCCCCCGTCTCCAGGTGGTCTATATCCCTAGTCGCCTTCTGATAGGAAATTATCTCGGTGGTTATCTCTTTTTTAAAACCATTCGGCCCCGAACTAAAAATCTCCGCGTTTATTTCCTTTCGAACTTCCTCTGGTTCTATGTGGAAAGTCTCAACAGGATAGAAAAAGCCCATTATCTGCTGGTCATCGTAACCCATTGCCTTGAGAAGGACGGTGACGTGGAATTTTTTCTTTCTGTCTATCCGCACATGGAGCATATCCTTCAGATCATATTCAAAATCAAGCCAGCGGCCATTTTGAGGAACGATTCTCGCTATAAATGATCCTTCCTTGCCGGACAACTGGTTCTTGGTTTTGTCCCGATCAAAAAACACCCCGGGAGATCTGTGGAGCTGGTTCACTATGACTCTTTCGGTTCCGTTTACTATAAAAGAACCGCTGGGGGTCATGAGCTGTACTTCGCCGAAGTATATCTCCTGCTCCTTGATGTCGCGGAACTGCCTCTCCGTATCCTTTTGTCCTTTTTCACCCTCAGGAATGTCCCATATTATAAGACGGAAGGTTACGTAAAGAGGAGCAGTGTAGGTATAGCCTTTCAGCCTGCATTCGGCAAAGTCATATTTAGGTTCGTCCAGCCGGTAATGGAGATACTCTAAAGAAGCCTTGCCATTATAATCCTCAAGAGGAAAAACAGCCTTGAAGGCCCCGTGAAGGCCGGTGTCCGAACGTTTATCCGGAGGAATATCGGCCTGTAAAAAGTCTTCGTAAGATTTTATCTGTACATCAAGCAGGTGGGGGATATCCAAAACCTGGGGGATCTTCGAAAAATCTTTCCTTAACTCCTGAGACTCTATATTCTCTATGCTCAACACGCACCCCTTCGTTTTTTAATTTAAGTGAAAATAACCGGAAAAAATTATTGTCAGTTAACTTCAGCTGTCGCCCCGGCGTCTTCAAGCTTTTTCTTGATCTCTTCGGCCTCATCTTTGCTCACTCCCTCTTTTACAGGTTTGGGCACTCCTTCAACAAGTTCCTTGGATTCCTTGAGTCCAAGACCTGCAATCTCCCTTACCGCCTTTATAACCTGTATTTTCTTGTCTCCGAAAGAGCTGAGAATTACATTAAACTCAGTTTTCTCTTCGGCCACAGGAGCGGCTTCGGCACCGGCAGCAGCGGCAACAGCGACTTGAGGCGCGGCAGCCTGAACACCGAACTTGTCTTTTATCTCTTCTATCAGTTCGGATATCTCAAGCATGCTGGCTTGTTCAAGATAGGTGATAACTTCTGTTCTGCTAATATCGGGCATCTGTTTTATTCCTCCTTGGTAAACAGTTCTACAACTTTTTAGTCAGTCTTTTTTTCTTTTAAACCTTCAAGCACATTGACAATATTTGAGCGCGCCTGTTCCAAGACTCCCACGAGGTTACCCATCGGAGCGCTAAGCAGGCCCACAAACTCGGATATAAGTTCCTGCCTTGACGGAAGCTTCGCTATCCGCTCTATTCTGGATACGTCAACCACTTCTCCTTCGAATATCCCGCCCTTTATCCTGATTTCCGGGAAGTCCTTGCCGTAATCAATAAAAACTTTCGCTGCCGCGGAAGACTCACCGTCACAAATAGCGACCGCGGTTGGACCTGAGAAAAGATCCTTCATTTTCTCTATGTCCGTCCCGAGCGAAGCTTTTTCCAAAAGAGTGTTTTTCACAACCCTAAGTTCCGTGTTGGTCTGCCTGAGTTTCCTTCTCAGGACATCCATCTCCTTTACTTTAAGTCCTTGATATTCGACAATGAACACCGAGGGCACGGAATGAAATCTGGATGACAAGTCGTCAATTATTTTCTGCTTTTCGGTTTTGCTGAGCATAGTTTTTCTCTTTTCGTATCTAGTTTCGCGTTATGTTCACGCTGCGATTCCCATATTCTTAAGCTCGTTTCTAATATCCGCCACGCTCACCCCGATACCGGGACCCATTGTTGCCGATACCGAAATCCTCCTCAGAAAAACACCCTTGGAAGCGACTGGCTTCTCTTTGATCAGAAAACTCATAAAAGCGAGGAAGTTTTCTTTCAGGTTCTCTTTTCCGAAAGAAACTTTTCCAACAGGAGCATGTATAACTCCGCTCTTGTCATTTCTGATTTCAACACGACCGGCCTTCGATTCTTTTACAACGTTAGCAACGTCCGAAGTCACCGTACCTACCTTGGGACTCGGCATCAGTCCTCTCGGTCCCAGAACCTTCCCAAGTCTGCCAACTTTCGCCATCACGTTGGGAGTGGCTATGGCCACATCAAAATCAAGCCAGTTCTCCTTAGAAATCTTCTCCACCATATCGTCAAGACCAACGTAATCGGCCCCGGCATCTTTTGCCTCAGCCGCCTTGTCGTCCGTCGCAAACACAAGAACCGTTACTTTTTTCCCGAGACCGTGAGGCAGCACGATGGCGGAACGAATCTGCTGGTTCGCGTGCCTGGGGTCTATGCCGAGATTTACGGCTACATCCACCGTTTCGTCAAATTTCGCGTAGTGAGCCTGCGCCACAAGCTCCATGGCTTCATCAACCGTATACTCTTTGTAGGCATCTACCTTAGCGCTTACGTCAATATATTTTTTTCCTCTGGTGGTCATGAAGTTTCTCTCCAAACTTTATCCTTCTATATCAATTCCCATGCTTCTCGCGGTACCGCGCACAACCATCAGGGCCGCATCAATTTCATCGGTATTGAGGTCTTCAAGCTTTCTTTGCGCTATTTCCCTTGCCTGTTCTTCCGTGATCTTGCCGGCTTTGGTCCTCGGAGTGGTTCCTGAGCCTTTCTCCACGCCCGCGGCTTTTTTCAGCAGGTAAGAAGTAGGAGGCGTTTTTATTTGAAGATCGAAAGACCTGTCCGCATAAACGGTTACCGTAACCGGAAGAAGCCCTTCGGTAGAAGACGTCTGGGCGTTAAAGGCCTTGCAGAATTCCATTATGTTCACGCCTCTTTGTCCGAGCGCGGGACCCACCGGAGGCGAAGGAGATGCCTTTCCAGCTTCGATCAGCAACTTTATGTAACCGCTTATTTTCTTCATCTAGATTTTCTCCACCTGATTAAAATCAAGTTCTATAGGTGTGGTTCTGCCAAAGATGCTGACCAGCACCTGTACCCTGGCTTTTTCGGGCTTTACATCTTCTATAATTCCGGAGAAATTGGCAAAAGGCCCTTCTATAACTCTTATGGCTTCTCCTTTCTCAAAAGCGACACTCGGCTTGGGTTTAAGCGTGCCCTCTTTCGCCCTCGTCTTTATCTCATTAACTTTTTCCTCGCCAACTTCGGGGATGGAATCAATGTTTATCTTTCCATCAACCGGACGGCCTCCCACAAAACTTATGACTTTCGGTATTTCCCTTACAAAATCCAGAGTTTCCTTGTTAAGGTCCATTTTAATCATGATATAGCCGGGAAAGAATTTTCTGACAGAAGTTCTCTTCCTTCCACCTTTCTGCGTTTCGACTACGGTCTCCGTAGGAATAAAAACTTCGTCAATAGCGAGGTTCTGATTGTTCATACTCTCTATCCCGTTTTCTATCTGGATTTTAACCCTTTCTTCAAAACCGGTATTGACGTGTACTATGTACCACTTGCTCTGCATCCGAAAACTGCTCCCCGATTCGCTCTTTAACTCAGTATAAGGCCAAACAGAAAAGAGAACACGTAATCGGCCAGCATAAAAAAGAGTGCAAAAAACGCGGTAATAATAACTACCACGAAGGTTGATTTAACCGTATCTTTACGCTCGGGCCAGGTTATTCTTTTCATTTCTGTAGCAACACCGCTGAGATACCTGGTCGTATCTTCTTTGATTCTGTCAAATTTTTCCATGACTTGGCTTTTCTGCAGGGCAGGAGGGTCTCGAACCCCCAACCTGCGGTTTTGGAGACCGCCGCTCTACCAATTGAGCTACTGCCCTGTAGAGTCCCCCATTACCCATCACTCAACAATTTTGGTTACTACACCTGCTCCCACTGTTCTTCCACCTTCTCTTATCGCAAAACGTAACTGCTCTTCCATTGCCACCGGCGCTATCAACTCCACATCCATGCTCACGTTGTCCCCCGGCATCACCATCTCCACTCCCTCCGGCAATACCACCGCCCCCGTCACATCAGTCGTCCTCAAGTAAAACTGCGGCCTGTACCCAGGGAAAAACGGCGTGTGCCTTCCCCCCTCCTCCTTCTTCAATACATATACCTCAGCCTTGAACTTCCTGTGTGGCTTTATGCTCCCAGGAGCACTCAATACCTGACCCCTCTCCACCTCTTCCTTCCCTATCCCACGAAGCAGCACCCCTACATTGTCCCCAGCCTGCGCGTCATCCAGTATCTTCCTGAACATCTCCAAACTCGTCGCCACCGTCTTCGTAGTCTCCTTAAACCCCACTATCTCTATCTCCTTCCCCGCCACTATCCTTCCCCTCTCCACTCTCCCCGTTACCACCGTGCCCCGCCCAGATATCGTGAACACATCCTCTATCGCCATCAAAAACGGCTTGTCCATGTCCCTCTCGGGCTCCGGTATGTACCCGTCTATCTGGTTCATTAACTCAACTACCTGCTCTGCCGCTCCCGCGTCCCCCTCTATTGCCTTTAGCGCGCTTACCTTTACCACTGGTATGTCATCCCCGGGAAATCCGTACTCGCTCAGCAACTCCCTTATCTCAAGCTCTACCAACTCCAGCAACTCCTCGTCATCAAGCATGTCTATCTTGTTTAACGCCACCACTATGTATGGCACTCCCACCTGCCTCGCAAGCAGTATGTGCTCCCGTGTCTGAGGCATCGGCCCGTCAGGCGCGCTCACAACCAGCACAGCCCCGTCCATCTGAGCAGCTCCCGTTATCATGTTCTTCACGTAGTCGGCATGCCCTGGACAGTCCACGTGCGCGTAGTGCCTTCCGTCTGTCTCATACTCCACGTGCGCTATGTTTATCGTTATCCCCCTCTCCCTCTCCTCCGGAGCCTTGTCTATGTTGTCAAACTCCACGTACTCAGCCTGCCCCCGCTTTGACAATATGTTCGTTATTGCCGCCGTTAACGTCGTCTTCCCATGATCCACATGCCCTATCGTCCCGATGTTTAAATGCGGCTTGCCCCTCTCAAATTTAGCCTTAGACATTACTTGTTGACCTCCGATCTTCTCTAATATTTTGGAAACCTTTAAATATCAAGCCCACGAGCGGACTTGAACCGCCGACCTCGTCCTTACCAAGGACGTGCTCTACCGACTGAGCTACGTGGGCGTTCCGAAAAGCGAGCGGGAGACGGGGCTCGAACCCGCGACCCTCAGCTTGGAAGGCTGATGCTCTAGCCAACTGAGCTACTCCCGCGCTAATTTTTTGGGGAGGGCAGGATTCGAACCTACGTAGGCTTTCGCCGGCAGATTTACAGTCTGCTGCTTTTGTCCACTCAGCCACCTCCCCGATATATTCATCAAACGGAGAGCTGGCGAAGGGATTCGAACCCCCGACCGGCTGATTACAAATCAGCTGCTCTACCCCTGAGCTACGCCAGCCTTTTATTTTTATGAATTCTGGATTCACTTGTCTGACCAACATGAAATTGGGTAAAACAACCCTTTCTACAGTAAACGCTATATGATATGGCTATAAACGGAAATGTCAATAATTTAACAAATGAAAAATAAGGTCGCGTAAAAAGACCGAACCAGAAATCATACTAGGTAAGCGGAAATTTCCGCCCCCGCCACTTTTTTTCCGTCCACGGAAGCTTCTGCGGAAAAAAATATTATTCTCGATCTTCTTCTAACGAGTTCCACCTCAAGAACTACCCTGTCACCTGGAACCACCGGCGCTCTGAATCGGCAACGGTCAAGGCTCATAAGATAGGCGTTTTCGAAACCTTCTTTTTTCAGTTCATCTCTAAAAGAATAGTTGAAAAGCACTCCTCCCGCCTGAGCCAACGCTTCGGTAATTATCACTCCCGGAACTATAGGGTTGCCGGGGAAATGTCCCCTGAAAAAAAATTCTTCTGGAGAAAACAGCTTTTCGGCAGTGATCTTCTTGCCTTTTTCAATTTCCAAAACAGAGTCAACGAACAGAAAAGGTTCTCTGTGAGGAATAAGTTCCTTTACTTCCTCGACTCCTAGCTTCATTTACCTGGAAGAGTCGTAAGCCGATATGATTTTCTGCGTTATGTCTGTAGACGAACTGCCGAAGAGAATGCCCGCTTCGGTTTTTTCAACGATGAGATCGAAGCCTTCTTGCTCGCCAATCTTGTTAACTATGACTTCTATATCCTTAAGAACGTTCTGGGTCAACTCAAGGTCTTTTCTCTGAAGTTCAACCCGAATATCTTCTCTTGTCCTGTCGAGGTCCTTCTGTTTCTTTTCTATGGTCTCTGCCAGTTTTCGCCTCTTGCTCTCACTCATCACCGCTCCGTTCTGGATAACATCCTGCCTCATATCTTCAAGGGCTTTTCTTTTCTGGTCTATTATAGCCCTTTTGGCTTCAACTTCTTTCTGGAACGAAGCATTGGCTGCTTTCCCGGCCTTCGAATCCCTGATAACCAATTTGATATCTATGTAAGCTATCTTCTGCTGAGCGTAAGCAGAGAAAGAGAATGTAAACAAAATGAAAAATCCGGTAGCAAACAATAAACATCTTTTCATTTAATCCAATGCCTCCTTGAAGAAATAAATTGCCTGATTAGAACAAATTGCCAACTGTAAACTGTACTTCATACTTCTCCTCATCCGGGAGCCTTTCACCTATCGGGAACCCGATATCAAGCTTCATCGGCCCCAGAGGAGATATCCACCTGAGACCGAAACCGGCATCCTTTTTGAGGTTCGAAGGATTAAGACTGAACTCGTCATTATCAAAAGAGTTACCTATATCAAAGAAAGCGACGGCCTTGAGTCCGACAGTTTTGCTTAAAGGAACAACAAAGTCAAGGGATGCCAGAATCTGCTGAACACCTCCGATTATAACGTAACCCCCCGTTTCAGTAGGTCTTCTGGGACCCACCCTCCTGTAGCGGAAACCTCTCAGAGTGTTCGGACCGCCGAGAAAGAACCTCTCCTCCACGACAAGATCATCGCCAGCGTCTATAAGATGCAAGAGCCCATAATTCGCCTTTGCGGCAAAATACGTGCTTTTCCAGAACGGAATCCACGACTTGGCCGTGGCGTTGTACTTTATGAAATCAGTGTTGCCCGCGAAGAGTCCCGCCCATTCAACCGTCGTGCTCAGAAGAATACCCTTCGTGGGATCAAGATAATTGTTTCTTTTATCCCAAGACAGCCCTACTCCGGTCGAAACTATCGTTCTCTTCCTGTCAGAGATGACGAGCTGGGCATCCCCCCGGACATTGTGAACGTTCTGTCTTGAGAATTCCTGGAAGACCCGTACCTGGAAATATCTTTTTATTCTCCTTCCCACTCCTACGGAAATACCCTGAGCCGCCCTCTCAAAATCCCTGTAATCCCTGTCGTGGGCATACATGCTTACATCGAGAAGCCAGTTCGTACCGAAGACATAGGGGTCTCGGTAGTTAAGGCTCAGGACCTTGGTTACGCCCCCGATCTGAGCATCAAGAGAAAGAGTCTTTCCGTACCCGAAAAGATTGGATTCCTGTATCTGGCCCGCAAAAAGGAAGTTCTCCACGGAACTTACTCCTCCGCCGAGGCTGAAAAATCCGGTAGGACGTTCCTCAACCTTTATGTCGACATCCAGAAGATCTTCCGTCCCCTCAACCCTGTGGGTCACCACTTCAGTGTTGTCCTCAAAGTAACCGAGGCGGTTTACCTCGTAGCGGACGGCCCTAACCTTTGAAACGCTGTATAGGCTCTGCTCCTGGAGTGAAAGCTCTCTCCTTATAACGTGGTCTCTGGTCCTGGAGTTGTCCAGAATATCTATATTTCTTATGTATACCTCTTTGCCTTTCTCGATTGAGTAATCAATGCTGACAAGGTTGTCCTTCTTATCAAGCCGCACATCAGGAGTCACGTTCGCAAACGCATATCCCTTGTCCCCGTAGAAATCGGTGATCTTCCCGATATCGGCCTGAAGGGTAAAACTGCTGAAAACAGAGTCCGGCAAAAGTCCGAGTTCCGGGCGAATTTTATCCTGATCCTCCGTCAGCTCCCCGGAGAAAGTTATCTTGGATACTTTGTACTGATCTCCCTCCTCTACTGAGAAACTCACCACATAGCCGTCTTTTTCTTCATCATAGCGAATACCGGGTTCAGAAACCCTTATGTCAAGGTATCCCTTATCAATGTAGGCCGCCTTTATCCTGTCGGAATCCCTTTTTATCTCTTCAATCTTGAAAAGTCCCCTCTTCGTTATAAAAGAGAGGAGATACTTGGGCTTTGAATACAGATTCTTTTTGATCTTCTTCGTTTCGATCTTGGTGTTTCCGGTAAGCTCGACTTCCTTTATGTACTTTTTCTCTCCCTCGTCGATTCTGTAAACAACGTCTACTACGCCATCTCCCCTAGGTTCAATCTCATATTCAACTTCGGTTCCGACCATGCCTTTCTCGGAAGCAAGAGCGAGTATTATTTCCCTGCCTTCGGTGATCTTTCTCAGGCTTACGATGCGTCCTTCTCTAAACGCCATGGCCTCCTTTATGTCATCTTCTTTTAACTTGTCGTTTCCGGAAAGCTTAAGATCGGCAAGCACCGGGTTTTCCTCAACCATAAATTCAACCCTCACACCGCCTTCAATTTGCTTTACGTCAACTAGAACCTGCTGGAAAAAGTCGAGTTCGTATATTCTTTTGAGGTCCTCTTTGACGGTCTGTGAGGAATAGTCATCGCCTTGCTTGGTCTCTATGTTGAGACCTATAAGAGAGGTCTCGGTTCTACGGTTGCCCGAGATGACCACCTCGGCGACCTTGCCTTCGAAAGATTGAGATTTCTCAGGCTCCGCTTCGGCGGGACGGTCCTGCGCCACGGAACCCGCAGTCGAGAACACTATAGCAACAAGAAAAACGGCGAAGTAGAATATAAAGCTCTTACGCATCAGCAACCATCCCGTCCGATATTCTAACAGTTTTTTTCATTCTCTTCGCAAACTCGCTGTTGTGCGTCACCATAACAACCGTAACTCCGTAATCCTCGTTAAGCCTGCAGAACAGGTCAAGAACCGAGAATCCTGTCTTTTTGTCCAGGTTTCCGGTGGGCTCGTCGGCGAGTATAACCTTCGGTTCCCTGACCATCGATCTGGCAATCGCCACTCTCTGCTGCTCTCCCCCGGAGAGTTCTCCGGGAAGGTGGTTGAGACGCTCTGAAAGTCCTACCTTCCCAAGTACCTCACAAGCCTTTTGTTTCGCCGCGGCAAAGCTCTGCCTGTCTATAAGACACGGCATCATAACGTTTTCAAGCGCCGTGAATTCCATAAGAAGGTAATGAAATTGAAAAATAAATCCAATTTCCGAGTTTCTGAAAACCGAAAGTTCTTTTTCATTCTGCTTGAAGAGATCCTGTCCCCTGTAGAAAACCGAACCCTCAGTCGGCGACTCAAGAGTGCCCAGTATGTGAAGAAGCGTGCTTTTTCCCGAGCCCGACACTCCTACTACTCCCAGGGTCTCTCCGGAGAGAACATCCATGTTCACTCCGCCGAGAGCACATACGCTGCTGCCCGACTTGTCGAAAACCTTTCTAAGCCCCCTGATCCTGTAAAGCGACTCATTCATATCTCAATGACTCCACGGGGTTTTCTCTCGAAGCTCTGTAAGACGGGTAGAGAGTTGCAAGAAAGCATATGAGCAGGCTAGATACCGCCACGACGAGAAAATAAACCGGCTCTATCCTAACAGGAAATTCAGAAATAGGATACACGTTATCATCGAAAGGAATCACTTCCTTTATAAAGTTGCTGGTTTCAAGAAAGCGACAGATCAGGTATCCGAAAAGCGTGCCGAGAAGGGTTCCCGCAGTACCTATTATCATTCCGTCGTAAACGAATATTTTTCTGATACCGCTTTTCCGGGCTCCCATGGATATGAGCACGGCTATATCCCTTTTTTTCTCCATGACGAGCATAGTAAGCGTGCTGACTATATTCAGAGCGGCGACAAGGACTATGAACCCGAGGAATATTCCTATCGCCATTCTCTCAAGGCGAAGCGCCCTGAAAAGACTTCTGTTCGAGTCCTCCCAGTTCTTTGCGTAAAAAGGAAAACCGAGAGCTTCGACTATTTCATCTCCCGTCCTGCGCGCCCGGTATATATCATCCACCCTCACTTCCACGCCCGTTATCTTGCTTTGGGTTTCGAAAAAACTCATGGCATTCCCAAGCGATATGTAGGCAGTAGATGAATCGTATTCAATCATGCCGTAATCAAAAATGCCTATTACGCCGAATTTCCTTATCTTGGCCGTCGGACCGAAAGGACCGATCTTCCCGTAAGGGGAAACCATATTGACGGTATCACCGGCTGTCGCGCCAATCATATTCGAAAGCTCCTTGCCTATGATAATCGGAGGGTGGCCGGAAGCCGTTTCGTGCAGAAGCCCGGAAACAATCCGGGCGCCTTCCTCGGAGAGTGTGTCACGGTTCTTCTCCGCCCCCGGCAGACTGCCCTTTCCCACAGCTTCAGCCACGGCGGCAACCGACGCGGAATTATTCGGGTCTATTCCCCTTATTACAGAGCCTGAAACCGCGTATTCAGTGACGAGCATTCCATGGTTATAAATAAATGGACTTGTCGAGGTTACGCCCGGAATCTGCGCGAGTTTCCCCTCGATCTCCGCGAAATCCCCGAAACCCCCTTCATAACTCATCACGACCACGTGGGAACTTGCGCCAATTATCTTGTCCCTGAGTTCATCCTCAAACCCCTTCATCACCGAGAGCACCACGTCAAGCGACGCCACTCCCAGAAAAACACCCAGAACGGAGATAAGACCGATTGCGGAGACAAAACCCCGCCCAGTTCCCGATCTCAGATACCTCAAAGAAATTAGCGATTCGTAACTCATACTAAGGTCTGAGGTGAGGAAAGAAAATGACCTCTCTTATGGAGGAGGAGTTTGTGAGCAGCATCACAAGACGGTCAATCCCTATGCCAGCTCCGGAGGTGGGCGGCATTCCGTACTCAAGGGCAGACACATAGTCATTATCCATCTCGTGATATTCATCCTCGCCCTTTTTCTTCATTTCGACCTGGTCTGTGAACCGTTTCTTCTGATCAATCGGGTCGTTAAGCTCAGAAAAAGCGTTAGCTATCTCCCTTCCGCAGATGTAAAGCTCGAACCTGTCAACCACCTCGGGGTCATCGTCGTTTTTTCTGGCAAGCGGAGAAACATCAAGCGGAAAACCGTAAACAAAAGTCGGGTTAAGGAGGGTAGCCTCGAAAAGCGCCTCGAAAATCTCCGTGAGAGCTTTTCCCTTGATTCCGTTATGGTTTATTCCCATGGAATCAGCCTTTGCAAAAAGAAACTCTTCTTCCGTTATCTTGGAACCGAATTTCTCCCGCAGGGTTTCATATATGTTAACTCTCTTCCAGGGCTTCTTGAAATCTATCTTCTTATCTTCGTACTCAACCAACGTGTCTCCGACCGTATTTTCCACCACGTAGCAGACAAGCTCTTCTATAAGATCCATAAGGTCCTCGTAAGTCGCGTAGGCCTGGTAGAACTCAATCATGGTGAACTCTGGGTTGTGCTTCGTGGAAACCCCTTCGTTTCTGAAAGTTCTTCCAAGTTCATAAACTCTTTCAAGTCCTCCGACGACAAGCCTTTTAAGGTAAAGCTCGGGAGCTATCCTCAGGTAAAGGTCCATGTCAAGAGCGTTGTGATGGGTAACGAAAGGTTTTGCGGTCGCACCTCCGGCAATCGGGTGAAGCACCGGGGTCTCCACCTCCAGAAAATCCCTTTCGTCAAGAAACCTCCTGATGAGATTTATCACCTTTGACCTTGTCTGGAAGATTTCTCTGGTTCTCTGGTTAGCAATGAGATCCAGGTAACGCTGGCGGTATCTTGTCTCCACATCCTGGAGACCGTGCCATTTTTCAGGAAGCGGCCTCAGGGCCTTTGTGAGGAAAAAAAGTTCCCGCACCCTCACCGTGAGTTCCCCGGTTCTGGTTTTGAAAAGTTCTCCGTGGACGCCGGCAAAATCCCCTACGTCAAGGAGCTTGCGAAACAGCGTAAAGGTCTCTTCGTCAATGGAATTTTTCTGTATAAACGCCTGAATCCGCCCCGTGCGGTCCGACAGATGGAAAAAAGCGCTTTTTCCGAAATCCCTTTTCGAAACGACCCTGCCAGCTAGGCTGAAAAGTTGCCCCATTTCCTCAAGCTCTTCGGGAGACTTTGAGGCATGCAGAGAGAGCAATTCTCGGGTGGTATGCTCCGGAGTAAAATCGTTTGCGTAAGGGTCAATGCCCATTGCCCTTAGCTCTTTTAGCTTTGATTTTCTTAGTTCAAACTGTTTGTCTTCCATTGCGTTGGAACCGCTTGCCTGCTTTTCTGCACAAGAGAATAAAACCTAGCTGCGACTGAAAACAACCTTTCCCGAAACTATAGTATTGCTTACCACCCCTTTGAGCTCCCACCCGGCAAACGGAGTGTTTCTACTCTTTGACAAAAACTCTCCAGGGTTTATCATGCGACTCATCCCGGGATCGAACACCACGAGATCGGCGATTGAACCCGGGGCAAGCGTTCCTCTTTCTATGCCCACTATTTCGGAGGGAATGACGGTAAGTTTCTTTATCATCTCATCAAGGGTAATGATCCCTTTTTCCACAAGTTCAAGGGAAAGCGAGAGGGCTGTTTCAAGGCCCACTATGCCGAAGGGAGCCAGGTCGAATTCGACGTTTTTCTCATCCTGACTGTGAGGAGCGTGATCCGTAGCTATTACGTCAATGGTTCCATCGGCGATACCCTCTATTATTGCATCTACATCTTCCCGGGTCCTAAGCGGCGGATTCATCTTGGCATTGGTGTTGTACCCGTATACTTCTTTGTCCGTAAGAGTGAAATGGTGAGGAGTCGCCTCCGCCGTAACCTTCGCGCCTCTTTTTTTCGCTTCCCGAACGAGTCTTACCGAACCCTTGGTGGAAACATGGCAAATATGAAGAGGAGTACCCGTGAGTTCGCAGAGAATTATGTCCCTGCCTATCCCAACCTCCTCAGAAGCGCTGGGAATGCCGCGGAGGCCCAGCTCGGTTGAGACAAAGCCCTCGTTCATAACTCCACCGGCCGAAAGCCCTATGTCTTCTGCGTGCGTGATAACCGGAATCCCGAAAGGTCTTACGTATTCCATTGCCTTTCGCATAAGTCCCGAGTCAGCGACCGGCATTCCGTCATCGGAAATCGCCACGCATCCGGCTTCGCACATCTCGCCTATCTCAGCGAGTTCATCTCCCTTCTCTCTCTTGGTTATCGCACCTATAGGAAACACATTGACTATCCCTTCGGTTCTCGCTTTTAAGAGTATGTATTCGGTCACCGAGGCATTGTCGTTTATGGGGTTTGTGTTGGGCATACATACTATGGAGGTAAAACCACCCGCGGCGGCGGCAAGACAACCCGTTTTTATCGTCTCCTTGTGCTCATAGCCCGGCTCCCTGAGATGTACGTGAATATCTACGAGTCCGGGGGCCACGACCTGTCCGCTTGCGTCTATTACCGTGTCTGACTTGCGCGGGGTGTCTATGCGTTTTGATATTTCCTTAACCTTGTCTCCCTGGACATATACGTCTGAGACCATGTCAAGGGACTGTGAAGGATCAATAACGCGCCCGTTTTTAATGAGCACTCCCATCTATAAGCTCTCTCCCAAGGCAACAAGATATATCATGGCCATTCTCACGGCAATTCCGTTTGCCACCTGTTCAAGTATAACGGCCCCCGGGTCATCAGCTATCTCCGAAGTAAGCTCAACTCCCCGGTTGATCGGACCCGGATGCATCACTATCACGTCCTTTTTCGCAAGTTTAAGTTTTTCCCTGGTAAGCCCGTAAAGTCCCGAGTATTCCCTAAGCGACGGGAAATATTCAAGAGTTTTTCTCTCGCTCTGAACCCGCAGCATTATCACCACGTCCACATTTTCAATCGCATGCTCAAGAGAGTGGAAGATTTCCGCTCCCATCTCGCTGAAATATTCGGGAACTATGGTTGCCGGCCCTACTATCCTCACATTCGCCCCTAGTTTCCTGAGGCCGAAGATGTTGGATCTGGCGACCCTGCTGTTGAGAATGTCCCCGACAATAAGGACATTGAGACCCTCGATCTTCCCTTTTTTCTCCCTTATCGTGAAAATGTCGATAAGAGCCTGGCTCGGATGCTCGTGGGAGCCGTCTCCGGCGTTTATTACCGAGGCGTTTATCTGGCGGGCGAGGACAAAAGGCGCGCCGGACATCCCATGCCTTATGACCATTATGCTCGCCCCCATGGCCTCGAAGTTCCTGGCCGTATCCACAAGGCTCTCGCCTTTTACCACGCTGCTTTGCGAAGCGGAAAAATTGAGAACATCGGCACTTAGCCTTTTCTCCGCGATTTCAAACGACGAGCGTGTTCTGGTGCTGGGTTCGAAAAAGAGGTTCACCACGGTCTTTCCCTTGAGGGTCGGGACTTTCTTTACGTCCCGGGTGGAAATCTCCTTCATGGACTCCGCGGTGTCGAGAATGACTTTGATTTCCTCGGCCGAGAGTTCTCCAAGACCCAGTATGTGCTTTTTGTCAAACGCCATCTTCTCGGGTTATCTCAATTTCCTCCCTTCCGTCCACTTCCTCCAGATAAACGTTTACCATCTCGTCATCTAACGTTTCGATGTTGATTCCCGCATAGTCGGGCTGCACAGGAAGTTCCCTTCCTCCCCTGTCCACGAGCACGGCGAGTTTGACCGAGGCCGGCCTTCCGTAATCCATGATTGAATTTATGGCGGCCCGCACCGTGCGCCCCGTGTAGAGGACATCGTCAACAAGTATTATGTTTTTCCCCTGCACGTCGTCAGGGATGCTGGTTCTGCGCAGTTGCGGCCAGTTTTTCCTGTTCTCAAAATCATCCCTGTAAAGGGTAATATCGATTGTGCCGAACGTAACATCCCTTCCCGTCCGCTCGCCTATACGCTCAACGAGCCTCTTGCCAAGATATTCCCCTCTTGTCTTTATTCCTATGATAATCAGACTGCCGAGCCTCTCGGACGGTATGTCGTCTATGATCCTGGAGAAAAAACTTTCGGTTTTGTCCTCAAGCGGTTGTATTTTTTTCTTCGTTGCCATAATCCGCAAAGAGGATACACCGTAGAGCAGTTATTAAAAGTGGATTTTTACGGGCAGCCCGAACCCCGAGTCCGTAACAGTTCCTGCCAAAATATGACTTCGCACCGTTTTTCCAAAAAACAATCGGCAAATTTCACTCGATTCCCGAGAAGATTCTTTCCCACCTGACCTTGTTTGCCAGACCCGGGTTAGACAGGTTCCACGACCAATGAATCATAAACGCCTTGCCGTAAACATTTTCCACCGGAACAAACCCCCAGAACCTGCTGTCGTAGCTGTTGTCCCTGTTGTCACCCATAACAAAAACCCTGCCTTTGGGAACAACAAGAGGGAAACTCATTTTTCCGCTCGTCGTGGAACTGTTCCCCTTTTTATATATAACGCTAAAATCTTTCCCTGAAAGCGACTGCTCGTATCTGTCGGCAACGGAAAAGAATTTCTGGTCCGGGTACTCGTAATTCCCCGCGTAGACCTGAGCTACGGCTCTGCCGTTTATCAGAACGTCCCTGCCGCTTATGTCTATCTCGTCCCCCGCTATGCCCACGGTTCTCTTTACGTAGAAAGCCCCTTTGCCCGGCATGGGAAAACCCGTTGCATTGTCTTCGCCGAGTTTGAAAACCACGATGTCACCGCGGTCGATCTTGGAGAAGGGGAAGAATATATTGTCCGTAAGAGGAATCCTGGTTCCGTAGACGAACTTGTTTATCAGGATATGATCACCCACAAGAAGCGTCGGAAGCATGGAACCCGAAGGAATCTTGAAAGGCTGAAACACGAAGGCTCTTATGGCCAGAGCGAGCGCCACGGCTATCACTATGGCTTCTACGTTCTGGCGCACGGGGGATTTGCCGTAGGATCTCAGATTGTCGTCGAAAAAAATCTTAAGGGCCTTTCTCGACGTTCTTATTTCGTGCAGGGAGCCAAGTTTAATCGCCTCTTCACACGCAAGTATCCTTACTTCGGCCTGCTCAGCTTCCCGTGGAGCGAGAAATCTCCCTTTTTTCCTTATGATCCACTTTACAGTACGTATAAGCCTCTTTGAATTTCTTATGGCAAGCTTTTTTCTGATCCAGGTTACGATCATGGTTAAAATGTCCGAAACGTACGCAAGCGCCGTTTCAGTTCACGTCATTGGGTCGCGGGTGCGGGGTTTCAGTTAATCTCTCAACCGAGATAACTCCCCCAAGATTCTTAAGCGATTCAATGAGTTTTTCAAGTTGCGTGATATTTTCCACCGCCACATCGAATCTCGCATCTCCCTGTCCAACTTTATCTTCGCTTATATCGGCCCTGACGATGTCAACATTCAGACCCGAAACCGTACTTGTAAGTTCAGAGAGTATACCTTTTCTGTTTTCACACCTCACCGAAAGACCGATTGGTATCCGCCCCGAATACTCGTCGTTCCAGGCAACATCTATTCTCCTTTCAGGAGCGACTTCAAGCAGTTTGGGGCAATTGTAAACATGCACGGTTATACCTCTGCCTCTGGTTATGAAACCTATGATCTTTTCCCCGGGAACCGGGTTGCAGCACTTGCCGAACTTTATAAGTATGTTGTCATATCTTTTAACGAGCACCGCGTCTTTGTACTCGTCCTTGGAAATTCTGTTTATGATACTTTTTATCCTTTCGCTTTTCTCGGCGCCGTCGGCGAATTTCCTGGGATGCATTACCTTGAGAAGATCATTCACCGCGGCGTTGCCGAATCCGACCGCCCTGTAAAAATCCTTTATTCCAGAGAACTGAAGTTTCTCAAGCGGCTCATCAAGCTTTTTCTTCTCCAGCATCCTGCGCAGGTTGAGTCCTTTCGCCGCGAATTTCCTGTGGGTTATTGTCTCTCCAATCTGCTCGGCCCTGCGGTTTTCCTCCTGTCTAAGCCAGCTCCTTATCCTGTTCTTGGCCTTCGAGGTAACGACAAAATCAAGCCACTGCCTGTTGGGAGTCCTGTTCTTGGAAGTTACGACTTCCACAATGTCTCCCGTTTTAAGCTTGTAGTCGAGCGGAACGAGTTTGCGGTTAACAAAGGCCTGCGAGCAGTGATTCCCTATATCGGTGTGAATTGAATAGGCAAAGTCGACCGGAGTCGCTCCCACGGGAAACCTCGATGAGATCCGCGTTAGGGTATAGACGTATACGACATCCCAGTATGAGTTCTCCCTTTATGGCCTCTATGTACTCCGTTGAGTCTTTTATATCCTTTAGCTCAACGAGATGGCGGAGGTTTGAGTAGATTTTTTCGTCTCCGTTTTTCTACAGAATCCCCCTCCTTGTACCTCCAGTGAGCGGCAACCCCGTATTCCGCAATTCGATGCATCTGTTCCGTTCGTATCTGGATCTCCATCTGTTCTCCGAACGGCCCTATTACGGCCGTATGAATGGACTGGTAATTATTGGCCTTCGGAAGGGCTATGTAGTCTTTTATTCTTCCCGGAATCGGTTTCCACAGGGAATGCACCGCTCCCAGAACCTGGTAGCATTCGTTTTCGCTCGCGGTAACAATCCGAAAACCCAGTATATCGTAAATATTGCGCAGGCTTATGTTCCCTTTCTTCATCTTGCTGTAGATGCCGTATAGATGCTTGAATCTCCACGAAACGTCACCACGAATTCCGAATTCCTTCATCTTGGCGTTGATAAGCGAAACGATTTCGTTGGTGTATTTTTCCCAATCTTTTTTCTTCGAGGACACGGTTTGGCGAATACGCTCGTATTCGCCCGGCTCGGAAAACTTAAACGCCAAGTCTTCAAGCTCAACAGATATCCAGTTCATCCCGAGGCGGTGGGCAAGCGGCGCGTAAATTTCCATCGTCTCACCGGCGATTCTTTTGCGTCTCTCTTCAGGCAAATACTCAAGAGTTCTCATGTTGTGCAGCCTGTCGGCAAGTTTTATCAGTACAACCCTTATGTCCTTCGCCGTGGCGAGTATAAGCTTGCGGAAGCTTTCAGCCTGTTTTTCCACGTCGGAAAACATGGGGGAAGACGGCTTATTTTCGTGGTGGCGTCGACAAGAAAAGCTATCTCCTCTCCGAAAAGCCGCTCGATTTCCTCGCGGGTCGCAAGAGTGTCCTCTATTGTGTCGTGAAGAAGTCCCGTGACTATGGAGGGAACGTCAAGTTTCAAGTCCGCAAGTACAGAGGAAACCTCAAGGGGATGACTCAGGTAAGGCTCTCCAGAGATTCTTTTCTGACCGGAGTGGACCTTGGCCGAATAGACGTAGGCCTTCTTTATGAAGTCAAGATCTTCGTTCGCTATATCTGAGTAGGAAGCAACCTTATCAATTATGTCGTTTAACCTGATCACAGCAGCGCGAACACCTCACTCGAGCCCGAATTTTCTGAGAAAAGCGGGGCCGTATACATTCTCCGTCCTCGCGTCCCGGGTTGCGGCAAGCATACGCTCGTGGGAGTCCTCTCCATTGCCCTTTCTTTGCGAAAGAATAACAGCTTCAATTCTCCCTGCCGCAACATCCGCCTCATCATTAATTATAATATAATCATAGCACTTAGAGCAGGCCACTTCCTCCCTGACGATCCCGAGACGAATGGAAATATCTCTGTCCTGTTCCGATTTTCTGTCCCTGAGCCTTTGCTCAAGAATCTCAATAGACGGCGGAACGACGAATATGAAGACCGCATCGTCAAACACCCCCCTTAACCTTTTTGCTCCCTGGACATCTATGTCCAGAATGACATCAACACCAGCTTCAATCCATTTTTCGATATCAGCTCTCGGCGTACCGTAAAAGTTTCCGTGCACCTCGGCCCACTCGGCAAAGAAATCCCGCTCGATCATATCCTGGAATTCTTCTCTGGAAACAAACTCGTAGTGCTCTCCGCGGATCTCTCCCGCGCGCATCGATCTTGTTGTGTAGGAAATGGAGAAACGGAGGTTTTCCGCGTTCGACAGAACACGGGTGACAAGTGTTGTTTTCCCGCTTCCCGACGGACCTGAGATCACAAACAGCTTTCCACTCATGATATCAGATTATAAACGCAAAAACGCCGATATTAAAACGGCGCTTGTTGCCCCGCAACTTATGGTTTTTCGCTGATTCGGAATCAGGATATATCAAAGCGATCAAGGTTCATACCTTGGTCCAGACAGCAACGAAATCCCGCACAAAAGCTTCCTCCGAATCATCAACATGCATGAACTTCCGCAAGCGCCCGCAGCTTGGCGAATTGGATCCGAATACGAGATCAACTTCGGTAGCAGTCCATCTGATCTCGCCAGTCGCCCTGTCACGTCCTTCATAGGACGCCTTCAGAATCAGCTGAGCGCTCCCATTCAGTCGACATATCAAGCAGGTTAACAAAGAAATCATTGCTCAGCGTTCCAACCCTATCTGTAAGCACCCCATGTCGCAGTCCTCCGGCGTTTGCGCCGAGTGCCCGCATGCCGCCGAGCAGCACAGTCGTCTCAGGCGCGGTAAGCATCAGCAGGTGCGCCTTGTCGATCAGAAGTTCAGCCGGCGACTGCTGATGACCGGCTGCGATATAATTGCGAAAGCCGTCCGCTTTCGGTTCAAGCACATCAAAGGCGGCCGCATCTGTCTGCTCTTCAGTGGCGTCCGTGCGGCCAGGCGTAAAGGGAAGATTCACCGGATACCCCGCGGCCTCCGCAGCCTTTTCAACCGCAGCGCAGCCGCCGAGCACTATGAGATCCGCAAGCGAAACGCCTTTTCCGGTCATCTGCGCCTTGTTAAAACGCTCCCTGACGGCCAGCAGTGAAGACAACACCTTACTTAGTTCTTCGGGATCGTTGGCATTCCAGTCCTTCTGGGGAGAAAGTCTGATACGCGCGCCGTTGGCGCCTCCCCTGCGGTCGGTACCCCTGAAAGTAGAAGCTGAAGCCCATGCCGCCCGAACCAGCTCCTGGATCGAAAGCCCCTGGTCAAGTATCTCTTTTTTCAGAAGCGCAATGTCATCCACTTCTATAAGTTCATGATCAACAGCCGGCACCGGATCCTGCCAGATCTGAGGCTCGTCAGGAACCAGCGATCCGAGGCAGCAGGAGTAAGGACCCATGTCGCGATGGGTAAGCTTGTACCACGCCTTTGCAAACGCCTCGGCAAGTTCATCCGGATTTTCGTGAAAGCGGCGCGAGATCGGTTCATACACAGGATCCATACGCAGCGAGAGATCAGTGGTCGCCATTATCGTTGGAACCCGTTTTCCGGACCCGTCTGATTCAGGGGCAAGATCTTTGTCATCCACATCCTTTGCCGTCCATTGCCAGGCGCCCGCGGGGCTCTTGGTAAGTTCCCATTCGTAACCGAAAAGCATGTCGAAAAATCCATTGTCCCATACCGTCGGATTGGACGTCCATGCGCCCTCAAGACCGCTTGTTATGGCATCAGCGCCGCGTCCGCTCGCATGCCTGCTCTTCCATCCGAGACCCTGCTCCTCAATTCCGGCAGCCTCTGGCTCGGGACCAACGCAGGCCGCATCTCCGGCACCATGACACTTGCCGAATGTGTGTCCGCCCGCAATCAGGGCGACAGTTTCTTCATCGTCCATAGCCATGCGCCCGAAGGTCTCGCGGATGTCATGCGCCGCGGCAAGCGGGTCGGGCTTGGCGTTGGGTCCTTCGGGATTGACGTAGATAAGTCCCATCTGCACGGCGCCCAGAGGATTGTCAAGCTCGCGATCGCCGCTGTAACGTTCATCTCCCAGCCATTCGGTCTCAGGACCCCAGTAGATGTCCTCTTCCGGCTCCCACACGTCCTCACGCCCGCCGGCAAAACCGAACGTCTTAAACCCCATGGACTCAAGAGCGCAGTTGCCGGCGAGAATCATAAGGTCTGCCCAGGAGATTTTGCGGCCGTATTTCTTCTTTATCGGCCACAGAAGCCTGCGGGCCTTGTCGAGATTTCCATTGTCGGGCCAGCTGTTCAGGGGCGCAAAACGCTGCGTTCCGGACCGTCCTCCGCCACGTCCGTCGTGTATTCGGTAGGTTCCCGCACTATGCCACGCCATACGGATAAAAAGCGGCCCGTAATGACCGTAGTCCGCGGGCCACCAATTCTGGCTGTTCGTCATAAGCGCGTAGAGATCCTGCTTCACCGCTTCAAGATCAAGAGTCTGAAACTCCGCCGCGTAATCAAACTTCTCGCCCATAGGATCCACAAGAGAAGAGTTCTGGTGAAGGATTTTCAGATTTAGTTGATTCGGCCACCAGTTCTGGTTAGCTGTGCTGCCGGTCAACTTTGAACTGCCTGTGCCGTGGGTTACCGGGCACTTTACGGTGTCTTGGGTTTTATCCATATTTTCTCTCCAAAATTAACACGTCGGGATGTATATTAGCGCATGGAGACGCAGTGAACTGAATATCGAGTGTGCCCCACGCATTTGAGCAGAAAATATACCACTACCGCTATGCAGGCTCAAGTTGACGGGATTTCGAAACCAAGTCCTCAAAGAGATCTTTCCCGGAAGATGTGAAGGAAAAGGATTACGTTGCCAGCTCGCACAAGGTGGTTGACCTTGTTTTGGAAGTGTCTGATTCCGTCAGCACTAAAGAAAGGGCTTGTTATAGACGGGGAGAAGTACACCGATCCAAATTTCGGAATTCCCCGAGAAAGCCGCTTTCGAAGTTAAGATTGGAAAAAAGGAATTCCTGAAAGCCCTTATCAAGCAAGCAGCTCTGTCCCCCTTTTTTCCCCAGATAGTTTTGACCGTATAGAATTTGCCTATGCGGGAATCGGATTGGTCCCCGGGTTTCTTTGACTTCGGTTACATGAATGTTTCTTTTGCCGCTGACCGCTACTAGCACTTGGCGGGAATCGACACGATCGGCCTTTTCGCCAGAACTGCGTCCTGCGATGTCGCTTTCGCAAGGAGCTTCCACTTTTCGGGGCGCCTTTCCTGCTCAAAGTTTTCCTCCACGGCGTCGAGCATGACTTCCACTATGAAGGATGATAATAAGGATGATAATATCGTCTTTTTCAGCCGCGCTATCTCAGTCAATCCGGAACCCTAGACAGCCTATTGTTATGTGGAAAGGGCGTTATTCCATCTGGGCAGGTGTGCGCGGTTACACTGCCAAGTCAGTTTCTTAATGAAGGATCAAAGCCCTCGCTTCGTATCGCCGGAGGCAGGTTTTCCGGGTTTTGGGAACAGAAGAAGTCAGAAAACGGCAACCATCCGGCTCCGGCATTAAAGCCGCAACAGTTTCCTCCCCGGAATCAGCAGCATCACGGATATGGTAAAGAGAAGGTTAAACACGGCTCCCTGCCACCGGACCGTCCCTTCCCCGTTCACTGCGGCAACAGCGCACCCTCTTCCCGTTTCCTCCACGAAAACCCCAACCAGGGAAACTGCGCCCGTCTCTGCGCAGACAACCTCCTCTCCGTTAACCGTCTGCGGCTGTGACTCAAGAAGCTCCCACTCCTCTGACGCTTCGCTGTAGCGGTAAATATCTCCTCCGGCAGACGGCAGACACACCCCCACGGTCTCTTCTTCCTCAAGCGTGACTCCCACCAGGTCTATTTCCGCCGTAAGACCCCCAAGACGAAATCCCGAAGGGGGGCCCTGCGGAGGAGAACCTTCGGAAAGCTCGAAGGAGACCCCCCGGACGCGGTCAAGGACGCTTCGGGGTACGATCACTGCCGGATCGCCGGACGACATATCCACATCCCCGGTAACGGAAAGATTGATTGTCCTTTCCCCGTAAACTATGTTTCCTCCTGCTCCAAACGGAGTGAGAGGAAAACCGCTCCCCGTTTCTCCACCGTGAACAACCCCTTCCGCGGACTCAATGACGGGGATGAAAACCCCGAACAGGGAAACCGCGTTGGTCTCCCCGCAAAGAAGATCATCGTCGTTAACCGTCTGCAACTGCTGTGACTCAAGAAGCTTCCACTCCCCTGACGCTTCGTCGTAACGGTGAATATACGATTCCCCTTTAACCTCGGCCGGAGGCAGACACACCGTCACGGCCTCTCCCGGTCGAAGCGTGACTCCCACCAGGTCTATTTCCGCCGTAAGACCCCCAAGACGAAATCCCGAAGGGGGGCCCTGCGGAGGAGAACCTTCGGAAAGCTCGAAGGAGACCCCCCGGACGCGGTCAAGGACGCTTCGGGGTACGATCACTGCCGGATCGCCGGACGACATATCCACATCCCCGGTAACGGAAAGATTGATTGTCCTTTCCCCGTAAACTATGTTTCCTCCTGCTCCAAACGGAGTGAGAGGAAAACCGCTCCCCGTTTCTCCACCGTGAACAACCCCTTCCGCGGACTCAATGACGGGGATGAAAACCCCGAACAGGGAAACCGCGTTGGTCTCCCCGCAAAGAAGATCATCGTCGTTAACCGTCTGCAACTGCTGTGACTCAAGAAGCTTCCACTCCCCTGACGCTTCGTCGTAGTGGTGAATATACGATTCCCCTTTAACCTCGGCCGGAGGCAGACACACCGTCACGGCCTCTCCCGGTCGAAGCGTGACTCCCACCAGGTCTATTTCCGCCGTAAGACCCCCAAGACGGAACCCGGAAGGAGAATCCTCTTGAGAACCTTCGGAAAGATGGAAGGTTATTTTCTGGTTTGTTCTATAAACGCGGTCAAGGACGCTTCGGGGTATGATGACTGCCGGATCGCCGGACGACAGACCCGGATCCCGGGTAACGGAAAAATTGATTGCCCTCCGCCTGTAATCGAAGCTCCCTTCTTCTTCACGGGGAGTGATAGGAAAACCGCTCTCCGTTTCTCCGCTGACCTGAACCCCTTCCTCGTTGTTAATGACAGGATCCGGGAGAGGAGGCGGGGGACATCCCCTCAGTAAGGTAACCCCCTCAGGAAGCTCTGAAGGGGCGAATGTGGATAGGTTTGTGCAGCGTATATCCAGTAATGTAAGCTCTATATCCTTAAGACGCAGGGGAAGCGTTCCTCTCAACGGGCGATTGTAGGAGAGATTAAGGCTCTCAAGACCTCCCATAACTTCAAACGCGTCCGTGATTTCCCCGGTCAGTCCGTTGCCGCGAAGATTCAGACCCGACACTCGACCATCGTCATTGGTCATGACTCCGTACCAGGAAGAAAATGAGAACGGATCCGTTGAATCTAACCAGCCCCCTTTGTTCCTCCAGTTCGCACCGTTGTTGCTTTCGTAAAGACTGCGCAGAGCGGCCCGGTCAACTCTCCAGCCAAGTTCGTCGGAGATGGTATCCCATGTCAACTGCTGCGAATTGCCCCAGAAGCCAAGCTCTTCAAGGATGGGCAGGTTGCCGAGTTGCGCGGGAATCTCTCCGCTTAACCGGTTGTTGTCAAGATGAAGCCAAATCAAGTTGGTCAGGTCGCCTAGTTCCGTGGGAATCTCTCCGCTTAGCTGGTTGTTGTTAAGAAAAAGCAAAACCAAGCTGTTCCTCAGGTTGCCGAGGTCTGCGGGAATAGTCCCGCTTAACTGGTTGTCGTTAAGATACAGGCGCTGCAATCTGGTCAGGCTGCCGAGTTGCGTGGGAATAGTCCCGCTTAGCTGGTTCACCTGAAGATGGAGTTCTGCCAATCTGGTCAGGCTGCCGAGTTGCGTGGGAATCGCTCCGCTTAACTGGTTGTTGTTAAGAAAAAGCCAAGTCAAGCTGCTCCTCAGGTTGCCGAGGTCTGCGGGAATAGTCCCGCTTAACTGGTTATTGCCAAGATGAAGCCATCGCAAGTTGGTCAGGTTGCCGAGTTGCGTGGGAATCTCTCCGCTTAACTGGTTTCCGTCAAGAAAAAACCACAACAAGTTGGTCAGGTTGCCGAGTTCCTCGGGAATAGTCCCGCTTAGCTTGTTATTCTGAAGCTGGAGGTACTGCAGGTTGGTCAGGCTGCCGAGTTGCGTGGGAATAGTCCCGCTTAGCTGGTTCGCGTAAAGATGAAGATGAGTCAAGCTGGTCAGGTTGCCGAGTTGCGTGGGAATAGTCCCCCTTAGCTGGTTCTTAGAAAGTTGGAGGCTCTGCAAGCTGTTCCTCAGGTTGGCGAGTTCCGGGGGAATCTCTCCGCTTAACTGGTTGTTGTTAAGTTGCAGGTGAGTCAAGTTGGTCAGGCTGGCGAGTTCCGTGGGAATAGTCCCGCTTAGCTGGTTCGCGTAAAGCCGGAGGCTTGTCAGGCCGGTCAGGTTGCCGAGTTCCGGGGGAATAGTCCCGCTTAGCTGGTTCGCGTAAAGCCAGAGGCTTGTCAGGCCGGTCAGGTTGCCGAGTTCCGGGGGAATAGTCCCGCTTAGCTGGTTCAGCTGAAGATGGAGTTTTGTCAGTTTGGTCAGGTTGCCGAGTTCTGCGGGAATAGTCCCGCTTAAGTTATTGTACCCGAGAATAAGCTGAGTGACTCGGGGGGGATTATCCGAAGTCGCCGTAACCCCATGCCAATCATTAAGCGTAGCGCTTCCCCAGAGTTCAGTGCCGCTGGTAGTGTTTTTCCAATTATTGCCGTCTGTGGCACAGTAAAACAGTCTAAGTATATCCTCGTCCGTCGGCGAATCGGGCACTGGGTGTGGACAGGCCACCTGTGCATTTGCGTTTACCCCCCCCCCAAAATACAGAATGCCAGGGCGAAGCACACAAGAGCACACCTAAGAGCGGAGAGAGCGGAACTCATCTTCCTTCCCTCCTTAAAAAAGTTATGCCGTAAGAATGCTTTAGAGAGAAAAAACGGGGGGGGGTAGAGAGGATTTTACAGTCTTTTATGAACAACTGTTTTATCTCCCTCGGGCTGTCCGATAACGATTTTGAATCCGTCATGTTTCGATTATCCTCCTTTTGAAAATCTGGTCTGAAGCCAGAACCGACCGGTTTGCAGCTACCAACCAGTAAGTACTATTGATATGTAACACGAGATTACCGGCAACGCAAGTTGGTGTATCGATATTAAAACAGGCCGCTGCTTAGAACATATTGAACGCTTCGGGGAAATCGTCGATGATCTCAGAGAAGCTTTCCGTAACCCGGTCGGCAAGCGCAAGTTCGTCGCCGGAACATGAGTTGGTAATCCCAACGCATCTCATCCCGGCCCTTTTGGCCGCCAGAACGCCGTGGGGAGAATCCTCAAACACAACACACTG
>CATOTB010000005.1 GCA_951812945.1 Candidatus Dadabacteria bacterium
AGATGGGACTTCAATGCGGAATAGTAGGGCTTCCAAATGTCGGGAAGTCGACTCTTTTCAACGCGCTTACAAACGCGGGCGCGGCCGCCTCCAATTTCCCCTTCTGCACCATAGATCCGAACATAGGGGTTGTCGGGGTTCCGGATCCCAGGCTCTATGCGCTATCGGATATTGTAAAACCGCAGAAAACCATTCCCACAAGCATAGAGATCGTTGATATCGCCGGGCTCGTAAAGGGGGCTTCTGAGGGAAAGGGCAGGGGAAACGCCTTTTTATCCCATATAAGGGACGTGGACTTGATACTGCACGTCGTAAGATGTTTTGAGGATGAAAACGTGATCCACGTGGAAGAGGGGATTGATGCCATCCGCGATATCCGCACAATTGAGGATGAGCTTATACTCAAGGACCTGGAGACGGTCGAGAAAAGGGAGGAAAGACTTGCGAATCAGTCTAAAAGCGGGGACAGGGACATAATCAGGGAGCTTGAGACGGTAAGATCGCTAAGAGAGTTTATCGAAACCGGGCGACGCGCAAGAGATTTCCCGGGCCCGGAGGGGAGCGCGGATACTATGCGCGAGCTCTTTCTCCTTAGCTCAAAGCCTGTTACCTATGTATGTAATGTCTCTGAGGACGAGGTTTCGGGAGCCGAGGGAAACGCCGAGGTCCAAAAAGTAAGGGAACACGCAAACAGCTCGGGAGATGATGTTATCATTGTCTCGGCCAAGATAGAGGCCGAGATATCCGAACTTGGGGGCGAGGAGAAAGCGGCTTTCCTGGAAGAGCTTGGGCTTTGCGATTCCGGTCTTGACAGGCTTGTTAACTGCGCGTACTCGAATCTGGGGCTTCTTACCTATTTCACAGCCGGGCCAAAAGAAGTAAGGGCATGGACGGTCAGGCGGGGAACCAAAGCGCCTCAGGCGGCCGGAATTATCCACACCGATTTCGAAAAAGGTTTCATAAGGGCCGAGACCATATCCTACGAGGATTACGTGGGGGAAGGTTCCGAGCAGATGGTGAGGGAGGCCGGGAAGATGAGGCTTGAGGGAAAAGACTACGAGGTCTGCGACGGGGACGTCATGTTTTTCAGGTTTAATGTCTGATCCGACCGCGTCCGGTTTCGGGTCCGGTTTTGCCTGCGGACGCCTTGTTCGGATAGAATTCTCAAAAGGGCATGATCTACAAAACTTTCCTAAGGCCGGTTCTTGACCGTCTTGATTCTGAAACGTGGCACCATAACGTAAAGGAACTCATGCACCTCTGCGAGTTCTCGGGTCTCACACTGAGACTGCTTGAGCTAGCCGCAAGCGGCGGAAGCAGGTTAAGGGACCGCAGACTCGGCGTCACCGTGGCCGGTGTGCCTTTTGAGAACCCCCTTATCGTGGGCGCGGGCTGGGACAAGACCGGTAGGGCGCTTCGGGCGCTTTACTCGCTTGGGTTTGCGGGGGTCGAGGTGGGTTCGGTCGTAGAGAGGCCCCAGAGGGGAAATCCCAAGCCCAGGCAGTTTATGGTTACCCCTGATGTGTGCCTTAATTCCCTTGGCCTTAACAGCCCGGGGATGGATGCCGTCCTTGAGCACCTCAGGCGGTACGGCCGCCTCAATATGCCCGTTGGAATAAACCTGGGCATAAACTCTGACGTAAGCCACGAGGACGCCTCGCGGGCCTACGCCGCCGTCGCGCGGCAATTCCGCTCAGACGCCGCCTACTTCGCCATAAACGTGAGTTCCCCCAACACCCCGGGGTTAAGAAAGCTTCAGGACGGAGGGCGACTTGGGGAGATAATACGGGCGGTGAGGGAGTCCCTTGTGGATTCCTCGGGCGTGGGGAAACCACTGTTTGTAAAAATCTCCCCCGATCTTTCCCTGGGCGCGATAGACGATCTCCTTGCGGTCGTGATCGATTCCGGGATCTCGGGCGTAATAGCTACCAACACGAG
This sequence comes from Candidatus Dadabacteria bacterium, assembly GCA_951812945.1. Classification (GTDB taxonomy): domain Bacteria; phylum Desulfobacterota_D; class UBA1144; order Nemesobacterales; family Nemesobacteraceae; genus Nemesobacter. The sequence goes on from CATOTB010000005.1 coordinate 1,939, forward strand.
TGACAACCGGGCCCTCAAGGCAAAATACGGCGCGAAGTGGGAGGGTCTTCCCGGGGGAATAAGCGGAAACGATCTTGAGTACAGGGCGCTTTCAACGTCGATTATTTCCCACATCTACCGCACCGCGGGCGAGGAGCTTGAGATAATCGGGGTCGGGGGCGTTTGCGACACGTCTTCTGCGCTTGAGAAACTTCGGGCGGGTGCCAAGGCCCTCCAGGTGGTCACGGGTCTTCGCGGAGAGGGTCTTTCGGTTGCGAACTCGATAAACAGGGGGCTTTTAGAGTTTATGGATAAAAACGGGATCAGTGACATAAGCGAGATTACCGGTTCAGGCCATGATGCAAGCTGAACGGACGATCAAAAGAAATGACACTGGATCTAAGAGTTTTCAAAACGCCCCCCTTCTGAATAAGCACATGGTGGAAAGACTTAGGCCCGCCTGGTCGCGGGGAAGTGACTTGCCGGGGTAGAGAGTGTGCTTCAAAAAGGATTTGTTCTCGGCGCTGACTGCGCTTTCCCTCTTGTAATGATTTACTCGCCCGAAAGGGTATCTGCGGGTGTTTTTATCGCCGTGAACGGAGTTTTTTGCGTGAGAGCTGGGGCAGGATATGACCGCCGGCGTTAGTTTTTCCGGAACTGGCGACACCCTGATTCTCAATGTCGTCAATTAAGGACTGACTGTTCCGTATCACTCTGTAATCACTTCCGAATTCATTGACAGAGGCTTTTCTGCGGGGTTTAATAACCGATATAGGTATGAAAAGTAATAACAAAGATAAAATTATTGAGACCGCCTACGAGTCTTTTCGTTTTTACGGATACAATGGAACTTCTATCGACATGCTCATAAAGGCGGCGGGGATTTCCAAGAGTAATTTCTACTACCATTTCGAAAGCAAGGAGGAGTTGGGGCTCAAGATACTCGGAATTCACGTTGATTATCAGAAAAAAATCGTATCAGAAATTCTCCTTGACCGCAGTATCGATCCCCTTGAGCGCTTTATCAAGTTCTATACAGAGGGAATTTACGCTAAGCGTGACCTTTTTTTACGGACGGGCAGTTTTATTGCAAGGATGGATTTGGAACAAGGCTCCATAAACCAGAAATTCCGTTCCGTTATTGATACGTTTTTCCAGATAACCAACCACGGTGTTGAGGTAGCCTTAAAAGACTGCGAGGAATCGGGAATGGTTCAAGATGGAGTTGATACGAAGCTCATCCCCCAATTCCTGATTTCTCAGTTTAAAGGGGCTATGGTTATGGCAAAAGTCCTTAACTCCTATTCCCCGATAGAGAGATCTTACGAGAAGACATGGGACTTGCTGCTTAAAAAGGAATTGAGGCATTTGATTCCAAGACATGACGAGCTTCCCGTTCCTACGTTTTCGTATCATGACCAACTGAAGCCGCTCCTTTCTTCCTGACGGCAATCTTAACTATAGCCATTTGCCTAAAATACCAAGCGAGGCCGTAGAAGTGTCCGGCGGAAGTTTATGCCTCACGAGCGGCCGTACCGAATCAGGCAACCATCACGGCTGATATGATTTGATAGTTAGGACCATGTTGAGTAAATAACATGCGTGCTGTTGTTTTTGGATATACTGAATACCGAGACTGAATTCGCCTCGGAGAAATCTGAGTTGCGGGCACCTGCGATATGAAAAACGTACCGGGATTTCTGCTAAGCGGCGTATCCGCCGGACTTAAGAAAGATGAAAAAAAGGACTTGGCTCTCATATTCTCAACGGTTCCTGCCCGCGCGTCCGCCATATTTACGAAAAACTTGATAAAAGGCGCTCCTGTACTTGTTGGGAAGGAGAGAATTGCAGGCGGGTTCTGCCAGGCACTAATAATAAACAGCGTAAATGCTAACGCCTTCACGGGCCAAAGGGGCTATGAAGACTCGCTTGAGGTTGCAAACGCGCTCTCCGGGCAACTCGGGATAGACGAATCGCTCGTGATCCCTTCGTCAACCGGGGTTACGGGGGAGTGGCTGCGCGTCGGGAAAATCAAAAAGTCCATTCCCAAGCTTATAAAAGGTCTTGGAGAAGACAATGTCCGCGAGGCGGCCGAAGCCATCATGACCACCGACTCCTTTCCCAAATACGCGTCAAGGCAGTTTTCAGTAGGAGGAAAAACCGCTACCGTCTCGGCTATCGGCAAGGGGGCGGGGATGATATGCCCTAACATGGCTACCATGCTCTGTTTTGTAATGACAGATATTAACATCGGGCGGAAAGCTCTTTCAAAAGCCCTTGCCGTAGCGGCAAGTGGCTCTTTTAACGCCATTACGGTTGACGGGGACACTTCCCCGAACGACTCCGTTTTCATCCTCGCAAATGGTGTCCTCGGAAACAAGCAGATCACCGAGAAAAGCGAGGATTACGGCAAGTTCGTAGAAGAGCTTTCGTCTTTATGCGGAGAAATCGCCGAGATGATAGTAAGCGACGGCGAAGGGGCTACGAAGGTCGTCAGGATCAATGTTACGGAAGCCAGAACCGAGGGGGACGCCGAGAAGATCGCAAGGACGATAGCCACTTCCCAGCTCGTTAAGACCGCGTTTTACGGAGAGGACGCGAACTGGGGAAGGATAGTGGCGGCCGCCGGGAGGGCCGGCGTGAAATTCGATCCGGAAAAAATAAAGCTTTATTTTGACGGAATAGAGGTGTTCTCAAAAGGGGTAAGATCTAAACCGGAATCAAGGTTCGCCTCCGTGTTCAAAAAGCCGTCCTTTACGGTGACTTTGAGCCTCGGGGAGGGGAAGGCGGCTTACTCGATTCTCACAAGCGACCTAAGCCAAAAGTACGTCTCGATCAATTCCGATTACAGGACCTGACCCCGGCTGGCTCCGGCGGAGGACTCTCCGCTTCATTCCGAGGTTTCGTCAGCAAACCCCGTTTTCTCAAGACTCCTTCCGGTACGGTATTCGGCGTATCTTGTTAAAACCCTTATGTTGTTTTTTACCTTCTCCAGGTTTGCATCCATGATTTCCGGGTGTCTCATTATGTCCATGTGGAAGGGGTAGGTGTTTCTTTTTCCACGTGTTTTCCCAAGATTGCTGAGTTTTCCGTTCTCAACGTCAAACCCCGCGATGTCCTTTTCCCTGTCAAACCGGAAATCGGGCCTGTAGCCGCAGAGAGTAAGCGCTCTGAGGAGGAAAACGAGAAAAACGGAATACGGCTCCCGTTTTCCCGAGAGAAACCCCAGGGTGTCTGCCGCGAGGTCGAACAGTTCGCCTCCGGGTTCCTGTTCGGGGGTGAGGAAATCAAGCAGCTCCAAAACGCGGGTTGCCGCTACGAAAGAGTCAATCGATTCCGTTATCTCCCTGTAGCTTTCCTTAAGCGTCACGTCCCCGATGAGGTTGAACCTCCCTTTGTTCAGGGCTACTTCGATTGTCAGACGGTTAAAGAAATCGAGACGTCCCCCGAAGCGTTTTTGGCTTTTTTTCGCGTTTTTGGCAAGCGCCCTGAATTTCCCGAGTTCCCTTGAGAAAAGGGTTACCAGAAGATCGGCTTCCCCGTAGCTCGATTTTCTTAAGATGAGCGCTTCACATGTTTCCATCGTTTGTTTCCAGACTCAAAACGTTGATTTTCATTGAAATTTCCGGTGTGTTTGAGAAGATTACTGTTATTTTAGATGACAGGCAAAGTAGGCTGCGGGCATATTCTCTGGGGTGACTATCAGCCCAAAAGACCGTCCGCGTGAACGAAACATCCGGTAGAATTCTGTATCCGAAATGACTTTTTTAAAAAATCTCTCGGGATTCCTGAGAATAGAACACACTTTTTTTTCCCTTCCAGTCATTTTCGCGGGAGCTTTTCTCGCTGCCGGCGGGATTTTCAGCGCGCGGCTTTTCGTGCTGATAGTGCTCGCGGGAACGGGGGCGAGGACCGCTGCGCTTGCGCTTAACAGGATTTTTGACCGGGAAATAGACAGGGAGAACCCGAGAACCACGCAGAGAGAGCTTCCCTCGGGCAAGATGAGCATGGGTGAAGCCGTGGCCGTGGCGGCCACGGGGGCCCTGCTTTACTTTGTCTCCGCCTATCTCATATGTCCACTTGTTTTCCTTCTCTCCCCGCTTCCGCTTGTGGCGTTTACCGTCTATCCGTTAATGAAGAGATTCACTAGCCTCTGTCATTTCGGCGTGGGACTCTCCCTTGCGCTCGGCCCGCTCGGCGGATGGCTTGCCGTGAGGTGCTCTTTTGAGGAGATTCTTCCGGCAGTCGTGCTCTCGGTTTTCACTTTTCTCTGGATTTCAGGCTTTGACATAATATACGCCACAGCCGACGAGGAGTTTGACCGCCGCCGCGGAGTTTTCTCTCTCGTTGCGCGCTTCGGCAGGCAGAGAGCGCTGCTTGTCTCAAGGATTTCGCACCTGCTTTCGTTCGTGTTCCTCGTGTTTCTCTATATTCTTTCGTTCCGGACCTTCTTCGCGCTTTTGCCGCTTTTGCTCTGCGGCTACCTGCTTTACCTTGAGCATGGAAGCTTCGGGCAGGTTGATTCCGCTTTTTTCAGAACCAACATCCTGATAGGTTTTGCGGTTTTGTTTTTCACCCTCGCGGGTATATACTTACCCTGACCATGAGAACCATAGTCGGAATTACTGGAGCTTCCGGAGTCGCTTACGGCGTTGATTTCCTCAGAAGATGCCCCGACGAGAAATACCTGGTGGCAAGCAAGTGGGGAAAGAGGGTCCTTCACGAAGAACTCGGCCTCAAGGTTGAGGAAATGCGTCCCTGGGTAACCGATATTTACAGCGATTCAGACCTCGCGTCCCCGTTCTCTTCGGGAAGCAACCATTTCGACTCCATGGTAATAGTGCCCTGTTCGGTCTCCACCCTTGCGAAAATCGCAAACGGCATAGCCGATACCCTGATAACGAGAATAGCCGCCGTGGCGCTCAAGGAAAAAAGAAGGCTCATAATCGCCCTGCGCGAAACTCCGCTTGGCACGATCGCCCTTGAAAACGCCCTTAAGCTCTCCCGCGAGGGAGTCGTGATCGCGCCGATCTCTCCGACTGACTACATGGGTGCAGAATCGATCTCAGACGTGGTAAGCGGTTATGTTGACAAGCTTTTAGGCCTTGTCGGCGTCGACACCGGCAGGGGATGGAAAAGGGACGAACTGGAGTAGTCTTTCCCCATGCCCCCAAAAGGTTTTCCCAATCTCGCAAGCTATATAAGCCATCTTGAAAGCATAGGCGACCTAAAGAGAATAAAAACCGAGGTCTCTCCTGAGCTTGAGATAACGGAGATAGCTTCGCGGACCGTCAGGGAAGGTGGTCCCGCGCTTCTGTTTGAAAACGTCGAGGGATCGGACTTCCCCTTGGTGATAAACCTCTTCGGCACGGAGCAGAGAGTGGAGCTTGCCCTTGGCAGAAAACCCGCTTCGGTCGGCGAGGAACTGGTCGAGATATTCCGCAAGGTTAATCCTCCGACAATACAGGGGATTTTTTCCGTTCTTCCGAAAGCCACGGGTTTGCTTTCCATGAGAACTAAGAAGGTAAGGCGCGGCGACGTTCAGCAGGTTGAAACCGAACCCGACCTCTCTAAGCTTCCCGTGATGAAATGCTGGCCGCGCGACGGGGGAAAGTTCGTTACGTTCGGCCTGGTGCTGACCAGAGATCCAGCGACGGGTTCGAGGAACCTCGGGGTCTACAGGCTTCAGATGTTTGACCGCAGAACTACCGGGATGCACTGGCATGCGCACAAGGGAGGAGCCGCGCACTACCACGAGGCAAAGAAACTGGGAAGGGACCTAGAAGCCGCGGTAATCCTCGGTGGAGATCCCAAGATGATCTTCTCCGCGGTCGCTCCGCTCCCGGACGGCATGGATGAGCTTGCTTTTGCGAGCTATCTTCGCGGAAGCCCGATGCCTATGGTAAAGGGCAAGAGCATTTCGCTTCACGTTCCGGCAGACGCGGAATTCATACTCGAAGGTTCCGTTCCAAGGGGCGTGCTGAGACAGGAAGGGCCCTTCGGCGATCATTTCGGTCACTATTCGATGGAGGCCGATTTCCCCGTTTTTAACCTGAGCGAAATAACCCACAGAAAAACCCCCGTGTATCCTTCCATCGTGGTCGGCAAGCCCCCGCAGGAGGATGTCTACCTCGGGATTGCCGCCGGCGAGATGTTCTCCCCTCTCATAAGGATAATACAGCCGGAGGTAAAGGATATGTGGGCGTATCCCGAGGCGGGGTTTCATAACCTGCTTGCGGTTTCCGTCGATGAGCGCTATCCCAAGGGCGGGATAAAGGCCATGCTCGCGCTCTGGGGAACGGGACAACTTCTTCTAACCAAATGCATGGTCTGCGTTTCAAGCGACGTTAACCCGAGGGATTTCTCCGCGGTGCTCCACGAGATAGGGGAGAATTTCGATCCCAGGGAGGATTTCCTCATGATACAGTGGGCGCCCCTCGACACCCTTGATTTCACGAGCAACAAGTTCAACGTGGGAAGCAAGATGGGAATAAACGCTGTAAGGAAAAACACCCCTGAGAGGAAAACCTACGCCAGGGAGGTCCCCGACCCCAGGGAAAAACATCCGGAGATAACGGGATTCAGACTTCTTTCGGGAGGTTTCTGCGTCGTCCGGATAAATGAATCCCGGACCGACCCCAAGGAGATGATACGCAAGCTGTTTGAGACTCCCGGCCTTGAAGAGGTGCGTATAATTGCAGTCGTGAGCCCGGATATAGACCTAAATGATGACACGGAGCTTATCTGGGGTATCTTTACTAGATTCGATCCTTATCTGGATGTTCTGTTCGAACATACGGAACTTCGGGGTTCCGCGGTCGTTTACGACGGCAGGATGGGAATTGACGCCACCGTGAAGCAGTGGTACCCCCCGGTGATAGAGATGTCAGAGGATATAAAGGACAAAGTCGAGACGAAATGGAGCGAGTACTAGAACTGACCGAGAGCTTCTGCACCGACAAGAACCTCCTCCCTGTAATGGAGAAGGTTGCCGAGGGCCGGAGGCTTTCCTTTGAAGACGGGCTTTTGATACTTGATTCCCCCGATCTTAACACCGTCGGCATGATGGCCGATTACGTTAAAAGAAAAAAATCGGGGGAAAAGGTCTATTTCGTCGTAAACCGCCACATAAATCCTTCGAATATTTGCGCCATATCGTGTCGGTTCTGCGCTTTCGGAACCACGAAAAAGTCCGCGAACGCCTACGAGCTCTCAGACGAGCAGATGCTTTCCATGCTGAGCGACGAGATGAGGGAGGTTCACATAGTCGGCGGCCTTCACCCCGACTGGGAGTTCGATCATTACCTGGACATAGTGAAGATGATAAAGCGCCACTTCCCGAGCATTCACGTAAAGGCTTTCACCGCGGTTGAGATTGACTGGTTCTCGGAGATAAGCGGCCTTTCCCTAAAGGATGTGCTTCTCACCCTTCAAGACGCGGGCGTGGACGCCCTTACGGGCGGGGGAGCGGAGATACTGCACGAAGAGGTGAGAAAGAAGATCTGCGCCCCGAAGACGGTCGCGACAAGGTGGGAGGAAATCCACCGCTTGGCTCACACTCTCGGCATCCCGACAAACGCCACCATACTCTACGGACATCTTGAAAAGCCTTTCCACGTCGTTGACCACATGGAGAGGCTGAGAACAATAGAGGACGAGTCCCCCGGGTTCTTCGCCTTCATCCCGGTTCTTTTCCAGCCGGAGAACACGGGTCTTAAAGACATAAAACCTTTTCCGGCTTCATACGACATGAAGGTTCACGCGCTTGCGAGGCTCTATCTTGACAACTTCCCCCACATAAAGTCCTACTGGATCACCCTCGGGGAAAAAGCGGCCCAGGTGGCCCTGCATTACGGTGCGAGCGACGCTGACGGAACGATAATGAGGGAGAAGATCATCCACGACGCGGGCGCCCCCTCGGAAGTGGGTCACAGCAGGGATTTCATGATAAAGATGATCCGGGATTCGGGATACGTTCCCGTTGAGAGGGATGCGCTTTATAACGAAATAAGGGTTTACAACTGATTTCCGTCTGGAACCGGCTTACGGGTTTGCGGAGTCGGAAATTTCCTAGTTTTTACCCGGTGTGAAGAAAAATGAGATGTAATTTTTGGTCCAGGGTTTTTGTCTCGGTGCTTGTTGTGTTTGCGGGCGTGGCTTTTCCCGTGTACAACGAAAGTGTAGGGGAGGTTAAAGACATGGAAAGCGGAAAAAACAGCGGTTACATGGAGGCGACTTTCGCCGGGGGATGCTTCTGGTGTATGGAGCCTCCTTTTGACAGTCTCTCAGGGGTTGTCGAAACGGTAGTGGGCTACTCGGGCGGAAAGGAGAAAAATCCTACCTACGAGCAGGTCTGGCAGGGAAGAACGGGCCACGCAGAAGCGATAAGGGTCGTTTACGATCCCGCGAAGATAGACTACGAAACGCTTCTTGAGACTTTCTGGATAAATATTGATCCGACCCAGGAGGACGGGCAGTTTGCCGACAGGGGAAGGCATTACAGAACCGCCATTTTCTACCACGACGATTCGCAGAAAGAAAAAGCCCTTCTCTCGAAAAAGAAACTCGGGGAGTCGGGCAAATTCAAAAAACCGATAGTAACCTCGGTAGAAAAGTTCGTTTCTTTCTACAGGGCGGAGGAATACCACCAGAATTACTACGAGAAAAACCCGATTCACTACGGCAATTACAAAATAGGTTCGGGAAGGGCGGGCTTCATCGAAAGAACTTGGGGAAAGTAGGGTCTCCGGGGGCTTTAACGGCCCAAATAGCCGTCGCGATAAAAAAGGTTTTATTCGGAACTGATGACCGTTTACTTTCTTGACTCCCGAATAAGATTTCCTGATCCGGTCGAAGCGGAGCCGGGCGGGCTTCTGGCGGTCGGGGGGGATCTTTCTCCCGAAAGGCTTCTTTTGGCCTACCAAAACGGTATTTTCCCCTGGTATGGCGAAGGAGACCCCATTTTGTGGTTTTCTTCCGATCCGAGAATGGTTTTTTTCCCGGGGGACTTCAAATTTTCAAAAACCCTTTTAAAGACGGTGTCTTCTGGAAAGTTCTCGGTTAGGGCCGATACGGATTTCGCCGCAGTCGTCGAGAACTGCGCACAGGTCGGCAGAAAGGGGCAGAGCGGTACGTGGATAACCGAGGAGATGAAGGCGGCTTATGGGAAGCTGCATGAACTGGGTTACGCTCATTCTTTTGAGACCTACCGGGAGGGAGAGCTTGTCGGCGGTCTTTACGGAGTGTCTCTCGGCGGCGCGTTTTTCGGAGAATCGATGTTTCACCTCGAAACCGACGCTTCCAAGGTGGCCCTTTTCCATCTGGCGCGGAAATGCTGGGAATCCGGTTTTGATTTCATAGATTCCCAGGTTCCGACGGATCATATGAGGACTCTCGGAGGAAGAGAAATCAGCAGAAAGGAGTTTCTGTCCGCGCTTGAATCCTCTCTTGGGAAAGAGACCCTGCGTGGCAAGTGGGAGATCTGAACTGTCCCTGTCCCGGCGAAATGACAGAGGTCGGAAAAGTGGTTAGAATCCTGCTCCATGCCGAAACTGCTTGTCTTCCAGCATGTTCCTCACGAGATACTGGGAACGCTTCATCCGATGCTCAGAAACGCTGGTTTCAGAATGCGTTACGTGAACTTCGGCCGTTCCAATTACAGCATCCCGAAACTCCGCAACTACGACGGTCTTGTAGTTCTCGGAGGCCCGATGAACGTGGATGAGACCGACGAGTATCCTTACCTCGTACCGGAGACCGAAGCCATAAGGGAGTTTATCGACATGGACGCCCCGGTGCTCGGCATATGTCTCGGCTCGCAGCTCATTGCCAAGGCCCTTGGAGCCCGGGTTCTCAAGAACCCGGAGAAGGAAATCGGCTGGTATGACGTTTCCACTACCGAGGAAGGGAAAAGGGACCCGCTTCTTGGTGTATTCAGCGAGGTTGAAAAGGTCTTTCAGTGGCATGGAGATACTTTTGAGATTCCGCAGGGTGCCTCGCATCTGGCAACGTCTTCTGCGTGTGCAAACCAGGCATTTCGATACGGGGACAAGGTATACGGATTCCAGTTCCACCTTGAGGTAGACGCACCCATGATAGAGCGCTGGCTCGTTACCCCGGTTAACAAAAAGGAAATCGAGGGACTCGGTGGCAAGATAAGTCCCGACCTTATAAGGTTCGAGACGCCTAAATACATAAACACGCTTTCTGAACTGAGCAGACGCACTTTCGGCGGTTTTATCGACCTGCTCGGTGCCCCCTCAGAAAAAAAAGCGCATATGCCTTCTGTCTGAACTTAGCCGCTTGCGGTTCGTTGTTATTCCGGCACGTACGTGGGGCAGTTGCCATGTGTTCAGACCGGAATTCAATCTCTCTCGGATGACTTCCCTGAAAGGTCGTCATTATCCAAGTCAGCAATTCCGGTAAGAGTGATGGGCGGTCGGTCGGGGAACTCTGCCACTAGGTTCAGTTTCCCTCCCATTGCCTCTAGATAGTCGCTTAGCGTGGATATCAGAAGGTCGCTCCGCTTCTCTATGCGTGATACGTTTTCTTGTTTGATTCCGAGTTTTTCCGCCACGCGCACTTGGGTCCATTTGCGTGCCTTGCGCAAGTCCCGAAGGGACATCTCTTCGGCAATAAGTTTCTTTGCCCGTTCCTCTACTTTCTTACGACGCGTTGCGGGGAGTCTTTTCATCTTTTCTTCCAGGGTCGACATTACGATATACCTCCTTATAACTGCTTCAGCCGGTCAAGATGAGCATCAAACCTTTTATCTGCCTTCTTGATCAGTTGTCTATAAAAACGTTTTTCACCAACGCCCGATTTGTCACCAGCCACGAGCAGAATCGCCTTGCGCTTGGGATCAAAGGCAAAAGCAACTCGCCATACACCGTTTTCGGCCTCGAAGCGAAGTTCCTTCATATTGGCGTGACGAGACCCCTTAAGGGTGTCCACCCGCGGGCGTCCTAGTTCGGGTCCGAACACCTCAAGAAGTTTGGCCTGCGCGAGCAACTCGTCCTGCACCGTGACGGACAGGTCATCGAATTCAGCATCAAAGGCCGGATCAAGACCGACTTCCCATTTCATGACATAAATATGCTTTAAACTGCATATGCTGTCAAGAGCATTTTAGCGATTTCTTTTCTGCATCCATCTTAAGCCAAAAAAGTTCAGGTTATGTGGTCCGTTCGGCAGCTTCCTTATTGATCGCTGTTGAAAAAACCCCAAGCGTGTGTATAATCCGTGCGTTTTTCAATCCACACAACGAGGTGAACATGAGCAGCTGGGAATACAAAAATCACGGCCATCCGGACATAAAGCCTTCCCCTTCCAGAAGAGCAATATTTATCGGCAGATATCAGCCCTACCACGCCGGGCACATAAGCCTTGTCAGGCAGAAACTCGACAATGGAGTTCCGTGTTTGATAATGGTAAGGGATATTCCTCCCGACCCGAAAAACCCTTTTACCACAGAACAGACCGTCGGAATGATAAGAAAATATCACGAGAGCAAGGGTGATGACGTGGTCGTAATGGTGATTCCGGATATCGAATCGGTGAACTGGGGCAGGGGAGTCGGTTACGAGATGAACGAGTTTTTTCCTCCTGAGAACATAGGATTCATATCGGCTACCAAAATACGCGAGTCAATAGCGAGTGGTAATGAGGAGTGGAAAGAGCTTGTGGACGAGTCCATTCAGGATGATGTGGTAAGTTACCTGAGCGGCGACTGACCGTAGTTCCTGAAGTTAAAAAGACGACGTTGCTGACCATTCCGCACAAAAACCGTGCGGACATATCCGAGTGGTGGAGCGAGGAGATCGCATGTCGCAAAGAGCGCACCAAGGCGAGGTTGCCGGAACGCGCTGGACCCCCGGTCAGTACCTGAAGTTCACCCAGGAGCGCCTGCGACCGGCCATTGAGTTGCTGGATCGTATACCCCTTGAGGCGCCGGGTGTGATTTATGATCTGGGTTGCGGTTCGGGCCACATAACCCGTCTTCTGGCGAAGCGCTGGTCCTCATCCAAGGTATACGGTATCGATAACTCACCGCAGATGCTGGCCGAGGCGGCTGCGGAGCCGTCAACCATACACTGGGCGGATGCCGATATCCGCAACTGGGTGCCGGAGGAAAACCCGGACCTTATTTATTCCAATGCGTTTTTGCACTGGGTTAACGGTCACTCTGAGCTGCTTACGCGCCTGGTGAGCTGCCTTAACCCGGGAGGCTGTCTCGCGGTCCAGATGCCGCTTAGTTGGGATCTTCCGTCTCATCGCCTGATGCGGGATACGTTGGCAAATGGCGGTCCCGGCGGGAAGCCCGTCGGCGAGACCTCACTCCTTGCCGCTTTGTCAAACAAGTGGGTTGAGGATCCAGAGTTCTACTACGATATCCTTTCTCACTGTACGCGGTGCCTTGATATCTGGGAAACGCGGTATCTCCATGCGCTGGAAGGCGAAGATCCTGTTTTTGAATGGGTTATGGGTAGTGGTCTTCGCCCGATTCTAAATGGTCTGCGCGATGCTGATCGGAACCGGTTTTTAAAAGTATACAAGCGGCGGCTTCGGGATGCTTATCCCAAAGGTTCGGGGAACCGTACGCTGTATCCCTTCCCTCGCCTGTTCATCATTGCATTAGTCTGAGGGCAGGGTGGACTTGTATCTTTTATAGTTTGAGAGTTAGTTTCATCAAACGACAAAAATGGTTCGATTACACTTTCTGCGCTCATAACTTCCTATAATCAGTAAATATTCTCTTTCCGCTTCTGTCATCACTCAAAAAGAGAGAAAAATCGTTGACGCAAAACCCTCTTCGCCGCGCGGACTTCCCACGGGGAAGTGTCCGGCGGGGGTCCCCGTGGGATCACTTCTGGAGATCATATACAATGTTATCCAAAGCGAGGGAGGCAAGAATGTCAAAATATAAAAAAATAACAGATCCTAACGAAAGAAAGGATGTGGCATGGCTAACAATGATGGCTGCGGAAGCACATCTAATTGCATCAGATTCATGCTTGAGTACTGCCGGTTCCTCTGCCGATACTCATAGTTTCTTTCTCCGCATTGTTTCTTTCGAATTGCTTTTGGTATCGGTGGAACAATCTCTACGTCTTCTTTTGCTTCTCCGCTTTTCCATTTTCCCCAAAAATTCTGGTCATAATCTGTTTGATCTTTACCAAAAACTGGCGGAGAAGGATGCAGATAATGAATGGATAATAGAAGGGATAATTGCGGTAATGAACGCTAGGAAAAACATAATAAGCCCAACTTCCGAAGAGGAATTAGCAGCTTGTCTCAAAGAGCACTGTTCTTCATATTCGAACACTAAATATTTCCAAGTAAATAGAGAGGGGAAATTGAGTGGGAATTTTGGACACTCCGTCCGTGAAAGAGAAATTCTTCATTGCTTTGCATTAGTATTGATTGACTTGAATAAGAGCTGGTTGATAATGTTAGATTCGACAGACGAACAGTTGAGAATGAAGGGCTTTACAGGAGAAAAGTTAGAAGTCTTAAAGAAACGTCTTCACTCCTCCGATGCATAGCTTTTCTCTTTTCATTTTACGGAAAACGGGCCTCTTTCCATTATTCTGCTGACGAGGTCTGATAGCTCTTCATTGGTGGACGGCCCCTTTACCAATCTCCCGATGTTTATTGTACAAAGAAAGGTTGCGCCGCTTTTTGCTCCAGATACAATAAACACCACCTATACCTAAAAGGAGGTTTTATTGTGGACATTAGAAAGGTGCTGTTCAACGTAAACTTAATTCTCGATACAGAAAAGGCCTATGACATACAGACTAGGCTTCAAATAATAGAATCTCATTATCACAACAACGACCCAAGAAGCTTAAAAACGGAAAAGGCAACAATGAAAGAGTTATTAGAAGAATCGGAGATAGGAAACTTTTTACATACTGACATCAACATTCTAAAAGGTATAGGAGTAGGGGGATATTTTGATATAACCATGTTGGACAGGTTGGATGAAATACTGAATTCTCCCAATTATGAAGCTAGGGATGATATCTCAAAGTTCGTCAATAAGCGCCGGGAATTGTTGGGTCATATAACACAATTACGAAAAACCTTGCAAAGTATTGGAGTAGAGGAAGATGAGTCTAACACGTATCAAATTGTTTTGTCCTTATCAGAACAATACCAGGACTTTGACAAATTAGAGGATTTCTTAAAGGACACAAAGAATATCCTGCAAAGGCTAAACTCCAATTACACTGATACGAAACCAATCAAAATATCTTCTGTAAACAATGGGTCGGTAGAACTTTTCATTGATGTTGCAGAGGAAGTGGCGGATTTGTTTTCCATAATTAAAGAAAGTGCCATAAATATTTATATAGCCATAAATTTATACGAGAGACTAAAAACTAAATTTGAGGGGTTCTCACAAAAGCGAAAGGAGGTAATGGAGAAGACTGCTAAAGAGGAGCTGGAAGAACGTAAGAAACAAATACTAAATAACCTGATTGAAGAATTGTCAGTTAACTCATTTGAAGCAGAATACAAAACCGGTATAGAAGCATTGATTAAAGAATGGTTACCACATCTAGAAGATGGAGTTAGATTAGAAGTCAAAACACCACGTAGTGAAACTATAGAAATAGAAACAGATCACGGTACTGACATAATAACTAAGACGTCAGAAACAAAGATTGCTATTGACAAAAGAAACAGAGAATTGTTTCTGCTACAACAACATGAATTAAGACTAGAATTACCAAAACCAGATAATGAAGAGGAAGATTAGCGGGCTGATAATCCCTGCTTGAAGGTAAAACAAATGCTAGAGTAGGAAACAACAAAAGCGATCGAACCATTTTTGCAACCATATCGGCATACCGTGGACGGTCTTCTATGCAGGTTAGCTGAGCAGCTCAGTTCCATTGTCGTTTCGCACCTTCAGGCAGCCTATCCGCGTAAATGGCATTAGCTGTGGAACCGATTCCTGATATTCCCGATAGGCAGGATACCTCTCAAGAGAAATCGACTCTACCAATTTTGAAGTAAGAATGAAAAGCAACGTTAATATAATGAAGCCGAGCCCAGACCAGTTCAACCACTGCCCCGTAGCCGCAACGCCAAAGAGATAGAACACCCACCACAGGCTTATATCGCAAAAATAATTCGGATGGCGGCAAAAAGCAAAAAGGCCGGTCTTGATAAATGGTTGCGTAATTTCCTCGCCTGCCGCGATCTTCTGTTTCTTAGCCTGCTGAAACGCCCACATTTGCTCATCAGCGATGGTTTCACCAACAAGGAACACCAGGAATAAAGCTGCAGATATTCCATCAATCCAAGTAAGCGACGTATCGCGTCCTAACCATGCCAGATGCACTGGAGCAAGAAACAACCAAATTATGAGCATCTGCCCGAACGCAATAAACAGGAGATTAATCACTTGAAACCTGAGTTCGCCAACTCTTTCGCGTACGATGCCCCATCGATAGTCTTCACCTCCTTTCCAAAAACCTCCTTTGCGCGCAAAGTTGAATGTGAGACGAACTCCCCAAAGCGATACGAGAATCAACATTAGGTTTAAACGCGGCACGTCAAAGTCAACACTTGCTGCAACGATAAGGCAATAGATGATTGGACAAATTGACCAGAACCTATCAACCCAAGAGTATTCGCGAGTTACCACGGACAATAGCCACGCCATCGCCGCCAAGATCAGACACAGGTCAAAGACTGTACCAAACGGTGTACCTACGAGTGGATGGTTAAAAAGATTGATATCCGGCATACTTCTATTTTCCACCGACTAACGTATCCGTCATACGCTCCGGCATCAATATCGCTCTGTTCAAATATCGCAAATGAGTTTCTACAGTACCAACTTAGAAATTTGCACGTGCATTAAGTTCGCGCGATACCGGCAAAGCTTGAACTTTCGATTAATTCATTGCTCGTAATTCGCTGCGCCAGACGAAATAATTGATCAAATCATTTTTGTAATCACAGCAAAAACGGAGGGCTTCTGAAATCTTTTTACTGCGATTCGGTTTCCGCGGTCTCTTCCTTGGCGGACTTTTTCTGGTACTTGCGGCGGAACTTCTCGACCCTGCCTTCTTTTTTATAATGCTTTTCCTTTCCGGTGTAGAAAGGGTGAGAGTCGCTTGAGATCTCCACGCTTATAAGCGGATACTCGTTTCCGTCTTCCCATTTGGTGGTTTCCTCCGATGTTCTGGTCGAGCGCGTAAGGAACATATGCCCGGTGAACGAATCCTTGAAAACCACGTAGTTGTAATCTGGGTGAATATCTTTTTTCATTTTATCTGTCCAGTGTTTTTTTGAGAAACGAAATTTTATACGACTATAAAATTTTGTAAAGTGCACCGCGACATCGGTTTTTCCCGATTGTTAAGTTCGGGAAAGAATTTCGGCCGCCTTTTTCGCGAAATAGGTGATTACCATGTCAGCCCCGGCTCTTTTTACGCTTAGCAGGCTCTCAAGGATGATTTTTTCCTCGTCGAGCCACCCTGATTCAGCGGCCGCCTTTATCATGAGGTACTCTCCGCTTACCTGGTAAGCGGCAAGGGGAAGGTCGGTGTTCTCCCTAAACAACGATACGAGGTCAAGGTAGTACCCTGCGGGTTTCACCATCACCATGTCCGCACCCTCTTCTTCGTCCAGAATGAGCTCCCTCAGGGCTTCCGTTGAGTTTGCGGGGTCCATCTGGTAAGTCATCTTGTCCCCGCCTCTGGGAGCTGAATCAAGCGCTCCGCGAAACGGTCCGTAAAAGGATGAGGCGTACTTTGCCGTGTACGACATTATCGAAACGTTCGTATGGCTCTCTTCGTCGAGAGTCTCCCTGATCGCTCCGACCCTCCCGTCCATCATGTCGCTCGGGGCGACTATGTCGACTCCCGCGGCGCCGTGGCATAGAGCCTGCTTGCAGAGCACCTCGACCGTTACGTCGTTAAGTATTTCCCCGGACGGGGACACCACGCCGTCGTGCCCGTCGCTTGAGTACGGATCAAGGGCGATATCCGTTATGACGGCGACTTCCGGAACTTCTTTTTTAATGGCGGCTATGGCTCTTGGCACAAGGCCCCTAGGGTTATAGCACTCCTCGGCGAAGGGTGATTTAAGCCCGTCTTCGATTGCCGGGAAAATCATTACCGCCCCGATACCCAGACTGTGGGACTGTCTCACTTCCTCCACGAGACCAGAAACGCTCCACCTTTTGCACCCGGGCATCGATTCTATTTCCTCATCGCCGTTTTTATCGTGGATAAAGAGCGGGTAGATGAGATCTCCGGGCAGAAGGCAGGTTTCCCGCACGAGATTTCTTATGGAAGAGGATTTTCGATTTCTTCTCGGTCTTGCGGACAGATCAAGAGACGGTATGTCCTTGTCCGGCGTTCTTGTTTTAGGTTTTCTTCCGGTACTCATAGTTTTTATGGTCTTGGTTTTGTAAGCATGGGCGAAAAAGCGGTTTCACCCAGTGCGAAGCCCACGGAAAATAATAAAAGGCTAAGGGTAATAGTCAACAAAAGCAACCATGCAGGTTTTCGCCTGTGGGTGTTTGGGAAGGGGTTTCGATCGGGTCCGGTTTCAGGCGGACTTTAAAACATTACTTGAGGGAGCTATAATGAAACTCCAACATAGCCAGGAGAGATGCCCATGAACAGAGATAAAACCTCGGGTAGTTCCGCAGCTACCTACACAATGGGGTACAGCGAGGATTTTCAGAAATTGCTCAGACGTCGTAATGCGGAGACCAGCGCTACGCACCTGCTTCCTCACCTCAAGCCCGGCATGCGCGTTCTGGATTTCGGGTGCGGCCCCGGAACAATCTCGATGGGACTCGCAAAAGCGGTGGAACCGGGAGAGTTGCACGGCATTGATATGGAGGAATCCCAGATCGAGATAGCTCGGGGTGCCGCTTCGGCTGGCGGGCACCGAAACGCGGCCTTTCAAACCGCTGATGTGACCGATCTCCCCTTCGAAGATAACTCGTTTGATGTTGCGCACTGTAACGCCCTGCTCATGCACGTTCCTGATACGAAAGCTGTGCTGGCCGAAGTGCGCAGGGTGCTAAAACCCGAAGGTATAGTTTCAAGCCGGGAAATGTTTGTTGATTCATCTTTTCTCGAACCCGAACTCAGCGGCGGCTGGGACACCTTCTCAAAACTTATCACTGCAAACGGAGGCCACCCCCAGATAGGCAAGGAACTTAAACGCGAGTTTCTCGAAGCGGGATTTTCCGATATCAGTGCGGGAGTTTCTTTCGAACCTTTCGTTACGGATGAGGACATTGAGTTTCTTCATGATTTTATAATCGGATGGTTCTTTGCCCCGGGCACTGTTGAAGCAGCCACTAAATATGGATTTGCAACCGAAGAACAGTTCAATGACTGGCGTGCCCTGCTTGACCAGTGGAGGGAGACTCCTGGTGCTTTAGCTGGCTTTGCCTGGGGGGAGGCGATAGGACGCAAGTAGGTTTATCCGCTTCTTTTTGAACTGTGAGTGGTCAAGACCTGACCCTAAAATGCGTTTTTCCGTACAACCTGCTGTGCAAAGTTTGTTGTTACTGTCTTGGTACGTTAAAAAGACAGTTTCTTGTATTAGCCGTACTTGTAAAGAGAGCAACCAAGTCTTATTTTTTACTATGTAGACGTGAAAAACGGTTTTTCCGTGTGAATTTTATCACGTGGAAGGAGGTTTCAGATGACTGAGCAGAAAACTGAGAAACACGAGTTTCAGGCTGAAGTAAGAAGGCTGATGGACATCGTGATCAATTCCCTCTATACCGACAAGGAGATATTCATAAGAGAACTGGTTTCAAACGCTTCTGACGCCCTTGAGAAACTGAGGTACATACAGCTTACGGAAAAAGAAATATACGACGAAGCGCTTCCGCTTGAAATCGAGATATCCACTTCAAGCGAGGACAATACGATTACTTTTACCGATTACGGCATTGGAATGAGCAGAAAGGAACTCGTCGAGAACCTGGGAACGATAGCCCGCTCTGGCTCAAGGAGCTTTCTTGAGGCTATAGAGAAAAGCGGGACCGAAGGGGGGGACCTGATCGGGCAGTTCGGAGTGGGCTTTTACAGTTCTTTTATGGTTGCCGATTCGGTTGAGGTGGTGACGCGGGGCTATAGGAGAAATTCCGAACATCTTATCTGGCGCAGCAGAGGCGACGGACTGTTCGAGATAACCAAGGGAAAGGGGCACAGAAGGGGCACGAAGGTCGTCGTGTCTCTCAGGGAAGATACAAAGGAGTACTCAGACCCGGACGTGATAAGGGGTATTCTGAGGAAATATTCCGCGTTTGTTCCCTTCCCGCTTAAATTAAACGGCGAGCAGATAAACACCACGGAAGCCGTCTGGCTTCGCAACAAGAACGAGATTACGGATCAGGAATACGGCGGTTTTTACAGGTTCCAGACGAATTCCTTTGACGAACCCAGATACAGGCTTCATTTCTCCTCGGAAGCCCCCATTGACATGAACGTGCTTCTTTTCGTACCCGAGGACAATATGGAACGCTTGGGATTCGGGAGAATGGACCCTGGAGTGAGTCTTTACTCAAGAAGGGTTCTTATCGATGCCTCCCCCAAGAATCTTCTTCCCGAGTGGACGAGATTTTTAAAAGGCGTGGTGGACAGCGCCGACATTCCTCTTAACATCTCAAGAGAGACCATGCAGGACAGCTCCCTTGTTAGGAAGCTTAATTCCGCCATCACGGGAAGGTTCATAAAATTCCTTGAGCAGTACTCGGCTGACGACCCGAAGAGTTACGGCGATTTCTACAGTAAGTTCGGTTTTTTCATAAAAGAGGGCGTGGCCTCGGATTTTGAGCACAAAGAGCAGCTTCGGGGGCTGTTGCGCTTCGAATCCTCGCGCAAGGGGGAAGGGGAACTAGTTTCCCTTGAGGATTATCTCTCGGGGATGCGCGAAGGCCAGGAGGAGATCTATTACCTGTTCGGTTCCGCAAGAGACACGCTCGAGAACGGTCCCCACATGGAGTTTTTCCGCTCGGAGGATATCGAGGTTCTTTTCATATATGAGCCTATTGACGAATTCGTGATGTCGACTCTAGGCGAGTATAAGGAAAAAAAGATTGTCTCGGCCGATAGTGTTGATGTAGGCATTGCGGATAAGGACGCCGGGGATTCTCCTGAGGGTCCGTCAGAAGAGGAAAAATCGCTTTGCGGGTGGATGAAGGAAGTGCTTGGCGAGAGGGTCGGGGACGTGCGCGTGAGCAGAAGGCTTGTTGAGAGTCCTGCGGCGGCGTTTAACTCAGATTCCACTATGACGCAGGGGATGAAAAGAATAATGAAAAACCTTAATGCGGACGCAGAGATGCGTTCGGTCGTCCGCCTTGAGATAAACGGTAACCACGCGCTTATAAAAAACCTTGCTTCCATGAGAGAAAAAGACGGGGAATTCGCCGCAGTCATAGTTGAGCAGCTTTTTGATAACGCGCTTTTGGCCGCAGGGTACATGGAGAATCCCGGAAGCATGGTCGGAAGAATAAACAAGCTCCTTGAGCGGCTGAGTTCCGGGTGACGCCCGCAGATGAACTACCTTGCTCATATTCGCCTTGCCGGGGGTGACCCGGAATGCCTGATAGGAAATTTCCTGGGCGATTTCGTGAAGGGCAGGCTCCCAGAGGACTGCTATACTCCCGGAATAAGACGCGGGATAGTGATGCACCGTAGGATTGACGCCTGGACGGATTCTCATGAGATAACGAGGGAGTGCGCCCGGCTTATAAGTCCGGAGCGCAGGCGCTGGGGCAGGGTTATTATTGACATCTTCTACGACCACCTGCTTGCTGTTAACTGGGAGAGGTATTCGGATGAGAGCCTAAGGGACTTTCTTGACAGGGCGTACGGTATAATCCTCGGGGCGGCGGATATCTTCCCCGAGCACGAAGCGGCCAGGATAAACACCATTATCAAGGACGGCTGGATAGAGAAGTACCGGAGCATTTCCGGGCTCAGCGTCGTATTCCAGGGGATGTCGATAAGGGTAAGGAGAAAAAATCCTCTTTCCGGGTCCGAGCAGGAGCTCGTGGCGCACTACGACGAGATGAACGAGCATTTCAACCGGTTTTTCCCCGAAATTCTCGAATACGCGAAACATCTTGAGAAAGCGGACGGGATTCACTCCTGATGAACTCCGCTTTTTTGCCGGATCCTGCGTCCGTCAAAAGTTATCCGGGAACTCAGATGCCCAGACCGAATCCGGTAGCGAAGGTGTAACCGACATAGACTCCCCATTCGCTGATTTCAAAATCGTGATCAACCTTTGCCGTCGAGGTGGTCAATCCGTCTCCCGAGCTTGAATCAAATTTATACCTGGAGTAGGTAACCCTCAGATCAAGACGATTTTTTTCACTTCCGAATTCTACTCCGGCTCCCACGAGCCAGGGCCACGCGCTAAGTTCCTTGCGATCCACGCCCGCAATCCGCTCGGTAGTGCCATCTGGAAGAACAACCATGCCGTCATAACCACCGTCAAACGTGAAGTCCGCCCACTTAACGCCTCCGACCAGATAAATCGAACCGCCGCTTCCCAGAATGTCTTCCCGGGGCGATAACCCCAGCTTTGCGTTAAATCCCGCACTGTAGTTCTTCTCCAGGTCCCAGTCTCCGGGAAACACATCGGGAGCGTCCGGCGAAGAAGTGTCATCAACTCCTCCAAGCCTGCCGTCTACTTTTTTGTTGAGGTTAAAAGCGAAGTCAAGTTCGCCTGAAAAATAGGTTTGGCCGGGGAGGTTCCATCGATGTCCCAAGATGGCCTTGACGGAGCCGATTCCACCTTTGCCGTTATCGTTCTCGTAGGTAGACATGAGTTCCATGTCGGGAAAGTTGTGAATTACCGTTTTCTTGTAATCCACGTCGGCGTATTCTCCTCCGAGCGCCGCTCCGATGTAAAAACCGCCCATGCCCTCGGCATTTGCGGTCTGGGGTTGCGACGCGAAGCAAAAAGTTGCCAAGATTAAAGCCGCGGCAAGCTGCAGCAACCGGGTTGTCAACTGATTAAAACACCGTGCCGTGGCATGTACGGATGACCAGAAAGTTTCCTTTACCATTTCGTTCTTAACCTCCTTGCTTGTTTCGCCGTTGTCGTTACTGTTCGATTTTGATGGTATTATTTTATCTCAAATAACCCCTAAAATTCTAGAGATTCCTGGCAGATATATTTCATGAGGCTTTCTAAAAAAAAGGGGACTCAGTTCAGGGAACAAAGAGGGTTAGGAACCTGAAATTTTTGCATGGAACTCGCGCTCTTGGTTCGGATTGTCAGCTAATTAAAGGCCCGATATAAACCGAGGCAAAAAATGATCGATCTATATACGGCGGCCACGCCAAACGGCAAGAAGGTTTCAATAATGCTTGAGGAGCTGGGAGCCGACTACAAGGTTCACGCTCTTAATCTCTCTCGGTTTGAACACAAGGAGCCGTGGTTTCTCGAGATAAACCCGAACGGGAAAATACCCGCGATAGTTGATAATGATGACGGCACGGCGGTTTTTGAGTCAGGAGCCATACTCATATATCTTGCCGACAAGTTCGGGAGCTTCCTTCCGCCGGCCGGGGACAGACGCAGAACAACGTGTATCCAGTGGCTCATGTTCCAGATGTCTGCTGTAGGGCCCATGCAGGGACAGCTGAACGTCTTTTTAAAGTACGCCCCGGAAAAAATACCCTATGCGATAAAGAGATACACCGAGGAGACTAAAAGGCTCTACTCGATACTCGACGAAAGACTCTCTGAGGTGGAGTATCTTGCAAAAGAGTATTCGATCGCCGACATAGCCATGTGGCCCTGGGTAAACGCTTATGATTGGGCGGAACTAGATCTCGGGGCTTTTCCGAATCTTACCAGATGGCATGCCGAAGTCGGCGAGAGACCCGCCGTGATAAAGGGAAGCGGGATTCCCCCAAGCCCGGGAGAAGAGGAAACGGAAGAGGAGAGGATAAAGAGAATTCAGAAACTGCTTTCCTAGTTCCCGTATACTAAAGACTCTTTTCCTTCATTAGGTAAAAACGTTTTTTTAGCAATTTCCATCAAAGTAGCAGGTTGGATATGGTTTTGTTGAACCATAAGGAGAAATGCCAAGACTCAAATTTGCGAAAATTCTGAACACTTTCTTATGATTGCCCATGTATGATTGACAATTAAGTGTGTTCTCACATATATTTTCTCACTTGTAGTTTGGTGAAATTGTGCCGCAACTTTAGGTCAGTGAAACCGTCAATATGAAGCCCTCCTTACGGGCGTGTTCGAAACAAGAGTAATAATGGCTGATCCATTTACAATCCGCATATTTGTCCCTGATGGTGATCCAGAAAGTGTCATGCTGATTGACCGTATGAATTGGACAGGGATCGGGCTGGTATTTCCGCGCTCCAAGTGGACAGAAATTAGGCAGCGTTCTGAGTTTACTCAGACTGGTGTTTACGTGTTAAAGGGTTACAAGAATGAGAATGACGACTTGCCCACCATTTATGTTGGTCAGGCGGATGGTGTCCGTAACCGTATTGACGCCCACTATAAGAATAAGGACTTCTGGGATCGTGGAATCGTGTTTGTTTCGGCCAGTGGTCTCAACCGAGCTCATATTACTTGGCTGGAATATGCGCTACTTGATCATGCTGAACAGGCAAACCGCTGCTACTTGGACAACGGCAATGTTCCCCAAGAACCTATGCTGACTGAATCTGAGAAAGCGGATACAAAGGGGTTTCTAAAGGAAATCCTCCGAATTCTCCCATTGGTTGGTTTGCAAGTGTTTGAGTCAAAACCAGTTGCTGCGCCAAAAGTTACTACTAAGGATGCGCTGTCCAAATCGCCTTCACACGAACCCGATACTGTGATAGTGCCCGCACTTAAAGACGGGTTCAAGAAGGTCTTTCTCGGGGAAGATTCTTGGCATGCAATACGTATCTCTGGTGCGATGCTTGGGAAGATTAAATACATTGTCGCTTATCGATCAAGGCCAATCTCCGCGATCACACATTATGCACCGGTTGACCGGATCGAATCATATGGCGAGAGCGGTAAGTATCGGATTATTTTCTCTGAGGAAGCACGAGAGATTGGGCCGATACCTTTAGGCGACGCTCCGCGTGGAGCTATGCAGGGGCCACGCTACACAACCTTTGAAAAGATCAAAACGGCAAAAAAACTCAGCGATGTTCTTTGAAAGAGGTCAATTGGATCTCTGTTAATGATTTCATCGGAGAGTTAATGTCTTCAGATAACAAAAAACGGATCGTACTGGTAACGGGAGCAAGCGGTTACATCGGCGGGCGCCTGGTCCCGGTTTTGGAGGAAAGGGGCGAGCGGGTGCGGTGTCTTGCCCGCAATCCCGGTTATCTCGCCGGTCGTTTTTCTCCCGATACCCGGATTATCACCGGCGATGTTCTTGATCCTGATTCTCTTGAGACCGCGCTTGAAGGGGTGGACACGGCTTACTACATGGTCCATTCCATGGGTTCCGGGGACAACTTCGAAGAGCAGGACCGTATCGGGGCCCGTAATTTCGCCCGGGTTGCGCGCCGACACGGAGTGCGTCGAATCATTTATCTGGGAGGATTGTTCGGAGACGGTGAACTTTCTTCTCACCTGGCAAGCCGCAGGGAAGTAGGGGATATTCTGGCTTCGGAAGGCCCCCTTACCTTGGAATTTCGCGCCTCGATCATAATCGGCTCAGGATCGCTTTCTTTTGAGTTGCTGCGAAGCCTGGTTGACAGACTGCCGCTGATGGTTACCCCGAGCTGGGTGAGAACATTAACCCAGCCCATCGCGATCGAAGACGTAATAGCCTATCTTATTTGCGGTCTGGATCTGGAACTGCAGGACAGCGCGGTTTTCGAAATCGCCGGTCCCGACCAGGTTACCTACGGCGAGCTGATGCAGGAGTACGCCCGCCAGATAGGCGTGCGGCGCCTTATGATTCCGGTGCCTGTACTGAGTCCCAATCTCTCAAGTCTCTGGCTGGGGCTTGTGACTCCCCTTTATGCACGTGTGGGCAGAAAACTCGTTGACGGCTTACGCAACGAGACCATTGTCCGCGATAAATCGGCCCTGAAGCATTTTCCGGTACATCCCCTGGGAGTGGGCCAAGCGATAGACCGGGCTCTTAAGCAGGAAAATATGGAGATTGCCCAGACCCGCTGGAGCGACGCCGTGTCTTCAAGTGGTAACCGGCCGTCCTGGGGAGGAAGGCGTTTCGGTTCGAGGCTTGTCGACCGCCAGCAGACCGTCGTCAACGTGGATCCCGCGCGGGCCTTTGCGCCCATACGGCGCATTGGCGGAGACCAGGGCTGGTATTTTGCCACTTGGATCTGGTACCTGCGCGGCCTGGTTGATCTGCTGGTGGGCGGAGTAGGCATGCGGAGGGGCAGGCGACACCCGACCGACTTGCGCCCGGGTGATCCTCTGGATTTCTGGCGTGTTGAGGCTTATGAAGAGAATCGGCTGCTGAGCCTGAGAGCAGAGATGAGGTTGCCCGGTCAGGCCTGGCTTCAGTTTGAAGTCGAGCCCGCTGAAAAAGGCAGTCGAATAACGCAGACAGCAGTTTTCCGACCCCTGGGCCTGGGTGGCCTGATCTATTGGTATGGTCTTTACCCCACCCACTGGATTATTTTCAGGCAGATGCTTAGAGAAATTGCAAGACGCGCAACTTATTAATTCCCTGAGATATACCCTTACCTGGGATGAAACCGAACGAAAAGCTGAAATTCCGCATTGCCGAACAGATGTGTGAACTGTCCGTCTGAAGTGCGCCATGGGGTCGCCGGAGCACTAGGGGATGCGGGGGTCTAGAGGGGTTTGCGCGCCAGGAAACAGTATAGCGGTGTGAAAATTCCGGTCCTGCCGCCCGCGACATAGGCGTCAGCGGTCCGATTCATCAGCCTTGTGACTTCCGTGGAGCCTTTCGGGAATATCCCCAGTATCTCGGCCAGCCTGGATGCCCCGTTGAACATCTTCTGGCCCAGTCGAGTCCTGTACAGAGGGTTGCCCAGCGTTCCATGCCGACTCACCATGGGTTGATACCACGGCGTGGTAGGACCGTTCTCCTCGACGGCCTCGTCCACCCCCTCGATAACCTGGAATCCCACGGTCTCGAGCGCCTCATTTACCTCGCCCATCGTTGCGATATCCTTGAGCGCAATGCCGAGCATCAACTCCTGCTTTATGGCTTGGTGCTGATTGTCGTCGGGATCGAACTTGTCCGTAACGCACATTTCCTGACCCCAGAAGAGGGCTCCGGGTTTCAGCACGCGGTAGATCTCGGCAAATGCGTCCACCTTTTTTGGCGCATGGCATGTCGATTCGAATGCGTAGCCCCGGTCGAAGGTGTCGTCCGCGACGGCGCTCATGTCCATGAAGCTACACTCGAGGTAGTCGACCATGTGGTCGAGCCCCGCTTCGGCGTTCAACCTTTTCGCCTTTCCCAACTGGATTTTGTTGATGTTGACCCCGATGACCCTGACTCCGGCCTCGCGGACTACACGGCGCATCGGGCCGCCGATCCCGCAACCGATATCGACCACCGTCATGCCCTCGCGCAGTTCCAGTTTGTCGATCATCGATCGCTGATGGCGGATTTTGGAGTCCTCCAGGCTCTCGCGGGGCGACAGCGGCGCGAAGTGAAGGGATTCGCCCCAGCCGAACACCATGAACTCGCCGCAAAGGTCGTAGTATTCCTTGACGGTCTGGGTGTGGTCGTAGCTCGCCGCACCGGCATTCTCCGCGGATGCTCTGTCTGTCCATCCATTGAAGTCTTGCACCCTGCGGGCGATGTTCGACCCGCTGTACGCGGCCTTCAGCCCGTTCGATAATTTGCGGAGTTTCATTAAGTGTTTTGACTTTTGCGTTTGAGCTTCTGGAATCCGCCTGTAACGGCATTTCTACATCCCCGAACCTGCGTGGGGATGCTTACTGTAAAGGATTCTGTAGCAACAGTCGATATAAATGCTAGATGATACTAATGAAAAATACAAGTAACTTCTGAATCACTCTGGCTGGACGGGTGCCATTTTGTCTGCGGCCAAAATATGTTCGTAATGACAAGTTATGGGCTTATGTTAAGAGAACAGACTATGTGCATTGATCTGGAAACAAAAGGCAAGCAAAATGATGGGAAAGAGCGGTGTGTTTACACTTTTTCTATTTGGATATATAATTCCCTGAAGCTAATGCAAATGCATTTCTGGTACTTAACGCTGGATAACTGGATAAGCGGAGTAACAGCAAATGAATCCAAACTCAAATGTGCGCAAGGATGAAGCCTTGCTCCACCCATTTCCGGAAAGCTGGTATTTTGTCGCCAGCCGCAAGATGATTAAAAAAAAGGGACTCTTGAAGAGAACCTGGCTTGGAGAACAGATTGTTGTCTGGTGCAACGGGGAAGGGGAAGTTTGTGTTGCTGAGGCGGTCTGTCCGCACCTTGGAGCCGATCTTGGTCCTGAGGTAGGGGGGCGGGTACGCAACGGTTGCCTCGTATGTCCTTTTCACGGTTTCGAGTTTGATGTAAGCGGTCAATGCGTGGCGACACCCTTCGCTCCTCCGCCAAAAACTGCCAAGCTTAAGGTGTTCGAGACACGAGAGATAGAGGGCCTCATTTTTGCGTGGTGGGGCAGCGGCGGTCGAGAACCTCAATGGCACCTGCCCGAACTTCCCACAACGGATACCGACTGGAGCGGGATGGAATTCCGGCACATCCGTTTCCCGGGACATCCCCAGGAAACTACCGAGAACTCCGTGGATGTTGCACATCTTAACTATGTGCACCACTACAACAGCGTGAACATTGTCGGTTCGGTATCAATTGACGGTACTTTGCTCAGGAACTCCTTCAACTTCAAACGCAACCTCACGGTTGCTGGCATCAAGCTTTTCGAGTACGACGTTTCTGCGGTCGCCAGTATACACGGGCTTGGCTATTCAATTGTCGAGGTTCACGAACATTCAGTCAACATGGACACCCGCCTGTGGGTGCTTGCAACACCGATTGACGGCAAGTTTATTGAGGTGACGTTGGTGAGCCAAGTGCGGCAACTTCGTAATCTGAAGGGAGTGGGCCACGGGCTGCGACTCCTTCCCCTGGGACTCAGGACCCGCCTCATGAACAAGATCCTCATTGCCTCCCAGGAGCATGATGTCATGCAGGATGTCGTCATCTGGAGCAATCTGAAACATCGGTCACTTCCGAGGCTTTGCAGTGTTGACGGTGATATCGGGAAGTATCGGCGCTACTGCAGGCAGTTCTATCCGGATGGTCAGTATTATAATCCGTAGAGGTATGTAGAGATGTCTATGCCGATTCCGGCATACTATTCAGCTTTTCCATACCGCACAGTGGGGTTTTCGCGATCTATTAGGTGGAACCTCTCAATCGTTCCCTGATCTGCTCGCTGGTTTCCTTGGTCTCGTCAAGCAGCATCAGAAGTGGTGGAAGGAAGAAAAAATCTGCCAGTAGAGCAATAATTACCGTTATTCCTACCAAAAGACCAAGCACTTGGTTTCCCACCACCCCGGATGCTCCGAACACCATGAAGCCAAGCCCAAACACTACGGTAGTTGTAAATAGTGCCCTTCCCACAGAGCGAAAAGCTATTTGAACGGACTCCGAAGGCAGGTTCCCTGCTTTTCTGCTGTCCGTATATTTTGTCATGAAATGGATCGTGTCATCCACAATGATGCCGAATGCTATAGCGGTGACTACCGCCGCCGGAACTCCTACCTCTCCCACCAAATACCCCCACAGTCCCATGGCCATAGCGGCCGGAAAGAAGTTGGGGATCAGACTGACCAGTCCCAGGCGTATACTTCTGAATATGGCGAACAGCAGCAGGGAGACGATGGCCATCGCCACAAAAGTTCCCTGCAACATATTTTCAATGTTCCTCTGAATCGAATGAGACCCCACAATCGAAATTCCTGTAGCGCCGGTTTCCATGCTGGGGGCATTTTGCCGCAACCATGCACGTGCACGGTCGTCGAGATCGATCTTCTCCTTACTGGTCATACTTTTCACTGAGACCGTTGCGCGTGTTGCCCTCCGATCATGGTCGATCAGATTGTTAAGGTCACGGCCTACCGGAAGAGAAAATTCGTAAAGCAAAAGATACTGTGCGGCAAGTTCAGGATCGTCGGGAAGCACGTAGTAATCCGGGTTATCGCCATGCAGGTTCTTGTTCAGACGCTTCATGATGTCGGCAATTGAGAAGATATGGACAAATTCCGGTTGCTCCCGGTACCAATCCGCAAACGCATCGACCTGTTTTAGGTATTCTATGTGTGTGACGCCGCCTTCACTACCGGAATCCAGAGAGTACTCATAGGTTTCCACTCCAGGGAAATTCTCGCTCAGAAAATCCGCGGATCGCCGGAACTCGTAACTCTCATCAAGAACCTCAAGCCAGTTCTCCTTAAGTTCGATCTTGGTGATGCCGGCAGCCAGAAAGACAGCCAGAATGCCAAAGAAGCACAGAAGGATCGTACGATAGGAGATGACAAAACGGCTGAGGCGATCGAAAGGATCCCGTTTGCTTTCGCGCACCTTCCGGGCACGAATAGGTAATAATGACAGGAATGCGGGCAGTAGAGTCACCGAAAAGGCGAAAGCGCACATGGAGCCGAACGCCACCATGTTGCCCATAACCTTAAACGGCGGCATATCTACGAAATTCAGGCTCAAAAATCCGATTGCAGTTGTGAACGAGGTAAGGAAAACAGGCCACACGTTCACTTGCACAGCATGGATTGCCGCCTCTGTTCTCGTCATGTCCTGGCGTAAGCCCCTGGCCATTGCCTCAATAATGTGCACGGAATGAGCGACGGTCACAGCCATCAGTACAAACAGTGCGGCACCGCTTTCACCAAACAGCTTTAAGCCAGTCCACCCGGCAAAGCCCAGCGCAGATGGGATGACGGTAGCAATCATCAGCACGATCGCAAGTGTCCCCCATATCGAACGTATCAGAATCAAGGCGACAAGCAGCATGGTTCCAAGGGCAATGGGCCCAAGGATGCCCGTTTCAGCGTCAAGCGCGTCACCTATGACACGATTGAGGATGAGTCCACCTAAAAGGTGGTAGTCGATGGATGTATGTTTATCCCGGGCGTCGGCAATAGTTTCATACAAATAGTCGGTAACCTCTCGCTTGGTCAATTCCCGATTCTCGTCAGGAAGCACAATACTTACAACCAAACCGGCAACTCGTCCGTCACGGGAAAAGAATCGCCCGGCAATTTCCTCAGTGCCGAACGCGATATCCCTGATTCGTTCTATATCGGTGTCGCTCAGGGAACTGGCTTCGTCGATAAGCTGCTCAACAACCAGCTCATCTTCAAACCCCTCGCTATGTGTATAGTTTGAAATAGAGTCGACGCGGGTGGCGTAAGGGGTGCGCCAAAGCTGCTCAGTCAGCTCTTCAATGGCAACAAGCGTTTCCCGTGTGAAAATGGTGGCCTCATGTGGAGCCACGGCAACCAATGCAACATCGGACAGCGCATATGTCTCTTCAAGCTGTTCCAGCGCGATAAGGTGTGGGTCAGATTCACCAAAGTGATTGCGAAAGTCTACATCCACCACAATCAAGCGCGTGGCTCCCGCAGCAAGGACCAGCATAACAAGCAAAGAGAGCAGAATGGTCAGCCAGCGGCGGGCCATGATCATCGCAAAGAAGGATTCCAGGTTCATACGATCATGCTGAATTATGCAATATGTGTAAGTTTCAGATCTGGCATTTTCTCTTCACTTTGCCACATCGAGCCCTATCCACCTTTACAGTGCTATATTTACTGAACACAGGATAACTATAGCGCGACAAACAAGATGAAACGGTTACGACAATCAAGTAGGACTTTCATGTCGCGACGAAAAAGACAATACCGGGATATTTCATGGGACGCAACCTTGGGAAAGCCGATTAATCGAGGTGTCTCAGGGCCGACTGCCTGGCGTATGTGCGTGTTAGCCAAGAGCAAGGTGCTTCGTTGCCCTCGGTGCAACACGGCGACATCGTGGCGGTTGTGGATCGTGATCCTTCTTCTGATTTCAATAAATGCCAGGAAAAATCCGGTATTTCACCCGTGCCTGATACTCTGCCCACTTTTCGGCGCCGTATTTCTCGGCACAGTACGCATCGTCAAAACGTTGACGAAAGGTAAAAAACGTTACGACGAAGACAAAGTAGGTCCACGCCCAAGGATTAGTAAAGTAGCCGAATGCCAGGGCAATTGAAAGACCAAGGAAACCTTCGCCCAGGTAGTTGAAGTGGCGAGCGGCACCCCAGAAGCCACTGCACAGGATCTTGCGGTCGCCGGCCTGGATGTACTCAGGCTCGATGAGCCCAAGAAATTTGCGGTCGGGCCATCGCTTAAATGTATATTTCTGCATGTTGGCGCCGCGCGAGATGCCCCACCCGAACAGGAACAGCACGGTCGTTCCGATTAGCCAGACATACGTCCACGCCGACGAGAATCCGGGAGACGGGTAAGCGGCCATGCCCCACAACGGGAGGATAAACAGCCACCCGTAGATTACGAGGCCTCCCCAGAACAGTTTGAAGCCGATGCCCTCATGGATCAGATCGTAGGTATATAACTGGACGCGCTCAAAGATAAAGTAATCCAGTATATAGTATGTGTAGAATGCCGCATACAGGAAAACGCCTGGATTGAAGTTTTCGCCAAAGAGTTCGTAGTTGTACGCGGCCCCAGACAAGGCGTTGAGTGCCAACATCGTCCCACCGACGACATAGAAATACATCTTCACATCGAAGCGGTTGTTGAAGAACGACATCTCCTGCGCCCGCCCGTCCCACAACGCCAGAAGCGGGTTCTTTATCTTGCCTTGCGGCTGGCTGAAGACCGCTATGATTGCAAAGATGGTGGTGAAGACAGTTCCACCGGCCACAGCATAGATCGAGGACCGGTAGAACCACTCACGTGGCATCCCGGTGAGTTCGAAAGCCCACACGA
Source organism: Candidatus Dadabacteria bacterium (assembly GCA_951812945.1). GTDB lineage: Bacteria > Desulfobacterota_D > UBA1144 > Nemesobacterales > Nemesobacteraceae > Nemesobacter. The sequence continues at coordinate 33,904 of CATOTB010000005.1, forward strand.
TCACCGCAACTGCAAACACCAAAATGCCGTTTAGCCGATACTTGCGGGGTTCACCGGTCTGCGGATTGATGACGTAGCCTGGAACCCACTTTCCAGGCAGTATGAGCTGCGCTAGGAAAAACACGGCGAAAATCACCAGTGGAGTGAGAAACCCTGCAATCGCTTCCGTCCGGGAAAGCTCGAAAAGGTGGCTGATACCAAGCAATTCAATCATGATTTAATACTCCTTCTTCATAAGTGCTTCCACAATGCGGCCAGTATGGCGTATCACCGAAGCGGATGGTTTTAAGGTTCTCTATGCAGGCTTCTTGGTCTGGGAACTGCTTGAAAATCTTGATTAAATTCATACCTAATCTCCCGGCATAGTATTACTAGTAATAATATTATACAAGAGGTTAAATCAAAAGCTAAGCCCAGAACTTATCAAGCAAAAAATTTATATATGGGAATTACCCCTATAACTAGCCAAATGGGGACCAGCTACGCAGTCATGTTTCGAACAATGGCGAAGGAGCAGATACTGTTAAGCACACAGTTGAGACCGATGACTTGAGCGTGTTTGGGATCAGTTTGATCATGAAATATGCATTTTGATTGTCGCTTATATTATCGCTATTTCACCTGTAAAAAATACTTTCAATAATAAAAAACACCGCTATCGTAAGCCCCAAAGTGGACAATCCTCCATAGAGCATTTTTGTATAATAAGCATATTCCGGAATCAAATTTGGGATAAGATCAAAGACCACTGTACTATTTAAAACAGTAAGCATGAGAGCTAAGAAAAACGATATTGCAATAATCCACATTCCAAACCTCAAAACTGTTGTGCAATCACATATAAACAAACGCAGCAATATAAATCATGAAATTGGCAATATCTTATGAAGCTGATCATCGTTTTTATAAAGAATTTCAGATAATCCTTTTAGTATGTGATATAACGAACCATTATACCAGTACCCTTCTGAAAGCTTAAATCAAGCGAAAAAATCAAATCGAATTTATAATTAATTCACGGGTTGCCTGACCGAGAGCTGCCTAATTTTACCTGTGCCGTCGAGCACCTAGTCAGGACAAGCGCCTCGGTCAAGCGCCGTGATAAATGCCCAACAGGAAGTTTGCGCCATCGAGCGCCAGTACTGGTTCTGTCAAGCATCACGGCAAACCCGAATACATATGGAGGTATTAATTTACATGAAGAATAGTAAATCTCTATTTTTTGCAGGCATTGACTGGGGGAAAGACTCTCACCAGGTCTGCGTCGTCAACCAGGAAGGTTTCGTCGTCGGAGAAAAAAGCTTCAAGCATACTGGAGGAGGTCTTTTTGAAATGTCTCAGTGGATGAGGGAAATATCAGGCTCTGAGGACTGCGACATGGCCGTGGCCATAGAGGTGAACCAAGGCCCGGTGGTGGAAAGTCTTTGTGAGCAGGGATTTATGGTTTATTCCATAAATCCGAAGCAGCTTGACCGCTTCAGGGACAGATTCTCCGTCTCAGGAGCCAAGGATGACAGAAAAGACGCCTTGGTTTTAGCCTCGGCGCTCCGCACGGATCGCAAGCACTTCCGCTACGTCGAACCGCAGGACTGCGATGTCATAGTTCTGCGTGAGCTCAACAGAACCAGAGAGGAGCTCACATCGGAGCGTACGCGTCTTGTAAACCGTCTTCGCGCACTGCTGTGGAGGTATTACCCCCAGTTTGAAGAGCTTCTCGGCAGTACCGTAAGGCCGTGGCATCTGGAGCTTTGGGAGCTTATGCCTTGTCCTTGCGCGGCAAAGGGGAAAAGAGCTTCAACGGTACAGAAGATTCTCAAACGCAACAGAGTGAGGCGTATTGGCGCGGAGGAAGCGCTCAAGATACTGAGGGCCGAGGAAATAAACGTGAGCGACGCGACCGTGCGCAGCTGCGTCTTCCATATAACGTCGGTTGTTGAACGGCTGAAGGTGGCGGATCGTCAACTGAAGGAAATCAAAGACTCTATCGATAAGATTATAGAGACCATGAACGAAAAGCTTAAGGCCGAGGGGGACGGGTCGACCGATATTGAGATTCTCCGCTCCATCCCTGGCGTGGGAACCATAGTGCTTGCGACGCTCATTGCCGAGGCATGGAGTCTTGTGCGCCGTCGGGACTTCAAGGCAATTCGGTGTCTCGGCGGTACGGCTCCGGTGACGAGACAATCGGGCAGGACAAAGCTGGTCATAAAGCGAAGGGCTGTGTGCAAGAGCCTCTCAGCCGCGTTTCATGTTCTGGGAGGGGTAGCCGTAAAGCATGATCCGGTAAGCAGGGCCAGGTACGAAGAGCTTCGGGGAAAAGGTCATGGTTACTGCAGATCCGTTCGTACTGTGTGCGACCGTCTTTTGTTCGTCGCCCGCGTCATCCTGGAAAAAAGAGAGCTCTTTGACAAGGAGTTCAGAAAGCCTCTTCCGGATGCCGCGTAGAAGGAAATGTTAAAGAAGAAAAACCAGGGAGGAATCTTAAAAAAAAGAAATTCGCTATATACATAAAATTTAAGCTTGATAGAAGACAGGAAGTCCTGATATGTCTTTTGAAGTTGCCGGAGTTTTTGAAGATTGGGAGTTGTATGATGGTAAAATCATAATCTTTCTACACTCAAAAAGATAAAACACAGAAACTTGTAATCTCCAACTGATGATGAAGGACATAAACTTATAGGCCAAATAATGCGAGATTTGGGCTTGGCCTTGTCTGGTTTCTCCCCTCATAATTTTCGTTGGCCGTTTAGTTATCGATAACTCTTCATCAGACAAACCCATATTACATTCTGGAAACCATATGCCTTGTTCACCGCTCAAAGATCTAGTTCTTTTACCTTGCTGAGTATCTCTTCGGCATGGGACGAGGCTTTAACTTTGTCCCAAATATACGCTATCCTACCACCTTTCTCTATAAGGAAGGTGGTCCTGCGAGCAACGAAGGGGAGGAACTTCCACCTTGCCCCGTACAGACTCACTATCTTCCTGCTTCTGTCGCTCAGCAACGGGAAATTGAGTGAAAACTTGTCTCTGAACTTCTCATGGGACTTTACCCCGTCTGTGCTTACCCCCAGAACCTGTACTCCAAGGGACGCAAGCTCCTCCTCCGCATTGCGAAGCGAACAAGCCTCCATAATACAACCCGTAGTGTTGTCCTTAGGATAAAAGTAAAGCACCACAGTCCCTTTAGAATAAAAGTCGCTTAACCTTACTTTCTCCGCTCCGTAGGTTGCGGCTTCAAAATCAGGAGCCTGACTCCCTATCTCAAGACTTCTTCCCATAATTGTTCCTTTTTTATGAAGTTTTTGGTGAATAATCTATATGATTTCAGTGCCTGCGCAACCTTGGATTCCCGAGGTTGTGCCCCCTGAAATATCCCAGTGCCTGCGCAACCTTGGATTCCCGAGGTTGCGCCCCTTGAAATATCCCGGTATTGTCTCTTCCGTTGCGACATGAAAGTCCTATCTTGATTGTCGCACTATAGTCAGATAAATTGCTACAATTGAAAAATGGCTAGTCAAAACAATCAACTTGAATTGCAGTCCGATCGGACGGAAGGTGTCTTGATAATAAGCGTAGCTGGCCGAATTGATGGTTTGAACGCACAGGAATTCCACGAAAACCTGGACAAGGAAATTGGCGGCTCTGACAACCCCGTAGTTCTGGATCTTGAAAAGCTGTCCTACATCAGCAGTGCGGGATTGCGATCAATTTTGCTTATTGCAAAAACATTACAAGGTAGAAATACGAAATTCATGCTGTGTTCCTTGCCTGATTCCATAAAAGAGATCTTCGAGATTGCAGGTTTTGACAAAATCATTAATGTGTTCAAATCTCGCTCTGACGCTACAGCCACGATAATGGGTTAAACCGCGTTACGAAGAAGCAGTTGCTGAATCCTCGCCTTCTGCCGCTTCTTCTGAAGTATCAATCACTTGATGGGCTGCAGGGTCAAGCGGCAAGACAACAATCATATCCGTATATTCACCTTCCTCCGTTTCTACGCGAAACTCACCACCATGCTGTCGTATGATGTCATTGGAGAGCGATAATCCCAGACCAGTCCCTTGATCCGTGGGCTTTGTTGTATAGAACGGATTGAAGATACGCTCCAATGCAGATTCGGGAATACCGGTTCCATTGTCACGAACATGTACCTCAATGCGGTCATCAATGAGCCGCGTACTCAACTTAAGCGTCGGTTGATAATCCTTCTCCGACTCATCGTCCGCAGCAGCCAGCATTTTTCGTTTTTCGTCCGCAGCATAGCATGCATTAGTTACCAGATTTAGGAAAACCCGGCCAATGTCTTGCGGTTGTATCGTGACCTCGCCTATGTCTGGCGCATAGTCTTCCTGAATTTCCAGCTGGAATTCAGGGTCGGCGGCGCGAGCGCTATGGAACGCAAGCAACGCATGCTGGTTAAGCAATACATTGAGGTCAGTTGGTTGCCATTCACCACCACCACGACCCATCTTGATTGTCGCACTATATTCAGATAGATTACTGCCACTAGAGAATGGTCATTCAAAACAATCAAGTTAAGTTGCAGGCCAACCAGGCCGAAGGGGCCTTGGTAATAAGCGTAACTGGTCAAGTTCATGGTTTGAACGCGCGGGAATTCCACGACAAGCTGTACAAGGAAATTATCGATTCTGACAGCCCCGTAGTTCTGGATCTTGAGAATCTTACCTACATCAATAGTGCGGGATTGCGATCAATTCTGCTTGTTGCAAAAAGATTAAAAGGTAGAAATACGAGATTTGTGCTGTGTTGCTTGTATGGTCCCGTAAAAGAGATCTTCGAGATCACAGCTTTTGACAAAATCATTGATATGTTCAAATCTCGCTCTGATGCTATAGCCGCGATAACGGGTTAAACCGCGTTACGAAGAAGCAGTTTCTGAATCCTCGCCTTCTGCCGCTTCTTCTGAAGTATCAATCACTTGATGGGCTGCAGGGTCAAGCGGCAAGACAACAATCATATCCGTATATTCACCTTCCTCCGTTTCTACGCGAAACTCACCACCATGCTGTCGTATGATGTCATTGGAGAGCGATAATCCCAGACCAGTCCCTTGATCCGTGGGCTTTGTTGTATAGAACGGATTGAAGATACGCTCCAATGCAGATTCGGGAATACCGGTTCCGTTGTCACGAACATGTACCTCAATACCGTCATCAATGAGCCGCGTACTCAACTTAAGCGTCGGTTGATAATCTTTCTCCGACTCATCGTCCGCAGCAGCCAGCATTTTTCGTTTTTCGTCCGCAGCATAGCATGCATTAGTTACCAGATTTAGGAAAACCCGGCCGATGTCTTCCGGTTGTACCGTGATCTCGCCTATGTCTGGCGCATAGTCTTCCTGAATTTCCAGCTGGAATTCAGGGTCGGTGGCGCGAGCGCTATGGAACGCAAGCAACGCATGCTGGTTAAGCAATACATTGAGGTCAGTTGGTTGCCATTCACCACCACCGCGACCCATCCTGAGCATGTCTGTTATAATTCGGTTCGCACGAGTTCCGTGCTCGTGAATGCGCTTCAAATTTCCTGTCAAATCCTCGGCTACTTCCTCGACTAACTCCGAATCGTATTCCTCTTCCGTGTTCCCGCTAGCCTCAATTTTGGCTACCTCCTCAATCAGTTCTTCCAGGAGCTCTTGTGAAACCTCTGAGAAGTTCATGATAAAGTTCATTGGATTTTTGATTTCGTGCGCGACCCCCGCTGTCAATTCACCAAGCGCGGCAAGTTTCTCTTGCATCACGATCTGGTCCTGCGCCCGTTTCAACTCTTCATTAATATGTGCTAGCTCCTCATTCTTTTCTTGCAGTTGGTTAGCAAGCGTTTCTACAAGATTAAGGCGCTGTACTTCCAGTGCGTTATTTCGGAACACCTCAAGCGCATTGGCTAATTGCGCGATTTCGTCATTACCTCTGGTGTCGACGGCTATTTCCAGGTTGCCATCAGCCATTTCTTGCATTTGATTCGATATCCGCTCCAGACGCCGAATCAGGCGACGTTGTACAAGTAGCCACCCGAGCAAGACTGCACCGCTTATACTAACAATATTGAAAGCCACCAGTAGCCTCGTGCTGGTAGCGGTTACTGCGGCTGCTTTGCTCGTCATCTCCCCTGCAGCCAAGCTTGAATCATTTACAACACTTTCTACTCGCGCTACGATGTCAATTCCTAAGGTCCGATTCTCGAGAAGCAGGGCGGACAATTCATCATTAACCGCAAGCTCCCGACTGCGCAGGTCAAATCCGTTGTTTTCTCTTCTGCCGAATGAGACCAGGTCTTCGAAAATCCAAGACAGTCGATCGTGAAGGGATTTGTTCTTAAGCGGATCAGGCGATCGGCTATTCGGTCTATTCTGAGGGTGGTCTTCCCCCTGTTCGTGTTTCTTAAGCGCATCAAGCGATCGGCTGATACTACCGGCCGTGGCTTGAAATCGTTCTCGCAATGGCTGCAGCATAGCTGCATCGGTCACTACAAATGTGGTTCCAAGCAACTGTGCGGCTACTGCAGCCGCTTCGCGGAGTTCAAACAAGCGACGATAGATCTGGAATTCCGATTCGGAAAAATGAACCGAGCCGGGTGATTGTACCCCATCAAGAAACCGATGGCCGGTCATTATATAGAACATCTGATCGTCGATTTCGTTAATCATAATCGGTGCTATTTCACTTTGGATACCCTGAAACTCGTCTCTAAGGTTGAGACTGCTCTCGCGAAGGTCAAAACGTTCCCTAACAAGCAATTTGATTCGATCAATGTTCTTGATTATGGCGATCCCGTCAGATTGAATCTGCCGCGCTTGTTCGCTTTCTCCTTGATTTTCCATCATTACTGAGAGTTGTGTTTTAAATGCATCCGTCTGCAGGTCGATTGTCCCAGCTACGGTCCTGAACTGTTCAGGGGTACTTGAGGTGAGTCGAGGGGCGGCGGCGACGAGCGTGGCTGTCTGCTGGGCAATTGCAAACGCCGATGTCATCTCGGGTATGTTCTTTTGGTTAATGTCTTGCTGGACCCTGCCAATGTGGCTAAGGAAGAAAAGGGCAATCAAACTGATGATGATGATGAGTACTACAGCACCTCCGAAACTTATATAGAGTTGCGTAGAAATTTGCGTAGAAATTCGATTCCAAAGGTTTGAAAGCATTCCGCTTATCTCAATTCAATGTCTTTTGCATACGCAAAACGTCGGTCAGTATCGTTGTGGAGGTTAGAGACTTAAGTGGCGTATACTGGCCATCGGGACCAATAATCGTCAAGAACACTCTGTCTGAACCTTGATTGTCATTCTTGCTATATCGCAAGGTGAAGCCGTCCAAACTAATGTCGTTGCCAGTCCGCAGTACCGCATCAATGCAACTGCGGTCAAACTGCTTGCCACAATGATCTACGACATAAATAGCCAGACGCCCTGCTAAATATCCTTCATACGATATAAATCCGGGTTTCGCCGCCGGATCGTACGCCTTCAACGCAGCACGATAGGAAGCGGAAGCAGGAATTGTGTTTCCGGTTGGAAAAGGAACCACCTGCGTAACTAGAACTCCGACCCCTTGATCACCCAGTTCGTTTGCCAAGGCATTACTGCCTACGAAAGAAAGTGTCATAAAAATGGAATTCATACCGATGTGGCGCGCCCACTTAATAAATGTCGCAGTCGGCTTGTAGGGACCAATAATAATCACAGCTTCCGGTCCGGTGGCACGCAAATCAAGAAGCGCCGTCTTTATCGCGACAGTATTGCGAGGAAATATCCCTGTTCCGATAGCAGAAAGTTTGCGACGCTCAAGAGCAAGAAGGACCCCTTGCAAACCAGCACGGCCGAATGAATCATCCTGATAGAGAATGGCGACGCGATTAATTCCGAGATCATCTGTCAGTCGTTCTACCATTTCCTCGGTTTCTTGATAATACGAAGCCCGAAGATTAATGACTGTCCGGCGTGCATTGCCACGCAGGAATTCTGCACCGGTCATAGGCGCTATGTAAGGTACATCGTGTTCCTCCGCGACAGGTACCGCAGCTTTGGAGGTAGGAGTACCAACTGCGCCGATGAGTGCGAAAACGCCCTCACCAATCAGTCGTTGCGTATTTGTAATTGCCGCTTCCGGTTCGTATGCGTCATCCATTGATTGCAGTTCCAGACGACGTCCGTTAACGCCACCCCGGTCATTAACCTCTTTAAACGCGGAAAGAATGCCAGCCTGCATGCCTTTGCCAAGTTCGCTGGCCGGCCCACTGAAGGCAGCGGACTGCCCAAATACAATACGATTACTGTATACGCCCGGCACAGCGTGTAATTGTTCTTGGGCTTCGCCTGATGCTGCGCTTATCAGTATTGCAACTATTGAAGAGGCAAACACTTTTTTGAGAGACAGTCTGCTTAATACTCGCATTTTTCTAAATTTTTTTGATCATAGTCAGATGATTACGAGCACTGTTGCGTTGATAGCGTAGCTCCGTCATCAGTTGCTTTGCCAGCCTTATTCCTGCTCCACCAATACCGCGGTCTTCAAGCGAACTTTCTACATTAAGCTCCGGCGCTTCTTCTAGCGGATTAAAGGGATGTCCATCATCCAGTATCTCAACAGTTATGGTTTCATCTTCTCTCGAAAATATAATTTCCACTTCATGTTCTTGATCATCATCATGCGCATAGCTGACCACGTTAGTGAAGATCTCTTCTAAGGAAAGTTGTGTGTGAAACAATGCTTCAGCGGGGAAATTCTGCTGTTCACAAAATTCCTCCAGCGCTACTGCGATCGTTTGGATTTCTTCCATCCGATTGGGAACGATCAACGTACGTGAAACTCGCATCCTAACAGTCTTTGCCCATTATGTGGTTCGCAGAACAAGACAGGTTATATCGTCAGATTGTGGATTTTCACCAGCGAATTCTTTGACCTTACTGAATACCACATTCGTAACTTCCTCGGCATCTTTGAAAGTGCCGCTTTGGAGAATTTCGCAAAACCTGTCCATTTCGAATAATTCCTTATCTTCTTTTTCGGCTTCCACCACTCCGTCAGTGTAAAACACAATCGTGGAGCCTGGTTCAAGAGCTACTGTATTTTCCTGATATTTGAAATCCTGCATCACACCCAGAGCAACTCCGCCCGTTGACTCCAATAGTTCAGTCGTCAGATTCGGTTTCAGAATGACTGGAGGGTTATGTCCACCGTTTGCGTACACGAATTCTTTCGTTCTAGGATCGTAAATGCCATATAACAGGGTTACGAATGTCATGGCATCGTTTTCATCCGACAACATCGTATTTACCTGTTCCACCACGGCGGCTGGAGAGGTGGAAATTGCCGCGCAAGCCTTCAGCAGTGTACGACTGGCCATCATGAACATTGCCGCGGGCACTCCTTTGCCCGACACATCAGCTATTGCAACGCCAACCCGGCCATCACTAAATTCATAAACATCGAAAAAGTCGCCGCCTACGGAAAGAGCCGGAACCATGCTTGCGTAAAGATCAAATGCTTGAGAAACCGGAAAGGATTTTGGAAGAATGTCCTGTTGCATCGTCCGTGCCACGTCAAGCTCGTTCTGGAGAGCTACAAGTTGGTCGCGTGCACTCAGTGCGTTACGCCAGAGAGTAAGGTTTTCAATCGTACGTTCGATTGTAGTCTTCAGGTCAGTGAAGTCTATCGGCTTGGTAACGAAGTCGAATGCCCCACGATTCATAGCAGTCCGTATGTTTTCCATATCGCCGTATGCGGAGACCATTACGGCACGAACATCAGGGTTTACCTCCGGTATCTGTCCCAACAATGTCAACCCGTCCATAACGGGCATGTTGATATCAGACAGTACGATGTCAAACCCGCTGTCTTTACGTAGAAATTCGAGGGCTTCCGCACCGTTGTGTGCAAATTCGAATTCGTAACGACCGCGGCGAACTTCACGCCGCATTTTCTGCAGCATAAGCTGTTCTAAATCTATTTCATCATCGACAACCAAAATTCGGATCTTGCTGTCGTCCATTTAGAACCTACCTTGCCATTTAGTGCCTATTTTAATTGCTAAACCGGTAATTATATACCTGATCATGCGAAGTTATGTATAGGGAATCATATACTTGATTCTGCAAAATATCTGGTACAACACTAACAAATCCACAGAAAGCACAGTTGTTTTATTGCAAACGCACCGGGCGAAAATTTCCGCAAAAACATTTTCATCATCGAACTGTTCCAATTCAAAGTCTTTATGTTCTCTGCTTATAGTGGCGTATCCTCCTGTTGTTTATTTGGTGGATTTGAATATAGCTCTTGTGGTCGGTACGCTACATAATATGTCCAAACTGGTGTGTAAACGTTCGGCTTTCTGGCAGATACCAATTATTCTTGAACCGTTAAATGAACAGTCGGAATAAACACTATCCAGTTAATGCGGCCTGCCTGTTTTTTTTCTGCTGTCTGGCTTTTGTTTACTCCCTACCGCTGATCGGTGTTGCCCACGCACAAACCATTAACGAGGCAAAGGCGGCCTATACACAGGGGCGATTCGCCGAGTCTGCACGGATCGGTGAAAGTCTCGGGACTTCACAGGGGTTCACATTGTCCGCAAAGTCGCTTTCGGTTCACGCCCACTACATCGCCAAAGAAGGCGAGAAGAAAGAGTTGCTTGAGCGCGCCGTAACGCTGGCGAGAAAGGCGGTTCTCTCCGATCCCAAGAATGCGGATGCCCATCTGCAGCTGGCGCGTGCTATCGGACGGCGCGCGGAGACTGTAGGGGTGTTCGAAGCAGCGGGCGAGGCGGAAAAAATACGCGAATCCACGGAAAACGCGCTTCGAATTAATCCCGAATTGCCTGCGGCGCATCTCAGCCTTGGGCGATGGCATTCGGAATTAGTTGGCGCAATGGGTTCGTTCGTGGCCCGCACCGTTTACGGTGCGCGGAAAAAAGATGCCATTGCCTCCTTCGAAAGGGCTCTTGTCCTGTCTCCCAATACGAAAGATGTGCCCCTGCAATACGCACTCGGCTTACTGGCGCTGGATAGTTTCCAATACCGGGAGAAGGCGCGGGATCTGCTGATGCGCTCCATTGGGTTGCCGGCGAAGGACGCTTATGAACGGATACTTCACACCGAAGCGGTCGAGGCTCTCAATAACCTCAATGAATCCGAAGATGACGATGACGATGATGACTTCTGACGGCTTGCCACATCTCCCGGAACCGGGACGCCAGGGCTCTCTTACGCCTTTCTGAAGCGCCAGCCGTACATGATACGTCCATAAAAGTTAAACCACTTCCTTGCTTCGGAATCCTGAAACGGATAGTCCGCTCCGATTTGTCTCGCCGTAGCGAGGCCGGAAACAAAACATGTCTCTTGACTGTTGATCAGAGTGTGGGCACCACAGTGCCAGGTCCTTTTCCTTCCCTGAACGAAACCAAACAGATAAACAAGAAAGGCTATGTGAAATACATCGTGTACGATATGCTGAAACCACCATTTCTTTATGATTTTTTCTTCGTTGATACGACTGATCGGGTTGTAGGTCACTAGGCACGGTTTGTCCGATTTCTTTGCCCAGGGTTGCTGATTGTGCATGATGTAAGTGATTTCATAGTTGTCGGGTCTCACACCATACTGTTCAATGTAGTTGCTCCGGGTCTCGAGGGGCTTGACGGCGTTGTCCGGGAGAACCGAGGCGTCCGAATGGACAACCGTATGGTTGTGCAATTCGCTCTCGTAACGAATCGAAGAAAGAAGAAAGCTCTCCAAGAAAGTCGGATTGTCAAGAATCATTAATGTCTGGTTCGCGTTGCACGCAAAGACCACATCGTCAAATGTCTCCGTGGTTCCGTTCTCATCTTCAATGACCACACCGGATGTGCGCCGATACACTTTTCTCACGGGCCTGTTGAGGTATATCCTGTCCCGAAATCCAGCAGACATTTCCTCGTATATACGCCGCGTACCCATATCCCATGTTTGCATCGGTGTTGCGGTCTCTATATCAAAGAACTCAAGGTATCGGGCAAACAGGGACGCGGGCATGTCGAACACATTTGTTGCCATCAGGAAATTGACGAACATCGGCTTCAGAACCTTGTACCTGAAGTCTCCGGAGAATCTGCCCCAGTTGAGGACCGCACCCATGCTGATGTAGTTAAATGGATTGAGAGCATTGAGCAATCGGGATCTGGAGTGGTTAAGCTGACCGAACCATTTGAGACGCTTAAGGAGCTTCTGGAACTTGGCGATTTCCGGTTGCAGCTGCCTCCTGATGTCTGAGTCGAAATCGTGTGCATAGATTTCGCCACGGTACTTTACGCTGTAGTTGAATTTGGTGTCTAGCAGATCAATACCGTGCTGCTGCATGAACAGCACCATATGGTGGTATGCCGATGGAATGCACGCGGTAACGGAAATATCGAACGGGATCGAGGTTCCATCTTCTTGAGGCATGTCGGCTGTTATGGCGTTACCACCAAGCTGAGACTGGGCTTCAAAAATTCGGAACTCGAACAGATCAGGGTGTTTGTGCAAAGCCCAAGCCACCCCCAACCCAGATACTCCACCACCGATAATTGCAACTTTCCTCATTTTTCCGGTGTTCCCCGTTTCGTTCATAGTCGGCACCATAGCCTCTTAATGTACTTGCCCATTATAGCACCCGGTCAACCGGGTGTAACGCAAGGATGAACAGAAATTAGGAGGAAGCCCAATGAGCACGGATGCGCCAACGTATTCAGGGATCATAGTGCATTAGATGGGCAGTTCGTGTTTCTGTTCGGCGATATGGAATTTAAGCTTCTTGTTCGGCTTCATTGATGGAAACGAGTTGATCCCAAGTTTATAGTCTTCGGGGTATACGCGAAGAGTAAAGTAATGCGCTATGATCAGCAGGTTGACAGCCATATGCAGGGTCATCCATCGGGCGCCAAGGCACGTGTGCGGGCCCAGTCCGTATGGGGCGTATCCGGGGTTTCTATGCTCGTTACGAGGCGGCAAATAGCGGTCGATATCAAACGAAAAAGGATCCGGGAAGGAATCTTCCATATAGTGCGGGGCGGTTTGTGCAATGTTTACTCTGGCCCCCCGGGGTATTTCGTAGCCCTCGACCGTGAACGTATTCACGACGCCACGCATAGACATTGGAACAACCGGGTACACCCGAAGGCATTCATTGATGAAGCGATCGGTGATTTCTATATTGGCGGGAGTGAAGTCTTTGCCGGTTGGATCACCGTTTGAAAACAGTGCGTCGGCTTCACTTCGAATTTTGTCGTAAAGCTCAGGTTGTGACGCCATGGCATAAAGGGCGAAGTTAAAGCCGTCACCCAAGTACATGCTGGCAAGCACCACTGCCGATAGAGCGAAACTCAGATTCGCCTCGGGCATCAACATGGGGTAGTTCGCATTGAGGCTTAGCAGATCATCCACAAAGTTTCGCGGACAACCGGCCCGTTGGGCTGCTGTATGGACACTTTGTACCCGCTCCATCAAAGTGCCTATTGTCTTGGCCCTGCGTTTCATTCCCGGTGTTTCCAGCATGAATTTCGGCAGGATGTTTAAGAGATGGGTGCTGAGCGCCCGCTCCTTGTAGGCAATTATATCGTCCATGATATCCTGTGTATCAATGTTCATCATTAAAGGTGACGTCTGAGCGTTAATCATTTTTCGGCACAGGTCCCTTGCAGGATAGGTTTCGCCCACTTTCCAATTTGCCATGTATTCGCGAGCCTTACTGTAGACCACATCCAGCTGTCCTTCCAGTCTCCCACGGGAGTAGGCTGGAGTCATGGTTTTTCGATACCGGAAATGGTCTGCGCCATCCAGGGCAGGTAATATGCCTACCGCCCCATACACTTTCTCAAAGTCGCCAAAGAGGTTCTTGGATGTCAGATACTTCCGTCCGTGTCGACGTATCCAGCGGTTTATTTCTGGTCCGGAAAGAAAAATATTCGGCTTTGAGAAAGGAAGAGCGATCTCAAAAACTGGGCCGTACTCCTTTGTCAAATCTGCAAAAAGAGCTGGAAGGTTCCCACCACGAGTATGTGGATTAAGCAGTAGCCGATGAAGTGAAACGCGCGGGATTTTTTTGCCAAGATGAGAACTTGTAAGCAGTGGATTATTGATGTTCTGTTCGACCGCGTCCGCCATTGAACGGCCGATTAGGTCCATCCTGCAGAGAAGCTTGATCCGTTCTTCCGCCTTTTTGTCGAGCTTAAATATGAGGGGAAAGATATCGCATGCTTCTATCAGGCAAATGATGATAATGTCTCGCGGATATGGAATATCGTCTGAAAAGATGTCTTTGCCGATTCTGGTTCTAATGAACTGACCTATAATTCCATTATCGGAGTCGCCGTCTGTGGTCCCATATAGTTTGTCAGGTGCAACTGTCCAAAAATCACCCTGGTGATGTTCCAGAATTTCCAGCTTGACTAGGTTCTCTAACGTCAAATCAATGATTGTTTCCGCATGGTAGAGGAGCTTTTCAATCCAGTATTGGGCGTTATGCCGAACCGGCTCATCGACGATTTCCTTGAGAATTAGGTCCAAGCTGGGGTTGCCCGTTTCTGTTGGATCCAGAACGTGAAGTGACTCTACGTCTGTGTCGATACGCAGAAGGAGGGAAAGTTCCGCGAGTGCTGCACCGATGATAACGCAGTTCATTTTCTGAGCGGGTATTTGGTAAAAATAGCCACTCTCCTCGTCAAGGAGCATCAATATGAACTCGTCGAGCAAGCTCAGTGGCTGGCCTGTACCGCCCTCAATAGGATCATTCATCAGCCATCGCCTCCTTCAATCTGAACCTGTGACGCGGTTCGGATTCCAGAGCACCTGCGTAACCTGATCAGTCGAAGATGACTGCAGGAAATTGTAATGACGACAATCATAGTCTGTATCATGAAAATTATATATTCCAGCCAAGATATAATCAAATGGCAATTGCCCCTATAACTAGCCAGAATATATTAAAGGTAGTGAGTACAGCACTGACGCACCGCGATCGCGAAACAGTTGCAGCCACCACGATGAATTCCAGACTGCTGGCGTGTCTGAGCAGTGCTTGGCTATTGTTGCACCATACTTTTCGGTCCTAATTTCTATGTGGAGATTGTATGATTGCCAGATAATTTTGTCAAACTATTTATAAAACATTTTGTGGAAGTGGTTAGTTATAGGGGTAATTGCCAATCAAATCTGTGGAGAAGGGGTAGGGCCGCAGCCGAGCGGATTGGACCGCGGCTGGCGGCTTGCCGACACGGTCGCCGCCTGCCCGCATCGTGCTTGAGTTGTACCGATTGCTTTACGGGTCAACCCGGTTTGCGCGCCTTGTGGTAGTACATGGGCGTAACAATTCCCAGACGTCCTGCGGCCACGAGACTGTCGGCCACGATGTTGATAATTTTCCGTGCCTCGGACGACCCCTTGGGTACGGCGCGTACGCCTTCCAGAACGCGCAGAGCCACCGCGGCGATTTTGCGGCCAAGGGCCGTTCTCGAGAGACTCCTCAGATTCAGGTTGCCGCTTTCCAGCGGTTGATACCACGGTGTTTTGGGGTCGGCGTCAAGAGCGCGGTCACGCGCCTCGACAAGTTCGAAACCGACTGCCTGCAGGCTGTTGGTTACCTCCGTGAATGAAGTGATTTCCGGAAGAGCGGAGACGTATTCGTTTATTTCCTTGAGTTCTCGGTGCTCGGGGTTTCCGTCGTCGTAAAGCGGGGTCATGCACACGTCGTAGCCGACGAAGATCGCACCGGGCCGCAATACACGGAATATCTCGGCATAGACCGCGGCTTTATCCGGCGCATGACATATGGCCTCGATATGGTAAGCCGCGTCGAAGCTCCCATCTTCCGCCGGTATATTCAGGAAATCGCCGTGCAAGACACTGCAGAGATGGTCCAGGCCGGCCTTGCTGTTATACACAGAGCACTTCCCGAGCTGATATTTGTTGATGTTGAGGCCCACGATCGAAGCGCCGAATTTTCTTGCGAGGGAGCGTTGGGGTCCGCCCACGCCGCATCCGACATCCAGCACCTTCATACCCGGCCTCAATCCAATGGCTTCGCCGAGAAAATACTCATGGTTGGCAATGGACTCCTCGAGAGACACCCCCGGCTCCATCAGTGCGAAGTGAATCGACTGCCCCCATCCTTGCTCGCAGAATTCGGTAATGAGGTTGTAAAACGCCGTTACCGTACTGGCATACTCTTCCTTGCTCAGCCCCTGGCTTTTGCGGTACTTCGACAGTCTCTCCACCGTGTCCTCCGGTTGTACTGCCTTTGAAGCTGGGTTATGGAAGTCATCTGCCACTTGTGTTCCCCTATGTGGAATCTTCTATATGAAAGATTCCTTATCACCTTTTAACTTTTCTTCTAAATCTTCGGAAACCATCTTATCCAATCTCCGTAAGGGGGTCAAAAACATTCTCTGGATCGCCAAACCCGTTTTTTTTCAGAATCTAAATAAAACCAGATTTGAATATAATTCTGGTTCAAAGCCCGGAACGCGAGAATTTAGGTTAATATACTCTGAAATAAAATGTGGCTTACGCATTAGCATCATGTTATCTGAAAAGACCCAGCGCCGGATTATCAGAAATCCGTTCACCATACCCGGTGAGGATGGCAGGAACGTTCCGGCTTTCCTCCTCCCAGCGGTTTTCGCGGTGGTGCTGGGAGTGCTTGTTTCGCTGCTCCCGACCGTAGCGTACCCGGCCGGGTTCGCCGACGAGATTGATATCTCCGGGCGCCTCTCGACGGAGGCCTGGCTGTATCCCCAAAGCGCTGCGTATCCCGACCAGCGCTCGTATGCGGGTGGCCTTGCGCTTGAGACAACGTTCTATGTTGAGAACGAGGAAGGCACAAGCATAACAGTAACACCCTTTTTGCGGTACGATGCCGGGGATCCGGACCGCACATACGGTGATTTCCGGGAGGCCTATCTACTGATGTACGGTGATGCCGGCGACGGCGAATGGGAATTGCGTCTGGGCATCGATCGGGTATTTTGGGGCGTCGTGGAGTTGCGTTCTTTGGTGGACATCATCAATCAGACCGATGTTATTGAACACCCGAACGAAAAGATAAAGATGGGTCAGCCAATGGCCCATTTCACCTGGTCAGGTGACTGGGGAGCGCTGGAATTATTCGCGATGACATGGCACCGTGCGCGCATCTATCCGGGCTCGCGTGGTCGCCAGCGGTATGAGTTCATTGTGGACCAGGATATGATTTCATACGAATCCGGCGCGAAAAAGTGGCATATTGATCTTGCCAGCCGGTACAGCGGCTTATTAGGACCGCTCGAGATTGGTCTCAGCCTGTTCAACGGTACGAACCGAGAACCCACCCTTTTGCCGATATTTCTCGACTCCGGATTGGTTCTGGCTCCACATTACGAGAAGATTCGCCAATTCGGTGTGGATGCCCAGCTTACAAGAGGTTCCCTGCTGCTCAAGCTGGAAGCAATCTACCGCGCCGGCGCGAGGAACAGCAGGTACATTCAACACCTCAATACTTTAGAGGAAGAGGACTACATAGCTTTTATCTTGGGTAGCGAGTACACACTCTATTCCATATTGGGTTCGAACTCTGATCTAGTCCTGTTTGCCGAATGGGCTTACGATGGGCGTGGCCGCTGGGCAACCAATGCATTCGAGAACGACCTGTTCATTGCCGCGCGTCTCGGATTGAACGACCCGCAGAGCACCGAATTTGTCGTCAGCGTTTTGGGCTCCCTCAACAAAAGCAGTCGCGTCGTCGCAAGCGAGTTCAAGCGCCGCCTTTCTTCGGACAACTGGTTGCTGCATATTGAGACCTCAGCTTTTCTGGATATCGACGAAGAGGACTTCATATACTATGTGCGGCGCGACAGCTACGTAAAGATCAATTTGGCCTACAGTTTCTGAATCGGTCCGGGACCCGAAATCAACTGCATCAATTATTTCTTGGTACTTGCATTGTCAGAGCTGCCGAAGCGTGAAACAAGGGGCGACCATGTCGGCAAGCTGTCAGCCACGGTTCAATTCGCTCGGCTGCGGTCCTATTCCTTCTCCACCGGGCGCCACTCGATGTTGAACAGCACCTCCATGTCTATATGGAATCGAGGTGAAATCACACAATCAGGCCGCCGCTTGGTCATGCCTCTATACACAAGATTTGACTATATCTCCGGTTTTGTTTATATCCATTAGCAGGAGGAACCAATGATTAGGTTTTCAATCCCACGCACAATATTTGCGGTTCTTGGAAGCTTTCTTGCAATTTGTTTCTGGCCGACTGAGTCGTATTCCGATCTCCTTAGCGGTACCGCTGAGGAAGCGGGTCTCAGAGTTGCGACAGAATCTCGTGAGCGCCAGAAGGGTTTCGGCAATTTTACCGCAAGCCTGACCATGACGCTACGTAATAAACAGGGGAAAGAAACCCAGCGCTCACTCCGCCTCAAGGTCATGGAAGCCCAGGAGGACGGCGATCGAACCTTGTTTGTATTTGACCACCCACGGGATGTCAAAGGAACCGCCTTTCTTGTCCACGCCCACAAGACCGGCCCAGACAAACAGTGGCTCTATCTTCCCGCTCTTAAGCGGGTGAAAGGTATCAGCGCCTCGAAACAGTCCGGCTCTTTCATGGGCAGCGAATTCTCCTATGAGGACATGGGAGCAGTTGAGGTCGGGAAATTTACTCACCGGTTCATCCGCGAAGAGCCCTGCGGTGATCTCAAGTGCCTGGTTCTGGAGCGTATCCCGAAAAGCCAGGATTCCGGGTACTCACGCCAGCTGGTTTGGCTCGACCGCGAGGAACTTCGAACAATTCGGGTCCACTACTTCGACCGCAGGGATGAGCACCTCAAGACGATGGTCGTGGAGGGCTATGCAAAATACCTTGATCGATTTTGGCGGAGCAGCACTATAACGATGACAAACCTGCTGACGGGCAAGAGTACCGTGCTGCTATGGTCAGACTACAAGTTCGGGACCGATCTCGACGCCAAGGACTTTACCAAAACAGCGCTAAAGCGGATACGGTAGAGAGGATTTCGGGACCGCCCTGTCCGGTTTATCGCCCGCCGGAGTGACTGCAGCTGAAGTTGGGCGAATATACCACTAGACGAACGGAGAACTTCCGCAAGTTGGATTCATCAAGCCCATGAAAACCGGCGGAATACCGATGTCCTTGACCGTTTCTATGACCCATGACCCAGAAAGTGGGGGCGTGTCCCTTAGTGCTGAGCGCAAGTCAAATCCCCTGTTTTGGCAATAATGAAATTGCTGAGTGATATAGAGTCGCGGCTGGGTAACTGGGCCATCATGTTGCGGTGGCCGATCATCATCGCCGCCATTATCTTGACCGGGATTGCAACAAGCGGCACGTTGTTGCTTGAGTTTTCGACTGACCACCGCATCTACTTTTCCAAAAACAACCCTCAGCTCCTCGCGTACCAGGCGATGGAGGACACATACGGCAAGAGAGACAATGTCCTTTTCGCCATCGTGCCGGAGGACCGGGACGCCACGTCGGCTCTTGCCCTTGAAGCTACCGAATGGCTAACTGAACGGGCTTGGCAGATCCCATTTGCGAGCCGCGTCGATTCCATTACCAACTTTCAGCATACCGCAGCCGACGGCGACGAGATACTGGTGCGTGAACTTGTGGACGAGAGTGCTTTCAGTGATGCCGAAGAGCGGTCACGGATTCGCGCAATCGCCTTGGCGGAACCGGCTCTCGCGGGGCGCCTGCTGGCACGCGACGGCGGTGTTTCGGGAATAAACGTCACATTGCAGTTGCCGGGCGAGGATCAGATGCGCGAAGGTGCAGAGGTTGCTGAGCATTCACGGAAACTTGCGAATGAGTTTCAGGAGCGTTTCCCCGGCATTGATGTATTGTTGGCTGGAATGGTGATTTTTAACCAGGCCTTTATGGATGTATCGCTGGATGATCTCAAGACGCTCATCCCGGTGAGTTTCTTGGCAATGGCGTTCATGCTCCTGCTACTGACGCGGGGATTTTCAGGAACGTTCGCAATAATGCTCGTCGTGGTGATGTCGGTAATGACCGCTGTGGGTATCGGGGGCTGGGTAGGGCTTCCAATGACATCGCCTTCGGCGGTTGCCCCGGTCGTCGTACTGACAGTGGCTATTGCCAACTGCGTCCACATCTATTCCGCCGTTGTCAACTACATGCATGATGCGGCGTCCGGCACGTCTGAGAATCGCGGCAGCAGGACTAGGCAGGATGCGATTGTCGAGTCGATGCGGGTGAACCTTCAGCCGGTTTTCCTGTCGAGCCTGACCACCACGATCGGCTTTCTGAGCTTGAACTTCTCCGATTCTCCCCCTTTTCGTCATTTGGGCACCTTCGTTGCATTTGGGGTCGGTGCAGCGTTCGTACTCTCCGTAACTTTTCTGCCAGCGTTGCTCTCGCTGCTGCCGCTTCGGGTACGCGCATCCCTGCCCCGAGAGAATTCTCTGATAGCCATGTTCGGCAAGTTCGTGGTACGCCGAAGTCGGCAATTGCTCTGGGGTTCCGTGCTAATCGTGGTAGTCCTTGTGGCATCGATTTCCCAGAACGAGCTAAACGACGTCTTCCTCCACTACTTTGACGAGAGCGTCAAATTCCGAAAAGACTCTGAATTCATCGTGGATAACCTCTCCGGTTTGTATGCCATGGAGTATTCGCTTCCATCGCGCTCCCCAGGTGGGATCAGCGACCCGGCGTATCTCTCCGATGTCGGAGCGTTTGCCGAGTGGTACAGGGGGCAGCCTGAAACGATACACGTAAACGTCATCACCGATATCTTCCGACGGCTAAACAAGAGCATGAACGGAGACGATCCCGCCTATTACCGGCTACCCGCAAACCGGGAGCTTGCTGCGCAGTATCTGCTTCTCTACGAGATCTCTCTACCCTATGGTTTTGATCTCAACAATCAGATCGACGTCGACAAGTCAGCCACCCGGATGATAGTGAGAACGCAGACGCTCTCATCAAACGAAGTGATCGCGCTTGATCAGCGCGCACTGAAATGGCTCGAAGACCACGCGCCGAATATTGCCGGTACGATGAGCTCCGGCACCACGTTGATGTTTGCCAATCTCGGCCGCCGAAATATCATCTCCATGCTAGTCGGAACCACGCTCGCCCTCGTTGGAATTTCCTTCATCCTCATCTTCGCACTGCGATCATGGCGACTCGGAGTCACGAGCATGGTCCCAAACCTGATTCCCGGGGCATTGGGCTTCGGTATATGGGGTTTGACAGTCGGACAAGTGGGCATATCGCTTTCAATGGTAACGGCCATGACGTTGGGTATCGTGGTCGACGATACTGTCCACTTTCTCAGCAGGTACCAGCGGACCCGACGCGAACTCGGTTCTACTTCTTCTGACGCGATACTGACTACCTTCCGGACCGTGGGTCAGGCACTGCTTACGACATCGCTTGTACTCGTGGCAGGCTTTGTCGTGGTGAGTTTTTCCAATTTCGAACTCAATTCAGCGATGGGCAAGCTCACAGCGCTTGTAATAGCTTTGGCCCTGATGGCCGATTTCCTTCTCCTGCCGCCACTTTTGATGAAGTTTGACGCGAATGCTGACGGCGCCCTGCCTCCTCTGAATTCTTGAAAGGTTATTACCCTCTCGTTCTGCCGCGCTCGCTCCTTATAAGCGAGATGACTTCCTTGAATGCCAAGCGTTATTGCAGACCTTGAACTTCCTCGAGTGGAAGACAGATTACAGATGGTGCTCGCAATTTTGCTTGAAACATTTGTTATTCGGCCAAAGTTGATCTGATCTGTTCCGTGAAACCCATAATCTTTTTAAGCCTGGTTCAAGTGCAAGATAATGAAAAGAATCAGATGTTTTTGCCTTTTATACAGGGGTGAATTAAAATTTCCGCATACCCAAGTCCTAAAAAGGGGAATCGCACATAATGCTTGCTTCGTCTCTCACGCAAGAGCAGCGTCTAATTAAGAATCTCGCCTCGGAATTTGCCGAGAAAGAAATAAGGCCTGTTGCCTCTGAAATTGACAGAAACTGCGCTTTTCCCGCGGAAATCGTGGAAAAACTGTTCGATCTGGGTTTTATGGGCCATTTCGTTGAGGAGCGCTACGGCGGAAGCGGCCTTGATTATCTGTCATACGTAATCGCACTTGAGGAGATATCCCGGGCCTGCGCTTCAACCGGGGCGATAGTTATGGCTCATAATTCCCTTGCGTGCGCTCCTATTATTGATTTCGGCACCGAGGAGCAGAAGGAAGAATGCCTGCCGCAGATGTCCCGGAGCGCTATAGGATGCTTCGCTCTTAGCGAACCTGAGTCAGGGTCGGATGCGGCCAGCCTAAAGACAACCGCCGTGAGAAAAGACGGGGCTTATATCCTTAACGGAACCAAAAGCTGGATCACAAATGGTCGCGAGGCGAAAGTCGCAGTAGTCTTCACGAAAACCGATAAAACAAAACGAAGCGGGGGGATAACGGCGTTTATCATTGATCTTGATGCTCCTGGAATCTCTCTTGGAAAATCGGAGAGCAAACTCGGAATAAAGGGAACGAGCACTTCGCAGATTGTCTTTGAGAACTGCGAGGTGCCGGCGAGCCGGGTCCTCGGCAAGGAGGGAGAGGGTTTTAAGGTCGCCATGAAGACGCTTGATGCGGGAAGAATAGGGGTCGCGGCCCAGGCCGTGGGGATAGCACAGGCGGTTCTTGACTCCTCGACGCGGTATTCTCAGGAAAGGCAGGCTTTCGGCAAGAAGATTTCGGATTTTCAGGGGATACAGTTCATGCTTGCCGATATGGCTACCAGGATCGAGGCCTCAAGGCTGCTTACCTACAAGGCTGCCTTGATGAAAGACCGCGGGGAAAAATACATCAAGCACTCTTCAATGGCTAAGCTCTATGCTTCTGAGACCGCGATGTGGGTGGCGACCAAGGGCATTCAGGTGCACGGAGGAAACGGATACACGACAGATTATCCGGTGGAACGGCATTTCCGCGACGCCAAGATAACGGAGATATATGAAGGAACCTCTGAGATACAAAGGATCGTCATCGCCAGGCAGGTTCTTTCCGAGTCGCTCTAAGGTGGTATAATTCCAGTACCTTTCTAAAAGTTTTTATTTAGCACAAAATTAGAATTAAGTCACGGGCTACTCGATCGAGAGTTACCTATATAATTCAGCGTCTTGGAGCGCCTAAATGGGACTGTACCTCGGTCGAGTGCCGTGATGTAATGCCCAGTAAGAAGTTCGTGCCGCTGAGCACCCGTACTGGATCAGGCAAACATCACGGCAAACCCGACTACTACACTACGGAGGTAATTTATCATGGAACATGATAAAAAACTATTTTTTGCCGGTATTGACTGGGGCTCGGTGTCTCACCAGGTATGCGTTATTGATCAAGACGGTTTTATTGTGGGAGAAAAGGCTTTCGACCACACGGGCAAGGGGCTTTGCGAGATGGCCGAGTGGATGTTAAGAATCTCTGAGACTGCCACCGAGAATGTAGCTGTCTCAATCGAGGTTACTCATGGTCCTGTGGTGGAAAGTCTTCTGGAACGAGGCTTTTTTGTTTACTCCATCAATCCAAAACAGCTTGACCGCTTCAGAGACCGATTCTCTCCCTCGGGTGCCAAGGACGACCGTAGAGACGCGCAGGTGCTTGCCGAGGCGCTTCGCACGGACAGTCGCCACTTGCGCAGAGTAAAGTCTCGGGACCCGGACGTTACAGTACTTCGGGAGTTGTTGCGTACAAGAGAGGAACTGGTAGGGGAACGAGTTCGTTTGATTAATCGCATGCGTCAGTTGCTCTGGAGTTATTATCCCCAGTTCAATGAGGTTGTCGGTGATGACATGCGGCCCTGGCTGGTTGAGCTATGGGAGCTTGTACCGACCCCGGCCGCTGCAAGAAAGATCAGACGCGCTAAGGTGGGGAAGCTTCTCAAACACAACAGGATCCGGCGTATTGACGCCGATGGGATACTCAAAGTTCTGCGCTCGGTGGAAATAAGTGTTCAGGAAGCAATTGTATCGAGTCGGGTTGCGCATATAAGAGTTATTGCTGAGCGCATGAAGATAGTGGATCGTCAACTGAGTGAGACCGAAGGTTTTATCGACGATACGATTAACATTATCGCTTCCCGGCAAAGCAACCGAAGCGGGCAGGAGGCAAGACCAAGCGACATTGAGATCCTGCGGTCAATCCCCGGCGTCGGCATGGTGGTGTTGGGCACGTTGCTTGGAGAGGCTTACGAACCGCTGTGCCGCCGCGATTACGGTTCCCTTCGATGCTTTGCGGGGACTGCCCCGGTAACAAGACAGTCAGGTAAGACCAGATACGTTACGCGGCGCCGGGCAGCTTCCCGCAGACTCACCGAAGCGATTTATCACTTGGCGAGGGTGGCAGTTCTGCACGACCCGGTAAGCAGGGCCAGGTATAAATCGCTGCGGGCCAAGGGACTGGGTCATGCCAGGTCTCTTCGCACCGTGGGCGACCGTCTTCTCTTTGTCTGTTGCTCTTTGCTGAGAAAGGGAGAGATGTTTGACAAGGAGTTTAAAAAAGTGCCGGAGGCAGCAGCAGCCTGATGGTAAATCGACGGAAAAACCGCTATGGAAAAACTCAAAATCCAAGGAGAAACCTTTAAAAAACAAAATCGCTATATAAATTTAATGGTTGATAAAAGGTAAGAAGTCCCATTCATAACTATTTCAAGCAGAGGCAAAAGCATGTCTGAGTCAAACACAAACACCGTAGGCATCGTAGGGGCGGGCACGATGGGTTCGGGTATAGCCGAACTTGTCGCCTCAGCGGAAAAAAACGTTGTCCTTTTAGATATTGAAAGAGGTATTGCGGAAAGCGCGGTCGGGAAAATAGAAAAGAATTTCGGGAGGCTTGTGCGCAGAGGCAAAATCGAAGAGGAGCAAGTCCCCCTGATTGTCTCCAGAATCCGGGCAACCGAGGACTACGGCGATTTTAGCGGCGCGGATATTGTGATTGAAGCGGCGAGTGAGGATATGGACCTTAAAAAGGCCATTTTCGCTAAAATCGAGGAAAACACCGAAAAAAGCGCGATTATCGCCACCAATACATCAACTCTCTCGGTTACTGAGCTTGCAATGAACACCTCTAGGCCCGAGAGAGTTGTTGGGATTCACTTCTTTAATCCTGCGCCGATAATGAAGCTGGTTGAGGTAATCAATACCGCGAAAACATCTCCTGAGACCCTTGAGCAGGCAATGGAATTCGCACGGGACCTCGATAAATACCCTGTTGTGGCAAAAGACAGGGCGGGATTCGTCGTGAACAGAATTCTGCTGCCGATGATAAACGAGGCGATTTTTGTGTTTGACGAAGGCATTGCCACGGCGGCGGAGATCGATAACGCAATGAAGCTTGGAGCGAATCATCCTATAGGACCACTTGCGCTTGCGGACCTTATAGGGCTTGACGTTACCCTGAGCGTACTTAGCGTTCTCTACACAGAATATGGAGACCCGAAGTTCAGACCCGCTCCGCTGCTTAAGGAAATGGTAAGGGCGGGGCATCTTGGCAGAAAAACGGGAAAAGGTTTTTTCGAATATGGAAGAAGGTAAAGGAGGTACAAATGTACGAGGATCTTTTATTTGAGAAGGATGATAATGGGGTAGGCGTATTGACGATTAACAGAGAGAGGTCTATGAACGTTCTTAATCCTGACACCATAGTCCAGCTCCATAAATTTGCAACCGAGCAACTGCCCGAGGAGAACATAAAAGTGCTGGTTGTCACCGGAGCCGGAAAAAAAGCTTTTGTGGCCGGGGCCGACGTAAGGCAGATGAGTCAGATGACGACGGATGAGTTCAAGGATTACTGTGCCTTGGGCAGAGGAGCTTTTGACTATCTGGAGCAGGCATCTTTCGCGGTTATAGCCGCGATAAACGGATATGCCTTGGGAGGAGGACTTGAACTTGCGCTTGCATGCGATATAAGAGTCGCTTCTGAAAATGCCCGCGTGGGTTTTCCCGAAACCAAGCTTGGTCTCTTTCCCTGCTGGGGAGGAACCCAGAGATCAACCAAGCTTATAGGACCTGGAAGAACCAAGAAACTGATCTTTACCGGGGAGATGGTTACTGCCGCCGAGGCGTTTGCCCTCGGGCTTGTCGATAAGGTAGTAGAACAGGAAGAACTTATGGATGAGGTTATGAAAATAGCCCAGCAGATCGCGGGCAACAGTCCGCTTGCCGTCAGTTACGCCAAAAAAGCGATAAATCAGGGATCCGAGACAGGACTTTCCGAAGGACTCGCGTATGAGATGGAAACGGGATTCGAGTGTTTTGATTCCTATGACAGGGTTGAGGGAATGAGTGCGTTTGTTGAGAAGAGGACGGCTGAGTTCAAAGGAGAATAGCAATGGAAAAAGTCGTGCTTTCAGAACCCCTTAGAACCGCGATAGGGACATTCGGAGGAACTCTGAAGGATGTCTCGGCGATCGATCTTGGGACGACGGTCGTAAAGGAGATCATAAACAGAACGTCCGTACCGCCAGAACAGATAGATGACTGCATAATGGGCAACATACTCGGGGCGGGGCTGGGTCAGAATCCGGCAAGACAGGTATCGGTTAATTCCGGACTAAAAGTCGAAACCCCTGCGATCACCATTAACAGGGTGTGCGGTTCGGGCCTTCAGTCCGTCGTAAGTGCCGCCCAGGCCATAAAATCAGGTGACTGCGAATGTGTTGTGGCGGGAGGTATGGAGAATATGAGCACGGCTCCCTTCTATCTTCGGAAAGCCAGATGGGGATACAAGATGTCAACGCCTTCCGATGAACTTGTAGACGGAATGCTGTGTGACGCGCTTTGGGACGCGTTTAACGACTACCACATGGGCGTTACGGCCGAGAACCTTGCGGAGAAATATGAAATATCAAGAGAGAGCCAGGACGAGTTCGCTTACTCAAGCCAGATGAGAGCCAAAGCCGCGATGGAAAGTGGGAAATTCACCTCCCAGATAGTTCCGGTGTCCGTTCCTGGGCGAAGGGGCAGTTCCGTTCAGTTTGACACTGACGAGCACCCGAGACCAGACGTGACGCTTGAAGGCATCTCGGGACTAAGACCGGTTTTCAAGAAAGACGGTACGGTAACCGCGGCAAACTCCTCGGGTATTAACGATGGCGCCGCTGCCTTGATCGTCGCGTCTGAGAGCAAGGCGGAGAAACTGGGCCTGAATCCCCTCGCGTCGATTAAATCCTACGCGATTTCCGGCGTTGATCCCTCGATCATGGGAATCGGTCCGGTTCCCGCAATGCGCATGGCTCTTGACAAAGCCGGGCTCGGAATCGACGATATCGATTTGGTTGAACTCAACGAAGCCTTCGCGGCGCAGTCCCTCGCGGTACTGAGCGATTTTCCCATTGCGGAGGAGAAATTGAACATAAACGGCGGAGCTATAGCCCTCGGGCACCCGGTAGGGGCCACGGGAGCGGTACTGCTTGTGAAACTCCTTCATGAATTTGAAAACGTCCGCCCCGGAGGATACGGGATGGTTTCTTTGTGCATGGGGGGCGGTATGGGTATAGCAATGGTTGTCGAAAAGATGTAAACTCAGGCTTAAACGATGGCTGTCTGAATGGGGTGGATTATCTTAACTAATAGCACGATATGAGCGAAAAAGCCAAAATAGAGATCATGGATGACGGTCCCCTGATTGTTAGCGACCTCAACTCGCTTGAAGACGGGGAAGGTAACGGACTTGCGATAAAAAAGAAAGTCGCTCTTTGCCGCTGCGGAGCTTCTGGGAACAAGCCGTTTTGTGACGGCTCCCATAAAGGGGCGAGTTTTAAGAGCAGTCTTTCCCCTGCGGAGTCCTCTGCCCCCGGCAAGGAAGGGGATGCGGTTGTAAGGTCTCTTGGGGACGGTCCCTACGAGGTCTGTGGGGATATTGAGCTTTGCGTTGAGGATGATTCGGGGCTCTCGGGGGATGACCCTTACTATCTTTGCCGCTGCGGTGCTTCTGAGAACAAGCCGTTTTGCGACGGTTCGCACAAACGGATCGGTTTCACTGACAAATAACCTAAGAACCAGGAGAAGATAAAAACAATGGTTAAGACTCTATCGACGATGATTCCGTTGGGGAGCGAGGCTCCTGACTTCCGGTTGCCGGATGTCGTAAGCGGAAGCGAACTGTCGCTTGGCGATCTTAAGTCGGATGTGGCTACGGTGCTTATGTTTATATGCAATCATTGTCCTTATGTTAAGCACTTGCAGGATGGGCTTGTGGAAGTTGCCGATGAGTACATTCCCAAAGGAGTTTCCTTCGTAGCAATAAATTCAAACGACGTTGAGAACTACCCTGATGATTCTCCCGAAAAGATGAGGGAAGTCGCCGAGGAAAAGGGATATAAGTTTCCTTACCTGTTTGATGAGACCCAGGAAGTTGCCAAGGCCTATGATGCCGCCTGCACTCCTGATTTTTTCGTTTACGACCGGGACCTTAAGTGTGTTTACAGGGGACAGTTTGACGACTCAAGACCCGGAAACGGAAAACCGGTTACCGGAAAAGATATGAGAATGGCACTCGACTCCATTGTAGCGGGCGAAGCGGTTGACTGGGAGCAGATTCCGAGCATCGGGTGCAACATAAAATGGAAATAGTGGGTTTTCCCCGCCACGGGGAATTGCCCAAAACTCCATTCTCTCGTTCGGTGGATATCATCGGGTGTAATCATGAAACCGAAGGCGGATAACAACGAATATTCAGAGTCTGAAGATTTCATAAGGGCCAGGATAAGGAGTGACCTCGAATCCGGCATCGAAAAGCCCGTTACCCGTTTTCCGCCCGAGCCCAACGGATACCTCCATATCGGCCATGCGAAATCCATATGTCTTAATTTCGGTATCGCCGAGGAATTCGGCGGAGAGTGCAACCTCCGCTTTGACGACACCAACCCCTCAAAGGAAGACATCGAGTATGAAGAGGCCATAAAGGAGGATGTCAGATGGTTGGGGTTTGACTGGGAAAACAGGATTTATTACGCCTCGGACTATTTCGAGCAGCTCTATGAATACGCTCTGCAACTGATAGGCGAGGGAAAAGCCTACGTGGATGACCTGAGCGCTGAGGAAATAAGAGAATACAGGGGAACGCTTTCAGAACCCGGGAGAGAGAGTCCTTCAAGGGAAAGATCAGTTGAGGAGAGCCTGGGACTTTTCCAAGCGATGAGGAACGGGGATTTCGACGATGGACAGTATGTTCTGCGGGCCAAAATAGACATGGCTTCTGGCAACATGAACATGCGCGATCCGGTCATGTACCGGATAATGAAAAAGCCTCATCCCCGCACCAGGGATTCCTGGTCTATTTATCCGATGTATGACTGGGCGCACGGACAGAGTGATTCAATTGAGGGCATCACCCACTCACTCTGCACTCTTGAGTTTGAGGATCACCGGCCTCTTTACGACTGGTTTATCGTCCAGCTCGGCATATACCATTCCCGGCAGATAGAGTTCGCAAGGCTTAACCTCAGTTACACGGTTCTTAGCAAAAGGAATCTCATGAAGCTTGTTTCCGAGGGGTTCGTAAGCGGCTGGGATGACCCCAGGATGCCCACAATCTCGGGGCTGCGCAGAAGGGGATACACGCCTGAGTCGATAAAGGATTTCTGCCGAAAAATAGGCATCACGAAACAGGACAGCGTTATAGACATGGAGCTTCTCGAACACAGCATCAGGGAAGACCTTAACAGGAGGGCGCAGAGGATGATGGTGGTACTCGATCCGCTGAAAGTGGTGATAGTCAATTATCCCGAGGGCAAAGAAGAGGAACTCGATGCGGTAAACAACCCGGAAGACCCTTCCATGGGAAAAAGGAAGGTGCCGTTTTCAAGGGAGCTTTTCATTGAAAGAGATGATTTCATGGAAGATCCGCCGAAAAAGTTCTACAGGCTCTCCCCGGGTTCCGAAGTGCGCCTGCGCTATGCCTACATAGTAAGGTGCGTGGGCTTTGAGCGCGACCCGACAACCGGTGAAGTAACCGAGGTTCACTGTGAATACGACCCTGACACAAGAGGCGGGAGCGCGCCCGACGGAAGGAAAGTAAGAGGCACTATACACTGGGTCAGCGCAAAAAGCGCCTCGAGGGTGACCGTCAGACTCTACGACAGACTTTTTACCGTTCCCAACCCAATGGCTGATAAGCAAAGAGAGTTTACCGAGTTCCTGAATCCGGATTCCCTACGGATACTTGAGAACTGCGCGGCCGAACCGGCTCTTGGGGACTGTGCCGGGGATATTAACTGCCAGTTTGAAAGGAAGGGATATTTCGTACTTGATTCCGTTGATTCGGTGTCCGGGGCGCCAGTTTTTAACAGGACGGTTTCCCTGAGGGATTCGTGGAGCCGTCAATCGGGGGGTAAAGTGGGTTAATTTAAGCTTCCGCGTGGATGGAGAAAAATTATGAGCTGGGAAATCGAAAGAACGGGCGACGTTGCGGTCGTGCACATGAACTCAAATCTGATGAACGTCATGAACGAGGATTTTTTCAGCGATCTTGACGAAGCTTTTGCGACACTTGAAAGCGCCCATACAGAAAGCCCCGTAGTACTTACCTCATCACAGAGGGCTTTTTCCGCGGGCCTTGACCTTAAGTACCACCTTTCGCTTTTTTCTAACGGAGATGAAGAGGAAATTTGGCAGTGGTACAAGCGTTTTCGCGGGGCTCTGCTTCGGGTTTTCACTTATGAAAGACCGGTTGTGGCGGCGGTAAACGGCCATGCGATAGCTGGTGGACTCATACTCGCGCTTTGCTGCGATTACAGGGTATGCGTTGATTCAGGGGCAAGGTTCGGCCTTAATGAAATCACCATAGGTTTTCCCGTTCCCTCGGCCATAGCTCAGATCGTGCTTTACGTGCTGGGTACGGCAATCGCGCAGCAAGTCATGACAACCGGTTTTCTTTACGAACCGCGCGACGCTGTCAGACTCGGTTTTTTCGATGAGAGCCGTGAAGCGGACAAGCTTCTTTCTCACTGTATTGATTTCGCGGGACAATACGGCCCGTCGCTTATTCCCGGCTACGCTTTTTCTAAAACGGCCCTTCGCCGTGAGACCGTGGCGAACATGGAGGGAGCCTGCGCCGAGCTTGACCAGGAGCTTCCGGGAATTCTGCGCAGTCAGGGGGTTTTGGAGAGCCTCGGGGCTTTGGTTGAGACTCTGGGGAAAAAGAAATAATTAATGCTGTTACGGGAAGAACTTTGAAAAAAATCACCGTAAGAAAAGCCATCGGCGATGATGCAGAGGCGATGGCCCTGATACTGAAGGAAATCGGCTGGTCTGAGAGGAGAAATTCTCTTCCGCTTGAGGAGGTATCGTCCCCCATTCGGGACCTGATACTGCAGGCCGGCGGGGATCCGGAAGGGCACACTATGTACGTGGCTTGCGACCCCGGGGGCAGGGTTCTCGGGTTCACCACCGTTCACTGGGTACCGTTTGTGATGCTCGGAAGCTATGAGGGCTATGTCTCAGACCTGTTCGTCAGCCCCTCGGCAAGCGGCATGGGGGCGGGAAGCCGTCTTATCGAGGCGGTTATGGAAGAGGGCAAAGAAAGAGATGTCTACCGTCTTATGGTGACCAACGGCAAGAACAAACCGTCGTATCTGCGGGGCTTTTACGAAAAAAAGGGTTGGACGGAACGACCGAAAGTCGCTAACTTTACCTACTACTACAAGGAGCCCTGGTCGTAGCCTTACGGGCGGGAGCTATGAAAAACCAGGAAACGGTTCTTAACTAAAAATGCCGGAAAAACAGGAAGAAGCAATTTTGCTCGTGCACTCCCCCGACCGCCCCGGTCTGGTTCGCGCGGTCACCAACTTTATATTCGAATACGGCGGGAATATTCATGCCCTGCAGCATTGCGTTGATACGGCCGATCTGGTGACTTTTATCCGGGCTAAGTGGGGGATGAACGGTTTTACCCTCTCCCGCGAGGAAACCGAAGAGATTTTCCGCGAGAAAGTGGCGCAAAAATTCGACATGAAATTCGAGCTTTTCTTCACTGGGGACGTGCCGCGCATGGCGGTTTTCGTTTCCAAGCTTCCCCACTGCCTCTCAGACATAATTTACAGGCTTCGCGCCAGGGAATGGAACGTTGAGATGCCCCTTGTGATAAGCAATCACCCCGACCTCAGGGATGTGGCAGGTCTTCATGGAGCGGATTTTTACGTTTTCGAAAACGTCGGGGACAGCAAGGAAGAAGTGGAAGCCGAGCAGCTTGAGCTTCTCCGCCGCTACGATGTGGATTTTATAGTTCTCGCAAGGTATATGCAGATTTTTACCGGGAGTTTCGTATCGCATTACACAAACAGAATGATTAATATTCACCATTCGTTTCTTCCGGCCTTTCCGGGGGCGCGCCCCTATCACTCCGCGTACGAGAGAGGGGTTAAGGTGGTCGGAGCGACCTGTCATTACGTAACCGAGGAGCTCGATTCGGGACCCATAATAGAGCAGGATGTCATAAAGGTTAATTATGATGATTCGATAGACGACCTCATAAGAAAGGGGCAGGATCTTGAGAAGCTGGTTCTTTCAAACGCGATCTGGTCCCATATAAACCGGGAGATTTTAATTTACAAAAACAGGACAATCGTATTCAATAAGTAAGCGGGGTCTTTGCGGTCCCCCGAGGATGGATGAAAAATGAAATTCAAGGGCACAAGCGATTACATAGCCACAAAAGACTTGTCCGTAGCCGTTAATGCGTCCATTACGCTTGAGCGTCCACTTCTTGTGAAGGGCGAGCCGGGCACGGGTAAGACCATGCTCGCGTTCGAGGTTGCAAAGGCGCTTGGAAAGTCACTTATAACCTGGCATATAAAGTCCACTACGACGGCCCAGCAGGGCCTCTACGAATACGACGCCGTCGCCAGGCTTCGCGATTCACAGCTCGGGGACGAGAGAGTAAACGATATCTCAAACTACATAAAGAAGGGAAAGCTCTGGGAGGCTTTTGAGAGTCCCGAACAGGTGGTGCTTCTGATTGACGAGATAGACAAGGCGGACATAGAGTTTCCAAACGACCTTCTTCTTGAGCTGGACAAGATGGAATTTTACTGCTACGAGCTCAAAAAGACCGTAAGGGCGGTTAAAAGAGTCATAGTGATAATTACTTCCAATAACGAAAAGGAACTTCCGGACGCTTTTTTAAGAAGATGCTTTTTTCACTACATAGCTTTTCCCGACCGCGAGACTCTTGAGGAAATAGTAAAGGTGCATTACCCGGATCTCGGGCGAAAGCTTATGGATAACGCGCTTACGCTTTTTTATTCCGTAAGGGAAATCGAGGGTCTTAAGAAAAAACCTTCAACAAGCGAACTTATAGACTGGATAAAGCTTCTCGCGGCTGACCGCGTGGCCGCCGGGGAACTCCCTGGAGTGGATCTTGAAGAGAGTCTCCCGCCTTACTCGGGTGCACTTATCAAGAACGAGGCTGACTACGAGATGCTTGAGGTGATCAGGCGAAGATTCAGAAGATGAAGGCCGGGGGATACGTTCATGTTTCTTGATTTTTTCCTGCTGCTTAAAAACGACGGATTTCCCGTCACCTTAAAAGAGTATCTTACTTTTCTCGAAGCCCTCGACCGCGGCGTGATCGGTTATGACACGACCGATTTTTACTATCTAAGCCGCTGCGTAATGGTAAAAGACGAGCGTCACCTGGACAGGTTTGACAAGCTTTTCTCCGCTTATTTCAGGGGAGCCCAGCTTGCCGATACCGAGCAGCTCATGCAAATTCCGCTTGAGTGGTTGCGCAAAAACTTCGAGAACGCCCTTTCTGAAGAGGATAAGGAAATGATCCGTTCCATGGGCGGGCTTGAGGAACTGATGGAGAGGTTAAGAGAGATTTTCGAGAAACAGAGAAAACGCCATCAGGGTGGGAACAGATGGATAGGCACCGGGGGCACTTCGCCTTACGGAGCGTACGGTTACAATCCCGCCGGGGTTCGTATAGGGCAGGACGGTGGCAGGCAGAGGCGGGCCGTTAAGGTATGGGACAAAAGGGAATTTCGCGACCTTGACGATTCGGTGGAGTTAAACGTGAGGAACATGAAAATGGCGCTGAGAAAACTCAGGGTTCTCACAAGAGAAGGGGTGGGGGAGGAGCTTGACATTGAGAAGACGGTCGACAGGACTTCGAAGAATGCGGGATTGCTTGACCTTGAATTTGTCCCCTCGCGGAAAAACAACGTCAAGGTGCTTATGTTTTTTGACGTCGGAGGTTCAATGGAGGATCATGTCGAGCTTTGCTCAAGGCTTTTTTCCGCAGCCAGACACGAGTTCAAGCACCTTGAATTCTACTACTTCCACAACTGCATCTACGAATCCGTGTGGAAAGACAACGCGAGGCGTTTCAGCGAGCGGATACCCACATTCTCGGTACTTAATAAATACAACGGCGATTACAAGTGCATTATAGTCGGTGACGCGTCCATGTCCCCGTGGGAACTTGTCTATCCCAACGGAAGCGTTGAGCACAATAACGACGAGCCCGGCCTGAGATGGCTCGGGAGAGTAAAAGCGAAATATCCTTCTACCGTGTGGCTCAACCCTGTGCCGCGGGATGACTGGAAGTGGACTGAAAGCATAGGCATGTTAAACGATTTTTACGAAGACAACATGTTCCCCCTGACCCTCGCGGGGATAAAGGATGCGATTTTGACTCTCAAACGGCGTCCCAGCATTCGTGACACGGCGGGATTCCCAGCTGGTTTCTGATGAGGGTATACACCGTTGATGCCTTTACCGACGGACCGGGTTCAGGGAATCCTGCTGCGGTATGTATTCTTGAAAAAGATGTGCCGGAATGGACAAAACAGAAAATCGCTTCCCGCATAAACCTTTCCGAGACGGCTTTTTTTCTCAAGAGAAAAGGCGTCTTTGAACTCAGGTGGTTTACTCCCGAGACGGAAGTTGACCTGTGCGGACACGCTACCCTGGCAAGCGCCCACATTCTTTTTACTCTCGGCATAATCCCAGAGGCGGAAGACGCTGTGTTTTCCACAAAAAGCGGGGTTCTTACCGCAAGCAGAAAAAACGATCTTATAGAGATGGATTTTCCCTCAGAAGATCCTTGGGAAGTGGAAGCGCCGGAAGATCTTCTTAAGGCAATTCCCTCTGTGCCCCTTTACGTCGGCAGGAACCGCTTTGATTACATTGCTCTTTACGAAAGCGAGGAAATGATAAGAAGCGCCGTCCCGGAACTTGGCCACGTTGGGAAACTTGATTCGAGAGGATTTATAATAACAAGTACCTCAAGTTCTGACCGCTACGATTTTGTATCACGTTTTTTCGCTCCCAACGCCGGGATAGAGGAGGATCCGGTTACGGGGTCCGCTCACTGTTGCCTCTGCCCTTTCTGGAGCCGCAGGCTCGGGAAAAAAGAACTCACCGGCTACCAGGCGTCAAAAAGGGGTGGCCTCGTTCATACAAGACTTCTTGAGGGACGTGTCTGCTTGTCGGGAAAGGTGCTTGTTACGGGAAGCTTCGAAATTGATCCCGCGTCGTAAGAGAACCCCGACGCATGGTTTGGCAGAATTCACAAAACTTCTTTTTTTCGGTAGAATTCAAGACTCCATGCTACAGGGGCGGCGTAGCCAAGAGGTAAGGCAACGGTCTGCAAAACCGTTATACCCCGGTTCGATTCCGGGCGCCGCCTCCAGTTCTGAACTTCGTTCAGCACAATGCCCGGGTGGCGGAATTGGTAGACGCAAGGGACTTAAAATCCCTCGGGAGTATCTCCCGTGCCGGTTCGAGTCCGGCCCTGGGCATTTTTTCTAGCAAATCCTGAAGCAAATGTGTTAAAATCCGAATATTGCCTGAGGGGCAGTACTATTATTGTTACAAACGGTTGATATTATGGAGGTTTTGGAGATGAATTTTAGAACTCAGCTTGGTGTAGCTATAAGATTTTTTGCATTTCTTTTCTTGTTTGTACTCGTTTTTTCCATAAATGCGGTTGCGCAAGAAGGACAGGATGAGCAAACGGAAAATCCCAGTGCGGTAGAGGGAGCCAGTTACACGCTCCAGAGAATGGTTGTGACCGCTACCAAGCGTGCCCAGCTTGCCCAGGATGTGCCCTTTTCCTTAAATGTTCAGTCAGAAGAGGATATCAAACGCCTTAACACAACTAACTTGGAGGATCTTTCCCGCAACGTGGCCGGGCTCTCCATACAGAACCTAGGTCCGGGCCAAAGCGTGGTTACGATCCGTGGCGTTTCTTCCGGACAGATAGTGCGGGATCAGCCCGGCGTAAAAGAACAGGTGGGTGTCTATCTTGACGAAACCCCTATATCTTTATCGCTTTTTACTCCTGACATTGATCTTTTTGATCTGAACCGGGTGGAAACCCTCCGGGGACCGCAGGGCACTCTCTTCGGATCAGGCTCGATCGGCGGCACCGTTCGCTATATAACCAATCAGCCGCTTTTAGGTGTAAACGAGGTTAAAGTTGAGATTGACGGAAACTATCTTGACGAAGGTTCTCTTGGGGGTCATCTGAAAACTGCCCTCAATGTTCCTCTGGGCGATGACGCGGCCGTTCGTCTGGTTGCTTACGGTACCAGATACGGCGGTTTCATCGATGCGCGCAAGGAAGGGGGAACCGTGGATGAAGATGTAAACGACGGAGACCGCTTCGGCGGGCGCGTTGCCCTTTTGTGGGAGCCGACCGAAAACTTGTCCATAACCCCGCGCGTTGTATATCAGAAAATTGATCTTGGAGGTTTTAACCGCCAGGAGGTATTTAACCTTTTTGCAAACCCCTATACTGATCCCGCGATACGTACCCCGATTACTCTTGGGGAGAGGGAACAGTTCTTGCTGCGTGACGAGGACTTTGAAGATGAAACTTTGATTCTAGATACGGTAGTGGAGTGGGAGATAGAAGATATTTTCGATGTGACCTACTCGGCAAGCTATATAAACCGCGACATTCTGGTCAGCCGAGACAGCAGTGCGCTTACCGGAAGCGTGGGCGTAAGCCCCTTCGGTGGGTATCCTCCAATGTTAGGACCCGATCCCAATCCCTTTACTTTTCCAGAGGATAAAGTATCAATTCCTGGTAATCTGCGCGATACTACCGATTTGGAGCAGATGACCCATGAGCTGCGCTTGAGTTCAGGTGATGACAGCGCACTTCAGTGGCTTGCGGGTGTTTTCTACGCGGATGTGGAGCGTGACTATTCGCAGCGCAACCTTACTCCGGGTTATGATGCTCTTGCTCTGGAACATGTTCTTAGCAAGCTTGGTGCAACGCTTTCAGATGTTAGCAATGGGTTTCCCGATATAGATTCTAACTATAGTTCCGAACTTACGTACGACTTAAGGCAGGTAGCGATTTTTGGAGAGGCTACCTATGCGTTGCTTGAACGTCTGGACATAACAGCCGGTCTGCGCTGGTATGACTGGGAAGAGGATAAGACTTTCAAGTCAGGCGGTGTTTTTTCCAATAGTGATGCTCAAAATCAGGATACAACAGTTTCCTCCGACGGATTTACGCCTAGATTCATGGTGAGCTACGATGCTAACGATAATGTCACAGTTAATGCGCAGATTTCCCGTGGATTCCGTCTCGGCGGAGTGAATGATCCTCTTAATGAACCGCTCTGCGGAGACGATTACGATACTTACAGGGGTTATCAGGAGTTTGAGGACGAGACTCTCTGGAACTATGAAGTCGGTTTTAAGTCCTCTTTTGAGAACGTTACGCTCAACGGCTCGGTTTTTTATACCGATATTGATAATCTGGGTGTAAACGTTGACGCAGGACCGTGCTCTTCCCGGGTTACGATCAGCGTACCGGAGTCTCACACGATGGGAGCGGAACTTGAGCTGTCTATTCAGCCGACAAGATCTTTGCTGCTTGCTTTTGCCGGAAGCTACCTGGAAGCGGAGTTTGATTCCACAATCAGGACGGCAGACGGGAGTGCCGTGGTTGAAGGGATAGAAGAGGGTAACAGAATACCTTCGGTTCCTGACTGGCAGTTATCGGGGTCTGCGACCTATACT
The DNA here is from genome assembly GCA_951812945.1 of Candidatus Dadabacteria bacterium. Classification (GTDB taxonomy): domain Bacteria; phylum Desulfobacterota_D; class UBA1144; order Nemesobacterales; family Nemesobacteraceae; genus Nemesobacter. The sequence goes on from CATOTB010000005.1 coordinate 71,928, forward strand.
CTTCCAGGTCTTCTGAGCGCTAGAGAAAGCTATATATCTGGTTCATGGCAGTTCGTGGGCGACAGCATCACGCAGTCAGGTGATCAGGTGCCCGGCAATGAAGTCTTCACGCATGATCTTCCATACGCCGGTATTCCCGCCGACCAGACTACTGAGGTTGATCTGCTGCTCGATTCATACCATCTGTTTAACCTTTCCGCGGGCCTGGTCTATGAAAACATCGAATTCACGGCTTACGTAAAGAATCTTACGGATGAAAACGTGGAGCTTTCATTTGACCGTGAGCGGGGAGGACGGGCCCGTCTTGCTTACAGAGTTGGACAGCCCCGTACTTTCGGCGTGGTTACACGTATGCGCTTCTGATAGAGAGAGTTCAATTTAATTTAAGGCGTTCTGAACTGTGCATGGAACTCAGAGTGTCTTGAATTCGGTTTCAAGGCTCGGATCTGGGAATTGTAAAAAGGTTCTTAGAGAGTTTATAAAAATGATAACGAATCATCACGCCGGTACTCAGTGAAGTACTCTTCTTTCTTTCTCATCTCCGAGAATTTCTTCTGAGTCGTCATCGTAATAAAGGTAGTTTACTTCTTCGAAGAGTTCGTCAAACTCATCAGCGAATTCATCCTCAAATTCATCTTCTTCATCAAACACATCTAAGGGGTAATTCGGGTTTTCATCTTCTTTTTTGATAAATTTGAGCATGGTTGCCTCCGGCGGGAAAAATTTCTATCCAAACACTACACCCCGGTTACTAAAAGTCAACAGCCCGAGATTAAGTCTCGGTTAAGGGATGCGGTCCACTCTCATTTATGATCTGTTCCTTGCCGCGATCCTAAAAGAAAAGAGATGTTCTCCAGGATAAAATCGGGCGTTATTTCATTGTTCCCAAGGTCGGTCTTTTTAGTAACTCCGCTCAGCACAAGCGCCGTACTGTAACCCGCTTTTTTCCCTCCGGCAACGTCGGTGCTGAGACTGTCTCCGACTAGAAGGGTTTTTTTTGTCGGTGCTACCCCGCTTTCTTCCAGGAGATCAAACATGTATCTCTCGGGTTTTCCAGCCGTCACAGCCTTCTTTCCCGACGCGGCTTCTACTGAAGCGAGAAGGGCTCCTGTCGCAGGAGCCCGGCCGTGTTCGCAGGGATAGAAGTAATCTGCGTTCGTGCCGATAAAGCCTGCCCCGTTCCCGATAGCTATGGAGGCGGTTTTTATTTCCTCGAGGTTGAATTCAGGATGGCTTCCCATAACCACGAGGTCTGCACCGAGAGAATTCTCTCCGTAAAGCTCAACCAGTCCGGTTCTCCGGACCTCGTTTTTCAAGTAGTCACTTCCCATTATGAAGACAGTTTTCCATTTTTCAGAGGGTGTTTTTTCCTTTATGAGAGAAACGGTTGCCATGGGGGAAGTTACAAACTCGCTATCGTATGATTCAATTCCGAGCTTGCTAAGCTTCTCGGCATAGTCCGAGGGTGACCGAGAGGGGTTATTAGTTATGAAACGTATGCCCTTTTTATTCTTCCTTAATGTTTCAAGCACTCGGGGGGAGTCGCCAATGGTTTTTTCGCCGGAATATATAACTCCATCTAGGTCAAAGACAAAATGATCAAACGAATTTTGAAAATCCATAATCGAGGCCGGGAATTTTACGGGGGAGGGTACTTTTTATCCCCAGATATTCTTTTTAAGCTCTTCCTGAAGCTGGGAGCTATAGTCTGACTTCATTATCTTGATCAGCTTGTTCTCCCTGTCTTCGAAGAACTCAACCCCCATGAAAGAAAGTATGTCAAACGCCGCTCTTTTATACCCTTCGTAGAATTCTTCTATTTCCCCTGAAGCCCTGACGGTCTTTGAATCGAGATAAAGGGCTATTGCCGCGAGTTCATCCTGTATTTCGGGGGATATCTCGATCTTGAATCCCTCGAGTTCACCCTGAAGGAGGTGATTTGTATACATTTCGATTACGGAGTCAAGCGTATTTACGTCCATTTCAGCATCCTCTCCGGCGTATTCTAACCGTTTTTATTAAGAAGTTCACTTGCCACTATTATGTTATCTCTTCCCGCCTTAGCCGCGAGCCCCACCGCTTCTTTGAGAGTAGTTTCTTCCTTAACAGTGCCGAGTTTTAGGAGCATAGGCAGGTTTACCCCTGAGATTACCTCCATTTCGCCGCTCTCAAGAAACATCAGGCTTATGTTGGAAGGTGTTCCTCCGAACATGTCGGTTACAAGCAGTATTCCGTCTCCTTCGTCAACGGTATCAACTGAAGCTCGTACCTTCTTTTCGAAATCCTTGGAGTCTTTCGAAGCGTCTATTGAGACCGCGGTCATCTTGACTCTGGGTTTTTCAGGCAGAATGAAGTTTACGGCCGATATAAGCTCCTTCGCGAGCTCTCCGTGTGTGACCACTACTATGGAAAACATAGGATTTTTATAGCTTATTTATATCCCTGTGTCTAATAATCGCGGAGTATTCGGAGAGTTTTTCGCTCAGAGCGCCCGCTATGACTACCGAGCGGTGTTTCCCGCCGGTGCAACCTATTCCCAAGGTAAGATATGATTTTCCTTCCTCGGAATATTTCGGGATCAAAAAGCGCAGAAAGGAACACAGCTTTTCCAGAAACTCCTGCGAAGCTTTATCCGACATAACGAAGTCCACGACTTTGTCCGTGGTTCCGTCAAGATCTCTTAGGGATTCGGTAAAATGAGGGTTTTTCAAAAAGCGAACGTCAAAAACCAGATCCGCGTCTTCGGGAACTCCGTACCTGTAGCCGAAAGAGAGAAGCGTAAGAAGGGGAGTCTGCTTGTTGTCGGTTGTTTCGGCAATCTTGGCTACAATCGCCTTTAAGTCGTGAACACTGAGAGTGGTTGTGTCTATGCGGTTGTCCGAGAGTTCGCGTATGTTCGATAAAATCCGCTTTTCCTCGGATATCCCCTCGGGAAGGGGTTTCTCTGCCCCAAGCGGGTGAATTCTCCTTGTCTCCTTGTATCTTTTGACAATGGCCTCATCCGAGCATTCAAGAAAGACAAGGTCGACTCTTTCGGCCGATTCTCTTATCTTCCCCAGCACTTTTTCGAAATCATAAAGCGTATCTTTTACCGGTATGCGTATGTCAATGACTACGACCGCCTTTTTTATCTGAGTAAGAGATTTTCCGCAAAGATCGATAAAAGAAAAAAGAAGCTCGGGAGGTAGGTTGTCTACGCAGAAAAAGCCCAGGTCTTCAAGTGCTTTCGCCGCGGTGCTTTTTCCCGAACCGGAGAGCCCGCTCAGTATTATTATCCGTTCCATTATTCCCGAATGCCGGAGGGAATCTCGATTTTTTTGCCGGTTTCCTTCAGTATCTGGTTTCGCACCGCCACGTCTATTACCGATGCCATATTCCTGCCCGGACTCACCGGCAGTATCGTGTACGGCAACTCTATGTCCAGTATGGAGTATGTCTTTGTATCCATGCCCAGACGATCGTATTCCGTCTCGGAGTTCCACTGGTGAAGCTCTATAACTATGTCGATTTCCCTTTTTTCCATAACGCAGGTGGTTCCGAAAAGGTCCTTTATGTTCACTATGCCTATTCCCCTTACTTCCATAAGGTACCTTATGTTCTCTGGACCCACTCCGACAAGCGTCTGAGAGCCTATTTTCCTTATCTCGACCACGTCGTCTGCTATAAGCTTGGAACCCTGTATTATAAGATCAATTGCGCATTCGCTTTTGCCGATTCCGCTTTTCCCGAGGATCAGAACTCCCATGTGATGCACATCCAGAAGTACTCCGTGAACCGTTATCCGGGTTGCGAATTCCTCGGCGAGCAGTTCATTCAGAATGGTTATGAATTTCCCCGTGCCCAGTGTTGTGGTAAAAAGCGGTATCTGTTTCCTTTCAAAATGGTCGGTAAAGGCTTTCCCCGGGCGAGCCCCCTTTGAGAGTATGAAACAGGGAATATCGTTTGACAGGAGATTCGTTATTATCTTTTTCTGAGTTCCGCCGGGAAATCCGTTTATGTAGGAGATTTCAGTTCTGCCGAGTACCTGTATGTTTCCCTCCTCGAGCTCTATTCTTTCTTCAATCATTCTCAGTCCCGGCTTTTTGGCGCTCGGCGAGATTATGCGTCTTTCAAAACCCTTTTCTCCGAGGACGGGTTCAAGGCAGAGTTTCTCTCCGAACTTTCCGTAAAAATCCCCGACTGATAGGGAGTGATTATTTTCAGAGTTTTTCATCTTCTTCAATAAGCAGGTTATAAATCTCAGAAGCCTCTTTTGAGGCAATCAGTTTAGATCTCACGCCATCTTGCCCGAGTATTCTGGATATTCGCGCAAGCAAGGTTATCCGAGTTTCCGTGGGACAGTTCTCAGGGGTTATCAAAACGGCAAACAGATGGGTCTTCTCTCCGTCTAGTGAGTCAAAATCTACCCCAGTTTCGCTTCTGGCAACTGCTATGGTTATATCCGGAATATCAAGAAGCTTTACATGCGGAATCGCTACCCCGGAATCAATCGCGGTGCTGCATAGCCCCTCCCGTTCAATCAGAGTCTCGCTGAGTCTCTGCACGTTAAGCCTGGGCAGGGATTCTGCGACTTTTTCTGACAGCTCCCGCAACACATCCGGTTTTGTAGTCGAAACGAGTTCGGGAAATACGGAATTTTTTTCCAGGCATTCCGAGATTTTCACTTTTCTTTTTCCGCGTTCAGGGGGTAAGAAGTCCTACCTTTTTCGAATCGGTTTTCTTGTAAACAACATTCATTTCAAGAGTCTCGCTGTTTCTGAAGGCTACAAAATCCTCTTCGGACGCGTCAAGCTGAAGCAGCGCCTCCGCAACGCTCATGGGCTTGGGGCTCAGAAACTGGTGATCCACTCTCAGGTTGTCTTCCTGCTCCGCTCTCTGTTCGCGCGCCGCGGAAGGAGTCTTTGAGATCTTTCTTCTTCTCAGAGTCAACTGCTTGTCCGTCCTTCTTCGCAGTTGCTTTATGATAGTGTCGAAAAGCTTGTCTATGGCGGAGTGCATTTCCTCCGTTTCTACTGAAGCGGATGCTTTTAAGGGTCCCGAACTGATAGTTATTTCCGCATTGTTTCTGAGTTTTTCCGCCGAAAGAAGTATTTTTGCCTCTGAAGGGTTTCTCTCAGGGTCTATGTACCTCTGGAGCTTTGGCATTTTCTTCATCGCGTAACGCTTTAGGTGCTCCGATTTTCTTCTGTCGGGAATGTTTTTCGTGGTGATATCGATTTTCATGGTTCAAACCTCCTTTGAGAGTCTTTTTGATGAACTTGGTATGCCAAGTGTTTTTCTGTATTTTGCAACCGTTCTTCTCGCGACTTTTATGTTCTTCATGGAAAGTATCTTGGATATGTCTTCATCTGAGAATGCGCATTCGGCCGGTTCCTCGTTGACTATCTCTCTTATCATTGATTTTATCTTCTCAAGCGAAATCTTTTTTCCGTTCGATGAGTGAACTGCTCTTGAGAAAAGTTTTTTAAGCTCTATTACTCCCTGGGGGCATTGTATGTATTTTCTGCTAGTTATACGGCTCACGGTTGATTCGTGAATGCCCACGGTATCAGCCACGTCCTTTAGTCTCAGGGGTTTTATGTGAGCATTGCCATGGTCGAAAAATTCCTTTTGCTCGTTTACGATTTTTTCCATCACCTTGCGTATTGTGGTTTCCCGCTCTTCGATACAGCGGACGATTCTCTGGGCAACCTCGATCTTCTCCCGCAGGTAGTCCGTGGTTTCTCCCGTGAGGTTAGCGCGGTCTGCGAGAATTTTTCTGCAGTAGGAACTTATCCTGAGTTTAGGAAAACTTCTGTTTGACTGCATCTGAAGGTCATCTCCCACCTTGTACACGTAAAAGTCGGGAACGATGTTTCTGGCTGCATCCTTGGTGTAATAAGGGCGCCCCGGCTTGGGCTCAAGAGATGTTATTACGGTTTCGATCTCCTTTATCTCTTCTCTGCTTAATTCAAGTTTCGAACAGATATTGTCATAGTCTTTTCTGCCCAGATCGTCGATATGGTTTTCCACTACCCGCACAAGCGAACTTTCCCTTTCGTAACCGAGATCCATAGCCTGCGCGGCAAGACACTCGGAGAGGGAGCGGGAACCGATCCCGACGGGGTCAAACGTGATGCGTATCTTCTCGGCGATCCGTGCTACTTCCGCCATATGATCTCCATCCGCCGTGGATGAGTCTTTTCCGTCAAGCAGTTTTGCTATTTCCTCAAGTTCAATCTCAAGGTATCCGTCCTCGTTTATGTTTCCGATGATAAGCGAAGCTATCTGTTTTTGCCGTTCGTTTAAATCAGTCATTGAGAGTTGCCAGTGCAGGTGCTCAAACAGGGAATCCTGATCGGGAATCTGGTTTTCCCATTCCGCCGCCTCGTTTATCTCCGCGGAGACCTCTTCGGGCATTGGGTAGTCGGTTTCTGTCGGACCGAGTTCATTCAGAAGGGATTCTCCTAGGTCTTCTTTCTCCGTCTCGGCGGATGGGTCAGGGTCTTCTTCAAGGGCCGGGTTCTCTATGAGCTGCTCTTCAAGGTATTCCCTGAGCTCAACTGTGTTCATCTGGACCAGGCTTAGGAAAAGCCTGAGATGCTGGGTGAGTATGAGCTTTTGCTTCTGTACGACATTCGGGGTCTGCGCAAGACCGATTCCGCTCATTAATCCATTTCTCTCCTTTTTTGTTTCCCGACTCCCGTAAAACCAACCCATTTAAATTATAACACCATTTGACTCTTTATTTAATCTTCACTCTCCAGGACTATACAGCGTTAATCAGGGATTGGTGCGCTAAGAGTGATTGTTCAGAGCAGACTTCCTCAGGTTGCGTTGCAGTCGTAGGGGGGTTTCGGGATACTAATCTGCTAAGCAGTAGAGCAGCCTGAACGCAAGACTTAGGTCACGAGTTTGCTGGATAGAGGAGGCCGGATTATTCCCGGTACCACTCGTGGATGTTCCAAAATTCAGAGTCCCATCCGTTTACCCGGACTTCCTTCAGACTGTTGTTAAAGGCTGAGACAGAAGCGCGATCAATCAGAGGGATCGTTACATAGTTCTGAATCAACAGATCATTTAATTGAATAACCAGGTTTTCGCGGTCTTCGCCGATGGGAGTCTGCGTTAATTCCTGATAGAGGTCATCGTACTCTTCATTAAACCAGCGGGGTATGTTGTTGTCCATCCAATTATTTTCGGAGCCGGTAATCTCTGTAGTTTGCCAGCCCGACAGATAACTCTGTGGATCAATGGATGATCCGGTGGCGTACATTTGAACATCGGAGTAGAATCTCCAGATATTGTCGGTATCACCTCTACTGAAGAAAGCACTTTGGTCAACATCTTTCAGTTCGGTTTCTATTCCTATATCTCGCCACCATCCCTTAATCAGTTCTTGAGTTGTTTGGCGAACCGAGTTATTGGAGGTTGTCTTGTAGACAATCTTCAGGCGAACTCCGTCTTTTTCCCGTATGTCGTCGTCGCCAGGGATCCATCCGGCCTCGTTGAGCAAAATTTTTGCTTCCTCTATGTCCTGGGTTAGGCACCCATCATTATTGGGTGAAGCATACTGCGGAGGTGCCGGGAGCATATTACAGGTTGCCCTGCCGTTGGGTCCATACAGTTGTTCGGCGATATGTCCGCGGTCAATGGCTAGGGATAAGGCTTTGCGCACGACCGGGTCGATCAGGAAGGGATGAGGATTATTACCGTCCGACCACTCTGAACGCTGGTCTCCCAGGGCCGGATCAGGATTAGTGAAGTTGATTATCAGGTGCTCAACGAGGGATGCAAAGGCGGGTTCAATCGTCCCCTTGCCGCCGTCCTCCAGGGTTTTTAGGGTCTGAGGGTCCACTTGCAGATTCCAGGCGTAATCGGCTTCTCCTGTTTCCAGAACGGCCCGGGCGGCAGAGGTAGCGTCCCCGCCGCCTTTGATAACCACCTTGGAGAAGAGTTTGTCGGTTGCGCGGAAATATTCGTTGATCTCATATGTAAGAACTGAAGTGGTATTCATTCCCGACCCGCTGACTATGAAGTCGGTGATTTTGTAAGGTCCTGTCCCTATGGGATATCGATTCTCTGTTTCGCATCCATCAGCCGCATCGCCGACACAGTCCTCAAACTGTTTTTTCTGGAGAATAGGGTTTGAAGCCCCGACAAAAAGATCATATGGGTAGATTACAGGGGATAAGAAGGTAATTTTGATGTTAAGAGGCGAACCGTCAATGGGTTTTACGCTCTGTATAAGACTACACGCGCTTCTGGGAGACCCCAGCGAGCACGCGTATCTATGAGTGAATATGACATCTTCGACTGTGAGGGGGGTGCCGTCGGACCAGAGGATTCCTTCTCTAAGCTCCCAGGTGATCGTTGTCATATCCTCTGATATGCCGCCATTTTCCACGGTCGGAATTTCCTCGGCTAGTCGAGGTACCAATCTCCCTTCTTCATCGTAGTTCGCCAAGGGTTCTAAAATCAAAGCGCTGGCGTCGATATCTTTATTCCCATCGGTGAGATAAGGGTTGACGAGAGTAGGGGCCTGCCAGAAAAGCATAGTCAGGGTTTCATCATCGTCGTCTCCACAGGAAATTGTGAAGAATCCTGCGACTATCATGACCAAGACTAAAAAGGTTTTTCTGTATTTCATCTGAATTTCTCCTGAGAAGTTGTTAGTACTACGTAAGCTTTAGAAATTTTCTATTATTACCAAGGAACAATTAGAACGCAACCATTGTCGGGAACCATCAATGGAGAATTTCTCAATTGTTTTTATGCAGTTATCTTTTTTGTGTGAACGTAAGCGAAGCCGCAAGAATCATAATTATTCTCGGTGCGGTGCTCATAGCGCTCGGAGTCATATTGCCTTATGTGGCAAAACTTGATTTCTTCGGGAAGCTTCCCGGAGATATAAAAATCGAAAGAGAAAATTTCAGTTTCTATTTTCCGATTGCGACCTGCATAGTGCTGAGCGTTCTGCTCACGTTTTTAGCAAAGCTTTTCTTCAGAAAATAGAAACGGGGTAGGTTGGGGGATTAAAGGCTCTCTCGCTCTTCAGGAAGAACCCACTTTCTTTTGTCCACGAAAAGTTTTTCATACTTTCCTATGCTGTCTTTTAACTCAAGGGTCTGCGATATGTCGTCAAGTCCCTCAAGAAGCACTTTTCTTTTAAAATCGTCTATCTCGAATGAAAAGTTTATCTCTTCCCCGGTTACGGATCTCTTAACCAGATCCACCTCAAGGGAATAACCTTCGTTTTCCCAGACAAGGCGGAAAAGCTCATCTGTTCTGTCTTTGGAAATAACTATGGGAAGTATCGAGTTTTTAAAACAGTTGTTGTAGAAAATATCGGCGAAGGAAGGAGCCAGGATTATCCGAAACCCAGCTTCCCTTATGGCCCAGGGAGCGTGTTCCCTCGAACTGCCGCTTCCGAAATTCTCCCTCGAAAGCAGTATGCAGGCATCTGCGTATCTCGGAAGGTTAAGTTCAAAGTCTTCGTTTAAGGTTCCGTCGTCGTTGTACTTCCAGTCGAAGAACAAAAATTCCCCGAACCCCGTTCTCTCAATACGTTTCAGGAACTGCTTGGGGATTATCTGGTCGGTGTCGACGTTCATTCTGTCAAGAGCCGCTACTTTTCCGATACCTTTTGAAGTTTCTCCATATCTCAGATCCCCTTTTCTATTTCCCATCCGCGCACGTCAACGAAATGTCCCTCGAGTGCCGCTGCGGCCGCCATTATCGGGCTTACCAGGTGGGTTCTTCCCCCTTTTCCCTGGCGGCCCTCGAAGTTTCTGTTAGACGTGCTCGCGCATCTTTCCCCCGGAGCCAGTATGTCGGGGTTCATTCCAAGACACATGCTGCATCCCGACTCGCGCCACTCGAATCCCGCTTCGGTAAATATCCTGTGAAGTTCCATTTCCTCTGCTTTTTTCTTTACGAGCTGGGAACCTGGAACTACCATGGCGCTTACTCCGTCGGCGACTTTTCTGCCTTTTACCATTTTCGCAACTGCCAGCAGATCTTCCATTCTGGAATTCGTGCAGGAACCTATAAATACCCTGTCAACGTGTATGTCCGTTATCGGGGTGTTTGCCTTAAGACCCATGTATTCAAGGGCCTGTTCCATTGATTTTTTCCTGCCTGTGTCTTCGCACTCATTGGGGTCGGGGACTTTTGAAGTTACGTCCGTCACCATTCCCGGATTAGTTCCCCAGCTTACCTGCGGTGCTATTTTGCGGGCGTCAAGAGTGAGAGACTTATCGAAAACGGCATCGGGATCCGTGTGAAGTGTTTCCCAGTGTTCGAGGGCTTCTTTGTAATTACTGTTTTTCGGTGCGTACCGGCGATCTTTTACGTACTCAAAGGTCTTTTGGTCAGGAGCTATCATCCCGGCCCTTGCTCCTCCCTCTATCGACATGTTGCACACCGTCATCCTTTCTTCCATGGAAAGCGCCTCTATTGCTTCCCCGCGGTATTCGACTACTGTTCCGGTGGCCCCTGCGGTTCCTATATGTCCGATTATCCCCAGGATTATGTCTTTTGCGGTAACCCCGTACTGGCGTTCACCGTCGACCCTTATTTCAAATACTTTAGGGCGATTTTGTCTTAAGCACTGTGTAGCCAGGACATGCTCCACTTCGCTTGTCCCTATACCGAAAGCAAGTGCTCCGAACGCCCCGTGGGTGGAGGTGTGACTGTCTCCGCACACTATGGTCATCCCGGGTTTCGTGAGACCTAGCTCGGGACCGATCACGTGCACTATGCCTTGGGATTGGCTGTTTATTCTTATTCCGAAAAGCGTTATTCCGAAATCCTTGCAGTTTTGCCGCAGAGCTTCTATCTGCTTTGCGGATATGGGATCCGAAATGGGTCCGCTTCGGTCTGTAGTAGGGACGTTGTGATCCATAGTGGCGAAAGTAAGGTCGGGTCTTCTTACCTCTCGCCCCGTGATTCTAAGCCCTTCAAAGGCCTGGGGGGAAGTGACTTCGTGAACGAGATGAAGATCTATGTAGAGAAGGGACGGTTTGCCTTCTTCTTCGTGCACCAAGTGCGATTCCCAGATTTTATCAAAAAGAGTTTTTCCCGCCATCACTAACTGCTCCAAAGCGCCGTTTTTTCATTTCCGAATCGCGCTTTCTTCCCGAGCTCCTCCTCTATGCGTAGAAGCTGGTTGTATTTTGCTATTCTGTCACTTCGGGACGCCGACCCGGTCTTGATCTGCCCGGCGTTTGTGGCAACCGCGATGTCCGCTATCGTCGAGTCTTCTGTCTCCCCCGAGCGATGGGATATTATATAACTATAACCCGCCTGCTTGGCCATCTCAATAGCCTCCAGGGTTTCGGTAAGCGTTCCTATCTGGTTTACCTTTATGAGGATCGAATTTGCCACGCCCGAGTTTATTCCGTCTGAGAGTCTCTTCGTGTTCGTTACGAAAAGATCGTCTCCGACGAGCTGGACGGCGGAACCTATTTTTTTGTAAGAGCCTTCCAGCCTTCCCAGTCATTCTCGTCCAACGGGTCTTCTATGGAAACGATAGGATATTTTTCTATCCACTTCTCGTATGTTTCCATTAGCTGGGCCACAGGCACTGTTTTTCTCTCCACGTGGTATTTTCCCTCGTGAAAGAATTCGCTTGAAGCTACGTCAAGTGCTATGGATATCTGCTCCGCGGGTTTGTACCCCGCTCTCCATATGGCCTCTATTATGCATTCGAGGGCTTCTTCGTTTGATTCCAGAGAGGGGGCGAAACCTCCTTCGTCTCCGACGGCCGTTGAGAGTTTCTTGGCTCCCAGTATGGATTTCAGCGCGTGGAAGGTTTCCACTCCCGCCCGAAGGGCTTCCCGGAAAGTGGGAAATCCATGGGGCACTACCATGAATTCCTGAAAATCAAGGTTGTTATCCGCGTGAGCGCCGCCGTTAATTATGTTCATAAGCGGTACGGGAAGGATGTTGGCATCCTTGTCCCCTAGATGGCTGAAAAAAGATTCCCCCTCGGAATTCGCTGCCGCTCTCGCCGAAGCAAGCGAAACGCCCAGAATGGAGTTTGCTCCGAGTCGGGACTTTGTTTCCGTCCCGTCAAGCTCTATCATGGCTCGGTCTATTCGGGTTTGGTCGCACGCGTCAAGACCCGCTAGGTGCGGGGCTATTATGTTGTGGACGTTTTTTACTGCCTCTAAAACCCCTTTTCCCATGTATCTGCGTTTTTCCCCGTCCCGAAGCTCAAGCGCTTCGTGCTCCCCGGTCGATGCTCCCGAGGGAACCATCGCCCGACCGAAGGCGCCGTCTGCGCAGTGAACTTCCACTTCTATAGTCGGATTTCCCCTTGAGTCCAATATCTCTCTTGCTCTTATTTTGCTTATCTTTGACATTTCGATTTCCTCTTGAGTTGCCTGTTCAACTATGAAGCGCAACACTCTGATTTGGGTTTGATTGTACGGAATTGGAAGTATTTTTCAAACATGTCGTAAAATCAGCAGCGCAAAGGTGACAGTCTCCGACACGGAACAAGGACTTTCTGTCATGTCTGGAAGTTGCAGGCATCTGGATTTCATAATAAAACCGGCAGAATTGCTTGTTCACTGCAGTGTAGAATCAGCTACATGGTTTCAAGTCATCATGATTTGACAGTTCCATTTGGTATTAACAGTTGTTGCTCAAAGCGTGCAATGTATCTTATAATAGATGGAGAAATATATTTTCGGCCATCGGGTAATCCGGCATTACTTTGAGCTTGATCTCAACACGAACACCGGAAAGCGCTATGCTCTCTAAGACCGCGTCTTGGTCTTGTTGCTCGTTGCGTGGCCGCTGTCCATCGTAGAAGGAGGTAAAAAGCAGCTATGATCATCCATGACTTTCGGTTATTTAAGGGCTTTCGGAGTGCTGTCCCCTGGGTTGTGACTAGATTCGGCATTGTCGCGGTGCTACTGGTCTGCGTCTTGTCGCCTGTGTCCGCGTGGGCCGCCATTGAGGGCGAGGCACAGTTCGTCTTCAACACGTTTGGGTTCCTTGTGTGGGGTGCACTCGTGATGTGGATGGCAGCAGGTTTCACAATGCTCGAGGCGGGTTCGGTACGGACGAAGAACGCTTCGGTCATTTGCTTGAAGAACATAGGTCTCTACTCCATTGCTGGACTGGCGTATTACCTGATCGGCTTCAACATCATGTATGTCGGCGTCGAGCCGGGCGGCTGGTTTGGTTCGCTCGGATTCCTGTACGGCTCGACCGCCGACGAAGTGGCACTGCTGGGCGGCGAGGAAACAGCCGCCGCGGCCGTCGTCGAGAGCGGCTACTCGGCGATGTCGTACTGGTTCTTCCAGATGGTGTTCGTGGCGACCACGGCTTCGATTGTCTCGGGCGCTCTGGCCGAGCGCGTGAAGCTTTGGTCTTTCTTCCTCTTCATCCTGGTGTTGACCTCGGTCATCTACCCAGTCGTTGGCGCTTGGACCTGGGCTGGGGGCTGGTTGGCTGAATTGGGGTTCAAGGACTTTGCCGGTTCCACCGTGGTCCACTCCACAGGAGGCTGGGCAGCACTCGCGGGAATCATCATGGTTGGGCCGCGCTCGGGCAAGTTCCGGGCTGATGGCAGTGTCAAGCCGACCCCTCCATCCAATGTTCCGGTCGTCACTCTCGGCGTCTTTATTCTGTGGCTGGGCTGGTTCGGCTTCAATGGCGGTTCGCAGCTGGCCCTCAGCGGCGCATTCGATGCCGTGGCGGTGAGCAACATCTTCTCCAACACCAACCTAGCCGCGGCGGCTGGAGTTCTGGCAGCTCTTAGTCTCTCCCGGCCTGTACTGGGCCGTGTCGATCTGTTCGCCGGACTTAATGGCGCCCTGGCTGGTCTCGTCGCGATCACAGCGGCGCCGGATATTGTCCTGCATCACTGGGCGGTGGTGATCGGAGCGATCGGGGGCATGGTCTGTCTGTTGTCCATGAAGGGTTTTGAAATGATAAAGATCGACGACGTTGTTGGTGCTGTCCCTGTTCATCTCTGCACTGGCATCTGGGGAACGTTGGCGGTCTGCATCGCCGCCGGTGGAAGCCTCTTTGCTCAGATCATCGGCATTTTGGCCATCGGCGTATTTGTGTTTGGGTCTTCGATGCTGTTGTGGTTTGTCATCGACCGAACCTTGGGGTTGCGGGTCTCAAAGGATGTCGAGGCCATGGGCCAAGATGTGGGCGAGTTGGGCATTGAAGCATATCCAGAATTCGTGATGATGCCGGAAGAGGACTGATTAGAGCGTCAGGGCAATTCTTCAGCCAGGACCGCGCGCCGTTAACGATTTTTTCTCACTTAGGCGTGACGTCGCTGCTTGCGAGGGTTGACAGAGTTAAATCGGGTTATTCGATCTGTCATCAATGATCTCCCCGTCCTTCAGGTTTATTATTCTCTTTGAGTGAGAGGCTATGTCTTCTTCGTGCGTTATCATTACTATCGTTTTTCCCTGTTCGTTTAGGTCTCTGAATATCTTCATTATCTCGTAACTCGTTGCCGTATCCAGATTTCCGGTGGGTTCATCTGCGAGTATCATCCTCGGGTTGTTTACGACCGCCCTTGCTATCGCTACCCTCTGCTGCTGTCCCCCTGAGAGCTGGTTAGGAAGGTGATCCGCTCTCTGCTCAAGTCCCACGAGAGCGAGCGCGGCCGAGGCGAGCTTTTTTCTCTCCGCCCCCGGCATGGCTGAATAAACAAGAGGCAGCTCCACGTTTTCAAGCGCCGTCGTTCGCGGCAGCAGATTAAAGCTCTGGAAAACAAAGCCGATCTTCGTGCTTCTTATCTCCGCTTTCTCATCGCTTTCAAGCTCCATTATGTCGGAGCCGTCAAGCAGGTAGTCTCCCTGGCTCTGCACATCAAGGCAGCCGAGAATGTTCATAAGGGTGCTTTTGCCGGACCCCGAGGACCCCATGATGGCGACGAATTCTCCTTGTGCGATCTCAAGGTCTATGGATCGAAGCGCGTCGACCTCGACTTTTCCGTTCGAGTAGGTTTTGCCGATGTTCTTGAGCTTGATTACGGGCGGTGTCATCAGAATCTTTTCGGCTGGGGGAGCGCAAAGCCCGGTCCTTTGTTGCTTCCGCCGGAGATGGTGTACTCAACCACTATCTGGTCTCCTTCTGAGAGGGGACCGTTTACGATTTCCGTGTGAAAGTCGTCGCTTATCCCGGTTTCTACTGCTACGGGCGAGAGTTTGCCCTGTTTGAGAACCCAGGCGTTCTCGCCCGCCTCGGCCGCTGCGGCGGAAGACTTTGGCGGAATGAAACGAAGGGCCGCGGTAGGAATCTTAAGCACGTCTTTTTTGGTTGATATGACTTTCTTCACTTCTGCGGTCATACCGGGTTTTAGCTCAAGTTCCGGGTTTTGGACAATACACGTTACGTCATAGGTGACGACGTCGTTTTTTACGCTGGGGGAGTTTGCCACCCGCTTTACCTTTGCGCTGAAACTCTTCCCCGGAAATGCGTCAACTCTGAAGAGGACATCCTGACCCTCTTTTATTTTTCCTATGTCGGCTTCACTTACGTTTGAAACCAGGTGAAGAGTTCGGGGGTTCTCGGCCAGCACGTACAGGGGTTCAGATTTGTTCGGGTGTATCTGCTCGCCGATTATGATATTTTTTTCGAGCACTATGCCGTCGAGAATTGAAGTTATTCGCGTCGCGTCGAGCTTTCTCTGCGCCGTATCAAGATCGCCCTGGGCTTTTTCCCGGGCGGCAGCTGCCATGCTGTGCTCGGAAAGCGATTTGTTGAATTCCTCACGGGAAATGAGTTCTTTTTCGTAAAGCCTCTTACTCGCTTCGTGCGAGTTGGTTGAAATCTCAAGGTCGGTTGTGGTCTTCTTAAGTATCTCCTTGAAGTATTCAACGTCTCCCGAGAGCCCTTCCGGTCCTTCTACAAGGGCGAGCACCTGGCCCTTTTCGACTTCGTCGTTCACCTCAGAGCGGATTTCCTTTATCGTCCCGTTTATCTGTGAATATATCTTTGCTTCCTTCGTGGGTTTCAGGGTTCCCGAGGCTCTTACCAGAGAAGTTATGTCTCCTCTCTCGATTTTCTGGGTCACGTATTTTATCTCGCCTTCTCCTCCTCCGAAAAAAATGAAGTATCCGGCGATAACGACCACTCCGGCGAGGGCGTAGAGAAGTTTTGAGCGGGGCAAGTTCTTCATGGTATTTCTTTTCCGCAGAGGCTTAGCAGCCTTAACCTTACTATTTTATAGTCATATATGGAGTTTTTGTAGTCAGCTACCGCTTCTTCATAAAGCGCCTGAGCTTCGGCGAGCTCTATCTTTGAAGCGCTCCGGGACTCGTATCTTTCCTTCACAAGGCGCAGGTTCTTCTCCGATATCGATTCCGAATCCGCGAATATCCCTATTCTCTTCTCAAGATGTTTGAGCTGGAGGTAGAGTTCCCCTACAGAGAGAATTATTCTGTTTCTGAGCAGTTCGGTCTGCGCCTCGTTTCTTACAAGTTCGGCTCTTGACTGCGACATCTGGCCGAATCTTGAGAATCCCTCGAAGATGGGAACCTTTATGCCGACCCCGGCGATAAACGCCGGTGTCTCGGCGCCTTCTCCTTCAAACCTGTACGCCGCCCTGCCGAAGACCGACGGGAGAAACTTCCCTCTGTTCTCGGCAAGCGAGGCTTTTATTCCGCCGTGGTCCGCCAGGAGACTCTTTATGTCCGGGTTCTGAGAAAGGGCGAGCCCCACAAGATCCTCTCTGGTTTCGTTCACCTTCTCATAGACAAGGTTCTCCCGGATATCGAATTGCTCAAGCGAAGGATCATTCATTAAGTGTCTTAGGTTAAGCACTGCCAGTTCGTAGGAGTTTTCTCTTGAGACAAGTTCGAGTTTTGCCTGCTGCAAGTCGATTTCTGCTTGGCTTAGCTGCTGGGCGGATCTTTTCCCGACGGCGAAAAGCTCCTCGGTCTTTTCAAGAAGCCATCCCCTGCGCTTGGTCTTCGTAGCCGCTTCCTGAAGCCGGTTTTTCTCGGAAAGCGCCTGGTAGTAGGCGATGCGCGTGTCGCGCACGAGCATCGTTTCTGAGCCCGCAAACAGGTGTCTTGCGGATTCCAGGTAATGTTCTCTCGCCTTTACTCTGGCTTTTGTTTTTCCGAAATCCCATATCATCTGGTCGACGTAAAACCCGGATTCCCTTCCCACAAACGGCACCACCAGCTTTCCCCTGAGCTGGGGATAAAGGGGGGCTTTTGCCTGCCTGAGTATTGATTTCGAGATGTCGACCTCGGAGCGGGAAATCCGAAGTTCGGGGTTGTTAAGCAGGGCTATCTTGACGGCCCGCTCAATCGGGATTATCTCCTGCGCCCACGCGGTCTGGGAAAGCAGCAGCAGTGAACTGAGAAAAAGAAGGAATTTCTTCGGTATACTCATCGTGTGGCAACCGCCGGTGTGCCGCTTGAGCGCGGATGAAACAGAATATCGATAAAGACCAGACGCCGCTTGGCGTATATGTCCATATTCCCTACTGTCTTACCAAATGTCCGTATTGTGATTTTAACTCCTATGGGACTAATGGCAACTTTCCGGAGGATGATTACATCAGTGCCCTGGAGAGGGAAATTGAAGACTCCCGGAGGATTATTGAAGGCAGAGAGGTAAGCACGGTGTTTTTCGGGGGAGGAACCCCGTCGCTTTTAAAACCCCGGAGCGTGGGGGTGGTAATGGAGAAACTCGCTTCGATTGCGTCCTTTTCTCCCGCGGCGGAAATAACCCTTGAAATGAACCCCAGAACTGCCGATAAGGAAAAGCTGGCTTCGCTGAGGCGCCTCGGCATAAACAGAATAAGCGTCGGCATACAGTCTTTCTCCCGGAGAAAGCTTGATTTCTACGGAAGATTCACGACTCCGGATGACTGCGTCCGCGCGCTTGTTGATGTACGGGACGCAGGTTTCCGTAACTATAATCTTGATCTTATATATGGAAGCTCGCAGGAGACCCGGGAAGAGTTTGAAAACGATATACGCACTGCCTTGAGTTTCTCTCCGACCCACATATCCGCCTACTGCCTTACGATTGAGCCCGGCACTGAATTTGCGACGCTTTGGCGCAAGGGGAGACTCTCTCTTCCCGATGATTCGGTTCTGGTAAGGTTCATGCAGAGTGCGCGGGAGATTCTCGAGGGAGAAGGGTACGGCAATTACGAAATATCGAATTTTGCCAGGCACGGTTATGAGTGCAGGCATAATCTTATCTACTGGAACTGCCATGATTACCTGGGCGTGGGTGCTGGGGCCCATTCCCACATTCGTCGCGGAGGAGAAGAGGGATGGGGAAGAAGATGGTCAAACATAAGGAACCCGGAACTCTACATGAAACGGGTCACGGACGATGGAAGCGCAGTTTCCGCCTCTTATGATCTATCACGGACAACGGCCCTTGAAGATACGCTTCTTATGGGGCTTCGGCTCAGTGACGGAGTAGAAATTCGAGACCTAAAAAAACGCTTCGGATGCGAACCTGACGACTCTGGCCTTCGGTATCTTCAATCCGACGGCTTTATTCTCACCGACGGTGGCCGTCTCAGACTCACTTCCAGGGGGAGGGTTTTTACCGATGAGCTGGTGGCAAGGGTGTGCGGGGTTTTTCACTGACCCTGCTCTGGGTCATCTAGGTAGTGTTTTTTACCTTCGACTTCAACATAGAATCCTTTTCCGTCCTTGTCGGCATACTTCATGAATTCGTAATAAGCGGGGCGTAAGAGGCGGGCGGTGAATCTGCCCTTTTTTACTTTTACGTAAGGTACATTCTGCTTGGCTATGTTAAGAGTCGTCAAATCCAGTTTTTCCAGGGATTCGTCGTTTAGCCTTATGGAAAAACCGTCTTCTGTTTTGGTGACCATTGTAACGACAAAGGGGGTGTCCTCGCACTCTACATAGACCCTGCTTCCCTTTTCTTCAACGAAGAACCTCCCGTCTGAGTCCACATCGAGGTTTTTGTTGTTCTCAAGGTATGTCCACCTGTGAGTTATCCTGACCCCGTTGTGAAACCACCTGCCGCGACTGTCTATAAATATCCTGGGCTCTTTGCTGTGTTGCCTGTTTTTCATATACCGATGGCCTTGACAACAACCCTTTTCCTTCTCCTACCGTCAAACTCGCCGTAGAAGATTTCCTGCCAGGGGCCGAGATCAAGGTCTCCTTCCGTCACGGGAACCATCACCTGGTGGTGCATGAGGAGATTTTTCAGGTGAGCGTCGCCGTTATCTTCCCCAGTGCGGTGATGCTTGTAATCTTCCCTGAAGGGGGAGATGCCTTCAAGCCACTTCCAGATATCCTCGAAGAGCCCCTGCTCAAGGTCGTTTACAAAGACAGAAGCCGTTATGTGCATCGCGGATACGAGGACAAAACCCTCGGTTATGCCGCTTTGTTGCACGATCTGCCTTACCGTCGGAGTTATATGAACGAACTCCCTTTTCTTGTCAGTGTTAAACCACAGATACTCGGTATGAGATTTCAAAATGTGCCTCCTTGCTTTTTTCCGGTAACTATACTTTGTCTGTCGCGGGTTTTCCTCGGTTCTGTTTATTTTTTGGGGATTTGTTGTACCCTATGTTGGCTTTTTGATTACTGAAGAATTCCTGCGCGAGCGCTGCTTGCGGATTTTGCCGGGGAGACTCAAGAGATGAAGATAGCGGTCATAGGAACGGGTTACGTGGGGCTTGTCACGGGTGCGTGTTTTGCCGGGAGCGGAAACAGCGTTGTATGCGTTGACATAGACGAAGAGAAAATCGAAAGTCTTCGGCGAGCCGAGGTTCCGTTTTTCGAACCGGGTCTTGATGAGATGGTGCGCAACAACATAGATGAAGGAAGACTTTCTTTTACCACCGACATAGCTTTGGCTATCAGGGAATCCCTCTTGATATTCATTGCGGTCGGAACTCCTCAGGCCCAAAACGGCGAAGCCGATATCTCCTCCGTTCTCAATGTGGCACGCTCGATAGGACGCAATCTTGACGGCTACAAAATAGTTATAACCAAAAGCACGGTTCCCGTAGGTACTACTGAAAAAGTGCGCGACACCATAAAATCTCTCACGGATCAGGAATTCGGAGTGGCATCTAACCCGGAGTTTCTCAAGGAAGGCGCGGCGATTGATGATTTTCTTAAGCCCGACAGAGTTGTCATAGGAGTTGAGGAAGAATCGGTGGGTTCGGTTCTGAGGGAACTTTACTCTCCTTTCATGATGTCTGCTGACAGGACTATAGAGGTTTCCATCAGGTCTTCTGAAATGTCAAAGTATGCCTCAAATGCTATGCTTGCCACCAGGATATCCTTTATGAACGATATAGCTAACCTGTGTGAGCTTCTGGGCGCGAACGTATCCGAGGTGCGCTCGGTGGTTGGTTCTGACTCCAGGATAGGCAGATACTACCTCTACCCGGGAATCGGATACGGAGGGTCATGTTTTCCAAAGGATGTAAAAGCCCTTGAGAAAATGGCTCAAGATGTCGACTATGAACCTAGGGTGGTAACTGCGGTTGACCGTGTGAATGCCGCTCAGAAGGAGAGGTTCTTTGATAAGATAGCCGGATTTTTCGGCGATCTTGACGGAAAGAGAATCGCCGTGTGGGGAATTTCGTTCAAACCCAACACCGATGACATAAGAGAGGCCCCGTCGGTTTACGTGATAGGAAGACTCCTTGAGGCGGGGTGTTCAGTTGCCGTATACGACCCGGCTGCTATGGAAAACGCTAAGACAGTATTCGGAAACAGCGTGGATTACTCCGAATCCTACTATGATGCTTGCAGTGATGCGGACGCACTTGTGATTCACACCGAGTGGAGCCAGTACAGACAGCCGAATTTCGAGATGATAAAGGAAATGATGAATGCCCCTGTAATATTTGATGGAAGGAATATTTATGATCACGCCAGACTAAATGCCTTGGGCATCACGTATTTCGGAGTCGGCAGGTGATGAGAATGCACTGGGAGCGGTTTTTGCTATCATGAATATAGTCGTTTCGGGTTGTGCGGGATTTATAGGCGCTAAGGTGTGCGAGTTTCTCCTTGAGTGCGGGGATTACGTTTTCGGTCTCGATAATATGTCGGATGCTTACGACGTGAGACTCAAACACTACAGGCTTGAAACTCTTCTTGAGCGGGAAAGATTCAGTTTTTTTGAATGTGATATATCGGACAACCCCATGCTTCTTTCGGTATGTGAGCAAATAAAGGGGTTTTGCGAGAACGGTCGAATTGACTGCGTAATTAACCTCGCGGCCCGTGCCGGAGTTCGCCAGAGCATTGAGAATCCTTGGATATATTACTCTACAAACGTGACGGGAACTCTTAATCTCCTTGAATTCTGCCGCTGCGAGGGGATAGGCAAGTTCGTGCTCGCTTCAACTTCTAGCGTTTACGGGGGAAATGATATTCCTTTCAGCGAGGAGATGAAGACCGATTATCAGCTTTCTCCATACGCATCCTCAAAGAAATCCGCCGAAGGCCTCTGCTCGGTATACAACTCTCTTTACGGAATAGACATCTCGGTGCTCCGCTACTTTACTGTTTACGGTCCCGCGGGAAGGCCGGACATGAGCGTTTTTCGGTTTATAAAGTGGATAAATGAAGGAGAAGAAATAGCGATACTAGGCGACGGAGAGCAGAAAAGGGATTTTACCTATGTTGACGATATTGCGGCGGGTACGGTTTCGGCGATAAAGAATCTGGGTTTTGAGATAATAAATCTTGGAAGCGCGGTTTCTGTTTCCCTAAACGAAATTATAAAGGTAATAGAGCGCAGGACCGGGAAAAAGGCCAAAATCACTTGCGGCCCTCCACACCCTTCCGATATAAGGGTTACCCTGGCAAGCATAGACAAGGCGAAAAGGACTCTCGACTGGGAGCCTTGCTTTGATATAGAAACCGGCATTGAGAATTCGCTCAGGTGGTATAATGCCAACAGGGCTCTTGTACGAAGTGTGGAAGTTTGATAGGCTGTAGCGGCTTTGAGGGAATAATTCCGGATTTTACTTTTGGTATTGACAGATCCCGTCGGCTCTTTATAAGATTTAGACTGATTTTGCAGACAGGAAACTTTTTTTATGGCTAAATCCCTTGTAATAGTCGAATCTCCATCAAAGGCGAGAACAATAAAGAAATATCTCGGCCGGGATTTCCGCGTGGAAGCTTCTTCGGGACATCTAATAGATCTCCCGAGCAGCAAACTCGGGGTGGATATCCAAAACGATTTCAAGCCCGACTATACCATCATAAAGGGCAAAACGAAATATCTTGAGAATCTGAAAAAAGCGTCGCTGGGCGCAGAAAAAGTCTATCTGGCATCCGACCCGGACAGGGAAGGGGAAGCCATCGCGTGGCACATAGCCAACCGCCTTGATCTCTGGGACAAGGTCCACAGGGTGCTTATACACGAAATAACGGAAGCCGGTGTCAGGGATTCCATGAACAGACCCCTTGAGATCAACAGGGAACGCTTCGAATCCCAGCAGGCAAGAAGAATTCTGGACAGAATCGTCGGCTACAAGGTGAGTCCAGTTCTCTGGAAAAAAGTGAGAAAGGGACTGAGCGCCGGGAGGGTGCAGAGCGTTGCTCTCAGATTCGTCGTGGACAGGGAAAGGGAGATCCAGAATTTCAAGCCGCGGGAATACTGGACGCTTGATGCGCTTGTTAAGAGGACTGCGGACCCCGACGTGGATGCTTTTACGGCTTCGCTCCACACGTTTCGGGGAAAAAAGGCCAAAGTCGAAAACGCACAGCAGTCAGAAGAAATAGTTTCCGCACTCTCCGGAAAGGATTTTGTTGTAGGGGCGATCGAGAAGAAACAACGTAGAAGAAAACCGCTTCCCCCTTTCATAACAAGCACCCTTCAGCAGGATTCTTCAAAGAAAAACCGCTTCTCCGTCAAGAAAACGATGTTGGTTGCCCAAGGGCTCTACGAGGGTATTGAGCTTGGAAGCGAGGGGCCGGTAGGACTTATAACCTACATGAGAACAGATTCTGTGAGGGCGTCTGATAACGCCTTGGCAGAAGCCAGGAGTTTTATATCCGAGAATTACGGCGGGACTTACGTGCCGAAGCGCCCAAACGTTTTTAAGGTAAAAAAATCTGCGCAGGATGCCCATGAATGCATAAGACCCACTTTCCCCTCAAGACATCCAGGTGAGCTAAGGCAGTTTCTTACCGAAGACCAGTACAAACTTTATTCACTTATATGGAAAAGGTTCATCGCCTCGCAGATGACCCCGGCCGTATACGACCAGACTCGGGTTGATATCATGGCAGGAGAAGCCGTTTTCAGGGCTACCGGCAACGTGATGAAGTTCCCGGGTTTTACCGCTGCCTACGAAGAGGCAAGGGAAAGAGAAGAAAACAACGGAGCGGATAAGAACTCGAAAAAAGACGAGGACAAGCGGCTTCCTGAGCTTTTTGAAAAAGATGTTCTTTCTCTTATGAAGCTTGATCCCAAACAGCATTTCACTCAGCCGCCGCCCAGATATTCGGAGAGTTCTCTTGTGAAGGAACTTGAGGAAAAGGGTATCGGAAGACCCTCGACCTACGCTTCCATCCTTTCAACGATACAGGACAGGGGATACGCCGAACGGCAGAAGGCAAGGTTTGTTCCGACGCCTCTAGGTTTTTCCGTAAACGATTTTCTGGTGGAGGGATTCCCGGGGATAATGGACGAAGAGTTTACGGCCCGGATGGAGAACGATCTTGACAGGGTAGAGGAAGGTGAGGTTCACTGGGTCGAGCTGCTGCGGGGCTTTTACGAAGGTTTTTCAGAAAGCGTGACCAGAGCCGAAAAGGAAATCGAGGGACGCAAGGTGGAAATTCCAACCGATATCGAATGCGACAAGTGCGGAGCCTCGATGCTTATAAGAGAAGGGCGCTACGGGCAGTTCCTTTCCTGCTCGGGGTATCCGGAGTGCAAAAACGCAAAAGACTTCACAAGAGCGGAGGACGGGGAAATCATCGTGGGTAAGAAGACCGATCCCGAGATCTGCGATGATATCGAATGTGACAAGTGCGGAGCTCCCATGGTGATAAAGGAGGGGCGCTACGGGCAGTTTCTTTCCTGCTCAAGGTATCCCGACTGCAAAAATCCCAAGGAATTTACGAGGCAGGACGGCAAGATCGTCATAAAGCAGAAAGAAGCTCCCGAGGTCCGCGAAGACATAAAATGCGAGAAATGCGGCAAACCCATGGTCGTTCGCCGCAGCCGGCGCGGGCAGTTTCTCGGCTGCAGCGGCTATCCAAAGTGCAGAAACACTCTTAATCTTGATAAAGACGGCAACATAGTCAGGAAAGCCGCTAAAACAGAAAAAACCTGATCATCATGCGGGGCGAGCTGGAAAAATCTCTGAGTCGTCTGAAAACCCCCCTTGATTTTGCCTCAAAAAACAATTTTTCGAATCTGGACAGGATGCCCGACCTGGAAGGAAACGTAAGGAATTTATGCACAAAAGTTCTTACATCCAGCCCTCCGGCTAAAATAAAGACTCTCATAACAACCCTTCGGGATTCTTTTTCCGACTTTGAGGGATTGCGACACTCGGAGAAAAGAAAAAGAATATCTTCTGCGCTCTCTCTGGTTCGCGAAGCAATAAGCATTGCCGGAAAGGGCGAACGTGAGGATATCCCCAAGAAAACATCTGTCTCCGAAGAGAAGCTTGTTCCAGACGGGAATTTTTCTTCTGTCAATGTCACGTACCTTAAGGGGGTTGGATCGAGGGTTGCGGGATTCCTCGCGAGAAAGTCCATACGTACCGTCTCTGATCTTCTTTTTTACTCTCCCAGAAAATACGACGACAGAAGAAAAATAGTCAGAATCTCTGATGCTGTTCCCGAAGAGTCCTGCACCATCAGGGGCACTGTTGCTTCCGTGGGAGATATAAGAAACAGGAGGAGAAGTTTTTTTCAGGTAGTGCTTTACGACGAAACGCAGAGGTTGAGATTAACTTGGTTTAACTATAACGCCTCCTATCTGAGAGGGATTTTCAAGAAGGGAAGAAATTTGATAGTTCACGGCAAGGTATCGGTAGCCCCGGATGGCAGAACTCTTCAGATGATTCATCCGCTTGCCCAAGACATTGAGGTAATAGAAAATGAAGAGGATATCGGAAACCCTCTTCAGTTCGGAAGAATCGTTCCCGTCTACCCGCTTACAGAAGGTCTTACGCAGAAAAAGCTGAGAGAGATAGTAACGAGCGCTCTTGATGGTTATGCCCAGGGCTTCGAGGGACTTATCCCCAAAGACATTCAGGAGGGGAACGACCTAATGGACTTGCCGGAGGCTCTCAAGCATGTGCATTTCCCGCCTGATGACGTCCTGCCGGTTGATTTTGACGACTCCAGGTCGGTCGCGGGTTCACGCGCTCACAGGACCGTTATATTTTTCGAGTTTTTCGTCCTTCAGCTCGGCCTTTTTTCCAAAAAACGAAAGGTGGGTGAAAGTCAGGGAATATCTTTTAACTCCGGCGGCTCTCTCTCAGAAAAACTTCTTCGCTCACTTCCATTCAGTCTTACTCCTGCCCAGGAAAAAGCTGTTTCGGAGATAGGAACAGATATGGTTTCCCCGCGCCCGATGAACAGGCTTCTTCAGGGTGATGTGGGAAGCGGTAAAACTCTTGTCGCCCTTGTCTCCATGTTCCGGGCGGTTGAGTCCGGCTATCAGGCTGCGCTCATGGTTCCTACGGAGATACTGGCCGAGCAGCATTTTCGAAATATACGGCAGATGGCCGAGGACATAGGAGTAACTGTAGTTCTTCTTAAAAGTGCGCTCTCAAGAGCGGATAAGTCCCGCGTCTACGAAAAGATAAAGAGCGGGCGGGCCGATATCGTGGTGGGAACCCACGCCTTGATCTCAGAAGCAGTGGATTTTAAGGCCCTCGGGTTTGTGGTGATAGATGAGCAGCACAGGTTCGGAGTCATTCAAAGGGCCAAACTTGTGCGGAAAGCGGCGGTGCCTGACGTGCTTGTTATGACGGCTACTCCGATTCCGAGAACCCTCGCTATCACTGTGTACGGAGATCTTGAAATTTCCGTGATTGATGAGCTTCCTCCTTCGAGAAAAAAAATAGAAACGTTTGTTCTTAGGGATACGCAGAAAAACCGGACATGGTTTTATGATCGTATAAGAAAAGAACTCGAAGAAGGACGTCAGGCGTACTTCGTTTATCCCTTTATAGAGGAATCTGAGAATCAGGATTTTAAGCGGGTTAGGCACGTAACCAGGATGGTTGAGGAACTGCGTGAGGAGTTCTCCGAGTTTCACGTTTCACTTCTCCACGGCAGGATGAAAAGCGATGAGAGAGATGCGGTGATGGACGATTTTCTCGCGAAGCGGTGCGATGTTCTCGTCTCCACAACAGTGATAGAGGTCGGAGTCGATGTTCCCAACGCTACTGTAATCGTTATAGAAAACGCCGAACGTTTCGGACTCTCACAGCTCCACCAGATGAGGGGGAGAGTGGGAAGGGGAGAACATGAATCAACGTGCTATATAGCGTATTCGTTTATGTCGGGAGAGGAGTCCGGGGAGAGACTTAAAATAATGGGTGAAACCTCAGACGGGTTCAGAATTTCTGAATTTGATCTTGCCAACAGAGGTCCGGGGGAATTCATGGGCACGAAACAGTCTGGCATCCCCGGTTTCAGTTTCGCGAACCTGATCAGAGATTCTGCCCTTCTGAACGAATCAAGAGATTCAGCGCGCGAATTGATGGGTGAAGAGAAGAATATCGAGGAATACGAAAAACTCTTCAAGCACGTAAAGGAAAAATGGGGAGACATGCTTGAACTCGATACGAGTTCATAAAGGGTTTCGCCCGGTTGGTTTTTCTTTCTGGCTCAGATGCCTAGTATAGATTGCCCTTAAATCAAGACGGCTTTTCTTGCCTCCGATTTCTATTCCGCCTCCGGCAAGCCAAGGTATAGCTGAGAGCTTTTCGCCAAACGGATCTGGGTTATTTTTCCGTGGAGTTGTCCGCGGTCCTAACCTTCGATAAGAAGAGTTTCGGGATCTTCGATAAGCTCTTTTACTCTTACGAGAAACTGGACGGCTTCTTTTCCGTCAACTATTCTGTGGTCGTAGCTGAGAGCCGTGTACATCATCGGCTTTATCACTATGTCCCCGTTAACTGCTACGGGTCTTTCCTCTATCTTGTGGAGTCCCAGTATCGCGACCTGTGGTGGGTTAAGTATCGGGGTACTCATAAGGGAACCGTACACTCCTCCGTTTGTTATGGTGAAGGTCCCGCCGAAAATTTCATCAAGTGAGAGGGTGTTTGCGTTTGCCTTCTCGGCAAGTTCCCTTACCTCTTTTTCTATTTGTGCGAAGGTTTTTCTGTCAGCCTCCCTTATGACGGGAACAACAAGTCCTCCCTCGGCTCCTACGGCTATTCCGATGTCATAGTAGTCCTTGTAAACTATTTCATCGTCCTGGACCTCGGCGTTTATCTCCGGAAACAGCTTCAGTGCTCCGATAGAGGCTTTTATGAAAAAGGAGGAAAAACCGAGGCTCACTCCGTATCTTTCCCTGAAATCGTCTTTTTTTCTCGAGCGAAGCTCCATTACGTTTGACATGTCGATCTCGTTGAAAGTGGAGAGTATGGCGGCTGTCTGCTGAGCCTCCACAAGACGCCTTGCAATAGTCCTGCGACGTCTCGACATTTTCATCCTTCTCTCCCTGTTGGCGGTTAGCTGGGATAAGGACGGGAAAAGCTCAGGTGACACGGGGGTTTCGGGAATTTTTTTCTCCGAGGGAACCTCTTGCGGGATTTCCTCTTTGGTTTTCTGTGACTCAAGGTGTTTTTCCACGTCATCTTTCGTGATCCTGTTTCCCTCGGGTACGATCTGGGAAAGGTCAACTTTGTTTTGCTCGGCGATATTCCTCGCGACGGGGGTCACGCGGGTCTGCGGTTCTTCTTTCTGTTGCTTCTCCTGTGGAACTTCTTCGGCTGGCGCCTCAGGAGCAACTTCTGTCTCTTTAGCGGGTTCTTCCCTATCGTCTTTTGTATCCTGTTTGCCTGCGGATACCTCGATGGTTCCTAAGATGTCTCCCACTTCAACATCCTCATCGGCTTTTTTCACTATTGATTCCAGAATACCTGTTGCTTCGGAAGCGACTTCAAAGTTAGCTTTCTCAGTCTCAAGCTCAACTACGGTCTCCCCAAGTCTTACGTTATCTCCCTGCTGCTTGGTCCACTTTATTATTGTGGCTTCTATTACGGAATCTCCCAAGTGTGGAACGACGATATTCTTGGCCATTTTTTCCTCGCTTTTGTATTTGTTTTAGATATCCCTGTGCCAGGTTATACCGCTTTCTTCATTTCCTTCCACTACTTTGTCTATGCTGAACGCCTGTTTTATAAGCAGGTCCTGGTTGTATTTGTGCATGGAGGAAAGTCCTTCGGAAGGGCTTGAGTAGCGTTTTCTTCCTATATAATTGAGTGGAAACCGTTTCTTGATGATTTTTCTTCTGAAAAAAGGCAGCATGTATTTCCAGGCTCCCGCATTCTGGGGTTCTTCCTGCACCCAGACAACCTCCTCAAGTTTACCATACCTCTCCAGGATGGCGCTTACCTCTTCCTTGGGTCTTGGGTAAAGTTGCTCGATTCTGGCTATTGCTACGTCGGGCGATTTTGCCCGGAGGTCACTTGAGATGAGGTCAATGTATACTTTACCGCTGCAGAATATGAGCCTTCTTACTTTTTTCGCCTGTCGGGTGCTCATGGGATCGTCAATTACCGGGAGCCATTTCCCCTCGGACAGATCCTTGAGGGACGAGTTTATCATCGGGCTTCGAAGAAGTCCTTTAGGCGTCATCACGATCAGGGGAAGGGGATCTTTTTCAAGCAGCAGGGCTTGGCGACGAAGCACGTGGAAAAACTGCGCCGATGTGGAGCAGTTTACTATCCTTATATTATATTCAGCGGCTGACATGAGGAATCTTTCAAGCCTTCCGCTCGAGTGGTCGGGCCCCTGTCCCTCGTAGGCGTGGGGAAGCAGGAGAATCAGAGATGGGGTCTGCCCCCATTTCGCCCTTGCCGATACGAGATATTCATCCACTATGGTCTGCGCCCCGTTTATGAAGTCTCCATACTGAGCTTCCCATATGACAAGGCAGTTTGTTCTCTCGATGCAGTATCCGTATTCAAAACCCAGGCAGGCGTTTTCGCTGAGCGGGCTGTTTTTTATCTCAAACGCCGCTTTCGCTTGGGGGATTCTTTGCAGGGGGGTATGGATCGCGCCGTTCTCAGGGTCGTGAAGCACTGCGTGGCGGTGGCTGAAAGTCCCTCTCTCGCAATCCTGTCCGGTTATCCTGATAGGGATACCTTGTGCGACTATGGAGGCGTAGGCGAGTTCTTCCGCCATGGCCCAGTCAATAGTCTTTTTGTTCGGGTCGTCGAGAACATTCTTTCTTCTGTCCCGTATTCTGGCAATTTTCGAATTTACGGTGAACCCTTCGGGAACCGAAAGAAGGGAGTCGTTGAGTTCGCGGAGGGTTTCGTCCGGAACCTTGGTAACCGTTCTTTTCGCTATCCCCCGTTCCGGGGAGGGTGCCGTTGCTTCCTCGGGGGAGTCGTCAGGGGAGATCGATTCGAATTCCTCGGAAATCTTCTCCATATGTTTTTCCCGGAGCTGCTCTACCTGGTTTTCGGAGACGGTGCCTTTTTCTATCAGTTTTTTCTCCCAGATGCTCATCACCCTGGGATGATCATCTATCTTCTTGTATATCATGGGCTGGGTGAATCCCGGTTCGTCTGCCTCGTTGTGTCCGTACCTTCTGTAGCCGACGAGGTCTATAAGAAAATGTTTTTCGAACTTGGACGTGTATCCGAAGGCTAGGCGTATTGACTCTATACAGGCAATCGGGTCATCCGCGTTTACATGGACAATCGGTATTTCGAACCCCTTGGCAAGATCGCTTGCGTAAAGCGTGCTTCTGCTGTCGGAGGGAAGAGTAGTGTAGCCGAGCTGATTGTTGGTGATTATGTGTATCGTTCCGCCGGTGTGGTAGCCCGGAAGAGCAGAGAGATTAAGCGTTTCCGCGTTTATTCCCTGCCCCATGAATGCCGAATCTCCATGAATCTGTACCGGAATTACCGCCGATGGGTCAAATTGCGGAGAACCTGGTACGTCGTCGCTTATCCCGCATGCCCTCGACATTCCCTGCACCACGGGATTTACAGATTCCAGATGGCTGGGATTGGGAACCATAGTTATCCTCATGTTGCGGTCGAGCATGTCTCCCGTCGGGATATCGCGTTTTACGGCCTCGTGGTACTTCACGTCCCCTGTCCATCCCATGTCGTCGGCAAAGTCCCTTACCAGAACGGGGTCCTTGAACTTAAGCAGCGTGTATTTGTAGTTTTTCTCCATCACGTGATGCATTACGTTCAGCCGTCCGCGATGGGCCATTCCGAGAATTATCTGGTGTATGTCGGCTTTGATGGCAAGATGTATGAGTTCATTCAGCATCGGCACCAGCATGTCTACGCCTTCTATTGAGAACCTGAATTTCCCGGGAAAGATCCTGTGGAGGAAGTTTTCAAGTACCTCCACTTTAGTAAGGGTATCCAGAAGCTCTCCTTCGTTCACGGGGTTTAGAGGAGGACGGTAAACGCCCGACTCTATGGCTCCCCTCATCCATCTTCTCTCTTCGGCTTCATAGATGTGATCGTAGTTGTATCCCGTTGTGGACGAATAGATTTTCCTCAGCTTTCTTATTCCGTCGAGCGCGTCAAGTGAGTTCTGCGAAAGAGGCCATCCTACAAGGGTCGAGGGGAAGTCTCTTAGCTCTTCCTCGTCAAGCCCGAACGTTTCGGCGTGCAGGGTAAGGTCTCCGTGAACAGGACCCCCGAGTGGATCTATTTTGCTTGCCAGGTGGCCGTGTCGTCTTATCGCCTGGGCCATGTTCGCGATCGCAACAGCCTTGTTTACGTCTCTTACGGATGATTGCTTGAAGCCGTTTTTCTCGATTTCAGGTTCTATTTCAACTCTGAGGGAGGAGTATTTGGTGTCGGGCTTCCAATCCTTAAAGATGGTTTTTGTCGCAGGGTCGACTGAAGAAGAATCCCTTACGTAACGTTCGTAGAGATCCATTACGTAACCTGAATTGAGCCCGTGAAAATTTTTCCAGATGTCCATGCACCTTCCTCGGAATCACGCAATAGAGGATTCTAACTGACTCAAAGCCCCGAACCCGCTATTCACAACGCAGCACAACCGCTTGCTCTGAACGGTAATCGCATAGAATCATAGCATAAAAAAATATAAAGAAAACAAGGATTTTTGAAGCCTTGTCAAAACGACGTAATAGCAATTCTAAACTGCGTACGAAGCGGGTTCATGCTCCTGGCAGATTTGTTCGGTTTCGTATTCAAAAAGTCTTTCCCGTGTTAAGCCGCATCTTAATGATCCGCCGCCCTCGTCAATGAAAAAATCGCAGGTCATGCATATTCCGAATGTGCGATTTTTGTTTGAAACCTGAATGGACCTGAGGATGTTTCTCAAAATGTCTTCAGCGACTTCTATATCTTTTTCGTCAAGAATTTTTTGCGAGCTCTCAGACGAGACCCTTTCGAGCAGGGCAAAGGCTTTTTCCGTAAGATGCAGATTCACTAATCTTTTATCTCCCTGCGTCTTTTTCTTGAGTACGTAACCCTTTTCCTCAAGCACGTTTACGCTTTGGGAAGTGGTTCCTTTGGTATTGCCGAGGTATTTGGTCAAAGCGGCTGGGTTGTTACTGTACTTGTTGCATATGGACAGATAGTAAAGGATGTGCAGGTGAATAGGCAGAAGCTCAAGAGGCTTAAGAAGCTTTCTCTCTTCGGAACGAAGCAGATTGCCGATTCTCTCTATTAGGTTCAGCAGATTCGCGAGGCCCATGCTGATTATGGTATCGTATCGATACCTGCTTGACAAGTGGTGGTCTTTCATGATAGTATTGAGTCGAAACTAAATACGGAGGTTTAAAATCATGAAAACCAAAGCGATTTTTTATCACGCCGGTTGCCCGGTCTGTGTGGATGCCGAGCAGGGTCTTGCGAATTCTCTTGATAAAGAAAAGTATGATCTTGAAGTTGTACATCTCGGAGAAGATAAAGGCAGGGTATCCGAGGCGGAAGCGAGTGGCGTCAAGTCAGTTCCTGCGCTTGTCATAGGCGAAAGCGCATTCCATATTAATTTCGGCGCAAGCATAAGCGATCTTGGGTAACCATGGGGAGGGGGCAGCGAAACGTTAAGATATTAGGGGCATGCTGTATAAAGGTCAGTCTTCTGACTTTCTGGCGATAGAGCTTATTCCCGCTTCAAGAAGTTGCTCGGGAGAAACCTCAGAAGGTGCTTCTGTCAGGGGACAGGAGCCCTTCTGTGTTTTTGGAAAAGCAATTACGTCTCTTATCGATTCTTCACCGGAGAGAAGCATCAAAATCCTGTCAAGGCCGAGCGCTATGCCTCCATGGGGAGGGGCTCCAAATTCGAGGGCCTCGAGGAGAAAACCGAACTTTTCCCGTGCCTCATCCTCTCCGATTCCTATGATGTCAAACACTTTTTGCTGTATGTCTTTTCTGTGAATTCTTATGCTTCCCCCGCCTATTTCCACTCCGTTTAAAACTATATCGTAGGATTTTGAAGCCGCATCACCAGGTGAATTCTCGATTTTTTCTACGTCTTCATCCTTAGGTGCTGTAAAAGGGTGGTGGACTGCGACGTATCTTTTATCCTTGGGGGTGTACTTAAGAAGCGGAAAATCGACTACCCAGAGAAACTCGAGTTTTTCTTCGTTAACAAGCGAAAGAATTTCACCAAGTCTGAGCCTTACGTTTGACATCACCTGGTTTACCATATCAACCGAGTCCGCGCCGAAAAACACTATATCTCCTTTCTCCATCGAAAGGGTCTCGGCTAAAAGCCCGCATTCACCCTCGCTTAGGAACTTGACTATGGGAGAATTCCATCCGTCCTCGCCGACTCTTATCCAGGCAAGTCCTTTTGCTCCGAGCGAAACCGCGTATTCGGTAAGATCGTCTATTTCCTTTCTGGTAAGCTTTTCGGCTCCGCTCTTGAAATTAAGCGCCTTTATCGCTCCGCCTTTCTCAAGGGCCCCGCGGAACACCTTGAATTGGGAGTCTTCGAATATGGAAGAGATATCTTTTAGTTCAAGGCCGAATCTCGTGTCGGGACAGTCGGTTCCGTACCTTTCCATGGCTTCTTCGTAGGGCATTCTCAAAAAAGGAGTATTGACTTCAATACCTTTTGTCTCCCGAAGGACCGTCTTTATCATGCCTTCAACCGTGGAGATCACGTCGTCTTCTGAGACAAAGGACATCTCCATGTCTATCTGGGTGAATTCGGGCTGGCGGTCCGCCCTCAGGTCTTCGTCTCTGAAGCATTTCACTATCTGGTAGTATCTGTCAAAACCCGAGATCATGAGAGTCTGTTTCAGTGTCTGGGGCGACTGGGGAAGCGCGTAGAACTGCCCTTCATTAAGCCGGCTCGGAACTAGGAAGTCCCTTGCACCTTCCGGCGTCGATTTCGTGAAATAAGGGGTTTCGATCTCAAGAAACCCGTTTTCGTTAAGATAGTTTCGGACCGCTGCGGCGACTTTATGGCGGAAGATCATGTTATCCCGCATTGGCGGTCTTCTGAGGTCAAGATAGCGGTACTTGAGCCTTAGCAGCTCGTCGGCGTTCACTTCGTTTTCTATGAGAAACGGTATTACCTTTGAGGTGTTAAGGATCCTTACCTGCTCTGCCACTACCTCGATCTCGCCGGTTTTGAGGTTCGGGTTTACGGTCTCCTCGGTCCTGGGGGTTACAGTTCCTTTTACGGCGATTACCCATTCGTCGCGCAACTGCTCGGCGGTCTGGTGGATTTTCGGATCGCGTTCCGGGTTAAAAACGATCTGGCAAAGCCCTTCCTTATCGCGCAGGTCAACGAAAATGACTCCGCCGTGATCTCTTCGGGACTGCACCCAGCCCATAAGCGTAACGGAGCGGTCAACGTGTTTTTTCCCAAGCTCTCCGCAGAAATTCGATCTTTTCCACTCTCCCATAAGTTCTAGCATTTATTCAGGATTCTCCCGGCAAAGAAGGATTGGCTAATCATACTAGATTGATTTGCATTGGCAAGGTTCGTAGCGCCATTTGAAGGGAGGGGACGGCGTGATTCTTTGTTTTGTATTTTTAACTAAAAGAGGTGGTAGTGCTAGGAATTTTTCATGCCGTTTTTTTATTTGTTTTTTTCTTCTTTTTTACATACGATTTTAGTTCGGAAGGTCGGAAATTTTTCTCCGGCAATAAAATCCCAAGGAGTTTCGGTTTAATGAAGAAAGAGCTTGTCTGTAGAAGGAATCTGTTTTTCGCTATAGCTGTTTGCTTTATCTTTCTTGTAAATGGCTGCGCGGCGACCAGAACCCTTATCGAGAAAAGGAAACTTACAGTTGAAACTAAAATGTCGGAGACGATTTTTCTTGAACCGGTGTCGCCCGAAAAAAGAGTAGTTTACGTCGACATAAAGAATACGACCGACAAGGAACTGCCCGGGATTGAATACGGAATTAAAGGGAGGATAGTCTCTAACGGTTATATGGTCACGGAAGACCCGGCCGAGGCGACTTTCATTCTTCAGGCTAACATACTCAAGGTCGGAAAAACCAATCTTGAGGAAGCGAATGGTCTGCTCGGAACCGGTTACGAAGGCGTGGTCGAGGGAGCGGTTATAGGCGGAGTTATAGGCGGCGCCATGGGCGGGGATGTGGACGAGATCAACAAGGGTACCGTTGCGGGCGCTATTGCGGGAGGAGTTGCGGGCTTTTTATTTGACGCGCTTGTAACGGATGATCTTTTCACGATGGTTACGGATATTCAGATCAGGGAGCGTGCCCAGGAAGGAGAACTTGTGTATGAGACTCAGGATACGGATGCGTCTCAAGGAACAGCGACGCGGACCAAGCAGACTTCGCATGCTGATGATGTAAGGTGGAAAATTTACAGGACCAGGATTGTTAGCGTTGCCAACAAGGCGAACCTGGATTTTGAGGAAGCCAAGCCTCATCTTCAGGCTGGTCTTGAGAGGTCTATAGGCGGGATTTTCTAAGCTTTTACATTTGTTTAATAGAGAGAAACTGAAACCGGATAAGACATCGGTAAAAGTCATAATGGAAGTTCAGTTTCTCATTTGTTCAAAAACTGCCAGAGCACGGTTTCGGGCACTCATATGATTTACAAGAGGAAAGGGGTAGATGTTTCCGAGAGAAACCCCTGAGTTTTCTAGTATATGTTCAGGAGTTGCCCATGGTTCGTGAATGTATTTGTTCGGTAAATTTGCAAGTTCAGGAACCCAGCGCCGCACATAAGTGCCGTCGGGATCAAATTTCCTGCCCTGAAGCATGGGATTGAAAACTCGAAAAAACGGGGCAGCATCAACTCCGCAGCCCGCGACCCACTGCCAACTTACTGAGTTATTAGCTAAATCTGCGTCTACCAAAGTATTCCAGAACCAAGCGGCGCCGTCCTGCCATGGAATGAGCAGATGTTTAACGAGAAAAGAGGCAGCAATCATCCGTACCCGGTTGTGCATCCAGCCCGTTGCCCAGAGCTCGCGCATTCCCGCGTCGACTATCGGGTAGCCGGTAAGCCCACGTTGCCACCTGAGAAGTGCTTCTTCATCTTTTACCCACGCAAAGCGTTTGAATTCCGGCCGGAACGGTTCTTCGGGAAACTCCGGCCAATGGTAAAGCAGGTGATGGGAAAACTCCCGCCAGATAATCTGGCGAAAAAAGGATTCAATACCGTTTTCCGCTTCGGGACTTATGTGAGATAAGGCTCTGTGCCAGCATAGCAGAGGAGATATCTCGCCAAAATGAAAATGAGGCGAAAGCCTTGAAGTTCCGGAGATGTCGGGCCGGTCACGTCGGGTTCCATATTCCACTGCCGACTGTTCCAGAAACGAGTCGAGGCGCAAGAGAGCTCCCGTTTCTCCCGGTGTCCACATATCAAGCCAGCTGGCACTCCACTCGGGTTTTTTCGGCAGCAGTTCCCACTGGTCAAGAGAATCGCTCTTCAGGGATTTTCCCGGGCATGGAAGCCTTCTTGGGGCGGGCATGGGATCGGGCAGTGGAAACTTTTTCAAGCAGGCCTTATAAAAGGGTGTGAACACCTTGTAGGGTTCTCCGTTTTTTGTCGTAACAGACTCGGGCGGAAAAATCAGATTCCCGTCAAACGTCTTGAACCCGGACCCGAGTTCGTTAAGAATATGGCCTAGTTCCGAGTCGACCTTGATAGCGTGCGGTTCGGCAAGCCAAGTGCTGTATACTGCCGTGGCCCCGGTCTCGGTTGCCAATTCCCGCAGAACTTCCTGCGGTCGACCGCGACGCAGAACCAGTCTGTTTCCAAGTGTTTTTAGGGATTTGTCGAGTGCTTTGAGGCTGTGGTGAAGCCACCATCTGCTGGCGCCGCCAGGTGCCCAGGGGTCTGAATTGCCGTCTTCAAGTATGTAAACGGCCAGCACCGGATGACCGGATTCAGCCGCACTTAAGAGCGCCGGGTTGTCCGTGAGTCTTAAGTCTTTTCTGAACCAGTAAATAACCGGACGTATAGCTTCTCTGTCGTAGGTCATCTTGCTGCCTGCTTGGCATCTATCGCCGTTTTTATCGGAGTGCGGGCTTTTGTATTAAAGTTTGCGGTAAATTATACTGGGAAGGAGAAAATTGTTTGCGGCGCAGAGATAAGTTCCCCATGTCAGGTTCAGATTCAACAGAAAACTTCAGATCAGGATTTATTTCCGTAATTGGACGGCCCAACGTGGGCAAGTCCACACTTGTGAATTCCATCGTCGGAGAAAAAGTTTCGGCCGTTTCAGACAAGCCGAGCACCACCAGGAACAGAATCCTGGGTGTAAAGACTTTCGATGATTCTCAACTGGTTTTTCTCGATACCCCAGGCGTATACAGGGAAAAAGCAGGCTCGGAAAATCCATGGCCAGAGCGGTAAGCGGTGCTCTGTCGGATGCTGATCTTGTGGCGTTCGTTACGGATGTGGAAAAGCCTTTCGGAGCGGCTGATGAATCTATCCTGAAAATGCTAAGGAAACCTTCCTTGTTTGTCGTAAACAAGATCGACAAGATAAAAAATCAAAGCTCCTTTCGATACTTTCAGCCGCCGAGAGATTCTCTGAGAAATTCCTCGAAATAGTTCCCATCTCGTCTCTTACAGGCGACGGCGTAGAGCAACTCACAGAGCTTCTTAAAAAACACCTGCCGGAGGGCCCGAAATATTTCCCCGATGATATTTTCACGGATCAGCCTGAGATCTTTTACGTAAGCGAACTAATAAGGGAGAAGGTGTTCAATCTCACGCGAAAGGAAATTCCCTATAAAGTTGCCGTAGTGGTTTCAGGGTTCAGCGAGGATACGGAGCGGAACCTGTTAAGGATAAACGCGGAAATTTACGTTGAGAGAAAAAGTCACAAGGGAATTTGATAGGGAAGGGCGGGGGCATGCTCAAGCAGATCGGTTCTGAGGCCAGGGTTGAAATTGAAAGAATACTGGGAGTGAAACTGTTTCTTGAACTCTGGTTAAAGTTAAGGAGAACTGGACCCAGAGAGATGTCTGATAAAGGAATTCGGTTACGGAGACTGAACCGCAGAGGCCGTTATTTTCCCTTGAAGATGGGTTTTCTTTTTTCAAGGAAGGCTTTTTTCCCTTCCCTGGAATCGCTGCTTTCCCTTACCCTTAAAAGAAGAGACCTTATAAGTTCTTCATTTTCTTCTGAAAGCGGATTATCCTCTTCCCAGATATTTATCATCTTTTTCATGGATATCATGGAAAGAGGTGCGTTTTCGTTTATTCCCTCAGCAAGCCCATAGGTGAACTCTTCAAGCTTGTCTCTTTTTACAACGTGGTCGACAAGCCCTTTTTCCAGTGCTCTTTCGGCATTAACGGGGTTTCCGGTGAGGAAAAGTTCTCTTGTAAATCCGGGACCCACCAAGTTCAGAAACTGCTTTATTCCGCCGTAATGATAAGTAACTCCGAGCTTTGCAGGCGGGATTGCGAGTTTCGCGTCGTCGGCGCACACTCTTAGGTCGCAAGTCACTGCGAGTTCGAGTCCCGCCCCGAAAGCATGACCGTTTATCATTGCTATTATGGGAAGAGGGTAAGACTTCACTGCCTGCATGGCTTCGGTCAGGGGATGGCCGTTTTCTATGGCAATTTCTTCATCGGATATTGAGTCTATATCGTATCCTGAGCAGAAAGCCCTATCACCGCTTCCCGTTATCACAACACACCTGATTTCAGCGGTTTTTCTTAGTCTTAGAAATTCCTCAGTTAAAAGTCCTAGAGTTTCTGGGGTAAGGGAGTTTCTTTTCTCAGGGCGATTGAGAGTAAGGGTGCAGATTGAACCCTCGGTCTCTACGAGAATTTCTTTGTTTTCAGCCATGGAAAAATTATATATTACCGAGGCTAAGTGTCTAAGCGTCACCTAACCGCGGAGCAGTTATCTGGGTATAATTGCCAAAGCTTATGAAAGAAAAGAAGCCATCGCACGAGCAAATCTATAGGGTGTTGTTCCTGTGCACGGGCAATTCGGCCCGTTCGATCATTGCCGAATCTCTCTTGAATCACAACGGCAACGGACGATTTATCGGCTACAGTGCAGGCAGTAATCCTCGGGGAGAAGTCCACCCTCATGTTCTTAAGCTTCTGCTGAGTCAGGGGCACGACATTGAAAATTTGCGTTCCAAATCTTGGGATGAGTTTGAGGCGGTGGATGCTCCTTCGATGGATTTTGTCTTTACGGTGTGTGACAACGCGGCGAATGAACCTTGTCCCGTGTGGCCGGGAAGGCCGGTGACGGCTCACTGGGGTCTTGCGGATCCTGCGGGCGTTGAGGGAACTGAAACCGAGCAGCGTGGAGCTTTCACTGAAGCCTATGAATTACTGGAGAAACGGGTTAAGGCGTTTTTGTCTCTTCCTCTCGAGTCGCTTGAAGCCGAGGAGCTTGAGAATAAGCTTAAGGAAATAGGACACTCCCTATTCTGAAGAACCTATCGATCGGCTATTTTTAGAACCTTGGCTCCTTTCCCTCCACCCCTTCTGATCTCCAAAAGTGCCTTATTAGCCTCTTCAAGTCTGTACTCGGTGACTTCGGCTTCTATGTCCAGAGCGGAGGCGATCGAAAGAAAGCCAGCTACGTCTTCCCTTGTCACGTTCGCTACGCTTTTTATCTCTTTTTCAAGCCAAAGGTGCGACTGATAGTCAAGACTAAGCAGAGAGTCGATATCGGAGTTCTCCTTGCTTATGGCGTTTACTACCAGCTTCCCCCCGGGAACAAGGTTCTCAAGCGAGCGCAGAACCGGCTTCCATACGGGTGTAGTGTCAATGATAGCGGAGAGTTGTCTTGGGGAGTGCTCTTCAATCCCACCCGACCAGGATGCTCCAAGATCCGCGGCGAATTGCCTCTCCCTTTTTCCTCTCGCGAATACGAACACCTCGCTTAGGGGGTATTTGTGGCGAAGGAGCTTTATCACAAGATGCGCTGAAGCCCCGAACCCCATGAGTCCTACTGCGTCTTCGTCAGTTATTCCGGAAAGTCTCACGCACCGGTAGCCTATCGCTCCGGCGCATAGAAGAGGAGCCGTCTTCACTGGATCCATTTCCTGCGGTATCGGGTAAATGAACTTTGCGTCTGCGACCATGAACTCGGCGAATCCCCCGTCTCTGTCCCTGCCAGTCGCAATGAAGTCACGGCAGAGGTTTTCCCTTCCACCCCTGCAGTAAGCGCATTCCCCGCAGGCTCCTCCTATCCACGCGACTCCCACCATGTCGCCTGCTTTGAAATCTCTTACCTTCAGGCCGAGTTCTTTAACCACCCCTACCACCTGATGTCCCGGAACGATTGGAAGAGACGGAGGCGCCACTCTTCCTTCAACTTCATCCATGTCGGTGTGACAGACCCCGCAGGACAAAACCCGTATCAGCACTTCTCCTTCAGCAGGTTTGGGAGTGGGGACTTCAAGCAAATCAAGAGGGGTTTCATTCTCAACCAGATCGTGAGTACCTCTTAGAACCATTGCCTTCATCGTGCTACCAAGTATAACACGCATATATTGCGGGAAGTTGGGGGTCAGTTCAGGTGATGTGATTTCAGTGCAGTGTGCGGATGTTTCTTTACTGCTTGTGCGGGCAGGGCGGATCTTCTCTATCTTAAATGCTATGCTCTCTTTTTATTTTGAACGCGATTTCCACCAACTTACGCAGAACATGACCAGTAAAATTAAACATGTGATGATGACTATACGTAGAGTTCTACTCTCGGTTTTCATCTGAATTACGTCTTTGTGCTCTTCATCTGGGTAAAATCCTGAACCGAGAATATAGGTGTCGTCACCGAGCTTTACTTGCTTTACATAGCCTATCTTAAGCGAAGTTCCCTTTGCTTTGCCGACTTCGTTGATTTCGTCTCCTTTCACCAATGGATTATCCCATAGGTAATTGACAAAGCCTCCTCCTCTTTCCGCCACTTTGACCATTTCTTTTCCAACTTGGAGTCCGTTTGCGTCTACTACATTCATAGCATTGAAAGTGGGTGTTTTCTTGAGGTTTGGATCGTAACCGTTAAACACTACAAGGCCTTGCTTGGTAATGGCGAAGAGGTAGATTTCGTTGTGTTTCCAGGCTTCATAGCGACTGCTTACTGTTAGCAGCTCTGCGATGTCCATGTTACCCTTCGTAGTTTCATACGCGTGATTGACAAATTCAGCTGCTTCTTCCACAAAATTTGCCAGCGTATCCTTGTCTTTTACTGTGCCGGCTTTTACTTCTGGTACGTATTCTTCCAGAACTTCGGTCATGGAGGGAAACAGTTCGTTGTGATGAAAGCCTCCGATCAGGACGAGTTCAATCTCCAGCGCGCGAACTGTGTAATTAACGGCGTAGCTTGATTTTGGTAAAAGTTCATAATATGACGGATTATTGTTGTCGTTCCAGTAATAATCAACAAAACCTCCCTGCTTGTTTTTCTTGGCGACTTCAATGAGTTCTTGGACCACATCGGTTCCTTTTGAGTCCCTCAGGATGGTTAAATCTCTTCCGGGAGCCGATTTATAATATCCGTGGGCTATGCATCTGCCTTGTTTATCGACCAGAATGAGGTACTTGGAACCGGACTTCCAGTCTCCTTGCCGTTGTATTTCGTCTAATACCTCCTGCCAGAGATTCAAACTTTGTTCAAGCGGAACCGGGACTTCCCAATGCGCTTTTGCGTGCAGTACGAATTCTCGCAGGGCATCGGGGCTGCCCGCCGCTTCAACGGCTGTTGCGGTTTCTTTGCTGGCGTTGGCATGTTTTCCGTGGGCTAAAGCCAGACGCACATCGGAGAAAATGCATATAAGCGCGAACACGCATAGAAGAACCCCTTTTAATGCCGGGGTTTTCGGAACATCGTTTCTTAGCACAGTTTTCATCGCGCCTCCTGTACCTGAGTAAAAAGGTTATACGAGTTTGTCAATTTCTCCAATCTACGATCAAAGCTTTTCCATTTCGAGAATATTAAAAAAACATGTGTAGTCAGGGTCTTCAGATCAGCTTTTGTGTGGAAAATGGTTAGAGGGAGTATTAACCGTGTTTTTGTCGTGTAAATATATTATGCGCGAAACGTCTGAATTTGCAGTCTCCACGTCAACGGCTACGAAATCCAGATTTCTGCCCGCTGGACATAGTTTTTTTCCGTTTTGCGTATGAGGAATTTTTGGTCTTTAGGCTTTAAACTCAGATTATATTGTTTATAATTCTTTAAATTAAAAGTTTTTCCGGAGGCGTAACGTGCCGTTATATGAATATGAATGCGACAGTTGTATGGAGAGTTACAACACAGATATAGACAACTTAGTCGCCAAGCTTACCAAGACGAACGCAAGGAAAGTTTTCAAACAGAACAACAACTTCTGTTACATTGAGGTCACAAACGACAAGAGCGGAAAACAGTTCTTTGAGCTGGGGGAAAAAGGCATAAGCGGTGCGAGAAGGTTTCGTTACAAGCTTGATAACGGGAAGATGCTTTATCTTGAGCTTAAGAATTTCCGTTTCGACCACCTTGTGTACGGAGATGACGATCAGGGTGAAGTTAAATGTCCTCTCTGCGACGATCCCGAATCGGTGAGGAGGGTTTTTTCCACTTTCAAGGCCATATTTGAGGACAAGAGCAAAAGGGCTCCGGGCCCTGGGGACGAGCTCAGATGGCATCTTGAATACAAGCAGCAGAAAGATGAAGAGATAGCAAGCGACTGGGTCGGCCAGGATCACCTGAGCCAATATTTCAACAGATAGGAGACGCAAATGCCCCTCTATGAATTTGAATGCACAAAATGCAGAGGCAACATTCAGAAATCCCTGAAGACTCTTGAGAGAAAACGGGATCCTGAAACCGTAAAGAGCCTTGTCAAAAAATATGACAACATCTACGCAATAGAGGTTGTTGACCTTGAGCGCGAGGAAATAGTCGCAAAACACGGAAGAAAGGGAAAAGATTCCATATTCAGCGACTTCTACCTTAAGGACGGAACCCTGCTTGCGCTTTTCAACATGCGAAACTACAGGTTCTCTGAGCTCATATATGAAGA
This sequence comes from Candidatus Dadabacteria bacterium, assembly GCA_951812945.1. Lineage (GTDB taxonomy): Bacteria > Desulfobacterota_D > UBA1144 > Nemesobacterales > Nemesobacteraceae > Nemesobacter. Next base: position 114,508 of record CATOTB010000005.1, read on the forward strand.
AGGGGATGAAAAGAACGTAAAGTGTTATTGCGGAGAGAAAAAGAAGGTGGAGAAAGTGATCTCGACTTTTGCTTTTACAAAGGATCTCTCAACCGATATGCCGAAGCCCAATCTCTCGAACCTGCCGGCTTCTGTGAGAAAAAGAACCAATATCAGTGAGTACATAGAAGAAAAGGACAGGCCTAAAAAGAACAGGCCTACTCCGAAAAGACTCTCCTAAGAAAAGACTCCAGCCAACGGCACGCGATTCCCGCTTCCCTCCGGGGTTTTGCGCCTGGCTACTTCTGCTTTTCCCCCGAGTACTCTTCTTTGCGCTTGCCGAACCTTCTCTCGAGTTCGTCCGATATGTCCTGAGGGTCAAGACCCGCTTCGCAGAGAAGCACCATGGAGTGGAACCAAAGATCGGTAAGCTCGTATACGAGTTCGTCTTTGTCCCGGTTTTTCGCGGCTATTACGACTTCTCCGGCTTCCTCTCCGATTTTCTTGAGTATCCTGTCAAGCCCGCCTTTCATAAGCCCGCTTACATAGGACCCTTCCTTGGGGTTTTGTTTTCTGTCTTCTATTACGGAAAACACCTTTTTGATAGATGTTTTTTCGAACACGGGGGCCGCTTTTTCTTCCATGTCCCCTGATCTGTAGAAACACGAGGGCTCTCCGGTGTGGCAAGCTACACCGCTCTGTTCCACGGTTATAAGCACCGTATCAGAGTCGCAGTCAACGAAGATTTCCCTTACGTCTTGGAAATGGCCTGATTCTTCACCCTTGTTCCAGATCTTTTTTCTTGACCTGCTCCAGAAGTGGGTCCTTCCAGTCTTGACAGTCATCTCAAGGGCCTGCTTGTTCGCATATGCGAGCATGAGCACCCGCCCGCTTGAGCTGTCCTGCACTATAACGGGCAGAAGTCCTTCGTCGTTGAACTTGAGTTTTTCTAGGTCCATGTCCATGGGGAGTTTCGTTGCGCTGAGATACGTCAAGATAATAATTGCAAAGCCTACGTTGTCAAAGAGTTGGCGACGGAGGGAGACTGTTGAATCAAGGGTTCGATCCGGCCGTTTTTTCCGTCTGGGAGCTTTTCTCTAATAGTTGTTGTTGATTTTGGGTGTATAACTGTAAGACTGCTCTGCGCAGGGAGTGCTTGTAGCCATGTTCTCTAAAAAACACCTCTTTTATGCTTCAGCGGTTTTGTTCCTTGCTGTTTTGCTTGCGGTTATAGGTTTTGCTATATACGGCGATTCGGGACGTGTCAGTTTCGATCACGGCGTAGCAAGCGGCGACCCATTGGCCGACAGAGTTATCGTCTGGACGAGAATTACTCCGCAAACATCTAGGAGAAGGGTCAGGGTCAGAGTCGAAGTCGCTTCGGATGAGGGGTTTAAGAGCCTTGTTCACAGTTCGTCTGAGACCGCCACTGCCGAGAGTGATTACACGGTCAAAATCGATGTTAAGGGTCTTTCGGCCGGGACGGTTTACTACTACCGTTTCCGTTCGGGTGGGGTTACGTCCGCTCTCGGCCGTACTAAGACTCTGCCCCGGGGCGATGTAGATTCGGTCAAGCTGGCGGTATTCTCATGCGCCAACTATCCCACCTCCCATGGCGGCTACTTTAACGTTTACGGTCACGCGGCGGCGACGGCCGACATGGATGCCGTTGTTCATCTAGGTGACTATATCTATGAGTATGGCAAGGTGGTGGATTCCGCCACCGATAACCCTGAAGGAACCGGTAGGGATTTACCGGAATACAGCGACAAGGAGATCCTGACGCTTGATGATTACCGGAGGCGTTACGCGCTGTACAGGACCGACCTGCAGCTCCAAGCTCTTCACGCCGCGTATCCGTTCATAACCGTCTGGGATGATCATGAGGTCGCAAACGACGCTTACGTCGGAGGCGCAGAGAACCATGATGAAAGTGAAGGTAGTTTTGATGCCCGCAAGACTGCCGCGCTTCGGGCCTATTATGAGTGGATGCCCGTCCGCCCCGCAAATCGGAATGATTCTCGACAGGTCTATCGCAGTTTTTCTTTCGGAAACCTGGTTGAGCTTTTAATGCTTGATACCCGCCTTGCCGGACGGGAAGAACAGCTTAGTTACAAAGATTATTTTGACCCGGACACCGGCTTTGACAGCCGACGTTTCCGCGAGGACATTGGCTCTCCTGACCGAACACTGCTCGGCCGGGACCAGCTTGCGTGGCTTAAGGGAAAACTTTCCGGTTCTATCGCCACCTGGCAGGTTCTGGGTCAGCAGGTTCTTATGGGCAGAATGAACATTCCCGCCGAGATGATTCCCCATTTGGGTGACCGTACGCCGGAGGTTCCAGGTCTTGTTGATAAACTGACCGAGATCAAAGGGCGGGTGCTGCGAGATGATCCTTCCGTAACTCAGGATGAGCGGGATCGTATGAATACGGTGCTTCCCTATAATCTTGATGCTTGGGACGGTTATCCTGCGGAGCGTGAAGCGGTATTGAGTGCGGCTTACGGAGCGGATAAGAACTTGGTGGTGCTAGCCGGGGATACTCATAACGGGTGGGCAAGCAACCTCAAGGACGCGGAGGGTAACCAGATAGGCGTTGAATTCGCCACCGCATCTGTATCTTCTGGGGGTCTTGAAACTTATCTGAAGCTTAAACCTGAACAGGCCGAGGGTTTTGCCCGGGATCTGGAAGTGCTGGTTGACGATCTTGTTTACTCGAACACAAAGGACCGCGGTTATATGATTGTCAGTTTTACTCCGAAAAGTGCCCGATCACGGTGGATATACGTGGATACCGTCAAACAGCCGGAATTCAGGGAACTCACGTCAAGTGCAAAGACGCTCGGTGTGCTTGCTGGAAAAGAGAACCGCAGGGTTGTTTCTGACTGATTCCGTATTCGTAATGAGATATTTATAATTCTCGTGGACCAAAAAAGACGGCGACCATGTATCTCTAGGAGAAATCTGACTCTAAAACTTTTTATTCCAAATTTTCTTTGATTTTGCGTACAATAAACCGGGAGTTGCTTACTCCATAAGGAGGTAATTACAATGTTTCTCTGGAAACGCTTTTTCCCTTTCTCTACTGTCTTGTTCTTCTCTGTTGCCTTGGCGTTTTTCAGTTTTACCTCGTGCGGAGATTCCGACAGCAACGTAAGCTTTGACCATGGAGTCGCAAGCGGTGACTCGCTTTCGGACAGGGTGATTCTCTGGACAAGAGCGACTCCGCCCGAGTCACGGGGGACAGTGGAAGTTACGGTTGAAGTAGCCACAGATGCGGAATTCACGAATCTTGTGGGTGGTCCGGTTACGACTACCACTACGGCTGAGCAGGATTATACGATAAAAGTTGATTTTGAGGGGCTTTCGGCCGGTACCGTTTACTACTACAGGTTCCGTTCGGACGGTGTGACGTCACAGACCGGACGCACCAAGACCCTGCCGCAGGGCGATGTAAGTTCCGTCAGGCTGGCCGTGTTTTCATGCGCTAGCTATGCCTCCGGTTACTTTAACGTCTATGCTCATGCCAGGGATGCCGACGTGGATGCCGTTTTGCATCTGGGAGATTATATCTACGAGTACGATACCGAAGGTTTAAGTCTCGCGAATTCGGAAGAAATAGTAAGGAATTTGCCGGCGGATAACGATATTGAAATCCTGACTCTTGATGATTATCGAAAGCGCTATGCGCTCTACCGATCAAACTCGCGGCTTCAGGAACTGCACGCCGCGCATCCTTTCATCACGATATGGGACGATCATGAGGTTGCGGATAATTCTTACAAGGACGGTGCCTCTAATCACAACGAGGGGGAAGGCGATTTCGAGACGCGAAAAATGGCTGCTTTACAGGCCTACTATGAGTGGATGCCGATTCGTGAGAATACACAAGGGCGCGAGGCTGCCTACCGCAGTTTTTCTTTCGGAAACTTGGTGGATATTCACATGCTCGAAACCCGTTTAGTGGCGAGGGACAAACAACTTAATTATGAAGATTATTTCACGCAGGATGGAATTGATGTTCAGCGTCTCCAGATGGACATGCAGTCGCAGACGCTTCTTGGCTCCACTCAGCTTGACTGGCTGCTTGAGCAACTGACCGATTCGGCTGCCACCTGGCAGGTTCTGGGTCAGCAGTCGCTTATGGGCAGGATGAATCTTCCGGCCGAACTGCTGGTTCATTTGGAGAATCCGTCGTCGCAGCTCGCACTTGATGTTCTGGAACTGACGGGAATTAAAGCTAGGGTGCTGCGAGGTGATCCTTCGCTGACTCAGGATGAACTGGGACGTATAAATACGGTGCTTCCCTATAATCTTGACGCCTGGGACGGTTACCCTGCGGAACGGGAGGTGGTGCTGGGCGCGGCTTACAGTGCGGATAAGAACCTTGTGGTGCTTGCCGGGGATACCCATAACGGATGGGCGAACAACCTTAAGGACGCGCGGGGAAACAGGGTAGGCGTTGAGTTTGCGGGACCTGGCGTAACATCGGGAGGTATCGAGGCTGTTCTAGGCTTGTCGGAGGCGTTTGCGGCACCGTTTTCCCAAGCCGTTGAAACCTTGATTGACGACCTTGTTTACTCCAACGCAAGTGACCGCGGTTACATGGTCGTGAGCTTCACTCCGCGGGAGGCTCGCTCCGAGTGGATATATGTCGATACAGTTAAGCACCCGGAATTCAGTGAGAAGACCTCCGCTTCGAAGATGCTCAAAGTGCTTCCGGGAGCAGACAACCGTAAGCTGGTTCCTGTTGGCAATTAATTTTTTCTCCGAAAGGGAAAATCACGCGATTTATACCAGATCCTTGTTTAATGATTCTTTGCGCAATCTTCCAGTTGTAAACGAGTTTTTTTTGCTTGAAAATGCTCAGAGTGATCCGGTTTGTCACGAGTATCAGCATTATATGGATGGATCTTCAAGATGCACCTGTGCTGTTGAATACGACACTGTTCTGGGAGGAACAAAAAGCGTCTTGATAGGTGGGTTTGATCACGATGTGAACGATCAGGCCATAGGTCGCCTTGAATGTGCCCCGTATAACCCCGCCGTAACGGCAGAAGACGTAACCGCAAGCCAATTCATAAGCGAAAGCCAAAGCCGAGAAACCCTAAGAACCTTTGTAAAGGAAGCAATTAAGAGAATGGTTGCTCTGGCAGAACAACCGGGAGAAGGTGGGGGGGGGATTGAGAAGTGCTCTTGCAAAAATAGGATGCCTCGGAAAGGAAGGACCTTGGAAGTCTGGTTCTATATATCTCTTTATTATGAGAGACCGAGCCACGGGGGTTCCTACGGTGGTTGTTAACGGCAACAACCCGGAGTTCACCGGTAGTGATTTTGTGGATGTTCTTGACGAGGATGGAATTGACATTGGAGCCGAGATACTTAAAGTTGCGGGAGAAGACGGAGCAGGAAGCTTTGTCGAGTATAAATGGGACAATCCGCTTATAGAAGAGGACGATCTCACTACACCTGGGATGTCCCCCGGCAGGTCACCCAAGATCAGCTATGTTGAAGGAGTAACATTTTCCGTACTAGGGACGAACACGGTTTTCATTTTCGGTTCCGGTATTTATAAACCGCTAGAAGCGGGTAGTGGAACCAGTGACGACATGGATAGTGACGGTGACGACGGGTGTGCGATTGCGGGGATGGGTAGTAAGCCAGGGAGCACTGGTTTCAACCTGTTTTTGATAGTCTTTTCCTTCTGTCTTGCTTTTTGGTGGGAAGGCCGGTCAAAAAAGTAAAGCGAATTTTCATATGATGCTTTTTTGTACGCGGAGATGGACTCTGGGTTGTTGTACGGACCTCTATTGAATTTGGCGGAAGCATTTTGAGGTGCGGCGCTAACCGGGTTTCATTGACAGGCTTGCAAAAAGTCGGATGATACTGTGTGCTATGTTTTTAATGAACCCGGTAGTTTGAATCTGGTATTGAAAGGAAGGTAGAAAACTATGGCTAGAATTACAATTGAAGACTGTTTAGAGAAAGTTGAAAACAGGTTCGCTCTTTCCATCGCGGCGATGAAAAGGGCAAGCCAGATATCCAAAGGGGCTACCATAGTAGCGTCTGAGAACGACGACAACAAGCATGTCGTTTCGGCGTTACGAGAGATAGCCGAGGGAAAGGTAGACGTCATATATCCCAAAGACAGGGACAATTACTGATCAAGCGCCTTGAAAATAAACCCGCGTGCGGTCTTAAATCGCACTCAGTGAGGTAAAAATCCTTTTATGCTTTCGGTAGGCATAGACGCGGGAGGAACTTTTACTGATTTCGTTTTTTTCGACGGAAAAAATATATCGGTAAACAAGGTTCCTTCTACTCCCCGCGATCCTTCGATAGCAGTGCTCAAGGGACTTAGAAGCCATCCCATTGAGTTCTCCGACATATCAGAAATTATCCACGGAACCACCGTGGCCACAAACACTCTTTTGGAGCGGCAAGGGGCTAAAACCTGCCTTATCACCACAAAAGGTTTTGAAGACGTAATAGAAATCAGGCGTCAGAACAGGGAAAAACTGTACGATCTGTCTTGGAATCCCGAGATTTCCTTGGTCCCCTCGGAACTCAGGTTTGGTGTTTCCGAGAGAACGGATTACCGTGGATGCGTGCTCGTCAGTCCCGATGAGGTAGAAGTAACGGAAATAATAGAGAAAATATCTTCTCTCGGTGTTGAGGCGATAGCGGTCTGTTTTCTCCATTCATATGCGAACCCAGAGAATGAACGTGCGGTTGGTGCCACGTTCGGCAAACTTGGCGTCCCGATTACCCTCTCTTCGGAACTCGTTGCGGAATTCAGGGAGTATGAAAGAACTTCAACGACCGTTTTGAATTCCTACCTGATTCCCAAAGTGAGCGAATACATGCGTTCTCTTTCCCGCCGCCTAGAGGGAGAATCTCTCTCCATCATGCAGTCAAACGGGGGGGTCATATCGGCCGAGCAGGCGGCCGAGGGACCCGCAAAGATAGTTCTCTCTGGTCCCGCGGGAGGAGTGGTCGGGGCTTTTGAGATATGTGCGCTCTCCGGCAGAAAGAGAATCATTACCTACGACATGGGAGGAACTTCGACTGACATATCGCTTTGCGACGGCAAAATAAGCTTTACGACCGAAAACACCTTGGGTGGTGCCGCGCTCAAAGTGCCGATGATAAACATTTCCACTATAGGGGCCGGGGGAGGTTCGATCGCCTACATGGCCGAGGGGGGCATCCTAAAGGTCGGGCCGCGAAGCGCCGGTGCCGACCCCGGTCCCGCATGTTATGGAAAAGGTGTTTTGCCGACCGTGACGGATGCCAATATAGTTCTCGGGAGAATGGATCCCGGATGGTTTCTGGGAGGGGAGATGAAGATATACCCGAAGAGGTCATTTGAGGCGCTTCGTTCTCTTGCGCCGGATCACCCAATGGAGGATATAGCGGAATCGGTAATCAGAATTTCCAACTCGAACATGGAAAAAGCGCTTCGCGTGATATCGGTCGGGAGGGGCTACGACCCGAGGGAGTTCTCCCTTGTTTCATTCGGTGGCGCGGGAGGTCTTCACGCCTGCGACCTCGCCCGTTCACTTGGTATCCGGGAAGTCGTTTTTCCGAGGAATCCCGGGGCGCTTTCCGCATACGGCATGCTCCTTGCCGATTCCTTCAAGGATTACGGAGTTACGTTTTTTTCTTCCGCGGATGATGATCATCTCGAGGAGACAGACCGAAAGTTTGCGGACCTCGAAAAGTTTGCGCACACGGACCTCGGAAGAGATGACCTCAGGTTTGAAAAACAAGTCGACGCAAGATACCGAAGACAGTCCCATGAACTCACGATTCCCTACAGTGAATCCATGGCCCGCGATTTTCACTGCGAGCACGAGAGGGTGTACGGGTACATGAAGGAATCTTCCGTCGTCGAGGTCGTGACTCTGAGGCTAAGGGCTTATATCCCCGGTCGAAAGATAAAAGTTCTGCCTGCTTCCAGTGGAGGCCCGGAACCTCGGTTCTCCTCTAAAGAGGTGATTTTTGAGGGCAGAAAAATAAGGGTGAGGTGCTGTGAAAGAGAAAAGCTCCGACCGGGTTTTCGCTTTGCGGGCCCCTGTGTTCTTTACGAGAGAACCGCGACTGCTTTTATTCCTCCCGATACCGAATGCGAAGTGGACGATTACGGGAGCGTTGTAGTGAACATCGGTTCTTGAGAGCTTTTTTAAATGCGCGCAATTAACGTACGGGAAGAAATAAGAAAAACCTTGAATCCTCCGGGAACACTCTTTGATCCTGGCGAGGGACTTCTTGCATCCGCCGTGCTGGTCATGCTCTGCGAGCGGGGAGGAGATTATGGAATATGGTTTATAAAAAGAACCGAATACAGGGATGATGCTTTCTCAGGCCACGTCGCCTTTCCGGGCGGGAAGAAAAAACAAAGCGATGCGACTCTTGTCGATACGGCTTTGAGGGAAGCCGGGGAGGAACTTGGTTTTGACGCTGCAAAAGAAGTGGAAATTCTAGGGGAAATGGATTTCGTGCGTCCCTACACCCCTTCCGTCAGTCAGTATGCGGTAAAGCCCTTTGTATCCATGATAGGCGGTGGGGTGGAGTTTACTCCCAATTACGAGGTGTCGGAATTTTTTTGGGTTTCCATCTCACATCTGATTAACCCCAAAAACCGCGATGTGAGGGAAAGAAAACGGGATGGGAAAGTGATAGATGATCAGGTGTTTGCTTACCGCAATCACATAATATGGGGACTTACGGGGAGAATACTCGACGAATTCTTCAAGAGAACTTTGGGATGTTTCACGAGGTGATGTTTAAATCTGCCTGATGATCGTGTAAATTTCTGGAAATCTAAAAAAGATGGAGATCGAAACTCATGGCTGCGGTTAACAAGGCTATAATACTTGGTAATCTGGGAAGAGACCCGGAAGTAAGGTATACGTCGGATGGAAAGGCGGTTACCAATTTCTCTGTCGCTACAACAGAAAAATGGAGAGACAGGGACGGAAATTCCCAGGAGCGCACCGAGTGGCACAGAATAGTTGTTTTTGACAGGCTCGGAGAGGTCTGCGGCGAGTATCTTTCCAAAGGAAGTTCCGTTTACGTGGAGGGTTATCTAAGAACCCGCTCATGGGATGACAGGGAAGGCAACAAAAGATATACGACCGAGATCGTGGGAAGAACTGTGCAGTTTCTCTCTGCTAGAGGGGAGAGCGGAAGGCAAGGAGGCGGAGCGTCTTCTGCAGGAGATGATTTTGCCTACGAAGAGGCAGGCGGTCTCACGGACGACGATGTTCCGTTCTGATTCTTTTGGTTTTTACTGACAAACTAAGGTTATGTCTCTGGCCGTTATAATCCTGGCGGCAGGCAAGGGAGTCCGCATGAATTCCGAACTCCCCAAGGTGCTGCACCCCATCCTGAAGAAACCCATGTTGCGCTACGTTCTCGACGCGGCCCGGGATATGGAGCCCGAGAGAATTGTGCTTGTCCTGGGGCATGACTCCGAACTAGTGAAAGAGGCGGTTTCGGATTGCCCGGTGGATACGGTCATTCAGGAACCGCAGCTTGGAACGGGACACGCGGTTTTATGCTGCGAAGATGCTTTTCGGGATTTTTCAGGAGATATCTTAATACTTAGCGGAGATGTCCCCGCGACGGGTGTTTCCACTCTGGGTGAGTTTATGGATTCTCACGTGAAAAACAGTGCGGACGTTTCCTTCATATCCACCCTAGTTGAGGACCCCAGCGGATACGGCAGGGTGTTGAGGAATGCAGAAGGGGAAGTGCTTCGCATAGTTGAGGATAAAGACGCTACCGCTGACGAGAAAAAAGAAAAAGAAATAAATGCCGGAATTTACTGCGTGAATTCTTCTTTTCTCTGGGAAAGTCTGGACGGACTTGATACGGAGAACAACCAGGGAGAGTATTATCTGCCGGGAATCGTAAATCTCTGCGTTTCCCGCAAGCGCGGTCTTCAGGCTTTTGCATTGTCCAACCCAAAGGAGGTGTCTGGAGTGAACAGCAGAGAACAGCTCGGCGAAGCGGAAAAAACCATAAGGCTTGCGATAAACCGCCGACACATGGAAAACGGGGTTACAATAGTGGATCCCGAAACCGCTTACATATCGGATTCCGTCAGCATAGGCAAAGATACGACGGTGTATCCGAATACCTATATTTATGGTGAAACTCGTATCGGGGAAAACTGCCGGGTAGGACCCTCCGTATACGTCGAGGATTCACAAATAGGAGATAACGTTGAGATAAGGTTCTCTTCCTATCTTACTGAGTGCGAGGTGGAAGACGGAGTTGTAATGGGGCCTTTCTGTCATCTCCGCCCCGAGGCCAGAATAAAAAGCGGGGCCAAGATCGGAAACTTCGTCGAGATAAAGAAATCGAATATAGGAGTCGGTTCCAAGGTTCCTCATCTTTCCTATGTGGGAGATGCCGATATCGGCGCCGGAGTTAATATCGGTGCCGGAACCATTACCTGCAACTATGATGGTGTGAACAAGCACAGAACCGTGGTGGAAGATGGTGCTTTCATAGGAAGTGACACAATGCTGGTTGCGCCTATAAAGGTCGGAAAGGGCGCTACTACCGCGGCGGGCTCCACGGTAACTAAAGACGTTTCCCCGGGCGCTCTTGCCATAGAACGTGCGGGACAGAAGGAAATAACTGGCTGGGCGGAGAGAAAGAGGGTCAAGAAGGGGAAATCCTGAGATGTGCGGAATAGTTGGATACGTGGGAATTTCTGAGAGAACAAAAAGCGTTCTCTGCGAAAGCCTGGGAAGGCTTGAGTACAGGGGATACGATTCTTCCGGGATATGCTTTGTTGAAAACGGCCGCTCCCGCGTCATAAGAAGCGAAGGAAAACTTGAAAACCTTCTCTTAAAGCTAAAAGACTGCGAGGTGACTTCTTCCCTCGGAATCGCTCACACCAGATGGGCCACTCACGGCGACCCTTCGGAGCGAAACGCCCACCCCCAGGTATCTGGCCCGATAAGCGTGGTGCATAACGGCATAGTGGAGAACTACCCCGAACTCAAGGAGGAACTTACCGCGGCCGGTTACGAATTCCGCTCCGATACCGATACCGAGGTTATCTCTCACCTGATCCGTGATTTTACGGAAAAAGGAAACTCTCTTCTTGAATCAACGAGGAAAGCGTTTGAAAAAATAGAGGGTTCTTACGCCGTGGCTGTAATGTCGGATACGGAGCCCGGGAAGATAATCGCCACAAGGCGTTTTTCTCCTCTTATAATAGCGCGCAGCGGAAACGAATGTTTTCTGGCTTCTGATATCCCGGCGATTCTGCCCTATACCAGAGAGTTTGTTTTTCTTGAGGATAACGATTTCGTAGTTCTGGACGAAAACGGCATCTCGATAACCGACGCGGCCGGCGAAGTGGTTAAAAGAGCGCCGACGGTTGTGGACTGGGACCATTCGGCAACCGAGAAATCGGGCTACCGTCATTACATGCTGAAGGAAATCTTCGAACAGCCTAGGGCAATTTTCGATACGCTTCGGGGAAAATTCACGGCGGACATGAAAGAGGTGATTTTCGAGGACGTGGACCCCTCCCTTCTGCGGAAGGCGCGAAGGATAATTATTGCTGCCTGCGGTACTTCCTACCATGCATCCCTTATAGGAAAGTACATGATAGAGGAAGTAGCCGGAGTGAACACTCAGGTGGAGCTTGCCTCTGAGTTTCGGTACAGAAATCCCGTTATCGGTCCCGACGCGCTTTTTATCGCGGTTTCTCAGTCAGGCGAGACCGCAGACACCTCGGAAGCCCTTCTAAAGGCCAAGGACCTGGGCATGAACTCCGTAGGAATAACGAACGTGAGGCTGAGCAAGATTTCAAGAGAGTCTGACTGTGTCATAACCACAAAGGCGGGCCCGGAGATCGGCGTTGCCTCCACAAAATCTTTTACGGCGCAGGTTATGGCGTTCTATCTTTTCTCCATACACCTTGCGGTCTCAAGGAAAGCGATTGATTCAAAAAGGGCTAGGCGGCTGATAGCGGATGCCGTATCGGTTTCCAAGCTTCAGCAGAAAACTCTTGAGCTTGACGGAGAGCTAAAAAATCTTTCAAGAGATTTTTACGGCTACAGGAATTTTGTCTTCTTGGGCAGAGGGATTAACTACCCCGTGGCACTTGAAGGCGCGCTGAAACTAAAAGAGGTTTCCTACATCCACGCCGAGGGATACGCCGCCGGAGAGATGAAGCACGGTCCAATAGCCCTTGTAGACAGAAACATGCCCGTCGTGTTTATCGCGCCCGAAGAAGACGTGTATTACAAGAAGCTTCTTGGGAATTTCCAGGAGGTGAAGGCCAGGGGAGGGCGGATCATTTTCATAACATCGGACGAGGATCTCCGGCTTCCCGATGACAGGGACAGAAAAATAGTAATTCCCAAAAGCCCTTACCTCGTAAGTCCGATGGTGTCCGTTATCCCAGCGCAGTTTCTGGCTTACCACGTAGCCAATATTCTTGGAACTGACGTGGATCAGCCGAGAAATCTGGCCAAGGTTGTCACGGTTGAATAATTTCTCGCCGTCGCGGGGCGAAACAATATAAACTTTGTGGGGGGTTTTAAATGAAAGTACTTGTTGTCGGAGGTGGCGGAAGAGAACATGCTCTCTGCTGGAAGATAAGCCAGAGTCCTCTTGTGGAGAGAACCTACTGTGCTCCTGGAAACGCCGGGATAAGCCGCCACGCGGAGTGTCTGGATATCGGTGTGGGAGATTTCGATTCGCTTGCGCAATTTGTGAAAAAAGAATCCGTGGATCTCACGGTTGTCGGCCCCGAGCAGCCTCTTTGCGAAGGGATAACCGACTTTTTTGAAAAAGAGGGTCTTTTGATCTTCGGTCCCTCAAAAGCCGCTGCGGAGCTTGAGGGAAGCAAAATTTTCTCAAAAGATCTTATGAAGAAATACGGAATTCCAACCGGAGAATATTTCGTTTTTACCGACATGGAGCAAGCGATTGCCAAGGCAGGGGAGACTGAACCTCCTTTCGTAGTTAAGGCCGATGGTCTTGCCGCCGGTAAGGGAGTCATTATATGCCACTCACATAAGGAGGGAGAAGACGCAGTTCGCTCCATGATGGAACGCGGAGCGTTCGGTGAGGCTGGGACAAAGGTCGTTATAGAGGAATTTCTTACGGGCGAGGAAGCCTCCTTTTTCGCTTTCACTGACGGGGAAAACATACTTCCGCTTGAGCCTTCCCAGGATCACAAACCGATTTTTGACGGGGATAAGGGACCGAACACCGGAGGCATGGGAGCCTATACTCCTGCTCCTGTCGTAGACGACCGGTTAAGGCAGAGAATAATCGATGAGGTAATGATTCCGACCGTCCAGGCAATGAAATCCGAGGGGAGAACCTACAGAGGGATTCTCTACGCCGGGTTGATGATAAAAGAGAATGACCTCAAGGTGCTTGAATTTAACTGCCGCTTCGGCGACCCTGAAGCTCAGCCGCTTCTTATGAAAATGGAATCGGACATTGTTCCCGTTCTTTATTCAATAGCCAGGGGCGAAATGAGTACGGATCCCATAGAATGGAAAGACGGCTTCTGCGTGTGCGTAGTCATGGCTTCGAGGGGCTATCCCGGAAGCTACGACAAGGGGGTCGAACTTAAAAAACTAAAGGATTTCAAGGACACTCGCGAGACAGTGATTTTTCATGCCGGAACCGCTTTTTCTGGAGACAAACTCGTTACAAGCGGCGGAAGGGTCCTAGGAGTTACTTCCCTCGGCAATACTATAGAGAAATCCATACAGGGTGCTTATAAGGCCGTCGATTCCATTTCCGATGAAAATCTGGTCTACAGAACGGATATAGGAAAGAAGGCGCTTTTGCGCATTGGTTGCTGAAGCGTTTTGAGTATATCCAGTTTGGGAATTTCAACGTCAACAAGAAATTTTTTTCAGCCTGAATTTTTTTATTGAAAACCTGTCTTCTTTCTGTAATATAGTCCCTCCTTTGATTTGGGCCTTTAACATTTTTTTTCCGTTTTCTTATTTGACATCGGTTCGTTATTAAGCTTATAATAAGCGGATTACCCAAATTTCGGGAGAGGATGTTTTTATGCCTACAATAAGTCAGTTGCTCAACAAGGGAAGAGAGACGGCCAAGAAGAAAAGCAAGGCCCGCGCTCTTCAGAGATGTCCCCAGAGAAGAGGGGTTTGCGTGAGGGTATACACCACCACTCCGAAAAAGCCCAACTCGGCACTTAGGAAGGTTGCAAGGATAAGACTTACAAACGGCATAGAGGTAACTGGATATATTCCCGGAGAAGGACATACCTTGCAGGAGCATTCAGTTGTGCTTGTCAGGGGTGGCAGGGTAAAGGACCTTCCGGGAGTGAGATACCACATAGTCAGAGGAACTCTTGACTCGACCGGAGTTGAGGGCAGGAGAAACGGAAGATCCAAGTACGGAGCCAAAAAGCCTAAGTAGCGGGCGGGAATAAGAAAGATGGCGAGAAAAGGTAGGATAGCAAGAAGAAAATTGGCTCCGGATTCAAAAACCGGAGATCCGATAGTCGCCAAGTTTATAAACAGCCTCATGTACGACGGCAAAAAGAGCAAGGCGGAAAAGATATTCTACGATTCTCTTGACAAGATAAAGGAAAAAACCGGAAAAGATCCCCTTGAGGTCTTCCACGACGCTATTGACAAGGTGAGACCCTCGGTCGAGGTAAGGTCAAGGCGCGTAGGCGGAGCCAACTACCAGGTTCCCATGGAAGTGAGTTCTTTCAGAAGGCAGTCCTTGGGGATAAGGTGGCTTATAAACTCCTCACGCTCAAGATCGGAGAAGTCGATGGTGGACAAGCTTGCTTCGGAGATAATCGACGCCCACAACAACAGGGGTAGCGCGGTTAAGAAAAAAGAGGACATTCACAGAATGGCCGAGGCCAACAGGGCCTTTGCTCACTACAGGTGGTAATTCCCCGGAGGGTTTATTAAGGTGTCAGAACAGATATTTCCCATAGACAGGGTAAGGAACATAGGAATAGTTGCCCACATAGACGCTGGCAAGACCACCACTACTGAAAGAATACTGTTCTATACCGGAATAACCTACAAGATAGGCGAAGTGCACGAAGGCGCGGCGACCATGGACTGGATGGAGCAGGAACGCGAAAGGGGCATCACCATCACTTCCGCCACAACTACGTGTTTCTGGAAAGACTGCAGGATAAACATCATAGACACTCCCGGTCACGTTGATTTCACCATAGAGGTTGAAAGATCTCTCAAGGTGCTCGACGGGGCGGTGGTTGTATTTGACTGCGTCGGCGGAGTCGAGCCCCAGACTGAGACGGTGTGGGGACAGGCCGATCGGTACTCCGTTCCGAGAATGTGTTTTGTGAACAAGATGGACAGGATCGGGGCGGATTTCTACAGGGTCGTGGACCAGATAATAGAAAGACTTAACGCTAATCCCGTGTGTCTTCAGATTCCGTGGTTCGACGGTGATGAGTTCACAGGAATAGTTGATCTTGTAAGGATGAAAATGGCTGTGTGGGACGGGGAGAGCCTGGGGGCCAAGTTTGAGTTCATCGATATCCCCGAGGACACAAAGCAGCGCGCGGTCGAATACAGGGAAAAACTTCTGGAAGCCCTTTCGGATAACGACGAGGAAATAATGGAGCTTTACCTCGACGGAGAAGATGTTCCGGAGGAGATGATCCGAAAATCCGTAAGACGACAGACAATTGACGCGACCATAGTTCCTGTCATGCTGGGGTCGGCTTTTAAGAACAAGGGAGTGCAGCTTCTGCTTGATGCCGTTGTGGAATACATGCCGGCTCCCGTGGATCTGCCATCGGTAAAGGGCATCCATCCCAAAACCGATGAAGATGTCGAGAGAAAGCCGGATAAAGAAGAACCTTTCTCCGCACTCGCGTTTAAAATCATGTCGGATCCCTTCGTCGGCCAGCTTACCTACCTTCGGGTTTATTCCGGAAAACTTAAATCAGGCAGTACCGTTTACAATTCATCTAATCTTAAAAACGAAAAGATCGGAAGACTTCTTCGCATGCACGCAGACAAGCGCGAGGACATAAAAGAGATTGAGGCCGGGGGCATAGCGGCCGCTGTGGGCCTGAAAAACACCCTTACGGGCAATACCCTGTGCTCGGATTCAAATCCCGTGATTCTTGAGAGTCTTCATATCTCGGACCCGGTTATTTCGATTGCCATAGAGCCCAAGTCAAACGCCGACCAGGAAAGACTCGGCCTGTCGCTTAGCAAGCTTACTATGGAGGACCCTTCCTTTAAGGTGAAAACAGATGAGGAAACCCGCCAGACGGTAATTTCCGGGATGGGAGAGCTTCACCTTGAGATAATTGTCGACAGGCTTAAAAGGGAGTTCAATGTTGAAGCGAATGTCGGGAAGCCTCAGGTCGCTTACAGAGAGACGATAACGGGTACTTCCACAACCGAAGGAAAGTACATAAGGCAGACCGGAGGGCGCGGTCAGTATGGCCATGTGAAAATAAGGGTTGAGCCTCTTGAGAGGGGCGAAGGATTTCAGTTCAACGATCAGATAAAGGGAGGGGTGATTCCCAAGGAATTTATTCCCGCGGTGGAGAAAGGAATAGTTGAGGCCATGGAAACCGGAATTGTCTCCGGATATCCGGTCGTCGACGTGGCGGTCACGCTTTACGACGGTTCTTTTCACGATGTCGACTCTTCGGAGATCGCCTTTAAGATCGCGGGGTCCATGGCATTTAAAGAAGCGATTCATAAATCTTCTCCGGTTGTTCTTGAGCCCGTGATGAAGCTTGAGGTGGTTGTTCCCGAAGCTCACATGGGAACCGTTATAGGTGATCTGAGCTCGAGGCGGGGGAGAGTGAGCAGTACGGAGATGAGAGGCGCCATGCAGGCGGTAAAAGCGGAAGCTCCGCTTGGAGAAATGTTCGGTTACGCGACCAATTTAAGGTCAATGACCGAGGGACGGGGATTGTTCACCATGGAATTTTCCCATTATTTCATTCTGCCTGCCAATATCGCCGAAGAGTTAAAAGAGACAGCAAATGTCAGTTGATATTTTCATGTTCTTTTTAGCAAGGAGGTCAACAAGTAATGTCTAAGGCTAAATTTGAGAGGGGCAAGCCGCATTTAAACATCGGGACGATAGGGCATGTGGATCATGGGAAGACGACGTTAACGGCGGCAATAACGAACATATTGTCAAAGCGGGGGCAGGCTGAGTACGTGGAGTTTGACAACATAGACAAGGCTCCGGAGGAGAGGGAGAGGGGGATAACGATAAACATAGCGCACGTGGAGTATGAGACAGACGGAAGGCACTACGCGCACGTGGACTGTCCTGGGCATGCCGACTACGTGAAGAACATGATAACGGGAGCTGCTCAGATGGACGGGGCTGTGCTGGTTGTGAGCGCGCCTGACGGGCCGATGCCTCAGACACGGGAGCACATACTGCTTGCGAGGCAGGTTGGGGTGCCATACATAGTGGTGGCGCTAAACAAGATAGACATGCTTGATGACGAGGAGTTGTTGGAGTTGGTAGAGCTTGAGATAAGGGAGTTGCTGAGCGAGTACGGATTTCCCGGGGATGACATACCTGTGGTAAAGGTAAGCGCGCTAAAGGCAATAGAGGGGGACGCGGGGGCGGCTGAGCAGGTAGTTGAGTTAATGAACCAGATAGACGGGTACATACCGGAGCCCGAGAGGGACATGGACAAGCCGTTTTTGATGGCGATAGAGGATGTGTTCACGATATCTGGGCGGGGCACGGTGGTAACGGGGAGAGTGGAGAGGGGAAGGATAGTGGCGGGGAAGGAGATAGAGATAGTGGGGTTTAAGGAGACTACGAAGACGGTGGCGACGAGTTTGGAGATGTTCAGGAAGATACTGGATGACGCGCAGGCTGGGGACAATGTAGGGGTGCTGCTTCGTGGGATAGGGAAGGAAGAGGTGGAGAGGGGTCAGGTATTGAGTGCTCCTGGGAGCATAAAGCCACACAGGAAGTTCAAGGCTGAGGTATATGTATTGAAGAAGGAGGAGGGGGGAAGGCACACGCCGTTTTTCCCTGGGTACAGGCCGCAGTTTTACTTGAGGACGACTGATGTGACGGGGGCGGTGGTATTGCCGGAGGGAGTGGAGATGGTGATGCCGGGGGACAACGTGAGCATGGATGTGGAGTTAATAGCGCCGGTGGCAATGGAAGAGCAGTTACGTTTTGCGATAAGAGAAGGTGGAAGAACAGTGGGAGCAGGTGTGGTAACCAAAATTGTTGAGTGATGGGTAAAGCTTCGAAAATAAGAATAAAGCTTAAGTCTTTTGACTACAGGCTTCTTGATAATTCAACGGAAGAAATTGTTGATACTGCCAAGAGGACCGGTGCGAGAATAGCCGGCCCGGTTCCGCTTCCAACCAGTATAAACAGGTACTGCGTACTGCGTGGTCCTCACGTGAACAAGAACTCAAGAGAGCATTTCGAAATAAGAACGCATAAAAGACTTGTAGACATACTTGAACCTACCCAGCAGACAATAGATGAACTTATGAAACTAAACCTGGCTTCGGGTGTGGAAGTGGAGATAAAACTCACGGGCTCGTAAAAAGATGATTCAGGGACTTATAGGAAAAAAAAGGGGAATGACCGAGTTTTTCAACGACGACATGGTGAAAGTCATCACTACCGTTGTTGAAGCGGGTCCATGTCTCGTGGTCTCGAAAAAAACCAAGGACTCAGACGGCTACGAAGCCGTTCAGCTTGGCTTTGGAGAGGTAAAACCCCAGCGTGTTACTCGTCCCATGAAGGGACATTTCGCAAAAGCCGGAGTGAATCTCACAGCGAAGCTTAAAGAATTTTCTGCCACTGTTGAAGATTGTGAGATAGGGGACGTGGTAAAAGTTGACATTTTCAAGGTGGGAGACATTCTCGACGTCACCGCTAAAAGCAAGGGCAAGGGGTTTGCCGGAACAATAAAACGCCACAATTTCTCAAGACAGCCAATGTCCCACGGCGGCATGGCCCACAGGAGACCTGGTTCCATAGGACAGGCCTCATATCCGGCCAAGGTATGGAAAGGCATAAAAATGCCGGGGCGCATGGGTGGAAAGAACGTAACGATTCAGGGCGTCAAGATAGTCGATATAGATGTTGAGAAGAATCTTCTTTTCGTGAAAGGATCGGTTCCAGGCCCGGTGGGAGGAACAGTTTTTCTCCGGCACACGTCAAAGGGGGCGAAGAATGCTTCAAGTTGACGTCTACGACATTGCCAGAAAAAAGGTGGGGACTATGGAGCTTCGCTCCGAGATCTTTGAAGCTCCGGTGAAAAAGCACCTGCTCCATGAGGTCGTTAATTGGCAGCTTGCCAAAAAAAGAGCTGGAACCTCGTCCACCAAAACAAGAGGTGAAGTCCGCGGCGGTGGGGCAAAGCCCTGGAAACAGAAACACACAGGTCGTGCAAGGGCAGGATCTAGACGTTCCCCGATCTGGCGTAAAGGTGGAGTGGTTTTCGGACCGAAGCCGAAAGACTGGTCCTACTCGATTCCGAAGAAGGTAAGAAAAGGGGCGCTTATTTCCGCTCTTTCAAGCCGTTTCGGCGAAGGTGCCATAGTGGTGCTTGACAGTTTAGAGCTTCCGGAAATAAAAACCAGACAGGTGGCGAAATTAATGAAGGATTTTGAATTTTCCAAGGCCCTTTTGGTTGTCAGTTCGGATAATGAAAATCTCCACAAGTCGGCCAGGAACATTTCCGACGTAAAGGTACTGAGAGATGAAGGACTTAACGTATACGATCTGCTTAGACACAAGAACATAGTCATGGTGCGGGATTCGGTTGAAAAAATTCAGGAGAGGCTTTCATGAAGGATCCGCGTTCGATCATAAAACTTCCCGTGATTACTGAAAAAAGCACCCAAGCCAGAGAAGATGGCTGGTATGTTTTTTCCGTCGACAGAAGATGCAACAAAAAGGAGATACAGGACTCGATCGAGAAGATTTTCAGTGTCAAGGTGGATAAGGTGAGAACGCTGGTGCTTCCTGGAAAAAGAGTAAAGAGATTCGGCAGGGTTGTGGGGAAGAGATCTGCGGTTAAAAAGGCTTACGTTAAGCTCAGGGAAGGAGAAATCAACCTGTTCGAGGGAGTTTGATCATGGGAGTAAAAAAATACAACCCCACATCTCCGGGAAGAAGGTTCATGTCCGGGTTTGATTTTGAGGAAATAACCTCCAAGAAGCCTCATAAGCCACTTACCGTTTCGCTTAAGAAGAATTCCGGACGCAACTCAAATGGAAGAATTACCAGCTTCAGAAAAGGCGGCGGTCACAAAAGACTCTACAGAATAATAGATTTCAGAAGGGACAAGCACGGAGTACCCGCAAGAGTCATCTCCATAGAATATGATCCATATCGCTCGGCTAGAATCGCCCTTCTGGCCTACGCTGACGGAGAGAAGAGATATATTATAGCCCCTGCGGGCCTTAAAGTGGGTGATGAGCTGAATTCCGGGCCCGGGGTGGAGGTTTTAAACGGAAACGCTCTCCCCATAGAGAATATTCCCGTGGGTACGGTTATTCATAACATAGAGATTAGGCCTGGAGGCGGAGGGAAGCTCGTCCGTTCCGCAGGTTCGGCGGCGCAGATCGTCGCAAAAGACGGCAACTACGCCCAGATAAAACTCGCCTCCGGCGAGATAAGGCTGATTCACCTGCGGTGCATGGCTACTGTGGGGAGGATCGGAAACACTGAAAACGAGCTTATAGTCTGGGGTAAAGCCGGGAGATCCCGTCATAAGGGCGTAAGGCCTACGGTTCGCGGGGTGGCGATGAACCCGGTTGATCATCCCCATGGTGGAGGAGAAGGTAAAGCGGCCAAGGGAAACCCTCATCCTGTTTCTCCTTGGGGGTGGATTACGATAGGGAAAAAGACGAGAAATAATAAGAGAATGGACAAATATATAGTTAAGCCGAGAAGAATTGGCTACGGAATGGATTAATCGAGGGAGCTTCAGATGGCAAGATCAAGTAAAAAGGGACTGTATGTGCACGAAAAGCTTATGAAGAAAGTTGAGCAGGCCCAGAGTTCCGGAAGCCAGAGAATTATCAGGACCTGGTCAAGAGCCTCGATGATAATACCGGAGATGATAGGAATGACTTTCGCGGTTTACAACGGAACGAGATTTATCCCCGTGTTCGTGTCCGAACAGATGGTCGGACATAAACTGGGGGAGTTTTCTCCCACAAGGACTTACCATGGTCACTCGGGTGACAGAAAAGCCAAAAAAAGGTAGAAATAGCAGAGAGAAATAAATGATTTCTAAAGCAGTACATAAGTATGCCAGGGTATCGCCGAAAAAGGCCAGAGTGATTCTTGACCTTATAAGAGGCAAAAGCGTTGAGGAAGCTTCCTCGATTCTGCTTTCTGCCCGCAGGAGGGTCTCGCCGATGGTCTCGAAGCTGCTTAAATCAGCGGTGGCCAACGCCTCGGAGAAAGGATACAGCGACCTTGACTCCCTTTACGTAAAGGAAGTTTATGCGACGCAGGGCCCGACGCTGAAGCGTTTCCGGGCCAGGGCGATGGGAAGAGCTTTTGCCCGTAAAAGCAAGATGAGTCATATAACGATAGTACTTGAACAGAGAGGATTCTGAATTGGGCCAGAAAATTAATCCTATAGGGCTTCGCATTGGAATAACCAGATCGTGGGACTCCAAGTGGTTTGCCGAGAAACAGAGGTACAGAACTTTACTCAAAGAGGATATACACATCCGCAACTACATAAAGAAAACCTTCTATCAGGCGGCCATCTCGAACATTGAGATTGAAAGGGCCGCGGCGGACAAGGTCAGGATTCTGGTGTACGCGGCAAGGCCGGGGATCATCATAGGGAGAAAGGGCCAGGAAATAGAGCAACTGAAGAAAAAGCTTCAGCAGATGACCGGAAAAGGCATATTTCTCGACATAAGGGAAGTGAAAAGACCTGAAACCGACGCGCAGTTGGTTGCGGAGAACCTTGCTCTTCAGCTTGAAAGAAGGGTTGCGTACAGAAGGGCTATGAAAAGGGTGCTTTCATCCTCCATTCGGGCTGGAGTTCTTGGAATAAAAGTTATGGTCGCCGGGCGTCTCGGCGGAGCTGAAATAGCGAGAAGGGAGTGGTACAGGGAGGGAAGGGTGCCTTTGGGAACCCTCCGCGCGGACCTTGACTACGGGTTTACCGAAGCGTCGACTACCTACGGAGTGATAGGTGTAAAGGTCTGGATATTCAAGGGCGAGATAATACAGAAAAGGGCAAAGGAGAGGGCAATCGAGGCCCCAGAGAATGTAGATACCGATGCTTCAGCCTAAAAAGACAAAATACAGAAAGCAGTTCAAGGGAAGAAACAGGGGAGCGGCAACCCGGGGGACGAAGTTCGCCTTCGGCGATCTTGCGCTTCAGACCTTGGAAAACGGAATGATTACCTCAAGGCAGATAGAGGCCGCCCGTATCGCGATTACAAGACATGTGAGAAGAGGAGCGAACCTCTGGATAAGGATATTCCCCTACAAGCCAATTACCAAAAAACCCGCTGAGACCAGGATGGGAAAGGGCAAGGGGGATGTGGACAGTTACGTGGCGCCGGTAAAAAGAGGGCAGTTCCTTTACGAAATATCGGGAGTAAGAGAAGAACTTGCGCGCTCAGCCCTAAGGCTTGCTTCCTATAAGCTTCCTCTTAGGACCAGGATAGTGGAAAGAAGCGAGGAGGATCTTGTCTGATGGCAACGAACGCGGAAGAACTAAGAAATCTCACGCCCGAGGAATTGAACAAACGCCACCGCGATGCAGCCGAGGAACTTTTCAATGTCAGGATACAGGTTGCCACGGGACAGAACCCTAACAACGCGAGAGTAAAGCATTTGAGAAGGGAGATTGCGAGGATAATTACCATAAAAAGACAGCGGGATATCGCCTCGGAGAGTTGATTCTATGGAAAGAGGAAAGTTAAAGACGAGAACGGGGGTAGTGGTAGGTAACAAAATGGACAAGACTGCGGTTGTGGAAGTGAAGCGGACGAAGAGTCACGGTCGGTATAAAAAGCAGATAAGGGTCAGCAGGCGATTCAAGGTCCATGACGAGCGCAACGAGTGCAACATCGGAGACAAGGTGATAATAATGGAGTCAAGGCCCCACAGCAAGACCAAAAGGTGGAGACTAAGCAAAGTGGTCAGTCAGGCCGCAAGCGCGTAAGACGGGGGTTTTGATTCCCCAGACGACGGGAGAGAAGAAATGATTCAGTCAAGCACATATCTGGACTCGGCGGATAACACGGGGGCTAAAAGGTTGTTCTGCATAAAGGTTCTGGGAGGCTCCGGAAGAAAATACGCGCGTCTGGGAGATGTGGTTGTGGTTTCGGTCAAGCAGGCCATTCCGAAGTCCAAGGTGGAGAAGGGCTCTGTGTACAAGGCTGTAATAGTGAGGGTGAGAAAGGAGCAGAGAAGGCCGGATGGCACCTATGTGCGCTTTGATAACAACGCCGCTGTCATAGTAGACAAGGAAAACGAGCCGATAGGAACGAGGGTCTTTGGACCGATCGCGCGTGAATTGAGGTTCAAGGGTTTTATGAAAATCATCTCGCTTGCCCCGGAGGTTGTCTGAACATGTCCACCGGGAGGAGAAAGTTTCACATAAAAGCCGGGGATACGGTCTACGTAGCTGCGGGCAAGGAGAGGGGAAAGACCGGCAAGGTGCTGAGGATTGACAGGGGTGCTGAAAAAGCCTTTGTGGAAAAGCTCAATATCATAAAGAGACACAGCCGCCCGACGCAGAAAAACCCCGGCGGTGGCATCATCGAGAAAGAGGCCGGGATCCATGTCTCAAACCTGATGCTGTACGATTCTGAGGACGGGGGACCGGTAAAGGTCGGGTACAGAACCGGCGAAGATGGCAAGAAAGTTAGATACAACAAAAAAACTGGAAAGGAAATCTGAGGAAATGGTTCCGAGAATAAAGTCTCTGTACAAGAGCGAGGTCGTACCCGCGCTGATTGAAAAGTTTTCCTACGGAAACACTATGCAGGTTCCGAAGCTTGAGAAAATCGTAGTGAACATGGGGCTCGGGAGGCTTAGCGAAGCCGGGAGGCAGACGAAGATAATAGATGAAGCTGTATCGGAGCTTGCGGACATAACGGGGCAAAGGCCGGTTATTACCAAGGCGCGGAAGTCCGTTGCCGGTTTCAAGCTCAGGGAAGGCCAGCCAATAGGCTGCATGGTTACGCTTCGTGGGGAGAAAATGTATGAGTTTTTCGACCGTTTAGTGAATCTCGCTCTTCCGAGGGTCAGAGATTTCAAAGGTTTATCGCCGCGGGCTTTTGACGGTTCGGGCAATTATACTATGGGAATAAGGGAGCATCTGGTTTTTCCTGAAATAGACTATAGCAAGGTTCAGCATAACAAGGGGATGAACGTTAGCCTAATTACGACTTCAAAAACGGACGCTGAGGCCATGGAGCTTCTCTCCTGTCTCGGGGTGCCGTTTGCGAAGAATTAAAAGAGAGGGATCATGACAAGAAAAGCGTTACTTGAGAAATCAAAGAGAAAACCGAAGTTTCGCGTACGTGCGGTTAACCGTTGCGGACTTTGCGGAAGGCCGAGAGGTTTTATGAGAAAGTTCGGCATATGCAGAGTCTGTTTCAGGTCTCTTGCCAGCAGGGGACATCTTCCGGGCGTCAGAAAGGCAAGTTTTTAAGAGACATATTGGAGAAAAAATGACGGATCCGATCGCAGATATGTTAACTAGGATAAGGAACGCCTTTATGGCCGGTCACGACTATGTCGAGATTCCCGGTTCGGTCATAAAAGACCAAATCGCCAGGGTTCTTGTTGAAGAAGGCTATGTGGAGAGCTACAAAATCACTGAAGAAGGTGTGAAGAAGACCATAACCATCAAGCTCAAGTACGGTCCTGACGGCAAGGGAGCCATAGAGGAGATAAAGAGAATAAGCAAGCCGTCAAGAAGGATTTACGTGGACAAAGACAATATTCCGAGGGTCAGGGGAGGGATGGGAATTTCAATACTTTCCACTTCGAGCGGAATAATGACGGGAGTTGCAGCAAGGAACAAGAAGATAGGCGGCGAGATTCTCTGCACGGTGATCTGAGGACAAACGGATGTCAAGAATAGGAACAAAACCAGTGGTCATTCCCGACGGCGTAACGGCGAAACCGAAGCAGGGAGCGATCGAAATCAAGGGGCCTAAAGGAAGCCTTGAAATTCCCGTACCCGAGGGAATAAAGGCCGCACTTACCGACGGAGCGGTGGTTGTTTCCAGGCAAAGCGAAGAGAAAAGAATAAAGTCTTTTCATGGTCTTACGCGAAGCCTCATTAACAATTCCGTAATAGGGGTGAGTGAAGGGTTTACCAAAGTCCTTCGCATAACCGGTACGGGTTACAAGGCGGATCTCGTGGGGAAAACGGAGCTCAAGCTCTCACTCGGTTACTCCCATCCAGTTGATTTTCCCCTTCCACAAGGCGTGGATGCTACGGTGGAGGAACGGGGTACCTTGCTTTCGCTTCACGGAATTGACAAGCAGCTTGTGGGAGAGACCGCGGCACGCATAAGGAAGGTAAGACCACCCGATTCCTATAAGGGTAAAGGCGTTCGTTACGAGGGAGAGAGGTTGAGACTTAAACCCGGAAAAGCTGGAGCGGCTAAGTGATGATAAAGAAAAAGAGCAGAAATCTGGCGCGTAAAAGAAGACACCTTACCGTGAGAAAGAAGATAGCCGGCACCGCAGAAGTGCCGAGGGTCTCCGTTTTCCGTTCGGCAAGGCATATATACGCCCAGCTGATAGACGATACGGCGGAAGTTACCCTTGTACAGGCTTCAACAATGTTTTCTGAAACAAAAAAGAGACTTTCTGGGGAAAACATGAAAAAAGCCGAGATTGCCAAAGAAGTTGGAAAGCATCTCGGAGAAATGGCCGTTGAGAAGGGTATAACCAAGGTGCGTTTCGACAGAGGGGGCTACGCTTATCACGGAAGGGTAAAGTCGCTTGCGGACGGAATCCGCGAGGCTGGAGTGGAGTTTTAAGAGAAGAATAAGGAGGCTTTGATCTTGGCAGAGGAGAAAATAAACCCGGCGGAACTTGAATTGCAGGAAAAAGTGGTGCACATAAGGAGGGTCGCGAAGGTGACCAAGGGCGGAAAGAGATTCCACTTTACTGTTCTTGCCGTGGTCGGAAACTCCGACGGAATTGTGGGAGCCGGTCTTGGAAAGTCAAACGAGGTTCCAGACGCTGTCAGAAAAGCGGTTGAAAAAGCCAAGAAAAGTCTTATAAAAGTGCCGCGAAACGGAACCACCATACCCCACGGGGTTCGTACGGAATATGTGTCAAGCAAAATTATGCTTCTGCCTGCTTCCCCGGGTACGGGCGTTATAGCGGGTGGCGCTGTGCGTGCGGTAGTTGAACTTGCCGGAATACACGATGTTCTCTCCAAGGTTGTTGGATCGAGGAACCCGCTTAATGTTGTTATGGCCGTTATAAAGGGGTTCTCAGAACTGCAGGTTCCCGAAGAAATTGCGAAGACGAGGAACAAGGAGATAAAGGACCTTGATCTTCCTAGTTACTATGACTCGGTGCGGTAAAACACGCGCCTGGCAACGGAGCGGAAAAGGAAATGTTAAACGAACTTTCACCGGTTAAGGGATCGAAAACGAAAAGAAAAAGGGTAGGAAGAGGCGCGGGCTCTCAGGGGAAGACCAGCGGGAGAGGACACAAGGGCCAGGGATCCCGTTCGGGGAAAGGGGTATCCAGGTGGTTTGAAGGCGGTCAGACCCCCCTTAAAATGAGAAGCCCGAAAAGAGGTTTTACGAACATATTCAAAAAACAGTACGATTTAGTGAACCTGAAGGATCTTGAGCGTTTCGCGGATGCGGGGTCGGTTACGATCCAGATGCTTGCCGAGGCGGGAATAGTGAGCGGCAAAAAGCCCGTGAAACTTCTGGCCACCGGGCAGGTCTCTACGGCGCTTTCCGTAACGGTTAACGCCTGCAGCGAGGCAGCCGCGCGCAAGATAAGCGACGCCGGAGGCAAAGTGGAAATAGTATGAGCAGTAACGTCGCGTCACTTCCCAGAATTCCCGAGCTTAACAGGAAGCTTCTTTTCACGGCCGCGATGCTCGTTGTCTACAGGGCGGGGGTTTTCGTTCCGATTCCGGGAATCGATCCGGATCAGATTGCCAAGATGTTCGAGCAGACCCGCGGCACGATCTTCGACATACTTAACATGTTCTCCGGGGGAGCGCTTGAGCAGGCATCAATTTTCGCGCTGGGAGTGATGCCCTATATTACTGCGTCAATCATCATGTCGCTTCTGGTAAAAGCTTTTCCTTCACTTGAAGCCATGCAGAAGGAGGGCGACGCAGGAAGGAGAAGAATAAACCAGTACACAAGGTACGGTACCGTTCTTATATGCCTTGTCCAAGGTTTTATGCTGGCCGTTACCCTTGAGCGTGGCGGAGTAGGAGCGGCGACAGTTGCAAGCGCCGTTACGGATCCCGGACTGATGTTCAAGATCACGGCGGTTCTAACCCTTACCGCGGGCGGACTTTTCGTTATGTGGCTTGGGGAGCAGATAACGGAAAACGGAATCGGAAACGGCATGTCTCTTCTTATTGCCGCGTCGATAATCGCCAGTATTCCAGGGGCCTTCTGGAACCTCTCGAGGCTTGTCGGCACCGGGGACATTAGTATTCTCGGAGTTCTTCTTATTTTTGTTTTCCTCGGCTTTCTTATGGGTCTTATAGTTTATTTCGAGCGTTCCTACAGGAAAATACCGGTTCAGTATCCAAGAAGAGTCGTTGGAAGGAAGGTAATGGGAGGACAGAGCTCTCATCTGCCGCTTAAAACTAATCCTTCGGGGGTTATCCCGCCGATTTTCGCTTCCTCGCTTCTTATTTTCCCCGCCACGATCGTTACGTTCGCCGATGTTCCGGCTCTTCGCAGTTTCTCGGACCTGGTGTTCCAGAACGTGTTCGTATACAACCTGATCTTTGCCATACTCATAATATTTTTCGCTTTCTTCTATACTTCAATCATATACGACCCGGACGACCTCTCGGATAACCTGAGGAAAAACGGGGGGAACATACCGGGAATAAGACCGGGCAGGAAGACATCTGAATACATAGGAAATGTGCTGGGGAAAATTACGTTCATAGGAGCTATATACGTGGCGGCGGTCTGCGTGCTGCCGGCCTTTCTTGAGAGAGAACCTTTTAATCTGCCGTTTTACTTCGGGGGCGTGTCGCTTCTGATCGTAATAGGTGTAACGCTCGATTTCATGCAGCAGATCGAATCTTTTCTGATAACTCACAGTTACGAAGGATTTATGAAAAAGAGGGGCATGAAAGAACCGCAGAGGTACAGGTTCTGACGAAAAGGAGAATGCCGAGGACTATGAGACTTATACTGTTTGGACCACCAGGGGCGGGAAAGGGAACGCAGGCTGACTTAATAAGGGAGAATTACGAAGTTGAGCATATATCAACCGGGGATGTTCTGCGTGAAGCCATGAGAAATGGGACCGAGGTAGGACTTTACGCCAAATCCTTTATGGACAAGGGAGAGCTCGTGCCCGATGAAGTCGTGACGGAAATAATAAGACAGAAAATCTCTGCGCTTGGCGAGGGAGGTTTCATGCTTGACGGTTTCCCGAGAACTCTGGAGCAGGCAAGATCTCTTGACAGTATTCTCGCCGATGTCGGAATCGGCATTGACGCGGTTATTTTTCTTGAAGTTCCGGACCAGGAGGTTGTGCAGAGGATAATTAAACGCCAGGAAATAGAGGGCAGACTGGACGACACGGAAGATGTGATAAGGAACAGACTTAGGGTTTACAAGGACCAGACTTCTCCTCTTAAGGATTTTTACGAAAAGACCGGTGCGCTGCGCACGGTTGAAGGAGTGGGACAGATATTGGATATCGCCGAGAGAATAGACGGCGTATTGAAGCAGTTGCAGTAATGATTCGCTTGAAGAACAGAGAAGAACTCAAACGTATGAGGGCCGCTGGCAGGGTGGTTTCCGAAGTGCTTATGAGGCTTGAGGAGGAGGCAAAGGAGGGAGTGACTACCTGGGAGCTTAACGAGATCGCGGAGAGAATGTGCGCGTCGGGAAGCTTTAAGGCCGCTTTTAAAGGTTACGCGAATTATCCCGCGTCGGTGTGTTTTGCTCTTAACGAAGAGATAGTGCACGGTATTCCCTCGAAGAAAAAGGTGCTCAGGGAAGGAGACATAGTAGGGATAGATTTCGGGGTGCTGCTTGACGGTTATTACGCCGACTCGGCAATAACGGTTGCGGTCGGCAAAATCAGGCCCGTTGCCGAGAAACTGCTTCGGGTTACCAGAAATTCCCTCTACAGGGGCATAGAGATGGTGAGAAACTCAAACAGGGTTATGGACATATCAAAAGAGATACAGACTTATGTTGAAAACGAAGGCTTTTCGATAGTCAGGGATTTTGTCGGCCACGGCATAGGCAAGGAACTTCATGAGGAACCGCAGATACCGAATTTCATTCCCCCCAGCGGCAAAGGACGGGGAGTAAGGCTTTGTTCCGGGATGGTAATGGCCATAGAACCTATGGTTAATGAGGGGTCTGAGAGAACGAAGATACTTGAAGACGGGTGGACGGCGGTTACTTATGATGGTAAACTTTCCGCTCATTTTGAGCATACGGTGGCTCTTACGGACAATGGTCCTGAGATTCTTACCGAAAGGATTCACTAGGAACAGGGAATGGAGAAAGAAGAAAAGATAGAGTTTGAAGGAACTATAACGAAAGCTTTGCCCAACGCGATGTTTATGGTTGAGATAGAGAACAATCACGAGGTGTTGGCCTATGTTTCCGGCAAAATGAGAACCAGGTTCATAAGGATACTTCCTGGAGACAGGGTAAGGCTTGAGATATCTCCCTACGATCTTACAAAGGGAAGAATCACCTACAGACTCAAAAAGTGAAGACAGGGGTAGAAGCAAGGTGAAAACTAGGGCATCGGTAAAAAAAATATGCGACAAGTGCAAGATCATCAAGCGCAGGGGGGTCGTGCGGGTGATCTGTGTCAACAAAAGACACAAACAAAGACAAGGATAGTGTGCAGGAGGATATACCTTAATGCCTAGAATAGCAGGGGTTGACATACCGCTTAACAAAAGAGTGGAGATAGGTCTTACGTATATCTACGGTATAGGAAGGGCGACTTCAAATGTCATACTTTCCAAGGCCGGTATAGACGTAAACAAGAAGTCTGGAGAGCTTGACGATCAGGAAGTAACGAAACTGAGGACGATAATTGAAGGTGAGTACACCGTTGAGGGAGACCTCAGAAAAGAGGTTCAGCTTAATATAAAGCGCCTCATAGAGATAGGGTGCTACAGGGGAATTAGGCACAGGATAGGGCTTCCGGTAAGGGGACAGAAAACCAAGTCAAACGCGAGAACGAGAAAAGGTCGCAGGGGTACTGCGATAGCGAAGAAGAAAAAAGCTGGGAAATAAGAAGGGTCTTTACAGATGAGCAAGAAATTCACTAAGAAGAAAACAAAGAAATTCGTTGAGCATGGAGTGGTCAACATACAGGCTACTTTTAACAACACGATAATCACGGTCAGTGATATGAAGGGAAACGTCATAGCCTGGTCAAGCGGCGGCAACAGGGGATTTAAGGGTACGAGAAAGGGAACGCCGTTTGCGGCTCAAATGGCGGCGGATGACGCGACGAAGAAGGCAAAAACCCTTGGACTTAAGTCTGCTAATGTTTACGTAAGCGGTCCCGGTCCCGGAAGGGAGCCGGCTATAAGAGCCGTTCAGGCCGCGGGAGTTAAAGTGCTGATTATAAAGGATGTCACCCCGATTCCCCATAATGGCTGCAGGCCTCCTGGAAGGAGGAGGGTGTAAGCATTATGAAAGAGGTCGTGTTCATGTCGTTTGCGAGGAGGAAGAAGGTAATTGGCTAGGTATAGAGGACCATCTTGTAAGCTTTGCAGGAGAGAGGGCGAGCAGCTTTTTCTCAAGGGAGCTAGGTGTTATACGTCAAAGTGCGCCATACAGAAAAGGCCTAACCGCGGACCTGGAGTTCACGGGGCCTCGATTGGGCGTTCCAAGTTTTCTGACTACGGAATAAGATTAAGGGAAAAACAGAAGGTTAAGCGTATTTACGGGCTGACCGAGAAACAATTCAGCGGTTATTTTGCCGAAGCGGCGAGAAGAAGCGGAGTGACCGGCGCCATGCTCATATTGCTTCTTGAGAGAAGGCTTGACAATGTGATCTACCGGTTAGGGTTTGCAAGCTCTCGCAACGAGGCCAGGCATCTGGTCTGGCTTGGGCATGTTCTTGTAGACGGCAAAAGAGTCGACATCCCCTCTTTCAGCGTGAATCAGGGGAATAAAATAGAGATAAAGGCAAAGACCAGAAGCAATCCCCATGTAAATCAGTCCCTTGAAGGCCTTGAGAGAAGGGGTTTTCCCCAGTGGCTTGAGCTTGACAGGGAGAATTACAGCGGGGTTGTAACCAAGCTTCCCGAGAGAGAGGACGTGACTGTTCCAATAGATGAACAGTTGATTGTTGAGTTCTACTCAAGGGTTTAAAGCTTGACACAGACGGAGGGATGAAACTTGGAGAATTTTCAGAAAAACTGGAGAGATTTGCAGTACCCCAAAGCGCTTGAAAAAGACGAGCAGGTATCGACTCCTTTCTACGGCAAATTTATCTGCGAACCTCTGGAACCAGGCTACGGCATTACACTTGGCAATGCGTTAAGAAGGGTTCTCCTATCCTCAATACAGGGTCCCGCGATTACTGCCGTCGTGATAGACGGGGTTTCGCACGAGTTCTCTACCATACCGGGAATTATGGAAGATGTTACCGAGATCATACTGAACCTCAAAGCCGTGGATCTCAAAATGCATACCTACGACCCGCAAACGATAACTCTGAGCGTGGAGGGTCCCGGAGAAATCAAGGCGTCCGACATAACTACGACCCACATGGTGGAAGTGGTTAACGGCGAACAGCACATAGCGACTTTGGGGGATGAAGCGAAGCTTGACATGGAACTCACCGTAAAGATGGGAAGCGGCTACGAGCCGGTGTCAAGAAGAGAGACGCATAAGTCAATAGGTCTTATACATGTTGACGCGTTCTTCTCTCCCGTTAAGAAAGTTAATTATGCGGTTACCAACGCCAGGGTGGGGCAGAGAACCGATTATCAGAAACTGACAATAGAGATATGGACAAACGGCACGATTCTTCCCGAAGAGGCGCTTGCTTACAGTGCAAAGATTATCAAGCAGCAGCTAAACGTCTTCATTGATTTTGACGAGGAGCTAATAGACAAGGTGGAAGAAGAAGAGTCGATGGGTATAAGCGGGACCGACGACAAGCTTTTTATCCCCATAGAGGATGTGGAGCTGTCGGTAAGGTCTATAAACTGTCTTAAAAAGGCGGAAATACAGTACATCGGGGAAGTAGTTCAGAAGACGGAACAGCAGCTTCTTGATCTTGAGAATTTCGGAAAAACCTCGCTTGAGGAAGTGAGCGCGAGGCTTGAGGAGATGGGATTGAGTCTCGGAATGGTTATAGACACTGAGGTTTTTGAGAAAGAAAAGGAGAAGCGGAGTTCTGAGAGTGCCGTGGAGTAATCAGGGTCCGTATACGATAAAAAGATGCGACACAGAAAATCGGGAAGAAAACTGGGAGTTACGACGAAGCACAGAAAGGCCATGTTCCGCAACATGGCTACTGACCTCTTGCGTAACGGCAAGATAAACACGACGGACACAAGAGCCAAGGAAATAAGAAGGGTTGTGGAGAAGCTCGTAACCCTTGGTAAAAACGGCAGTCTTCACGCGAGAAGAAAGGCTCTAGGCTATATAAGGGACCGCGCCGTTGTGGAGAAACTTTTCTCTGAACTTGCCCAGAGATATATGGAGCGCCCCGGCGGTTACACGAGAATAGTGAAGCTTGGTTACAGAAGAGGAGATAACGCTCCTATTTCGCTCATTGAGCTTGTAACCGAAGAATACAAGGCCAAAAGAAAAAGGCGGAAGGCAAAGCCCAAGACGCAGACCGAGAGTGCATCGAAGGAAAGTTCGAAGAAAAAATCCGCAGAAGAACTTGGTCTGGTCGAACAAGAGGAAACTGCCAAGAGTCAGGCGGATGAACAGGGCGAAGCCAAGGTGACCGAGGCCAAATCCCCGAAGAAAAGTTCGAAGAAAAAATCCGTAGAAGAGCCTGGTCTGGTCGAGCAAGATGAAACTGTAGAGAACAGGGCGGACGAACAGGCTGAAGCCGAGGTGACCGAAACCGAGTCCCCCGAACCGCAGGAGCAGGCGGATTCTCCAGAGAAGACCGAGGATTAAAATTCCTCCTCCCCACTTTTATCAGAAATCCCTCCGTTTTTTCCCCCATGCAGTCTGGGCGGGTTTTTTCCGCGTTCCCTATTATTTATAATAAACCTGATGAAAAAAGTCGGGTTTATACTTGATGCGGGGTCAATTGAAGAACTCAAGGATCTTGCTGTTGCTGCCGAGAAAGCGAATTTTCACTCCGTCTGGGCCACGGAGCTTTACAGGACCCCATTTCAGCAGCTCTCGGCCGTTGCTCCCGTTACCTCTAAAATAAAACTTGGTACCGCCGTTGCTCTTGCCTTTGTGAGAAGCCCGCTTACTACCTCCATTACTTCTCTTGATCTTGACGAAATAAGTTCAGGGAGGCTGATACTGGGTCTTGGTACCGGGGCAAAGAGAACAAACGAGAATTTCCACGGTGTTTTCTATGGAGACAAGCCGGTTGCGAGAATAAGGGAATGCGTTGGATTAATAAGGGAAATCTTGTCTGGGGCTCATACGGGCAGTGAAATTGTTTTTGAGGGGCAGTTTTACCGTATAAACACAAAGGGTTATAAAAGAGCTTTTAAGCCCACCAGAGAAAAGATACCGATATTCGTGGCCGGTATAGGAAGCAATATGATCAGCGCTGCTGCCGAAATCGCGGACGGCTACATGGGGCACGTGGTCTGTTCGCTAGAGTATATAAAGAAGGTAGTTTCACCTTCGCTTGAAGAGAAACTTGAAAAACGGAGAAAAAACGGGGATTTCATAAAGTGCTCGATAATCACCTGTGCCGTCTCGCATGACTGGGAAAGGGCGAGAGAAGCTGCCCGGGCTACCGTCGCGTTTTATGCCACGGTAAAAACTTACGACCCTCCTTTCAGGCTCCATGGCTTTATGGAGGAGGTGAGAAGTATAAGGGATGCTTTTCGCAGAAAAGATGTTCGGGCGATGATAAAAGGTGTCAGTGATGAGATGGTTGATGCGTTTACGGTTGTCGGGGATGCGGAACATTGCAGGGAGAAGGTGGAAGAGTACAGAAAATATATTGATCTTCCGGTGCTTAGCGCCCCGCATTATTTTCTCGATTTCAAGGAGGTAAGAGAGTACCAGGAGCGACTGATCGAGGCCTTTGCTTCGTGAGGTCCGGATTTTTCAACTAGGAACATGAAAATACTTATTTCAGGATCTACCGGAACCGTGGGGACCCATCTTATTAACGCCATTTCTTCGGATTCCTTTGAAATATGGCGCCTGGTAAGATCGCGTGCGGGAGGAGACAACCTGATTTTCTGGGACCCGGAGGGCGGTCGTGTAGACGACCCGGATCTGCTTGAAGGTTTTGATGCCGCTGTTCATCTCTCGGGTGAGAATATAGTGGGCAGGTGGACTAAAAAGAAAAAGAATTCAATACGGCGAAGCAGGGTACTCAGCACCCGCTATCTGGTAAGCCTCTTCTCCGGACTTCAAAATCCCCCTAAAACTTTTATCTGTGCCTCGGCAATCGGTTACTATGGAGACAGGGGGGAAGAAAGACTTACTGAGCGCTCTGCGGTCGGCTCCGGGTTTCTCCCCGATGTTTGCCACGAGTGGGAGAACGAGGCCAACAAGGCCTCTGACCTTGGCGTAAGGGTCATAAATCTGCGCACAGGTGCTGTCCTAAGCCTCAAAGGGGGTATGCTGGGTTCTTTGCTGCCTCTCTTTAAGATGGGTCTTGGAGGGGTTGTTGGAAGCGGCGGTCAGTATATAAGCTGGGTCTCTATAGAGGATCTTTCACGTATAATTGTTTATCTGCTGGAACATGGGGAAGTAACCGGGCCTGTTAACGCGGTGTCGCCGAATCCGGTAACTAACAAGCAGTTTACCGCCACGCTTGCGACGGTTCTGCGAAAGCCCGCGTGGTTTGCGGTTCCCGCATTTGCCATACGGCTTTTTTTCGGAGAGATGGGCCGCTACACGATGCTTGCCAGCAGCATGGTTTTTCCCGAGAAACTTATTTCCTCCGGGTATGAGTTCTTACACGAAGACTTAGGCTCCGCGCTTGAAGATATTATTTTGAGATAAAATGTCGAAAAAAAGTAAATTCCACTCACGCCAGTACCTAAAACGGAAGCTTGAGAGAAAGGATCTTGACGACGATCCGTTCGTTCAGTTTGATATCTGGTACGGGGAGATTCTCGAATCGGAAGTCGATTTTCCAAACGCTTTTATTCTATCAACTGTGGGAGCGGGGGGCATTCCGTCCTCAAGAGTGGTACTTCTCAAGGGGTACGACGAAAGAGGCTTTTCCTTCTATTCGAATTCTCTTAGCCGCAAGGGCAGGGATGTGGCCGAGAATCCGGTTGCTTCGCTTTGCTTCTGGTGGTCTGAATTTGAAAGGCAGGTGAAAGTGGACGGCGAGGTCTCGCTTTTACCTGAACGGGAAGCTGATGAATACTTTGCCTCAAGACCTCGCCAAAGCCGCATAGGAGCGTGCGTTTCGAAACAGAGCGAAGTCCTTGAAAGCAGGCAGCTGCTTGAGAGGGAATACGAGCAGTTCCGCTCTGAATGGAAGGGAAAGAGTATAGAGCGTCCCGACTTCTGGATAGGATACGTAGTGAGTCCGGTACGCTTTGAGTTCTGGCAGGGAAGAAAAAACAGACTTCACGACCGTTTCAGATACGTTCCTTCTCCCGATGGTGGCTGGACTATAAGCAGACTTTACCCGTAGTTCGTAGAATCGACAGCCGCTTTTTATCTGGTTGCGCGATAAAGCGCCACTACTCCCATGGTGAGTTCTGAGTACCGGCAGTCGCGAAACCCCGCGTTTTCAAGATGCCGTATGAAGTTTTTTCTCTGAGGAAATGAAGCGGTGGATTCAGCCAGGTATTTGTACTCTTTGCCCCTGCCGTAAATGCTTCCGACAAGAGGCATCAAGACTTTAAAATAAACCATGTAAATGGGTTTGAAAACGGGATTTCTCGGGATCGCGAATTCAAGTATGAAAAGTTTTCCGTTTTCCCTTAGCACTCTTCTTATTTCCCTCAGGGAAAGTTCGTAATCGACGGTGTTTCTTATGCCGAAGGCTATGGTAGCCGAGTCGAACTGTTTTTCTGCAAAGGGAAGACTCTCCGCCGCGGCTGACGCAAGCGCTATTTTCTCCCCGAGGTTAAGGTCTTCGATCTTCTTTTTCGCTATCCGGAGCATGTTCATGCTGGGGTCGATCCCGACTGTTTTGGCCGCAGGGTGTTTTTTCGCAACCTCGATCGCGACTTCCCCAGTCCCGGTTGCTATGTCCAGGTTGTACTCGGCGCCGCGCAATTCATCCGCCAGCTTCTTTCTCCAAAGTTTGTGGATTCCGAGGCTGAACAGAGTATTTAGCCAGTCGTAGTGACTTGCTACTTCATCAAAAATTTTCTTCGTTTCAGGCATCAGACGGATTCCAGGATCTTTTCTATGTGAGAGGTCCTGTTAAGAACGTAGAAATGAATTCCCGGCACTCCCTTATCGATAAGTTCCCTTACTTGGTCTCTGCACTGGG
Source organism: Candidatus Dadabacteria bacterium (assembly GCA_951812945.1). Classification (GTDB taxonomy): domain Bacteria; phylum Desulfobacterota_D; class UBA1144; order Nemesobacterales; family Nemesobacteraceae; genus Nemesobacter. Next base: position 151,339 of record CATOTB010000005.1, read on the forward strand.
CGATTCCTATTTCCACCGCTTTGCGGTTGTCGTCTCCTGCACCATCCAGTTTCTTTTTCAGTGATGCGGGTATTTCCGTTCCGCAAAGCGAGGATATTCTTATTACCTGCCTTGATGAGAGCACGGGCATAAGGCCCGGGATAATGGGGAGTTCTATTCCTGCTGCTCTTACCCTCTCAACGTAATCAAAATAGTAACGGTTATCGAAAAAAAGCTGGGTGATTATGATGTCAGCCCCAGCATCCACTTTTTTTTTCAGATTCGCTATGTCTTCCTCAAAGCTCGGGGATTCAATGTGTTTTTCCGGATAGCCCGCAACGGCCAGGGAAAACCGCCGTGGCTTTTCTTTTTCATATTTTCTTATGTATTCCACGAGTTGGTTTGCGTGTTGAAATGCTCCCTTGGACAGCAGTTCTTCGCCTTCTTCCTTGGGAATATCTCCCCTGAGCGCAACTATGTTGCGTATTTTCTCCTGTTCTATCCCCTCAAGCATAAGATCTATTTCTCTCTCGGAAGATCCTATGCAAGTCAGGTGACAGGCGCTTTCCGTTCCGATAACGTTTTTTACGTAGGAGGCGACCTCAAGGGTTCTTTTTCGCCCCTTTCCCATGGCGCCATGAGTTACCGTTATAATGCTTGGCGAAAATTCGGCGAGTTTCGCGAGGATACCTTTGAGTTTTTCGAATTCGGAGTCGTCTTTCGGAGGAAACACCTCAAAGGATATTAAAGGAGCATTTTCTTTTTTGTTCTTGTATTCGGAAAAATTCACGGTTTCCCTCTGGGTTTAAGCTCTACGGAGTTGCTTTCTTTTAATTTTCAATAGGTTTTCGAAGTCCGAAATTATTGTGATCAAACGCAAAGTCCGTTTCACATCATCTGGCGAGTATGTATACCTTTATAATTTCCTTGCGGAGTCGGCCATCATTATGATGGAAACGATGGCGAGCATGGCCGCAAGGCTGGTCGTTCCGATCAACATAAAAATCAGTAGCTCTCCTCTTTCCTGATAACGTTTGACCTCTTTTGTTGTCCTTTTTTCTACGGCGCTAAAGAATTTTTCCACCGGGTGCATAATTCGTTCTTTTGCCCTGTGATATTCCTCGCTGTGTAGCAGCCGGCTTGCGAGGTCAGGGTCCGGCCTTCCTCTGACTGTGTAATTGCCGGAGGCATCTTTATAAAGACCAACCATTGCATTCATTGCCTGAACCTCCAGCTTGGTCAAGGAGTTTGATTCATTCTGTGCCGTTGCCAGAAAGTCAAGTTCGACGTCGGTTAACCCTAATTTCTCCATAAGTTCCTTAAGAGCCACCGGAGTGCCGCTTGGACGTGGCGGAACACCTGTAGAGACCACAAAATCCCAGTATACGCTGTAATATCTCTCGGGACGAGGAAGCCTTCCGTCTCGGATATCAATAATATCTTGGAAATATTCTTTGTAGCGCTCGTCACCGGTCTCGGCGTAAGTTCGTACCATGCGTGTGAGGTCGTCGGAAGTCTGGCGCAGTTCATCGGCCAGAAGGTATGAGAGGTACCTGCTTTCTTCTGCTTCAACCACTTGCTGAGTGTTTCTCATAATGACGAATGCCGCGGTGAGTGAAACAAACACAAGTGCCATTACGGCCGTGGAGATAACCATCTGCCGGACCGCAGTAACACTTATCTTCTGGCGTTCTTCGCCGGTCTCTTGTACGGAGTGCGACGGGTCATGCGAGGACATCTACTGTCTCCTTGCTTTGGTAGTCCATCGGATCAATATCTGTCGCCTCCCCACGACTGAAGCGGAAGGCAATTCAGCAGTTGCATATTCCGGGCAAACGCGTATCTTGCGATGCGGTCAGCACACGCAGGATACTTATCACATAACCAAAGGTTGAACTTGGGGGAATTTTTTCGATCATGTAATCTCTGCACCCCCTCTCTATGCGCAAACCTAACCTTCTAATCTACCCTGCGTCGTATTGCACTTCAAGCTGGTGTTCGGTCAGGAAAAACCCATGTTTTTTTTCAGTTCCCAAAGAGTTTCCGTAGCTGAGCGCTTCTGTAATTGAATATAAAATCTAGTCTTCTACTTACGAAAAACAGATTCGCCAACCTTCCGATCGGGCCAAACGGCAGGGAGTAGTGAACAAGGTCTCGAACCTGAGTTTTATCTCCGATCTCCGTGAAAAAATGCTTGTGGTGCCAGAATTTGTAGGGTCCGAATCGTTGCTCGTCAACAAAATAGCTTGGTGAGTCGACCTGAGTTATCTCCGTTGCCCAAGTGCTTCTGAAAAAAGGGGTGGGCGTTATGGTGTAGGTGATTATCATGCCGGGATATATTTCCCTTTGCGTCTCAGATGTTATGCGCAGGTTCAGTTCGGGGGGAGTGATTCTTGGAAGATTGTTCGGGTCGGAGAAAAAATCCCAGGCTGTTTCAAGAGAAACCCCCAAAAATTCCGTTCTCTCAAACGTATATATCTTCATTCTTTTTCAGCCTGCTCAAGCGGCGGCTTGGGAAGCCCGACAAACTTCCACAGAACCAGGAACAGAAGTCCGAACATCAGGGGTAAAGACTGGTGTGTCTCATAAAGTATGCCGGCAGACATCCCGCCCACGCAGGCTCCCATGAAATTCGCTAGGTTGAAAAAACCGGAGAGAACGCCCCTGTTTTCCGAGGAAACTCTCTGCGTGACAAACGCGGGGAGTATGGACTGAAATATGATGTGCCCGAAAAAGAACGCTCCTCCAGCGAGGTAGAGAGTGATGCTGTTGGATTCCCGAAGCAGATAGATTAAAAAAGAGGCCACTAGAAAGAAAAGCCCGAACCTGGTCGCCTGTCTGAGTATTTTTCTCGTCTCGGAAATCCGGATGTAGAGGTTAACCAGAAGCCCGCTCGGGACGAGTATTATCAGGTAGACGAACCACAGGTCTTCGGGTCCGGTACCGAGGTTTTTCCAGTCCAGTGGATAGATGAACAGAATAAGATTAAGAGTAAGAGAGGTTATGAAGGTTGAGAAAAGAATTTTTCTGACTTCCGGTTCCCTGAGTTTGAGAAGAATCTCTTTTCTGTCCCCTGTTTTTTTCTTTGGAAGTCCGGGAAACATGAAAAGAGTAACCAGCACCGCCACTAAACCCAGGCCGGCGAGTATGAAGAAGAGGCTTTCGAAACCGAGTTTCGTCGCGAGCACCGGGCCGACTACGAGTGAAGTTATAAACGCAATCCCGATTATTACTCCGGTCAGCATAAAAGACTGGGCCCTTACCTCGGTTCTTGTGGAATCTCCGAGGGTAGCTATTGCGACCGCGCCTATCGCGCCGCTTCCCTGAAGCGCTCTGGTTATTATGAGTTCCCAGATGTTGTCCGCGAAACCGCAGAGAATGCTTCCCAGACAGAAAATTATAAGCCCCGACACTATTACCGGCTTTCTTCCGAACCTGTCGCTTGCCATGCCGAAAGGTATTTGAAGCAGGCTCTGGGTAAGGGCGTATATTCCGAACGCGACTCCCGCGGATGCGAGGGTTGCTCCCTCGTAGTTTACGGCATATATGCTGAAAACGGGGACTATCAGGAATATTCCCAGGAGCCTGAGCGCGATTATTGTTCCTATTACAAGAACGCAGCGAAGTTCGTACCTGTTCAGTTTCATGCCGTTTTTCCCGAAATTCTCCGTTCCGGTTCCGTTTTTAGGGAGACAATAAAAAACCGGTTCAATGAAAGATAGGGGAATTATATACCTAAATAAATAGCAATCGGGTATTTATCGCGTTTGACAATGGCAGAACGCTGCAAGATAATAGAAAAAGCCGGAACTTATTAAAAGGAATAACCGTAAGGAGGAACATCCGATGAAACTGCCGTTTCGATCTGGCGGAGCCAGACTGTTATCAATAAAATCTCTTACGCTCCTGTTCTCCATGGTGCTTGGTCCGTCCGTGGCTTTGGCGGGAGGAATGCCCCCTGGCGTTGAGAAGAAGGCGCCTGTGATGGAGGAAAGTGCCGAAGTCAAGGTACCTTCCCCCGAAGTTGAGCGGCCTTCTCTTGAAGTTAAGGGGGAGACTGAGACGGAGCAGAGTGCTCAATCCGGGGGTTCTTCCACAGAAGCTTTGGAAGAGATGGCTGAGCCGGAGAAGGATTCGCCCGCTACGGGAAGCGGGTTTACCGTTGGAGCCCGCGGCGCCCTCAGTATTCTTGGCAGTGACAGTATATCGGGGACCTCGGCTTCCCAATACGGGCCGTTAGGAGCTACCGTGGATTATGACAAAGGATACAGTTTCAGCTTGATGCTTGGCTACGCGCTTGGAAACGGACTGCGTATTGAAGCTGAGGGTAGCTACATCAATAACGGTTTTCAGGAAATAAGCGTAAGGACGCCGGGAGTTTTTGCGGCACAACTTGAGACAGGGGAAAACAAGCTCGGAGGCGATCTTTCAGCGCGCACGCTCATGATGAATGCCTATTATGATGTAAACCTGGGCGGCGGCCTGGTTCCTTATGTAGGCGGCGGCTTGGGTGCGGCTGATCTTTCAAGCGAAATGAAATCAACTGCGGGCGATCTGCTTGTTGACGACGACGATTACATTTTTATTTATCAGGTTGGCGGCGGGTTAGGTTACAAAATCAGCGGGTACAGCAGCGGGCTCGATGTAACGGTAAGTTTGGACTACCGCTACCTGGCTTCTTTTGAAGACCCGAGGTTCAAGCAGAAGGTGACCGGTAATTTTGTAGAAGGCGAGTTCGGAGGACATTACATCGGCGGCGGAGTGAGGTTAGGACTCTGGTAGAGTCCCGGCCGTATGCCTTAAGCTGCGCTCAACCCTTTTCGCAATTCCCCTTATCTGGGGTCTTTTTACGTTTCTGATATGAGGCAGGCCTGAAACTTGCCTTAGGGAGTGGTATAATTTCCACTCTAGCTGACCTGAGGAAATACGGAACCGGTAAATAGGTAGTTCGAAAGAATTTCCTCCCTCAACTTTTGGAGAAATTTCCAGGCGATGAGACCTACTTGGGCTGAAATAAGTCTTGATTCTTTTAAATCAAACCTTGGTGAGGTAAGAAAACTTGTAGGGGAAGATGTCCGTATCATGGCGATTGTCAAAGCCGATGCTTACGGACACGGTGCGGTAAGAGTAAGCGAAACTGCCCTTGGTCATGGAGCCGACATGCTTGGAGTGGCTACCGTGTCGGAGGCGATGGAACTCAGGAGGGCCGGAATAACGGGCGAGATATTTCTTCTGGGAAGTATTGATCCCCAAGAGGCAGGGATCGTAGTAGAAAACGCGCTTACTCCCGCCTGCTATTCCCTTGATGTGCTTGAGGCCCTCTCTGAAGCCGCCGTCAAGCGTGGAAAAACGGCCCGTTATCACCTGAAAGTCGATACGGGAATGACCAGGCTCGGAGTGGGGGTAGGGGACATTGAATCTTTTTTTGCCTCCGCCTCCGCACTTCCCGGAGTGATTCTTGAAGGCGTCTTTACCCATCTTGCCTCTTCTGAGATTCCCCAAAGCGACTATACGGATTATCAGCTAGGGGTTTTCCGCGAAGGCCTTTTCTTTCTCGGCGAACTGGGAGTTAAATGCCGCTACGCGCATTCCGCAAACAGCGCATCCATTCAGAGATTTCCGGATTCCCATATGGACATTGTGAGACCCGGGATAATGCTTTACGGTTCGGGTGGCATGGGGGAAATTGGCCTCAGGCCCGTTATGAAACTCAAAACAAGGATAGTTCAACTCAGAGAAGTGTCCCCGGGTACTCCGGTTGGTTACGGAGGAAGTTTTGTTACCGGGAGGGAGACGCTGGTCGCGACCCTTCCGATCGGATATGCGGACGGCTATCCCAGGGCGCTTTCAAACAGAGCGAAGGTTTCCGTGGGCGGAAGGCTTGCTCCGCTTATAGGGTCTGTCTGCATGGATTTTATCATGGTTGATGTAACGGACGTTCCAGGTGTGTGCGTGGGAGATGAGGTGGTGCTTTTCGGAGATGACCTTGTGAGTGTCGAGGATGTCTCTTCTTGGGCCGAAACCATATCCTACGAGGTTTTATCAAGGGTTTCGCCAAGGGTTCCGAGGCGTTACGTATGATTTGTCTTTGCTAGTTCGTCTTAGGAGAATCCGCAAGTGAGAGCCGTTATACAGAGGGTAGCCGAGGCGTCAGTCAGTGTCGACGGGAACATGGTCGGCACCATAGGCCCGGGGATGGTGATTCTTCTCGGGGTTGAGAAGGATGATTCGGAAAAAGACGTTGCCTATGTCGCGGAGAAGATAACGGGCCTCAGGATATTTGAGGACTCCTCGGGCAAAATGAACCTCAGCATCAAAGATACGGAGGGAGAGATTCTGGTTGTTTCCCAGTTTACCCTCTACGGTGACTGCAGGAAGGGCAGAAGACCTTCTTATGTGCGGGCCGCTGGTGGAGATTTCGCGAAGAGGTTCTACGAACTTTTCATCGCTGAACTTTCGGAGCGTGGAATCCCAGTGGAAACCGGAGTTTTCGGAGCAGCAATGGATGTCCATATAGTGAATTGCGGGCCGGTTACGCTTCTTGTTGACAGTTCCAGGGATTTTTGAGTTCCTGCTGGTTATTTCGCCGGGGCGGATTATTATTAGGATAGATGAAGACTATATGCAGCCATCCTACCGCTCACAGGGATTATATATTTGAGGAGAAATACGAAGCGGGTCTGGTTCTCAAAGGTTCCGAGGTTAAATCTCTCAGAAACGGAAACGCCAGCGTAAAGGAGAGCTTCGCTCTCGTAAGGGAGGGCGAAGCCAGGCTTGTTAACTGCTACATAGCTCCTTATGACGCCGCTAACACGCTTAACCATGATCCGACAAGAGAAAGGAAGCTTCTGCTCAACTCTCATGAGATAAGGAGGCTGATTGGAAAGACCAGCATTAGAGGGTATACTTTAGTTCCTCTCAGGATTTATTTTAAACACGGCATCGCAAAACTCGAACTGGCCCTTGCCAAAGGCAAGAAGACGAGGGATAAAAGAGAGGATATCAAGCGTCGTGAGGCCCAAAGAGATATGCAGAAAGCCGTAAGACGATCTTTGAAACGTTCATAGCTTAAACACGGGGGCGATCGGCTTCGACGGGAAATAGGGAAGCTTGTGTCGCATGCCGAGCTTGATTAACTCGTAAAACTGATCAAGCACGATAAGTGCCGAACCAATTAACGCACTCGCAGCCTAAAAAAAACTGCGACGTCTCAGAACGTCATGCCCGCTGGGCTTTCTGAGGCGTAATTCAAGCGGGATGGCTGGTACGCGATTCCCGAGGCGTTTGCCAGCGAGATTTTACTCGGGACTGTGGTAAAAAAACCTGCCTGCCGGTGATTTTGCCGTCTGATTTAAAAGACAGGATAAGCATGTAGAAGCCTAGTGAAACTTTTTCCGGACCCGGGTTCGATTCCCGGCGCCTCCACCACACTCTCTGTATAGCCGCTTAAAAAAGAAGGCCATCTCTAATTGCTAGAATATGGTATCTTCACATACACACGTTCTAATCCCAGAGATATTTCAGTTAACAGGGATCGTTTTAACCAAGCGATGCTTAAAAACAATAAAACCGAGATAGCAAAAGGATTTCAGGGAATTAGTGGCCGATATGAACCGTAGAACTATAGTAATTGCCACGAAAAACAACGGAAAGCTGAGAGAATTCAAGTCGATTCTCGCCGATGCGTACGATGACATCCTTTCTCTTACTGATTTTGACGACATTCCAGATATAGAGGAAACAGGTTTTTCTTTCAGGGAAAACGCCCTTATCAAGGCGAAAGCAACCTCTGATTTTCTTGGAATGGATGCTATCGGGGATGATTCAGGCTTGGTTGTGGATGCTCTGGGCGGAGCTCCCGGGATTTATTCGGCTAGGTATGCCGGAGATGGGGCGTCTGATGATGAGAACAACAAAAAACTGCTCTCTGAACTCAAAGGAGAGAAAAACAAGAGTGCCAGATTTGTCTGCTGCATTGCCTTAGTACTTGTAAATGGAACACAGGAATTCTTTGAAGGCGAGTGCTGCGGACAGATTATTCAGGAAAAAAGAGGTGAAAGCGGTTTTGGCTATGACCCGGTTTTTTACGTTCCTCAATATGAAAAGACAATGGCTGAACTTGGCCCCGACATAAAAAACAGCATAAGCCACAGAGCTATCGCTTCAGAAAAACTCTTGTCGTATTTTTCAAACTTGAAATAAATATTTTCGGCATCAAGGTTTCCCCTGTTTTGTCTTCTCAAATTATGTGAAATCTTCCTTTTTAATTGTAAGCTGCCCTGGAATTGAATATATTTAGATTCCGACCTTTGTTTATTGCTGCTACTATAACTTGATAAGGGGTTTTCTGCGTGAAAAGCGCAAAATTTATTTTTGTTACCGGCGGGGTTATGTCTTCTCTGGGAAAAGGTATCTCCGCTTCTTCAATAGGTTTCCTTCTTGAGTGCTGTGGTCTTCGAGTCACCCTCCAGAAGCTTGATCCCTACATAAACGTTGATCCAGGTACGATGAACCCTTTTGAGCATGGAGAGGTGTTTGTCACTGATGACGGGGCGGAAACGGATCTTGATCTCGGTCATTACGAAAGATTCACCAAAGCCCAGCTCGGCAAGAAAAACAATCTCACAAGCGGCAAGGTCTATGATTCCGTTATCTCCAAGGAGAGGGAAGGCAAGTTTCTCGGCAAAACAGTCCAGGTAATCCCCCACATAACGGATGAAATAAAATCCCGCGTGCGTGCCCTTGAGGATGGCAATGACGTGATCATAGTCGAAATCGGCGGCACTGTGGGAGACATAGAAAGTCTTCCTTTCCTCGAGGCGGTAAGGCAGCTGAGGTCAGACCTAGGCAAGCAGAACACGCTTTTCATCCATCTTACATACGTTCCCTATGTCGCCGCCGCGGGAGAACTGAAAACAAAACCTACGCAGCACAGCGTGAAGGAACTTCTCCAGATAGGAATTCAGCCCGACATACTTCTGTGCCGCACCGAGGACAAATTCCTCCTGGAAGACGTCAAGAGAAAGATAGCTCTTTTCTGCAACATTGAGCAGAGGGCGGTGATTACGGCCAAAGACGTTGAGCACATATATGAAGTTCCGCTTATATACAAAAAAGAGGGGCTTGCCGAGATAATTGTTGAATATCTGGGCATGTGGACCAAAAAACCCGACATGGGGGAGTGGGAAGAACTTTTTCGAAGAATAAGGAGCGTGGAAAAGACCGTGCGCATAGCCGTTGTCGGAAAATACGTTTCACATGGAGATGCCTACAAGAGTCTCCACGAAGCCCTTTACCACGGTGGTATAGCCAACGACTCGACTGTTGAGATAAAATACGTGGATTCAGAAGAAATGGACGGAACATGTCCTGAGGAGTACTTCTCCGATGTCCACGGGATACTTGTTCCCGGGGGATTCGGGGAGAGAGGAATTGACGGCAAGGTAGGTGCCACGAAGTACGCCAGGGAGAACGGGATTCCCTTTTTCGGAATCTGTTACGGCATGCAGCTTGCGGTTATTGAGTTTTCAAGAAACGTGTGCGGCATGGATGACGCGGATACGACCGAGAACAACGGCGATACTAAGAACCCGGTTATAGACATAATGGAATCGCAGAAGAATGTAAGCGAGAAGGGCGGAACGATGAGACTCGGGGCCTATCCCTGCGTCATAAAGCCCGAGACCTTGGCAAGCAGCATCTACGGGGATTCCGAGATTTCCGAAAGACACCGCCACCGGTTTGAAGTGAACAACCGCTACAGGGAAATTCTCGAGTCAAAGGGAATGGTTCTTTGCGGCCTCTCTCCGGATGGGGATCTGGTTGAAATCATGGAACTTAAGGATCATCCCTGGTTTGTCGGCTGTCAGTTCCACCCCGAATTCAAGTCAAAGCCCCTAAGCGCCCATCCCCTGTTCAGGGATTTCATAAGAGGGGCGCTTTGGTACAAGGATTCTTCTAACTGATCGAATGTCTCGTTCGATGAATTCCCCCAGCATAAACGAACTTATTGCCTACAGAAAAAGAAGGGAGCCTGCCCTAGGAGTGGTTCTCTCTGCCCATCCCGATAAGCTCTCCGTTTTCTCAGAAGACGGGAAGCGCTATACGGTTGAACTTAAAAAAGTTGTACTGCTCACCGGAATAACCGTTCCTGAAACCCTGACTGACTCCGAGAAAAAACTCGAAATGAGAAAATGGAGAAGGGAGCTTGAGGCAAAAAAAGACTCTGTTGATCTCGAAACATTGTGGCAGTGTGTGGTGGAGGAACAGGAAACCGTAAGCTTTGAGGAAATACTTGATCTGTATTCGGGTACGGAGCAGGTTTCTTTGGAGCAGAGGTTTCTGCTTTTCTGGGCCGTGGATAAGAACACGGTTTACCTCGCAAGGGGTGAAGACGGCTACCTTGTCCGCTCACGGGATGATGTCTCGAGAACACTTCGCACAATCAAACTCAGAGAGGAGCGGGAGGAGAAAGCGCAGGCCGCCGTGAACTGGGTTCGTTCCGTTCTCAGCGGTGAAGCTCCCCCGGCGGTCGATGAGAGCCATAGTGAATTTCTTGAGTTGATTGAGCGGTACGTCATTGATCTTGACGGCTATGAGCGAGCGAAGGAAGCCAAAGATTTTCTCTATGAGGCCGGGCTTAAGGAAGTGGAGTCAGCGGTTGAGTTTCTTATAAAAACGGGTTTCTGGAAAAAAGACGATGACCCTGAATCGAAAAAGATCGCCTTTCATTTCAAACACTCGCAAAGGGCGCTTGAAGAAGTCGAGGCTGCTTTGAACGTCCGGGGAGACTTCGAGGGTCTTACGGACAGAACGGATCTCGAAGTTTTTTCCGTTGACAGTGAAACAACTCAGGATATCGATGACGCCATTTCCTTTGAAACGCACGGGGACAGGATTACCTTGGGAGTCCACATTTCGAATGTTGCCCATGTTGTAAGCAGGGGATGTTTTCTTGACCAGGGAGCCCTTGAGCGCGCCGAGACGGTTTATTTTCCCGAGGAACGCGTCGATATGTTTCCCAGGGAGCTTGTGAGCCGCAAACTCAGCCTAACCGCCGGTGATCCCCGGCCTGCGCTCTCTCTCTTCGCCACTTTTAAGACAGAAGACTTCACCTTGATCGATTATCGCTTTGAAGTGACGGTTATAAGGGTTTCGAAAAACCTTACCTACGCCGAAGCCACTGAAATATTCCACCATGAGCAGTGGGGAAAATCCCTCGTGGCCCTCGCTGATTCACTTAGAAGCGGGAGAGTCAACAAAGGGGCTTTTATAGTTCAGCTCCCGGAACTCAAGATCAGGGTCGGGGATCAGGGCGAAATATCAGTCGGCAAAGACTACATGGATTCCACCGCCCACAAAGTAGTTTCCGAATGCATGATACTTATGAACCGGCTCTCGGGAGATTTCTTCAGCAGAAACGAAGTTCCGGCTCTCTTTCGTTCTCAGACCCAGGAGATTGATCCCGAGGCCAGAGAACTTGACCCAGGAGACCTTCTTTTTCCCGTAAAGGTAATAAAGCATTTAAAACCCTCCTTTGTTAACTCCACTCCTGAGGTCCACAGGTCTCTGGGAGTTGCCTGCTATGTTCAGATGACCTCCCCGATCAGGAGGTACATGGACCTTGTCATGCAGCGCCAGCTTATATCCTGGCTCGAGGAGCAAAAGATCTGTTACTCGGAGAACGAGCTTGAAGACACGAACACGCGGGTGAGTCTTGCCACCAGGGAAATAAAAAACGCGCAGAGAAGCAGACACAGGTACTGGCTTATCCGCTATCTTCTGGAAAAGGACATAAAGGGGGCGACAGGCTACGTAAGTTCCAGGGGATATAACGGGTTTAACGTTTATATCCCGGAGTTTCTGGTTGAACTTGCGCTTTCTAACGCAGGCGGCAGGGTTTTCGACATAGGAAGCGAACTTTCCCTCTCAATCTGGGCAGCGGATCCTCTCAGAAGAAGGATACGCGTGAGTCCGGCGTAGTTTCCGGAATGCTGGAACCTTAATTTGAACAGGTATACGTTTCTGGACTGGGAAAGGTCGCCCGCTTCAGTGCTTTTTTTCAAGAATTCCGAGAATTTCTTCAAGCCTCGAGACCTTCACTCTCGGTTTTCCCCGTTTTTCGCCTTCTTTCTTTTCAAACGAGTCAACCCGCAGCCATTCATTGTAGGAAATATGCTTTTCTTCAAGCAGATCCTTTATGCTCTCGGCCGAAGTGAGTTCGGGACGTAGCGTGGTTTCCCTCTCGATGTCCTCGACCATGCAGCTTACGGTTTCGCCGGAGTCGGCCTTGTTCGTGCCGATAACTCCGGTCGGTCCGCGTTTTATCCACCCTGTGGTGTAGAGTCCTGGAAGCGAGTTGCCGCCCGTTTTGTCAAGCACCCTTCCTTTCTCGTTGGGAATTACCCCCGATCTGTCGTCAAACGGCACGTCCCGAAGAGGTATTCCCCGATACCCGACGGAGCGAAAAACCAGATCGGCGGAAATCTCTTCGGTCTCGTCCGTGGGTTTGGGTCGAAGGGAGCCGTCATCGGATCTGTAAAGCCTGTTCTTCACGACTTTGACGCTTTTTACCCTGTTGTCTTCTCCGGCGATTATCTCTATGGGGGAAACCAGAAACCTTATGATGATTTTTTTCGATTTGGAAGGAACTCTTTCGGAAGCTTTTTTTATAAGCTCTATTTTTGTCTGGGCTGTCCTGTCTGGTTTACGCTCAAGCTCCTCAAGCGTAAGAGGGTCGGGCTGCGCTTCATCCGGCAAGGTAAGGAGGTCTGCGTCCTCAAGTTTCTCAAGTTCCCGCAGTTCCGGGTTAGTGAAGGCCGCCTGCGCGGGTCCCCTTCTTCCAAGCATGTGTATTTCCCTTATTCCGCTTTCGGCCAGTTGCTCAAGCGCGTAGTCCGCGATATCCGTTTTTTCCATTTCCCCCCTTGTGAGGGAGAGAATTCTCGCGACATCCACCGCGACGTTTCCAACTCCGACTATGACGACTTTTTTCCCCGAAAAGTCAAAACCAAGGCCCATGTGATCCGGGTGGGTATTGTACCAGCCTACGAATTCCGTTGCCGTGTGGCTTCCGATTATGCCCTCTCCCGGTATTCCCATTTTTCTGTCGGTCTGGGCCCCTGTTGCGAAAACTATCTGGTGGTAACGACTACGCAGGTCTTCAATCGTTAAGTGTTTTCCGAACTCTACAAGCCCGAAAAACCTGAACTGGGGATTTGATGCGATTTTATCATAAACCCTGGCTACGCTCTTTATCTTCTGGTGGTCGGGAGCCACGCCGCTTCTAACGAGACCGTGGGGAGTCGGGAGTTTTTCGAACATGTCCATGAAAACGCGGTCGCCGAGTTTTTTCTGCAGATGGTCGGCCGCGTAGAAAGCCGCGGGTCCCGATCCTACGATAGCAACTTTTATTGATTCAAGGCTCATGCCGTGGGAATTATATACGCAATATTTTATAAATCTATTTCCGCGAGGGCTTTTTTCTTTCAGTTTTTCTGGGGATATTTCCCCGTTTCCCTTTTTTCCGCTGACTGCACATGATGGTGGTATAATACTAATTCCCTTTTGTGTGGTGGAGTGACCTGATGATTGTTAAAGACCGTACAGAGCCAGAGCATTTTCATCTCAAAGTGGTTCACGAGATAAGCGACCTGATCAACAAGTCCGTAGGTCTCAATACCGTCTTGGGCAGGGTAGTCAGAAAGATCTCTTCCTCTCTTCACTACGATGTTGTCTCCATATATGTCTGGGACGATTCAAAAGAGGTTCTCCGCCTCGCCGCTAACAGGGGTCTTCAGGTTAAGCCGAAAAGCGATATCTTTTTGCGTTCGGATGAAGGTCTTACCGGAGTGGTTCATAAAACGAAGGTTCCTCTGATCGCCATGCCGGCTTCAGAGCATCCGAATTACAAGTATTTCCCCGAAATAGGCGAAGAGGAATACGAAAGCTACATCGGCGTTCCCATAATGCTCCACGACGTGTGTGTCGGGGTGCTTGTGGGCCAGAACAGGACCCCGATGCAGATAACCCCGGCCGAACAGACTCTTTTTCAAATCATAGCTTTGCGGCTCGCGGGGGTTCTTGAAGTTGCAAACACCCTGGACCGCTTAAAACCCCCGTCCATTGTAAAGCACGAGACGACAACCTATCAGGGAAAAGGAGTTTCTGAGGGGATAGCTGTCGGGAAGGCGGTTACCTTCCGCGGGCTTTTCCGCCGGATGTCTACGATGGAGATGATGGCCCGCGCTCCCAGGATCGAGAAAAGAAGAGTTAGAAATTCCATAAAAAACATATCTCAAGACCTTAAAAACACTATTAAGAAAATGGATTCTGAGGGCAAGCTCTCGAAAAACGAAGTGGATATTTTCCGTTCACATCTGATGATAGTGGATAGCCGCGACATGGAGAAAGGAACCGGCGAGCTCATAGATGAAAAGAAAATTTCGGCCGAGGCTGCGGTGGTTGAGTATCTTGAATCCCAGGCATCGCGTTTTGAATCCCTGCCGGATTCCTACATGAGGGAGAGGGCCCATGATTTCAGGGATATAGGCGAGAGGATCCTCCGGGACCTTACCCATTCAAAAGACGAGAAGATTTCCGCCTCCGCCGACGGAGAGCCCCTGATACTTGTCGCGAGGGAGATAGGGGTGTCTTTTGTTACGGCCGTTGAGGGAGAAGTCGGGGGAATGGTGCTCGAAAAAGGCGGAGAGACCTCTCACGCGATCATAATAGCGAAATCGCTTGGGATTCCGGTAGTTGTGGGCATAGACAACATCGTGAACCTGGTTCATCCCGGTGAGGACATGATAGTTGACGGAAGAAGCGGCTTTATTTTCACAAACCCCGACCAGGTGCTGAAGGATGAGTATCTGGCCATGCACCAAAGAGCGATCAAGCTCCGCCACTTCATAGAGACCGAAGCCATAAAAAGCACAGGCACCGGTGTTGACGTCGAGATAACGGCGAATGTCGGGATTCCGGCCGATGTAGAAGTGGCTAAGCGTTACGGCATCAAAAACGCGGGACTTTTCAGGACGGAGTTTGCCTTCGCGCGGTTTAAGAAGTGGCCTAGCGTGAGGTCCCAGCTGAAGATATACAAGGAGATTTCAGGCAGCTTTGAGGGGGAAGTGACGATCAGGACGCTTGACGTGGGTTCTGACAAGACACTTTCCTATCTCAAAATGCCCAAGGAAGAGAACCCACTTCTTGGCCTTCGGTCAATCCGCTTTTCAATGGAGTATCTGGATCTTTTCAGGGATCAGGTGAAATCCATTTTGCTGGCGGCGAAAAAAGGGGGGAATTTCAGAATCCTTTTGCCCATGGTTTCAAATGTCTGGGAGGTTGAGACCGCGGCGCAGATAATTGAAGAACTGTCCGCCGAAGTGAGTCTCCATCGCCATGACATACCGAAACTCGGAATAATGATGGAGGTCCCGGCCCTTGCGTATCAGTTCGGGGATTACGCGGATTTAATAGATTTTGTTTCCATCGGGACAAACGACCTTATACAGTATCTGCTCGCGGTTGATAGAAATTCAAACGCGGTCGGACATCTTTACTCGGCTTTTCATCCTTCGGTGGTGAGAATGCTGGATTTTACGAGAGAGCAGGTTATCTCAAGCGGAAAGAAACTTAACATCTGCGGAGAAATAGCGGGAGTTCCTTCCGGCACCCTGCTGATACTGGCTCTTGGCTACCGTCACCTGAGCGTTTCCCCGCTTCGGTTTCCGTACGTGAAATTTCTTTCTGACAGACTTTCAGAGCAGATGCTTGAGGAAATCAGGTCGCACGTACTGCTGCTCACGAAAGAATCTGACATAGAGAGGTACTTAAAGGACGTTCTTAACTCGATAAACCCGATGTTGCTCGAAGCAGAGTAGCCATGATCAATAGATCTACTGTTATCCCACTGGTGCTTTTTGTCCTTACCGCGGCCACCACCTTTCTCTCCGGTTACATGATAAGCGGAACCTATACCGGCGGGGTCCTTTTTTCGCTTTCTCTGGTGGCTATTCTAGGAGCCCATGAGATGGGGCATTACTTTTACGGCAGAAAATACGGCGTCTCAATAACTCTTCCCTGGTTTATTCCCGCTCCTCCTTTTCTCTCTCCGATCGGGACGTTTGGGGCGTTTATACGGATAAGATCCCGTATACGCGGCCGGAAGGAACTTTTTGACATAGGGGTTGCCGGTCCCATAGCCGGCGTGGTGGTAGCTCTTCCCGTCCTGTTTGTCGGACTGCTTTTCTCAGATGTGGTCGCTTTGGATTCCGAGAGGTTCTCCGAGATGCAAACGGCCATGTCTCTTGGTAATTCTCTTGTATTCGCTCTTTTTTCGAAAATAGCCGTCGGGGAAGTCGCCCAGGGATCCGAACTTTTGCTACACCCGGTCGCGTTTGCCGGATGGATAGGCCTTTTCGTGACCGTCTTGAACCTTATGCCCGCGGGACAGCTCGACGGAGGGCATATCGTGTACTGCGTCTTCCCGGCGGAGTGGCATAAGACTATATCGGTTGCTACGGTTATTTTCCTCGTGATAATGGGAGTGGGAACGGCGCCTCTGGCGGATTTTGCGAATTATCTGGGCTTGTGGGTGTTTGCCGGTCTTCCTGAGTGGCTTATGTTTGAGGGCTGGGTCGGCTGGCTTTTCTGGGCGATACTGCTTCTGGTGATCGGGACGTCACATCCTCCGACCCTCTCAAGCGATACAGAGATTGGTGCGGGGAGAAAGGCGCTTGCCTTGCTCTCGCTGCTTATTTTTATTTCCTGTCTTACCCCTGTTCCCATCAGTATCGTGGAGTTCGGTTAGACAGTTTTGCGTTTAGTTGAAAAACCTGTTACAATCACCCCGATTAGTTGGATTGATTCTGAAGGTGTTGGAGTAATAACCAGGGTGGTTTACATACGGAATCCAATTCAGCTGGCAACTTGATTTAAACAACTTCACTATATTGCGAGGAGATTACAAATGCCTAAGAACACTTTGTCTGTTACAGATAACAGGACAGGCAAGACATACGAACTTGCTATAGACAACGACACCATAAAAGCCACTGACCTTCGCCAGATAAGGGTTAAGGACGAAGACTTTGGCATGATGAGCTATGACCCGGCTTTCGGGAACACCGCTTCATGCAAAAGCAAGGTCACCTTCATTGACGGAGAAAAGGGAATTCTGAGGTACAGGGGATACCCGATAGAAGATCTGGCGAAAAAAAGCAACTTCCTCGAAGTCGCCTATCTCCTTATTCACGGTGAGTTGCCCAACAAATCAGAGTACGACAGTTGGGTTCACGACATAACGCATCATACCTACGTGCATGAAAACATAAGGAAGCTCATGGACGGATTCCGCTACGACGCGCATCCGATGGGCATGTTGCTTGCAACTGTCGGAGCCCTCTCGACCTTCTATCCGGATGCAAAAGACATATTCGATACCGACGTGCAGAAGCTTGAGATGAGAAGGCTTATAGCGAAGACGCCTACCATAGCCGGGTTTTCTTACAGGCATATCATGGGTCTTCCATATGTATATCCCGACAACGAACTCAGCTACGCCGGGAATTTCCTCTCAATGATGTTCAAGATGACCGAGGCCAAGTATGAGCCGAATCCGGCGATAGAGAAGGCTATAGATGTTCTTTTCATCCTCCATGCCGACCACGAGCAGAACTGCAGCACGAGCGCGATGAGAAACGTCGCAAGCTCCCATCCGGATTCTTACTCCGCAGCCGCCGCGGCGATTGCCGCCCTGTACGGTCCTCTTCACGGCGGAGCGAACGAAGCGGTGCTTGAAATGCTTGCCGACATAGGTTCGGTTGACAAGATCCCGCAGTACATAGAAAGGGCCAAGAAAGGAGAATTCAGGCTCATGGGCTTCGGGCACAGAGTGTACAAGGCTTACGACCCGAGAGCGGCGATAATAAAGGATATAGCCCACGACGTGTTTGAAGTCACCGGGAAAAATCCTCTGCTCGACATAGCGCTTGAGCTTGAGAGAATAGCCCTTGAAGACGATTATTTCGTAAGAAGAAGGCTTTATCCGAACGTTGACTTCTATTCTGGACTCATATACCAGAGCATAGGTCTTCCCACGAGCATGTTCACCGTCCTTTTCGCGATAGCGAGAATGGCCGGGTGGCTTGCCCAGTGGCTCGAACTGCTGAACGATCCCGAAACCAGAATTGCGAGGCCTAGGCAGGTTTACCTGGGAGAGGACGAGAGAAAATACGTGGCGATGAGCAGAAGACGTAAGAAGAAGTAGTTGACCAACCTTACGAAATGTCTTCTGGGCATTTCCTAGAACTTTTTCGAGTTGCTCCACACAGGAAAGTTGATTTCACTGCAAGTGCGTTCTACTTCCTCTATCTCTTTTTTAGAGAGGGATAGGATTTTATACTGTAGAGAGAGGGCCCTGAGGGGCTCTCAAGGAAGATATGATGAACGATAGAGGAATAAAAACACTTGTTTGGGCTCTCTACTGGCCCGTCTTGCTGCTACTATTTTTCTTTGCCTGGCTTTTTCCACAGAGCAAGGAGGAGGCAAAAAAGACAGAGGCCTGGGCGGAGGCTCTACGCTTAGAGCAGACAGACTCTCTTTTGTTTGGGGAGATCCATAGAAAGTATTGAGAAGATCCTAAGAACAGCTCTGAACGCGTTTCTGTAAAGGAAATTAGCAGAAAGTGGATAGGAAATGGGCAGAATTCCACCAAATGAACTAACACACCCGCCCCATATCCGTTGCCATGTTTGTCCGGTCAATTTCGTAATTCCAATTTCTTTCATGTCATAGATCCTGCCGGATTGCGTTGCTATCAAAAAGAGAAGTTGATAAAATAGCACTTACTGGTTGTTCTCCATTGATGAAATACAGACAAGTCAACGCCATTAAACAAGAACCTGTGAAGGCAGTACTTGTAGCGATCCAGCTCCTAGTTCTTTTTGTGCTTTCCGGATGTGGTTCCACGCCTTCGAATTTTTGCGACGTTTCTATCCGGCAATCTGACGAGACAATTATCATAGGGCATTTGGTTAAAGACGCCGACGGGTCGGAATACGGCGCAATCCTCGTCCGCGACGGCCAAATTCTTGATATCGGCGCGACAAATGACATCAAGTCAAAAGCTCCCGATGCCTCGGTATTTGATTGCAGCAGCTCGTACATTTCGCCTGGCTTGATAAATCCGCACGAACACCCGGATTGGAGCGGGGGATTTCCGGATCCGATGACGCGTCCCGTGTATTCACACCGTGATCAATGGCGGGGAGTAGCCGGCCCGGAGTACTATGCGGTCGAGTTTGAGAGGGTTGAGGAAGATGTCCAGAAATTCTGGATAGAAGTCCGCCACCTTCTGTCCGGCACTACCACGTTAGCCGGTTCGGGAGGCGTGGCGGGGCTCATCAAGAACGCGGGTGGTCGCCCTGGAGACGAAGCAAGGTACTTCTATCTCGCTGAGATGGAGACGTTTCCCTACGGTTTTAACGCTACCGAGGAACTCAGGGGTTTATCTTGCCCGCTAGCGGCAACGGAGTCTCGCGACCCCCGCAGCCGTTTTCTTGAGCTTGAGGACAAACCGCCCTATGTGCCGCACATTGCGGAGGGAACCAACTGTACGGCAGAAATTGAAGGGAAGTTCTATCTGGATTACGTTTCGAAGAACCCGGGGCGGCGTTACTCGCTTATCCACGGAGTGGGATTGAGCCGGTCAGACGTCGAGCGGCTGAAAACCCTCGACGTGACTCTTATTTGGTCGCCGAGGTCAAATGTAGTTCTTTACGGAACCACCGTGGATATTCCGAACGCATTGCGGGCCGGTGCCCGGATCGCAATCAGTACAGATTGGTCATACTCGGGTTCGTACAATCTTCTTGAGGAATTTCGCTGTGCCGAAAACATTGACAATGCGCAATGGGATGATCATCTGTCGGGAAGCGACTACTGGCGTATGGCTACGGAACACGGAGCGTATTCGCTGGGCGTAGAGAAACTGACCGGTAAGCTGGAGCAAGGCCTTGCGGCGGATATTATGATATTCCGGAAGCGAACCAATGACCCGTTCGGCGACCTGGTTTCATCAGAAGTATCGGATGTCATCGCGACGTTCGTTGACGGCGAACTTCTCAGTGGATACAGCGGTTCTTTCGACCTTTCCAAGCTTCCGGCCCAATGCTCGCATCGTATCGGGCAGCATTTCATTTGCGTTGACTATGCCAAGGACTACTCCTTCAGTCATGAAGAGCTGTTGAGTTCCAACAAGAATGCGGTTCCCCTGTTCTCGCCGGACAGGCAAGCGAGTTGTGAGTGACTAAGAAAGGCAATACGGAGAAACACTCGCGCCTAACTTGCCGAGAAGTGTTTTCCTATTATCGTGTTGTAATAGTAGTCGATTGTGTGCTCGGCGTTGGCGATGAGGATTGAAATGGCCTCTTCGCGGCCCTTGTCCGAGAGAAAAAAGGCTTTCCCGCTGTCTTCCTGCGCCGCCCTTTCCTCAAGCATATCCAGAAAGGAATCTTTGAAGGCGCCCCTGTCGTCCCGAAGCGCTGTCTCTAGCAGGGCTTCATCCTGAACATCGTATTTTTTCCTTTTTATTTCCTCATGAAGCACTGGGAGGAATTTTTCAAGATCAAGTTCGGGAAAGTTCTCTCTGGCAATCTCTTCAAATACGCGAAACAGTTCTTCCATTATTGTTGCTGAGCACCTTGGTGCTGATTTGATAGGCTGAACTTCCCTATGTCCCTGAGCAGGCATGACACCAGGTCTATCGTGTGACTGATGTCGCTTTTATAGGCAATGGAGTTTGGACTGTGAAGGTACCTTGTCGGAACCGACAAGACGGCCGCTCTGGTTCCCTTTCCCGTAACCTGCATAGCGGTCGCGTTTGTGCTGCCCGCTTTTTTTACCGTTACCTGGCAGGGAATCTCGTTTTTCTCCGCAAGTTCCTTTATGAAAAAGCTAAACGGCCTGTGCGCCACCAGGAACCTGTCGGAAAGCCTGATCTCGGGTCCCTTGCCGATGTTGGCGAAGGATTTGCTCTCCGAGACTCCCGGTATATCCATTGCCACCGTGCCTTCGAGTGCGACGGCGAAGTCCGGCTCGTAAACCGGCGTTATAACCCGTGCCCCGCGAAGCCCGACTTCTTCCTGCACTGTAAAGGTGACTATGAGATCGCAACTTGGATTCCGAGTCTTCCTAAGAGCTTCGATTATTACGAAAAGACCCATCCTGTCATCAAGAGCCTTTGAGATTACGGAATCCTCCGTTTCATCAAGAGAAGTGTCAAACGACACCATGTCCCCTATTTTTACGAGATCGGCGACTTTTTCCGCACTGAGCCCGAGATCAACCGCGCAGTCCTCTATCTCAGGAACTTCCTTGTTGTTCCCGCTGGCTCTGGTCACGTGGGGAGGAACTGCTGCCACCACTCCTTTTAAGGGGCTTTTCCCCCATATCACGAGGCGCTGTCCGTAAAAGACCCTGGCGTCCATTCCCCCAAGCGGGGTTACCCTCAAAAACCCCCTGCTGTCGATATGATGGACCATGAATCCCACCTCATCCATATGAGCGTCAAGAACAAGAGTGGGGCCGTCTCCCGGGATACGGGCGATTAGGTTTCCAAGGACATCCTCGGTGATGTCTTCTGAGTGTTTTCCTATTTCCTCAAGCAGAATCGCCTTAACCATGCCCTCATCCCCGGGCATTCCGGGAGTGTCGCAAAGCTTCTTTAGAAGTTCTATATCCATGATGGGCTGATTATAACCAAACGGCCTTTTTTTCCAAAACCGACGGAGATAAGCGAGAGTCTTCTGGATTGATTTATACGCCTTTAAGCTCTAATCTTTATACGAAAGTGCGAATTTAGAACAGGAGACGGATTTGAACCCTGATGACCCCGGTCTTTTCAGACCTCAGAAAGAATCTCTCCCTCTTCCCGAGAGAATGAGACCCGAGAGCATAGAACAGATGGTAGGCCAGGAGCACCTGATAGGGCCGGACGGGCTTGTGACGAAAACGCTTGAGGCTGGGGGAGTGCATTCCATGATATTCTGGGGTCCACCGGGAACGGGCAAGACAACGCTTTCAAGGCTTATTGCAGGCAGGGCGGGTGCCAGGTTCGTACAGATAAACGCGATTTCTTCCGGAGTAAAGGAACTGAGGGATATCGTCGCAGCCGCGAAAGACGCTCTTTACTCAGGGCAAAAGACCGTGCTTTTCATCGATGAAATACACAGGTTCAACAAGGCGCAGCAGGCGGCGCTTCTGAAAAGCGTCGAAGAAGGGATTCTGATTCTCATAGGGGCTACCACCGAGAACCCCTCTTTTGAGGTAATAAGTCCGCTCCTCTCCCGCTGCCAAGTCTATGTCCTTAACCCGCTCTCAGTGCAGGAGCTTGACCGGATACTCGAAAAAGTCTTCTCAGGAGACAAACTTCTTGGGGGTGTCGGTATTTCGGCCGAGGCTCGAGACGAACTCATCGCGCTTTGCGGCGGAGACGCCAGGGTTATGCTGAACGCCCTTGAAATCGCTTCCTCTCTTCTTCGTTCAAAAAAACTTTCTGAGATTGATACGGATATTGTAAAAGAGCTCTTCCAGAAAACGGGCCTTCTCTACGACAGGGCGGGGGAGGAGCACTACAATACGATTTCCGCTTTCATAAAAAGCGTTAGGGGAAGCGATCCCGATGCGGCCGTTTACTATCTGGCGAGAATGCTTGAGGCGGGGGAAGATCCGAAATTTATTGCCAGGCGTCTTGTGATACTTGCTTCGGAGGACATTGGAAACGCGGAACCCTACGCGCTTATGCTAGCGACCGGCTGTTTCACGGCGGTAAATTACGTGGGGATGCCCGAGAGCAGCATAATTCTCTCCCAGGTCACCACCTATCTTGCCAGCTGTCCCAAGAGCAACGCCGCTTACAAGGCTATACGGAAAGCGGAAAAAGACGTGAGAAAAAACCCCGGCCTGCAGATTCCGCTTCACCTGAGAAACGCCCCGACCAAACTTATGAAGGACCTCGGCTACAAAAAAGGCTACAAGTACGCCCACGACTACGAAGACCATTTCGTCGAGGACGATTTTCTTCCCGAGGAGATAAAAGACAGCGTTTACTACGAACCCACGGACAAGGGGAGGGAGGCGAATCTCAAGAAGTATCTGGATGCCAGGTGGAAAAAGAGAAAAAAATGATTGGGAAAATCAGCCTTTTCTCTGTATAAGTTCGATTTTATAGGAATCGGGGTCCTCGACGAAAGCTATCACGGTGGTTCCATGTTTCATGGGTCCCGGGGCTCTGGTTACCCGCCCACCGGCCTGTTCTATCTTCTCGCACGTCGCGTATATGTCCTCTACCCCGAACGCCATGTGTCCGTAACCCCCTCCAAGGTCGTATTGGGAGGTGTCCCAGTTATGCGTGAGTTCAAGGAAAGGTTCCGTATCGCCGCCGTAACCCAGAAAAGCAAGCGTGAAGCGGCCTTCCGGGTAATCGGTCTTCCTGTGAAACTTAAGACCGATGATATCGGTATAAAACGCGATCGACTTCTCAAGGTCGCCGACCCTTATCATTGTGTGGAGATATTGCATATGGCTGCCCGCGCGGTTTGTCCGATTCTGCTTATCAATTATTATACTCTGTGATTTCCTAAGCGGTAAAGAGGCCGTGGAGGTATGAAATGACCGGAAAGAAGCTGGAAAAACCGAAGACCAGAAAACCCGTTTCCAAGAGACCGGGCAAGGTTATTCCCTCGAAAAAAGACGTCGAGACGAAAAAGAGATTCAAGAAAGGGGACTGGGAAAAGGAAATCAAGAAATAGACTCATGGGAACTTCCGAGAACTTAAAAGCCGGGATAACCGGGGCGACGGGTTTTATAGGCGGCAAACTCGCTGAAAAACTTGCGGCCGACGGTTTTTCAATAAAATGCCTCGTAAGGGAAACAAGCGATACAGCGAAGCTGCGCTCTCTGGGAGCGGAACTTGTCCACGGGGACCTCTGTGATTCTCGGTCGCTTCGGGTTTTTCCCGAAGGGTGCGATTACGTTTTCCATCTTGCTTCCAAGGTTTCAGACTGGGGGCCAAGGGATGACTTTTTCAGGCAGAACGTTGAGGCTACGGAAACTCTTCTTGACTCCTCGCGCGAGGCCGGGGTGAAAAGGTTCGTCTACATGAGTTCCTCTACGGTGATCTGGAACGCTTCTTTTCTGGGAACGGTGAACCTCGAGGAGATAGACGAGAGCTATCCGTATCCGAAAAGTCATCATAATTTCTATAATGAAACCAAGGCCTTATCCGAGAAACTTGTGAGAGAATATAACGGACGCGGCGGGCTTGAAACGATCATATTAAGACCGTCAAACGTCTGGGGAGCCGGTGATACGGTCATACTTCCAAGAATAGCCGCGGCCTGCCTTAAGGGGATTCTGGTTAACATGGGTTTTAACAAGAAAATTGTCTCCCCTTGTCACGTGCTTAATCTTGTTCACGCCGCTGAGCTCTCCGCGGTGTCTTCTGTGGGGGCGGGCAACATATACTTTGTAAACGACGGGGCGCGGATTGATAATCGCCGTTTTGTCTCGGATCAACTTGCGTCAATAGGAATTGATTGGAAGCCGAGGGTAACCGTACCTTACACTCTGGGGTATGCGGTCGCGTTCGTTCTTGAGAAGATTTTCGAACTCAGAAGATCGGAGACTCCACCTGTCCTTACCCGCTTTGGAGTTTCCGCTCTCTCGAAAAGCAGAACCTATAGCATAGAAAGAGCCAGAAAAGATTTGGGATATGAGCCGGTGTGCGGCTATGAGGCGGGAATGGCGGGGCTTTCGGAGTGGATCTCAGAGATCGGCGGTTATGAAAAGCTGCTCGGAAGGGGAAAATGATATGCGACGCGGCGCCTTCGAGATAGAGACCAGGGGGTTAGAAAAGCAGTTCGGGTTTTTCCCAGTTCTTAGGGGAATTGATCTTGCCGTTGGCCAAGGAGAATTTCTCACGATTTTCGGTCCAAACGGCGCCGGCAAGTCAACTCTGCTTTCCATCCTCGCAACATTCATAAAGCCCGGTGGCGGAGAGGCCTCTGTGGCGGGCTTTGACGTTTCTGGGGAAAAGGAGCAGATAAGAAAACTGATAGGGTTCATTTCCCATAACACGATGCTTTATGAAAACCTTACCGCCCGGGAGAATCTTGAATTCATAGGGGCTTTCTACGAAGTTCCGGACCTTCAGGAGAGATGCTCCGATATTCTTGAGAGGGTAGGGCTCTACGCCAAGAAAGACGCGCTTGTAAGCACGCTTTCTTTCGGAACGCGCCAGCGCCTTGCTATCGCCAGGACGCTTCTTCATGACCCCCGGATACTTTTTCTTGATGAACCGTACAGCGGGCTTGATTACGGCGGAGCCTCCATTCTCACCTCAATTCTTGGTTCAATGAAGACGGACAAAACCGTAGTCATGACAACCCATAATGTCTACGAGGGGCTTTCACTGTGCGATAAAATTGCGATCCTTGATCACGGAGAGGTGGTCTATTCCTCCGCGCAGAAGCCCGGTCGCGACGAATTTCAGAATATCTACATGTCCTGCGTCAGAAGCGGTGGCGGGCAGTGAAAAAGATACTTCTTATATTCAGAAAGGATTTTCTTGTCGAGTGGCGTTCAAAGCAGATATTTCCAACTATGTTTGTATTCTCGCTTCTGCTTCTTCTGGTTTTTAATGTCGCCTTTGAATTCCGCTCGGATGTTAATTTCCGGACTGTCTCGGCCGTTGTATGGATAACCTTTATTTTCTCGGGGCTTCTGGCTCTTGGAAGATCTTTTTCACTTGAAAAGGAGAACAACGCCTTCGCGTTTCTTCTTCTCACCCCTGTCAGCAGAAGCTACATCTATCTTGGAAAGCTGCTTTCAAACGTGGTTATGGTTCTGCTCTCCGAGCTTTTCATACTTCCGCTCTTCCTTCTGTTTTTCCTTTTTGACGCAAAGGGGATCTCTCTTTCCCTGACGGGTGCCGTACTTCCTTTTCTCGGGGTCGTGGTTCTCGGAACGATAGGGTTTGTGTCGCTCGGCACTTTTTTTTCTTCAATGGCTCTTAATACCAAGCTTCGCGACATGATGCTTCCCCTGCTTGTTTTTCCGCTCATCATACCCGTTGTGATAACCTCGGTCGGAATATGCTCTTCGATACTGGAAGGAAAACCCCTTGATTATTACTCTTTTTCTTTGCAGGTGCTGGTTTCCTTTGATATAATCTTCGTCCTTTTATGCTCCCTTTTGTTCGAGTATCTTATTGAGGATAGCGGGGACTGACCCGTTTCTTTTTAAAAAATGCGAAAAATACTGTTTTTCCTGACGTTTGCGCTAATGGTTCTTGCTACCTGGATGACGCTTTTTTACGCGCCCACGGAGGTCGTTATGGGCCATGTGCAGAGAATTTTCTATTTCCACATGGGCACGGTCTGGGCCGCTACGGTGGCGTTCACGGTGGTTTTCGTGGCGAGCATATATTATCTGAGAAAAGAGACGGCGAAATGGGATACGCTTGCCTACTGCTCGGCCGAGATAGGCATGCTGCTTCTCACCCTTACGATCATCACCGGGAGCATATGGGCAAAACCGGTCTGGGGAACCTGGTGGACATGGGATCCACAGCTGACGACCACGTTTATTCTCTGGGTTCTCTACGCCGTATACCTGATTCTGCGCTCAGGCGCCGGCGGGCGGGGGAAAAAGGCCAGGTACTCGGCCATATTCGCCATAATAGCCTATGTGGATCTTCCCGTGGTCTATGTCTCGGCCCGTATAAAAAGGGGGATATCTCCCGTGGTCTTCGGACCGGGGGGAGGGGGAATAGATCCCGCGATGATGCACACTCTTTTGGTCACGCTGCTTGGGTTCACGCTTCTTTTTGTTTTACTCCTCGGTGAGAGGACAAGGATAATGAACATGGAAAACACTCTTTACGCCCGGGACGGGCGAGGGGGATAGTCTGCTATGGAATATTTCCTCTGGTCAAGCGTGGTTGTCTGGGGCTCCCTTATAGCTTACGTGCTCTACCTGCGCGCGAAGTCGGCTTCCGTAAGAAAAAAACTGCTCTCGGGCGGGGATGGCCCAGGAAACGGAGGTGAAGGTTGAAGGGTAAGCTCAAATTCATTCTGCCTCTTTTTGTTATAGTGTCTTTGATTTCCTGGCTTGTCTTCGCGGGAGTCAAGGATTCCATGGTCTACTACATAACGGTTGACGAACTGCTTGAGGATGTCCCGGACATCTACGGGCAGAAGGTAAGGGTTTCCGGAACCGTGATTCACGGTTCAATAGAGAATGAGCTCGACGATTCGCTTCGGTTCACCATAGCAGACGGCAAGGGTAAGGTTGACGTTGAGTATGACGGCGTAATTCCCGATATATTCACAGACGGGGTCGAGGCGGTCGTTGAGGGTAAGTTCTCCGCCGATAACGTCTTTGTGGCGGACCTTCTGCTTGCGAAGTGTCCAACCAAATATGAATCCGACGAAGCCCCCTACCAGAGAAAAGAAGGTTAGAAATGTCTGATATTGGAAGTATAGCCATACTTCTTTCCTTCTTTATCACCATCTACAGTCTTGTTGCCTGCGCTGTTGCCGCGAGAACGGGAAGCCACGCGTTCGCTCAAAGCGGTGGAAACGGTCTTGTCTCTGTCGCCTTCCTTCTCCTGGTAGCGGTATGCTGCCTTGTTTACGAACTTGTGACGCTTGATTTTTCGCTCAGGTACGTGGCGCTTAACACGAGCACGGACCTTCCGGTGATATACAGGGTGACGGCTCTTTGGGCCGGACAGGCGGGATCTTTGCTTCTCTGGAGTTTCATTCTCTCCCTGTATATGGCTTTCGTGGTCCTGAGGAGCAGAAAAAAGGGCGGGGACCCTTACGTAAACGCCGTTTTATGCGCCGTTTCCCTTTTCTTTCTTTTTCTCATCGCCTACGTGGA
Organism: Candidatus Dadabacteria bacterium; assembly: GCA_951812945.1. Classification (GTDB taxonomy): domain Bacteria; phylum Desulfobacterota_D; class UBA1144; order Nemesobacterales; family Nemesobacteraceae; genus Nemesobacter. The sequence continues at coordinate 179,263 of CATOTB010000005.1, forward strand.
AGACCCCTTCGAGAAGTTGGGTGTGGCGGTTGGGGAAGGAAGAGGGCTTAATCCGATTCTCCAAAACGCATACATGGCCATCCACCCGGTCACTCTTTATGTGGGATACGTGGGGATTACCGTGCCTTTTGCTTTCGGCATAGGAGCCCTGCTTAGCGGACGCCTCGGGGACGAATGGATAAGGAACTGCAGGAAGTATGCCCTTTTTTCCTGGATGTTTCTCTCTGCGGGACTTCTTCTCGGGGCCAGATGGGCATATCTTGAACTCGGCTGGGGAGGATACTGGGCATGGGATCCGGTTGAGAACGCCGCGTTTATGCCCTGGCTTGCGGGGACTGCGTTTCTTCACTCCGTTATGATTCAGGAGAGAAAGGCGATGCTTAAGAAATGGAACATGATCCTGCTTATAATCACCTTTTTTCTCTCGATATTCGGTACCTTCATAACCAGAAGCGGCATAGTGTCCTCGGTTCACTCCTTTGCCCGCTCGGACATCGGTCCGCTTTTTCTCGGCTTTATGATCTTCATACTGCTTTTTTCCTTCGCTCTTCTCGTCTACAGGTCAAAAGACCTCGAAAGCGAAGAGAGGTTCGATTCCCTACTATCAAGAGAAAGTGCCTTTCTGTTTAACAACCTCCTTTTTCTCGCGGCGGCTTTCTCCGTCTTTCTGGGAACGATTTTCCCCGTACTCTCGGAGGCTTTCACGGGGAAGAAAATCCTGGTCGGTCCTCCTTATTTCAACGCGGTAGGGGTGCCCATAGGACTTGTTCTTATCCTGCTGATGGGAATAGGTCCGCTTATATCGTGGAAAAAAGCCTCTACGGCAAATCTCAAGAGAAATTTCATTTTTCCGGGGGTGGTTTTTCTGGTGGTTCTCCTTGCGCTTTTTCTCTCCGGCATGAGGGAACCGGTGGCGCTTTTGAGTTTCGCGCTCTGCGGGTTTGTCGCTACGACAGTGTTCTTGGAGTATTTCAGAGGTATAAGGGTGCGAAGCGGCAGGGGGGAGAACCCGGTTTCGGCCTTTTTTAATCTTGTCTCAAAGAACCGCCGTCGCTACGGTGGATATATCGTTCACCTGGGAGTGGTGCTGCTGGTAGCGGGAATCACGGCTTCTTCGCTGTTCGTTACTCAGAAGGAGGTTGTTTTGGACAAGGGGGATTCCTTCTCTCTTGGAAGATACGATCTGGTCTTCCGTGGAGTGCGGTATATATCAAATGACGCTAAGGACGGGTTTTCAGCGGAGTTTTCGATCCAAAACGATGGTAAAAGCATTGCGACTATGTATCCCGAAAAAAATATCTACAAGTACGAGGGAAACAGGGAGATAAACCAGGAGACCGAGGTCGCGCTTCGCTCCACTTTCAGAGACGATCTTTATCTCATACTGTCCGAGGTTGATGGAAGCGGAAAGGCAAACGTAAGGGCTCTTCTTAACCCGATGGTGAACTGGATATGGGCTGGAGGCTTTGTTATCGTCTTTGGAGCGATTGTTACGATGTGGCCCGAGGGACGAAGAAAAAAGGAGCTTGGCGCATGAGCGAATACATAATTTCTCTTCTGCTTGTGATGCTGGTCTCGATTTTTACCATTTACCCTTTTTTTCTGGGTCGCAGGAAGCAAGGTGTAGCGGATAGCTCCGGGGCTAACCGGCTTGAACAGCTTTACGAGAGAAGGGACCTTTATTACTCCTCCATAAAAGATATAGAGCTTGACCGTGATATGGGGAAACTAAGTGAGCAGGACTACGCCGAGCTTATCTCAAGGTATAAGGAAAAAGCGGCAGCCGTTACAAAGCTGATCTCAGAACTTCAATCGACTGAGAAAAACGAAAAAACCGAAGAGAAAATGAAAAAATCTCCTTTTGAGACTCCTGTTTCATAATCTGCTGGAATCATGAGAAAAACGACATTACATGTCTTCTTAATTTCTTTTTTCTTTTTTTCTTCAATCCTGCTTCCTTCGGCTGTGGCACAGGTGTCGGGAGAGTCTGTTTTTGTCGAGGGCAGATGCGTAAGATGCCACACGATCGGAAAGGGAAGGTTCGTAGGCCCCGATCTTCTGGGTGTAGGTGAGAGATACTCAAGGGATGATCTCATTAAATGGGCCAAGGACCCGGAAAGCCTTTACTCTCAAAGAAAGAAAAAACCGATAAACAAAGGTTATCCGCCGATGCCATCCATGAATCTTTCAAAAAGCGATGCCCGGAAAGTTGCCGACTACCTCTTGGAGTACACGCCTCCCCAAGGCCTCTCTGAAAGCGGAACGATAATGGGCCAAGTAAGGAATATCACGACACAGAAACCGCAAGAGGGTCAGGATGTCGTTTTGATCTCTTACATGGGAGACAGGAAAGAAGAACGCCACTTCGCAAAATCGGATTCGCTGGGCGTGTTTTCTTTTTCCTCTCTGCGGTGGGACAGAAGCTATGAGATCATGCTTTTTCACCAGGGAGTTCAGTATGTTTCGGGAAAGATGGTTTTTCTTCCTGGAAAGGACGAAATCACTCTTGATCTCCCGGTCTACGATACCACGAGTTCTGACGAAAACATCTCTTTGCGGTCACTGAACTTGATTGTCTACCCTGATAACGGGGGTAGCAGCGTGAATGTGACCTCACTTTATGTTTTTGAGAACTCGGGCGACACCGTTTTTACCGGAGAGCAGACGGACTCGGATACGACGACACTTGTTTTTTCGATTCCTGAGGAGGCTGAAAATGTTACTTTTTCAGACAGCGTCAATCCGGAGGCGGCGGAGAGAAAGGGAGGAAAGCTTTACAGCAAACTTCCTTTTCTTCCGGGGATGAAAAGAGTTGCTCTTGGTTATTCCCTCCCTCTTTCGCAAATCGGGGAGAAATTCTCGATAAGCTTTGACTATGAAGTCGGCGACCTCGCCGTATTTGTAAGAGAAACAGAACTCGGAATCCGGGTTGAGCGATCTGGGGCGGTTGCGGAAGAGATCATGATTCACGACGAGGCGTTTTTGAAATACGTCCTATCTGACTTAAAACCCGGCAGTGTTACAGTAGGTGTTTCCAATATTTCTTTTCTTAAAAGCAATCTCGGCAAATACCTGCCCGCGATACTCTTTTTTCTCTTTGTCGTAGTGGGAGTCATGTATTTTTTCTACGGGAAGAACAGGTTTTTAAGTATGAATTCAGACAAATAAGAATGGTTTTCGGACTAGAGGATTTCTTTCTTCTGAAAAATGAGCGACGCGCAGAAAAATCCACCACCCTTACTTAACAGAAGCTTTGTCCTTGTAACTTTTCTCGGGTGTCTTTACTTCTTTAACTTTCATTCGTTTCTCCTTCTACCCATTAGGATTTTTGAGCTGGGGGGAACAGAAAAAATAGTCGGATTCGTGATGGGAATCGCGGGATTGAGCACCCTTTTTCTTACTCCCTACGCGGGCCACATAACCGATAGGTACGGGAAAAAGCTGTTTGTGCTGCTCGGATTCGCGCTGCTTGCCGCCTCGACGTTCCCGCTCGCCTTTTTAGACAGGGTCGATTACCTCTACTACGTCATCAGGATAGTTCACGGCTGTTCCTTTTCCCTTTTCTTTGTTGCGGCTGGGGCGCTCACGGTTGATGTCTCAAGCGAGCACAGAAGGGCTCAGGCGCTCGGCATATACGGTGTCTTCACGATAATAAACTATGCGATTGCCCCTTATGTGGGTTCCATTCTGATGGATAATTTCGGTTTTGATTTCTTTATTTTTTTCCTCACCATTACGGCGCTTTTGGGTTTCTTAGTCTCCTTCATGATTCAGGAGGGAAAGAAAACGCCAGTACCAAAAAACGGGGGACGAAGCTATGGGGACTGTCTTCGGGACAAAGCCACATTTGTGTCCTCCGCAACACTCTTTATATGCGGGGCGGCGTTTATAACGACGTTTAACTTCATCTCCATCTTCTCTCTTTCCATAAACATAGAGAATTTCCATGCTTATTTTATTTCCTACACAGTTTCTGTGCTTGCGATCAGGTTGTTTCTCGGCTGGGTTCCCGACAGATACGGGAAGTGGAGAGTTGCTTCCCCATTCGTTTTCTTCTTGGGGCTGAGTGTTTTCATGCTGAGTTTTGTACACGAGATAAAGCTTCTTGTTCTCTGCGGAATCATATTCGGCTGTGCGCACGGATTTGTGTATCCTTCAATATATTCGATCATAATAGAATCGAATCCGAAGGAGGCTAGGGCAAAGGCTTTTGCCATAAGCAGCGTTTCATTCACGGGTGGCGGAATGATGGGGTCTTTTATCTTCGGAGTTGTAGCGGAGTTCTTCGGATTCAGGACGATGTTTGTTTCAATAGCGCTTATGGTCTTCCTAGGTTTTTTACTCTTCACCAGAAGCTCTGTCTTAAAGGAGCGCAAAATATGAGCACAAAACCCATTAGACTTCCTTCCGGTCACCCCAAGATTTTCGACACGATGAAAATAGAGATCCTGCGCATGGAAAACGGGGAGGCGGAACTCTCCATGCCGTTTCTTGAGGAATATACTCAGCACTACGGAATGCTCCACGGCGGGGCCATTTTTACCTTGGCGGATGCGGCCTGCGGAGTTGCGGTTGCCAGTGTCGCCAGGGAAGGGAAAAAGTTCCTTACGTCCGGAATGAATATAAGTTATCTGGAACCCATCAGGGAAGGTCTTACGATTTGTCGTGCCAGAGTGCTAAGGCAGGGGAGAATAATGCCTGTTGAGAGCGAGGTTTTGAATTCGGGTGTTTGCGTGGCGAAGGCTAGTGCTATTTATACTTTAGTTGATTAATCTCCGCTAGATATCGCCGAAGCGGGACTGTAGAAGCGCTAAGCCTACCAGTGAAGCCGTTTCCGCTCTCAGTATTCTTTTTCCAAGCCCAAGAGCCATGTAACCATTTTCTCCGGCCAAGGTGATTTCTTCTTTCGAGAAACCTCCTTCGGGACCTATATAGACGTTTATGCTGTTTACAGGTCTTGTGAGGGACTTCATGAAATCCCCGAGCAGTTTGCCTTGATTTTCATAAAGTATTACTTTCATCTCGCTTTGCTTCTTAATTCCAAAGGAATCCCGGAAATCAACCGGCTGCGAAACGGCAGGCGGGACAGTCCTTCCGCACTGCTTTGTTGATTCCAGCGCTATCTTGTTCCACCTGTCTACCTTGGCGGTTGATCTTACCTGGGTCCTTTCGGAAATTACTGGGAAAACCTCCGATACGCCGAGCTGCGTTGCCTGGCTGATTACCCCGTCCATCCTGCTTCCCTTGAGAATCGCCTGGAAGAGATTCAGTTCCAGCTCCGGTTCGGTTTGCAACCGGCGGGTGTCGTGAACCCGGAGGGTGATGGCTTCAGAGGAGATATCCGTTAAGATGCCTTCATACTCGGTGGATTCAGTATCAAAAACGGTTATGCGATCCCCCGCTCCGAGTCTCAGGACTTTCGTTATATGCGTGTAGTCGCTCTCAGATATTGTTCCGCGAACCACTCCGTCGTCTTCTGAAGAGGGTTCTTTTCTGATAGGGAATCTGGGCATTTCAGGCCGCCTTTTATGAGACGTATAGGTCCAGGATTTTTTCTTTGAGCCCCCGGGTTGTATGGATGTCGGCGGTTACGGCGGCGGTAAAACCGTAGCCAAGCAGCGTTGCGGCCGTTACAGGCCCTATGCAGGCAAACCCGGTTTTGCTGAAAAGCTCGGGATCTTCTCCAAAAAGCAAGAAGAAATTCGTTACGGTCGAGGAGCTTGTAAACGCTACAAGGTCTATCTCCGCACCGGAGAATTTTTCTTTTATCCTGTCAATCTCCTGCTTTGCGTAGTCGGGAACAAGCGTTTCATAAATGCAGAGGACTTCCACCGTAGCTCCCATTGCCCGCAACGTGTCAGGAAGAATTTCTCTTGCCACAAGAGCTCTTGGGATAAGTATTTTTTTGCCGTCGAGGTCAAGCTCTTCGGCAAGCGAGATTATTCCTTCGGCCGTATAGACCTTGGGCATGTAATCCGATTTAAGGTTGTACTTTAGAAGTTCCTCAGAAGTTTTTTCTCCTATGGCTATTATTTTCTTGCCTCCCAGTTCACGCGAATCCTTTCCGTGGGATGCCAGCACTTCAAAATAGTTGCTTACTCCGTTTACGCTTGTGAACACCAGGAAATCATAGTCTTCGAGGTTCTGTACCGAGAGTTGCTGCTCTCTAGTGTTTCTTACGGGCTTTATCGTTATCGTGGGAAATTCGATGGTCTTTGCCCCACAGGAGTCGAAGGTCTCAGCAAACTCGGAAGACGCTTCCTTTTCTCTTGTTACCATTATGGTTTTTCCGAAAAGAGGCTTTTTTTCATACCATGCTATTGCCTCTGCGAGCTCGGCCACTTCTCCGACCACTATGGTGGCCGGGGTTTGGACGTCAAGAGCTCTGATTTTCTCCGCTATGTCAGAAATAGTTCCCACAACGGATTTCTGTTCAGGCAGAGTGCCGCAGGATATAACGGCAACGGGGGTAGACGGCGCTTTTCCCATCTCAAGCAGTTTTTTCATTATGCTCTCGAGATTTGTGAGTCCCATGAGAAACACCATCGTTTCTATTTGCCCCGGATCGTAAGCGAAATCCTCTCCTTGGCTCTGGTGACCGGTAAAAACCGCAAAAGATGAATTGTAATTCCTGTGAGTAATGGGAATTCCACCGTATGCAGGCACCGCGGTAACGGAACTTACTCCCGGGACGATCTCGATATCGATGCCGTTTTTAACGACCACCTCGGCTTCTTCTCCGCCCCTTCCGAAAACGAAAGGGTCTCCCCCTTTAAGCCTCGCAACCGTTTTTCCATCTTTTGCTCTGGTTATAAGAAGTTCATTTATCTCTTCTTGGGATATGTGCGCTTCTCCCATCGTCTTGCCGGCAAAAATAAGTTCTGCGTCGGGACTGCAGAACTTGAGTATCTGCGGGTTCACAAGAGAGTCGTAGATTACCACCTGCGCTTCTCCTAGTAGCTCCTTTCCTCTGAGAGTAAGAAGACTTGGGTCGCCGGGTCCTGCGCCGATTAGATAAACTCTGCCTTTTTTTTCACTCATAGAACCGTGGATTGCTGGGGAGATATCCTAGAGAAATTCACCTGTCCGTTTCTCTTATACATTACACCGCGAAGGGAAAAACGAAGTCGCGACACCGCGTTTCATCTTCCCTCTGCTCCAGAACATTATTTCTCATAGAGGTATTCCTGTAAAATCACTAATGGTGCGGTGACAAATTAGTTGTCCGCTTTTGCTTTGTTCACCTCGGTTTATTCGAGCTACGTTCTTCGAGGCTGATATTAAACAGCGGTGCTCTCCTGTCTGAAGTATTACCTTTGCTTGTTCTCCGAACTCCCGCTCACGGCCCCCTTCACTTTTACTCTTTTATCCCCGCTTGCCTCGTCGTTATCCATTGCGGTTATCTGCACCGCTTCATTGCTTATGATGTTGCCGATCGATTCCCTGCGGAAGAAGGGAGGTTCTCAGCCGAAAAAGGTTTAAGGTTTCCCTTGGATAAAGGGGAAAAATCGAGTGCATTTGTTAAGATCGAATGTTCACATTACCCTGAAATTGGTTTGTGATTTGCTTGACAGCGGTGCGGGGAAATCGATAGAATGGATGTATAGTACTTAATGTTAGTACCTAATTTATGCTTTCATTTCGATTAGCTAGTAAGGGGAGGATCAAAATCATGAAAAAAATAACAATGTTTGCTATGCTTTTCTGCAGTATTTCTGTTCTTGCAGTTGTTTTTGCCGATACACGGTCGGCCTATGCAGATCATCAGATGACTGCTCGGCAGACGGCTAGTGATGGGACTAGAGTAGCTATGGAAGGATTTCTCCGGCATGTCAGAGACCACTTACGGGAACTCGCACCTAATAATGCGGTGCAGGTGGAGTTCCGCAACGCTTTGAGAAGAAATGACGGAGTGTATAGGCATGATGAGACGTACTCCATTATTGTTAATCAGGCCAGTTCTGATCTAAAGTCAGGTGAGCTTATACACTTTCATGCGGGATACCGTACTGCTACGAGCGGGTCGTTGAGGAATATCGGAATTTTTGAACAACTAATGACAAAAGTGGATCAGGCAGGCGAAGAAGAGATAGTCTGTGTTGAAGACGATGGAACACATGGCAACCACATTTGCGCCGGTAAAGTTACCCTTGAAGGCGAAACCGGAGGAGCCTTAGTTCGCTCTATAGTGGTTGTCGGCTTTCATAACGAATTCGAGGAGGTAGATTTCTCCAAGATCGATTGCTCTCAGTTCACTTCCGAGCACCTTCAGAGCCGAGGATGGCTGAGCGCCGATATGGTGACTGACGAGGAAAGTTTGGAGCGTTATCTAAAAGGAGTAGAAAGTCACATTGGCGAAGAGATTGGAAACATAATTTTCCCCGTTATCGGACCCATTAGCCAAACAGACCCCCTCTTCCAAAGACCGGAGTCTCGCCAGGCGCTAGCAGAAGCAGCGGGGCGGGCAGCCGAACGGACCACCGAACTGCAGCATTGCTGGAGACAGGAGCCTTGGACATCGGGTGACATATATTTCTATTTGATTGTATATGGACTTAATGAAGAAGGTATTGAAGATGGTACTATACAATATGGGGTCTATAATGGGCTCACTGCTGAATATCATGATAGAAATTTCCGTCTCTACGACGGCTGTCTTGATGTCGGTCGGGCCGTGTTTGATGAGGTAAACAAAGATGACGACACCCCGAACGAAGGTTTTATCACGTACTATTGGGATAATCCTGATGTAGAAGGGGACGAAGTGACCGATGAAAATGGAAACCCCATAGAGGGATTGTCTCCGGGCACGTCGGTTAAACGCGGCTATTTCAAGCGCACCAATTTTGTCCAGGGGAGTTCAACATATTACGTCCTCGGTTCCGGTATTTATCCCGAGGGAGAGACATATTACGTTCCCGAGTCCGGCGAGTGCGAGTCTCCGTCTGATACCCTTCCTGAGTCTTCACGCGAGCATCTCAGCAAATTCCCCACTCCTCCGGAAGATGATGGAGGATGCGCAATTGCCTCAGGGTCCGGTAACAACCTTAAGATTGCGGCGTTTAACCTGTTCTTGATCGCCGCGGTTCTGTTTCTGGCGGTTTTACGAAAAAGCCGCTTGGACAAAAAATTCCGGATTTGAAGACTGTGAAGGCGACGGAAGTTGCGGTCAGAATCGTCCGAACCGTTTTGCCTTAACTTAAGCATGGAAGGTCTTGACGTTTGTTTGCAAGAAGACTTCAAGACCTTCTTTTGTTTGCAAGAGATTCAAGATAGTCCCGCTGGTGGTTAAAATAGTCCGTGATATGGATTCCGGAAAATCTCTGTTTAATCTCAAAAGCCCTTTTGAACCCAAGGGAGATCAGCCCAGGGCCATTTCCGCATTGGGCAAGGGGCTAGAACACGGATATAAGGAACAGGTTCTCCTCGGGGTTACAGGAAGCGGCAAGACCTTTACCATCGCGCAAGTTATCCGTGACGCCGAACGTCCCACCCTGATACTTGTCCACAACAAGACGCTGGCTGCCCAGATATACGCTGAGCTGCGTGATTTTTTCCCCGACAACGAAGTCCACTATTTCGTAAGCTACTACGACTACTACCAGCCCGAGGCCTATATGCCCGAGACCGACACGTATATAGAAAAAGACGCCTCGATAAACGAATACATAGATCGCATGCGCCACGCTGCCACCAAGGCTCTTTTCAGACGAAGGGACGTGATAATCGTCTCAAGCGTTTCGGCTATCTACGGAATCGGGGCGCCCAAGGTTTATTACGGCATGCTTACCGAAATCGAAGTTGGAATGGAACTCTCGAGAAACGATTTCGCCCTGAGGCTCGAGGAGGTGCGTTACGAAAGAAAAATCGACGAGCTTGACAGAGGCACCTACAGGGTGAGGGGGGACGTGGTGGACGTGTTTCCCTCGCACGAGGAGTCGGTTGCGCTCAGGGTCGAGTTTTTCGGAGACTCAATCGAGACGATACGCGCGATAGATCCGCTGAGCGGTCGGTCGGTCGGGGACGTTCGGGAAGTTTCCATTTTTCCGGGCTCTCATTACGTGGCTCCCAAAAGCATTCTCGAAGAGGCCGTGGAGAGCATAGGCAGGGAGCTTGAGACAAGGCTCGCTGAGCTCAGGGGACGTGGCATGGAACTTGAGGCCGACCGTCTTGAGGAAAGAACCAGGTTTGACCTTGAACTGCTTGATACCATGGGGTTTTGCCCCGGCATCGAGAATTACTCAAGGTATATCTCGGGAAGAAACCCCGGGGAGCCTCCTTACACTCTTCTTGATTATTTTCCCGAGGATTTCCTCTGCGTGATCGATGAAAGTCACCAGATGGTTCCGCAGTTGCGGGGCATGTACCTGGGTGACAGAAGCAGGAAGCGTTCTCTGGTTGAAAACGGTTTCAGGCTTCCTTCCGCGTTTGATAACCGTCCTCTTAATTTTGAGGAGTTCGAAGCTAAGATCGGGCAGGTTATATACGTCTCGGCTACCCCCGGGCCTTATGAACTCAGACAGGCCGGCAGTAACGTTGTCGAACAGATAATACGGCCGACGGGGCTTGCAGACCCGCTGATTGAAACCCGCCCCGCCCAGAACCAGGTGGACGATCTGTTTGATGAACTGAAAGAAGTGGCTGACGTGGGGCAGAGAGCACTCGTTACGACGCTTACCAAGAAAATGGCCGAGGATCTTACGGACTACTACAGGGAGCTTGGCCTGCGGGTTGAGTACCTGCATTCGGAGATCGACACCCTGGAGAGGATAAGGATCGTGAGGGACCTGAGGGCCGCCAGGTTTGACATTCTGATCGGAATAAACCTCCTGCGGGAGGGACTTGACATACCTGAGGTCTCTCTCGTGGCCGTGCTCGATGCCGATAAAGAAGGATACCTGCGCTCCGAAACTTCCCTTGTTCAGATTTTCGGCCGGGCTGCGAGAAACGTTTCAGGCAGGGCGATTCTCTACGCGGACACGATGACCGGTTCGATGCGCGCTGCCATGGCGGAGACCCGGAGAAGAAGGAATATCCAGATGGAATACAACGCGGAAAACAATATAGTGCCCAGAAGTATCGAAAAGAACATAACCGACGTGCTGGGCTCCATATACGAGTCCGATTACCTCAAGATTTCCGGTACGGAGGAGGAAGATCTTCTCGATATGCCTCCGAACAAGATTCCGGAGGCCGTAGCCAAGCTTTCAAGGGAAATGAAGTCTGCCGCGAAGAAACTTGAGTTCGAAAAAGCCGCCGAATTCAGAAACAGGATAAAAAAACTTCAGGAACTGGAACTCAAATACGCAGAAGACGTCGCGTGACAATCGCAGGTATAGTCTTTCAGCACAACTCTGTAGAATCGCTTATACGGGAACTTAACCTCAACTCAACACTGCTTGCGCTGTGGGGGTTTTGTTCCGTACCCATGCAAAGCCGCGCCAAGTACGGAATTTCTCCGGGCGGAACCGAGGTGGCAGTCATAAATCCTCCTTTACGCACTCCCGCTCCCACAAGTCACAATTTCTCCCGGTTCCTCTCAGCCGTATCACCCTTACCCGGGCCCTCTCCCCCATACAGCCGCTGCGCATCGAACACCCCTATGCAGTCCACGCTCCTGCTCACATACAGGATATACCTCTTGCCGCCACGGCACCTCTCTCGGCATGCCTGAACCCAAGAGCCCCAAGGTCCGGGGTGTCGACATAGGCATCAAGGGCCCGAACCTGATGGTTCTCTCCCACGCAGTCTTCCACTCTCCGGGGCGGAAGCAGTCTCTGTTCACGGCCGAGCGTGGGTTTGTATCGGCGTTGGTTCATTGTGTGTTCCACCTTTGTATGAATGGGTGAAGTAATTATATCTTGGGGAAGAAGTGGTATCAACACCTAACTGCCTGAGATACAAAGATAATTACGCTGTTTCAGGTGGTTTGAATCGGGGGGGGGTGCTCCGTAAATACCGCCCTGGAACAACTTCACAATTTTTTATTGACAGGAACGACCGGTCGTACTAGCATTGTAGAAACGACAGGTTGTTACTGACCGGCCTGTTCGAATTTGATTTTGAAATTTTGCCAAGTCAATGTGGAGGATGAGAGCATGAAAGAAAACAACTTGAGAGGTAATTCTAACGAAGTAGCTTTGTATTCTACCCCCCCCCTAAAAACTGTCGGCGTAGCTTAGACGGCGCTGCGGGTTTCTGTTTTCTTCTCTTGTTTTTTGCCGCCCTGCTGCTCGGCGCCGGGGCGGCCCTGGCGAACGATGGGCATGGGGGGGGGCAGGCGAGCGCCGCAGAGCCCGGTGAGCCTGCGGAGCCGTCCTACACCTATCTCAGTCTGGAGTGGGAGCACTCGAACGTGTACGAGGGTTCGCGCTCGCTGACATACGGCTTTTGCTTCGAAGTCGCCGACCCCTTTCACATCTTCGGCGGCTGGCAGGAGGCCGAACTGGATCTTGGTTCCCAAGATGGTGTTAGCCCCGATGTGAGCCGCGAAGCCTGGCTCGTGGGTCTGGGGATCAAGCAGCGTGTGGGCAAGGGAAAGACGGTCCAATTCCGGGCGGGCTACCTGGACTCGAAGACGGAGATTGTGATTCCCATTCCCGGTGTCCCTCCGGTGGTCGTCGAGGACAACGGCCATTATCTCGAGGCGGGGATACGGACCCTGCCTTTGCCCAAGTGGGAGCTTGACGGCTTTGTGGCTTACTACGAAGTGGGGGACATCACATCCAAGATGGTCTTCGTGACGCTGGAGCGCCGCGTCACCGAGTCTTTGGGGCTTAACATCAGCGGCAGGTTCGTGTTCGGAGACGGCGAGAGCGAGAGCGTGATTTTCGCCACGAGGTACCACTTTAACTTCTGAGGGGATGGGGAGCGGTCCCGTGCTCGTACCGCTCCGACTTTTTCGATGTACAGTACAGGATCACGTTGTTTATCCTGGGCAGTGTACACGACAATGTCTTTTACACGGAAAGAGCGGAGTTTTGGTGTCGGTGTTCTGTAAATGGGACGGAACGCAGGATGGGGTTTTGGGGATATGAGTCCTCAAGGGAGACTTTGAAGTTCCGCTGTCCCGCGACCGCGTTCGGTTTTCATTGCGAGGGGTGGGATAAGTGTCACGGTGACGTGGGCTGTGCGACCGACGGTTACGGCAGGGTCATCCGGGTTCCCCTTGAGCGTGACCCGTCGTATATTTACTCCGACCCCACGGGGCAGCGCGTCATGGAAGCGGGCTTACAGACGCAGGAGCGCCGTAGAGCGTATAAACTCGAGGATTGAGGGCAGCTTCGGATTCGAGAGACACTTTATCAGGGGCAAAGACAAGATGAGCGCCCGGGCGGGTTTGGCGATTCTTCGGGAAATCGTCGGCGCGTTCCGCCTGAATCGGGCAATCCGACTGTCAGATTGCCGGAATACGGGCCGCCGCCGCTCTCGTTCCGGAAATCACAACCTCGAAAATCGTTACACCGCAAACGCCTCAATCGGATGTTTTCTTGCCGATTTTTTTGTTTTATGTAGAATTTAAACCGCTTTGGAAAGAGTGGGTCTTTACCCGCTCTTTTTTATTGAAGGGTTTAAAAGATACGGAGAGATTCTAGTGCAAGACGCTAACGGTGAGCTTGAGAAGGCTGTTTTGGAGGTTCTTTACCCGATTGTCGAGGAGAACTCCTGCGAGCTTGTGGATATAAAGTATCTCAGGGAAAGGGGAGGAAGGGTTTTGAGGATATTTCTTGACAAAGAGGGCGGGGTTACCGTCGATGACTGCGCGAACGTGAGCAGAGAACTCAGCGTGGTTCTCGATGCCTACGACATAATGCCGCAGCATTCCTACACCCTCGAGGTGTCTTCTCCCGGTCTCAGGAGACCGCTTAACAGGCAAAGCGACTATGAGAGGTTCAGGGGAAGAAAAGTGAAGATAAAAACCACGGACCCGGTCGAGGACAGAAAAGTTTTTTCCGGAACCCTTCTCGGAATGAAAGGGGAAATGATTCTGGTGGAAATCGATGGCCGTTCCTACAGCGTGCCTTTCGGTTCCGTCAGCAGGGCGAACTTGGAAATTGATTTTGGGAAAGGAGCGAGAAAATGATTACGGAACTGACAAGGGTTATAGATTCCGTAGGGAAAGACAAGGGCATTGACAGGGAACGCATAATAAGCGCGGTTGAGGAAGCGGTTCTGTCCGCCGCCGAGAAGCTTCTCAAGTCAAAGAACCAGGACAAGGAACTCGACGTCTACTATAATCCCGAAGAGGGAGAGGTGGAGCTTTTCGAGTACAAGGAGGTTGTGGAAACCGTAACCGATCCCGAAATTGAGATTTCGCTCACAGAAGCAACCGAACTTGATCCCGAGACCGAACTTGGCGACATGATAGGCGTCAAGATAAGTCCTGAATACACGAGAATCGCCATTCACAACGCCAAGCAGAAGGTCCTTCAGAAACTCAAGGAGGCCGAAGGCAAGGTTATATACGAGGAGTTCATCGGCAGAAAGGGAACCATAATCGGCGGCATAGTAAGAAGGGTCGACAGAAGACACATAATAGTGGATCTCGGAAGGGTTGAAGCTGTGCTGCCCCCGGAACAGCAGGTACCGAGAGAGTACTACAAGATGAAAGAAAGAATACGGGCCGTGCTTCTCGACATAAGGGAGTCGCCCCGCGGGGAACCCAGACTTATTTTATCAAGAGCTCACGTGAGTTTCGTAACGAGGCTTTTTGAAGCGGAAGTTCCTGAAATCTCCGAGAGTATAGTTGAGATAAAAGCCATCTCCAGGGATCCTGGCGGAAGAACAAAAATAGCCGTGGCGTCAAAGGACTCGGATGTGGACGCGGTCGGTGCCTGCGTGGGGATGAGGGGCTCTAGGGTACAGAGCATCATCCAGGAACTAAGGGGTGAGAAGGTGGATATAGTTCCCTGGTCAGAAGATCCCGCTCGCTATGTCTGCAACGCCCTTTCTCCGGCTGTCGTGAACAAGGTCGTAATTGACGAGAACAGCCGCTCGATGGAAGTTATAGTTGACGACGACCAGCTTTCTCTTGCCATCGGAAGGAAGGGGCAGAACGTAAGGCTGGCGTCGCAGCTCACCGAGTGGAAAATAGATATAAAAACCGAATCCAGGGTTAAGCAGGAACAGCAAGAGGTGCTTTCCCTTCTCACAAGCTTGCCGTCTGTAAGCGAGGTCACGGCGAGTCTGCTTTACAATGACGGATTTTACTCTCTCGAACACATAGCTTTTTGCGAACCGGATGTACTTATGAAGGTGGGAAGTCTCGGTGAAGAAGAGGTTTCCACGCTCCAGAAAGCGGCCCGCGTGGCGCTTATGGAAAAGCTTGAGGAAATGCCTGTTGAAAGCGAGACCGAAGCGGTTTCGGATGGAGAACAACTCCAAGCAGCATCGCCGGCTGAGGGAGAGGTAGAGAATTTGGTAAAGGAAGACTAGGAAAAACCGCAGCCCCGCCTGCAAAACAGACTTTTTTGAAATATGCCTAAAGTCAGAATACATCAGATAGCCAAGGAACTGGGAGTAAGCAGCAAGGAAGTAATAGACAAGAGCGTGAAGCTTGGAATGAAAGTTACGAGTCATCAAAACGTAGTCTCGGAAGCGGATGCCGAGAAAATAAAAAAGGCGTTTATTAACGTCCCGGAAGAAGATTCTTCAAAAACGGTGGAAGAGCAGAAGGAAACCGTAAAGGTTTTCAAATCCGATACGGGCCATGATCTGGTTGAAAGAAGAAGCGGCTCGAGAGTTATCAGAAGAAGAAAGAAAATCGTAAAACCGGAGCCCGAGGAGGAAAAAGAGCTTGTCCCGGTCGCCGGGGAAGCCGCGGCGCAGCCCGAAATCGCTGTCCCGCCCGAACCTGCGGAAGTAGAGGCGGCCCAGGCTCCAGGTGCCGAGAGCGAAGTGCTGCCCGAAGAAGCGCTTGAAGCCGCAAAGCTGCCCGAAGCCGAGAGCGAGGTGCTGCCCGAAGATGGTCTTGAACTTAAACCGGAACCATCTCCCGAACCTGAAAAGGTCATTGAGGAAGTGGATGACAAGGAAAAGCCGAAACCGAAGAAAAAAGCAAGAAAGAGCAAGCCCCTAAAAGAGGAAATACATGATGAAGAGACCTTGGAGCAGCTCAAAAAGGCGTTTCGAACCAAGGTCCCGAGTAGAAAAGAATACGTAGTACAGAACAAAAAACCCAAGCTCAGGCAGAATTTTGACGGAGCCGGGAGAAACAGGGGGGCTTACCCGGCCGATGGCCAGGATGGGAGAGTCATTCCCGTTTCCCCTGCCCATACTTCGAAAAGAAACATCAAGATCGGCGAGACGATAGTGGTTTCCAATCTTGCGAAGATGATGAGCGTAAAGGCGTCGGCAGTCGCTAAAAAACTCATGACCATGGGTACGGGCGCCACGATCAACCAGTCAATTGACAGTGATACCGCCGAGCTTGTCGCCGATGAATTCGGCTTTAACGTAACCGTTGAAAGGTTTGTCGAGGAAGACCTGATTTTTGATCAGGATGAGTCGCAGGATGCCGAGAAAGTGTCGCGTCCGCCGGTTGTTACGGTTATGGGACATGTTGATCACGGCAAGACCACTCTTCTTGACTCCATAAGAGAAACCAATGTTGTCGCGGGAGAGGCGGGCGGAATAACGCAGCACATAGGCGCCTACGCGGTGAACGTAAAGGATTCGACCATAGTTTTCGTCGATACGCCGGGACATGAGGCCTTCACCTCGATGAGAGCCCGTGGCGCGAGTATCACGGATATAGTCATTCTGGTCGTGGCGGCGGATGACGGAGTGATGCCCCAGACGGTTGAAGCGGTTAACCATGCGAAAGCAGCAGGAGTTCCGATCATAGTAGCAATAAACAAAGTGGACAAGGAAGGCGCTGATATCGAAAAAATCAGGAGGGAGCTTTCCGAGATAGAGCTCATATCGGAACAGTGGGGAGGAGACACGCTTTTCGCCGAGGTCTCCGCGAAAAAGAAAAAGGGTATAAGCGAACTCCTTGAACTTGTCCTGCTTCAGGCTGACGTGCTTGAACTCGGGGCCTCGCCCGATAGCAGGGCAAACGGCGTGGTGATAGAAGCGGAGCTTGATAAGGGTAGAGGAGCCGTCTCCACGGTTATCGTTAAGGAAGGGACTCTTCGGATTGGAGATTGCGTCATATCCGGAGTTCACAGCGGAAAGATAAGGGCCCTTACCGATGACAGGGGCAAAGCGGTAAAAAGCGTAGGTCCTTCAATGCCCGTTAAGATAATGGGCCTTTCGGGAGTTGCCGAGGCCGGGGAAAGATTCCATGTCGTAAAGGATGAGAAAACGGCCAAGGAGGTAACATCTCACCGCCTCAGCAAGATCAGGTCCCACAAGGTGACCGCCGCTCCAAAACTTTCGCTCGAGGACCTTTTTAGCTCTATTGAAAGCGAGGAAGCCAAGGAGCTCTCGCTCATTATAAAAGCTGATACTCAGGGGTCGGTCGAGGCGCTCAGGGAATCGCTGGAAAAACTCTCCACCGAGAAGTGCAGGGTAAAAATTGTTCACTCCGGGGCGGGAGGGATAAACGAAACAGATGTGGTTCTGGCGAGCGCTTCAAACGCCGTAGTTATAGGATTCAACGTCCGCCCGGATGCGAACTCGCTTAGGATCTCCGAGAAGGAAGGGGTTTCCCTTGAACTTCATTCAATAATTTACGACGTGGTAAACCGGGTAAGAAGCGCGATGGAGGGACTGCTTGAACCCATTCGCAGGGAAGTCGTGGTGGCCCACATGGATGTCAGGGAGCTTTTCCACGTGTCAAGAGTGGGAACTATCGCTGGATGCATGGTTTCTGACGGCAAGGTAAGCAGGGACAACAGCATCAGGGTGGTTCGTGACGGCACTGTTGTCTATGACGGCAAGGTAAGCTCTCTCAGGCGTTTTAAGGAAGATGTGAAAGAGGTTCCCTCGGGCTACGAATGCGGTATAACGATAGAGAATTTCAACGACGTGAAGCAGGGAGATGTCTTTGAACTCTACAAGCTCGAGGAGATAAAACAGGAACTTTGATATCTGTGTTTTAAATTAATACGCAAGAGAGCTTATCATGGTTAAAGCTTTGCTCCTCGTTTTTATCTTGACTGTCAGCGGTTCGGCGTTTGCGGGTGATGTACCTGCAAATGATGTTAGTAAAGAGACGACAAGTATTGAAATTTCAGAAACGGAAGTTCAGTCGGAGAAATTGTCAAAAGGTGAAGGTCGTGGTCGGTGCAAAGCGAAAAGCGGAGATGGTAGCAGCTTTTGTCGTAAACGTTGCGAAGAAGGAACCTGGGCCTATTGCAAAGCGAGTAAAACTAAGGCTTCCTGTTGGTGTGAGAAAAAATGAATTCAGCTTGTCAGCGATAATACATAATTCCCTTTTAAATGGTTGTAGGCATAGCCAGACTTGAACTTTACATGTCGGGCAACAGGTCTTTGAAGGATAAAAGACGCCTGATCAGAAGCCTTGTCGAAAGGGCAAGGTCGAAATTCCCGAGTCTCTCCCTGACGGAAGTTGATTCCCTTGACCTAAAAGACAAGGCCACCATAGGGTTTGGGTATGTTTCCAACGATGTTTCTCTCGTAAATTCCGTTCTGGACAAGGTGACTTCCTATATTGAGAGCACGGGGAATTTCCGCATGGGTGAAAAGGAGATGGAGATCATCCATTTCTGAGTGAACGAAGATGTCTCACAGCTACAAAAGATCCGCGAGGATATCCGATCTTCTAATAAAGGAAATATCGGAGATGCTGGTGCGCGGCAAGATCAAGGACCCGAGGGTGTCGTCGGTAAGCATAACGGCCGTGCGGGTTACAGACGACATGGGATACGCGAAGGTCTTTTTCACCTCTTTTGATGAAGGTTCCGATACGAAGGAGATGCTCGAGGGGTTAAGGAACGCCACGGGTTACATAAAAAGTGCTCTTTCAAAGAAACTAAGGATAAAAAAAATCCCGAACATAGAGTTTGAGTATGACGGGCTAGTGGAAAAACGGGCGAGAATTGACGAACTGATAAGGAGCGTGTCGGATGAATAACCTGGATGGCATCGTTAACCTAATAGAGGCGAATCAAAGCTTCCTTGTCGTCTCCCACGAGAGTCCTGATTGCGACGCCCTGGGTTCAACCATAGCTATGGCGCTTGTTCTTCGCAATCTGGGAAAGGATGTGATCATGTACAACCGAGACGGGGTTCCTGAGCACCTGCGGTTTCTGCCCGAGTGGTCAGGTGTTGACGATTCCCTTGATCGCGTTGCGGACGTGGATGTGGTGATGCTCCTTGACTGTGCTGATATTTCGCGACCCGGAAAAGAATTTGAGAGTTTGATTTCAGAAGACGGTTTCACCCTTGCGTTTATCGACCACCATGCGAGTAATACTGAAGGATCTGAGTACTGCATTATAGATGAAAACGCGTCTTCCACGGGAGTTATTCTCTACAGGATGATAAAACGGCTCGGGATTTCCGTAAGCCCGGACGTTGCCGAGTGTCTTTTTTCCACGATAGTCGGGGATACCGGCTCTTTCCGGTATTCAAACACCTCTTCTGAGACGTTTGTAATCGCCGCCGAGTTGGTCGATTATGGAGCTGATCCCGAGAGGATCTCAAGGTTTATCTACGATAATGAACCTCTTAGAAAGGTCATGCTTAGAACCTTGGCGATGAACACCCTTGAAGTAAGCGGAAAAATCGCTTTTCTCCACGTATCAAGCGAAATGTTCGAACAGACCGGCACTGAAAAAGAGCATACCGAGGGTCTTGTGAGCATGGCGAGGTCAATTGAAGGGATTGAGGTCGCGGTTTTCCTGAGGCAGGAATCCGCTATGGACTGGAAAGTGAGCCTGAGGTCCAAGCAGTACGTGGACGTGGCGCAGATTGCCGGACGGTACGGCGGAGGAGGACACCGCAGAGCTGCCGGCTGCGTGATTTCCGCTCCGCTTGATGCGATCAAGCGGAGACTTCGCAGTTCGATTGAGGAAGCGATGTGATCGACGGAGTTATGATTCTCGATAAACCCAGGGGCTGTACATCCGCTCAGGCTCTTAACAGGGTAAAAAAAGCCGTGGGAGCAAAAAAGGCAGGTCATACGGGAACCCTGGATCCGTTTGCGACGGGAGTTCTGCCCGTGTGCTTTAACCAGGCGACAAAAGCCATCCCTTACCTCGGAGACGATATAAAGGAATACGAGGCCGAGATGATCCTGGGCGTATCAACCGATACCATGGATGACACTGGTACGGTCACCGGGCGGGTGGATGCGGAACATATCGGCAGGGACGAAGTTAAAGAGGTTATTGAAGGGTTTTCGGGAGAGATAATGCAGGTTCCCCCGATGTACTCCGCCGCGAAGGTTTCAGGTACTAAGCTCTACGCCCTCGCGAGAGCCGGAAAGGAAGTTGAAAGGAAACCGAAAAGAGTCACCATAGAGGAAATAAGGCTTCTTCACTTCTCTTACCCGAAAGCGACTTTTTACGTGAAGTGTTCTCGTGGAACCTACGTCAGGGTAATTGCTTCTGATGTGGGGAGGAAACTTGGCTGCGGAGCCCATCTTTCCGAATTGAGAAGACTTAGAAGCGGTCCCTTCACGCTAAGCGGCGCAAGCAGCATTGAGGATGTGGAATCCGGGAATTACAGTATTCTCCCTCTGGAAGAGGTTCTTGCGGGCTATCCGAAAGTTTGTTTGGAAGAGGACCTGTGCGAGAGCGTGCGCAACGGAACCCCTCTTTGTCGGGGGTCTCTTTCGGATGTGGAATTGCCCAAATTCAAAAATAGAGATATAATCACCCTCTTTTGCCGGAAAACGATTCTTTCCATCTGTGAAGCGAAAGCTGACTCCGACGGATTTGAGTATATGGGAGATAAGGATATAGTGTTTCGGCATTTAAGAGTGTTTAACTGATTAGGCAAGGGTCTAGGAGGAAGTAAATTTATGTCTTTGCAAAAAGAAGATAAGGCACGAATCATAAGCGAGTTTCAAAAACACGAGAACGACGTGGGTTCGGCCGAGGTTCAGATAGGGATTCTGAACGGAAAGATACAGGAACTGTCCGAGCACGTGAAAAGAGCGCCCAAGGATAACCATTCAAGAAAAGGGCTGGTTTCCATGGTTGCCAAGAGAAGAAAGCTGCTCAATTACGTAAAGAGGGTAAGACCGCAGGAGTACGGAAAGCTGATTGAGACCCTTGGGCTGAGGAAGTAAGGAAGTAATATTTTGGAGGAAATGAATTGACTGAACAAATAAGAGAGATGGAAGCGGAGCTGTTTGGAACCAAGCTGCGCCTTGAGACAGGAAGGCTTGCCAAGCAGGCAAGTGGGGCGGTGCTCGCTTCCTGCGGAGGAACTACCGTGCTTGCCACGGTCGTTGCCTCGGAAGAAAAAATAGAAGACGATTTTTTGCCGCTTACGGTTAATTATCAGGAAAAGTCTTTTGCGGCCGGGAAAATTCCCGGAGGTTATTTCAAGAGGGAAGGGCGCCCAAGCGAAAAAGAAATTCTTACGTCAAGGCTTATTGACAGGCCCGTAAGGCCTCTCATACCCAAGGGCTTTTGTTACCCCACCCAAATCATAGTGACAGTTCTTTCCGCTGACGGCGAGAACGCTACGGATGTTTTGTCGGTAATAGCGTCTTCAGCGGCGCTTATGGTCTCGGATATTCCGTTTGCCGGACCGATAGCGGCCCTTACCGTTGGAAAAGTTGACGGTAAACTTGTTGTAAATCCCACTCCCGAGCAGCTGGAAACCAGCACTATGGAGGTAACCGTCGCGGGTACAGAAGAAGCCATCGTGATGGTTGAAGGCGGCGCAAGGGAAGTAAGCGAGGCGGAGGTGGTCGAAGCTCTTACGTTTGCCCACTCCGGGATCAGGGAAATCATTTCTTTCCAAAACAGTTTTGTTGAAGGGCTCGGGAAGGAGAAAAGGCAGGTTCCCACAGTCGAAACTGACGGAACGCTTGAGGACGAGGTTCGTTCATTGGCGCTGCCTTTGCTTGAGCAGGGGATAGTGACTGATTCAAAGGACGGCAGAAAAGAGCTTATAAAAAAGGCTCATGAAGACACCGTAAAGAAGCTGATCGAAGACCATCCCGAAGACAAAGCCAAGATTGACAAGGCGTTTGATGAGTTGCTCAAAGAGTCCGTCAGACAGAGGATAGTTGAGGGCACGAGACCCGACGGAAGAGACTACACGACGGTAAGGCCCATATGGGGCGAAGTGGGTCTTCTTGAGAGAACCCACGGTTCAGCGCTTTTTACCCGCGGGGAAACCCAGGCCATAGTTGTCGCGACTTTGGGAAGTTCATACGACGAGCAGAGGATAGACGCGCTTGAAGGCGACCAGACAAGAAGCTTCATGCTGCATTACAACTTTCCTCCCTACTCCGTCGGAGAGACGAGCTTCCGGCTGGGTCCAGGCAGAAGAGAGATAGGACATGGCGCGCTTGCCGCAAGGGCGATAAAACCCGTTTTGCCGGGAAAAGAAGATTTTCCCTATACCATCAGGATCGTTTCCGAAATCCTCGAGTCAAACGGTTCCTCTTCAATGGCGACTGTGTGCGGTTCTTCAATGTCTCTTATGGACGCGGGAGCACCTATAAGCGCTCCTGTGGCCGGCATAGCGATGGGACTTATAAAGGAAGGGGACAATTTCGTCATTCTCTCCGATATTCTAGGTGATGAGGATCATCTCGGGGACATGGATTTTAAGGTGGCTGGAACGCAAAGCGGTATCACCGCCCTGCAGATGGATATCAAGATAACCGGCATAACCGAAGAGATTCTCACAACTGCGCTTGCTCAGGCAAGAGATGGCAGGATGCATATTCTCGGAAAGATGGAGGAGATAATCAGCGGACCCAGAGAGGAACTTTCCGATTACGCGCCGAGAATTATTACAGTCCAGGTCAAGCCGGACAAGGTTAAGGTTGTGATAGGTTCCGGCGGCAAGACTATAAAGAAACTAGTCGAGGACACCGGAGCGCAGATAGACATACAGGATGACGGTCTGGTGAAGATTTTCTCTCCCGACTATGAAGCCTGCAAGAAGGCGGAGAGTTATATAAAGAGACTCGTAGAAGATGTAGTCGCCGGCAAGCTCTACGTCGGCGTGGTTAAGCGTATTCTGGATTTTGGAGCTATAGTTGAACTGGGTCCGGGAAAAGACGGGCTTCTGCACATCTCCGAACTTGAAAACCGCAGGGTCGAAAAAGTAACCGATATACTGAACGAAAAAGACGAAGTCCTCGTAAAGTGCCTCGAAGTTTCGCGTGACGGCAAGGTGAGGTTGAGCAGAAAGGCTGCGCTTGACCAAAACATAGAAGATTACAGAGTTTCCGACTAACCCGAACAGTTGAGTCTTTCCCGGGAAAAACCGAAGCTGGTCGTTGTTTTGGGGCCGACGGCTTCGGGCAAGACCGAGATGGCGCTTGAAATAGCCCGAAGAACCGGCGCTTGCATAGTGAGTGCCGATTCCGTTCAGGTTTACAGGCATTTCGATATAGGCAGCGCCAAACCCACCGAAGAGCAAAGAGGGGGGATCCCACATTTCCTCATAGATGTTGCGGACCCCGATGAGGATTTTAACGCCGGCAGGTACATGAGACTTGCCCTTGATTGCATCGAGAGGCTTGTTGAGGGCGGCAGGAAAATAATCGTGGTCGGGGGAACTTTCCTTTATGTCAAGGCTCTTCTTTACGGACTCCTTGAAGGTGTTGAGGTCGATCAGGAGTTCAGAGACCGCCTCGCTGGAGAGAGGGATACAAAGGGAGTTGCGTCGCTTCACAAAAAACTTGAGTCTTTAGACCCGGTGTCTGCCGGGCGGATAAATCCGAACGATTACGTGAGAATTGAGCGCGCGCTTGAAGTCCATCATGTGACCGGTGAGAAGATGTCGGATCATCAGCGCCGCCACGGTTTTGCGGAACAAAAGTTTAACGCTCTTAAAATAGGCCTTCTTGGGGACCGGGAGCGGCTGCGTCACGCTATAGACCAAAGGGTCGAGGCGATGGTCAACCGCGGCTGGGTCGAAGAAGTAAAAGCCATAAGAGCCATGGGATACGGGCCGAACTTAAAACCTATGAAGTCCATAGGCTACAGGCGGATAAATGAATTCCTGGACGGTCAGTTTGATTTTAAGACGGCGGTGGAAAGTATAAAGACGGACACGAAAAGGTTTTCCAAAAGACAGTCCACCTGGCTTCGCGCGGATGACGGCATAAAATGGTTTGATTCTGCGGAAGGAAAGGATTTAGTGCTGGCCGCGTGCTCTGAATTTTTTAACTGATTTCTCTTTTCACAAGTTTAGTTCATGCGTACTCTGAATTTCTCTGGCGAAATCGGGAAAGACTTCCGCTTCTTTTGCGTATTTAGGCCATTGGGACACGATTTCCGTAACTTCATCGATAATCCGGTTTGCTTCTTTTTTGAATTTCCCGGCGGGGACGAGCAGGTCCTCGCGCGTAAAATCGTCCCGTCTGCCGTTAAGAGACATCTGGTGGGAGCCGAGCCATTTTGAACCCGGTCTGTAACTGTAGGCAAGATCAAATGCGGGGGCCAGCTCCCAGTTGCGTTGTTCGTTCAGAATAAAACCGAAGTTTTTTGTATGATCATCGTGATTGCGGGCGACGATGTTGAATACCATTCTTCTGTAAAGTTCGAGTGCCTGCCCTCTGCTCAGTTTCATTGAGCGCATCAACGAAAACAGTTGTTCGTAACTGTAGTGTCCAGGTGCATTGTAATCCGCATGATCCATGGCGCACAGGGACTGGTAATGCACTTTTTTGTTTCCGATCCTGTCAAATCGCTTGGTCATGAAGTGAGCTCTGGGACCATCCATCAGCAACTCGCAAGGAGACATGTTGATTCCGGCGTCTTTCGCCATCCGGTAGTAAGCGTACTCCATCCGGCCGAATCCCCCAGGGGCGCCGAATGTCTCTTTCGTTCCGGAACGCTCGGCCACGCCGTCAAACTTTAATAGGTAGTGTTCAAATCCTTCGGGGAGGTCCACCTGTCCACTTCGGATTTCCGTGCGCGCTTTATTGATTCCTATGACGGCTTTGGGTCTTGCTCCTCCGGCGGAAGTCCCCACTTGAAAGAGCGCATAAAGCGATTCGCTGCTTGTGTCGCCTGCCAATGTCCCCGATAATTTTTCTCTCTGGTTGATCACCGACTGAGCCATATTGACAAGACTTTCCAGTTCAACAACTTCAGATGACTCCAGCCCCGTGTCTATGGACGGGAAATACTCAAACGCTCCCATGCCTCTTCTGCCTGTATAAAGCAGACGCTCCAACCCGGAGAAAGAATTCTTGTCGCGACCCGTTCGGGCGAGCCACGCGTCCACCAGCGCATTGCCGAAATCATCTGGAAGTGAGTCGGCAAACGCGCCCGGCAATCCTCTGTATGTTTCTCTGGGCAAAGCGGGGAATTGATAGATTCGATTGGATAACGGCAATTTGACGGGACTTAACTCTATTGCGGTACCGATCCATGACGGGTCGTATTGAAAAGCGCACAAACCCGTATCTTTATCGTATGAAAGAGCCCCTACGATTCGTCCCCATATTTCCACTCGTGCTACGTTGTGAGTTACCAATTCGTATCCTCTTTGGAAGTTTGGGTATTGCCGGATCTTTTCGACGCCGCTCTCTGTCTCTTTTTCCCTTGAAGCTTCAGCATTTCAATCGGACTGAAAGGCCGGTCGGGCAGCAGGTTCTCCAGGTTTTCAAGTTGTTCCAGCATCCTCATGATGCCTATAATGACCTCGAATCTGGCCTTGCCATTAATCGCCTTGCGGTAAGTCCCCTCGGAGATGCCGAGTTCGTAAGCGATTTCTTTTTGTGGCTTGTTAGCCTCAAGACGAATCTGCTCCAGTCTGCGCCCGAACTCTTCAGCTATGGCTGAGTCGGTCATGGCATAAAAGTTCTTTCTACTCATCGCTTCCCTGTTCTTCCTATAAACAGCAATAATTTGATGTTAGAGTCCATATAAGACTGACAAGCCTTATTTTACTGATGATTAAGATTAAAGCAAGAGGGATATCAAACGGCAACTAATGCCGACTTCGGTTATTTTTTTTCCTCAACCCTGTATGCGTGAATAGTTCTCAGAATTATTGCCGCGCCGATTAGGACGGAAAGTATGGGCAGAAGCCACAATATGGCGCTGAATCCTCTGGGAGGGGGGGACGCGAGAATGGTTTCTCCGTAACTTGAGATGAAATAATCTATTATCTCTTCCTTCGTGTTTCCTTCAAGAAGCTTTGTTTTTATGATGACCCTCATGTCCCGGGCAAGCTGCGCGTTTGACTCCGCGACACTCTGCCCCTCGCACACAGGACACATGAGTTCTCCTGAGATGTCGGCAACTTGGTCTTCAAGAGTGTCCGCATCCACGTGGAAGGCGATAAGGGCCAGGGACAAAAAAAGCCACGTGCCAAGGGTTTTGCGAAAGAGAGAGTTCACTGGTTTCCAAGTTCCTTGTTCTGAGCGTTGTATCGAGTCGCGTCCTCGATATAGTGCATAATCATTTTCTCCGTAAGCGGTCCTCTGTGCTTGCCGGTTATGATCCCCTCGGGATTTACGAAGAAGGTCTCCGGAACTCCTCCTACTCCGTAATCCAGATGTATCCTGTTCTCTGGGTCATAAACGTTGACGAAGGTTCCTCCGAACGATTTTATGTATTCCTCAGCGCTTTTCCTGTCATCCATTATGTTTATTCCTATGAATTCAACCTGTCTGCCTGAAAGAGACATGTAAGTTTTTTCAAGCGCGGGAGCCTCCTCCCTACAGGGATGACACCAGGATGCCCAGAAATTCACAAGTACTGTTTTCCCGTGAAAATCAGAAAATTTCACCTTTTCACCGCTGAATGATTGCAGTGTGAACTCAGGCGCAGTTCTTCCCACAAGCTGGGAAGGGATCTCGATATCCCCCTTTTCCGAAAGCCCGCTCCAGAGCGTGTAGGCAAGCAGGGCTATAATAAAAACGATAAAGATTTTCGAGACTGTATTTGATATTCTCACAAGAAGCCCTCGTTTTTTCTGGTCTTAAATTTTCTTTTGGTTATTATTTCCGAAATTGCCCTTTTTATTATAATAGATTTTCATGAAAAAACTCATAATCGTATCCAACAGATTGCCGACGACTGTGCGGGAGGAGAACGGAAAGCTTTCTTTTGAGCCAAGCGTGGGGGGTGTGGCTACGGGGCTGAGTTCCCTTGATACCGATTACGAAAAATGCTGGATAGGGTGGCCGGGGATAGATTACGGGGCTCTCTCGGATGAGCAGATTGCGGAAGTGCAGCAGCGGCTCGAAGAAGAAAATTTCTATCCCGTGAACCTGAATGCCGAAGAGGTAAAAGACTATTACCAGGGCTTCTGCAACGAAGTGATATGGCCTATCTTCCATTATTTCGTCCAGTACGGAACTTATAAAAAAGAGTTCTGGGAATCATACATAAGGGTGAACAGCAAGTTCGCAAGCGCCATACTTGACGTGGCCAGCGAAGGGGATTACATCTGGGTTCATGATTATCATCTCATGCTCGTTCCCGAGCTTGTAAAAAAACAGCTGCCCCAATCAAGTATCGGTTTCTTTCTCCATATACCTTTTCCGTCTTCAGAAATTTTCAGGCTTATTCCATGGTGCCGGGAAATAATACAGGGGCTTACCGGGGCTGATCTGATAGGTTTTCACACTTTTGACTACGTAAGGCATTTTGCCGAAAGCGTAAGAAGAATACTTGGACACGAACATTCTCTGGGACGGTTTATAATCGGGGAAAGAGAGATAAGAACCGATACTTTTCCCATGGGAATCGATTACGAGAAATTCTCCTCCGCGCCGAAGAAACGAAGCGTTCAGAAAAGAAAAGACGAGTTCATAGATTTTCTTGGGACCGACCAGAAGATCATTCTCTCCATAGACCGTCTTGATTACTCAAAAGGAATTCCGGACAGGCTCAGGGCATTTGATCTTTTCCTTGAGAAAAATCCGAAGATGAGGGGCAAGGTGGTTCTTTTACTTGTCGCCGTGCCTTCGAGAACAGAAGTGGTTCACTACAAGATACTGAAAAACGAAGTTGACAACTTGGTCGGCGCGATAAACGGCCGCTATGGAACGATCGGCTGGAACCCTATTCACTACATGTACAGGTCTTTCGGTTTCGAGGATCTGATTTCTCTTTACCTGGCCGCGGACATCCTTTTCATTACTCCCCTTCGCGACGGCATGAACCTGATTGCCAAGGAGTATGTGGCTGCGAGGCAGAACAAGGCAGGTGTTCTCATACTTGGTGAGATGGCAGGAACCGCACAGGAACTGAGCGAGGCCATAATCATAAACCCCAATGATCTCGAAGCTACTTCACGGGCGCTCGAAACTGCTCTTGCCATGACCAAAACGGAGCAGAAAAGACGGATGAAGGCGATGCAGAGCCGTCTCAGCAGATACGATATCAGGACATGGACGGCGGACTTCATGGAGAGGCTTGATGAAACAAAAGAAAGGCAGCTTAAGATGTTTGCCCGAAGATTCAGTCCGGAAATGACGAGTGAACTGATTGAAAAATACAGGACGAGCAAAAAGTGTCTTTTTCTGCTTGATTACGACGGTTCTCTTGTTTCCTTCAAGAATAATCCGCAGGATGCGAAACCTGACCCGGAAATCTACTCCGCGCTTAGTGAGCTTTCCTCGAGGGATAAGAACGAGCTTGTCGTTATAAGCGGCAGAGACAGAAAGACTCTTGCCAAGTGGCTTGGGGGTGTGACAAACGGTCTTGCGGCTGAACACGGTCTTTGGATAAGACGCGGAAAGTGGAAGATGTCCGATATTGCTCCTGAGGGATGGAAGGAAGAAATAAGACCCATACTGGAAGTCTTCGTCGACAGGACTCCCGGGTCGCTTATCGAGGAAAAGAATTTCTCCTTGGCGTGGCACTACAGAAAAGTTGATCCGGCACTCTCAATCGTGAGAGTGGGAGAGCTTAAGGATATGCTCTCGCACATAACGGCGAATCTTGAGATCGGCGTGCTTGAGGGAAACAAGGTCGTGGAAATCAAGGGCTCTTTCATAAACAAGGGCAAGGCGGCTGTCCAGTGGCTCAGAGCAAGAAAGTGGGACCTTATCATATCAATAGGAGACGACTGGACGGATGAGGACATTTTTGAGGAACTCCCCGAAGACGCTTATTCCATAAAGGTTGGTTTCGGACCGTCAAAAGCCAAGTACAGGGTCCGCTCGACCACCGAGGCAAGGGACCTTCTTTTTTCGCTGGCGGATGTAACCCGCAAGATGGAAGGCCCATCTTCCGAAACCGTGAAGAAGGGGAGAAAGAGATAATGGAATTTGTAAAGATTGCCGGTACGGAAATCAGTTCATCGAGAATAGGTCTTGGAACCTGGGCGATGGGAGGATGGCTGTGGGGAGGAAGTGACAGAAAAGAATGCGTGAGGACGATATACAAGGCGTTTGATAACGGGGTGAATCTCATTGATACCGCTCCTATTTACGGCTTCGGTGTCTCTGAAGAAATTGTGGGGGAAGCGGTTTCTCAGAGCGGAATGAGGGATGAATTGGTAATCGCGACCAAAGTAGGGCTTGAGTGGGAGAGGGGAGGAATATTCAGAAACTCTCTTCCTGAGAGAATACGCAAGGAGGTCGACGATTCCCTCAGAAGGCTGCGCACCGACTGGATAGATCTCTATCAGATTCACTGGCCCGACCCGCTTGCCCCCATTGAGGAAACCGCGGGGACAATGGCTGAACTTATTGAAAGTGGAAAGATAAGGGCTGTCGGAGTGAGCAACTATTCGGTTGAGCAGATGGAGATCTTTCGTTCCGTGTGCCCGCTTAACTCAAGCCAGCCTCCTTACAATCTTTTCGAGAGGGGAATTGAGGATGATGTGCTCCCCTGGTGTGAGGAGCAAGAGGTTACCATGCTTCTCTACGGGGCTTTGTGCAGGGGACTTCTGGGCGGAAAGCTGAGGACGGATTCGGAGTTCCCGGGAGATGACCTGAGAAATTTTGATCCCAAGTTTAGAAAGCCCGTATACGATAATTATCTCGGCGCGGTTGAAAAACTGGGGGAACTCGCTTCCGAGCGTTTCGGGAAGAACGTGCTTGAACTCTCCGTCAGGTGGGTCTTGGACAAATGCGGAAACGATATAACGCTCTGGGGAGCTAGGCGCCCGGGGCAGCTCGATGATGTTGCGGGTACCGTTGGGTGGGCAATAGATGATGATTCAATGAGTGAAATAGACTCGATACTGAATACCTTCGTTCCGGACCCCATAGGTCCCGAATTCATGGCTCCCGGTCCCAGACCTTCTTAGTTTTACGAGAAGCTCTTTATGTCTTCGAGGCAGATTTCCGAAACGTTTTTTCTGAAAATATCAGCCTTAGGGTAATCCTCTGCGGCTATTCTCGGGTCAGGTACCGCGATACAGCGCATGCCGGCTTCCTTGGCCGATACTATACCGTTTATGGAATCTTCAATCGCGACGCATTCTTCGGGACTGACCCCAAGACGTCTTGCAGTTTCAAGGTATATGTCGGGGTGAGGTTTTCCTTCTTCTACACAGTCTCCGGAAACTTTTATTCCGAAAGTGTCCGAAAGAGAGAATTTCTTGAGAACAAACTCTATCACTTTCATGGGTGAGCCTGAGGCCAGAGCCATTTTTATGTACTTTTCACCACTTAGGATTTTAAGGAGTTCGGGAATCCCGTTAGAAAGCCTGAGTTCCTTTTCGTAGAGTTCGAGAAGGATCCCAAGACGGGTATGGAGAATTTCTTCGGGGGATTCATCAAGCCCGAAAGTTTCTTTCAGAAGTTTTACAGAATCCCTCTGGCTAAGCCCCATGATCTTCTTTCTGTATTCCTTTCTGTAGCTTTCGTTGCCCGAAAACCCCTTTTGCTTGAGCATAATAGACTCGCTTTTCTCCCAGAGGGGTTCGCTGTCTATTATGACTCCATCCATGTCAAATATTACTGCTTTTATCAATGGACCGGATAAAGGCTGGAGTACCGCCGTCCACTAGGCACAAGGCAAGTGAACTGCAGGTTGAGGTGATCTCTCAAAACGTCGGTTTTTTCCCTAGAGCAGGTCTTTTATCCTGGCTTCCAGGGACTTCTTATAATCATCAAGATCGATTTTGATTCTGGAAACGCCGGTTTCCATCGCGGCTTGAGCGACAGCGGCCGATTCCCATACCAGAACTCTTGGATCAAACGGCTTCGGTACTATGTAGTCCGGACCGAACTCAAATTTCTGGTTTCCGTAGGCTTTAGCCACCTTCTCAGGTACTGGTTCTTTGGCAAGCGCCGCAAGGGAATATGCAGCCGCGACTTTCATTTCGTCGTTTATTTTTGTGGCTCTTACGTCAAGCGCTCCCCTGAAAATGAAGGGGAATCCCAAAACGTTGTTCACCTGGTTTGCGAAGTCAGACCGGCCCGTGGCAGTTATCACGTCGCTTCGGGCTTCCTTGGCGTCGACGGGAAGTATCTCGGGGTCAGGATTTGCCATGGCGAATA
Source organism: Candidatus Dadabacteria bacterium (assembly GCA_951812945.1). GTDB lineage: Bacteria > Desulfobacterota_D > UBA1144 > Nemesobacterales > Nemesobacteraceae > Nemesobacter. Next base: position 210,791 of record CATOTB010000005.1, read on the forward strand.
TTATAGGATTCTTTGCCATGCTCTTTACGTTTTCCTGGTTAATGGCTCCGCCATTTGAGAGTCCGACGAACACATCGGCTCCGACCAGCGCGTCCCCTATGGTTCTTCTGTCCGTTTCAACAAGGAACCTTTCTTTCTGGGGATTAAGCCCCGCGTTTCTTCCCTTGTAAATTACGCCTCTGCTGTCGCACATTATTATGTTTTCCCTTTTTGCCCCAAGAGCTATGAAGAACTCGGCGCACGCGATTGCGGACGCTCCGGCGCCGTTAAACGCCATTTTGAGTTCACTCATCTTTTTCCCGGTAATCTCACAGGCGTTAAGAAGTCCAGCACCCGATATTATCGCGGTTCCGTGCTGATCGTCGTGAAAGACGGGTATGTCCATCTCTTCTTTCAGTTTGTCTTCTATGTAGAAGCATTCAGGGGCTTTTATATCTTCGAGGTTAATACCGCCAAAAGTGGGTTCGAGATATTTTACGGTCTTTATGAATTCGTCGGGGTCCTCGGTGGCTATTTCAATGTCGTAGGCGTCGACATCTGCGAACTTCTTGAAGAGCACTCCTTTTCCTTCCATCACGGGTTTTCCCGCGAGGGCGCCGAGGTTTCCGAGTCCCAGTATCGCAGTGCCGTTTGAAGCTACCGCGACCAGATTCCCTCTGTTTGTGTATTCATAAGAGAGGTTCTCGTCCTTGTCTATTTCCCTGCAGGGCTCAGCGACTCCGGGGGAGTACGCAAGTGAGAGATCCCAAGACGTGTCGCAGGGCTTTGTTGGTACGACTTCAAGTTTTCCTTTTCTTCCGCTTCTATGATATTCAAGGGCGGCTTCCTTCATATCTTTTTCGCTGTCACACATTTTCTGAACCGATCCTCCATCGGGTGTTTTAAAATGAAAAGTTAATTATATACAGAGATAAATTTTGTGCAATTGCACTGGGAAATCAGCAGCAGCAACCACAAGATGATTGCGAACAGCCTCCAGAATCCTCACCCTCGGAAATTCCGAGATTCCCGTCGCTGCCGCCAAGGCCGAAAGTCGAGAACTGCTTTCCGACGTTCTCAGAGTCGCAGCTCACGCATTTTATGGTTTCGTCTGAGTCAAGCACCAGAACTTCGAATCCCTCGCCGCAATCAGAACATTCATATTCATATAAAGGCATTTTTACCTCCAATTAACCATAACAGATATGGAATTATATACTTGATTGTACGAAGGGTAATCAAGTATATAATTGCTGTTTTTATGCGAAGTCCAGCAAAGACCTTTTGCTTGCCAACGCCGTAATAGAACATATCTTGATAACAGGGGCACCGCATCCCGTTTCTCCTGAATGCGCATCCCCGTAATTTTGTATGAATATGCCATGTCGGACATAAATGAAGTAGGAACAACCGCGTTTGCCGTAGCCTGTTACAGGGAAATGGAAAAAAACCGTGAACACCGCGTGTTCAATGACCCCTACGCCCACTGGTTTGTTACGGACGAGATAAGGGAAAAGGTCGACAGGGTAACAAAAATTCTTCCGGAATCGGTTGAAATTCTCCGTTACCGCTTCTGCATACTGGATGAAATCACAAAACGCGAGATTCAAGCCGGCATGAAACAGGTTGTCATACTCGGCTGCGGATTTGACATGCGTTCCCTGGTTTTTCAGACCGAGGGAGTGCGTTTCTGCGACGTTGATCAGCCGGCCATTCTGGAATTCAAGCACAAGGTTCTTGAAAGCTACGGCGTTACGCCATGCGCAAGCATCCCGTGCAACTATCTTGAAGTTGACCTGCCGGAAGAACTCATCAAGGCGGGCTTTGACATCAACTCTCCGACACTTTTTCTTTGGGAAGGAAACAGCATGTATCTTCCCATTGAGCTGATCCACAGTTTCTTTGATAGTCTGTGCGCCAGAATTCCTTCGTTCAAAATCGCTTTTGACTACTATCCACTGAGCATCATTAACAGGACCTACGAAAACCCTGAGGTTGTTAGGGCAACCGATATGTTTCAACAGATTTTCAACGTGACCTGGGTGACCGGGTTTGATGACTTAAGCGTTTTTGAAAAGCGCCACGGCATGAAGGTAGAGGAATCGAAGGAACTGCTTGAAGTCGGGAAACGGGTCGCTCCGGAAGCCGTAGATTCCGTCGCCGCTCTTGCCGGCGTGTACAGCTACGGAATCCTGAGCTATGGAGGCGCGTAATCCGAGTGTTGCCGTAAGGCCCCTAAAACCTTTTCCAGAAATCTATTCCCACTGCGTCAAATATTTTCTGACCGTAGATATTTAAGTAGTGAATCTCGTTTGAAAACATCATTATTCCTATGATTACAAGTCCCGAGCCTATCGCGTACTTATAATACGGATAATATCTTCTAACGTTTCTGAAGGATCTCATGGCGCTGTTAAACGCAAGACCGACCAGCATGAACGGTATGCCGATGCCGAGAGAGTAAACCGCGAGAAGCCCCACCGCGTTCAGCGTTCCTTCCACTGTGCTTGCGTAAAGGAGTATGGATCCGAGAATAGGTCCTACGCATGGCGTCCACCCAAATCCGAACGCCAGGCCGAGAATATAGGTTCCGAGGAGATTTCCCCTTTCCCGCGGAAGGGAGATTTTGTGTTCTCTCTCAAGAAACGGGATCTTCACGATCTCCATTACGAATATTCCGAAGAGGATTATAAATATTCCGGCTATTCTGAGCAAAAAAGTCTTGTTGCCCGAGATCATCCCCCCAAGCTGGGAGGAAAATGCGCCCAGGGAAATAAAGACGGTTGAGAATCCCAGTATGAAGACGAGACTTGGTACGATAACTCTTGAGAATTTGGGCAGGCTCCGAGTATCTGAAAGATCTTCGTATGAAAGGTGCGTTACTACAGAAAGGTAGCCCGGCATAAGCGGGAGAATGCAGGGAGAAAGAAACGCGATCACTCCGGCGAAAAAAGAAGCGACTATTCCCACATCTACGATTTCGGAATTCATGCCGGTTTCCTCTCCTCGTTTTTCTGAGTACGGATTTTTTGGTCTTTCAAAAGGACTTGCTCCAGTCTGCGCGCAAGTTCCGGATCCCTAGTCATTATATCTTTTATGCTTATGTCTTTTTCCTCGTCAATATCCGCAAGCTCTCTCATGACGGCGTGGCGCAGACCGCTTTCCCTCATGCGTCTTTCGGTCTCCTTAAATACTCGGGAAGTGCTCCATTGCATGTCTTGGAAAACCACGTCCGTTTTCCTGCATAGCCCGAGGAGATAGTATCCCCCGTCGGTTGCGGGTCCTAAAACCGCTTCGAATTCCCCTCCCGAAAGCAGTGAAAACGCGGTTTCCACATCCTCTTCGGTTATCATCACGCAGTCTGTGCCTATGATGACGACATTTCTGAACCCCAGGGAAAAACATCTTTCGAACGCACGGGACATTCTCTGTCCGAGAGAACCTGTCTCCTGCGCGAAGAAAAGGGCCTCTTTGCCTCCCAGCCACTTGAAAATCTCTTTTTTTCTTTCCTTGGGAGTATAGAGGAGAAAAGTCGTCCAGTTTTCCTGACCCGAGAAGGAGTCGGCGACGAAACCTGCCGTTTCACGGTAGAGTTCCATAGCCCTCTGCTCCCCTATGTCTTTTCCCAGGCGCGTTTTTACTTTTTCTGTTTCCGGATACTTAAGGAAAACGATCAGGGCGTTATCGTTTTTTTGCGACATTCCACAAAACCTTGGAATCAGGATACCGTCCGACCGCCGCAGCTGCTTCCGCCCCCGGCGGTGCAACCGAAACAGTGAATACCGAATTTTATCTTTCTCTTTGTCGCTTGCCGCAGGTCGAAATTGAATATAGTCAGCCCCCCGTTCCCGTTTTGGGCCTGCATCTCAAGCATCTGGTTAAAGTCGCAGTCGTAGATCTTTCCGTCGTAACTTACGCTTAGGAGATTCCGGCACATTATGCCGTCGACCGCTTTGGGATTGAACGCGTTTACAAGTTTTTCGATGTATTCCTCGTAGGCGTCCTGTCTTTTAAGTTCCGTCTCAAACCTGTTGATCGGCATATTGGTCATGGTGTATAGATTATCAAACCTTATGCCGTAGTTCTTTTTAAGCTTTGCCTTGAAGTCTGCTTCCAAGCTCCTCTGGTCCGGGGGAAGAAAGGTCCCGACGGGATTGTACACAAGGTTAAGTTTAAGTTCCCCGTCTCCGTAGCCTTCTCGGTTGAGCATCCTGAGTGATTCTATGCTTTTTTCAAAAACTCCTTCCCCTCTCTGCTTATCCGTAAAGTAGCTGCTGTAATATGGAAGCGAGGATATGACTTCGACGCGGTTTTCGGCGAAAAATCCCGGTATGTACATTTTCTCCTCTCCCGTCCGGGGATTTCCAT
>CATOTB010000006.1 GCA_951812945.1 Candidatus Dadabacteria bacterium
TCCTTGTAAAAACGTCCATTGTTGCGATTAAGCGTCAGCCTGCTGCTCACTCGCAATGAGACGATGTCTTTGAGCCGATATAGCGTCCGGTGATTTCTTTCAGACGCTCCTTGTTTTTCTCGGCATCCTTGCCTTCCTCGGCCAGTTGCTGAATGTGTCGCATTGCAGCTAGAACCAGCAAGAAAGCGTGACCAGGCGTTGCTGGCCATCTATCACTTCGAAATCATTTGGGCCCTTGCGTCGCAATACGATATAACCCATGTAGTGAAAGCCTTCCTGTTCCAGGCTTTCAATATCCGTCCACAGGTCTTCCCACTGTTCCTGCTCCCAGGAATAATCCCGCTGAAAGTGTGGTACGGTATATTTGGCTGCGTTGCCCAGCAGTTCGGACAAGCTTTGATTGGCAGGTTCCATAAGCATGAAGTCGCTCATGCGGATACCTCCTTGTCATATAATTCCAGTATTTTAATCTTGCCCGCTACCACTTTGGAGGTCATATAGTGCGATACGCATCGAACGCCATTTCTTCGGTAACTCCTCATGGCGCAGACAATGCGCGCCAAGGGGTGCCTGAGTTCCGAGGGGATGCTGCACATGATATTCAAGCCGGGGATGTGTGCTGAGAAAAACTGGAGAAGATCAAATGGGTTTGACTTCCCGGGAAGGTAATAACCGGTGTGAAATTCAGAAATGGAATTGAGCAGACAATGGGCAAAACAACAGAGGTAAAATCAGGTAGCCGCTTGATCATGGTCTCATACACCAGTTCTGACTATATCTCACTCTGTAATCCAGAGTGCCTTTGACCGGGCGCGCTAGAATTCTCCTCTGAACGCTTTTGCGAAGCCGTCAAGCTGCGATCTGGCGATTTTTTCCTGTTCCGCCTGCTCGTAGGCCCGGTCCTTTCTCTCTATACGTATTATGTCGTCCCGGCCCTTGGATGCCATAAACTGCGTTCCCACTGTTTCCTTGAAATTATTTCAAGTATTGCCGGGTAGTTCTTCGATCCGATGAATATGGAGTGTATGCAGACGCCTATGCTCTTCGCGCGCACTCTCTGGGCTTCAACATTGGGATCGCCGGAAGTCGGAATCCCGTCGGTTATAAAGAGTATGTGCTTGTTTCTAAGCCCCCCTGCCTCGGAACTCCTTGAGCGCCTCTTCCAGTGCTTTTTCGTAGTTTGTATTGCCGGAGCAGCTCCGTACTCTCCGCCAGCCTTTCCATCCACATGTAGTTCCTGGTGAAAAACCGGGAGTTTTTCGTGTGTTTTCTGAGTTGTGGTTAAATTCCAGATAGCCGATCCTCATTCTCTTTTTTCTCGCAAGCTCTATTACTCCCTTGACGACGGATGAAGACCACTCGCTGTACATTCCCATCATTGAAGTGCTTATGTCCCTGAGAATTGCTATTTCCCCTCCGAGCGTTTCTTTCCTCGCGAAGGTGAACTCTGGGCAGCCTGGGTGAAGTGTGCTCGGACCATATGAACGCCTCAACGGGATCTATGTCCTCGATCTCGTCAAAAGAGGACATGCGCTTCCATTTCCTGGGGGATCCTCCCGGGTGGGAGGTTTTTTTGGCCATGCTTTTCTGGAAATTGCCCTCAAGCACTCTCATGATGCGTTTTATGTTCTCGGCGGTTTCCGTATTTCCCCTTCCGGGGATTACCGTTCGTCATCTTCTCCCGCCTTGGAGGACTTGCTGCTCATGTATGCGCGCGCGATTTGTCTTCTCTCTCCGTATTTCCGCTGTCCTGTGGATTACCCGTGGGGTCGCTCGGCACATCCTGGCCTTCGGAGGAGCCATTTCGCTCTGGTTGTTGTCGAGGTTCTGCTTAAGGTCCTTGAGCGCGTCAAAGAAGGTTTTCTGGGCCTCGGCGAACGGATTCTCGGTTTCCTTGTCCGCTTCCTCGTCGGGAATTTCCCCCTTGGGTTCCTGAGAGAAATCCTGGTCGAATTCCGAATCAGGCATCTGATCGGATCCGGGGTCAGCTTGTCATCTGGCTTTTTTTTTATCCTGAATGATATTCCGAAGAATATTGTCCATCTGTTCGTAGACCTCGGGAGGGACCCGGAAGGCAGTCATGTATCTTAGGACGTCAAGGTCTTCCCTCGAGCATACATCTCTTTCGTTAAGAAGCGCGTGGGAGCGGATAAGCTTGAGCGCCTTTACGAAAAACGTCCTGTCGGTAATAAGGGAGTTGGTTTCGTTAAGCCCGAAGTCCTCGATCATTATGGTCGCGAAATTCGCAAGACCTTCCTGCACCTCGGGCGGAATCGGAATTCTTTCAAGTGTTTTGTAGCTTTTGTCGAAAAGTTTTTTGCTTACCCGTTTCGGTATCTTTTCTTCAAACGGCTTTTCGGCGTAAAGCTCGATAACCTTTTTGGCCTCGTCCCATTTTCTTCGTAGGAAATTCCAAGGGCCTTTACCTGTAGAATGAACCGGTCAAGGTTGGCCGGATCAAGGGGCTCGTTGTAGTACTCATCCGCGGTGGGGTTGCTTGTAGCTATGGCGGTCAGAAGGGGAATGGACTCGCTGAAGAATTTCCTCTCCGTTGAGTATTCGAAGAAGTATGTTGAGCGATTCACCGGGCGCGCGGGATATGTCGTCCAGAAGACATATCTCGGATGTCAGTATGCCACTTTTACTATATCCTGTTTTATCCTCTCTCCGAGTTCGGTTTCCTCCTTCACTAGTCAGGTCTCCGACAAGTTCTGAGAGCCTGGTGTCTCTGTGAAGCTGGTAGAAAAAGAAATTGAGCTGGGCTGCCTTGGAAACGATCTCCGAAAGCATGGTCTTCGCCGTACCCGGAGGGCCTTCGATGTAAATGTGCTCTCTTGAGATTATCCCGAGAAGAAGGGCGGTTTTTACTTCGTCGTGTCCGACGACATGCTTATCCATTTCTTCCCGAAGGGACGCAAAAGGGTTAGCAGGGTTCATTCATCCACTCCTGAAAAAGGCAATGAGCGTTATTATTACATAAAGGGATATTTTTTTCAATCTGTTTCGGCGTGCGGGGATACCGAGGGTTTTCAACATAGTTTTCGTAAGAAAAACTATAGGAGAACTTTTTCCTGGAGCCTCAAGTTAAATTTCCGCGGCTCCAAAAGTCGTTAAAGAAGAAAGTATCCTCCGGAATCAACCCGATAAAGTCTGCAAAGCAAATGACCGAAAACAGCTCAAAAGTACACGGCCGCTTTTACTGAAAAACCGGTTTCGCTTCCGTCAAGAGATATGGGAACCTTGACATCCTCCTCCGAAAAAGTTCCCCGGTTTTCTTCTCCGTACTGGGTGTAGCGTATCTCGCCCCGGATTCCTATCTTGTCTCCGATCATTTTCTCAAGGCCTCCTCCTACTGTCCATCCGTAGAAAGTCTCGTCGTGGGAATCCGTGCCTGGAGCGAACTCGCCTGGCCCGCAAAGCTCGCGGGGATTCAAGCAGCCGTTGTAATCAACCTTTAATTCCGCATCCATGCGGCGCACGCCGCCAAGAGCGTAAATACCGGCGCCCGGGCCCACAAGCGAAACAAGAAACGGGGGGCTGACTCCTACCATCAACGTCACGCCGTAGCTGTTTTTTCTCTCGACGCTCCACTCATCTGGCCAGGCCTCTCCATACTGGTTTCGGCCCTCGGATTCTCCGTCTCCCGGAAGTGTTCCGCTTGTGGTGCCGCCGTGGAACTGACCGTCGATCTCGACGCCTAAGTAGAATGTGCCGCCTGGGTCGAGACTAAGTCTGTAGCCGGCGAAAAGCCCGCCTCCAAAACCCGTTTCGCTTGCCGAGTCGCTGGTGTTGTAAACGTTTCCGCTCTGCAGATAATCGTTTGGCACGTTTCTGCTGTCAACGGTTTTCGCGTGTTCCATGCTCGTGCGTTCGACCCCGGCCGAGGCACCGATGTAAAAACTGCCGCTCTGGGCGACCGCATTGCCGGAAACACCGAAAATCATTCCTAAGGCAACCACAAAGACCCAAAAACTCGTCTTCTGATTTTTAAGCATTCTGATCATGATTTTTTCTCCCGATAAATTCTTGATTATGAGGTTAAATCCGTACGCAGGTCAGAACCTGAAGCTCTTTGCCTTCAATATTTATAGCTTGAAGGACGTGCGTTGTAAAATGAAGCGGTTGATGGTTCCAGATGCTTTTCCGGACAGTGGTCCGCGAGAAAGATTCGTTTATGGGGAAAAGCATGTATTACGGTTATAATCTGCCTGCGAAGGCAGTTTTTCAGTGTCTAGCAGACTTTTTATTTCCGGGATCAGGCCTATGGACGCGGAGAGGATATTTTACGGAATAGACGAAGTAAAGAAGAGAAAACACCCGCGCAGGTTGATCCTGATAGCAGCTGTTCTCGCACTTGGTCTTGGGGCTTTTAAGTTCGGGCTCTATCCCGAGCGGTGGTTCTGGGAGAGCGACGATATTTCCCGGAAACTGATCGTCAGAAACACCGAATCCCAATGGATAACAACCAAGAAAGGCTATCTTTTCTTTGTCCGCGGGGAGATCATGAACGAAAGCGATGTGCCCGTTAGCTACATAAAGCTCAGAAGCAGTTTTCAGGTGTCGGGGCGGACAGTCTACGTTCAGGACTTTTATTCCGGCAACACTCTTTCGATGCGGGACCTCAGAAATGCCGATACGGATCATCCTCTTCAGAAACTGAGCAGAAAAAGCGGGGACGACCTCTCGGTGTTTACCGAAACAGAGGCCTCGGCCAATTTCAACATAAAGCCCGGCAACACTGTTTTTTTCAACACTTTCTACCTTTCCGTGAACAAAATACTTGGTCTTAAGTATCAGATCGAGATTACGGATTTCGAAGTGATGTCCGAGGGCTAGGAGGGGAGCAGATCCTCGTCCGGCTCAGTTCTTAAGTGCTCGGCAAGCATGTATCGATACAGCTTGATTGCCAACCCCTGTTCGTGCTCCTCCAGCCACCTCCGGGCGTCCGGGGTGAGCAGCATAGTGCGGCATGCTTCGTCCGCAACTACCGTCGTCTTTGTGTCAGACGCCGGATCGACCGGCCAGATCGCGTCACCGGGGCTGCATTGGCGGAGTCGCAGACCCTCGGAATCGTGGACTGAGGCACGGCCCGATAACAATAGCTGCAGGCCTTCGCGTGGGCCGTCCGGTCCTGCGAGGATTTCTTCGGCGGCATAGTCCCGGGGGATCAGCCATGGCCGAAGAGCTTCGATGAGGTCCTCGAAGTGAACCTGCTGCTCCAGATAGTGCTCAAGGTCATCGACGGCGTGTTCCAGCAACGAGGTGCGCCGCTGCTCCATCGTGGCCGCATCCGCCTTCCACGCCGCGATGAGGAGATCCTCGCAGCGCTCCAGGCCGAGATCGACGTTCGGCTCCAGCCATAACTCCGCAAACACGGAGGGAGCGACGTTCCGCTCCAGACTGAACTCCAGTTTTTCTGACAGACCGCTCAAGACCATGTGCACCCCCGCCGCGTTCGCTCTCTGCACGAATCGGGCCACCACGCTCACCGCTGAAAAGTCGAACCCGGAGACGTCGGTGAAGTCGATCATAAGACAGGAAGGCCGCGATGGGCCGTCTAGGGACTTCTTGAGACGGTCGGCCAGGACACTGACGCTGCCGAAGAAGACGTATCCCTGAAGCCGGTACGTCTGCACCCGGTCGCCCTCTGCCAGGAGGATGGCGCGATCGGGGACCGAGCGGGCCTTATTGCTCCGACGCTCGCGCGTGGTGAAGTGCGATGCAATCGTATTCACCCGGCTAAGACGCACGGCGAAGAACACGAGGGCAGCCACCACGCCGGTGCCCACACCCTCGATCAGGCCGAAGAAGATGATTACGACGAAGATCAGGAGGATGATTGCGTATTCCGACCCGGGCAGGCGTTTCCGGCTTCTCATCAGCCCTTGGTCCAGCATCCCGAGACCGGCAAAGATCAACATGCCACCGACAAACGCGGTCGGCACCAGTTCCAGCATCCCGTCGCCAAACAACAGCGCAGCCCCGATGACGCAGGCTGCAATCACCCCGGTTAGCCGGGTGGTAGCGCGGAAGAGCTTGCTGCGGAGCGATGCGGGAACGACGACGGTCGCCACCGTTCCCCCGCCGAGTCCGGCAACGATACTGGCAACACCTGTCGCCCGGAACTCGCGGCTCCAGTCTAGGTCCTCGTCCACGGCAACCTCGAGCCCTGCGACACTCATGATGACGCAGATCAGGGCGATCAAGATCAGCGTCAGCATGTTCGGTATCTGTCCGACGATCGCGGGCCAATCCACATGTGCGAGGTCGGCCGGCCACAATGCTGGCCACAGGCTTCCCTGTGCTGTGCTGATAAGCAGCAGTCCCGCCCCCCTGGCTTCGCCGTCGGAAATGCCAAGGGTGGAAAGAGCAAGATGGTACCCACCGATCGCGAGCAAAACGCTCACCGGTAGGATCACGGGATTTCTCCAACGCTTCATGGCGCCGTACAAGGCCACCCCATAGACGAGGCCTGGAAACCACGTCCACAGCACGGCTGGCTCCAGCAGCGTCGCCCGCCAATCCGGATTCGCCCCCATCAGGGACATGGCCGCTAAGCAGACGACCCCTCCGATCCCGGCTACGAATCCTCCTGCTACAGGATAGGGGATGAAACGCAGCAGGTTGGCGAGCCGGAAACGTCCGACCAGGAGACAGCACATCCCCGTTGCCACGGCGCTGATGATCAGCGCACACGCCGTGGTCGCGAAGAGTGCCTCGCTATCCGTCTTCATCGTGGCCGCAATGGTTGCCATCACGAGCACAAGCACGGGAGACAGCCCTGCGATGGCGCCGCGGTACCCGCCGGCAAGAGCGATGAGCAAGCACGCGGCGAAGTTTCCGAACAGCACCAGGCCCACGCCTTGGGAAGAATACGGGGCCAGCGCTCCGGAGAATATGAAGGTTCCGAAGGCCACCTGAGCGACCAGCAAACCGAGACCCGAGGTGATCCCGGCCGACAGTGCCGGAAGCGGAAGCGAAAACGGGATCTTGGTACGAAGCCCCCCGGCAGGATGTTTGGGAGACGATTTCACTTTGTGAGCCTCTCGCCCTGATAGTGCCAAGGGCTGTCGTTGCGGTCCTGCGGTTTGTCCCGGTTCGCCGCCGGCACCGAGACGTAGCGGTACTCGGCGTCATCGAGCTGCACGGCAGACCAGTCGGCATCGCCCGCGTGGCGAAAGGCGCTTTTGCGTGTGCCTCCGTATCCCAGGCCCGTATTGTCAAAACATTTTTCTTTGCCTGAAATTGTTTTCTCCATCTATCATGCCTGCTTTGGCAAAAACTAAGAGTTTTAATTCGAAACGCGTTGCCCCGCTTTACTGACGGCTTTGCGAGCTGTCCGACAATAATAGTTCACTACTAATATAACATTTAGGATCTGACTTAAATTGCTTTACTAAGCCGTTTTTAGTAAACTATACTCCCTTTATAGAATAATCCGGTGGGTGGCTAATGAAATCTACGCGAATAAAAATAAGCATAAGTCAAGACGGATCGCTTTCCAAAGAATCCGTCGATACTGTTGATTTTCAGTTTCCGGTCATTCCGAGAAAGCTTCTCAAGTCCATGGGGTTTGAAAAAGTAGATGATACGACTTATGTGGGTATCGTGTCCGTTTTTCTGAATCTTCTGGACAAGGAGCAGGAAATAGAATTTGAACTCGGGGTGGAGGCTTCCGACGCGAGAAAGAAAATCCTGGATCTTTTCGCTAAAGGTTTTCGAAGCATGAGCGGAGGCGAGATCCCCAGCGATAAGAAAAAAGCGAAACCCGCCCCGAAAACAAGAAAACCCAGGGCAAGGAAGGTTGCCGCCACAAAGAAGGCTGGCTAGCTGCTATGCAGGATTTTGTTTTTGAAGAAGCGCTTACCTTTGATGACGTAATACTCTCTCCCCGCTACTCCGAAGTTCTTCCGAGTGAAGTTGATGTCTCGGTGCCCCTTACAAAGCATATAACCCTTAATATCCCCATACTGAGTGCGGCCATGGATACCGTAACCGAGTTTCGGACATCAATTGCCATGGCGCAAGAGGGTGGTATAGGAATAATCCACAGAAATCTCTCTATCCCGGCACAGGCGGGCGAGGTTGAGAGGGTAAAAAAATACGAAAGCGGGATGATAGTGAATCCCCTGACCGTGCGTCCGGGGACCCGGGTCAGCGAAGCGCTTGAGATAATGGTTGAAAACGACATCTCCGGTCTTCCCGTTGTAAAGCCCAACAATACCCTTCACGGAATAATCACCAACAGGGACATAAGATTCGAAAAGAACATGGACCTTAAAATCGACAAGGTTATGACTCCCAGAAAGAATCTTGTCACCGTCAAGGAAGGCACCACTCTTCTTGAAGCCAAGGAGCTTCTTCATAAGTTCAAGATAGAAAAGCTTCCGGTTGTCGATGACAGCTTCAAGCTCCGAGGCCTTATAACCATGAAGGACATAGAGAAAATAGAGAAATTCCCCAAGGCGTCTAAAGATGCGATGGGAAGGCTTCTCGTGGGAGCCGCAGTCGGAGTTGACAAGCACAGCCAGGAGCGGGTGGATGAGCTTGTTGCGGCGGGCTGTGACGTAATAGTGGTGGATACCGCCCACGGACATTCGAAAAGGGTGCTAGACAGCTTAGCCCGCATAAGAAAGAAATACCCCGATATAGATCTGGTGGCCGGAAACATAGCCACCTCCGAAGCCGCCGAGGATCTTATAAAAGCAGGTGCGGATTGTCTTAAGGTCGGCGTCGGTCCCGGATCGATATGCACGACACGCGTGATAGCCGGTATAGGTGTGCCGCAGATAACCGCCATAAGAAAGGTCTGTTCCGTAGCGAAACAACATGACATACCCGTAATAGCCGACGGGGGAATAAAGTACTCGGGGGATATAACCAAGGCGCTTGCCGCCGGAGCGGATTCCGTAATGGTAGGAAATCTGCTCGCCGGGTCGGATGAAGCTCCCGGGGAAGTCGTTCTCTACCAGGGGAGAACTTACAAGGTGTACCGTGGCATGGGTTCTATTGAAGCAATGAGGGCTGGGAGCAGGGACCGCTACGCCCAGGACAATGAGATGATGGAGGAGGCTAAGCTTGTTCCCGAAGGGATAGAGGGCAGGGTTCCTTACAGGGGCAACATAGGGGCCATAATCTACCAATTGGTCGGCGGGCTTCGTGCGGGAATGGGATACACGGGTTCTGCGACGATAAAGGAACTTCAGGAAAAGGCGAAGTTCGTAAAGCTTACCAACGCCGGGCTTCAGGAAAGTCACGTTCACGATATCGTAATTACCAAGGAATCTCCCAACTACAGGATCGGGTGATAACGGTTTTCTTGTCTCATAAAGTCAGCCTCAAAAAGATCGGTTTACCCTTCAGGGTTCTTCGAATTTCACCGCAACGGGAGAGACGGCCATAAAATGCGGGAAAAAGTTCTAGTTCTTGATTTCGGTTCCCAGTATACGCAACTGATCGCCAGGCGCACGAGAGAACTCGGGGTCTACTCCGAGATAAAACCCTACAACACTACAGCGGATGAAATAAGCAAAGAGCCGCCAGGGGCGATAATACTTTCCGGAGGGCCCTCAAGCGTCTGGGAGGACGGTTCTCCAAGAGTGGAAGGGGAAATACTGTCTTTGGGAATACCGGTTCTGGGTATCTGTTACGGGCTTCAGGTGCTTGTTTTTCAGCTCGGGGGAGAAGTTGAGCACTCTCGGAAAAGGGAATACGGTCCAGCAGATTTAAACTTGCTGACGGAGGATCCGCTTTTCTCCGGCGTGGCGAAGACTTCGGGCGTCTGGATGTCTCACGGCGACAGGGTCTTGAGAGTGCCGGAGGGATTCGCGGCGATAGCCGATACCGAGAACACTGAGTGCGCGGCGGTGAGAAACGCAAGCGGAAGCATCTACGGGGTACAGTTCCACCCGGAAGTCGTGCATACGGAATTCGGAACCCGGATACTTTCCAATTTTCTTTTCCAGGTGGCGGGTCTCGGCGGAAACTGGACTGCAGGATCCTTCATAGAGCATTCGATACACGAGATAAGAGAAAGAGTCGGGGACGGCAAGATCATATGCGGGCTCTCGGGAGGAGTAGACTCCTCGGTTGCGGCAGCCCTTATTAACGAAGCGGTGGGCCGCAGGCTTCACTGTATTTTTGTTGACACGGGGTGTATGAGGCTTGATGAGGCGGAGGAGGTCTGCGACGCTTTTTCTGGGTTTGAGATGAACTTCATCCACGTCGATGCCTCTGAGAGGTTCCTCTCTTGTCTTGAGGGCGTTGAGGACCCAGAGACGAAAAGAAAGATGATGGGCGAGCAGTTCGTGAGGGTGTTTGAAGAGGAGGCCGAGAAGATATCAGGTGTCCGTTTTCTTGCCCAGGGAACCCTCTATCCTGACGTGATCGAGAGCGTGAGCGTAAAGGGACCTTCGGCCGTGATAAAGTCCCACCATAACGTCGGGGGACTTCCGGAAAAAATGAATCTTGAGATAGTCGAACCTCTTCGGGAACTTTTTAAAGACGAGGTGAGAAGTGTTGGAGAGAAACTGGGGCTTCCTTCCTCTCTCATAGGCCGCCACCCCTTTCCCGGTCCCGGTCTTGCGATCAGGATAATGGGAGAAGTCACGCGCGAGAGACTTTCCATACTTAGACATGCCGACAGCATTTTTATCGACGAGCTTAAAAAATCGGGCGCCTACGATGAGATATGGCAGGCTTTCTGCGTTTTTATCCCCGTGAAAACAGTGGGAGTTATGGGTGATGAGCGAACCTATGAAAACGTCTGTGCGCTGAGAGCCGTGAGCAGTACGGACGGCATGACCGCTGACTGGTCGAAGATGTCCTATGATCTGCTCGGGAAAATTTCGGTAAGGATAATAAACGAGGTAAAGGGGATAAACCGGGTGGTGTACGATATATCCACAAAGCCTCCCGGCACCATAGAGTGGCAGTGAAGTTCAGCTGACTCTCTTTTTGAATATGGCGAATTCACCCGTAATGGTGGCAAGTTCCCAGCCTTCTTCGCCAAGCGAGACCAAAGAATCTTCAAGGCTTCCCCTGCTGCTTTCCCTTCGCGAATCAGCCTCTTCCTTGTAGACGGCTATATCATGGTCCTGAGGCCTTTTAACGAGCACGTCGGTTGAGACTACCTTGTATTCCCAGCGTTGCATTACTCTTCTTGCTCTCCGGTTTCCTCTTCTTCGTCTACGATAAGGAACGTTGCCTTATCACTTACGTCAGGCAGGGATTTTATGTGTTTTTCGTAATTCTTCTGCGTGGTCAGGCCTTCCTTTATATATCTCTTGTAGACCCTCACATCAAAAAATTCTTCATTATCCTGCATTATCCATCCTCCCAAAAAAGAAAATTGTAACCACGGGCAAGTTTTTTTCAAAGGCAAGGACTTTCGGCGGGTATTAACCTCTTCCCTGCAAAAACCAGTTCCATGTTCTGAAAAGCCCTTCGCGCAAAGCTATCTGCGCACTCCATCCGAGATTCTCTGCCGCCAGTGAGCAGTCAAGACTTATTCTTCTTACCTCCCCGGGGCGCTCTTTTTCATGGACGGTTTCAAATCCGATTTTTGTTACTTCCCCGAGAATGCGCGCTATGTCGTTTACGGAGCTTTCAACTGAAGTTCCTATGTTGAAAGTGCCTTCTTCTTTTAGACTGGCGGCTAGCAGGTTCGCCCGGGAGACGTCAGAGACGTGCACGTAATCCCTCGTTTGTTCTCCGTCTCCGAATATGAGGCAGGTCTTTCCTTTGATTATGTTCTCGCAGAAAATCCCTATCACTCCGGCTTCTCCCTCGGGGTTCTGTCTTTCTCCGTACACGTTTGCGTATCTTAGAATCACGTGTCCGAAACCGTGGTTCTTCGAGTGATACCTTACGTAATTTTCCGTGGCGAGCTTCGAGATGCCATATGGGGAGAGGGGAAGGGCTGGGGTAGACTCGTCTGCGGGAAGTTTGTCCGGTTCGCCGTAAAGGGCGCCTCCGGTGGATGAGAAAATAAACTTCTCGGTTCTGTATTCTGCGCAGAGTCTTAGAACGTTAAGGGAACCGCCTATGTTAACATCGGCGTCAAAACTAGGATCTTCAACTGAATCTCTTACGTTTATCTGCGCTGCGTGGTGGTTGACAACCTCGGGGCGGAACTGACGAAACGCTTTTTCGAGTTCAATGAAATCCCTTACGTCGCACTCAATGAATTCAGCTTCGGGCGGGATGTTATCTTCAGATCCCGTGGAGAGGTTGTCGATCACGAGAACCTCATGGCCCTCGGAAATATACGCTTCGCATACCCAAGAGCCTATGAAACCCGCTCCGCCTGTGACTATTATTCTCACTTTTTCTCCTTCCGGACGCGGTGAAATAATAGTTTTCCTCTGGGATTTTGTCAAAAAGCGGGCTCGATACGAGCCCTGGGTTAGTTTAAATCATTCGGCGGACAAAAAAACGGGCATGCAGGGTTTGTTGTTAACCTGATGCCCGTTTCTGAATTATGCTCCGGTGTTTCGTTACATCTCCATTATTGTGGACGTTTCATGGGAGACAGCACGCCGTCAGCATCCAAGAGATCATGACAATTCCTAAGAGAACCGTCAGCGTCTGTCAGATATTTTTCCAATGCGGAATGCACATTGTCTCCACCCATTTCACCACAGTCGCCCTCTCCTATGTCCTCTAACTCAGGAGTCCCATCTGGTACCATCACATATGGACAAATTACCACAGGTTGGTAGTCTGTGGCGTCATCGGCGCGACGGTAAGCATAGCCAGCCCAGTAACCGGTATATATCGTGTCTGCCTCGATATCATCGTCGGTTTTTGCGACAAGAAAATATGCTCCAGGCCTGTCAAAAGTTCCATCCGTATCACTTACGTAATAGGTTGAAATAGTTTCGGCATTCGTATCGCTTTCGTCTACCTTTACTCCTACCTGTACAAAAGTTGCAGTTCCGAAAGCAACACCACTTGCGGTGACCCTGACGTTCGGTTCACTGAGATTTCCGGCTTCTTGCTCGCGCAGGTCGACCTCTTCATTTGTACAATCTACTGTACCGTCTGCATTAACGCTGCTATAGAATCCTCTCATCTTTACCGGTTCCACCTGCGTTTCATCATCGTCATCCCAAAACTCAAGATCACAAGAAGAAAGTGCTAGCAACCCGGTAAGGCAGAACGCCACCGAAAGAGCAAGTATTCCAAAACCGCGTAACCCTCTGATACGGCGCCACGCGGGATTATTGTATGATTTCTCCATCTCTTAAAACCTCCTTTTATTATAGTGCTTTTAGAATTCTGACATGACCAGATTCCTCTCTCCCATTATCAAAGAATCCAGTTCCTCAGTTTACTTTTCAATTTAATAATAGCCCGTCGTTATTGTCAAGAACATTGGCAATCAAATTTAAAAAATAATTTCAGGGTGATAGGAAACGGTCCTTCCTAATAAAGTTCTGCCGGACCGGGGAAGAATCCTTTGAAGTGAAGTAGGGTTTTTAACCATGTCCTGTTTCCATGAATTTGAGGTAAAAAAGGGTATCAGCTTAGAGGGGAGCGCTTCGGTTTATCCTGTTTTTAAGTTATACTCCCCCCGAAACCGGTTTTTCTCCGTCGGAATAAAGGCATCTATCGTTCCAGAAATTCTTGAGCCTTTCATCAAATGGCCAGATCGTAAAAACCGGGCTTGATTCGCTATGCTTCTCGCAATTGACGTCGGCAACACCAGCATAATGGTCGGAATATTTTCAGGAGAGGACCTCGTACACAGTTTCAGGGTCGATACTGACAGAACCAAAAGCCCTGACGATTACGGGATTATCCTCTTCGGGAAAATGGACGAGAAAGACATATCTCCCTCTTCGTTCAGTGGAGCCATACTCTCCTGCGTGGTTACCGAAATGCAGGAGGGGGTGGCTAAACTGGTAGAGAAATATTTCGGCCATCAACCTATAATCGTGGGTCCGGAGACAAGAACGGGAATGCCGACCCGGATTTATAATCCCGAAGAACTCGGAGCTGACAGGATAGCAAACGCCGTTTCGGCTTACCACCGCTTCGGTGGAAGTGTTATAGTGGTCGATCTCGGGACGGCAACTACTTTTGACTGTGTTTCCGAAAAAGGAGAATATCTGGGCGGAGCTATAGTTCCGGGGATCGAGCTTTCCACAGTCGCGCTTTACCATGGAACCTCCAAGCTTCCGAAAGTCGATCCCGAAAAACCCGAGCAGGCAATCGGCAAAGACACCGTCGAGTGCATACAGTCAGGGCTGTTTTACGGTTACGCCTCGATGATTGACGGGCTTTGCGCAAAGCTCAAGGAGGAGATGAGATCTTCACCCGAGATCGTAATCACAGGAGGTTTCGCCGACTCGATATCTGAGGAGTGCACCTGCGCGACACGGGTTGACAAGGATCTTGCTCTCCACGGCCTGAGACTTCTCTATGAACTCAACTCTCAGATACTCTGTTAGGAAAATAGTCTCGGAAACCACCTGTTTCGTACTTTCTCTTGAATTCACGGACGGCCGTCGCCACTGGGTTTTTCCAAACGCCGGATGGATGGATAAAAGGCAGAAGGCTATCGGGATCGAGTTTGAAGAAATCGACCTGTGGGCTTTTCTCCGCGGACAGTCCCACTCGGCTAAAGCCGATTTTTCTGTTTCCGGGAGGTACGTTTCGGGGCGTGAAGGCTCCTCCAAGCTCTCTTTTTGTCTCGATGATTCGTTATTTCTCCAGGGGAATTACGTTTTACTTTCTCCAAGCTGGGGGCGTCACTCAAAAAGAAAGATGTGGCTTCTAATCCCCGCTTCGGGGAGGGAGCGCGGTCGGCAGTAACGGATTATTTGAGGCCGAGGTCAGTGGATATTCGCGTATGGTTTCCTGTTTCCGGGAGAATTTCAACCCGCTTTTCTGATTCCTGGGGTTTCGGATCATAAAAAATTTCCTTCTCGTTTGCCAAAAACAGATCTTTCCACAACGCGTATCCCTTTCTGTTCATGTGAAGACCGTCTTCGGTGAACAGTTCTTCTCTTATATCTCCGTTCTCATTTAGCATGTAGTCGTAGATGTTTAGGTAAAAGGCGTTTGGCTCTCTTGACAGGAACTGTCTTACTAGATCGTTTGACGCTTTGATTCTGTCAATAAAATGGACCCTTACGGGACTCGGTTTTATGGAAACGAACGTCATTTTTGTGTGAGGATAGGATTCTCTGAAGCGGTGGTAAAAATCCAGAAAGAAATTCAGTACCTGCTTTGGAATGCAGCCGTCCCCTATATCGTTATCGCCCGCGTAGAAAACCAGGGATTTAACGTCACCCGGTTTTATAAGCCGCTCGAAATAGTGGAGGCAGTAGGCGATTCTGGCGCCTCCGAAACCAAGATTCACAATGTTGTATTCTGGGAAATCCCTTGCCATGCCTCTCCAGAGGCGGAAACTTGAGCTGCCGTAAAATACCGTCGCGTCATTCTTTTTCCCGACATGGCGTCTTTCAATTATCCTCACGTCCTGTTCGAACAGGTTTTTATCGATTGCCGGGAAGTCTTTTTCAACCTGCTCAAAGGTTTTTAGGTTGATCTTTGAGGATTCCACCCGCCTTGCAAGTCCCGCCGCCTCTTCCACATATCTTCTGTACTCGTTTCCGTATTCCCGGATGAACTCAAAGAGCTTGTCTTTGTTTTCCTCGGGATTCTTTACGTAGTCGGATATCCTGAATGGCTTTTTTATCACCAGAGAAAACACGTTCTGGTTTATTCTTTTATCAAAATTCGCCACCGCAACGGGAACGATATATGGCTCGGGCGAGATGGACGCGGCCAGAAGAAAAGCGCCGAGTTTGAACGGACCGGGAGACTCCTCTGTCGTCATGCTGGTTCCCTCAGGACTTATTACTATGTTAAATCCTTTTCTTAGGTGCTCTTTGGCCGTTTCATAGAACCTTTTCCGCCACGCTTTTCTCCGCTCGGGGGTTTCCTGCGAAAGATCGGATTCGTCGGTGTAAACGTTTATATGACCGAGTCTTTCGTAGTAGTACTCATGTCCGTATTCCTCCGCTCTTGGAACGCGTATGACGCGGATCCCGGCTTCGCCGTACTTGGCGTAGAGAACCATTGAGCTTATGAAGTGGGAATCAAGCGTAATCTGAAAATGGTTGGGGAGGGTGTTGTAGGGATGATTAAGCAGATGATTGTATATGAAGATGTGCCCGGGTTCGTCGGGCAAATTCTCCCAGCCTTCGATTACGTAAGGGGTGCTATTGAAAACTCCCGCGAACTGCTTGGCCGCCATGGTTCTTATTTCGCTTGGAGAAAGCGACTTGGGTGCGGCGGTCACGGACTGATAGACGTTTTTTAGTCCCTCGAAAAAGTTGTATTCCTTGTAGATCTTTCCGAGAATATCGAGACTGAGACGGGACAGTTCCCTCTCAAGGCTTTCGCCTTCTTTTTCCAGTCTGAACAGAAGCCGGAAAGCGTCATCAAGGGTAAGCGGGCTGTTTAGCAGATGGGGAAGTTTATGAATGGGGGAGGTTACGCTTAACTGCATAGAGTTCTGCTCGATAAGGTTGCTTATGGCCAGTATTTCGCGTTCGTATCTCTGTGATATGAGTCCCGCGCGGGCGTTTCGAAGCCGGATTGACACCAGCCACAGTAGCCTTCTGGCAAGAGCCAGTGCCGAGGAAGGATCCTGATAGAGAATCTTATGAAGGTTGCGGGCGCTTATGTGATAGATGACCGAATTTCTGCTCGCAACGCCGGTAACGTCGTTTGATCCGGCTGGAGCGGCGCCCATCCAGCCGACCATATATCCCGGGAGGTTGATCAGGTGAAGCGCGACGGAATCCTCGATTCCGCCCTGCGAACCGTCGGGGGAGAAGCATAGCACCGCCTTTCCGTAAGCCAGTATGTCTATTCCTCTCGAGGTATCCCCTTGGCTGAATATGGGTTCGTTGTTTAGATAGTATTTTTTCTGGGTCGCTTTTGCCAACTGGCGCAGTGTCTTGTCGGGAAAAACCTCGAAGAAGGGGGATTGCCTCAGGAGTGCAAGAGGGTTGGGTACGGATATGTATTTTCCTTCCTGGGAAAAACCGCCCGTTTTTCCCGCCTCGATGTCCCAGTTGACGTTGTTGTATTCCGCAAGCTCGGCTCTAACATGCTTTAGAAGGTTTATGCTTTTGCCGAGAACGAAAAGCAGGAATTCGCGTCCCAGAAGGGGTTCCTGGTCAAAGAATCTTTCAAGATTCTGGTGACTCCACTTTAGCAGGACGCAGGGCCTCTCGCATGTGATCGTTGTGTAGTAGCGTTTGGGAGAGCGGAAGCCTGACCAGCCTACGGGAGTGAATTTTTCGTCGCTCTTGCCCACCGAGAATTCATTGGTTCTGTCTTCGACGCTGATTGAAAAATTCACCAGACCTTCTATAAGGAAGTAGAAAGAATGGCTCGGTTCGAACTGTTTGGTGAGGACGTAGCGTTCGGGAACTTCTATCAGTTCGCCGATTTTAAGCAGGAAATCGGTTTTGTCTTTCTCGAAATTCGAAACGAATGGAAGTTCGTTGAATATCTCTGTTTTTTCCCACATGAAAATAAATCATACCTTTTTTGTCGCCATAATATACTTGTCATCCGAAGCCGTGTAACTATTCAGATAGGACGCAGGATTTTTCGCAATTCCGTTGAAAATAATTTATGCTGTTTGGAAAATTTCCAGACCATTTTTTTCAAGGAGCTTCAAGGTGATAAAACATATAGTAATGTGGAAACTAAAGGATTCACACGAAGGAATGAGTAAGGATGAATGTATAGCCAAGATCAAGCAGGAACTAGAGGGGCTAAAAAGCGCCATTCCGGAGATAAAGACAATGGAGCTTGGCAAGAATTTTAACGAGCTTCCCGTTTCGTTCGATGTTGCTCTTTATTCCGAGTTTGAATCCATGGAAGATCTCGAAATCTACCAGAAACACCCCGAGCACGTGAAGGTCGCCCAGTTCATCCGGCAGATAAGAACGGATGTGGCTCTTGCCGACTACGAAACGTAGTTTTTAGCCTTTGCTCAAACGGAACTTTTCGGGTTGTTGTCTTGATGAGTCCGTTTTTGATTCAATCGGCAGTCTCAATCCGAAAATCTGCGGAAAGCAGTCGCCAGTGTTCTTTGAGTTGTTCTTTGTGAGCGTGATTCGCGGGCAGGTCACCAAGAGATTTTGGCCAGAGAGAACGCGCTTTATCCAGTGTATCGTCAAGCTGCGGTTTAATGGCTTTCCAAGGAATATCGGCTTTATTGGCCCAGGCTCTGAAATGATCAAAAGTGATTTTGTACCAATTCTTGTTTCCACCCAAATTTAACGCATACTCCCTTTCATCACCCATATAAACACGAGTGATCACGATATCGTATGCGAGGGAAAGTTCGGGAGTAACCGTGTCGGGATAGACCAGAGACCAGTTTTTTAAATGCGCATCACCATTGGCTAGAAGAATGTTAGTCAGTAATCGTCGGGCGAATTGCTGGACGTTTTTGAGGCCGTCGCCAGTGTACTGATAGATGATCTTACCTATCTGTCCGTAATTCGGACCGTCGTACTTTTGCCATGAGTACTTAGCCAGAACCTGGGCGAAGTCTTCGGTGTGAATGCGTTGTCCATCCTTGCGGTCAAATCTTCGTATGGCAAATGCGAATTCTTCGTCAGGGAGACTTATGGCGGGGAGTTTATCGAGAGCGTCCACTTTAACCAAACGGGTATCCGGTATATCAATTCCCGCTTTTTGCGCAAGCCGCATGGCGGTGAATTCGTTTAGGGGAACGAGTTTGTGTCTGGTGGACGGGGTTTTGATAATCCAGTCCCCAAGATTTCCAGATTCAGCAATCCGGTAGCGTCCATCCCGTTCCCGCATCGAAAATTTCATTTGTACGCCGGCAAGAGAAAAATGTTTTGCATCACTCTGCATATTGGCTTTAATGACTTTTGCCTTGGGAGTTAATACGTAGTCGGGAACATCATCAGGTTCTGTGGCGGTGACGATTAGAGCTCCAGGAAGATCTTGCCCAAGGCTGGCGAGCAGTGCGAATTCATTATCAATATGAATTTTCAGATATTGAGCCAGCAATTCTCTCAATACTCCTTCGGGCAGCAGGTTGGAGAGCACAGGGTGCAGCCGTTGTCTCCTTGACCAGGGTTTTGCGAGCACCTTTTTTACGTTAGGAAAATCTGGATGCGTTGTCAGAGTGAAGGTCGGTCGCGAACTGTTACCTGTAAACTCGGGCGCAAACGTAAGGGTGCTTCGACCGTCCTTATGGCCCGTCAGATATCCGACCTTTGTTCTGTGCAAGGTGAGTTCTAAAACATGGATTTGTTCTGTGCCGCTCACGATCATTCCTCCAGCAGCCCTTCCCAAGGATCATCGGGAGGAGGGTCCGCAGCAAGGCCAATATTAATTCTAGGGCCGGAACCTATATCGGTTCTTTCTTCCAGTATGTCGCGAACCAAGCGCAGTTTTTCCTGCGGGATAAGCAGTACCTCCATCCTAAGCCCTTTGGCAACCAGTTCAAGAGTGTCCAAGCGTGGGTTGCCCTTGGATTCCAGCCGCTGATACTGCTGTCTTGGCATACCGACGCGCAGCATCATATCTTTTTGTTTCAGGCCGAGTTCCTTTCGACGGATTTTAATCTGATCGCGTATTTTGCTCATTTTGGTTTTTTCTCCAAATTATATTTGTAAATAAATAAGATGCTTTTAATGATTATAACAATATTTTAATTTCTTTTTAATTAATTGCAATAGATAAATTGTTTTTATCTAAAAAAGAATCATATATATATCTTTTGGAAAAACATACAATACTCTGGATGAAAATCTTGAGCCGTCTTATGGAGAAGATTCGAAAGGTATTAAGCTACTTCGGGCATAAGAACATTTGTCTTCCCGAAGTAGCCTTAAGAGGTTTTCCGCCTGGCAGTTGAATAAGGGGATATATCAAGCGTGGATACTCTGTTATCCGCGTACATGTGGTAACCAAGCGTGGCTATCATTGCTGCGTTATCGGTGCAGAGGGCAGGAGAGGGCATGAAAACGTTTATCCCCTCGCTTCCGATTCTCTCTTCGCTAAGCTGCCTTAGCCTTGAATTGCAGGCTACCCCGCCTGCTAAAACGACGCTTTTTACCCCGTTCTTCCTCGCGGCGTTAAGCGTCTTATTAACAAGGGTTTCCACTATGGCTTCCTGAAAACCGGCGCATACGTTGTGGAGATTTTCTTCGCTTTCAACAGGGTTTTTCTTTATGTGGTTTAAAAGTGCGGTTTTAAGCCCGCTGAAGCTGAAATCATGGGATTTATTGTTAAACGGTCTTGGAAAACTGATTGCGTCGGGGTCACCGTTTTTTGAAAGCCTGTCTATTTCGACTCCTCCGGGGTATCCGAGCCCGAGAGCCTTTGCGCCCTTGTCAAAAGCCTCTCCCGCGGCGTCGTCCCTCGTGCTTCCAAGCAGTTCGAAGTCAAGAACCCCCCTTACCATGTAAAGGTTCGTGTGTCCTCCCGAAACTATGAGGGCCACAAAGGGGAAATCAATTTCGTTCTCAAGATGTGCCACCGCTATGTGTGCTTCCAGGTGGTTTACCCCGACAAGGGGTTTTCCGTGGGAAAACGCAAGCGCCTTCGCAGTTGAAATTCCGACCATAAGAGAGCCTATGAGCCCAGGTCCCTGGGTTACCGCTACGGCGTCCACTTCCCCGGCGGAAGCCTCGGCAGTCTCAAGAGCCTGGTTGATTACCTGGAGGATTATTTCCGTGTGCATGCGCGACGCTATCTCCGGCACTACTCCGCCGAAGGCGTTATGAACGTCAATCTGCGAGGAAACCACGTTTGAGAGCATATGCTTTCCGTCTCTTATCACTGCCGCGGAAGTTTCATCGCATGATGTTTCAATACCCAGAATTAGAGAGGACATGAACCGAACCTTTTTTAGAAATAATAAGAGTAATAACTTTACCCAAGTGCCCGATTTAGTGAACCATGTACCAGAAAAAAGTCTTCACACTTACCTTGTTTCCGTGCTAACATGTACCGGTTGACATTGGCCCGGTTTAAAACTGTTTTTATATCGAAGAATTTACGATGCAGAGAATTTTGAAGTTGCTGATTCCGTGTTTTCTTGTTTTCCTCTTACTTGGCTGTGACTGCGGGAGGAAAGACGCCACAGATGGACAGGTTGAAGCTCCCGTTGAACCGGTTTCACCGGAAATTCCCGCTGAACCTGTAGTACCTTCGGAAATTCCTACGGACCCCATGCTCTCGCGCATATCTCTCCCTGAGGGCTTCTCCATTTCACTTTATTCAAACGAAGTGCCTGGCGCGCGTTCGCTCGCACTTGGCGCCAAGGGCACATTGTTTGTCGGCACCAGATCTAGGACTGTGTACGCCCTTAGTGATAAAGACGGCGATAACTACGCCGAAACCGTCCGTATGATCGCAGACGACCTTAACACTCCAAACGGCGTTGCGTTTCGTAAAGGATCTCTTTACGTAGCGGAAATAAACCGGATTCTCCGCTATGACGAAATCGAGAACAATCTATCAACTCCTCCGGACCCCGTAGCTATAGTTGATACGCTCCCGAGGGATACGCATCATGGGTGGAAATTCATCCGGTTCGGACCCGACGGGAAGCTCTACGTCCCGGTCGGAGCGCCGTGCAACGTTTGTAAAAGGAACGACGAGCGCTATGCGGCGATCTCGAGAATTGATCCCGACGGGGGAAATTTTGAGGTTTTTGCGCACGGTGTGAGAAATACCGTGGGTTTTGACTGGCATCCGGAATCGGAAGAGCTCTGGTTTACTGATAACGGAAGAGATAATATCAGTAGCGACCCGCGAATTAATGATAATAGCCCTCCAGACGAACTTAACCGCGCCGCCACCGCGGGGCTTCATTTCGGTTTTCCGTACTGTCATGGAAGAGATGTTAGGGACCCGCAGTTCGGCTCGGAGCGCGGCTGCGGCGAATTCACTCCTCCCCAGTGGGAACTGCCCGCACATGTCGCGGCCCTTGGAATGAGGTTTTATACGGGTTCCATGTTTCCCGAGTCTTGGAGTAACGTGATTTTCATTGCGGAGCACGGTTCTTGGAACAGAAGCATTCCCATAGGTTACAGGGTGACTTCTGTGCGCCTCGACGAATCGGGGGAAGCGGCTTCATACGATGTGTTTGCCCAGGGATGGTTAGGAAGCAACGGAGCAGCGTGGGGAAGGCCAGTTGACGTTCTAGTCGCCCCCGACGGAGCGCTACTCGTATCAGATGACCTCAGAGGAGCCGTTTACAGGGTTTCCCGCTGACAGATCACAGCATCGCCGAGGCGTTTTTGTTATCCAAATTATTTGTAAAGGGACCTGTAATCCCCTAAACTAATCAATGTCTGAAGCGTTTTTGCCAAGGGGGCCCCAGTTCATGAGTTCTTCTCGGAAAAAAGAGAAAATACCCACAGAATCCGTAATAACGAGAGATCCTTTTCCAAACTCAAAAAAGATATACGTGGACGGAAAAATCCACGATATAAAGGTGGCCATGCGGGAGGTTGAAACCGACGATTCTCTCTTGGATACTCCAGGCGCGGACAAGTTCAGTATAACCCTCTACGACACTAGCGGCCCCTATACCGATCCCGATGTTGATATTGACGTTCACAGGGGTCTTCCGCCGCTTCGCGAAAAATGGATAAGGGAGCGAGAAGACGTTTCGGAACTTCCCGATTTCTCCTCGGAATTCGCCAGAAAGAGACTTGAGAGAGCAAACGGGATAACTTTCGGGAACATAAGAAAGCCCCTTTGCGCCGCGCCATCGCGAAACGTAACCCAGATGCACTACGCGAAAAAGGGAATCGTAACTCCCGAGATGGAATACATAGCCATAAGGGAGAACCAGAGAATTGACGAACTCAGGGAAAATTACGGGCAGCTTGCGGCCTACCACGAGGGAGTCGATTTTGACGCCCGCATTCAAACGAGCCACATAACTCCCGAGTTTGTAAGAGAGGAAGTCGCCTCGGGACGAGCCATAATTCCGAACAACATAAATCATCCTGAAAGCGAACCCATGATAATAGGGCGCAATTTCCTCGTGAAAATAAACGCGAACATCGGAAACTCCGCCGTTACCTCAAGCATCGAGGAGGAGGTCGAAAAAGCGGTCTGGGCGTGCAGATGGGGAGCCGATACCATAATGGATCTTTCGACCGGGGATAACATCCACGAAACCAGGGAGTGGATAATAAGAAATTCTCCGGTTCCCGTGGGAACCGTTCCCATATACCAAGCCCTTGAAAAAGTTAACGGAAAACCTGAGGAGCTTACCTGGGAGATTTACAGGGATACCCTTATAGAGCAGGCGGAGCAGGGGGTTGACTACTTCACGATACATGCGGGAGTGCTTCTTCGCTACATCCCGCTTACCGTCGACAGGGTTACGGGAATAGTTTCAAGGGGCGGCTCGATAATGGCCAAGTGGTGTCTCTCACATCACAAGGAAAGTTTCCTATATACCAATTTCGAAGAGGTCTGCGAGATAATGAAAGCTTACGACATAGCGTTTTCCTTGGGCGACGGCCTCCGTCCAGGCTCTATAGCCGACGCAAACGACGCCGCGCAGTTTGCTGAGCTTGACACTCTTGGGGAACTTACGCAGATAGCTTGGAAGCACGATGTTCAAGTCATGATAGAAGGTCCGGGACACATCCCCATGCAGATGATACGGGAAAACGTGACCAAGCAGCTTGATATATGCGGAGAAGCTCCCTTTTACACTCTTGGGCCCCTTACAACCGATATAGCGCCTGGGTACGACCACATAACTTCCGCCATAGGGGCGGCAATGATAGGCTGGTACGGAACCGCGATGCTCTGTTACGTTACCCCAAAGGAGCATCTCGGTCTTCCCAATAAAAAGGACGTGAAGGACGGGGTTATAACCTACAAAATAGCCGCGCATGCGGCGGATCTTGCGAAGGGCCATCCCACAGCACAGCTTCGCGACAATGTGCTTAGCAAGGCCAGGTTTGAATTCCGGTGGAACGATCAGTTCAATCTCTCTCTTGACCCTGATACGGCGCGTGAGTTTCATGATGAGACTCTCCCTGCCGAAGGAGCAAAGGTCGCGCATTTTTGCTCCATGTGCGGTCCGAAATTCTGCTCGATGAAAATCACTCAGGATATAAGGGATTACGCGAAAGAGCAGGGTCTTTCAGAGATGGACGCTGTTCAGGAAGGGCTTGATTCCAAGGCCAGAGAATTTGTGGATAAGGGGAAAGAGATATATGTTGAACGCCCGGATTAGACAAATGTTTCTACATTCTTTTTGGTTTTAAGTGCCAAACCATAATAACTACATATGTTCAGATTTTTCTCCTTTAACTGTGCGCTGTAATCCCTCGGGAGTAACGCTTTCTGGATCAACTCGGTCCTCACGGACCCTAGGAGCCGGAGATTGATACGCGCGCAGACGTTGGCCAACAGTTTCATAAAAACCGGATACTAAATTTTCTAACTCATCAATAAAGTTCTTTCGTTGTCCGAAACGCTTGGTCAACTGACGAATCATACAGACTTCAAATCTAAGAACATGCCGATCTTTGCTGTTTTCCCAAGCAATTCTTGAATTCTCTCTTAATTCTCCTAGAGCGTGTTGTGTGTGAGCTTTCCGACCGGGCCAATGTAGTTTTATGTGGATATCTGTTTCTGAGGATTTTTGTAATTGCTGTAGCAACCAACTGAGGCGAGAAGCAGTAGTTTTTCTGTTGTCGGGTGCTATCAGCATCATTGATGCACTGATAGTCCGTCTTTTTATGTCCACGACTACGTCAATTGATGCGGCGGCATTATGCACATCCAATCTAGCATTGAGTGTGTGGTTTTTAACAAGATTAGCGGTATCTTCCTTTGCACGAGTCACAGGGTCCAATTGAGAACGGGACAACTTTATTTCAACTTTAACATTAACTTGTCGGCTCAACATCAGACTAATATCCCGAACCTCTTGATGCCAAGCGGCTACGACATCTTGTATCTCCTCGCTTTTTTGCTGAAGTGGAGCACCATCCGCAACTTTTTGCACAACCTCGGTCCACGCCGAGGGCATGCGGTCAAAGCTTTTTACTCCCGTGCTTGAGTGTGTAAGGAACCGTACCATCTCAGCCAAGATAAAATGCTGATCCTCGTCTTCAATGCTTTGATTGGAGATGAGCAAATCAGCTTGCGTGATTATATACATCCATGACCAATGATAGATTTCTACCCTTGAGCGAGTCTTTGTAGATAACTTGATCGGGTGGTGGTCGGGCCTTGATGTGAATTGGTTTGAGATAGTGATTAAAGCATTAATATTATATTTTTTGGCAAGTTCTATGTAGTCAGCAATCTGCTCTTCACTCAATTTGGCATTCCCGATTTTTGTTTCAATGAGTCCTCTCCATTCGCGTTTGCCGACCCTTAGAACAAGCAGACCATCTGGCCTATGTGTTTTTCCTTTAAAAACAACTTCGGTGTATGCTTTGAGATTTGCGCGTTTTCCAATCTTCTGATTAACCGAGGCTAGCATTGATTGACCAAATTCACGGACATGGACTAAGCATGATAAGAGAATTGCTGTACTACGTC
Source organism: Candidatus Dadabacteria bacterium (assembly GCA_951812945.1). GTDB lineage: Bacteria > Desulfobacterota_D > UBA1144 > Nemesobacterales > Nemesobacteraceae > Nemesobacter. The sequence continues at coordinate 25,612 of CATOTB010000006.1, forward strand.
CTTCTTTTGAAGTATCTGCAAGAACTGGAAAAAGACGTGCTCTCTCACCACGCTCAAGATATTCGGGGAAATTACTCATGACAGGAAATGCTAGTTTACCGTATGCATATCTTTTCTTCAAAACGACCTGTAGTAACTAGGGAATTATATAACTCTGTCTAGATTTTAAGGTAGTGCCCATGTCTACAAAGCTAGATTCAGAATCAGATCAAGTAATTGCAGGAGCCCGTCAAGGTTGTCGCTTAATCTTATGCTCAACATCCGAAATAGTCTCCTTCAAGTCCGTATAGCAACACTTGCGTGGCGAGAGCTTTTCGAGAGAACTCAGGCGAATGGTTTTTTGGTCTGGGCATTCTTGGTCAAGTGTCTTCGTTGGAAGAACATAAAAATCCCATTTGCTTGTATTAAGAGGGTGAAGGGGCTTCTTCCCCTTAAATATGCAGAACACATAGATGTCGGCCCAACGTTTAATGCCTTCTCTATACTCTCCGGTTTCAGCGTTCCAGCTTCTGTGGGGAGCGATCCCAAACTGAATAACCGAAGGCTTGGATTGTTCCCACGACTGCACGTATGCGGAACTCTTGACTTCAATAGCGGTGCCGGATGCCATGCGGAGGTCAAACTCATCCCACTCTTTCCTTGGTTTTTTGTGGAAACCTAGTGCCGTCGCGATTAGAAATTCTGCCAGAATCCCACGGGAGGTGTTGTCCAGAAGTACGGAACCTGACCATTTCCAGTAATCAAGTAACCGCAGGGATTTTCTGACTCCCTTGCCGCGAAAAGGTTCATTGCCTTTCAGTAGTTTAAACTTGTGTTGCAACAAGCCGTCATTCATAAATACAGCATACATTGTGAAACTGTATGCGGAAAATGCAATATCAAGGTTTTTGCCGGTGTAGTTACCAGACGGCGACGCAATCTTCTGCGGGGGAACGGGATTTTCCCATGTTGCCTGTAAGCGCGTTATTAAGTATATATTTGCAACCTGTTACAAGCTTCTCCGTTCCATGCCCAAGCGAACTGACATAAAAACCATAATGGTCATCGGCTCCGGTCCGATAGTTATAGGACAGGCCTGTGAGTTTGACTATTCAGGCACCCAGGCGTGCAAGGTACTGAAGGAAGAGGGATACAGGGTGGTTCTGGTAAACAGCAATCCGGCCACCATAATGACCGACCCGGACTTTGCCGACAGGACTTACATAGAGCCGCTCGTTCCCGAAATACTCGAAAAAATAATAGAAAAGGAAAAGCCTGACGCCCTTCTGCCCACAATAGGCGGACAGACGGCCCTTAACCTGGCCGTTTCGCTTGCCGAGTCAGGCGTCCTGGAACGTCATGGCGTGGAGCTCATAGGTGCGAAAATTCCTGCCATAAATAAGGCGGAGAACAGGGATCTTTTCAAAAAAGCCATAGCCGACATAGGTCTTGAGGTGCCGAAAAGCGGAATCGCGCACAACATGGAAGAGGCCTGGGAAGTTGTGGACGAGATAGGGTTTCCGGTCATCATACGGCCTTCTTTTACCCTTGGCGGGACCGGCGGAAGCGTCGCCTACAACAGGGAAGAATTCCAGGAGTTCGCCAAGGCGGGGATCGAGAGCTCTCCTGCAAGCGAGATACTCATAGAGGAATCCATAGTGGGGTGGAAGGAATTTGAGTACGAAGTAATGCGGGACCACATGGATAACGTTGTTATAATCTGCTCGATAGAGAATTTCGACGCCATGGGCGTTCACACGGGAGACAGCATAACGGTGGCTCCCGCCCAAACCCTTACCGACAAGGAATATCAGCATATGCGCGACGCGTCCATAGCGATAATAAGGGAAATTGGCGTTGAAACCGGCGGCTCGAACATCCAGTTCGCCGTTAACCCCAGAGACGGGCGGATGATGGTGATAGAGATGAACCCGAGGGTCTCGCGAAGCTCCGCGCTTGCTTCAAAGGCCACGGGGTTTCCGATTGCCAAGATAGCCGCCAAGCTTGCCGTCGGCTATTCGCTCGATGAGATCTCAAACGATATAACGAAGTACACCCCTGCGTCTTTTGAACCGACGATAGATTACGTTGTGGTGAAAATCCCCAGGTTCGCGTTTGAGAAGTTCCCGCAGACAAGCCCGACTCTCACCACGCAGATGAAATCCGTGGGTGAAGCCATGTCCATCGGAAGGACTTTCAAGGAGTCCCTGCAGAAGGCGATGAGATCTCTTGAGATAGATTCCCACGGTTTTGAGAAGATGTCTGATGATCCGGAAGAGGTAAGAGAAAGACTCAGGGTTCCCTCCCCGAGGCGGCTCTGGTACATAGCCGACGCATTCCGCCTGGGCATAGACCTGAAGGAAATTTATTCAATCTCTCACGTGGACCCGTGGTTTCTTCAAAACATAAAGCAGATTGTTGATTTCGAATCGGATCTTGGGGAGAACGGGCTTAACCGTGAAACCATACTTCGGGCCAAGCGCCACGGTTTCTCCGACATTGAGATCGCAAAGATTCTTTCCACTGAGGAAGGGAAAGTCAGGGATTTCCGCCTGCGCGAGGGAATCGAGGCTTCTTTTAAGATGGTTGATACCTGCGCCGCGGAGTTCGAAGCCTACACCCCCTATCTCTATTCGACTTTCGAGAGCGAAAGCGAGGCGCTTCCCACGGACAGAAAGAAAGTGGTGATACTTGGCGGAGGGCCTAACCGCATAGGGCAGGGCATAGAGTTTGACTACTGTTGCGTGCACGCGTCTTTTGCGCTCAGGGAAGAGGGGTACGAGGCCATTATGGTTAACTGCAATCCCGAGACCGTGAGTACGGATTACGACACCTCGGACAGGCTTTATTTCGAACCGCTTACGCTTGAAGACACCTTGGCTCTTATAAAAAGGGAAGACCCTTGGGGAGTCATAGTTCATCTGGGAGGACAGACCCCGCTTCGACTCGCACTCGCGCTTGAGAGTCAGGGGGTGAGGATAATAGGCACTTCTCCTGAGAGCATAGATCTTGCAGAAGACCGCGACAGGTTCAGAAAGCTTGTTTCTGACCTGGGGCTGCTCCAGCCCCAAAGCGATACCGCGAGAAGCGAGGAGGAGGCCATTGGTATAGCTCGCGACATAGGATATCCGGTCATGGTTCGCCCGTCCTATGTTCTGGGTGGCCGCGCCATGGAGACAGTTTACGATGAGGAATCTCTTAGGACCTACATACACGAAGCTGCGAGCGTTTCCCCGAATCACCCGATACTGATAGACAAGTTCCTAAAGGATGCGAAGGAAGTCGACGTGGACGCGGTTTGCGACGGAAAGACGGTTGTTGTGGGCGGGGTGCTTGAGCATATCGAGGAAGCTGGGGTTCATTCGGGAGACAGCGCGGCGATTCTGCCTCCGTTTTCAATAGAAGCCGAAATTGTCGAGGAGATAAAATCCCAGACGAAAAAACTTGCGCTCTCCCTCGAGGTAAAAGGCCTTGTTAACATCCAGTTTGCCGTAAAGGACGGAGAGGTTTACATAATAGAGGTAAACCCAAGAGCTAGCCGTACCGTTCCTTTCGTGAGCAAGGCCATAGGAGTTCAGCTGGCCAAGATAGGGACCAAGGTGATGATCGGAAAATCTCTTGAGGAACTCGGGTACACAGAAGAAATCGTCCCGGAGCACTACTGCGTAAAGGAATCGGTTTTTCCTTTCGTCAAGTTTCCGGAAGTTGACACGATCTTGGGTCCGGAGATGAAATCAACCGGCGAGGTTATGGGAATTGCTCCCGATCTTGATCAGGCGTTCGCCAAATCCCAGATCGCGGCCGGAAACAGCCTTCCTTCGGGCGGAGTGGCTTTCATAAGCATAAAAGACGAGGACAAGTCCGCCAAGATGCTTGATATCGCCCGAAGGCTAAGCGACACCGGTTTCGACATAATGGCTACCGGGGGCACATCGGAATTTCTCAATAAAAATGGTATATTTTCCCAGACGGTGAACAAGGTTAAGCAGGGCCGGCCCCACATAGTCGATCACCTTAAAAACGGTGATGTGCAGTTGGTTATAAACACTACTTTCGGGAAAAAGGAGATCGCGCAGTCTTATTCGATACGAAGGACCGCGCTCGTAAACAACGTTCCTTACTTCACGACTCTTGCCGGCGCAATGGCCGGAGTCGGTGCGATTGAAGCTCTTGTGAGAAGCGGTCTCGAGGTAAAGGCCTTGCAAAGCTACTACTAACGTAATACGGGTACGGGGACGATGACGAAGGCACAGAGGAGAATTTGATGAGTGCTCAGAGAGTTCTGATTACTCCCGATGGGTGGAAAAAGCTTCGGGACGAGCTTCACAGGCTAAAGACTGTTGAAAGACAGGAAGTGATTAAGCTGATAGCGTACGCTAGGTCTCTCGGGGATCTTTCCGAAAACGCCGAATATGAGACGGCCAAGCAGAAACAGTCGTTCATAGAGGGCAGGATACTGGAAATAGAAGGCCGTCTTGGCCGCGCGGAAGTAATTGACCCCGAGAAAATCACTGCCCGGGACAGGGTTGTTTTCGGTCTTACGGTTACGGTGGAGGATGTAGATTCCGGGGATATAAAAAAATACAGGCTTGTGGGAGAAGATGAATCCGAGCCCGAAAAAGGCTTTATATCTGTTACCTCCCCGGTTGGCAGCGCGCTTATCGGAAAGAGAGTTGACGACGAGATACAGGTCAGGGTTCCCGGGGGAATTAAGGAATTTTTGGTTCTTAGTATAGAATAATGTTTTGGTATGGGCGGCCCGGTTGACAATCTTAGGAAATTCATACTGTTTTCAATTGCCTTCCATGTTCTTATATCTTTTGCTTGGGGGAAAATTGTCGTGCAGAGAAGCGTTCCCGTGTACGGTGATCACATAGAGGTTTCCCTAAGGCATTTTGAATTCAAAAAACCTGCACCCGCGAAAAAAGTTGTAAAGAAAAAGAAGGTTGTCGAAAAGAAAAAGGAAAAAACTGTAAAGAAAGTGGAAAAGCGGGATGATTCCTTGGCGCTGAAAAAAGAAGAAAAACCCTCTCAGGCCGAGGAACCCGAAGAGGATTATGCCACCGCGAGACCCTCTTACGGTTTTACCCCCAGACCCGGCTACCCAGCAGTTGCCATAAGACGTGGTTACGAGGGAAGCGTGCTGCTAAACGTGCGTGTGCTTCCAAACGGTAAGCCTGAGGAAGTAACCATTTTCAGATCCTCTGGTCACAAGGTTCTTGATAAAGCCGCTTTGAAAGCGGTAAAAAGATGGAAATTCGTTCCGGCGCAAAGAGGCTTCAAGGCGGTCTCAAGCTGGGTTAAGGTTCCGATAGAGTTTCGACTGGAGGGAGGCTGAGCCGTCGGCCGGGAGCTTGCGGGATTTTCTTTCAGAATCGGAATACTTTGTCTCTTTCATGAGAAATTATCTGAGCGTATTCGTTATATCTTTTTTGGTCGTGTCGCTTGATCAGTTGACCAAGTGGCTTGTTAAGGCGCATGTCCCGTTTCTATCGAGAATAAACGTGTTTTCCTGGTTTGATATAACGCATTTGCGAAATCCGGGAATTGCATTTGGCATGTTAAGCGACATGCCCGAGAGTGTAAGGTTTTACTTTTACGTCATTGTCTTTATTTTGGTGCTGGTCGTGATCTTTTTCTTTCTTCGCAAGCTGGGCGAGGAGCAGAGAGTTTTTCGGTATGCGCTGGCCTTGGTGCTTGGGGGAGCGATCGGAAACTCCATAGACAGGTTTGCCTACGGATACGTGACTGATTTTATCGCGGTCTACTGGCCGGGAAACCCCGGTCTTCTCTGGCCTCCTTTTAACGTGGCCGATTCAGCGATTACGGTCGGAGCGATTTCGGTTCTGATTTTCGGAGTTTTGGGACGGAGCAAGGAAGGAGCGGATGTTTAGCGGGATAGTTGAAGATATTGGAGCGGTCCGGGCGCTTGAGAAAAAGGACAAGGGCGTTCTTTTAAGAGTAGGGGTTCGGAAAATTGACGGCGGGGAGCTCGCTCTGGGGGAGAGCGTGGCTGTAAACGGCGTGTGCCTTACGGTGGTTTCAGCAGGGGACGGGGGTTTTTCCGTCGACGCGTCCCACGAGACCCTCTCCAAGACGAATCTTTCCGGCCTTCGGGCGGGAAGCGGAGTAAATCTTGAGAGATCTCTTCGGGTAGGAGACAGGATGGGCGGACATATAGTTACGGGTCACGTGGATGGGGTTGGCATAGTTCAGTCTATTACTCCGGTCGGAGAATCCCGGGTTTTTTCTTTTTCAATTCCCGATTCCCTCGCAAAATATGTAGTCGAAAAAGGATCGGTTGCCGTTGACGGCGTAAGCCTCACCGTTAATTCGGTAAAGGGCACTGAGTTTTCGGTAAACATAATTCCCTACACGCTTCGGGAAACGACATTTTCTGAGTTTCGCCAGGGCCGGGAAGTTAACATAGAGTGCGACATAATAGGCAAGTACGTTGAGAAAATGCTCTCCGGCGAAAACACCTCCGCTGGGGGTTCTCCTGCCGGAAGAAAACTTTAGAGTGATTTGAACGAGAAACGACACATTTTCCTTGCAGGGTTCATGGGGGCCGGCAAAACCAGCGTCGGCCAGGACCTTTCCCGAAAGCTGCAAATGGATTTCTATGATCTTGACAGTGAAGTGGAACGGGCCCAGGGGCTTTCGGTGACCGAAATCTTCGAAGCGGGCGGAGAGGAGAGTTTCAGACAGAAAGAAACCGAGATGCTCGCGAACCTCTCGCGGAAAACATCTCCGGCCGTGATCTCAACTGGAGGGGGAGCGGTACTGAGGCAGCAAAACCGTGACATAATGGACGCCTCGGGCGAGATCTTCTATCTGAAGGCGGATATCGATACACTTTGGAACAGGGTAAGGCTCAAGAAGGGAAGGCCGCTTCTTGATGTTGAGGACCCCCGTGCTGAGTTTCGGGAGCTTTTTATGAAGAGAAAAGACATTTACGAAGGCTTGCCGCATGTTGTTTTTACGGATGATATGAGTATTTCCGAAGTTGCTGATAAAATAGTCGGGATGCTGAAATGAAGCTGGAGGCTTTAACTATGAAGAAATCTGTTTTCTTGTTTTTTGCTGCTTGTTTTTTGGTTGTAGGTTCCCTTTCATGTGCAAAAGTTGAGGAAGACGACGAGACCTCTGGACTGGTGTCGGGCGAAAGCCCCCCGGAGCTTCTTTCTTCCTCAAGCCCCCCGGGAACCTTTCCCTCGCTCTCTGGTCTTGTCGAAAAACAGAAACATTCTGTCGTTAACATAAGTACCACAAGTGTCGTAAAACGGGGACCCATGTTTCCTGATTTCGGCGAGGGAGACGTTTTCGAGGAGTTTTTCAAGAGATTCTTTCCGAACGACCGGGAGCGGGAATTCAGAAGAAAGGGTCTGGGTTCCGGGTTCATAGTCAGCAAAAACGGCTACATAGTTACTAACAACCATGTGATCAGCAAGGCAGAAGATATACAGGTCGTCCTCTACGACGGGTCGAGGTATACGGCCGAAATTGTCGGACAGGATGTAAAGACAGACCTCGCGGTCCTGAAAATAAAGGCTGAGAAAAAACTTAAGCCCGTTGTTTTCGGGGATTCGGACGGGCTTAGAATCGGCGACTGGGTTATGGCAATCGGAAATCCCTTCGGACTCGGCTACACAGTCACGGTCGGAATAGTGAGCGCCAAGGGAAGATCCTTGGGTCTTGGGGCCTACGATGATTTCATTCAGACCGATGCGTCCCTTAACCCCGGAAACAGCGGAGGCCCGCTTTTTAACTTGGGGGGAGAGGTGGTCGGGGTTAACACCGCGATAGCAGCCAGAGGTCAGGGAATAGGTTTTTCTATCCCGGCCAGCATGGCCAAGGGGGTCATATCCCAACTCATGGAAAAAGGGAAGGTGGTAAGAGGATGGCTGGGAGTCATTATTCAGCCTATAACGCAGGAGATTGCCGAGAGCATGGGTCATGAAAGCACCGACGGGGCCCTTATATCCGATATAAGCCCGGGAAGTCCTGCGGAGAAGGCGGGTCTTAGAAGGGGAGACGTGGTAGTGGAATTTGACGGAGAATCCATAAAGGAGTTTACGTCTTTGTCCAAACTCGTGGGGATGAAAGCCCCTGGAACTTCATCTAAAATCACCGTTCTCCGCGACGGGAAGCGTAAGGATATTTCCGTTGTTCTCGGCAGTATGCCGGATGAACAAACTCCTGCCGAGTCCCGACGGGACGAGGATATTGAATTAAGCGATATTACCCCGGATATTGCTGCGCGATTCGGTGTTGAGGATAAAGCCGGAGTGCTGGTTACGAACGTAAACCGCGGCAGTTCCGCCTGGGAAGCGGGATTTCGTCCCGGGGACGTGATACTTGAGGTTGACAAGAACCCCGTGGCGAACCTTGGGGACTACAACAAGATCGTGAGTGGCCTTAAGCCCGGAAAGCAATATCTTTTTCTGGTAAAGAAACGCAAAAACACCATTTATATCGGCTACGCCGTCAAAAAGGAACAGTAGCCGCGAGCTTTTGGTAATTATTCTTTGGAGATGATTTTCTTTCGGAATTCCTCAGGCATCCGCACGGTTTTTCTTTCTTTGTAGTCGAAAAACACGAGCGAAGTTTTCACCCTGGCGACCTCTTTGCCGCTTTTTTCGTTCACAAGCGCGTAGATAAGCTCGAGAAAATGGTTGCCGTACTCGCCGATGCCGATGCTTATTTCTATTACGTCTCCGTAGAATGCCTCTGAACTGTAGGTGATTCCCACATCCCCCATTATGATTCCCACTCCCTCTATGTCGCCTTCGGTGTAGCCGTGTTTCGTGAGAAACCTTACGCGGGCCTCATGCGAGAGGGTGAGCACTGAGTCGTGCCCGAGATGAGAACCGTAGTTTATGTCGTCTATCCTTATCGGAATTTGCGTTGAGAAGACGAATTTGCTCGGGAGATCTATTTTTATTCTGGACATTTACGTGGCTAGAGAAAAACTATTTGAGCGTATACTATCTTACCTACCAATCATATAAAATATGACAAATGACCAAAGAAGTTCGCTCGGTAGAGTTCGTTGTCCTGCCCACAAGCAGGGCGAAAGCGAGGAAGATGTTTCGGGTAGCTGGAGCCTGCAGATTTGTATGGAACCATTTCAGGAACAAGAACCTTGAGGACTACCAGAAATTCAAAAAAGGTAATGGGGACAGGCCGTCTGTCAGCCACTTCAGTCTCGGGGTGGAGTTCACCAAGTTTAGGCATGAGACGGATTGGCTTCGGGAACTTCCCGCAAATCCGGTTAAATACACCCTTAAGTATTTAGCGGATGCCTTGAAACAGGCAATACAAGGCAAAAAGGGATTTCCGAAGCCGAGAAGCAGAAAAAAGACAGCACCTAGCTTTACGCTTCCCGACACGGCCAATTTTAGGATAAAGAAACTAGACAGAAAATACGGTTTCCTCCGCATTCCTTTGATTGGTTGGGTGAAACTCACACGCAAGGGAGGCAATCTTTGGGAAAACGGTGTACCTAAGCAGGTGGTGCTTCGCCATGATGGACGGAGGTGGAGGGCTTTTGTCTTCTATGAAGTTGAAGTGGAAGAAAGAATGGACGACGGCGAGGTTCTTGGCGTTGATATGAACGTCCGCCAGGTTGCCACTTCGGACGGACATTTTTACTTTCTGCCGGATTTAAATAAGAAAGAAGCGAGAAGGATGTGGTATCAGAGAAGGATGGCGCGACAGGTCAAAGGTTCAAACAGGCGGAAAGACACAAAAAGGAAGCTTGCGAAGGTAAGCAGGAAAATCGCCAACATACGTAAAAACTGGATTCATCAAACTACCCATGAGATTGCGGAGAAATGCGGAACCGTCGCGATAGAAGATCTAAATGTTAAGGGCATGACCGCTTCCGCAAAAGGAACTGTTGAGAATCCCGGGAAGAACGTAAAGCAGAAGGCGGGGCTTAACAGGGTAATACTTGATACCGCTTTCGCAGAGATAAGAAAAAAACTGGAATACAAGTGTGGGAGACTGATTGAAATTAATCCCGCATACACAAGTCAGACTTGCTCGGAATGCGGACATACGGATAAGGAGAATCGCAAAACTCAATCGCGGTTCCGATGCGTTTGCTGTAGTTTTACGTCCAATGCGGACACGAACGCCGCAGTAAACATACGGCGTCTGGGAATGGCGCAACTGCACGGGGAGGGTACTGATATTAGCACGGTCCCTGCGAACCGTGAAATTGATACGAGGCCGGTCAACTAATGGCTAGCATTGTATATAATTCCCAGTTATAGTCATGCTTCAAAAATTGTTCCAGCAAATTTTTCTAGGAGGCAGAATCAGATGGAAGAAAGGACAGAAAAGGAGCATGTCAGTAACCACGTTGATATTGAATCCAAGAGGTTTTTCTTTGACGTTAAGGAAAATCACAAGGGTCAGTACCTTAGGATTACCGAACTAAGCGGTGGCAGATCCAGCATAGTGGTTCCTTTTGAAGGAATAGAGCAGTTCAGGGACAAGCTGGTCGAAACGATAAAAGAATCCCTCGAGTTAGTGGGAAGCTAAGAAGTTCCCAAGCGTTTCAATCCCTCCCCCATTAGGGCATAGGCTTTTTACATAACCGCTTTTGCCTTTATCACTCTGAGTTTTATATGATTCGGGTCGGGAAGTTTGCTTATAAATCCGACCTGAACATTTCTGAGCCACATTACCTGTTTCGGAGCGAGAACTTCTTCTATCTTGAAGCGGTTTGATCCGAAAGGCGTATTCGAGGATTTGAAAAACTCTATTTCAAGCTCTATTTTCTCATAAGTGATGTCGCTTATGTTCTCGATGACGAGCTTGCTGAGCGTCGCGGTCGCGCCGGGGATTCCGCTTCCCCATTTAAACTCCCTTATGATTATATCGTGCTTCGGGAAAGGTTCTCTGAGCTCTTCTTGGGAAAGTTCCGTGGTCTTGTCCGCAGCCGGACTGACCGGAGGGGAGACGCTCCCGGTTTCACCGCTGTAGCTGCTCTCGGGTTTATCGGAAGACGATGTTTCTTGCTGCGGTTCGGCTTTTTTTTCTCCGTCTTTTTTTCTAAGTATGCTCACGGAGCTGATTTTTTCTTTTATCCTCTGACCGAGGCTTCCCCCACCCGAGAGAATATACTTTAGCTCCTTTGTTGATATCGCCTCGGCTCCGGAGATGGCGATCGATCTTTCAAGAGCGTTCGGACTCGAGAAGCCGACGTTTATTCCTGTAAAGGTTCTTTCTTCTCCGGCGGGAAGAACATCGTGTATTGTCACCGAAGAAAGATGAGTGCTTCCCGGCCCGCCTCCCCCGTCTTTTTCCGTTAGAAGTATCCTTATGTTTTTTAAGTGGGTTTCTCCGGTGTTCTCAAGGGTGATTTCCGTTATGAAGCCTTCCGTTCCGAAACTTGCGCCTTCAAATTCCCAGTTTTTTATGAAAATTACACTCTCGGCGCTTTCAAGCGAAGAACTTTTCGATAGCTCGGCACCCTTTACTATCGCCTCGGAATCTTCAAGATCCGAGTTCATAAGTCCCAGATCCAGGTTGAAGAAAGTTCTCTCTTCTCCGGCGGGCAGTTCCTCGGGTATTGTTCCCTGAAGCGAGCCCAGAAGTTTGCCGGTTCTCGTAAACAGATCGACCCTGATTTTGATGTTCTTGTAGCTGTTTTTGCCGGAGTTTGCGACGGTTATTGCCCCAAGCGTCGCCATGCGTCCGACTCCGTAGGATTTCCACGAGTAATCTTTTACGCTTAGCTCCGCCCGCGGATTTGCCTGTGCATAAGCCATCTCCGCCTGCGGAGAAAGGAGAAGCGGAAAAAGCAGAACAGCAAGAGTGATTGTCGTAGCGTGGATTAAACTTTTCATCAGGTCTGAAAAAGTATTTATAATAATATAACGGAGAGTTTTTGTTATGGAAGTTCCGAGAGGGAGCTTTTTTTCTTGAGATATCTTCCAGAAAAGTTATAAATTTAAAACAACTAACCGGCAACCGAAGGTTCTTTCGGCACACGATTCGCCGTAACTCATAGAAACAGCAGGTTTTTTCAATGGCAGTTTATATATTACTCAGCAGACTTACTCCCGAGGGCAGAAAAACCGTGAAGGAAAGGCCCGGGAGAATAAAGGAAGTCGACAAGGAACTTGAAGGTATAGGCGTCAGAGTTATCGAGCAGTATGCGACTCTGGGAAGGTACGATTTTGTAAACATTGTGGAGGCGCCCGATAACGAGACCATAGGAAAAGTCTCGGTGGACCTCTGCTCCAGGGGGACGCTCGAACTGATAACCCTTCCGGCGGTTTCGGTCGAATCTCTGGTGGAGTCCCTTAACAGAACCAGGACGGAAAAAATGCCTCCCGTACCGTCCGGGGAAGATAAAGATGTTTAAGAAGTATTTCGGCGTAGTAGAAGAACAGTCGCAGGATGTTTTCGGGACCCATGCGAAAAAAACCCTCTCGGTTTTTTCATTTTTCTCGGTCGCCGCGGTCATCCTACCCCTTGCCATACTCGTCCTGTTCATTGTGCTGAAACTTTTCTAAAGTATTAATGGCAAAAATCAGAACACTTCCGGATGTCCTTGTCTCCAAGATAGCTGCCGGAGAAATAGTCGAAAGACCCGCTTCTGTAGTAAAAGAACTTGTTGAAAACTCAATTGACGCAGGGGCCACCAGAGTATCCGTACATCTTGAGGCTGGAGGCAAGAGGCTTATAAGGGTGGTTGATAACGGTCACGGGATGTCTCGTGATGATGCCCTTATGAGCATTGAACGCCACGCCACGAGCAAAATAAGGGATATAGACGATCTTTTCTCGATAGGGACTCTCGGTTTTCGCGGTGAGGCGCTTCCGAGCATAGCCAGCGTTTCAAGGTTCAGAATGATAACCGCCGCCGAGGGTTCGAAGTCCGGCACGGAAATCTACATTGAAGGCGGAGTCATGAGAAAAGTTAAGGAGACGGCGTCTCCCGCGGGTTCTTCCGTCGAGGTTAAGAACCTGTTTTTCAACACGCCGCCGAGGCTTAAGTTTCTGAAAAGGCCGGAGACCGAGCTTGGCAGGGCTCTTGAGGTTATCCAGCGCGAGGCCCTTTCAAGACCCGGGGTGTCTTTTGAGATTTTCTCAGACGGAAGAAATATCCATCGCTACAGCGCAAGCGAATCTCTTTCGCAGCGCGTAGCGCAGATAATCCCCGGCACATCCCTTTACGAGATAGACTTTGAAGACGAAACCCTTGCGCTGTACGGTTTCCTGGGAAGCCCGCTGGATCCTCGCTCCTCGATGCGCAGGCTGTTTACTTACGTGAACACAAGACCTGTTAGGGACCGTTTTATAAACAGGATCATAATGGACTGCTACGGGAGGATGGTTGAAAAGGGGCGGTATCCCCAGGGGGCTGTCTTTATTGAGAGGGACCCCGCATTGGTGGACGTTAACGTGCACCCGACCAAAAGCGAGGTGATGTTCGAGGGCCAGTACGAAGTTGGCCAGAGCATTCGCCGTGCGATAGGCGGCATGCTTGCCGACGCCCCGTGGATGAAGGGCTACAGGGAAAGGACACAGAAGGCCCTTGGGGATTTTTACGAGAGACAGAAAGACCCGGGGTCTCCCAAGAGAAATGATTACCCCGCGGCGACATCTTCAGCGAAAGCAGCTTCCGCGCAAGCCGCGTACAAGCCCGGATCAACATCATCTTTCCACGGCGGCGTTTCCACTGTACCCGAAAAGTCTGCGGAGACCGCAAAAGGGGACATGTTCTCCGACGGCTTTTACTCAAGCCTCAAGTTTCTCGGACAGGTCGGAAAGCTGTATCTTGTATGCGAAAGCCCGGATGGAATCATTCTTATTGACCAGCATGCAGCCCATGAGCGGGTTAACTTCGAGAGAATAAAAAAATCCTATCTCGAAGAAACTTCCTCCTGCTCCCAGGAGCTTCTGATTCCCGAAGTGGTAGAACTTACGGTTCGGGAAATCAATACGGCGCGGCAGTTTGCAAACGAGATGGAGAGGCTTGGCTTTAATTTTGAGATTTTCGGAGAAAACGCGGTCAGGATAAAATCCGTCCCGGGGTTTTTAAGGGACTCTGATTACGCCCGGGTTTTTAGCGATCTGTTCGACGAGCTTGATGGTTTCGGCGACCCCAAGAGCCTGAGGGAACATCTGGACACGGTGTGCGCCACAATGGCGTGCCACAGTTCGATAACCGCAAACCGTACACTCTCGGAGCAGGAGACAAGGAATCTTTTTGCGGATATGGACGCTTCGGAGAATCCGCACGCCTGCCCTCACGGCCGGCCGGTTGCGACCCGGATATCGTACAATATGCTTGAGAAGATGTTTAAAAGAACCTGATTCGGACGGTTTTTACATGGTGGTGGTAAGCCGAAGTTTCCGAGAAAAATTACTCTTTGCAAATATCATAAAGGAGGATCAAATCCGAAATGGCTGTTGTTGAGACGAGTCGTTTTCATAAGGGGATGAAGATCGAGACCGAAGGGGCGATCTGGGAGATAGTTGAGTACAAGCATTCTAAGATGGCGCAGAGAAGCCCGATAGTTACCGCGAGGCTCAAAAATATTGCTACTGGAGCCGTCAGGGAAATGAAATTCCGCGCTGGAGATACGTTTAACGTTCCCGACATCCAGAAAAGGACGATGCAGTATCTCTACAGGGACGATTCAATGTTTTACTTCATGGATTCTGAAACTTTTGACCAGTTCCCGTTCAATGCGGACATAATAGGGGACACTGTGAAGTTTTTAAAAGAACAGCAGGAAGTCGTCGTTCAAATGCACGAGGGAGAACTCATAGGCGTGGAGCTTCCCACTGCAGTTGTCTTCGAGGTTACGCACACGGAACCCGGAGTAAAGGGAGATACGGTTTCAAGCACTACGAAACCGGCGACCATAGAAACCGGAGCGGTGGTTGCCGTCCCTATTTTTATTAATATCGGGGACATGATAAAAGTTGATACCAGGAACGGGAATTATCTCGAAAGGGCGAAATCCTGAGCTAAGACCGCCCGATTGCTAACCACGTCCTATTTTCCGAAAGGGTCCTCAAGTTCCGGGTGCCAGAGTCTGAAGTGTTCTTTGTGCAGGTCGTGGTATGAGTCTTTCTGGAAGTACTTGTCGTAGAACTCAAGATCGAGATGGTGGGCCTGGAATACCAGCCGAACGAACATCGGGTCAAGAAAAGCCGGGAATCTTCCGTAGTTCTCATGCACATAGGTGCAGAAATCCTTTACTATCTGTATCCTGACTTCGGAAGGATGGTATTCGTCGCGCAGGATCGAGGCGGGATCTCTGTAGGGAAACGGGTTGTCTTCCTTCCAGAACTCCCCTCTTACTTCGAGAAATTTATCAACCGCTTCGCCCATGTCCGCCACGTAGGGAGGGCAGAGGGATTCGAAAACTCCGTCTCTTCCGACGGGATAGGGCGGATTGGTGCTCCGAAGACTTTGCTCCGGCTGGACGAACCGGAACCCGAGTCCCTTGTGGGAAGGGTCTAGCCCGAGGGCGTAATGGGGCAGCAGTCCCGTAAATGTCCAACCTCCGAGACCCAGAGCCTGCAGCGCGAGATTCATGTTCTGGCTTATGAAGGCCTGTTCCACGTTGAGCGTGGTCAGCACCCTTAATTCCAGATCAAACAGAGAAAGCCTGACGTCGTTTCTGATGTAGCCTTTTTCTATCCATTTATCAAGACCGCACGACCTTCCCCCGTTGAGTTCGTCAATAATGTTAAAACCGTACTTGGACCCAAAATATATGAACAGAAGCACCATGTACTCAACGGTGGTATTGGTCACCGGGATGAAAAAGCTTGTCCCCGGTTTATTGGTGTTCCAGGCGTTAAAGTCAAAAAGGCCGGGCTCTCCTTTGGGAAGATCCGCTCTTTGGTCCTCAAGGGTAATTCTGCTTGCCCTGAAAAGCTCAAGTATTTTTTCAAGCTGTTTTTCCCTATCAAGTGACATGAAGATCGAGGTGTCGGGGGGCATTAGGTCAAAAAGCCGTACCATGTAGACCCCTTCGTCATTTGTGTAGAAAAGCTCGGTCGAATGGGAGTTGCAGGAGCACGGCCAGCTTCTCCCCGTCCACTGGAAAAGCCATGATATGCCGGTTCTTGGAAGGTCTCCCAGGGAGAGACCCGTGGTTCCCGTGCCCGCCCAGATCAGGAAAGCCTCTTCAAGTTCGGAAAGCGGAACCGGGTCATGAGAGGAGCTGTAAGCCAGATTCCCCTCGGGAATTTCCATGCCGAGGCCGAAACGCCGCGATCTTCTTGAAAATATGGAGTCCAGAAGACTGAAGTTTATGGCTTTCTCAAAGCCTTTGGGGATTTTCATTTGTCCGCTCTTTTGGGAGGTCTGGCGAGAAACGGCTGGGTTCTGGTCAGTTGCTGAGGCTTTTGCATTCCTCGCAGATTCCGCTGAAAAGTACCGAGTATCCGAGAATTTTGTAATTGTCTATTTGGGGGTCAAGTTTCGAATAAGCTATGGAATCGTCGTAGAGATCCTCTATCTTTTTGCATTTCACGCATACGACGTGATGGTGAGGTTCCATGTTGGCGTCGTATCTGGCGGCGTGATACAGGGTGTTCACTACGGATATGAGTCCCATTCTCTCAAATGTTTCAAGGGTTCTGTACACCGTGGTAAGAGATATGTTCGGGTAGTAATCCTTTATGTTCTTGTAGATCATTTCGGTGCTCGGGTGCTGCATGCTTCCTGCAAGCTCCTTGTATATCGCTATTCGCTGGGGAGTTACCTTGAGCCCCAGTTCTTTGCTTCTTTTTATGAATTGCGATATCTTGTTTTCGGTTCTGGGTTCCGAATTCTTCATAATCTGTCCCTTGATGGAAGTTAAAACAGACCAGTTTCAGTGTACATTAAAAGTGTTTAAGTCTCAAACCGCGCACCATGGAAAAAACCGCGATTGAGTTTATGAAGAAAAACAGGGTCGTGGCCGTTATAAGGTCCGCCAGTTACGAAAAATCTCTTGAATTCGCAAGGGCATGCGTTGACGGCGGGATAAAACTCATAGAAGTCATATCAATCTCTCCGGGTTCTGAAAGGCTTCTTCGGGAACTCGCCTCTCGGGACGGAATATGCGTCGGGGCGGGTACGGTTCTTGACCGCGGCTCCGCTGAGCGGATGTATGACAGCGGGGCCAGCTTCATAGTTTCTCCGCACACCGACCCCGCGATAATCGAATATTGTCGGAAAAGCGACATCACGGTGATCTCAGGCGCCTTTACATCCTCCGAGATGGTTAACGCCCGCAACATTGGAGCTGACTTCGTAAAGATATTTCCCGCTTCGAGTTTCGGTCCGGGTTACGTGAAGGCTATAAAGGACCCTCTCGGATTTATGGATATCATGGTTACCGGAGGAATTACCGCGGACAACATCCGGGATTATTTCTCGGCGGGAGCCGCGCTTGCCGGAGTGTCTACCGCGCTTTTGAGCGGAGGAGACGACTATCAGTCAATAAAACAGAGGGCCGAGGAGTTCTCTCGGTTCTCCGCGTGAAAATGAATACAAAGCCCCGGGCAAGGGAGTTTTATCTTGACTCAATAGACGAGGTGTTTGCCGAGATCTTTTTTCTTTTCGGCGGCGGCTTTGACGTTCAGATGGAAATCGCTTCTGAGACCTCGCTTGTAAGCGCTTCTTTTTCGCCCCGCATCACGGCGGTTGATAGAGAGGGGGCAGTCGACTTTGAGCTTTGTGCCTTTGAATGTTCAGGTGTTTCTGCGGAGAATCTCGAGGGGTATCTCGGGGTCCCGGTGCATACAAGCAGCGCGCTTGAGTTTTTTGACTATGTTTTTTCCCAAAGATCCAAAGTTGCCTGCGGCGTGGATTTCGCGGGAAACAGCTGGATAATAGCCGTTACTGACTGAAAACGGCCATTATTTCCGGCTGTTTTTAGATATTGATTTTCCTTTCCTGGTTGCTTTTTTGCGGGCTTGCTTAAAACCTGTTACTTTAGCAAAGTGAGGTTTTTGCCGTTATTGCTGATGTTAGTGACCGTGTTTTCGCTACCTGCTTATGCCCAAAGCGGGACGGGCCACGACTGGTATTCGGGAAACAGCTACTATTGGAATACGGATCCTGAGGGCAAGACGACTGTTCATGGCTTTGACACGAAAACAGGAGCGTACTGGAATGCGACTATCGAACCAGATGGGGACATGAGGGGCTACGATAGCAATTACAATCCCTGGAGTTACGATAGCCGGACGGGATATTACTATAATTTTGGCACAGGTGAGAACTGTATCGGAAAAGGCTATGTCCGGACATGTTATTGGGGAGGCATGCTGAATGGTCCCATGGGCAGGGGCAATAAATGAGCAAGCCGTTCACTTTGGGAGTGGACAAGAAAAGGGAGACTCGGGTCACCGAGACAGGGTTGGATGATAGCCTCTAGAACCGTTCCAGAATTTCGTAATAGGTATTTCTCTGCGCGGGGTTAAACCCGGCGCTTTTTATCATGTGAACCAGTTCGTCTACGGTCGAGCGAATCTTGTTCTCAGCGCACCCCAGGACATTTTCGTCGTAAAGAGTCCCCCCGAGGTCGCTTGCGCCGTAGTGCATGGACATTGAACCCATCTTCTTTCCCTGGGTAAACCACGAGCCTTGAACATGCTTGAAGTTATCGAGAAATATCCTGCATACCGATAGAACCCTAAGGTATCTCTCCCCGCCGACCTCGTCCTTTATTCTTTTTTCAAGCAGGGTGTTTTTTGGCTTGAATGTCCAAGGGATAAACGCTAGGAAATTCCCCGTTTCATCTTGAAGCTCTCTTATCCTGAGGAGGTGCTCGATTATGTCCTCGTCCTCCTCAAGGTGGCCGAACATCATGGTCGCGGTCGTCTTAAAGCCCGTCAGATGAGCTTCCCTGGTGATTCTCATCCATGTGTCGGCATCTATCTTGAGAGGGCTTATAGCTCTTCTCGCCTTGTTGGACAGCACCTCGGCGCCCCCTCCCGGTATTGTTCTCAGGCCCGCGTCCCAGAGGCTTTGCAGCACGTATTTTGTGTCGAGATTTTCATACTTGGCAATTGCGGCTATTTCCGGGGCGGAGAAGGCGTGGAGATGAAGGTCCGGTATCTCCTTTCTGGCCCTTTTTACGATTTCAATATAGTAGTCAAGCTTCAGTTCCGGGTTATGACCTCCCTGCAGAAGAACTGTAGTGGCGCCGTTATGGTATGAGGTGCGCATTATTTCGATCACTTTGTCGACGCTCAGTGTGTAGGCGTCGTATGCGCCCGGCGGTCTCCAGAAGGCGCAGAAAAGGCACTCCGTGTCGCAGACGTTCGTGTAGTTGGGGTTTGTGTCCGCGACGAAGGTCACTATGTTTTCCGGATTAAACTTTTTCCTTACTATATCGGCTAGGGAACCGAGCTGGAGCAGGTCGGCTTTCCCGAGAAGCAAAGCGGCTTCATCGGTCGATATCCGCTTACCCTCAAAAACCTTCGCGTAGATGTTTTCAAGCGAACTCATAGAGAAAACTAATAAAGCTAATAGCGGAGGCAAAGTCAATTCTGCGTGCGGTGTTTCTGAAGCCGCCTTCGAAACAGGTGTGGGCAGAAGGTTTCCCGCAACTGAGAAAAAACGCAGGATTGAACATGGTTTCTAGCAGGTTGGAGTTAGCGGCATGCCGGGCAGTTTAGCAACGTGTCAACATGTCATTTCAACGGTTAATCCCGGTTTGCAATCTTCATAGCTCGATAAAATATATGTACCATATTCTTTCAGGAGCTCTAGATATCCATGATCGGAATCTCAATCATTGCTACTTTTTGGATGCTGGTGACGGCATGCTTCGCAGGTTCTCCGGTATTGCCATCCGCTGTTATTTCACCTGATGCATGCGGCGACAAAGCACCGGTTGTCACTCGCGGAAATCTCGAACAGACAAGCGAGGCTGATCATGTGATTCTGGCCCGTCGCATCAACGAAACGGAGTCGGGAATCCCGGATTTTCCCGGAGACGGTCTGGTCGACGAGATAGCGCGGGTTTTGGGGCTAATACGTGCTGTCTCCCCGGAGATGGCCGAGGTGAATGCACGTCCAAGATGGGAACCCGGGACACTGATTCTGGGCCTGGAACCGTCTTTGTTTAAAGCTGTGACCGTGGGTTTGCCCGAAGAGGGGACCTCCGGTCCTTTTTGTACCGGGCACCCGGAATTTGACGCTCTTAATGCGGCGGTCGGCCTTCGAGGCGTGGAAATTCTTCCTTTTGAATATGCACTCGCCATCGTGATCAGGTTTCACCCGCGCGAGGATGTCCGTTCCGCGACCATATCATATCATGGGATAGAAGGAATCATCTACGCCCAGCCTGAATTCATGTTGGGAGATGGTTCCGATATTGAGGTGCTGTGGTCGGACGGAAAATGGTACACGGTGTTTCGCAAGGCATGGGGCGATTGTCCGTCCGGCTGTATCTTTTCGGAACTCCACTTCTTTGTCGAGCATGAAGGTAAAGTCAAACGAATTGATCCGGAGCGCGCGGAGCAAATCGGTGAGTTTGCCCAGCTTCTTGCGGAGCGCGGCTGGATGCAGCGGCCCGAAGGGCAATAGCTATTTGCCGGTTAACTTGTTGTGCAGAAGCGGGCAGTCTTGTTTTCTTTTGCTGTGTATTTTGATCCATTTTTGTTATCCTGTTTGAAAAGATCCTGCCCGGTTGTATGTCTGCGGTTTTCCCTTTCGTGGTGAATACGCACCGGGATTTCGGAATCGAAGATTGATATGTGCTTAGGTGTATGACTTGAAGAAATTTCCTGAAAAAAAGCTTCTTCTTTTTTTTCTTCTGTTTTGTCTCTCCTGTGCCGGTACGGGATTTTCCGTTGACCCTAACCGGGGTCTTGAAAGCGTGGACCAGGAGAGTGCCTATTACTACTTTGCGCTTTCGACGCTTTATCTGCAGGAAGGAGACCTGCCACGCGCGGTAGAGAACCTTGAGATGGCGGAGCGGATCGATCCCCGGTCTTCCGAGATAAAATACCGTTTCGGTCTGGTTTACATGATTCTTAATAAGCCCGAGAAGGCAGTTGCCAAATTCACGCAATCCATCGTTCTTGATCCGTCAAACTCTCCGGCTTACAGGGATCTTGCCCGCATCTACCTCGCATACCCTGCCGAAACCATGAAGAAGAGGGGCAAGAAATTCCTGCTCAAGGCAGCCGAGATTGATCCCGGGGACAAGGAAACTTATCTGCTTCTCTGTGCGACCGAATTGTATTCCGGCAATCTTGAAAAGGCGGAACAATACGCTCAGAAAAGTCTTTCAATAAGCCCAACCGATGTCATGGGCCACTTCTACCTTGGAAGCATTGCCTCCAGAAGAGACGATCTTGACGCCGCGGTAAAGCACTACAAAAGGGCACTTGAAATCCAGCGGACATACTACCCCGCTTTCGTCGGGCTTGTTGAAACCCTCGAGAAGGCGAAAAGAATCGAAGAGGCCATAGAACAGTACGACTCTGCAATCAGGAAATTCGCCCCTTACCGCGATGTTTTCATTTCCTATGGAAACATGCTCTACCGCCACCGCAGATTAGAGGAAGCCATCAAACAGTACCGCAACGCGGAAGTTGCGGATCCTGATAATCCCGAGATCAAGTTCAGAACCGGCCTTCTGTACCTTGAAAGCGGCAGTTATGAGGAAGCGGTCGGAGAACTGGAACAGGTTCTTACGCGGTTGCCGGCACATTTCGAGGCAAAATACTACTCCGCCGTCGCCCATACTAAGCTGGGGCGGTATTCTCGGTCAAGGAAGCTTCTCGATTCCATACCCGAAAGCTCTCCACTTCGCGTAGATGCGGTTGTCCACAGAGCCTATATACACGAACTTGAAGGTTCGGCGCAAAAAGCGATTGAGATACTAAAAGCGCTTTACGAAAAGAACCCCTACGAGTCCAAGGCCGTGAATTCCCTTGGCGAACTCTACGGAAGACAGGGAAGGCAGGAAGACTCGATCTCCTTGTACGGCAGGTATCTTGAGAAACATCCCGACGACGAATCAGTTCTCTATTCGCTCGCTGTTTCCTATTACTACAGCGACCGTATACCGGAAGCACTTTCGGTAATGGGAGATGTAATTGGCAGGAATCCTGAAAACTTCGACGCGATGAACTTCATAGGGTACACCTACGCCGAGCGCGGGGAAAAACTTGATTACGCTGAGGAGCTAATAAACAAGGCATTGGATCTCGCTCCCGGCCGGGGTTATATAATTGACAGCCTCGGTTGGGTTTACTACCAGAGAGGCGATTTCACCAAGGCCCTCGAATACCTGCTTCGCGCCTCGGAGATTCCTCCGCCCGATCCGGCTATCCTGGAGCATGTGGGCGATGCGTACAAAAAACTCGGCAAAAGAGAACTTGCGGTGGAGAATTACGCAAAGGCCCTTGAACTTCTGGATTCTAAGAAACTGTTTACGGTTGAAGATAGAAAAATCCGCGCAAGGCTCCAGGAGAAACTAAAGGAATTCGGACGCGATGAGGCATAGCTGGGTTTTTATTCCGCTTGTCCTTCTCTTTTTTTCCTGCGCCGGCAAACTTCCCCCCGAAGTTGCCGAGCACTCGAACCTCTCCGCCGTATTGGCTAAGGCAAAGCAGACCCAGCAGGGCTTTACCTCAATAAAAGCCAGGGCGAGGGTCTCGATAAAATCCCCGCAGGGGAAAATTGTTTTCGATCAGGTAGCCACCGTTTCCCGCCCGGAGTTCCTCAGAATTTCGATTTTTGCTCCTTTCGGCGAAATGCTCGCAAGGGTTGTTTCTGACGGGAAAAGCGTGAGAATGAAAACCAACTGGGAAGAGCTGGTTTTTGAGAACGCGGATGATTTCAGGCTTTCCTATCTTTATCCGGGAATCCCTCCTCAACTTGGCGTTGGGGACATTGTAAACTTTCTGCTCGGGGGATCTCCCTTTGTCATTCCCAAGGAAGGTTATTCCGCGCGGGCGGGGAAGAGAGAAGGAGAGATAGTTTTCGTGTTTTCGGGGAGGGCGCCTGTTCAGGTCACGGTTGATACCCGGAGAAATTTCATAACCGGAGCGGAGGGCACACTTGCTGACGGAGAGAAGGCCAGAATTGAATTCTCCCTGCTGAAACGGATTGCCTCGGATACTTATTTTCCGAGAAAATTGCTGTTTGAGACCGCTGATTACAGTCTCAGCGTGAATTATGACGAGAATTTACGGGTAGACTCAAAGGCGGATATTTCTTTGTCCCGCCCTGGGGAGGAACGGTGAATTGTCGCAAAAACCGCTTGTAAGAACCTTCGTAATAAAAAACCAACTGGGTCTTCACGCCAGAGCGGCAGCGGTTCTGGTCGCGCTGACCAGCAGATTCAGTTCCAGTATAATGATAAGCAAAGACAGCTTCGAGATAGACGGAAAAAGCATACTAGGCGTTTTGTCCCTTGCCGCCATTTGCGGTACGGAAGTTGCGGTTGCGATAGAGGGGGAAGATTCGGAGCTTGCCATGGAGGAAGTCTCCCGTCTGATTGAAAGCGGTTTCGGAGAGGGAGTCGATCCGGGAAGCTGAGTTACGGCATTTTACAAACAGGATAAACTCAGACCCGGTTTTAGAGGAAAAAGCGCGGTTACGACCATGAAGATTATAAGGATCAATTCGAAGAACCTAGAAAGAAGGTCAAGAGAAATAGAGAAATCGGCTTCCCATTTTGACCCCGAGCTTGTTTCGCAGACTGAAGAAATTGTGGAAGATGTTCGAGGTCGGGGAGACTCGGCGCTTTTCCACTACGCGAAAAAGTTTGACCGGGCACGTGTCAATGCAAAGAACGTGAGGGTTTCTGCTCGCGAGTTCAAAGAGGCGGCAACCGCAGTCGCACCGGGCATTGTAAGGGATCTTAGGAAGGCCGCCTCGCGGATTCGCTCCTACCAGAGAAAAAAGCTTCCGAAAGCCAAAACCTACAGGGATGCGCTCGGAAATGAACTTGGCTGGCTTATAAGACCTATTGAGAAAGTAGGGATATATGTTCCCGGAGGAAAGGCTTCGTATCCTTCGACCGTACTTATGACTGCCGTACCGGCGCGGGTTGCGGGAGCAAGCGAAATAAGCGTTGTTACGCCGTGTTCAGGGGAGCGTGTAAATCCCGAGGTTCTCTTGGCGTGTGAGATTGCCGGGGTGAGCAATGTCTACAAAATCGGCGGGGCCCACGCCATAGCGGCCCTTGCTTTCGGAACCAGAAGCATACCGAAGGTGGATAAAATAGTGGGTCCGGGGAACATATACGTCACGATAGCTAAAAAACTGGTTTACGGTTTCTGCGACATTGACATGCTGGCGGGCCCGACCGAGGTTCTTATTATCGCCGACGGTTCATGTCCGCCGGGGTGGGTGGCTTCGGATCTGCTTGCCCAGGCCGAGCATGACGAGATGTCAATCCCGATTCTCGCTACCACAAGCTACGATTACGGGAAGGAAGTTAAAAAGGAACTGCTCCTGCAGCTGGAGCAGCTTGACAGGAAGAAAATCGCGGGCGCCGCGGTCTCAAACAACGGAAGAATCTACGTGACCGAGAACATGGAGCAGGCCGCGGCCCTTTCAAACGCGGTTGCCCCTGAACATCTTGAACTCTGCGTGCGCTCTCCTAAATCTCTTCTGAAGAGTATAAAACATGCGGGAGCGGTGTTTTTGGGGTCTCTTTCAACTGAGCCTTTCGGCGATTATGTTTCGGGTCCGAGTCACGTGCTTCCCACGGGGGGAGCGGCGAGGTTCTCCTCTCCTCTAAGCGTCTATGATTTCCTGAGAATGCCGAGCACCATATCAATGTCGAAGAAGGGATTTTCATCTCTCGGTGCGACCGTTATGAATCTTGCCCACGCCGAAGGACTTTCGGGGCATGCGTTTTCGGTAAAAAGACGGATTGAAGATTCCTGAGTAATATTCATACTACGGTTTAGACCAGGAGACACGAGTGTCTGATTCCAGTTCAATTAAAAGCAGGATTTCCAAGAATGTAAGGTCCATATCTCCTTACTCGGTGCCGAGGGTCGAGTGCTCGGTGAAACTCGACGGAAACGAAAGCCCTTACGATCTTGAGAGCCGGGAGAAGCTTGCGCTTTCCAAGCGGCTGGCGGAACTTCCCGTAAACCGTTATCCGGACCCTGAGGCTCTGGAGCTAAGAACCTCCCTTTCACGCACTGTAGGTTTCCCCAGAGACGGTATATTGCTCGGCAACGGCTCAGACGAGATAATCCAGATGATCGTCGAAGTGCTTGGGGGAAAATCCGGTCGCGTGCTCGTACCGTCCCCGACTTTTTCGATGTACAGGATCACGTCGCTTATCCTGGGCAAACAGGTAACGGAAATCACGCTCGATGAGAACTTTGATATAGATCTAGAACCGACCTTGGAGATGATCAGCGCCGAAGATCCTGATATTGTCTTTCTCGCAACTCCGAACAATCCTACGGGGAACTCTTTCTCGGAGGAGAAGATTCTAGAGATCTTGGAGGCAAGCTCGGGTGCGGTGGTTCTTGACGAGGCCTACTGCGATTTTTCCAAAAAGAGCTATGTTCCCCATATAGAGAAATATGAAAACCTGCTGGTCCTGAGAACGATGTCCAAGATAGGATTTGCAGGTGCCAGGCTCGGAATGCTCTTTGCGCAACCGCAGATAGCAAGCGAAGTAAACAAGGCGCGGTTGCCCTACAACATAAATTCTCTTAGCCAGATGGTAATGTCCTTTGCGCTTGAGAACTCCGATTTTATTGAACGGAAAATAAGCCTTATATTGAGCGAGAGAGAAAGAGTTCACGCGTCGCTTGAGCGAATTGAGGGGATTCATGTTTATCCAACGGACGCGAATTTTTTCCTGATACGGGTTCCGGACGCGGATTTCCTTTTCACGGAGCTTGTCAAAAACGATATTCTGGTCCGTCGCTTTGAGGGAGAGGGGCGCCTTGCCGACTGCCTCAGGATCACGGTCGGAACCAGCGACGAAAACGACCAGCTCATAGAAGCCCTAGTCAGCATATTTCCTTCCTAGGTAGTTTTTCGCGACGAAAAGAATCGTTACCGCAAGGGCTATCCACGCGAATATATCTCCCACTTTTGTGTAGAGAGTTTCAATCGAATCGATCAAAACCACATTTCCCTTCAAACTCTCCTCAGTGAATATGCCCGTGCGGGCTTCGATTTTCCCTGTCGGAGATACGATCGCGCTTATACCGCTGTTTGTTGATCTTACCAGGTAGCGACGCGTCTCGACCGCCCTCGGAATTGAAAGGAGCAGATGCTGATAGGGAGCTATACTCCTTCCGAACCATGCGTCATTGGTGAGGTTCACGAGCAGGTTAGCTCCTGTTTTCACGTAGTTCCTCGAAAGTCCCGCCATTATATCCTCATAACATATAAGGGGTCCTATCTTTATGTTCTTTCCGGGAATCTCAAGTACTCTGGATCCCTCTCCCGGGGTAAGGTCTCCGATCATGGGAAAGACTCTTTTCAAAAATCTGAGCTCCTCGTTTATCCAGGGGAAATATTCACCCAGCAGAAAAAGCCGGGTTTTGCTGTATTGCTCAAGGATATTGCTTTGGGGATCAACTAAAAAAGCCGTGTTGTATTTTCTGTGATCTTCCTCGTCCCAGCCGTCTTCGAGCAGGGCGGGGTCCGGGATAAAGGAGAGTCCCCCGATAAGAAAGTGCGCTGCGTGTCCCGCCGGCACCACGTCTATTTGGTCTTCGATTCTGTACACGGAATCTTCTTTGGGGAACCAGTGCTGAACCGACGTTTCCGGCCAGATCACAAGATCCGCCTCGGTGAACTCCCGTGACATCTCCCTGTGTTTTTCCGTTATAATCGGTTCGTTGTCGAGATTCTTTTCTGCATAGTCGAAATTTGCCTGAACCATTGCGACTTCCACCCTAGGTTCTGTTTCAAGAAATTTCTCTATTTCATTTATTCTGAAAGTTCCGTAACCGAACACGACCGCAATCGCGGCGACCGAGATTACCGGGGGAGCGAGTACGGGTCTGCTTCTTTGCCGTATATCGTCTACAAGGTAGAAAACCGATACGTTTGCAAAAAACATCAAAAACCCGAGAAAGTTAACCCCGAGCGTGTCAACCACCTGTATTACCGTCGGATAGTAGCCCTGGGAGACTCCTATTCCGTAGGGAAAAAGAACCGGGAAGAAAAATTCTGCGACTACCCAGGCAAAAGAAATCACAAGTGCGTTTGAGACGCTTTTTCTGCGGCAGAGTCCGAGCCTTGAGATATACCAGGTGAAAATTCCGAACTGAAGTGATGAGTAAACGCAGAACACAAACACGGCCGCCATGCTTGGGACCAAGGGGATTTCCCCGAACCTAGTCAGGGTTCCGACGAGCCAGTAAAGCGAGACAAGGTTCATGGATGTCCCGGATATCATCCCCAGTCGAAGAGACTGCCGGGCGGTTTTTCCCCGAAGGGCCGCAAGCAGCGGGACAAAGCATATCCAGCCCAGTAAGCCGAGAGCGCTTGAGAAGAGGGATATGGAAAAAAGCACCCCGGATCCGGCGGCCAGGATCTGGCTTCCGGTCGGCTTGTTTATCCGGATTTTTTTCATGTGTAGCGGCGAAATTGCGGGTTCAGGACGCTTTGCTGCGCTTGCGAACGGATATGTATTTAAGCGCCCCTACAAGAATCAGAAAAAGCGCCATTATCTGCGCTACCGACAAGCCGGATATAGGGCTCTCGGTAGTATTTCTTATGAACTCTACAAAGAACCTTTCAAGACCCGCGAGCACAAGATATATGCAGGCAAGCCATCCCACGGGCCTTTTGCTTTTCCTTAATTTCCAGAGCACTACGAACACCAAAGACATTATGATAATTTCATAGAGTTGCGTCGGATGCACGGCTTCAAGCGTCGGGGGAGAGCCCTTTGGAAACGGCATTGCCCAGGGAAGGGAGGAAGCGATTCCGTAATCGTCTCCCACCAGAAAGCAGCCGAGTCTTCCCGTCGCGTAGGCTATCGCGAGTGCCGGGGCGGTGGCGTCAAGAACTTTCCAGAAGCTTTCCCCGTGTTTTTTTATTACCACGAAAAAGGCAAAGAGGGCCAGAAAGAATCCCCCGTAGAAAGTAAGACCGCCTCTTAGAAGCAGATAATGCGCGGGGTAGGAGAGAAGATCGCTTAGGGGAATGTTCTCAATCAGAAAAAGGAGCTTGGCGCCCAGTATGCCTCCCACCAGAGAGGCGAGAAAAACGTGTTCGTGAAGTCGCCTTGATATTCCCTTTCTCTCAAACTCCATCCCGGAAACCCAGAAAGCGACGAGAAAAGCGGCGGCGACCATCGCCCCGAAAGAGGTAATCTGAAAATCGCCTATTCTGAGGAGTTCGGGATACATCTATTTTCTATCTTTCCTTGATTCCAGTTCTTTTTCCGCCTCGGAGTTTGATCTTGCGAGAAAAAATATGGACAGAAAAAGTGCTGCGCAGAGGATTATCTGGATCAGCAGGTTAGTTTTCATTTCCATGTTAAGGGACTTCCTCCTAGCTAGGCGATCACAATTTTAACGAACAGTTAAGGAAAATAAAAGTGTCGACACATTCTTGAATAACCTCCCCAAGCCGGTAAATTAGTCGGCTATTATGCTTCAGTCACCGGTACTGGTTTTGAACAGGTTTTTCGTCCCTGTCTCGGTAACGAGCCTGAAAAGAGCTTTTATTCTTCTTTATGGTGGGGCCGCAAGGGCCGTAAACAGGGAGTATGAGACGTTTGACTTCGATTCGTGGAAGGATATCCGTTCGGTCGATGCTGACGACTGCGTGAGAACCGTTACCAACGTCATAAAGGCTCCCCGGGTGATAATTCTCGTGAGGTATGAGGGGTATCACAGAAAACAGCCTAAGTTCAACAGGATAAACATTTTCAGAAGGGACGCGGATAAGTGCCAGTACTGCGCGAAGGCTTTCCCGAAAAGAGATCTTACACTTGACCATGTAATTCCGCGGTCAATGGGCGGAAGAAGTACTTGGGACAACATAGTGTGTTGCTGCGTTAAGTGCAACAGGAAAAAGGGAGGAAAGACTCCCGAGCAGGCGAACATGAAATTGCTTGCCAAGCCTGTGAAACCCGCTGCGAGTATTTTTTCCAATCTCCATTTCAGAACCGTGAGGTATGAGGAGTGGGAACCTTTTCTGAGCTTTGTCGACATGTCTTACTGGAACGTTGAACTGAGTGACTGAAGGTCTATCTCGGTATATATTTTTGCCGCGAGACCGCTGTCCGGTTTGCGGCCTCGGGGCCTGGAAAGAAAAAAAGATGAGATTAGTGGTTGCGGTTTTCTTTACGCTCTTGTTTCTCCCCTGCTTGGCGACCGCGCAGATACTGCTTCCTCCGGCTACTTCTCCGATAAAGAAAATACCAATTGCCGTAGCTGTGCTTAAGGCCAAGGGGGATTTAAGCATATACGGAAAGAATTTCACTAGTGTCCTCAAAAACGACCTCACCAATGCCGCCCTTTTCGAGGTCCGCCCGGCGAGCATACTGTTTTCCTCCTCTTTTGAAGATATAGACTTCGAATATTTGGATGCGCAGAAAACCAAGTATCTGGTGAGCGGAAATTTCAGCGTTTCCCCCCGGGAGGTTCTTTACGAACTCATAGTTTATGATGTGCCCGGAAGACGGGAGCGGTTGAGAAGAAGATATGTGACGTCTCCGCGCCACATAAGAAACGTGGTGCACAAATTTGCGGGCGAAATCATGAGGGAAATTACCGGCCTTGACGGTTTTTTTGACTCTGAGATCGTGTTTGTCAGGGGGCGTGGTCATGGAAAGGATCTCTTTATCATGGATTACGACGGGCACAACGCAAAGAAGCTTACCAATCACGGATCTTCGGTTCTTTCTCCTGACTGTTCACCTGACGGAAGCCAGGTGGTTTTCACTTCAGACAAAAGCTGGGACCATGACGTCTACCTGCTGAATTTCAAGGCCACCCAACTTCCCGCCGAGGGCAGGAGGATAACCCGGGGCATTCACCTCGACAATTCCCCACGCTGGTCCCCAGACGGCGCGCACGTGGCATTTAGCCGTAACGGAGACATATACATAGCTTCTTCCTCAGGGGAAATACTGAAGCGGCTTACCAGATCTCCCGCCATAGACCTTTCCCCGACCTGGTCTCCCGACGGCAAAAAGATCGCCTTTGTGTCTGACAGGGCGGGAGCGCCGAACATATACGTGATGAGTTCGGAGGGAGGCAGTGCCAGAAGAATTACCTCGGGAGGTTACAATACAGATCCGGTCTGGTCTCCAAGCGCCTCGGTTAACCGTATAGCGTTTGTGAAAGTAACAAAATCCGAGGCTGATATCTACGCTGTAGGACCTGACGGCCGAGGGGAGCAGAGGCTTACAGCTTCGGGAAGAAACGAGCACCCCTCATGGTCTCCCGACGGTCACTACATTACTTTCTCCTCAAAAAAGCTTGGAAAAAGGCAGATATATATCATGTACTTAAACGGTGAGAACAAGCTTCCGCTTTCCAAAGGCGAAAACGATTCGTTTTCCACCTGGTGCGTGAAATAGCGGATTGGGGAGGGCCTTGCTCTTGAGACTTTTTATCGCGGCTTTTCTTCCCGAGGAAACAAGAGACGCGCTTTTTCACTACGTGGAGTCGCTTCGGGGTTTTCTGCGGGGTGTGAGATGGGAGCCAAGAGAGAAATTCCACGTTACGCTCAGGTTTCTGGGAGATGTGGATGAATCGCGGCTTGCGGGCATATCAACGGATATTGGTTCCATGGTTTATGGTTCGGGACACGTTGAGTCAGGATTTGGTAATCTTCGCCTGTTTCCGGGTTCGAGAAATCCCAGGGTGCTGGCCTTGAGTCTTATGAAAAGCGAGAGGTTTCAGTTTCTTTTTGACAAAGTCCAATGCGCGGTCCTGCAGAACGGGTTTGAGATGGAAAAGAGAAAATTCATTCCGCATGTGACTATAGGCAGGATCAAGGGGAGTTTTGAGGGGATCGAGAAAATCCCTCGACTGGACGAAACGGAGTTCTCCATTACCAGAATCGGGCTTGTGCGAAGTGAACTCGGACCCCGGGGATCCCGTTACACGATCCTCAAGACATGGGATCTTCAGGACGGCATTTGACAAAAGAATTTTCTAACAGGCAAAATAGTGCTTCCATAAAGTGCGGAGGGTCTTATGCACGCTGTTATAAAAACCGGCGGAAAACAGTATGTAGTCAAGCCGGGTGACATTATTGATATAGAAAAAATCTCCGGCGAACCCGGCGAAGAGGTAAACTTTGAAGAAGTCCTGCTCGTGTCTGCTGACGGAGAGGACGTCAAGGTCGGTAGCCCTGTTGTTGAAAGTGCCAAGGTTGAGGGTAAAATAATAAGGCAGAAAAAGGGCGAGAAAATAGTAGTTTTCAAGTTCAAAAGAAGAAAAGGGTACAGGAAGAAGGCGGGCCATCGCCAGAACCTGACCAGCGTCGAGATTACTAGCATAAGCGCTTGATTCGCGGAGGCGGGTAAGCATGTCAACCAAAAAAGGCGGCGGAAGTTCCAAAAACGGAAGGGATTCCATAGGCAGGAGGCTTGGCGTAAAGAAATTCGGAGGCCAGCCGGTTGTCAAGGGGAATATAATAGTAAGGCAGCGTGGTACCAGCATCAAGCCTGGTCTGAACGTGGGGCTTGGAAAGGATTACACGATATTCGCACTGTCCGACGGGGTTGTGAAATTTCATAAATCCGGAAAGGGCAGAACCAAGGTTTCCGTAGTTCCCGCCTGAGCGGTTTCCCGTAAAACTAGTTTTTTTGTTTTTCTCCTATTATAATTAGTGCAACACTTTTACCGGCATATTGTCCTTCTGGATGAGTTAAACGGAAAGTTACCTTGAATCCTTCAAAAAACCGGAAAAAATCTTTTAATCTGGTCCCATCCTTTCCAGTATTTCTTTTCTGTCTTATACTCTCGTCCGGGGCAGTTTTCGCATTCCAGCATTTTTACTTTCCGGAAAGATACGCCGATCTCAGAATTGCAGAAATGGAAGAAGTATTCGGCGAAGAAGACTTTTTCGCCGACCGTGCAAGGAGCGTTCTTGATACCAGAAATGATGTGGGGTACGTAAGGCTTCTTGATCATAACGGAGTGCTTGAGAAAAGTTTCGGCTTTCAGGATGACAAGGGTTTTGAAAAGCTTACGCTCAAGGGACCTGAGGGAAAAACCGTTCTTGTGGGCCTGAGAAGCTCTGTCAGCAAGAAATTCTACTTTGACGCTGTGCTCTGGAGCCTGATTTTCGGTTCCCTGATGGCAGTTGTCTTTACCTCCTTAATACGTTTTGTAAGCGATAGGGCGTTTAGGTTTCTCGGGGAATTCTCAGACGCTGTAAGTTCCGTTGCCAGTGGAGATTACTCGGTTCGTCTGGATGGTCGGTCTTCGCTTATTGCTGGTGCCGGCGTTCAGTGGCTCTGCCGTGAATTTAACGAAATGGCCTCTTCACTTGAAGGAGAGTCAGTTGGACGGGACGGTAAGGAGGAGCCAGATGATGTGGATTTTGACCGTTCCGCTGATTTGCAGGTGGATTTCCGTCCGAAGATAATCTTAAGTCAGGAACAGCCGTCGGAGGTTTCTTCATTTGAGACTCCCGCAGATTCTTTTGACGAGGGGATCGTGGAAATCGTTCATGTTTCTGAGGAAGAGGACGCCGAACCTGAAGAGATCTCTTTTCCAGATACCGGCGTTGTGGATTCCGAGGGAGAAAAGACTGATATCAGCATACTCGTCGTGAAGATTGCGGACTTTGAGAGCCTGATTGAAGATATTTCGCCATCTAGCGTCAATTCCCTTACGGCTGATTACAGAAAATCCGTTTCAACCACTATAGGTTCCTTCGGGGGTACGGTAGAGGCCATACTCCGCGATGAGATCGTGGCTTTTTTCACCGACTCCGATTCCAGTTCCGGTCCCGTGGCGGAACTCAGCTGCGTATGTTGCGCGGTTGAGATAATGCAGCTTTTCGCCGGAGTCGTGGATGGGAAGAGAATACCTGCCCGGTCGGATATAAAGCTTAAAATGGGCATTTCCTCGGCTGATTTGTCGGTACCTGCGGAATCGGATGTTTTCACGCTCGCAAAACCCTTTGTGGACGAAGCTAAGGCTCTTTGCGACGGGGCGAGGGCCTGGAGCATATTCGTTACGACCAATTTCCGCGAAAGCGCAAGCGATTATCTTGAAGTAAGACGTGAAAAGGTCGGGGGTGAACCCTGTTACGCCGTGACCGGGGTCGAGGAAGAAGCGTTGCGGCGAACCGGAAGATAGGGTTCTTTTTTCACTTGCCGCTTCTGTCTCAATTCAGTTTTCTACCATTCCTGTTATATTTTCTCATCCGGACTGAACAACGGGCTTCGCGGTCAATCGCGGTTCACCGTTTGGGTGTGCGGGGGTTTATCAGATGAAAGGATACGAGGTCAGAAAAGAGTTTATCGAGTATTTCTCCGAAAGAGGCCATGAACCGGTCCGCAGTTCAACTCTCATACCGGAGAACGATCCGACCCTTCTCTTTACCAACGCCGGAATGGTTCAGTTCAAAAATGTTTTCACGGGAACCGAGACCAGGGATTTCAAGAGAGCGGTTTCTTCCCAGAAGTGTCTCAGGGCCGGGGGAAAGCACAACGATCTTGACAACGTCGGGTATACGGCGAGACATCATACTTTCTTCGAAATGCTCGGAAACTTCTCTTTTGGGGATTACTTCAAGGAAGGAGCCATCAGTTACGGATGGGATCTTATTACCAACGTTTACGGGCTGCCCAAGGGAAAACTCTGGGTAACTGTTTATGAAGACGACGACGAGGCTTTTGAGATCTGGAACAAAGAGATCGGCGTTGCCAAGAAAAGGATCGTTAGAATGGGAGAGAAAGACAATTTCTGGTCGATGGGAGATACAGGTCCGTGCGGTCCGTGTTCCGAGATACTTATAGATCAGGGGGAGTCGTTCGGATGCGGGAAGCCGGGATGCGCCGTCGGGTGCGAGTGCGACCGCTATCTTGAACTCTGGAATCTGGTGTTCATGCAGTTTGAGAGAAATGAGAGGGGAGAGATGGCGCCGCTTCCTCGTCCCAGCATCGACACGGGGCTTGGACTTGAAAGGCTCACGGCGGTTCTTCAGGGAGCAAGAAGCAATTATGAGACCGATCTTTTAAGAGGAGTAATAGCCCAGATAGAGGAACTTTCCGGAAGAGAATACTCCGCTGACAGCTCAACCGAAGTGGCTATGAGGGTTATAGCGGATCACTCAAGAGCGCTTGCCTTTCTTATATCGGACGGGGTATTCCCGTCAAACGAGGGGAGGGGTTACGTTCTTAGAAGAATACTAAGAAGAGCTGTTCGCCACTCGAAATTTCTGGGGATAGACGAACCTTTTATCTACAGGGTTCTGCCCGCGGTTGAAGGGGTCATGTCAGATGCCTATCCTGAGATCAGGGAAAAAGGAGATTTCGTGTCCCAGGTCGTGAAAAGTGAGGAAGAGAGGTTTCTTGAGACGGTGGACAGGGGACTTGAACTTCTTAATCAGGAAATCGCAAAGCTCGGGAAAAGGAAAAAACTTTCAGG
The DNA here is from genome assembly GCA_951812945.1 of Candidatus Dadabacteria bacterium. Classification (GTDB taxonomy): domain Bacteria; phylum Desulfobacterota_D; class UBA1144; order Nemesobacterales; family Nemesobacteraceae; genus Nemesobacter. Next base: position 60,157 of record CATOTB010000006.1, read on the forward strand.
CAAGGTGGTTTTCAGCCTCTACGACACCTACGGATTTCCGGTCGACCTCACAGAGGATATAACTAGAAACGAGGGTATAGAGATCGACCTGCAGGGTTTTGAAAAGGAGATGGAGAAGCAGAGAACCAAGTCAAGAAAAGCTCGTGGAGGCATGGGCGAAGACGATCTTGCGTCTCTTCTGCTTCAGCTTTCCGGGGAGATGACGACGGAGTTTGTCGGTTACAAGACACTCTCTTCCGACAGTTTGGTTACGGGAATAATAAACCAGGAAGGAATTTCCCAGACAGCCGAAGAGGGACAGGAAGTACAGATATTGACTGATGTCACCCCTTTTTACGGAGAGTCAGGTGGGCAGACGGGAGACAGGGGCGAGATTGCCGGGCAGGGATTTCACGCGAAGGTCCTCGATACGAAAAAACTTAGCCCCACATTTTTCATCCATAACGTTGTTGTCGATAAGGGGCATGCGCGGGTCGGTGATCCTGTGCGCATGGAGGTTGCCCCGGCGTTCAGGCAAGGCGTTATGGCTCACCACACCTCAACCCATGTGCTCCACGCCGTTTTGAAGGAAGTTCTCGGTACTCACGTGAATCAGGCGGGATCGTTCGTTGGGCCCGACAGACTCAGGTTTGACTTCAGTCACTATTCTGCGATTGAAAAAAAGGACCTCGATTCCATAGAGCAGATTATTAACGAGAGAATAAGGCGTGACGACGCAGTCGTGACGAAAGAAGATGTTTCATACGACGAAGCCATAAAGGGCGGGGCTACCGCGATATTCGAGGAGAAATACGGCGATAGGGTAAGGGTTGTAATGATAGGGGATTACAGCAAGGAGCTTTGCGGCGGAACCCACGTGCGGGCCTCGGGTGAGATAGGAATGATGAAGATAGTGTCCGAGAGCGCGTCTTCGGCGGGGGTGAGAAGGATAGAGGCAGTAAGTGGCCAGGCGGCATGGAATTACATGAAAGGGCAGGAAAGTATCCTGAACGAATTCTCCATCGCCCTTGGTGCTCCCCGCTCCGAACTTCTTTCGAGGCTTGCCGGAGTGGTCGACGAAAACGCCAGGCTTCAGGCGGAAATGGAATCTTTCAGGGCAAAGGCTCTAGTTGAAACAGCGGCAGGGTTGGTTGACAAGGTTAAGAGCGTGGAAGGGATTAATCTTCTTCGGGAGAAGGTCTCCGTTTCAAAACCTGCGGAACTGCGTTCTCTTTGGGACTACCTGAAAGGAAAAATGAACAATGCGGTTGCTGTTCTTGTTGCGGAGAATGGAAGGCAGGTCTTTATTCTTGTGGGAGTTACAAAAGATCTTGTCGGTAGGTACCATGCGGGAAAACTTGTAAGCGAGCTTGCAGGGGTCGTCGGAGGAAAAGGGGGCGGAGGTGCCGAGATGGCCCAGGCGGGTGGGAACATGCCCGGCAACATACCGAAAATGCTGGACCGTTTAGGAGAACTACTATGAAGAAGACTGTTAATTCCTTTGTGGGTTTCGTAAGGATAGAAAACTGTAAGGCAAAACTTCTGGCAGGTGGTTTAACAGTTTTTTTACTGGTTTTTTTGGTCATTCCAAATGCCGGTTTTGCAGGTGGCGTGCCGGATGATCCAACGCAGAGCGAAAGCGAGAATGATCCTGCACAAAGCGAACCCGAACTTGTAAACTTCACCAAATACGCCGGGATCTTTGTCGGCCCCGCTTTTATGAAAAACCGAATAATAGATATCGATGGCTTTGCTGACGGGGGAAATCCCGGTTCGGTTTCCAAATATGACGATACGGGTTTTGCCGGTGGCGTCCTCGTAGGGGGGAAATTCGATGTAGGAGTCTTGACCCTAAGAATGGAGCTTGACAGTATGTTGACCAATGTGTCGGCGTCTACTGACAAGCTTGATCCTGACGGCTTGGACGAAACTGCTGAATCGGAATTTTCATGGATCGTTTCTGCGCGCGGGGGAGTTGAACAGGGAATCGGCCGCGTAACAGTATTTGTCACCGGCGGACTGGCTTTTGCAGGCATCAGCAATTCGGTAACCGATATTGATTCCGATGATTCGGGTTCCATGGTGGATCCCGATGATTCGTTCAGCAAGGATTCAACGGAAGTGGGCTGGGTAATCGGAGCCGGCCTGGAAACCGCGCTGTCCGATGTCTGGGCGCTACGGTTAGAGGGTTTGTACCTGGATTTCGGTGAGAGCACCCATCTTGTTAACCGATCCGCAAATAACCGCTGCTGCGGACCCGAAACTCCCAGAAGGGCTGCGTCCTACGAAGTTGAAAACAGGCTTTCCACTGCCCGCTTGGCAATAATTCGCCGTTTCTGAGTTCGATAAAATACTCTCCGGGTTAGTTTCTAAATCCAGAGTGTGCTTGTACGGAACTCCTCTCCATGAAGTTCAAATTTGACTAGGGGAGTCTATCTCTGCTTGGAAAAATCATAATTAAGACGGACCCGAGGACCCCGTATAAATTCACGGTGACCGGCCCTATGCTCTCACTTTTACATGAGGGCACCGCCATATCCCATAAAACGTACGGGACCTCGGTCCGTTAAATCTTTTTCCATATTGCTTGAAGTAACCAGAAATCAAAACGCATATTTCATTACCAGACTGACTCCAAACGCGCTTAAATCGTCAGTTTCAATCGTGTATTCAACCGTATTCGTTCCTGAGCCATTGTTTGGGGCGTGACCGCGCAACTGGTCCCATTCATCTGTGCCGCTGAACTTGGCGTACTTGACCCAGCGACCCTTGACCCCGATTGAAGCACTGTCGGTCAGCATGTAGTCCACTCCCACCACTGCCTGATAACCAAGCACTGTGTCTTCGAGAGTATGGCTTGCCGTGCTTGTGGTGCCGGCGATTCTTTGATGCAGAGCTTGGCGATCCTCTTCTTCGTTGGCGGGGTCGGAACCCAGATATTCCGCATCGTCCGCCGTCGTAATTACATCCGGGTCTATATTACGGGCCCAAACGGCGTCCCATTCCACCTCGGCCATTCCGAAACCCACGCCGCCTCCAATGTAAGGACGTAGCTGTCCGGAGACTGGAAGGTCATAATAAACGTTAACGAACAGACTGTTTATATTTACCCCTCCTATGCGTTCATCAGAACGGATGAGTTCCTGATTTGCTTTATCCGCAATATCCCCACCTCCTCCAACAACCGGGGATGTCGAATCGTATTGCGCGCCAAAATAAAGATACTCAGCTTCAATTCTCGCGCCCAAATCTGTGCTGACGCCCAAAGCGACTCCGGCTATTACTCCCGTTGCCCCGTCAAAGCTGTTATTCCAGACTGATGTCTCAGAAGAACATACACCAGGGTCAAAATGATTATCGCCCTTTGGGTTTAAGTGTTGATCGCACAGGGTGCCGAAATCGGTATCACTGGCGTCGGTATCCAGAGAATTTCCGATACCGAATCCCACCTCAGTACTTATATAGAGCTGCTGGGCGTTTGATGAAAAAGGAATCAGCATTAAGAGAAGCAAAGAGAGAGCAACCGTTGTAAATCTATTCATTTCATACCTCCTATCTGAATTCACGGTTATGAGGAGAACCACACTACTTATTATAGAACATATTATAAATTGGGCATGAATTCAACTAGAATTTGCATCTGCAATTGGAAATAAGAACTTCGTAAATAGTTAGAAATTTCAGGGTGTTAGGAGTGGAAGCTCTCTCGAGTTCGTCTTTACGTCAAAAATTCTATATATAGAATTCCTCTTTTTGAAATTCCCGTCTGATTTTGTTAAGAGCGTTTTTCTCTATCTGTCTTACCCGCTCTCTTGAGATGCCGAATTTACGGGAAAGTTTTTCAAGAGTTTCGGGAGAATCGGTGAGAACGCGCCTCTCGATAATGTATCTTTCCCTGTCTTTTAAGTTCGCCAAAGCCTCTTTTATTCTTTTCGCCACAAGCGGTCGGGCCTGGGAATCTTCAAGAAATTCTTCCTGATCAAACGTGTCCCCCAGAATGTCAAGGTAAGTGCGTTCCGTGCTCCCTTCCACGTTCGCGTCAAGAGACAGGTCTTTTCCGGACATTATCCGGTCCATCTCGATTACCTGGCTGTCTGGCACGTCAAGCTCCTTGGCTATCTCGGAATAGATGTCCTCTCCCATCTCCGCTCCGGTGGCTTCAATTTTGTTTTTTGTTGATCTCAGCTTGTAGAAGAGCTTTCTCTGTGACTGGTTTGTTCCGACTTTTACAAGACTCCAGTTTTTCATTATATGGTTCTGTATGTACGCCCTTATCCACCAGACCGCGTATGAAATAAGTCTGTATCCCTTGGTCGGATCAAAGCCTCTTACGGCCTTCATCAGTCCTATGTTGCCTTCCTGAATGAGATCCATGGTGTTTACGTTGTAATTCTTGTACTCGTTCGCGATACGCACGACGAATTTCAAGTTTGATACGATCAGCTGTCTTGCGGCCTCGAGGTCTCCCGTTTCCCTTAGCCTCATCGCAAGTTCGTATTCCTCTTCCCTGCTCAAAACAGGGTGGTTTCTGATCTGCGCCAGATAGCTTTGCAGGGAGTTTGAAAGTACAGGAAGAGATGAACTCGCTTTCTCCGGTTTCTTTTTTTCTTCTTTTTTGCCGGCCATTTTTACTCGGTATTAGATTTATTGACTGTTTTTCTTATCTATATAAAATTAACTACTCCTTGGGTTTTTTCTATTTTCTACAGTTCCGGTGTAGCTCAGTTGGCAGAGCAGATGACTGTTAATCATCGGGTCGCAGGTTCGAGTCCTGCCGCCGGAGCCAAATTCCCTCCTACCCAACTTATGTGATCTGGAAGTACGGCTTTAGAGGTTTCTTCATAAGCTTCCAGGGGAAGTTGTGGTTGCTTATCAGACAAGTTGCAACGATTGTTTAGGCTATTTCAAATTCCTTTTTTGAATTATCCTAGGGAATTTTAAGCTGCCTTCCGCTCGGTAAGACGTCCGATCCGGGATAATTTTTCAACCGCGATCAAATGGTTTTTGATGCACTTACGGCTTTCAGAGCTATCTAAATCAGATAGTAAATCAGCATGAAGAGATAACGCATGTTCGGGCTTGAGTTGTGGGCCTCGAGTCTTCCCGAAAGATCACCGATTCCGCCGAAAAAGGCTTCGTTATAGACTTCCGACACTCTTTTGAACTCATCGAACTCGATAAGCGGTGGTTCGCGGACTGCAAGCGGTCGCACGTTTTTCTCTGCGGAAGTTATCCTGATTCCGTCATCTTCCGTTGTGGCCAGAAACCATCTCTGGGAGTCTTCGAGCATAAGTTCTATGCCGCCTTCGGTCTTCTGTTTCAGAAGTTCCCACTCTTCTTCCTTGGATTCGCTGAAAGGTATTTTTCTGTCTGCAAGCATTTTTTCTCTCCGGAAAATTGTTTTTAAGGTTTTATTCTACCCCATGGCGAAAAAAATATGTAACGCTGCTAACCTAGAAGCGGTCTCAGATGCTCTCCGGTGTGAGAACCTTTTACGGAGGCTACCTGTTCGGGAGTGCCCGTGGCCACTATGCGGCCCCCGTTGTCTCCACCTTCGGGCCCGAGATCGATTACGTGGTCGGCGGATTTTATCATCTCAAGGTTGTGTTCTATCACTATCACGCTGTTTCCGGCGTCGACAAGCCTGTTGAGGACACTGAGGAGTTTGCCTATGTCGTCAATATGAAGTCCTACCGTGGGTTCGTCAAGGATGTAGAGGATATTGTTTTTTTCTTTTCTTGCGAGCTCCCTGGCTATCTTTATTCTCTGCGCCTCTCCGCCGGATAACGTTGTAGCGGGTTGACCGAGCCTCAGGTAACCGCATCCGACGTCCTTTAGAACCTTGAGTTTTCTGGTAACGGCCGGACTTCCCGAGAAGAAAACCATGGCCTGATCGACAGTGAGGTTAAGTATGTCATCTATGTTTTTCCCCTTGTATCTGTAGGCGAGCACCTCTTTTCCGAACCTTTTGCCCCCGCATTCCTCACACGTCACCATGACATCGGCGAGAAAGTGCATCTCGACCCTGTGGCTTCCCTCTCCCGTGCATTTCTCGCAGCGTCCTCCGCTCACGTTGAAGGAAAAATGTGACGGGGTAAGCTTGCGGAGTTTCGCTTGGTAGTGTCCGGCGAGGATTTTGCGTATGTCGTCGTAAACCTTTATGTAAGTGGCGGGGTTTGATCTTGAGGTTCTTCCTATGCTCGCCTGATCAAGGATTATCACGTCGTCTATATTGTCTGTGCCCTCTATCCGTTTGTGTTTTCCGACCCTATCCGTTTTTCTTCTGAATTTTCTCAGAAGAGCGTTATACAGAATGTCGTTTACAAGCGAGCTTTTCCCCGACCCCGATACCCCGGTTACGCACGTGAGAGTTCCGAGGGGAAAGCGCACGTCGATCTCTTTAAGATTGTTTTCGCCTGCCCCGATTACGTTTATTGAATTGCCGGTGGTCTTTCTGCGGGAACCGGGAACTTCTATTTTCTTTTCATTCGCGAGGTATTTTCTCGTGGTCGAGCTTTTCGCCGAACGCAGAAAACTCCTGAGTGTTCCCTGGTATACGATTTCTCCTCCGCCGTCTCCCGCCTGAGGACCGAGCTCCACTATGTAGTCAGCGGATCTTACGGTGTCAAGATCGTGTTCTATGAGGATGATGGTGTTGTTTCTTCCCCGGAGTTCTCTTATAAGCGAGTTGAGCCGGTTCATGTCCCTCGCGTGCAGACCGATCGAGGGCTCATCCAGAATGTACAGGGTCTCGGTAAGCCGTGAACTCATCTGACAGGCGAGGTTTATTCTCTGCGCCTCTCCGCCCGATAGCGTGCGCGTGAGTCTTGAGAGAGTCAGGTAGTCAAGTCCCACGTGGATAAGAAAATCGAGGCGTGAATTTATTTCCTTCATAATGTCGGAGGCGATCTCAAGTTCGTAAGCGGACGGCACTACGCGGTCAAACCAGGATTTTAGATCCTTTACGGACATCCCCGAGAGATCAAATATGTTTTTTCCTTCTATCCGTACGTTAAGGGCTTTTTCCTTGAGCCTGCTTCCGCGGCAGTCCCCGCACGTAAAAGCGGAGCGGTACCTTGAGAGAAAAACCCTTATGTGGGTTTTGTAATTTTTCCGCTCAAGCCTTCTGAAATATCCCCTCACGCCGTAGTAATCGTCGTTTCCGCTGAAAACCAGATCCTTCTCTCCGGCTGAAAGTTCCGAAAAAGGTTTCTCCGTATCTATTCCCACATCCTCGGCGAAGGCAAGCAGTTTTCTCATTTGCTTTCTGTAGGAAGTTTTCGTAAAAGGTTCGATTGCCCCTTCGGCAAGGCTGAGAGCGGGGTCGGGAACGAGGAGCTCAGGGTCGATCTCGAGGTTTCTTCCGAACCCGCTGCACTCCTCGCATGCGCCGTAGGGACTGTTGAAGGAGAACATGTTCGGGGTGGGTTTTTCAAACGCTGTGTCGCAGCTGTCGCAGCGAAGTTCTTTTGAGAAACGGAGGCTTTGTCCTGTGGCTATGTGCACAAACGCCCGGCTGCCTTCTGAAAAGGCGGCCTCGAGGGCTTCTGTGACCCTCGATTTTGATCGCTCGCCGATAGCGGTTCTCGCGGTGACTACCTGCGTCTTCCCGTTCGAGTGCTCTCCGCTTTTTTCCATGTCCTCCGTTTTCCCGTCCCTGTAGATGCGGGAGTAACCTTTTTTCATGTATTGAAAGAGAGGCACCCCCTCCTCGGTCTCAAAGCATATGACAGCTCTTTTTTCCGGGAATTTTTCGATCAGCAGCCGCATAATGGATTGAGGGGAGTGCTCGCTTACTTGCTCTTCGCACTCGGGGCAGCGGGTTTTTCCGATTTTCGCAAAGAGAAGTCTCATGTAGTCGTATATTTCCGTCGTGGTGCCCACGGTGGAGCGGGAGTTTATTACGCTGTTTCGGCTTTCGATCGCTATGGGAGTTGGAAGACCTTCTATGTCGTCCATCGCGGGGCGCTCGACTTTTTCTATGAACTGTCTTGCGTAGGTTGAAAGGCAGTCGATATACCTTCTGAGTCCTTCTTTGTAGACGGTATCAAGCACGAGGGATGATTTGCCCGAACCGCTGAGACCTGTCACCACCGTGAACCTGTTTTGAGGGATCAGAACATCTATGTTCTTTAAGTTGTTTTCCCTGGCGCCTTTTATTTCTATGTATCCGTTTCGTTTCGCGGTTTTCGCCATTATAGTTTCCACTCCCCGTGTTTATCCTCTCCCGGAGGGATTTTCCGTTCCCCCCAGCGGCATCTATAACGAAATTGAGGTTTCCGGGGCATTCGGTATTCTTTTCCCCGGGAAAAATGAAATATCCCGTGGCTTCTCACTTTAAATTTACACAATTATCGTGCGGCTTTTTTCCAGCATACTGGATTATCGACGGGTCGCCGCGCCTGACGGTGCTTGGCCCAGAGGGGCCGTCTTCTAAATACTTTCTCGTTTCGAGGTGAACAGATGAGCCATCTAATGGGGATTGATGAGCAGATAGCTGAAGTTATCCGCATGGAAACACAGCGCCAGGAATGGAAACTCGAGATGATAGCGTCTGAGAACTACGTTAGCGACGCCGTCATGGAAGCCATGGGGTCTGTGCTTACCAACAAGTACGCCGAGGGTCTTCCGGGAAGACGTTATTACGGTGGATGCGAATTCGTTGACGTGGCCGAGGATCTGGCGCGCGAGCGGGCACTTGAGCTTTTCGGGGCGGACGCCGTGAACGTGCAGCCGCACTCGGGAGCTCAGGCGAACATGGCCGTGTTCTTCGCCGCGCTTAAGCCCGGAGAGACGGTTCTGGGAATGAGGCTTGACCACGGAGGGCATCTTACCCATGGGCATCCTGTTAATTTTTCCGGCCGCCTCTATAATGTCGTTGCCTACGGGGTTTCAAAAGAAACGGGAACGATTGATTACGACGAGGTAAGGGAGCTTGCCCTCAAGCACTCTCCCGGGCTTATAATCGCCGGCTGGAGCGCTTACCCGAGGGATGTGGACTACGCGAAATTCAGGAGCATAGCGAACGAATGCGGAGCGCTTTTATGGGCTGACATAGCGCATCCGGCGGGACTTGTGGTCGCAGGGCTTCACTCGGACCCCGTTCCCCACTGCGATTTCGTAACGACTACCACCCATAAAACGCTTCGGGGACCGCGGGGCGGGATGGTAATGATGAAGGAGGAGCACGCTAAGACCGTAAACAGCAGGGTTTTTCCGGGAACTCAGGGCGGTCCGCTGATGCACGTGATAGCGGCCAAGGCCGTTGCGTTTAAGGAAGCTCTTCGACCTGAGTTTTTAGAGTACCAGCGCCAGACGGTGAAAAACGCAAGACGTCTCGGGAAAAATCTCGTAAACGCGGGTCTTAAGCTTGTCTCTGGAGGAACTGATAATCACTTGGTGCTGGTTGATCTTACAGAAACGGAGTTTACGGGACAGGTTGTTGAACAGACGCTTGAGCAGGCGGGTATAACGGTCAACAAAAACGCGATCCCCTTTGACCCACGCCCTCCCATGGTCACAAGCGGCGTAAGGATCGGGACTCCCGCGATTACCACAAGAGGAATGAAGGAAGCGGAGATCGATACGATATCCGGCTTCATAATGGAAGCCTTTAACAATCATGAGAATGAAAAGGTTCTCGGTAGAATAAAAGAAGACGTAAAGGAACTGTGCCTGCGTTTTCCCGTTTACGGCCACAGATTAGGCGGATAAAAAATGAAGTGTCCTTTCTGCAAGTCAGATGACACCAGGGTAGTTGATTCAAGGGAAGGAAAAGACGGTTTTTCCGTCAGGAGACGCCGGGAGTGCAACGACTGCCAGGAGAGGTTCACCACTTACGAGAGAATCCATCACGCAGAAGTCATGGTGGTGAAAAAGGATGGGCGCAGGGAGGAATTTGACCGCAACAAGATAATAAGCGGTATGCGACGGGCGTGTGAAAAAAGACCGATCAGCACCGAGGTCATAGAGGATTTCGCGTCCGCCCTGGAAAAAGAATTTCTGGAAAGCGGGGAGCGGGAGATACACAGCGAAAAGATAGGAGAGAGGTTAATATCCAAGCTTTACGAAATTGATGAAGTTGCTTACGTCAGGTTTGCTTCGGTATACAGATCCTTTAAGGATGTAAACGAATTTCTTGACGAAGTATCAGGTCTTTTAAAGGAGAAGAAGTAAGCTGTATGCTGGTTGATTCCCACGCCCACCTGCTTAGCCTCGAAGACCCCGAAGGCGCTGTCTCAAGAGCGGCGGACGAAGGTATCGGAAAGATCATATCGATTGGAACTGGGCTTGAGTCCTCGCTTGCCACCATAGAGCTTTCAAAAAAATACAGGGGTGTTTACGTGTCGGTCGGAATCCACCCTCATTCCGCTTCGGACTTTAACGAAGAAGCGATGCGGAAATTTGAGGACATGCTTGAAGACTCCAAGGTAGTGGCGGTTGGAGAGACCGGGCTTGATTATCACTACATGAATTCCCCCGCAGAAGATCAGATAAGGTCGTTTGAGGCGCACATGGAACTTGCAAGAAAACACTGCCTACCTTTCGTGGTTCATGTAAGGGATGCGGAGGAGGAACTGCTTTCGATGCTTCGGGGAACGAACCTCGGTCAGAATCCCGGAGTTATTCACTGTTTTTCAGGGGATTATGAAACGGCGAAGAAATATCTTGACCTGGGGTTTTTTATTTCCTTCTCGGGCATAGTGACTTTCAAAAGGGCCGAGGAGGTAAGGGATGCGGCGGCCAAAATCCCAATCGAAAGGCTTCTTTACGAAACTGATTCCCCTTACTTGGCGCCGGTGCCCCATAGGGGAAAACCGAACGAGCCGCGCAATGTCGTTTACGTGGCCAGGCTTATTTCAGAGCTCAGAGGACTGCCTCTTGAGGAATTTACTCGGGTTGTCTTTGAGAACGTGACGGAGCTTTTCCCGAAAGTATTAAAGGACAAAGACGGTCTTATCTAGCTAAAAAAGAAATTTTGAGGTGTTTACGTGAGCGGAAAACCGAAAATAGCTTTAACGATGGGAGATCCGAACGGAATAGGGCCCGAGGTTTGCATAAGGGCTTTTTACGACGGTTTCTTCGAGGAAATATACGACATCGTGTTTGTCGGAAGCGAACCCGTGCTCCAGAGGGCTAACAGCGAGTTCGGAAAGGATGGTCCTCTTTCAATTATAGATCCCACGGATTTTACACTCGGGGATGTTGAAGAAGGGACAAGGTCCAAAAAAGCGGGGAGAGCGTCTATTGCGTGTATAGAAAAGGCGGTGGCCATGGCTCTCTCAGGCGAGGTTAATGCTATTGTCACGGCTCCGATAAGCAAAAGATCCATCCATATGGCGGGCTCTACATATCCCGGGCACACGGAGATGCTTATGGATCTTACCGGTTCAGAAAACGTGGTAATGCTTTTTGAGGGAACGAGGTTCCGCGTCGCTCCCGTGACTATACATGTTCCCCTGCGCGAAGTTCCAGACCTGATTACGGAAGAAAGCGTTTATCTGACTGTCTCGATATCAGCCCGTGAGCTCAAAAAAAGATTCGGAGTCGAAGATCCCAAGATAGTCGTCTGTGGACTTAACCCTCATGCCGGGGAATCAGGATCTTTCGGAAACGAGGAGGAAGAACATATCATTCCAGCTCTTGAGAGAGCGAGAGCCGAAGGAGTATCGGTTGAAGGGCCGCTTCCCGCCGATACTCTTTTTTACGATGCTCTGCGCGGCAGGTGGGATCTTGTGGTCGCCATGTACCACGATCAGGGTTTTGTTCCTTTCAAGATGCTTTCTTTCGATACGGGGGTGAACGTAACTTTGGGGCTGCCTATACTGAGAACCTCACCTGACCATGGAACCGCTTTCGATATAGCGTGGAAGGGAGCGGCACGTCCCGAGAGCATGATTCAGGCGGTAAAAGTTGCCATGGAAATATGCGACGTATAGATCTCTGTCTTTATCAGGGATCAGTTTAATGATGGTATCCCGGATCCAACTATCTTGCCCGACAATCCAGAAGGTTTGGAAATGGCCTCACCGGACGGTGGCTCCGCCGATGGGCCTATTGCTCTGCTGCCTTCTTCCTCGGCAGGAGGACAGGCACCGCTGGCTCGATAGGCAAGAGCTGTCTTGAGGAGAATCTCTTCGGGGTCACCGAGCTGATGGTTGAAGTCTTCTGCAGCTGGACAGTGCGGAGTAAAGCCATCTTCGAAGTCTGCTTCGCCCTTGGCATTTACTCCCCTGAAGTTAATCGAATGGTAAACAGTGCCGCAGTTCTCGGTTGGTTGGAAACCGTAGGGTTTGCCGCAGGTAACCGACCCGATTTGGATAACATCTATGTCGACCCCACGCAAACTGTTTATGATTGATTCGCTTGCCGAGCAGGTTCGGGAACTTGTAAGGACGAACAGGCGCGGCAAGCCGAGACTGGGAACCGTTAAATCTACTTCATCAATTACATCGCTGGCCGCATATTCAAGAGCGAACTCCCAGCTTTCCGATGAAATCTTGCCGTTTGTCTCAAACTCTTCGAAAGTAAGTCCTTCTTTTTCAGTCCCGGCGACCATTGACGAGAGTATCTGCGCTACATAGAGGATTCCGCCACTGTTATAGCGAAGATCAACGATCAGGTCATCGATACCCGCGTTTTTCAGATGCTTTCCTACTTCTATGATAGCTTGTGATGCAGGTGCGGAGTGAGCGTTAAACAGCATGTAACCGATGCGGTCTCCGCTGGAAGCGGCAAGGATTCTCACGTTCTGGACTGGGTGAGAAGTTATTTCCGCGGATGTCATGGTTACCGTGCGGGGAGTGAATGATCCGAGGTCCAAGACGGTGAATGTGTGGCTCTCGCCTTCTGTGCGCGGAAACAGGCCGTTGTTTAATACGGCTATGTTATCCGAATCTAATACCCTTTCACCGTCGATCTCGAGAATCTGGGCGCCGCGGGAAAGATTAACCTCGGGGGCGGTAGCCGACGTACCGGGCTCCGTGTAAGCGATCCTTACATCTCTCGGCGGGGCTGCTCGCAGAAGCACGAACTCGGCGCCGTATCCTATATCGATGCTTTGTCTGTTTGCCAGGAATTCTGCAGTAGGTACGGTGAAATGAAATCTATCCTTGGGAGCCCCGGAAGCATTTGTTTCAAAGGTCTTCATTAGGTTAAAGTAAATAGGAGTGCTGCAGCAGGCGGGATCCTGATCTTTGATTTCATCGTACCATAGATAGGTTTCGTGGCTCCAGGACCGAAGCCAGTTGTTTTCATCCGTATAAAGGCCCTGAGAACCTCCCAAGATAGCTTTGCTGGGGTCGGCGCAGAAACCTTCGAAGATATCACTTGGTGGAAATAACGGTTCCTCTCCTAGGACTGTTTCATAAGTGTCGCCACAACCGAGAAAAACCGATACTCCGAGCAGCGCTAGGCATATTGCGAGCAGGCGCTTCGAGATGGATTTGTATGGGGAAAAGCGGTTTTTTCTTTTGTGCACTGCAGTTTTCCTCCGCGATTGAGTGGAAGGGCGAGTTGGGCTTAGATTATTACCAAATGATCCGAATTTATCAAATTACTTACGCAGCGTTAGAAAGTTGCACTAAGCAATGCTGCAAGCTGCCGCACGGAAAAAGCATAAAGGCAGTTTTTTCAACCGCTTACCTATCGATAATCAGTCCCGGCAGATCGGAATATGTCGTGGGAGCGGGATCAATGGATAACAATTCTTCCTCGGAACTTTTCGTTGCGGTCTGTTGAACTTGCGCAGAATTTGAGGAAGGGCATGAACCGTCGGCCTGATAAGCGAGAGCAGTCTTGAGAAGGCTTTCCTGGGGGTCACCGAGCTGGTGGTCATAGTCATCATCCGCAACGGAACAGGTAGGTGAAAAACCGTCTTCATAATCGGCAACTCCCTTGTCATTAACTACCCTTACTTGTATGGTGAAATAGGTTATGCCGCAATTGTCTCTTGGAACAAAGCCGTGGTACTTGCCGCATGTGGTCCGTCCAATCAGTATTACCTCTATGTCAATACCTTCCAGGCTGTTGATGATCGTCTCGCTGGCCGAGCAGGTACTCAGCATGATTTCTTGCTACATGCGGTTTCTGGAGGTTTCGGATTCCACAAGGAGAGGCAGTATCTCTCCCGATTTTCCCATTACGCTTGCGTCGTAAAGACCCGTACCCGGGGTTATATCAGTGTTGATTTCCACTACAGGTTTCTCACTCTTTTTCGCTATAAGCCCCATAGAAGCCGCCGGTTCAACCACTCCGGAAGTTCCCACTATCAGCAGAAGATCGCATTGCTCTATTGCGAACAGACATCTGTCTATTCTCTCCATCGGGATGATTTCTCCGAACAACACGGTGTTCGGTCTCATTACCGCGTCGCAGGCATCGCACTTGGGAGGCAGTTCGGGAATGGGTACCTGATAGTTTTTTTCCACCTTTTCGCATTCCGTGCATTTGATTTCCCAGAGGCTTCCGTGAAGTTCTATTACATTTCGGGTTCCGGCCGCGAAGTGAAGGCCGTCTACGTTTTGTGTTATGAGGGTGAAATCCCTTTTTTCTTTCTCAAGCGCGGATATCGCGAAGTGGCCGGGATTGGGCTTGGCGTTTTTCATTATTGCCCTTCTGGAGTCATACCACTCCCACACCAGCTTGGGATTTCTGAAAAAGGCCTCGGGTGTTGCAAGCTCGTGGGGATCGTAATTCCTCCAGAGCCCTTCTTCCCCCCTGTATGTGGGAATACCGCTTTCAGCCGAGATTCCCGCCCCTGTAAGGACGACGATTTCGTTGGAATTGGTTACGAGTTCGTACGCTTTTGCGATCTCTTTTTCCATGTTCCTACAACCCGCGATATGTTAACCGTTCTGCAGGTTTTTTCCCATTGGTGACCGTAAAAACCTGATTGCGGGAGCGGGATATCCTCTTGACAATTTGTCCCCTGATACTAACCTTGTCTGTGTTGTGTTAGACCAGTATGTTCCCGTCCTCCTGATAATAGTAATAGCGGTTGTTCTAGCCGCGGCGCTTCTGTCCGTTTCCTACCTGCTGGGTCCGAAGAGATACGGAAGCTGGCGCAAGCTGATTCCGTATGAATCGGGGATGATTCCCAAGGGAGACGCGAGGGAGAGGGTTTCGCTCAAGTACTACCTTATAGGGGCTCTTTTCATACTGTTTGACATAGAAATCGTGTTTTTGATAGCCTGGGCGGTCGTGTTCAGGGAGCTTGGAATGGTGGCGCTTATCGAGGTGCTGGCGTTTCTTGTTGTTGTCATCGGCGGTTATTTCTACGTTCTTAAAAAAGGAGCTTTGGAATGGGAGTAAGCAGCGGACCACTTCTTGGCGGAGACGGTTTTCTTACAACCAAAATTTCTGCGGTTGCCAACTGGGGAAGGAAGAACAGCCTCTGGCCCATGGCTTTCGGAACTGCCTGCTGTGCGATTGAGATGATGGGGACTTTTTCCTCAAGGTTCGATATCGCGAGGTTCGGGGCCGAAACCGTGAGGTTCTCGCCGAGGCAGGCGGACCTGATGATAGTCTCGGGGACCATAACCTACAAAATGGCGTCGGTTTGCAGAAGGATCTACGAGCAGATGCCCGAGCCCAAGTGGGTAATAGCGATGGGGTCGTGTACGTGCGGTGGCGGACCTTTTGACAGCTACGCCGTCGTTCAGGGGATTGACGAGTTTCTTCCGGTGGATGTTTATGTGGGCGGCTGTCCGCCTAGACCCGAAGCCCTTATTGACGCCGTGATGAAAATTCAGAAGAAAATAGATAACGAAGGACCCCCGATCGTATGACCTCCCCACCTGACCCTGTTGATCAAATAAGGGAAAGAATAAGCGGATACATTCTCTCGGAGAGCACATTCCGCGGGGAGATCAGCTTTGCCGTAGGGGTCGAGTCAATAGTCGAGTGTTGCTCGCTTCTGAAAAACACGCTCGGTTTCACCTACCTTGTGGATGTTACGGTTGTCGACTACCTGACTGTTAAATTTCCAAGGTACGAGGTTGTCTACCTGCTTCACCGCTTCGGTGAGAATTATGAAGAAAACCTGAGGATAAGGCTCAAGGTCGCGCTTGAGCAGGATGGTCCTGCCATCGATTCCGTAACCCCCGTGTGGTCCGGGGCGAACTGGCTTGAGAGGGAAGCGTACGATATGTTCGGGATAACTTTCAGGGGGCACCCCGACCCGAGAAGAATACTTATGCCGGAAGATTACGACCAGTTTCCGCTCAGAAAGGATTTTGACGTGAGAGACAGGGAATCTTCCAAAAGATCTTTCGAGCGGGCTCTTGATGAAGGACTTGAGTGATGGAAAGGGTAGAGATTGTTACAGAAGAACTCGGCACTGAACCCGACGGCACGAGAAAGCACACTATGATGCTTAACATGGGGCCGCAGCATCCGTCAACCCACGGGGTTCTGCGGGTGGTTCTTTATCTTGACGGAGAGAAAGTCAAAGAGGCTGTTCCTCACATCGGCTATCTGCACAGGGGAATAGAGAAGCTCTGCGAGGACATCACTTATCAGAAATGTCTTCCCTACACCGACAGGATGGACTATCTGGCTTCTATATGCAACAACATAGGTTTTATACTGGCTGTCGAGAAACTTCTTGGGATCGAGGATGAAATTCCCGAAAGAGCCAAGGTTGCCGAGGTGATAATGTTTGAGCTCGGAAGAATCGAGTCCCACCTGATAGGTATAGGCGCGAATGCGATGGACCTCGGTGCGATGACTGCCTTTCTTTTCTGCTTCAAGGAGCGCGAGAGGATCTACGAGATTCTCGAAATGGTATGCGGAGCAAGACTCACGACTTCATACCCGAGGGTAGGGGGTCTTCCCATGGACCTTCCCGAGGATTTTTCCGACACGATAAGGAATTTTCTTAGGATATTCCCCAAGACCTTAAATGAAATAGACGGCCTTCTTACGAGAAACAAGATATGGATTGACCGCACCAAGGGAGTGGCCGTTATAAGCAAGGAGCAGGCTGTTGATCTCGGAATTACAGGCCCCATACTGAGAGGAAGCGGTGTTCCTTACGACGTTAGAAAAGCCGTTCCCTATCTTGATTACGAGAACTACGAATTCGATATACCGGTTGCCAACGAAGGGGATGCCTACGCAAGGTATCTCTGCAGAATGGAAGAGATGAGACAGAGCCTTCGCATAATCGAGCAGGCCCTTGATAATCTTCCCGATGGTCCCTACATTGCTGATCTTCCCGATATCGTTTTGCCGGAGAAAGAGCTTGTCTACACGAAAATGGAATCCCTGATCAGGCATTTCGTTCTGGTTTACAACGGTTTCGAGACTCCTCCGGGGGAGATATACCACGCCGTGGAGAACCCCAAGGGAGAGCTTGGTTACTACATAGTAAGCGACGGTACGGGAAAACCCTACAGGATGCGGGTTCGTGGGCCGTCGTTTGTGAACCTGCAGGCCCTTCCAGATATGGTAAAGGGGGGATTTGTCTCCGATGTCGTTGCTGCGATAGGCAGCATCGACATAGTGCTCGGGGAAGTCGACAGGTAGGAGTGAGGAGAAAAGACCTGCTTCTTCCGTTTTCTTACATTCTTCCGAAGTGCCTTGACACGACATGACCGGTCATGAATACTGGTCATATGACAACCATTAATGCATCTGATTTCAAGGCACGGTGCCTGGCCATCCTCGATCGCGTTCATGAGACCGGCGAACGGGTGGTTATCCTGAAGCGTGGTAAGCCAGTTGCAGAGCTGTCACGTGTGGTCAGCGAGGGAAACCGGTATCCTCAGAGTGAACTGGAGGGGACGGTCATCATAGCTGGCGATGTCATGGAACCGGTGTTTCCAGAGGAGCAGTGGGACAGCCTGAAGTGAAGAATGTGTTGCTCGACACACATATCCTGCTGTGGTGGCATGGAGACCGCCGTCGGCTGTCTCGGGATCAACAGGACGTTATTGCGTCTGCCGACGCAGACTCGCCGTTGCAGGTATCCGATATTTCGCTTTGGGAAGTGGCGACGCTGCACAGTCTGGGTCGTATTCGCCTGAAGATTCCCCTCCGGGAATGGTTGGAGAAAGCGGTTGCACCTCCGCTGGTGCGGCGACATGGCATCTCCCCGGCGGTAGCGGCCGAGTTAGTGTCGTTGCCGGATTCCTTTCATCGCGATCCGGCAGACCGCATTCTCGTGGCGACCGCCCGTGTGCTCGGCGCGACGCTTCTGACTCAGGACCACAGAATCGTCGAAGCTGAACTGGTTGACACGCTGAGCTGATATCGAGGTAAGCGGGTCGGCGGCGGCATCGACATAGTGCTCGGGGAAGTCGATCGCTGATTAAATTAGGAAAAACTGCCGCAACCTTTGGGTTGTTTACGTCTCTCTCCGTTGGCCGCGTGCTCATTTGACGCAATCTCGGAACACCGGCTACTCTTTACGCCAGCGATGAAACCTGATTGGGAGGTTCAGCTTGGCGTCAACCCCTACAAACGACCACATCCGCTACGAGCCGGATGAGAAGTGCACGCCGCTCTCGTCCTTCGTCGTCGGCATACAGGGCATCGTGCTCGTGCTACCGCTTGCGGTTTCGATAGTGGTTATCAATGTTCTGGCGACCGGCCAGGACGAAGCATACCTGACCTGGTCCGTATTCTCGGCGCTGATAATCGTCGCGATAGTCACCGCGCTGCAAGCCTCCAGGATAGGTCGATTTGGCGCGGGGCATCTGGTCGTCATGGGAGTGACGCCCAACTACATCCCGCTGTCGGTGCTCGCCTTGGATGAGGGAGGGCCAGCGATGCTGGCCAGCCTGATGGTTGTGTCCGCGTTCTTTTTCTTTGCGATAGCGACAAGGCTTCCGCAACTGCGGCGCGTGATAACGCCGACTGTGTCAGGCACAGTTCTTATGCTGATAGCCGTGATGGTGCTGCCCATCTGTTTGGATCGATTCGGGGAAGTACCGGAGGGTGCGCCGACATCCGCTGGGCTGTGCGTAGCTTTGGTAACGCTTGTGGTATCCACGGCGCTGATGCTGCGCGCCCCGAGGCGCTGGCGTCCGTGGTCCATACTGATCGGATTTGTGTCCGGCTGCATGGTCGCTGCCCTGTTGGGAGTGTACGACCTGGAGCCACTGTACACAGCACCGTGGGTCGGCATTCCCCAAGTCGGTTTCCAGGGATTGGACCTTACACTGACTGCCGGATTCTGGGCGCTGCTGCCGATGTTCTTGATTGTCACTCTGGTGCAGGCGATCAAAGGCATTGGAGACAACGTGGTGATTCAGCGGGTGTCGCGGCGCAGACCGAGGACGACCGATTTCCGGCTGCTGCAAGGTTCGCTCTACTCAAATGGGGTGGGTGTTTTGCTGTCGGGTCTTGCCGGAACGCCTCCTGCATCGCCATATTCGTCATTCACGGCGTCGGTCGTGAACATGACGGGAGTTGCCGCCCGCAATGTGGGATACGTCATAGCGATCATACTTCTGGGACTGGCATTGCTGCCAAAGTTCACGGGCGCGCTGCTCACCATACCCAGTCCGGTGATGGGGGCATTTCTCTTGGTTGCTGTGGGAATATTTTTTGTCGAGGGAATACAGACTATCGTGCGGGACGGACTTGACTTTCAAAAGACCGTTGTGGTAGGCGTGTCGTTCGCGCTTGGCGCCGGGCTCGAGCAACAAAACATTCTTGAGAACTTGCTGGTGCACCCGTGGGGCACACTGCTTGGCAACGGCATCACTGTGGGCGCGGCAACGGCGATTGCGCTCAACGCCTTCCTGAATGTGACCAGTCCGCGTTCCAGGAAGCTTGAGATTCGACTGGACTTTTCCGACCTGCCACGAATTGATGCCTTCATGCGGGAAGTTGCCGCCGATATGGGCTGGAGCGAGGAGGCGACCCAGCGGCTGCGTTCGGCGGGCGAGGAGACGCTGTCGAGCCTGTTACAGCCGGACAGCGGATATCCCGCGGATGGTGAGACGGACAAGGCTCCGCGCCTGATCATAGCCGTGCGTCCCGACGGCAGAGCAGCGGAGATGGAATTCATCTCGACGCTTGAGGACGAGGAGAACTTGGAGGACCGTCTTGCGTATCTGAATGAAGAGGACGAAAGCGTGGATGAGAGGGAAATATCGTTCCGCCTGCTGCGTCATTATGCTTCATCGGTGCGCCACCGGAAATATCAGGGGATGGATGTCGTTGCGGTGCGGGTCCAAGCGTAACGACGGCTTGGATTGGCGAGCCAGCGCAAGGGAAAGGTCGAGTTTACGTAGTGATAATCGGCT
Organism: Candidatus Dadabacteria bacterium; assembly: GCA_951812945.1. Classification (GTDB taxonomy): domain Bacteria; phylum Desulfobacterota_D; class UBA1144; order Nemesobacterales; family Nemesobacteraceae; genus Nemesobacter. The sequence goes on from CATOTB010000006.1 coordinate 80,394, forward strand.
CGATGAACTCAAGCATGGACTTGACGCATTCCTCTGGCTTTTCCAAGAGAAGAAGGTGCGTAGCGTCAGGCAGGAAGTCGTAGTCTACGGAGGACATATCACTCAGGTCGAGTGTTGGCAGGTATGAGTATGGCAAGGTCGGGTCAGCCCCGATGACCTTTGTCGGGCAGAGGAGCGACTGAAAGTCCACGAGTACGGCAAAGGCGCTTGCGTACTCTATTATCTGCGCCTGGTACTCAGGAGGGCAACAAGGTTCATACCCCTCTCCATTCTCACGCTCACGCAGGGTTGTTCTTGCATAAAGATCGAATACCCCGGGCACCACATGCTGGAAGGCTGGAATGTAAGGAAGAATGTCCGCAAGTTCTTGCATGGTTTGAAATCGACTCGTGCTTTGACGGATACCTTTGGCCATACGTTTTGCGATATCTTCATAATCCTTAAAGCTCCGGCCAGGCTTGCAGAGAGGCGGGTCGAACAGAACCCGCGCTGCAAAGTCGCTGCCTTTTTTGGGTGATAGCAGAGTCGCCAGAGCCGCAATTGAGTGGAACATGCCTATTCTGGGCTTTGCTCCATAGTGGCGGTCGATAGCCTCAACAATGGTGTCGTTGTCCTGAACCAATGTTGGAAGGCTATGGTTTTGAAGATCGCCTACCGGATTCCATCCATGGTTTCTGAGATCGTAGATTATTAGGTCGAAATCATTGGTCAGGAGCGACCAGAACGGATAATACAGGTCGACTGCGAGGCCGTTGCCGTGGCTCATAACGAGTCGCGGTCCTGACGGATTTCCATGTTGCCGCAGCGTAATGACGGTTTCGTCGTCCACGCGGACATCGTGGGTGGAAAGCGGCTCAGGTAACTCCCATACGATTTCTGTAGTCACTGGTAAATTCCTCGTCTTTCTGACACGTTACAGTTCAGTTGCTGTAATGACTGGTCGCCCAATTGGGACGGGGGAAGCTCATGTGCGATGGCTGCTGAGAAATCCTCGTTGCCAATGTATTCGACGCGCCAGTGCACTTCCGGCAGATGTGGGAAGCGAAATATGCTTATTCTCTCCTGATGCAAGGCTTGTGGCACTTCGAACTGAGACACATCAAGGGTAAAACCTAGGCCAAGAGCCTTGACGAGGGCTTCCTTGATGGTCCAGAGTCTGAAGAACAGTTGAACCCTATCCGATCCACGTGCACATGCAAGGGCGGACTGTTCATGAGGACCAAACACGGCTTCGCTCAGTTCGTCAAAATCCCTTCGGGAGACGCGCTCCTCTACATCCACGCCCAGCCGTCCATGGGGAACAAGAGCTATCAAGCCATGCTTTCTGCTGTGACTGAGGTTGAAACTGATGGCTGCCGGTTCCCCGTCTACTAGCGCAAACGGCTTTCCATAGTCAGATGAGCCGAAGCTGAGGCGTTCATTGCTGCAACCGAGCTGGCGACAGAGGATAGACCGAAGCGCAACACGACACAGAGCAAACCTGCGACGAGGACCTGGGAGCGGATATTGGCGACAGCGCGCCTGCTCTTCCTCATTCAGCCATAATAAAGATGATGCCTCACGGCTGGCATTAGGCCTCAGGTCTACATGTATGATGGTAACGGGACCAGCTTTATGGAAGAAACTCCACAAGCACCTTGCAGCAGAAGTGGACATCAGATGCCGTTTACCCCTAAAGGAGCGAGGGGTTAAGAAGCGTTGGCTTCCAGGTACGCTATCAAGTCTCCAATCGTCGGAATCTCCCCGGCCTTCTCGGGAAGGAGGGAGACATTGAACTCCTGCTCGATCACTTTGGCGAATGACACTGCGTCCATAGAGGAAACACCCAGGTCAGCAAGGCCCTTGCCCAGGTCCAGCAACTTGCCTATCGGTTGTCCATCTACCTCCAAGTTTTCGTCTGCAAGTTGTCTCAGCCGCTCTTCAGTTGATGCCATAATATGCAGTCCTCCTTTTAAGAATTTAAGATATTAGAGCACAATGGTACAATATACAGGTGCTTGGGTCAATCGATTTTTCTCTAGTTTCCTCCGTGACGAGGCACCCCAATTACACCCAGTGACGCCTGCGCTGGAACGGATAGGTCGGCAGCGAAATGCGGCGGCGCGACTCCCCGGCGAACATGCCCTCAAAGGAAAGTGCCAGTCCCGCCTCGTATGCCCCTGCAACCGCTTCCGCAAAACCAGTACTGTCCTCCTCTGAATCCTCGTCGGATGGTCGCATCAGGCTCGCAAGCACGAATGGTGAGGCGGCAGCTTCCTCTCCGTCCGACGAGTCCGGCCACTGAAGGTTCACCTGCGGTCCCAATACCGCTCCGGGGCCAATCTCCACCACCGTATCCACTCCCAGCTCGGCAAGCGTGGAAACACCTGTGCCAAACGCCTCAGTTTCGCACGCCTGCGTACGCCAGTACGCCACGTCGAGTGGATTGTCCGCATCCACAACTCGCCCCGTAACGCCGCTCACCAGAGTCAGGGATGGAGGTGAGACCGCACTCTCTGCAAATGCCACTTCCAGGCCGTTTAGAGATTGGTTCGGGTCCGCTCCCGGCAGCGCCGCCATCAGCGTGCCACGAGTCAAGGCAAGGCGCAATCCGTCCTCCAAGGTGAAGACTCCCGCAGCCCACGCCGCGGCAATCTCACCCGTTCCGTGCCCCAGTGCGACGTTCGGGCGGATCCCAACGCTCGCCCAAAGCGCCGTCAGCGCGCACTCCAATGCATAGAGAGCCGGCTGCGCCCAAGCTGCATCATTCAAATCGCCCGTTGCTTCGGCGCGCCCGAACATCACATCGAGTAGCGATGCTCCTTTCTCTGCGCGCACCACGGCGTCACAGTGGTCCAAAACAGCGCGCACGACCGGCTCGCTGTCGTACAGCGCCTCGCCCATACCAACCCACTGGCTGCCCTCGCCTGTGTATAAGAATGCCACCCTTGTTACAGGCTGTGGAGCCGGTTTATCAGGCGTAGCGACAGTCTCCGCGAGTTTCGTCAGCCCTGCACGCAGAGACTGCGTATCCCCGAACACTACGGCGGCACGATGGTCAAAATGGCTGCGTCCGACACTCGCCGTCCACGCTATGTCAGCAAGTGCAGGCGCTTTTGGAGACGACCCGGCAATGTGCTCGTCGAGCCACGACAGGTATTGTCCCGCCATGTCGCGCAGGGCGCCGTCCGACTTGCCCGATAGCGGCAGGAAACGCACCGTGCGCTCCGTTAGTCCGTCTGTAGCCAGCGGCAGATTCGCAACCGGCTCCGGCAGGGAAACGGGCACCGGCAGTGCGGCACCCCTGAGCGACTGCACTCCAGCACTTGCGCTGTCATCCTCTGTCGCGATTCCGTAGCCTTCCACCACCATATGTGCGTTTGCGCCTGACATGCTGAACGCGCTTACTGCCGCGCGTGGCGGCTTGTCAGAATGGGGTGGCCAGTCGGTTTTTTCAGAAGTTACCCGCACGGGCAGTTGGTCCCAGTTGATTTGTGGATTCGGCTCCTTGAAATGCAGATGTTTCGGAATGACACCCTGCTTCATCGCCAGCACAGCCTTTATCAGGCCGGCAACGCCCGCCGCCGTCTCCAGATGTCCGATATTTGACTTTACGGTGCCTATCAGCAGCGGACAGTCGGCGTCGCGCCCTCTGCCGTACACCGAGCTGGCTGCGTGTACTTCAATTGCGTCGCCCAATTGGGAACCTGACGCGTGCGCTTCGAGATAGTCAACATCCGTTCCGGTGAGACCCGCCCGAACAAGCGCCGCCTCCATAACACGTTCCTGTGCTGGACCGTTCGGGACGGTCAATCCCGCGCTTGTCCCGTTCTGGTTAACAGCAGAACCCTTGATGACGCCCCATATTCGATCTCCGTCAACCTCCGCCTCGCTCAGCCGTTTTAAAACGAGCATTCCGCAGCCCTCGCCGCGTACATGACCGTCCGCAGAAGCATCAAAGGGGTGACACTGCCCGCTCGGCGACAGCATCCCCACATCCAGCATGAATCTGGAAACATCGTGCGACAGAGCCGCATGCACGCCTCCGGCGAGAGCCAGGTCCACCTCGCCCCGCTGTAGCCCACCAACGGCTTGATGCGCCGCAGCCAATGCTGAGGCGCAGGCCATATCGATGGCCATCGCCGGGCCCTCCAGACCCAGTGCGGACGCGACCCGCCCGGTGGTGATGCTGGCCGTTGTGCCGAGGTGAATGCCAGTCTTACCGCTGGCCTCAATCACATGTCGGTATTCGCTGCCGGCGACTCCGGCATACACCGCGGTGCGGCTGCCCCGCAGGCTGTCGGGAGCGATTCCAGCGTCTTCGACAGCCTCCCAACTCGTCTCCAACATCATTCTTTGCTGTGGGTCCATCATCCGCGCTTCTATCGGCGCAATGTGAAAGAATCGTGAGTCGAACCACTCGATATTCTCAACAAACGCACCGTGCAGGTGTGTGGTGCCCTCGGAGTTCGAGTCTCCAAAGGCGTCCCTACGCGGATCGCCAGCCTGGCGTCCGTCGGTCACTGCGTCAGTGCCCGATTCCAGAAGATGCCAGTATTCCGAAAGGTTTTTCGCGCTTGGGAAGCGGCATGCCATGCCGACTATCGCTATGTCGTCATCCTCAGTAGCGACGAGTGGGCGCGGCGGGGGTGCGGCTGTCTCGGGTGTTGGAGCCGTCCCATCGTCCCCATCCAGTTGACCGAGTTCGTCCGCCAGATAATGCGCTAAGGTTGTGACGTCGGGATAGTCGAAGACAGCTGTGTTGGAGACGACATACTCGCCCGCGAATGCGCGGTTGAGCCGGTTTCTCAGTTCTACTGCCATCAATGAGTCCATACCCAGATCGAAGAACCCCACCGTTGGCGTCGGCGCCGACGGCAGCCGCAGAACTGCCTGTACTTCCCCCTGCAGGAATGACACCAGCATGCCTTCGCGTTCCGCCACAGTCGTCTTCCGCACTCTGGACATCAGGTCGTCCGCCTGAGCGGGCGAGTCGGCGTCGGCCTCGGGACTGGTGGACAGCAGGTCTTCTAGCAGGGAGGGACGGTCTTCGACAGCCTCCTCAAAAACTGCCCAGTCCATGGACATCACCACGGAATTCGTTACGTCCTGGCGCACAAGTCTGTCAAACGCCCTGAGACCTTGCTGCGGTGTAAACCAGCGGCCACCGAGCGCCGCTCGTTGCCGTTCAATCCGGTCTCGTTGTTCCGCCGCTTCGCCGATCTCTGACCACGCCCCCCAGGCAATGGCCTGTCCCGGAAGCCCCACCGCCCGCCGGTGGGCGGCGAGCTGGTCCAGGAACGCATTGGCTGCGGCGTGGTTTGCCTGGCCCGGATTGCCCATGACGCCAACTCGGCTCGAAAAGAGGATGAAGAGCTCCAGATCGCGGTCCGCCGTCGCACGGTGCAGGTGCCAAGCGCCCAGCACTTTCGGCCACAGCACCTGCTCGAACCTCTCCCAACTCTGGTTCGACAGTGAAGCGTCCGACAACACTCCCACGCTGTGAATCACTCCGCCGAGCGGCGGAAGTTCCCGATCCATCCGCGCCAGCATGTCGTCCACAGCTGAGGCATCCGTCACATCTGCCAGTTCCACCCTCACCGTGGACCCGCGTTTACGCAACGAGTCGATCTCTTTTTCAACCTCGGGGTCTGGTGGTCGTCGTCCATTCAGCACGATCGCCCCCGCACCGTGATCCGCTAACCAGCCGGCCACGGCGCACCCGATACCGCCCAGGCCGCCGGTCACCAAGTAGGTCCGGTCCTGCCGCAAACCACCCCCCCCCGCAAGCGGTGGTGTCGTCACGACGATCTTCCCGAGGTGCCGGGCCGATCGCATGAATCTCAACGCAGCTCCCGCTTCGGCCAGGGGCCACCTGCTGTGGATAAGCGGTTTCAGTTCTCCCGCCGTAAGGCGCTCCATCACGTCCCGGAGAACCCTTCCGACCCAAGCCGGCTCAGTCTTCTTCAAAACATCCAACTCCAGGATGGAGTAGGCAACGTCGGGACGAACTGCCGCCATCTCCTCCTCGCTCAGAATGTCCCGCCTGGCCAATTCCACAAACCGGCCACCCTGTGCTAGGCATGACAGACTCGCCTCGATGAATCCCTCTCCCGTCAGGCTGTTGAGCACCACGTCGACTCCTGCGCCGTCCGTGGCCTCGAGGATCTCTTCCCCGAACTTTGTCGTGCGGCTATCGAACACATGCTCCACACCGATGGAACGGAGATAGGGCTGCTTCGATGCACTCGCCGTGGTATACACCTCGATGCCTACAGCACGCGCCAACTGGATGGCCGCGAGTCCCACACCTCCAGCACCTGCGTGAATCAGCACCCGTTCGCCAGCGTTCAACCCTGAGAGCTCATACGAGAATGCGGCTGAGACGAACACATTCGGCACCGTGGCGAGACCCGTCACCGAGATTCCCGATGGCGCGGGCGCCACCAATTCCTCCCGTATGATCATTTCGGCCGCGAACGCACCACCGAACCCCAATCCAACCACATGATCGCCGGCCGAGACGGTTGACACCTCGGAACCCACATCGAGCACGTGGCCACACATCTCCTTGCCTAAGTTCCCCTCTTCAATGAAGCCAAGCGAACGAAATACATCCCAGAAATTCATTCCGGCAGCCTCGACCGCGACGCGGACTTCTTTCGGCTCCAGGGAACGCTCCGGCAGCGGCTTGACGTAAGGCTTGTCGAATATGCCGTCCGGGTCCGGAGCCAGCACCCAGGCCGACTGCTGCGGCAATGTTAACCGCTCCGTGTTGGTCCCGGCCCGGACCAGGCGGGCTACCATACGTCGGCCGTAGCGATGTGCGATGTGATTCTCGTGATCGGGATACAGCAGTTCGTCCGGGAGTTCAGGCGACTGCGTTTTTGAGGGGTCCAGGTCAATCATCCTCGGCTTTAGATGCGCCGCTTCGCGGGACACCACCTTCCCGAAACCCCATAGCGTCGCGCCGGCAAGTTCCCCGCCAAGCTCCTTCTCCAGCACCTGCGCGCCCCGCGTAAGAAACCACACTCCGTTCTCGGGCACCGCATCGGAGTCAACCAGCCCCTGCGTCAACGCCAGTGCGCTCGCCACCGCTCGCCTCGTGTCCTTCGCCATCTCTTCGTTTGTCGCATTCAGGCCGTGGCCGCCCAGCGCCACGAGGTGCACGACTCCTTTCAGAGGCGCATCCCCGGGTAGGCACTCCAACAGCGATTGCCACGACTCGCGCCGCTCCATGTCCACCGTTGACCGGACAATGCCGGACCCGTCCACTTCTGAATTCCCGTTCTCCGGGAGTTGATGGTCCGCCAGCACGACTGTCTGGTTGCGTGCGGCCAGATCTGCTGCCAGTTCTTCGGCCACGCCAGCGCTGTCCGCCGCCAGAACCCAGATGCCCGGTCTTTCGGTCACCTCAGCCGGACCCCGCGCCACGATCACACCCTTATCCGGCATCTCGGCCGAGTCGGACTCTTCCAACCCCAGCACTTCTATTTCCCCGAAACCCACGTCAGTGAGTACGCGACGCCACACAGCAGGATCCACCAAGGCGTGTTGCGGTCGGTAGGCATCGGCGAACCGCCACCAGCCGTCCAACGGCCCGAAAGTCAAGTCCATCCAACCCATACCCCTCAGGTTCTCGAGCGCGACCAGCTGTCCTGATGGCGCGAGAAGCCGCCGGCAGTGCGCAAGCGTCTCATTTAGGTATTGCGTGGCGTGCAACACATTGGATGCAATCACCAGGTCGTAACCGTGGAAATCGAATCCCTGCTCCACCGGATCCTTCTCGATATCCAGCATGCGGTAATCTATCGACGCTTCATCGCCTCCGAAGCGCGCCTCTGCTTCCGCAAAGAAGCCCGCCGAGATATCCGTGTACATGTAGTCGAACCGTCCTTCCGGGAGTTCCGGCAGGATGGCCGCGGTCGCCGACCCTGTACCCGCCCCGACTTCGATCACCCTGAGGCGTCGGCCGTCGGGCAACCCCGCCACAAGAGTCTGAACCGTTTCTCTCAGTATCCGGTTCGCCGCACGCGCCACCGGAGCTTTTCGATACAGATCGCCCGGGGTCGGGTCTCCGCTGCTAAACAGGATTGTCAACGGGTCCGCTCGGCCCAGCAGCACGTCTGCCAGGGCGTTACCAGACCGTCGAAAAAGCCCGATCTCGGTCAAGCCGTGGGGATATAGCTCAGCTATTCGGGTAGCGAATTCTTCTGTGTCAAGCGGCATTTCATCCGGCAAGGGATCCCCGGATCCGATCCTCACGACGAAGTTGCCGTCCACCTCCTCCAACACTCCGGACTTGGCCAGCATCTCGAGCATCCGGCGGAACAAGCGCTTATGCTCCTCCACGACATTCAAGCGCCGCCGCAAGTCCTCTGAATCCACGGCCGCGCCCCCCTCGCGTTCCCACCCCAGCTTCTTCAAGGTCTCTAGCGCGCAGGATCGAGACCACCTCTCCAGGTCAGTCAGGAGGGCGCTTCTGTCCTTGGGCGTGACTCCTTCGTCGGCCAAATAATCTGAGAGCAACCCCGAGCGCGTTGCAACCGTTGCCTGAGACGCGAGGAAATCTGCGGACAGCATTCCGGGCGTGAGAGCCCTTTCGCGCCACACAACCTCATACAGCAGTTCATTCACCCCTTCGACTGCGGAGAGCAGCGCCGCCCGCGTCGCGCGTTTCACCATGTATCCGCTCAACCCGCCAAGCAGAACTCCATTGGGATCGTAGATGCGCAATTCTCCGTTCCAGACCTCGGGCGGCTCGCCCTGTTCCACTTCCGTTCCTTGGGAAGCCTCACTCATGCGCACGTGGCAGAGCAAGCGATCCGGCAGCCGATCCGCCAGCCACAGTCGCTCCCAGCCAAATGGTAGATAGGTGGTTTCCTCTTCTGCCCCGCCTGGATTGCGCGCTGCGGCCATAACCTGAAAGCAACCGTCCAGCAGGAGCGGATGAACGTCCAGCCCGTTGCGGCCGAGAGCTTCAGGGAAAGAAATCTCGCCTAACGCCTCGCCCGGCCGGGACCAGACCCTCCCGAGCGTACGGAAGAACGGGCCGAGATTAATCCCCGTACTGGCCCGGGCACGGTAGTAGGCTGCCACGTCTATTGGCGACAGAGGGGCCTTGAGGCTTTCGAGATCGATCCGCCTACCGGCTTCCGGCATCGGGGCGTCCGGCGATACGCGGCCTTCCACGTGTAACGTCCAGCCCTCTCCACTCCCCTTGCTGAATATCTGGACACGACGCGAATTTGCCCGCTCGGAAGAATCAAGCACAACCTGCACCTTTCGGCCCTCGTCACCGGTACCGTCCTCGGAACCCTCCTCCGGGAAAATCAGCGCGTTGTGCAGCTGCATGTCCTCCACAACCACCGCGCCGCTCTCTTCTGTAAGGGATACCGATGCCGCCATGGCCCCATAGAGCGCGCCCGGAGCTATAACCCGGCCGAACACCCGGTGGTCGCTCAACCACTCCGGATCCGACCGGAACACTTCTGTCTCGAATGTGACCTCGCCGCTGGCGGATTCGTGCCGGACCCCCAGCAAGGGGTGGCCGACGCCCGAGCGTTGTTTTCTATTTGAATCAAGCCAATGGCGTTCGCGTTGGAATGGATAGCTTGGCAACGAGATGCGACGGCGCGCCTCCCCCGCGAAGAGCCCTTCAAAACGAATCGGGAGCCCCGCCTGATACGCTTCCGCGACCGCCCGCGTGAAATCGGCGCCATCCGCGGACGCTCGGGATTCACCAGACGGTGGGCGCAGGCTTGACAGCACCGTGGGTGGCGGTGTCTGTACCGAGTCCGGCCAAGCCGCGCCCGTCATCGTGGCCAGGATCGGTCTCGGCCCTATCTCCAACACCAAGTCCACCCCGAGTTCCGCCAACGTCCGGACACCGCGGGCGAACGCCACCTTCTCGCGGGCATGCTGCCTCCAGTAGGCTCCGTCCAGCGCTTGGCCAGGCTCCAGCGCTTGGCCAGTCAGGTTGCTGACCACGGTGAGGGAGGGTGGTTCGATCGCCACACTATCCAAGGAAGCTTCCAGCATGTCCAGAGCTGGCTCCACCAAGGCGCTGTGGAACGCGCGGGCTGTGTTCAGCCGTCTTACCCGGACTCCTTCCGATTCGAAGCGCTTCGAGATGGTTTCAATCTCTGCAACCGGGCCGCTCACCACTTGGTGGCCGCCGTTGTCCGCCGAGATGCTCAGCCCAGCACTGGCAGATGATTCGTTCAGCTCCTCGACCGTTGACGCCACTCGTGCCGGAGTGGCAAAAACCGCTGCCATTGCGCCCGGTTCGGTTTCCGACAGCAGGGTGCCCCGCGCCGCGGCAAACCGCATTCCATCCTCCATGCTGAACACTCCCGCTGCCTGCGCCGCCGCCAGTTCCCCGACACTGTGCCCCAACACCACGCTGGGACGAACCCCTACACTCGACCAGAGCGCCGTGAGCGCGCACTCGAGGGCGTAGAGGGTCGGCTGCTCCCACGCCGTATCGCTCAGATTGCCTTCGCCGCACCCGAACATCACGTCAAGCAACGAGGCGCCTCTTTCAGCCCGAAACACCTCCTCACAGCGGTCGAGAACCGCCCGCGCCACCGGCTCACGTTCGTAGAGCGCCTTTCCCATGCCGGCCCATTGGCTTCCTTGCCCGGTATAAACAAACGCCACTTTCATCGCTGTTTGCGGCCCTGGACTCTCGCCCACATTCCCCAGCGCTTTCAGCCCCTCCCGTAGCGACCCGGTATCCCGAAACACCACGCCTGCACGATGATCAAAATGGCTCCTCCCTACGCCTGCAGTCCACGCCATGTCCGAGAGTAAGGGTTCTAAAGAGGTGCTTTGGGAAGCAAGATCCTCTGGATGCTCGTCCAGCCACAAGAGGTAACGCTCCGCAAGTTCCCGGAGTGCGGTCACCGATTTGCCGGACAGCGGCAGCAACCGGGTCTCGCGCTTCCTTAACCCTTGCTCAGGCAGCGGCAAACTCTCCGCGGCCTTCGGCAAAGAGACTGTCACTGTCTGGGCTGAGCCAACAAGCTGACGCTTCCCGTAGGGCAATTCCCCTGGGGCAATGTATTCTTCCACCACTATGTGGGCGTTCGTCCCGGATATCCCGAAGGAGTTTACTCCTGCCAGTCGCGCCCGTCCGCCACGCTGAGGTAAGTCCATCATGGACGAAGTAACCTTTAAAGGCAGTTGGTCCCAATCGAGGCTAGGGTTGGGAACCTGGAAATGCAGGTGCTTCGGAATCACGCCGCGCTGCATCACCAGCACTGCCTTGATCAGACCAGCGATTCCGGCAGCCGACTCGAGGTGGCCGATATTGGTCTTTACGGAACCGATCAAAAGAGGATGATCGGCTTTGCGTCCTCTGCCGTAGACAGCGGAGACGGCCTCGATCTCAATCGGGTCGCCTACAGCTGTTCCAGTTCCGTGCGCCTCCAGGTAATCCACATCCGAAGCGGGAACTCCGGCCTGCGACAGCGCCGCTTCCATCACCTGTTCCAATGCGGGGGTGTGCGGTACGGTCAGTCCGGTGCCGGGTCCGCCGTTATTCACCGCCGAGCCTCGGATCACCCCCCAGATCCGATCGCCATCCTCCTCGGCCTCGCTCAGCCGTTTCAGGATAACGACGCCGCAACCTTCACCGCGCACGTAACCGTTCGCAGACGCATCGAACGTCTTGCACTGCCCGTCCGGAGACAGCATCATCGCATCCGCACGGAGTTCGAAAATGCGACTGTTCAGGATGGCCTGCACACCGCCTGCAATGGCCAGATCCGCCTTGCCCTGCTGCAGGTCTGCCACCGCGTCGTGGACCGACACCATGGACGACGCGCACGCGGCGTCCACTGCCTTTGCTGGTCCCATGAGGCCCAGCACGAAAGAGACCCGTCCGCTGGTACCGTTGAGGTTTGTGCCGCTCAGAGCATAAAGACATGAGGCGGCCTCGGCAGGTTTCCTTGACTCCACTACCAGCATCCTGTATTCGTCGTTGCTGATCCCGGTGTATACCCCGGTGCGGCTGCCCTTCAGCCGATCCGGATCCATACCCGCATCCTCAAGAGCCTCCCAAGTGGTTTCCAGCATCATCCGCTGCTGTGGATCCAGCAACTGGGCCTCGACCGGAGAAATACGAAAGAACCCCGCGTCGAACTGCTCGATTCCGTCGACATAGCCACAGAAACGACAGGCCTTGCTCGGAATCTGTCCATCGGGGAAAAGCTCGTCCATACGCCCGACGCCGGAACCTGGGACGCCCTCCGTCACCACGTTCTGGCCGGCTTCGAGCAGGCGCCAAAAGGCCGGTATACTCGGTGCGCCGGGGAACCGGCACCCCATGCCCACGATTGCTATCGGTGGACCGAGTCCAGATTTTTCCTGTCTCTGAATTTCAGAGTGGGGCGATGATTCCCCAGAGGAATCGCAAGACTTGTTTGATTCCGTCATCGAAATCTCCCTCCCAAGATTATGAGCTGATGGTTCTGTCTGTTCCCTTAATCTGAACTGTTTCCGTCTTAAAAAACGGTTTTCAGTTCACCACTCGAACTATGAAATTCACCACTGATTTTGATAATTCTCTTTCTGAAGAGTTTAGCATGGGGATGGACAGGGAACAAAGCTCTTCTTCGCTCGGGCCACGACTATCTCACGCTAAATACAGGTGGCAGTTTGGCATTTGTATGCTTTCTGTCTCTGTCCGCGAGGTTATCACAATCAGATGAATGCCGGGTCTCAGGGAAAAGTCACTGTTCCTGCTCCCTCCGGTTTCTTGAACGCAAAAAACGAATCAGGAATGCCGAGGTTAACTTCCGCAGTGCCCAGTTTTATGACCGTAGTGTTTCCGAAGATGTCGCCAATTATGATTTCTCTCAGCATATAGGTCTTGGGGTCGACTGCTATAGTCACCTGCTTTGACTGCTCCTGGTTTTTCTGTTTCAGGTCAAGGAGGACATTCCCCCGCCCGTCGGTGCTTCCGACGCCCGGGCGGACATCGAAAAGACGGTCAAGATCCTCCAGTATGGAAATAACGGTATAGGAACCGAGAGAATCTGCCCAGACGCTGTCAAATTCCGTTTCGGCGACCTGGTTTTCCTGGCTGTCAAAATACCAGATCTTCTTTCCGTCAGAAACTATCGTGTCTTTCCATGGCTCTTCGTACTGCCACTTCATCATCCCGGGTTTTTTGAACCACACCTTGCCCGAGGATGAGATTTTCTCCCCAAGGTCTTTTATCCGGGTTTCCTGTGTGAATGGCGATTTAAGGTCGTTTATGGAAGCGTATTTTTTCTGGATACCACTTACAATAGCAGCTGTATCCTGTGTTCTCGCCGGGTGGGTGGTAAAGAGAATGGATACGGTGAGAAGCACCGCCGCAAGCGCGATTTTTCTCAATCCGAACTTCCCCTGTCCGCCTTAATCATGTCTACATAGACTTCTCTCGGTTTCCCGGCCGCCCCCTGAGGCCCTATGAGGCCTTCTTTTTCCATTACCTCAACGATCCTGGCCGCGCGGTTATATCCTATCTTGAGCCTTCTCTGGATCATCGAAATAGATACCTGCCCGGTTTCCGCTATTATTCCCAAAGCGGTTTCGTAAAGTTCGTCTTTTTCGTCTTCGCTAACCCCCGAGCTTTCATCGTCTGAGTCGTCTTTGGTTATTTCTTCTATGTAGACCGGGTTTGCCTGGGATCTTAGAAAATCCGTTACCTGTTTTCTTTCGTCATCGGATATCAGTGCGCCCTGAAGTCTCAAGAGATTGCTTCCACCGGATGTGAGAAAAAGCATGTCTCCCTTTCCGAGCAGGGTTTCCGCTCCCCCGGTGTCAAGAATGATTCTTGAATCCACTTTTGAGGACACGAGAAAGGATATGCGCGCCGGGAAGTTAGCCTTTATGAGTCCGGCAACCACGTCTGCCGAGGGGCGCTGGGTGGAGACTATTATATGGATTCCCGCGGCCCTGGCCTTTTGCGCGAGCCTTATTATCGAGTCCTTAACGTCGGCCGGGGAAACCATCATCAGGTCGGCAAGCTCATCTATGATAACGACTATGTAGGGAAGCCATCTGAGCTGTTTTTCCTCGATCTCAAGTGTCTCAAGTTTCTTGTTGTAGCTGTCTATGTCCCTTACCCCTTCTTCGGAGAGCATGCTGTATCTGGAATCCATTTCCTCAACCAGCCACCTAAGGGCTGCCACGGCTTTTTTCGATTCGGTGACCACCGGGTGGAGCAGGTGGGGAATATCTTCGTATATGGAGAGCTCGAGCATCTTCGGGTCTATCATTATCAGTTTGAGTTCGTAGGGAGTGGCCCTGTAGAGCAGGCTTGTGATCGCGGCGTTCAGCAGCACGCTTTTTCCCGAACCCGTTGTGCCGGCGATCATGAGATGCGGGGCGGTCTGAAGGTCCATGTAACGCGGTTTCCCGGATATGTCTTTCCCGAGGGCGATGGTAAGCATTGATTTTTGCGCCGTGAATGAGCTGCTCTCGAAGAGTTCCCGCAGCACCACGATCTCCCTGCTTTCGTTCGGCACCTCTATTCCGACCACGTCTTTTCCCGGTATTGGGGCTATGATTCTTATGCTCAGCGCCTTAAGACCCATTGCCAGATCGCCTTCAAGAGACGATATCCTGTTTATTTTTATCCCCGGGGCGGGTTTATACTCAAACATCGTGATAACCGGGCCGGGCCGTATTTCCATGACCTTTCCGGTCACTCCGAAGTCCGCGAGCTTTTCCTCGATCAATGTGGCCTTCTGGTACATGGCTTCTTTGTCTATCTCTACTGACGTATCGATTTTCGGGTCAAGCAGATCAACGGGAGGGAGGGAGAAGTCAAGCCATCTGCTTTCAGGCACCGGGGGTTCCGCCTCGGCTTTTTTATCGGGGGCGGGAGGAGTGAACACTATCTGCGGTTCTGCGTCGGGTTCTTGCTTCTGCGCCGCAGCCGGGGCTTTTGCCGCGCGAGGGGGCGCCTTCGGTGCGTCTTGCTTCTTTTTTCCTCGGGTGCCCCTTCGTGCGGCGGTGCGTCTTAGCGCCCCGATCGGTGCAAAAACTCCTTTCAGAGCGCCTGAGAAGAGCAAGCGAACAATCTGCATTACGCGGGTAATCTTGGTTTCCGTCGTTATTACCACGGAGAGGAATATGACGATTATAGCGATAATGTACGTTCCCAGGGTTCCCAGGATGTTCTGGGCAAATTCCCGGGAGACTGCCAGTCCCAGCCATCCGCCAGCCGGCGAGTAGCCCAGAAGGGAACTTTTTCCGTAAGCAAGTCCGAGCAGGGTGGCTGAGGAGAGAAGGAAGATAATTGTGGAGAAAAGCTTCCAGTATATCTTCTCGGCGGGCTGTTTTCTCAGGATCACGTATGACGCGTAGAACATCAGCACGGGAAATACGAAGGAAAGCGTGCCGAAGGAACTTCCAAGAGAATGCGACACGTAAAGTCCCGCATTCCCCATTGCGCCTTCCGCGTCAATTTCAAGCAGGTTGCTTGAGACCAGAAGACTTATGAAGGTGAATACTCCGAGGGCGAAAAAGAAAACCGCCATTACGTCTACGAATACGCCTTGAGTGTCCTTGCCTTTCTGCATTTCTTAAATTCTGAAATAAAAACCCTCAGCGTCCGAGCTAGAGGGAAAATTCCCCGCCATCTAAAAGGCGATCACGGCTAGAAGCGTATTTGAGGCCTGAGCCGCCAGATCCCATGACAACAAAGGAAATATACCGAAAAAAACAGTGACTGCGGTAAGCACGGCGATTGTAGCTCCCGAAAGCGGCTTGTTCGCGCTTGCTCCGTAACTGTCTTCCTTCATAAACGCGCAGACAAGCACCTTGAGGTAGTAGTACGCGGAGATTACGCTTGCTATTATTCCTATCACCGCAAGCGGCGTCAGATTAGCGTCAACTGCGGCTAAAAACACCCTGTATTTTCCGAAAAATCCTATAGTCGGCGGAATTCCCGCAAGCGAGAACATAAATACTCCAAGCGCGAGCGATGTTGCCGGTTTTCTACTCCATAGTCCCGATATCCTCTCGAAAGTGTCGCAGTCGCTATCCTCCCTGCTCACGTAGGCGAGGATTCCGAAAGCCCCGAGGTTCATGAAAGTATAGGCAAACAGATAGTAAAGAACGCTTCCGCTTCCGACCGAAGCGTCAGAAAGGACTGCAGCCACTCCGACAAGGGCGTATCCCGCGTGCGCCACGCTTGAGTAGGCAAGCATTCTCTTTATGCTTTTTTGATATATGGCGGCTATGTTTCCCACTATCATGGTCAGCACCGCCGCGATCTGTACAGCGGCCATCATGTAGCCCTCAAACGCAGAACCGGAGTCGAGAAATATTCTCAGCAGCAGTACAAAGGCCGCCGCTTTTACCGCCACGGACATATATCCCGTAACTGTGAGAGGAGCGCCCTCGTAGATGTCCGGTACCCACTGGTGAAGCGGCACGGCTCCTATTTTGAATATGACTCCCGCCGCCACGAAAGCGGCTCCGCAGACATACATCGGGAGATTTGCCGGATTTGCGAAAATTTCCTCTAGAAAAGTGGAACCGGTAGCCCCGTAGAGAAGTGCGATTCCGAAAAGCAGTACCGCGGAAGAAAATCCCCCCAGAACAAGATACTTTACGCCTGATTCCGTCGAGTCGAGGGATCTGCTTCTGAACCCCGAGAGTATGTAGACGGCGATTGACATGATTTCGAACCCAACGAAAAGCGTCATGAGTTCAACTGAGGATGCGAGAATCATCATCCCGCTCGTGCAGAAAAGCACAAGCGCGTAGAACTCCTCAAGCCACTGTGTGCGTTTCTCAAGGTGGTCTTTTGAAAAAAGAATCGTCGCAAGCGCCGCCAGGAGGAAAAGGGAGTTGAAATAGGCGGAGAAGGAATCGATCACAAGTGCGCCGGAAAACGCGGAGCTTTCGCCGGAGAATCTGGCGAAGTTAAGGATGAGGGAGAGTACGGTGCCCGCAATCGCGAGGAGAAAAAGCGACCCGGTCCATCTTTTTTTCAGAATCGGGGCGCAGATAAGTATGAGCAGGGCGGCTAGTATAAGTATGCACTCGGGGAGGATTGCCAGCGTACTTTCAAATAGAACCTGGACATTCATAGCTTGATCTCTCCCGGCGTGTACGGCCTTTTCCTGGTTTCAGCTGTTTTCTTCATCACTTCAATCGGAGTCTTTAACCACTTCGAACTTTCTTTCTTCAAACTGGAAGTCCTGCTCGTCAATGTACCATATTCTCGCGTCGGCTAGCTTCCCGCTGGTTACCGAGAAAATTATATACGCCCATCCAGGTGACGCCACCTGTCTGTCTGTTTCCGAAGGTACCGAAGGGTGGTCCGGGTGCGAGTGGTATATGCCGAGGATCTCGAGACCGTTTTCCCTTGCCCACGAATCCGCTTCTATGTAGGAACGCGGGTCAAGCTCGAAACGGTCTTTTAACCTGTTGCTGTCAATATTCCCTGTTTCCTTAAACGCCGTTTCGGATCTGTCGTCGGCGACCAGGTTGGCGCATTTGCGAAAGTGAGTAACGGTATCTTTTTCTCCGATCATCACGCCGCAAACTTCGTAAGGGTAGCCGGATTCGGCATCCCGTGTCATGCCCAGATAAGCCGATTTATATATTTTTAGGGAATTATGTATTTTTACCACCAGAGTCTTTCACTCAGGTACCTTCTGCCCGAGTCGGGAAGAACCGTTACCAGAACTCCTTCTTTCAGTTTTTTAGCGTATTCAAGCATTACGCAGACCGCGGCACCTCCCGAGTGACCAACGAATATTCCCTCGGTCTCCATCAGCCGTTCCATCATTTCATACGCTTTCTCAGTCGAGATGAAGACGACTTCGTCGGCCGCCTCCTCGTTGTATAGGCCGGGAACTATTGAAGTAGGCATGTGTTTCATGCCCTCGAGTCCGTGGAGACTTTCCTCGGGTTGGATCGCGATTGTCTTTATGTCGGGGTTGTACTCTTTAAGTCTTTTCCCGGTTCCCATGAAGGTTCCCGATGTGCCGAGTCCCGCGAGAAAATGGGTCACGGCACCCTTTGTCTGTTCCCAGATCTCAGGCGCCGTAGTCTCGTAGTGGGCGAGGGTGTTATTGATGTTGTTGTACTGGTCCGGCATGAAATATCTGTCGGGGTTATCCGCTTTTAGCTTGTGAGCCATTCTTATTGCTCCGTCTGAACCCTCGAGAGGATTTGAGAAGGTTATTTTCGCTCCGTAGGCTTCGATCGCTTTTTTTCTCTCGGTGTTTACGTTCTCGGGCGTTACGATTTCAACCTCGTACCCAAGCGCGGCTCCCAGCATCGCGTATGCGATCGCGGTGTTCCCGGAAGAGGAGTCCATAATAACCTTGTTTTTTGTGAGTTCGCCTGAGCGTATGGCTTCCAGGATCATTCTGCGGGCGGGGCGGTCTTTTATTGAACCTCCGGGGTTAAACCACTCGGCCTTCGCGTAAATCCTGACTCCCGGGGGGCATTCCTTTGCGGTTTCGGAAAGTTCCAAAAGAGGGGTGTTGCCTATAAGGTCAACCACCGATTCGACTCTTGAACCTCTGGCAGCGGAGGTTCCGGCTTCGGATCTATGCATTAGCAGCGCTCGATGATTACCTTGTGGTAGCGGCCTTCTTCTTGTACTATGGCCAGGACCTTGTGACCTTCCTGTTCCACGCTTCTCGGGAGGTTGGAAAGAGGCTCTCCCTCGCAGAGCCTGACTTCAAGGACCTCACCGCGTTCCATTCTCTCAAGCTTAAGTTTGGTTTTTACAAACGTCATCGGACAGATGTAGCCCGTTATGTCTATTTTTTCCTTGCTCTGCGTATCGTCCATGTTAAAAACCTCTCGGCGCGCAATCTCCCGTTAAGACTAACACAGTCCGCATTTTACTCAAACCGCTTTTCCGTCGGCATTCCGGGACTTTATCCACGATATTACGGATTCGAACATTTTCCTGCCGTCCTCTGAACCCAGCAGGCTCTCGAAACTGCGCTCGGGGTGAGGCATCATGCCGAGCACGTTGCCTCGGCTGTTTGCGATTCCGGCTATGTTGTCCTCGGCACCGCTTGGATTTGCTTCGGAGGTCAGTGCTCCTCCATCCCCGCAGTACCGCAAAACTATCCTTCGTCCCTGGGAGCTGTTCCCGTCCGGAGGCAGTACGAAATTGCCCTGGGCGTTTGCGACCGGGAGCTTCAGCACTTCTCCCTTGCGCAGAGTGCAGGTGAAAGGGGTGTCGGTATCCTCAACCCTCACGCTTGTCCATCTGCAGACGAATTTCAGGGAAGAGTTGTGTATGAAAGCTCCGGGGAGAAGTCCCGATTCGACCAGGATCTGGAATCCGTTGCATATTCCTATTACGGGGACTCCGAGCCCGGCAAGTTCCCTAAGCGGGCTTACGACGGGAGAGAACTGCGATATGGCTCCCGCACGAAGATAATCCCCGTAGGAAAACCCTCCCGGTATCACGACGCAGTCAATTCCCGCAAGGGAAGTTTCCTCGTGCCATATAAGATCGCAGGGCTGGGCCAGAATTTTCCTTATTGCGTGGTAGCAGTCGTGGTCGCAGTTAGAACCCGGAAAGAACAGAACTCCAAAATTAGGCATTTTACTTTTCCGCTATTTCTACCGAGAAATCTTCAATTACGGGATTGGAAAGCAGTTTCCGGCACATCTCATCCGCTTTGCGGCCTATCTCTTCCGAGGATTCACCTTCCATGGTGAGTTCCACGATTTTTCCTACCCTCGCGTCGGAAACCCCGTTGAATCCAAGACCGCCAAGAGCGTTAAGCACCGCTTTGCCCTGAGGGTCGAGCACAACGGCCTTAAGCTTGACCTCTATTTTGACCGAAAACTGTTTCATCTCTTGTTTCCTTGCTCCGGCGTGGCTTCGCGGGATATTACCCGCGCGAGAGGAGCATGCCAACAATTCTCTCAAGCTCCTCGGGAGAATAGTACTCTATTTCTATTTTCCCTCTTGTCTTGTTGTGGCTTATCCTTACTTTGGTTGAGAATTTTCCGGCAAGTTCTTCGGTAAGTTCTCTGGTGAAAATATCTTCCTCGACCTCAATTTTCCCCGCGGTGAGCTCGGTGGGCAACTGAGCGCTTCCGGCTTCCTTCTTTACAAGCGCTTCGGTTCTCCTTACCGTGAGATCTTTTTTAAGCACTTCGCCGAGAAGGAAGTCCATCTCCTTGAAGGAGGGGGCGGTGAGAAGCGCTCTTGCGTGCCCCGCGGTTATTGAGCCCGAGACAAGGGCTTCCTTCGCCTTCTCTGAAAGCCTGAGAAGCCTCAGCTGGTTTGTTATGACCGAGCGGTTTTTTCCCGTCCTCTTTGCTATTTCCTCGTGGGTAAGCCCGAAGCGCTCCGCGAGCTTTTCATAGGCTTCCGCCTCCTCGATGGGGTTCAGGTCCTCTCTCTGTATGTTCTCTATTAGCGTGAGTTCCGCCACGTCCTGATCGGTGGCGGTCCTTATTACGACGGGCAGTTTCTCCAGTTTCGCTATTTTCGCCGCTCTCCACCTGCGTTCCCCGGCCACTATTTCGAAGCCGCCGTTTTCTTTGCGTACGACAAGTGGCTGTATGACTCCGTTTTCCCTTATGGATTCTGCGAGTTCCTCAAGGGCGCCCTGCTCGAAGTGCTTTCTCGGCTGCGATGCGTTCGGCTTCAGCAGGTCCGTGTTTACCATCCTGTACCCTTCGGATTCTTCGTCCGGACTCTTCGGGATAAGCGAGTCAAGTCCCCTTCCCAGACCTCGTCTCTTCACGTCAGTTAACCTCCGCTGTTATTATTTCATTTGCGAGTTTCATGTAGTTCTGCGCCCCGGTCGACTTTATTTCGTAAAGCAGAAGGGGTTTTCCATGGCTTGGCGCTTCAGCGAGCTTCACGTTTCTGCTTATCACGGTGTCAAAGGTTTCTTCGCCGAAGTGGTTTCTTACTTCCTCGGCCACGGAGTGACATATGTTGTTTCGGGAATCGAACATGGTAAGAAGATAGCCTTCCACCTCAAGCGAGGGGTTCAGTCTCTGCTTGGCAAGCGATATGGTCGTCTGCAGTTGGACTATTCCTTCAAGCGCGTAGTATTCGCACTGGACGGGTATGAGCACCCTGTCGGCCGCGGCAAGCGCGTTTATGGTGAGCAGGCTTAGCGACGGGGGAGCGTCTATGAATACGTAATCGTAGTCGGCTCTTACCTCGTCAATGACCTTTTTTAAACGATACTCCCTGCTCTCCGTCTCTATAAGATGTATCTCGGCCCCGGTGAGCTCGTGATTCGCCGGACACAGGTGCAGATGACCGTTTAGAAGCTCCGGGTAGATGTCGATTATGGTGTCCGCGAGCCTTGTTTCTCCCAGTATGACGCTGCAGATGTTCTTTGAGTTGACGGATTCCTTGTCAACTCCGAGCCCTCCGGTCGCGTTTCCCTGCGAGTCAAGATCTACTAGAAGCGTGCGGCGGTTTGCCACAGCCAGAGAGGCCGAAAGGTTTACTGCGGTTGTGGTTTTACCGACTCCCCCTTTCTGATTTACCACGCATATTACTTTTGACATTTGGTGATTAAAGAATGATAAACTTGCAGGTGTTATCAGTCAAATAAGTCTTGTCCCGGAACCGGGCCCGCGCGGACGGTTCCCGGAGGATTAACCTTGATAAACAGGATATGCACTGTTTTTTCAACTTTTTTCGGGGTGGGATACGTACCTGGAGCCCCTGGAACTGCGGGAACTCTGGCGGCGGTCGGAGTCGTATATCTGCTCAGTCTCGCAGGCGGCACAATTCTCTTCTCGGTACTCACTCTGGGACTGATTATCATCTCTTTTGCAACTGCGGGCCGTTGCGCGTCTATTCTCGGGAGGGAAGACCCGCCTGAGGTCGTCATTGATGAAGTATGCGGATTTTTGGTATGTATGCTTTTTGTCCCATTAAATCCCATTAACCTCGCACTCGGTTTTTTCCTGTTCAGGTTTTTCGATATAGCGAAGCCGTTTCCGATACGAAGAGTCGAGAGACTTCCTGGTGGGTACGGTATCGTTATGGATGACGTTTTAGCCGGAGTGTACGGCAACCTGTGTCTTCAGGCGTTTGTTCTTCTTTCCGGTTGAGATTACCGAGCGATCTGTGTTGAGATGGCTGCGATGGAGACATTCACTAAAGATGCCCTCATGCTTTTGTGGATTGGCACATTAATTGATTATGTAGATTGATCTAGAAAGCGGCTTTGGAGTGCCTGATTTTCAGATTTGTAAGGGTTAGGCAAGTCAATCTATCCACACCCTTAATTAACATTTCTTGCCTGAACAGTAAATCTCTGGGCGATATGTAGATTTTTGCTCTACCTAACTCTTGCAAAGTCAGTTTAAAGAAAACCTCAATCCTGCCCATGTTTAAGACATTATTCCATATTACTCTTTTTCTTTTCTAATTTGTTTTGAATTAGATACTTTTTCAGCTAATTCTTCTAGGCTACGGCTTAATGCTTTTTGGTAAGCTTTGCCGAAAATCTTTCCAATATTTCCACAAAAAGCACCACTGCCACCCTCACTATGTCCTCGTCCACCTGCGGTTGTCCCAAGTAACTTTTCTCCTGTCTGTCCTCTAGCGTCTATTCCGAGGACAATTTCTGCTTCTCCTCTACATTTATCACTCCAGAAACCAGCGCGACACTCTACAAGTGGAAGAAAATGGTCAAGACTAATTAAAACATAACCAGATATATTTTCCCTTTTCATATCATCTATGGTTGGATTGGTTTTCCTTATCGTAACTTCCTCAAATATGTTTTTGGTCGTATTTGTTAAAGATACTTGTATTGAATCCCCAGAATCGAATGCGACACTATGAGTACTACACACAAAACTACTTACCTCTATATCTCTTGAAAAGATGGTCGACCCTTCATCTATAACAACTGCCCAGTCACCTTTAATTTTCTCTGAATAGGAAGATCGTAGCTTAACTGCAGTTGCTGCGGGTCCAGTAACTTTGTGTGCACAACCCGTTACGAAAATTACAATTGTCAAAATAATTGCGCTAGCATATTTCATAAGTGCCTCCAGTGTAATCCTGTACATCAACTACTTCGTCTGCAATTCTTTCCCGTGCCGTTTTTCCCAATTGAACTTGCAAGTTTTTGAATAACCGATAAGTCCTAAATATTTAGTAGAGGTTGTAATTCTAGACTCACTTTAAAGTCAAGATGTTTCTTATACGAAGAGTCGAGAGGCTCCCGGGTGGGTACGGTATTGTTATGGATGACCTTCTGGCCGGGGTGTACGCTAACCTCTGCCTTCAGGTGCTTGTCCGGCTCTATTGATGATACCCACCGTGTTCTTCGCGGAACCGGGTTTCATGCGTAGAGCAGAAATGGATTCTGAACGGTTACCGTGCCGTACATGCGACCGTGCTGAAAATCTTCTGAGAACAGTTCTGCTATGCCGTGAACTTCAGCGTAAGCCCAGATATGGGCATCAAACCACGACAAGCCGTATGCCGCCGTCCCGCGCAGAGCCATTCGCAGCACAGATTCATCGGGGTAAATAACCGGGAACTGGGCCATCAGTTCTTCTGCTTCACGTATCGCGTCTGGAAGATCAAGTATGCGATTTTCGGGCGCTCCCCGGGTTGTTGCCGCGACGAATTCAATGATTGATTGGTGTGCGATACGCACATGCCCTCTCTCGGCTCCTTCGCGAACAACATGCCTCGCAATTCGTTTTTTGTCCGGGAACCGACCGTCGTAACAATAAATCAATATGTTGGTGTCAATCAGCATTTGAGCTGCCCCGAGTGTAGAGTTCTTCCCGGGTCCAGCCTCGCTCAGTTGCCGGGGACACTGGTTTCACCGCTTCACGGGCATCCTGTCGGGCCATTGCCTCATCAAACATACGCAGACGCGCTTCGGTGTCGAGTTGCTTTTTCTGCGTCCGGGCATTTGCGGGCACCACGCGGATGGTTTCTCCGGCCTCCTCAAAACGTATATCATCTCCTGGCCGAATGCCGTAACGCTCGGCAATTGCTTTTGGCACTGTTACCTGTAATTTGCTGCTGACTTTAGACATATCTTTACTTTATCAAAGAAAATTTCTTTGTCAATCATGTGATAACCTTTCCACCGGGTTTTCTTACCGGTTAGAATTACCCGGCAATGTGCGTTGAGGTAATCACGACCGGAAACGAAATAATGAGCGGTCTTACCCGGGATACCAACTTCAGCTGGGTAGCCGCGGAACTGTCCTCATCCGGTATTGAGGTTAAGCACCACTGCGCGGTTGCTGATGATCTTGAGGATCTTCTTGCTTCTTTTGCCACGGCATCAAAGAGGGCCAGATTTGTTATAGTCACAGGAGGGCTCGGTCCCACCGAGGATGATCTGAGCTCGCTTGCCGCCTCAAAGTTTCTTGGAACTCCCCTTGTTTTCAATCCGGCAGTCTATGAAGACATCGCCCGAAAACTTAGGAAGAGGGGAAGGGAGCCCAACATCCATCATGAAAAACAGGCCATGTTTCCCGAGGAAACGACGGTTATCGAAAATCCCGTCGGCACGGCATCCGGCTTCAGCTTTGTTTCCGGCAACTCGAAATTCTACTTTCTTCCCGGTGTCCCAAGGGAATTCAGGCGAATGTTCTCAGAACATGTCTTCCCGGATATAAGCGGTGCCGTGGAAAAAGGGAAAATCCTGCGCGTGAGGGTGCTTAAGACCTTCGGCCTCGGCGAATCCGAAGTAGCGGAAAAGCTTGAGGGCTTCTCCCCCGAAGGGGTGGATGTTGGATACAGGATCCGCCTGCCCGAGATTCACCTTCGGCTCACGGCTTCGGGCCATGACGGCGAGGTGCTGGATTCGCTGCTGCGCGATGCCTGCGTGCAGACGAAAGAAAGGCTGGGGAACTTTCTCTTTTCCCAATGGGAGGAGAGCCTTTGGGAAGTAACCGCATCTCTGCTACTTGAAAAAGACCTGACCCTCTCTGCTGCGGAGTCCTGCACGGGAGGGCTTTGCTCGAGCCGGTTTACGGACATTCCCGGAAGTTCGACTTATTTTCTGGGTGGAGCTGTGGTTTACAGTAACGATTCCAAGGAAAAACTCCTCGGGGTAAGCGCGGAGACCCTTGCGCAGTTCGGCGCGGTGAGCGGGGAGGTGGTCTCCGAGATGGCCCGCGGGGCAAGAGATCTGTTTGGAAGCGATATAGGGCTCTCCATATCCGGGATTGCGGGTCCGGGTGGCGGAACCGTGGAGAAGCCCGTGGGTACGGTGTGGTTCGGATTCAGTCATGTCTCCTCGGGGACTTTCTGTGAGAGGAAAAATTTTACGGGCACGAGGGATGAGATAAAAAACTTTGCCGCCGCAACGGCGATCGATATGGTTAGGAAGTTCTGCCTCGATTATGTAGCATAGTAGCTTTAGAACCCCAAAAAACCAGAATGGAGATTAAAACGGAATGAGCGATACCGACGAGAAAAACAAGAGCATAAACGTAGCCATTGATACGATAGAGAAGCAGTTTGGAAAGGGCTCCATAATGAGACTTGGCGAGGATGCATCTCTCGCCGATATTCCGGTGATTACCTCGGGCTCCCTAGGGCTCGACATAGCGCTTGGCGTCGGAGGTTTTCCCAGGGGAAGGATCGTCGAGGTTTACGGTCCGGAGGCCTCGGGCAAGACCACCATAGCGCTCCACGCCATCGCCGAAGCCCAGAGGGCCGGCGGAATAACGGCTTTTGTCGACGCCGAACACTCTCTTTCCACAAGTTACGCGGCGGCGCTCGGTATCAAGGTGGAAGATCTTCTTATTTCCCAGCCTGATTTCGGAGAACAGGCCCTTGAGATCGTCGATACCCTCATAAGAAGCAACGCGGTTGATCTCATAGTGCTTGACTCGGTCGCGGCCCTTACCCCGCGCGCCGAAATCGAAGGGGAGATGGGAGACACTCACGTAGGTCTTCAGGCGAGGCTGATGTCGCAGGCGCTTCGCAAGATCACGGCTAACGTCAGCCGCTCAAAGACCATAGTGATTTTCGTTAACCAGCTTCGCATGAAAATCGGGGTTCCGGCGTATATGAACCCCGAAACCACCACTGGCGGTAACGCTCTTCGGTTCTATTCATCGGTGAGAGTTGACATAAGGCGCATTGGATCTCTTAAGGACGGCGACCGTATAATTGGCAACAGGGTCAGGGCGAAGCTTGTCAAGAACAAAGTCGCCCCGCCTTTTAGGGAAGCGGAATTCGAGGTGATTTTCGGAAGGGGAATATCAAAACTCGGGGAGCTTGTGGACCTGGGAACTAAATTCAATGTGGTAAAGAAAAGCGGGACTTGGTATTCCTATGACGGGGAGAGAATGGGGCAGGGAAGGGAGAACTCCAAGAAGTTTCTGCACGAAAATCCGGAAATTCGGGAAAAGATAAGAGACGAGATCATAAAAGCCTCGGGGATGGGTTCCTCTGAGGAAGCGGAGTAAGGGAAAACCCCGAAAAAAGTTTCTGCTGTGCCGAATCCACTAAATCTGAGCCCATAACTCTCACTCCTGAATGTCCATTTTTGCCATATTTAAAAGATACACATGAAGATTCTGGGAATTGAAACCTCTACTTTTTCGGGAAGCGTGTCAATATCCGATGACGACACGATTCTTTGCGAATATGTTTTCAACACCGGTCCAAGGCATAACGAGGTGCTTATTCCCACGATCGAGCGGCTTCTTTCGGATTGCGGGTTCGGAAAAAATGATCTGGATGCGGTCTGCGTGTCAACGGGTCCGGGTTCTTTCACCTCACTTCGCATAGGGGTGTCCACCGCGAAGGCGCTTTGCTATTCTTTGGGGATGGACCTTGCGGGAGTTCCTTCACTTGAGATTCTTGCCTCAAATGCGTTTTGGTCGGGAAACGACGTGTGTGCCATGACCGACGCGGGCAGAGGAGAGGTTTTCTTTTCATTTTATGATCTCAGAGGCGAAGAAATGAACCCTGCGGAAATTGCCACACCTGAGTCTGTGTGCACTAGGGTAAGGGAAAAGACTGTTTTTGTGGGCAGCGGGGCCCTGCTTCACGAAAATCTCATACGGGAAACGTTGGGGAAGAGCGCTGTGTTCCTGCCTGCGAATCTGAACACTCCCAGAGCGTCCGGCTGCGCGCTTCTGGGAAGAAAAAAGATTCTCTCCGGACAAAAGGACGATCCCTTCACTTTAACTCCCTTCTATCTTCGCCGCTCTGCAGCGGAACGCTAAGCCGTGTTGCCCAAGCCGGGGCAGGAATCTTTTTCCCTGGCGGTCTTGAAGTTGTCCACGCGCGGTGATAGATTAAGCGGGGTGAGGTTTTTTCAGCACTCCATATTTTAAAGATAATCAGGGAGATAGGATAAAATGGCCAAGATGCTCGGCGCACAGATGTTCTTTGAGACGCTTCTTCACCAGGGTATTGACGTGGTCTTCGGACTGCCGGGAGGTTACGTTCTCAAGGTCTACGACGTGATGACCGACTATACGGACAGAATAAACCATGTGCTCGTGAGGCATGAGCAGGGAGCTACGCACATGGCCGACGGGTACGCAAGAGCTTCGGGAAAACCGGGAGTGGTACTCTGCACCTCGGGTCCTGCTGCAACCAACACCGTTACCGGCATAGCGACGGCACAGATGGATTCATCTCCTATAGTTATCTTTACGGGACAGGTTCCTACTCAGTACCTTGGAAGCGATGCTTTTCAGGAGGCCGACCATATCGGCATAACAAGACCCTGCACGAAACATAACTACCTTGTACGGGAAACCCGGGATCTTCCTAGAGCGATGAAAGAGGCTTTCCACATAGCTGGCACCGGAAGACCCAGCCCGGTTCTGGTTGATATGCCGAAGGACGTCCTCATAGGAGAAGACGAGCTTGTAATCCCCGAGGATCATGAGATAGATATCAAAGGCTACAAGCCCACTACGAGGGGAAATCCTTCGCAGATAAAAAGAGCGGTGGAAATGCTGCTTGCCTCAAAGCGACCCGTTATTTATTCCGGGGGAGGAGTTATCTGGTCCGGGGCTACGGATGAATTGCTTGAGTTCTGCCACCGGCTTCAGATACCTGTAGCTTCAACCCTTATGGGCCTGGGTGGTTATCCAGCGAGCGATCCGCTTTTCATAAGCATGCTCGGGATGCACGGTTCCTACGCCGCCAATATGACCGTTACCGAATCGGACCTCGTTATCTCGATTGGCGGGCGGTTTGATGACAGGGCTACGGGCGGAAACTTTGATGAATTCGCCCCCAACGCGGAGATTATCCATATAGACATAGACCCATCCTCGATAGACAAGAACATAACGGTTCAGTGTCCGATAGTAGGGGATGCCAAAGTTGTGCTGCGCCAGATACTCGATGCTCTTCCCGGGGAGATTGACCTTGAGGGGAGGGAATCCTGGCTCAGGCGAATACGGGACTGGAACGAGAAGCATCCGCTCACCTATTGCCAGGGAAGCGAGAAAATTCTGACGACCTACGCCATAGACACGCTTTACAAGCTTACGAAAGGAGACGCCATAATAGTTTCCGACGTGGGTCAGCACCAGATGTGGGTAGCCCAGTTCTACAAGTTCGAAAGACCGAGAACCCATCTTACCTCGGGGGGCTTGGGAACCATGGGATTCAGTTTCCCCGCGGCTATGGGAGCGAAATACGCAAGACCCGATGAGCAGGTTATATGCGTTGCCGGCGACGGAAGCTTCCAGATGAATTTCCAGGAACTTGCGACTGCGGTTGAAAACAATCTGGATCTTAAGATTATCGTTTTCAACAACCGTCATCACGGGATGGTAAGGCAATGGCAGACGATGTTTTTTGGGGGCAATTACTCGGCATCTCGCTTTGAAGTGCTGCCGGATTTCGTGAAGCTCGCAGAAGCGTTTGGAGCCCGTGGCCTTCGGGCAGTGAAGCCCGAGGAGCTTGAGCCCACTCTCAGGGAAGGCCTTAACACTCCGGGAGTTGTCCTCATGGAGATAGAAGTCGATTGTACGGAAATGGTTTATCCGATGATAGCCCCCGGTGCATCGATGGACAACATGATAATGATGCCCGCGGATCTTGCCTGATACCCCGCGAGGCTTTCCGGACCGAACTCAAGGTTCTTTTCCCGCTTTCATATATACTTTTGCGTAAGACTGTGCATTAGTGTCTTCCGGTATCGTTATGGCTTCAGGAAAAATTGTTCAGGTAGCTTTGCCGATTCATTCCGAACAGCTTTTTCTATATTCGGTTCCGAAGCGTTTCCGGCAAGGGATCGCTACGGGAAAGAGAGTGTTTGTTCCACTCGGAAACCGCAAGGCCATAGGATATGTGGTAGGAGATACGGCAGAACGGAAAGTCGATTTCCAGCTAAAGGATGTAATCGACATCCTTGATGAATTGCCGCTTTTTGACGAGAAGCGCCTGGAATTTTTCCGCTGGGTTTCTGAGTACTACATGGCGCCTCTCGGAATCGTGCTTAAATTTGCCCATCCTTCCGGGCTTGGTAAAAGCGTCGGGAAAACCGTGCGGATCACGGAGGAGGGGAAAAGCCACCTTAAGGAGGCGGGCCTGAACCGTCTCGAGAAAAAAATCCTGGAAACTCTTCTGCTCGAAGGAGAACTCGCCTCGGAGAAGCTTATCGAACTCAGCGGCGGGGCGTCGCTTGAGAACCTCAACTCTCTTAAGAGAAGAGTGCATATAGAATTTGACTACAGGGTTATAAGAGATGAGAAGGTAAAGTACGAGAAGATCTATGGAATCTCCTGCGACCCCGACACTGTCTCGGAGGTTAGGCGGAAAAAACCAGCCAAGGGTGCCATACTTGAATTTATAAGTAGCCGGGATTCTACGCCCCACTCGGAACTAAAAGAGATATTCGGCAGTTTCACGGCCCACGTAAAGTGGCTTGTGGATAACGCTCTGATCTCCGTGGAGCAAAAAGAAATCGGAAGGGACCCCTACGGCGCGCTTGACGCGGAGGAGGAGCCGCCTGAGAAACTTACCCAGGATCAGCGTATGGCTATGGAGAAAATCCTGCCTTACGTCAAGATGGGGGAGTACCGCTGCTTTCTCCTTCACGGTGTTACGGGAAGCGGAAAGACGGAGGTCTACTTGAGGACCGTAAGCGAAGTCATAGCCGGGGGGAAACAGGCGATTGTTCTTGTTCCCGAAATAGCGCTTACCCCGCTTCTGGTGAGGATGTTCCGTTCACGTTTTGGCGATGCGGTATCGGTGATTCACAGCGCTCTCAGCGATGGCGAGAGGTTTGACGTGTGGAGAAAGGCCCGCAGCGGAGATCTGAGCGTGGTTATAGGCGCCCGCTCCGCGGTTTTCGCTCCGCTTGAGAATCTTGGCCTCGTGGTGGTTGACGAGGAGCATGAATCCTCCTACAAGCAGAACGAGGCGCCATGTTACAACGCCCGCGACGCCGCGGTCATGCTTGGAAACATATATGGCTGTCCGGTGCTACTGGGTTCCGCGACTCCCTCACTTGAATCCTACGCGAACGCGATCAGGGGCAAGTACGAATATCTTTCTCTTCCCGCAAGGGTGGGGACTAGCAGGCTTCCCGAAGTTGAGCTCGTGGATATGAAAAACGTGAACGAAAGCGTTTTCTCTCCGCGTCTCAAAAACGCCCTAGTGGAGAATTTCAGCCGCGGGGAACAATCGATTCTTTTTATCAACAGGAGAGGTTTTTCAAGCTTTCTGGTATGCGGGGACTGCGGTGAAATCTTCAGGTGCCCTAACTGCTCTATAACCCTTACCTTTCACAAAAAAGATAATTCAATCAAGTGCCATTACTGCGGAATCAGGCAGGAATTCGAAAACATCTGCTTAAGCTGCGGGGCCAAATACATGGGCAAGGGTCTCGGGACTCAGAAAGTAGAGGAGCAGGTAAAGAGCATGCTTCCCGATGCCAGGGTTTTCGTTATGGACAGGGATTACACCCGCGGGAAAACCAAACTTCTTGACCTTTACAAAAAGCTTGAGTCCGGGGAGGTGGACGTTCTTGTCGGGACTCAGATGGTAGCCAAGGGACATGATCTGCCGGGGGTTACGCTTGTCGGCGTTCTCTCAGCCGATCATATGCTGGGGATTCCCGACTTCCGCTCGGGAGAAAGAACTTTCCAGGTGCTCACACAGGTAGCCGGAAGAACGGGCAGGGGGATAAAACCCGGGGCGGTCATTCTGCAGACACATAACCCCGATCATCCTTCGGTAAGATTTGCCGTTACCCATAACAGTTCCGGGTTTCTCGAAGAGGAACTGGAGCTTAGAAGATCCCTCGACCAGCCTCCTTTTTCGAGGTTCATATCTCTTAGAGTAAACGGACTTGATGAGGAGAAAACACGGGATTTCGCCGAAAGAATGAAGCGCACGGCCGAAAGATTTCTTCTCAATCTTCCGCCCGGATCGCTCAGAGTACTCGGCCCCTCCGAGGCTCCCATATACAAACTCAGAAACAGGTTCAGATGGCAGATCATTATCGCGTCAGGGAATCTGGGGCTGCTTCGGAACTACGCCTCGGCACTTTACGATTCGTTGAAAAAGCACGCCTCGGGAATTAAGCTTGTAGTTGATGTTGATCCCTATGATTTTATGTGACCCGGCATGGTGAAAAAGAAAATCCTTCTTCCCGACGAGGAAAACGCGCGCTTAACCGTTGAGAGATTCCGGGAGATAAACGGCAGACTCTCCGGGGAAAAAGCAAAAGTCCTCCGCATCATCTCTTCGCACAGCAGATTCCTCGGCAATTCAATCATAAGAAATCCCCGCGCGCTGAACGTACTTACTAATAAAAAAGCCCTCGGGAGAAAAAAAACGATTTCTTCCCACCGGGCTCCGCTTGCCTCGATTGTGAGGAATTCGAAGGATTCGGAGCGGTTCTCAGAAAGACTCAAGGAGTACAAGTACACGGAACTCTCTAGAATAATCTACAGAGAAATTCTGGGTCTCTGCGCGTTTCGCCAGACCATGGAGGAGATTTCTGATCTCGCCGTTTCCGTGGTCAGGGCGGTGCTTGATTTCTACAGGTCCCGAATTGAGGTCGGAGACGAATTAGAATTCGTAGTGCTTGGCATGGGGAAACTGGGCGGGAGACTCCTTAACCTCAGTTCCGATATAGACCTCGTTTATCTCTACAGAAGCGAGGACTACGCCGAACAGATATTCACGCTTTCTTCATCAGTTACCAGAACGATAAGCTCCGTCACCCCCGGCGGTTTTCTCTACAGAGTCGACCTGGGCCTGCGTCCTGGGGGCAGCAGGAGTCCGGTCGCGGTGTCGGTTGACGCGGCCCTTGATCATTATTACCACTGGGCCGAGACCTGGGAGAGAGCGGTTCTGCTCAAGGCAACCCCTGTTGCCGGGGATGTTGAGCTCGGTCGCGAATTCCTCAGGGAACTTGAACCGATAATATACCGCAAGCTGCTTGATTACGAGTCCATAGAGGATCTCAAGGACATGAAGGTTCGTCTCGAGGGCATACGGAAGGAAAACGACGTGAAGCTCGGGAGGGGAGGAATAAGGGATATCGAGTTTTTCGTGCAGGCGACCCAGCTTATGAGCGGCGGGGCGGTGAAGAAGCTCAGGGGACTCATGAACACTCTTGACGGCCTTTCCGCCATGGCGACGACGGGTTTCATAACAAAACAGGTAAAGGAAGAGATGGAACATTGCTATCTTTTTCTTAGAAAGGTGGAGCATTCGATTCAGCTCTGGGATGAACTTCAGACGCACAGCATTCCCACGGAGGAGAGTTCGCTCGCCAGACTCTCAAGGAGGATGGGTTTTGAGAGGACGGCGGACTTCAGGGCCGCTTATGAAGAGATAACCTCGCTTGTCGTGAAGAACTGCGGGAATCTGTTCTTCGATCCCGGGGTGGAGCTTGAGGAAAAAGGCAGGGAATTCTGGGAGGTGGCGGATTTTATGGCCGAGGGAAATGTAAACCGCGAGGAGGCGATTTCGACCCTCGGAAATCTCGGGTTCTTGGCGCCGGACGACGCGATCGAAATAATATCGAGCCTCATGAATCCCCAAAGGGCCGGACTCACGGAAAGGGGAAGGGTGCTTTCGAGAAAAGTGATACCGGCTTTTCTCTCAAACATAATCAATCTTAGCGATCAGGACTCTGCGCTTTTAAATCTTGAAAGATTTATCTCCGGTCTAGGTTCCAGAATGTCGGTCTACTTTCTTCTGACTGAAAACCCTAAAATCATTCCTCTGCTCTCCAGGCTCTTTTCAAGAGGCGGCATGCTGTCTAATTTTCTTATCAGGCACCCCGAGTATCTTGACTCCATCATACTGAAGGATGTGACGCAGTTTTACGATTCGAAAGATGCCATGGCGGGGGCTCTCGGGGAAGCCGTCTCGGAAGAGGAGTCCTTTGAGGAGAAACTCAACGCTCTTCGAAGCTTCAAGAACATTGAGTCCCTTAAGCTTTGCTTCAAGGAACTTTCCGAGGACTTGGAACCGATCTACGTGGGAAAATATCTGTCGATGGTTGCGGACGTTGTAATGGACTCAAGCCTCGAACTTGCCAAGGATTCCCTTAAGTGCTCTTCGGGAAAGAGAAAGCTTCTTGATAACATGGTCGTCTTGGGACTTGGTAAGCTCGGAGGAGGGGAAATGAGCTACGCTTCAGACCTGGACATAATCTTCATTTACGAGGGAGATGACCACGAGCTTTTCTCCAAGTACGGTCAGAGATTCATATCCAATCTTTCGGTTTACACTTCCAAGGGCTTCTGTTACAAGGTGGATGTTGAACTGCGCCCGTCGGGAAATTCGGGTGCCCTAGTCGCCTCGCTTGAGGCCTTTGAAGAATATCATAATTCAAGTGCTCATATCTGGGAGAGGCAGGCTCTTGTAAAAGCCCGCGCCGTTGCGGGAAACCGCGCGCTCGGCGAGAAGGTAATGAAAGTCATAGAGAATTTCGTTTATGCGAAAGAGCTCGCTCCGGATTTCCCCGAGGAAATCCACAGGCTGCGCGGGAGGGTCGAAAAAGAGCTTGCCAACGAGACGGAATCCAGGTTTAACCTGAAGACGGGAAGGGGGGGATTGGTTGACATTGAGTTTCTCATCCAGATGCTTCAGCTTGCTCATGGTCCCGCAAACCCCGAGCTAAGAACGGCAAACACCATGGAGGCTATCGGGGCGCTTTACAGTGCTGGGCTAATTGAAAGCGGCGAGGCCCTGACGCTTAGCGAAGGCTATCTATTTTTAAGAAAAATGGGAAATCTGCTGAGTCTTTTCAACGACAGGAGCAAAAACGAAGTCACACAGGGCGATTTCGACCGAATGGCGCCTGAGTTCGGTGGTTCCGGTGGAGAGGGAGGTTTTCTCATGTCTGAATACGCGCGCGTGACCGGGAATATCAGGGAAATTTATAACAAATATTTTGCGGGAAATCCCTGATGGATAAAAGGAAATGCATTTTTTTTCTTGCCGATGGTACGAGGCTGGATGTCTTTGCAGAACTTTTCAAAAGAGGCGATCTTGAAAACATACAGAAATATGTCGTAGAGCCGGGGAAATTTCTTAAGGGAATCACAGTTTTTCCCTCAACAACGGGTCCGGCTTATACTCCGTACCTTCTCGGCAAGTTTCCGGGCAGGTGCAATCTTCCCGGCATAAGATGGTTTGACAGAAGGTATTACGATGAGACCCCGTTTTCCCTGCGAAGATTCAGAAGCTACGCGGGTCCACAGGCGTCTCTTATCAACCGGGACATAGAGAGCGACTCCCCGACCCTTTTCGGCCTGGTTCCGGGAAGCGTAAGCATCCTAAACGAGATAACCAGGGATATAAGCCCCTTGGGGAGAAACAGGACCAAGTATCTTAAGTACTACTTAGTCGTGAAAAGCCATTTCACCAACAGAAGCGACGACGTTGAAGAGGCCGCGGGGAGAATCCTGGTTGACTCTCTTATAAGCTCTCCGCGTTTTGTTTTCTGCGTTTTCACCGCAGCGGATGCCTACTCCCACCGCTATCACCCTTTTCACCGCAAGGTTATGGAATCCTACAGAAGACTTGACCGGTACGTGGGCATGGTAGCGGAGAAGACCGCGGAGCGGGGGGAACTTGACGATACGCTTTTTGTCGTGGCAAGCGACCATGGTCTCACTCCCACGCATTCCCATTTCGATTCCCTGGGGTTTCTTCGCAAGCGGGGTTTCAAACCACTTTATTATACCAACGTGTTTAGGCATTTCCTGGATGCCGATTCATCCGTCATGGTTTCTGGAAACTCAATGGCGCATTACTATTTCAAAAATTCCGACGGATGGAAGAGACATACTCGTTGCGAAGAAATAGCGGATATTGTGGATGAGCTCTCAAGCCGGCCGGAAGTGGATATTGTCTGCGCCAGAACCGGCGGGGCGGGTGGTGAAGTGAAAATAATAAATCCGAGGGGAGAAGCTCTTGTGAGTGAGGATGAAGAAGGTCTGATCTGCTACCGCAATGTTTCGGGCGACCCTCTTGGCTACGGTTTTTCCTCAAGGAAGATGGATGCCTCGGAATCGCTTCAACTCACCATAGATTCT
Source organism: Candidatus Dadabacteria bacterium (assembly GCA_951812945.1). Taxonomy (GTDB): domain Bacteria; phylum Desulfobacterota_D; class UBA1144; order Nemesobacterales; family Nemesobacteraceae; genus Nemesobacter. The sequence continues at coordinate 115,881 of CATOTB010000006.1, forward strand.
GATTACCCTGACGCCCTTCTCCAGATTCTCCAGCTTTTCGAATCACCCCGCACCGGTGACGTGGTGGTGAGCTCAAAACCGGGTTATGACCTTCGTGCTACCCACGAGAATCCCGAACATCATGGTTCCCACGGTTCCCTGCATAAAGATCACATGGTGGTTCCCGTTCTTATAAGTCGCCCGACGCAGCACGACTACGTAAGAACCGCGGATATATTCACAAGCATCGTCCGCTATCTCGGGATTGAAGTTCCCAGGGGGATTGACGGAAGGGATATTCTTGAGTGAGTGGCTTCAGGAAAAAATTTCTTCTATCTGGCTGTTTACGTCTCCCTCTTTTTTCCTAAGCGCTATGGAGAGTTCCTTAACTACGTGGGAGAGGGCGTTTTCCATTATTCTTTTCTCGCCGAAAGACAGGTTTTTTACCTTCTTCAGGTGGTGTATGTCTCTTAACACCGTGGCTATTTCGTATATGTCGCCGCTTTTAACCTTGTCAGCGTATTCCTTGTACCTTTTGTTCCAGCTCTGCACGCCTAGTTTGGGTATTTCGCCGTCTTCTTCCTTTAGTATGTCAAGGACTTTTTTTACTTCCTTCTTAGCTACTACGGGCCTTAAACCAACGGAATTGATGTTGTCGGTGGGGACCATGAGCTTTACGTTGCTTTCAAGAACGTTAAGTATGTAGAAGGCTTTTTTTGAACCGAGTATCTCTTTTTCTTCGACTCCCTGAACCTCAACTACCCCATGCACGGGATACACGGCGTTTTGACCTGCTTTAAATTTCTTGCTCATTTTATTAAGTTATACGAAACTAACACTCTACCTGATTTACGATCGATTTGCTAGAAAACGAGTGAGAAGGGCTGGAATAATGGAGAGAAGTTGCGATTTTCTTGTAGTTGGCGGAGGAATTGTGGGTCTTACTATAGCAAATGAACTCCTTTTGCGCGGTTGTAAGAACATCCTTGTTTTAGAAAAGGAAAAAAATCTCGGGGCGCACTCAAGCGGCCGAAACAGCGGCGTTCTCCATGCCGGGATCTACTACACTCCCGATTCTCTCAAGGCGAGGTACTGCATTGAGGGGAACCGACTGATGAGGGATTTTTGCCGGGAAAACAAGGTTGCGATATCTGAGTGCGGCAAGGTTATCGTGGCGGACTCAGAGGAGAAGCTAGAGGGACTTCACGCACTTCAGCAGAGGGCACAAAGAAACGGCGTTGAATCCTACCTTGTTGACGAGAAGGAGCTTGCGGAGATAGAACCGCACGCCGCCACGTTTGAGAAAGCGATATATTCTCCTTCGACATCAGTGTTTGATCCTATGGGTGTTCTAGAGGCTCTTTACTCCAAAGTTAAGAGGACCGGAGAAGTTCGTGTGCTTTTTGACACGGCTTTTATCGAAGAAAAAGGGGGACGCGTTGCTCTTACGAGCGGGGGAGAGATAAGTTACGGAAAACTCATAAACGCGGCGGGGCTCCATGCGGACGTGGTAGCCCGTCACTTCGGAGTGGGCGCTAGATACAGATCGATACCCTTTATGGGTTCCTACAGGGAGCTTACGGAAGAAAGCTCCTATCTTGTCCGCGGCAACATCTATCCGGTTCCCGACGCAAGAATGCCTTTTCTGGGGGTGCACTTCACTAGGAGCACCTCGGGGCGGGTCTTTATCGGTCCTACCGCAGTGCCGGTTCTCGGCAGGGAGAGCTACGGATTTCTTGAGGACCTGGGACTTGAGTCGTTTCGCTTCCTCTACAGAAACGCATCGATGTTTATGAGTGACAGTGGCTTCAGGGCAAACGCACTCTCCGAGGCGAAAAAATATCTGGGGGCTCATTTCTACTCAGAAGCCAGAAAACTGGTTCCCGGGCTCACACCCCGCGATCTTATATCCTCGGCGAAAACCGGCATACGCTCACAGCTTGTGGACTGGGAAGAGAAAAAACTCGTTACAGACTACGTTGTCTGTAAGGAAGGGGACAGCCTTCACGTTCTAAACGCGATATCGCCCGCTTTTACCTCCTCAATGTCGTTTGCAAAGTATGTGGTGGATATGCTCTTTGAGGAAAAAGCGCCGGAGGCGCAGTGAACGCGAGGCTTTTTACGCATGGTCTTGTTTTTTCCCTTTTTCCTTGAAAAATTCCGGCAATCGCATTTAATATTTATCCGTACTTATCCTTCTTTCCTTTGAAGAGTTGTTTTAGCTGGATCGGAAAATGCCCGAGCAAAGAATCATAAGAAATTACGTAGACAGGACTAACTCCTACACTATCGAGTCGTATCTGTCCTCGGGTGGATACTCAGCGCTTAGAAAAGCACTCGGCATGGTGCCCGGAGAGATAACCGACGCGGTCAAGAAATCGGGTCTCCGTGGAAGGGGAGGCGCAGGCTTTCCGGCCGGCATAAAGTGGAGTTTTATCCCGCCTGATTCCAAGAAACCGGTTTATCTCTGCTGCAACGCCGATGAAAGCGAACCCGGAAGCTTCAAGGACAGAGAGATTCTTGAGAGAGACCCCCACCAGATGATCGAGGGCATAATAATTGCCTGCTACGCTATCCGCTCCCACAAGGCCTACATATATATAAGGGGAGAGATGCCCTACGGAGCCAAGAGAATACAGCAGGCCATAGATGAAGCCTACGAGCACGGCTATCTCGGCAAGAACATACTCCTAAGCGGTTTTGATATTGATATGAAGCTGTACGTAGGCGCCGGCGCCTATATATGCGGAGAGGAAACCGGTCTTCTCGAGTCAATAGAGGGAAAAAAGGGAGAACCGAGACCCAAGCCTCCTTTCCCGGCACAGATAGGCCTTTTCGGCTGTCCCACGATAGTCAATAACGTGGAGACGCTCGCATGCGTTCCTCATATAATAAACAACGGGGCGGACTGGTTTGCCTCGATAGGGACTCCCAGAAACACCGGAACCAAGATTTTCGGGCTGAGCGGACACATAAACAATCCCGGGCTTTACGAGCTTCCACTTGGAATAAACCTTCTTGAACTGATTGAGGAGTATGGCGGAGGAATTCCCGGGGGAAGAAAAATAAAGGCCGTTTCTCCCGGCGGTTCTTCATCCGCGGTTTTTTCCGCGGACGAACTGGACATTGCGATGGATTTCGACACCATAGCGGCTGCGGGCTCCATGCTTGGAACTGCGGGTGTAACTGTGATGGATGAGACGGTGAGCATGATCAAGGTAGCCCAGAATCTTGCCCATTTCTACAGGGATGAATCATGCGGGCAATGCGTTCAGTGCAGGGAAGGAACGTGGTGGCTTGAGAAGATACTGAGAGAGATTGACGAAGGGAAGGGATCTCTTGAATACCTCGACATAATGCTTGACGCGTGCTCGCAGATGAGGGGAACGACCATATGTGCCCTTGCCGACGGCTGTGCGATGCCCATTGAATCGATAGTGACGAAATTCAGGGACGAGTTCGAGGAGCATATAAAAAGAGGGCAATCCCAAGGTTGAGAAAATCTTGCGCACTTTGATTTTAACGAGCATTGCTGCCGTATACGCTAAATTCTGATAGCTGAAGATTTTACGTCAGAATCAGACGCCTTCGTTATCTTCCGGGAAAATTTTTCTTATATCCTTTTCCCAGACGATTTCACCTTCACTAAAAATTGCTACCGACCCAGTGGTTTCTATAGCCCGGCGGCGCGCACGTTTAGAGGCTCTTAGCATAGCCGCCTCCGCACCAATCAAATCCTGATCCCGCGACTTCTTGGCAAGCCTCGGGCTTTTCTGTCTCCTTACGGTCATACTACTCAATCCTTTTCTTCTAATAGCACAGGTGTGTGCCCCGAATTTCCATATATTACCCATTCATCTACTAGATCTCTATAGATCAATTGGAAATTACGCCACCCGGAACGGAATCGTCGACGAACAGTTTGTTCCGGTACATCGTGTCCTCCTTCCATGGCCCGCTGCCTGACGCGGGCTATAGCCATTTCCGGTGTTGGCAATCTAAGAAAAAACAGCTTTACCAAGTACCCCTCTTTTTGCCAAAGGGGAACCAGGCGTGTGTAACCATGTCCGCTCAGAGTGGTCTCAAAGGCAAAACTTTCCTCTTTCTTCACGCAATTATGAATCAACTTCAGCATCGTTCTGCCTGCCTGAATAGCCGCCAGATCCGGTTGAAGCGGGTTAAGTTCTGCCGCTATCAGGTCTGCGTTTATGAAAGTCGGGCAATGTGCCTCGTTAGGAAGAAACTCTGTTGCGAAAGTTGTTTTTCCCGCGCCATTAGGTCCTGCGATAATGAAAATCCTCTTGGGTTCACTCATGTTTCCCTTTTTTTGTAAATTCAGTTGGTTCCTGTGGTATCCAGGCAGAATACTTCTTGGAATTATCTCTTAGGGTCTCATCACTTTTCTTCAAGGGATTTTCTAAGCGTTTGATTTACAATCGCAGGATCTGCTTTTCCCCTTGTCGCTTTCATCACCTGACCGACGAAAAATCCGAGAAGTTTCGTATCCCCGTTTCTGTACCTTTCAACTTCCTTCGGGTTTGCTTTGATTATTTCCGCTATAATCGAAGAAATCTCATCTTCATCCGTGATCTGTGTGAGTCCTTTCTCCGCTACTATTTCTCCGGCCCGCTTGTCCCCGCTTATCATCTCGGAGAATATTTCCTTGGCGGTCTTACGGTTTATTTTTCCTTCCCCGATAAGGTTCAGCAGTTCGGCAAGATTCTCGGGCCTGACGGGAAATTCCGCTATCCTGTCCTCGTTTTCAACCTCTCTTAATAGCTCGTTTAAAATCCAGTTGCTTGCCGCCTTCTTGTCATTTGCGTGTTTTGCGCACTCTTCAAAATATTCGGCAAGTGGTCTTGAGGACGAAAGCGTCTCGGCGTCATCTTTCGATATGGAGAATTCATCCACGAACCTGCTGAGTTTTTCGTCGGGTAGTTCCGGAAGGGAAAGGCGGACTTTTTTCAAATGATCTTCCTCGACGAGGACCGGCAGAAGGTCAGGATCCGGGAAATACCTGTAGTCGTGAGCCTCTTCTTTTGATCTCATCGCAAACGTAACCCCTTTTTGGGAGTCAAAAAGCCTTGTTTCCTGAACAACCTTCCCTCCGCTTCGAAGGACCGCCTCCTGCCTCTTTGTTTCATATTCTATGGCTCTTTGTATGAAGCGGAAGGAATTCAGGTTCTTTATCTCGGTTTTTGTTCCGAGTTCGCTCTGCCCTGCCGGCCGCACGGAAACGTTTGCGTCGCAGCGCAGGCTTCCTTCCTCCATGTTCCCGTCGCAGACCTCGATATACTTCAGAATGGTTCTCAGTTTTTTTACGTATTCGACCGCTTCTTCGGCGGTTGAGATGTCGGGCTCGCTCACTATTTCCACAAGGGGCACACCGGCTCTGTTGAGGTCCACGTGGCTTTCGAAGTCGGAATATTCGTGCACGAGTTTTCCCGCGTCTTCCTCGAGGTGGATGCGGGTTATTCTGATTTTCTTTTTGCCGTTCCCCGAATCTATCTCGAGATGTCCCCCAAGGCAAAGCGGCTCGTCGTACTGGGAAATCTGGTAGCCCTTCGGAAGATCCGGGTAGAAGTAGTTCTTCCTCGCGAATCTGGATTTTCGGGCGATTTCGCAGCTGGTCGCCAGTCCCGCTTTTATGGCGTACTCAAGAACCCTTTCATTAAAAACCGGCAGCACCCCTGGCATGCCCAGACAGACCGGATTCACCTGGGAGTTGGGAGGACTTCCGAATTTCGTTGAGGAAGAAGAAAATATTTTGGATTCAGTGGCAAGCTGTGCGTGTACTTCAAGACCAATTACCGCTTCGTATTCCATTGATCGTTCCTTTGGGGGAAATTTGATAAAGCAGTCGAGCGAAAATTATATATGTACTTGGCCAGCAGGCAACCTCTGGTCTGCGTATTTCTGTCCAGGATAGGGAATAGGTCTAGCGGAAAGCTCTTTCAACAGATCCATCGTTCTTTTTGACCTTTCGGCTGAAAAACTTTATTCTTTCTGTTCGTGGAGGTGTATTCTCCTGTTGATTAGTTTGGGTAAATTCAAATCAACCGGATACGCCGCTTTTTTTTTCAAACCCTCCGTACATCAAATTTGAATATAACTCAGAGGAGGACGTAAGATGAGAATTTTAGCAGTTTTAGCTGTGTCTTTTTTCACTCTGTTTACCCTTATGTCACTTCCCGCCCAAGCCGGCGGCGACCAGAGCATACAGGAGCAGATAGAGGAACTTAAGAAGCAGATAGAAAAGCTTGAGCAGCAGGTGAACATGAAGGAGTACGAGGCTACGGCCAAAGATTCTAAGGCCTGGTACAACAAGATAAAGGTCAAAACCAAGAAAGGCTCGGGTCTTACTTTCCAGACCACGGACAAGAACTACAAGCTCAGGATGAGATTTTTTGGTCAGTTTCTGGCCAACTACACAGATCCTGATGCTGACAAAGAGGGTCTTGGCTTCAATGTAAGAAATCTCTGGCTGATCTGGGACGGTAACGCTTTCGCTCCCTGGATGAAATACACGGTTCAGTATGATCTCTCGGGGAGTGGAGCACTAAAGGATATGAGGCTCTCGTTTGCCAAGAACAAGGCTTTTGTCCCCACGATAGGCCAGTACAAGGTTCCGTTTAGCAGAGAGTTCCTTACCTCAATTACCGCCCTGCAGCTTGTGGGAGCCTCGATCATAGACGATTACTTTCGGTATGGCAGGGATATCGGTGGCGGCGTTTACGGTTTTCTCGGAGACGGGATGATTCGCTATGATGCGGGTGTTTTCCAAGGCGAAGGCGCAAACCAGAAAAACGACAATGGTGATACTGGTATGCTCTGGGCAGGAAGGGTTCAGGCGGCCATTATCGGCGGGAAAGCCAAAAGCGTAAAAGAGAATTTTGCCAAGAGGCCAACGCTCATGGTTGGAGCCGCTGTTGCGGGCATAGATGTTGAAGATGGAAGTGACGGCAATATCGGAATTCCGTCTGGAGAGAGAGAGCTTGAAAGCGGTACAGTCACTTCCTTTACGGCGGACATAAACTACAGGGACCCGATGTTCAATCTTACCGGTGAGTATGTCGGAAGGTGGGCTAATCCGGACGATGCTGGTGTAGGCACTGCCTATGATTCTGGTTTCAGGGTTCAGGGCGGTTTCTTCCTCCTTCCGAGAAAGATTGAACTTGCCTCAAGGTATGCGATGGTCATGTTTGACGATGACGCCGACGTTCTCGGAGGAAATGACCTTGACAACGTATGGACGTTCACCCAGGGACTTAGCTACTACCTGAGCGGCAACCACAAATGGAAAATACAGCTTGACTACACTTTCCAGAGAGAAGAGGATCTCGCTGGCGTAGAGTCTGATGAGTCGATGGTAAGAGCGCAGGTTCAGACCTACTTCTAGGGATGCATTTAGAGATATAGTCAATCTGGTGTATAGAAGCATAATCAAGTGCCAATCTGATAGTCTGTTTTCATCTCTGTTGTTTTGTCCATTGTGTGCTCGATTCCATCTTTGAATTTCCCTCTTTTACGTTTTAACGATATTGAGCTTGGTTGAAGTCTTTATGCGTCTGAGCAATTTTCTGCAGTTCAGTTGAAACTTTGGAATTTCAGGGAACTACGAGATACAAATCCCGATAGGCCTAGAAAGCAGCACAACCTGTTGGCAAATGTCCTTTTCAGGCTTTTTTAAAACCATAGATGAATTGATACAGGATAGATGGGTTTTCTGAACTATAGGGCTTTTCGATGCTTTCTCGACAAAGCGCGTAACAAGTTATTATTGGTATTTCCCTAATTTGAGTTCACGGTGTAATTTAGATTCCGGTACTCTTTTTACTGAGAAGAACCGATATGCAAGATACAAAAGCCCTTATAATTTCTCCCCACCCCGACGATCTTGAAATAGGCATGGGGGGAACTACCTGCCTGCTTCTGGAAAAAGGTGTCGACGTGATTTCCGTTGTTGTTACCGATGGAAGGAGAAGCGCGAACCCGACGGGTATCACACGGGAAGAACTTATAAGCACAAGGGAGCGGGAAGTCAGGGAATCCTCAGAAATACTTGGGGTGGAGATTTCTCTTCTGGGGCTCTCCGACATGGAATCCGATTCGAACAAGCGTGAATTCAGTTCCAGGATGGTGGAAATAATAACAAACCTCCGCCCGGGAGAGATATACCTCCCGCATCCCGAAATTGACAAGCACAGAACCCACAGGACGGTTTCGCGCCTGACGCTTGATTGTCTTAAGGCGGCAATTAAGGAGATCCCTTTTAAGTGCGAATGCTGGTTTTATGAGGTATGGACGCCTTTTTCCTCATACGACCGGATCGAGGATATAACGTCTTTTGCCGACCGCAAGCGCCAGGCGATTGAGGCGCACAGGAGCCAGACGGCCTACAAGGACTACACAGACGGCATAATGGGCCTTAACAGGTACCGGGGGGCTTTTCACGACACCGCGGACGGATTCGCGCCGCTTTGGGCCGAGGTTTTCATAAGGCATGACTCCGAGTGACCTTATCTCGGAACGTATTTTCTTTTCCTTGACCAAAGGAGCAGGTCAAATTCATCAAGACTGATTCCCAGTTCGTGGGCGGCTTCCGTCATAAGACTTTCGGTTTCAAGGTATCTTTTTTTCGTCAGAGGATATTTCGTCTCGCCTATGATCCCCAGTTCGAAAAGGGACGCCAGGTTGTTTCGGTCAAGAATCGCATAGCCGGAGAATCCCAGATTCCTCAGAAAATGGCTTGCCTGCATATACCCAAGCCCTTTAATTCCGGGATTTTTCGCGAGGAAATCTCTTCTTTCGACCCTGTCTTCAAAAGAACTGACAAGCAATTTTAGAAGAAACCCGTGTTCTTTTTTAAGATATTCCCTTGTAAAAACAATATAGCGCGACGCGTTTTCGGCATATTTATGAATCGTTTCAATGCGGCCCAGCAGTTCATCTTCTTCTCCGTTCCCAAGTTTTTCTCCTATGGCCCTCATGCATTGACCGGCTATTTGGGGACCGACACCGGAACTCAGTATGCAGAATGAGAGTTCATGGAATATCCCGAGGTCATCGGCCTTTTGGAGAGTTTCTTTGAATTCCAAAAGCTGGTTCCGTATTTCTTCCCCTCTGAGCTCGTAGAGTTCCAGGAGTTCTCGTCTTTGTTTCTCAGTCATGCGGAGAGTTTTCTTTCCCGAGGCATTATTTCAGTATTTCGCCTGTTTTTTCACTCCAGAGAAACAGATCCATTTCATCGAAATCAAATCCGTTTCTCTCAGAGAATCTCTTGAACTTGTTTTCAATCTCGATGTATTTGGATCTTGAGTGTGGCGCCCGCGGGGATTCAGTTATATTGAGTTCAAAGAGGCACTGGAGTATGTGCTTATCAAGTATCGCGTAGCCGCGAAAACCGATGTTTCTTAGAAAATGGCTTGCTTCCTTAAAACCGAGTCCCTTTATATCCTTGTTAAGCGCGAAAAAATCTCTTCTCTCGACCGGGTCTTTAAACGATAGAAGAAGCGGCCTCAGTTTGAGTCCAAATTCGCGGGCAAGATAGGCTCTTGTGTGGATCACATGTTTTGAGCGCACGTTTGGAAATCTGTATACTCCCCGAAGTTTCGCCCTTAGTTCATCCTCGCTTGCGCTCGGAAGAATACTCTTTACGGCGCTGAGCGCGCTCAGTCCCATCTTGGCGCTTGTTCCGGCCGTGAATATGCAGAAAACCAGTTCTTCGAAGATCACTTCTTCAGAAGCGTTTTTGATGATGTTTTCGAATTCTTTGAGCTTATGGCGTATCTCGGGGGTTTTTCGCGGAAGGCTCTCCCTTATTGACCGTACTGTCAACATCCAGGGCTTATTTGTAGATGACCAGATTTCTTCCGGCGACCAGCGTGGTTGAGGACATGTTGTTCCACCTCTTGATCTGAGAGACCGAGACCCTGTAGCGAAGCGCCAGTTCACTAAGAGTATCGCCGGGGATTATCTTGTGGCTCATTTTCCTCGGAACGTCGCGTGGTACGTAGGTGGATGAAAGTCTCTGGGGGATAGAGAGGGTTTTTCCCGCTATTATAAGCGAGCTCTTAAGGTTGTTAGCCCTTTTTATTGCGTCGATTGAGGTTCCGTATCTTTTCGCCAGAAGGTAAATATTTTCCCCGGGACGAATTTTGTGCTTTACGTATACGAGATTTCCTCTCGAAGGTATCTTCAGTCTCTGTCCGGGACGTATTACCGAACTGGAAAGGCGATTTGCGTACTTGAGTTTCTCGACGGACGTTCCGAATTTCCTGGCTATTTTCCATAAGCTGTCATCCCGTCTCACCGTATATCTTATCGGCCTTGTCCTGAAAGGAATTTCAACGTCTTTTAAGGCAATTACTTGGTCTTGGACTGAAATGAGTTTCTCCGCGTAGTCCTTGGGGACCTTGAGCTCATAAGCTCCTCCAGGAGGAGTGGAGAGTCCTACGAGCGAGGGATTGTACTTGGAAATTTCCTTGTATCCCATGTCAAGCAGGTTGGCGATTTCCGCAATACTTTTTCTGGGCGGAACGCTCACGGCTTGATAATCCTTCTCCAGTTTTGTGATTCTGAAGCCGTATTTCTCAGGGTCATTGGCTATTATCAAAGCGGCGTTGAATTTTGGCAGGTAGTTTCTTGTTTCCCTCGGAAGCTTTCTTGAGAGTGTCCAGAAATCGGTCGAACCCGTTTTTTTCATGGCCCTCAATACCCTTCTCTCCCCGCAGTTGTAGCCTGCGAGGGCAAGTTCCCATGAACCGAATTCTTCATGCATTTTCTTGAGATATCTGGCCGCCGCCAGGGTTGATTTATCTACGTCCATCCTCTCGTCTACCCAGTAGTTTATTTTGAGTCCGTACTTCAGGCCGGTTGGTCTTATGAATTGCCAGAGCCCGACGGCGTTTTTTCTTGAAACGGCCCTAGGGTTAAAACCGCTTTCTATTAGAGGTAGGTACGCGATCTCTAAGGGAATTCCCTCGGAGCGGAGGATTTCCTTGATTTCCGGGAGAAATATGCCGGATCTTTTGAGAATCTCGGCGAAGTTTCTCTTCCCTTTTCCCGATGAGAACCGGCGGATGTAATGTTCAACTCTTGAGTTTCTCTTTACCTCGAATTTTATGTTCTCGTAACTTTGTTGAGGGTTCGTGTGCCCGACTGCCGGGGTTCCTTGAGCTCCAAGCTCTATCTGGGGAACCTGCGGGATTTGCTTAGCAGATTCAGAAGATAATTGGGTTTCGGTATCGGAGTCTTTCCCCCCAATTTTTTCGATTTCTTCGGGCTCTTCAGTTTTCTGCGCTAACTCGACGAATACGGTCTGTTCTTCTTGCGAAAACGGGGTCGGTCCCAGTAAATCCTTGCTGAATGCGGTAGTGGAATCCCATGGCAGAAAAACGGTGAAAATCGCGCAGAGTGTAAGAATTAAGTTAGAATTGATTCTGTCTGAAGTAAATTTATCCATGTATGTTCGCGGTTTTGAATTAATGGTGGGGACGGCAATCCCCGAATAGAACCTTCCGGTTTATTTTTCCGTTAGTTATTTGTATAATGATTATAACCACATGGTTCTAATCATCAAAGTATGTTGTGGGAAATTTCATAAGAACGAAACTTTTCAGCTTTTTGTTTTCCCAAGTCTTTGATAAAATTTCCCCCTTGAACACACCTGGAGTCGTGAGTTGAGCAAAAAAACCATTGCGGTCCTTTTCGGCGGTATTTCGGTTGAGCATGAGGTGTCGCTAGTTTCATCAAAATTTGTCATCAGTAATCTCGATCCTTCAAAATTCTCTCTGTTGCCGATTTTCATTTCCAAAGAGGGTTGCTGGCAAAGAGCCGTTGTTGAGAACTGGCCGGAGGGGGAGACCCCCGCCCTGATTCCCAACTCCGAGATCGTACCCATGCTCCAGGGTTCTTCCCCCGGTCGTCTTGCCGAAATAATCAAAGGGGAGGTAACCAAGATCTTTTCCGTGGATGCCGTTTTCCCCGTTCTTCACGGAACTTTCGGCGAGGATGGATCGGTACAGGGTTTGATTGACCTTATGGGTGTTCCCTGCGTGGGAGTGGATCTGCTTGGGTCTTCGCTTTGCATTGACAAGATAGTCTCAAAAACCATTCTCAGGGATAACGGTATTCCGGTTGTTTCCTTCTTTGGTTTTGCGAAAACCGGATGGGAAAATGATAAAGAAGCAATTCTCCGTCGCATAGAAGACGAGATAGGGTTTCCCTGCTTCGTAAAATCCTCAAACCTCGGTTCAAGCGTAGGAGTTTCAAAGGTGGGTTCTCCCGCGGTAATTGCCGATGCTGTGGAGGCTTCTTTTGATTTTTCTGAAAGGGTAGTCGTTGAGCGGGCCGTATTGAACCTAAGGGAAGTCGAGGTAAGCGTAATTGGAAACCAGGATCCAAAGGCATCGCTTCCCGGGGAACTCGTCGTGCAGGGAGGTTTTTATGATTACGAAAAGAAGTACCATGACGAATCCACGGAACTTTGCATCCCCTGCGACCTTGATCAGAAGATTCAGGATGAAATCAGAACCCTCGCTCTTGCTTCCTATTCCGCTCTTTGCTGCACCGGTATGGCGAGGGTGGACTTTCTGGTTGACGCTGATACGGAGCAGGTGTTTGTAAGCGAGATAAACACTATCCCCGGCTTTACCCCCATAAGCATGTACCCGAAACTGTGGGAGGCAAGCGGAATTCCCGTCGGGGAAATGCTCGAGATGCTGGTTGAGCTTGCGGAGCAGAGGCATCGGATGAGGAGGGAACTCAGAACGGATTTTTCGGGCTCCCGGTAGGATTCACTTGCCGAGAATGTCGTTTTTCTGTCCCCGGAAAAGTACTAGGAAGACCACTCCGGCGATTATGGAAGCTCCCCCAAGAAGTTTCGTGACCGATGGCAGGTCGTCGAAGAAGACGTGCGCGAGAATCAGCACGAAGATCGATTCCATCGGCATGACGGCTGTTGTTCTTGAGATATCAAGAAGCTTTATGGCGTGAAACTGGCTTCCTTTGGCTATGTACGCTCCACACGCCCCTCCGCACGCCATTATGAGTGCCTGTTTGAGGTTAGGGGGTTCGAAGGTTCCGGTGAGCATTAGGTAGATGAAAAGAACTATGGAAACCCCCAGGGTTCTGAGCGTTGCCACTGTGAGCATATTAAGGTCCTGCGCTATCTTCTTTACCATGAAGGAAAGAAGGGAGTACAAAAACGCGGCTCCAATAGCCATGGCTGTTCCGAAGATGAGGTAGTCTTCTTTTTGGTAGGCAACCACAGCTCCGCCCGCCACCGTCATCACTATTCCTATGCTCTCCCCTTTGTTGAGCCTTTCCCCGAGAAAGAGTATGCCGAGCAGAAGGGCAAAAAGCGTCTGGGCTTTCATTAGGAATGAAGTGAGAGCCGGCCCGATTGTCCAGAGTGCCACCATCCACAAAGCGGCTCCGGCCGAGGTTATCACGGAACTCCAGATGAAAATGTCGCGGTACTGGCGGATTCTTTTAAGTTCCTCTCTCTGTGCGCGAAGGAAGGGGAACAGAATCAGGGCGACTATAAAAGCCCCGAAGAACCAGAAAAACGTAGTGGTTTCGGGGTGAAGGTCGCTTCGCTCAAGCGCTTTTCCTATGGCGTAGGAAAGTGCCGTGAAAAAAGCGGTGGCTATCAGAAAAAGATAGCCTTTTATGGGGAGCCTTTCTTTTTTCTCAGTTTTGTTCATGAACGCTCCTGTTTCTCCATAACGAGGCTATTGCTCCGCCCGAGATGTTATGCCAGATGCTGAAAAGCGCGGCGGGAAGAGCGGAGAGATAACCGAAATGCAGCTGGGAAAGAGCCGCCGCGAGTCCAGAGTTCTGCATTCCCACTTCTACGGATATCGCCCTGCAACTGCTTTCCCGAAAACCCAGTGCCTTCGCTATAAGATAACCGCATATAAGCCCCAGGGCGTTATGAATGATCACTACAACCAAAACCACGGCGCCTATGGTTTTTATGGATTCTGCGTTCAAAGCCACGATTATTCCTACGACAAGAGCTATCACCAGAGACGATACGGAGGGCAAAAAGGGCAGTACGGCCTCTGATTTTCTCCCGAACAGCTTTCTTAATATAACTCCCAGAAGTACCGGCAGCAGCACTATCTGAAGCGCGGAGATGAAAAGGTCCGCGACCGGAATATCTATCCATTTTCCCGCATAACCGTACATCAGCGCGGGCAGCAGAAACGGGCAAAGAAGCGTTGAAACCGAAGTAAGCGTTACGGAAAGCGCAAGGTCACCTCTTGCCAGATAGGTGATCACGTTTGATGCCGTTCCCCCCGGGCACGAACCCACGAGAACGATTCCCACCGCGATCAGAGGATTTATTCCGAACGCAAGGGCGAGGAGAAAGCCCAGAAGGGGCATCACAACGTATTGAGCGCAGACGCCCACAAAAATCTCAAGCGGTCTTAAGAAAACCCTTCTGAAATCATCGATTCTGAGCGTTATGCCCATTGCGAACATTATCACCGCGAGCATTGGCACTATAAGGAATCCGAGATTCTTGAAAACGTGGGGGAAAAAATACGCGACGGCCGAGAACAGTATTATCCAGAGGATGAAAAACCTTGTTATGAAGCCTGCAAGCGAAGTCAGGGCACTTTTTGTCGAATTCAACTTTGTTTGTTACCGTCAGGTTGCCGGGGGGCGATTGCGGTGGAGCTCTATCGCTTCGGCTCAACCCCGATTGCTATTTTCGAGAATCCTTGGGTTTTCGCAAGGTCCATGGTGCTTACCACAGGGCCGTGCATAGCTTCGGAATCCGCCCTTATTATTATCAGGGTGTCTTTGTTGGGTATTTTCTGAAACTCATGCTTTAGGGAGTTAGCGGAGGGCATAAGCACATCGTTGAAATAAACTTTTCCGTCTTTGGCAATGTTTATGTTTACATCTTTTACCTCGACGATTTCGCCGGTCGCTTTCGGTAAATTGACTTTTATTCCACTTGATATGGCGAAATTAAGTGTAAGCGCAAAGAAAATAAGGAGGTTGAAAATCACGTCCACGATGGGAGCCATGTCTATGCCGGACCTGCTACCTGATTTTCTCTGTGAGAATTTCATAGGGATGCCTTTGCGGAAAAAGCTTCCAGTATTTTTTTGCCTTCGTCCTCAAGCTCGGAGATTATCTCCTTGAATTTTCCGTCGGTGTATTTGTAGGCTATGAGCGCCGGGATCGCTATCGTGAGCCCGAGGGCCGTCGTATAAAGTGCCTCTGAGATGCCTCCCGCGAGGGAAGGCGGATCCACTATATCCTTCTCCGATATTACGGCGAACACTTTTATCATTCCCGATATCGTTCCGAGAAGCCCGATAAGGGTGCTTATGCTGCTTATGGTGAGCAGGGTATCGATATATTTTTCAAGGCCCTGCGCCTCGGCCTTTCCGGCTGCCTCAATGGCTTCTTCCATTTCCGCTTTCGATTTGCCTGAGTTCTGCGCGGCCGCGAGAGCTATCTTGGCTACCGCAGAATCGTTTGATGCGGAAAGGGATTTTGCCTCTTCAAGCCCCTTTGTCTCGACAGTCTTGTACAGGCTTGAAAGAAATTCTTCGGGGAGAAGCTTTTTCCTCTGAAGTATATGAAATTTCTGAAGAAAAATCGCAAGTCCGAATATGGAACATAAAATCAGGGGGAAAATATATATTCCGCCCTTGGTAAACAGATCAATAATTGCGTCCATGGGGATTTATCCTTGTAGAGAGGTTTTTGCTCCGAAGTTTAGGTTTTCGATACAACGGAACCATTATAAAACAAATCCGGGCTTTCTCCAAGTAGAATTTATCGAGGCGTCCTACTTCGTTCGTCATCAATTGTTTTCCGCTGTTTTTTTCGGGTAGATTTTCTACCTCGAAACCTGTGGGGGCTTATATGATGAACTCCGATTTTGAATACGTTAACGGCGAACTTTACGTGGAAAAGGTTCCCGTGAGGGAGATATGCGAGAATCTGGGAACTCCAGCCTATATCTATAGCCACAATTCCATCAGGTCAAGCTTCCTTGAATATAAAGAGGCGTTTTCCGAAATAGACCCCCTGATCTGCTATTCCGTAAAGGCAAACTCGAATATATCCGTACTGAAGATTTTCTCCTCAATGGATTCCGGTTTCGATATAGTCTCGTCGGGGGAACTGCAGAGGGTTGTTGCCGCGAGGGGAGACGCCTCGAAAGTCGTGTTCTCGGGAGTCGGAAAGACTGAAGAAGAAATAAAGGCCGCACTTCGCTCCCGGATACTTTTTTTCAACGTGGAATCCGAAGCGGAGCTTCAGAAAATAAACGATGTGGCCATCTCCATCGGGAAGAGGGCCCCGGTCGCTATAAGGGTGAATCCTGATGTTGATCCCGACACACATCCGTACATATCAACGGGTTTTGAGAAAAGCAAGTTCGGTATCGGAATCGAAAAAGCGGCGAATGTTTACAGAAATGCCTCGCGGATGAAGGGGATTGAGATAAGGGGGATTGACGCCCATATAGGTTCCCAGATATTCGATCTTTCCTCCTTTTCAGAGTCCATATCGAAGCTCGTTTATCTCGCCGACAGGCTGGGGGACGACGGGATTGAAATTTCCTACATAGATATAGGAGGAGGCTTGGCGATAAGCTATGAGAGCGAGGAGAAGCCTCCGGCGAAATCCGAGTACGCGCGGGTTTTCGAAGAGCATCTTCGCGATACCAGCTACGGACTGGTTCTTGAGCCCGGAAGATCAATGGTGGGCAATGCGGGAATAATGGCCACCAGGGTGCTTTATATCAAGGAAGGGACTTCGAAGAAATTCGTAATAGTTGACGCCGCGATGAACGATCTTGTAAGGCCCGCGTTCTACGACTCCTTCCACCGCATAGAGCCGGTGCGCGGAGGAGATTCCGGACCCCCCGAGGTGGTGGATATAGTCGGCCCCATATGCGAATCCGGAGATTTTCTGGCAAGAGACAGGAGTTTCCCCGCGGTTTCCGCAGGTGAGCTGCTTGCGGTCTTCAGCGCTGGGGCCTACGGTTTTGTGATGTCGTCGAATTACAATACGAGACCCCGGGCGGCGGAAGTTCTTGTAAGCGGCGAGAGGTACTGTGAGATAAGGGCGAGGGAGACTCTCGAGGATATGCTCAAAGCCGAGAGGATCGCGGAATTTCTTTAGTATCGGGTCTGTGGCTGCGACGCCTTGGCTTGGGGATTAAGTCATGAAACAGGATTTTAATGGACTTAGGGTAACGTCTTTTGAAAGTCGCCGTTGCGAGGAGATGAAAAAGCTCATCTCTTATCATGGCGGCGTGCCCAGGGTCGCGCCCTCGATGAGAGAAGTTCCGGATCTGAAAACTCCCTACGTTGCCAGGTTTGCCGATGACCTTTTCTCGGGCAGCGTTGACCTTCTTATTCTCATGACGGGGGTTGGCACTCGGATTCTCTCCGACATGGTAACTGCGGAGTCGGGGGAAAAAGAGTATGTCGAGGCTCTGCGTGCGACAACCATTCTTGCAAGAGGTCCAAAACCCGTCGCGGCGCTTCGCAAACTGGGGCTGAGACCTGATATCACCGTTTCTGAACCGAACACCTGGAGGGACATCCTCTCCACTTTTGATCAAAGAGACATGTCGCTTGAGAACCTGATCGTGTATGTTCAGGAATACGGCGTTTCCAATGAGGAATTCCTCGGTTCCCTTGAAAAAAGAGGGGCGGACGTAAGAAGGATTCCCATTTACAGGTGGGCGTTGCCGGAAGATCTGGGTCCCCTGCGGGACGCGGTAAGGTCCATATCCGAGGGCGCAGAGGATTGTCTTCTGTTCACAAGCTCCCGCCAGGTATCCAATCTTTTTGAGATTGCGGGTACGCACGAACGCGGTAATGAATTCATGGAGGGAATGAAAAAAGCTCTTGTATGCTCAATCGGGCCAACCACTACCGAGACGCTCAGAGAAAACGGAATATCCGTTGACTATGAGCCCGACAGCCCGAAGATGGGAAATCTGGTGAGAGAAGTGGCCAGAAGATCCGCGGTGCTTCTGGCGAAGAAAAGAACCGCTTTTCAGAACGGGGTTGATACCCGGAACTGGAACCGCACGCAGATGGTCTGGTCCGGGGATGGCGCGCAGGCCCAAAGAAGAGAAATCACGTCTGAAGGAGCATTTATGAAGGCGTGTCGGCTCGAGAAGGCCGATCATACACCAATCTGGATTATGCGCCAGGCGGGAAGATTCCTTCGGGAATACAGGGAGGTCCGATCCCGCGTTTCGTTCAAGGAGCTTTGCAAGACTCCGGATATGGCTTCGGAAATCACGCTAATGACGGTTGACCGCTTGGGCGTGGACGCTGCTATCATTTTCTCCGACATACTGCTCATACTGGAACCCCTGGGGCTTTCGCTTGAGTATTCAAGCGTTGATGGTCCCGTTATAGGCAAACCTCTTCGAACCCGAAGGCGCATAGAGGCTCTTAGAGACTTTGATCCTGAAAGCATGGATTTTGTCTACCAGGCCGTGCGTACCACGAGACGGGCGCTTGACCCCGAAGTTTCGCTTCTTGGTTTTACCGGTGCTCCGTTCACAGTAGCCTCCTACGCAATTGAAGGAAGCGGCTCAAAAAATTACATCAACACGAAAAAACTCATGTATGGAGACCCTTCTTTGTGGGAAAGACTTATGGAGATCCTGACCTCAAGCATTTCGGATTACCTTTGTGCTCAGGTGGAAGCCGGGGCCGATGCAGTGCAGATTTTCGACAGCTGGGTAGGTTGTCTCTCTCCCGCGGATTATGAAAAGTTTGTCTTTCCGCACGTAAAAAAGCTTGTCTCAACGCTTCCGTCGGATGTCCCGGTAATATTGTTCGGAACCGGAACCGGCTCACTTCTCGAGCTCATGGGGAAGACTGGAGCTGGAGTTATCGGTCTTGACTGGAGGGTTGATATTCTTGATGGCTGGCGCAGGGCCGGCAGTTCTCTTGCGGTTCAGGGGAATCTGGATCCCGTTTCCGTGCTCTCAACCCCGTCTCACGTTGTCGGTGAGGCAAGGAAGATACTGGACAGAGTAGGGGAGAGGCCAGGGCATATATTCAACCTGGGGCATGGAGTACTGCCGCAGACACCGGTTGATAATGTTCTAAGACTGATTGATGAGGTTCACGAGTATTCTGCGCAAGCAGAGGAGTAGAAGGGGACTTTATGCGAAAGAACTTTGACGCGATAATGATGATCGGATACGGCGCCCCTGAGAGAAAGCAAGATATAATGCCCTTTCTCAGAAACGTGGCGAGCGGAAGACCGATACCTGAAGGCAGGCTGCGGGAAGTTGCCCATCATTACGAAATCTTCGACGGAAAATCTCCGCTGAACGAGTTTACGTACAGACAGGCTCAAAAACTTGAGAAGCTTCTTTCAGTGTGGGGATACAATCTTCCCGTTTACGTTGGAATGAGAAACTGGCATCCGTTCATCAAGGATTCTCTTGAGCGCATGCGGGACGAGGGGGTGAAAAATCTTATAGGTCTCATAATGGCTGTTTATCGCTCCGACGCAAGCTGGGAGAGGTACATGAGGGATGTAAGCGATGCTTGCGAGGATCTCAAGATGGAACTTCATGTGGAATATGTTCCTCCGCTTTTCAATCATCCTCTTTTCATAGAGGGTTCTGCGGCCAAGGTGATGGAGCGAATGCGCGATATTCCCGAGGGCAGACTCGATACCACCATGCTTGTGTTTACGGCTCACAGCATTCCCAAGAGGATGTCGGATTCATCCCCTTATGCTTTACAGTTTGAAACTTCCGCCATGCTGGTGGCGGACAGAGCGGGGCACAAAAAATGGATGATTGCCTATCAGAGCAGGAGTGGCTCTCCGAACGAGAAGTGGCTTGAACCGGACGTATGCGACGTGATAGGGAACCTTGCTGACCGGGGCTTTACGGATATTGTGATTCAGCCGATAGGGTTTGTGTGCGATCATGTAGAGGTGCTTTTCGATATAGGTGTTGAGGCAAGCGAAGCCGCGCGCGAGTGCGGGGTGAACCTTTACAGGGCCGAAACCGTAAACGATGATGACCGCTACATAAAGGCCTTGGGTGACGGGGTGCAGAGGCTCATTGATTCAGAAAACTCCCAGTAATAAGTAAGATAGTCTGGTATGAAAGTCGCGATTGTCGGCGCGGGAATTTCGGGTCTTTCCTCAGCCCACTACCTGAGAAAGCTTTGCTGGGAAGGGGGTGTCCCCCTTGAGCTTGTTCTTTTCGAGTCCTCCGTGTGTCCGGGCGGGGTCTTCGATACTGTAAAAAAAGAGGACATGATTCTTGAACTCGGACCCGACTCCTTTATAACCTCAAAACCTTGGGCGCTTGATCTTGCAAGAGAGCTCGGACTTGGGAATTCGCTTGTCGGGGTCGGTTACGGCCGCGAAAAAAACACGTTCGTCTATTACGGTGGGGAACTTCGGTCACTTCCCGAAGGTTTTTTCCTCATGGCTCCCTCAAGGCTTCTCCCGTTCCTGCGCAGCCGACTGTTCAGTGCCGGTGCCAAGCTCAGAGTGCTTTTTGAACCCTTAGTTCCGCGAGGCGGCAGAGAGGACGAAAGCATCCGTTCTTTTGTAGAGAGGAGATTTGGAAGGGAGATCTTCGACAAGGCCGCGCAGCCTCTTCTTGGCGGGATCTATATGGCCGACCCTGAGAAACTGAGTCTTTCGGCCACCATGCCGCAGTTCCTTGAGATGGAGCGGCGAAGCGGAAGCGTCCTTTGGGACCTTCTTCGAAATCCTCCCACGTCCCGGGGGGAAAGCGGGGCCAGGTACGGTCTTTTCCTTACTCCGTTGGAGGGAATGTCCGTTATTATAGAAAGGCTTTGCGCAAGCGCCGAATTTGCTAGGCAGGATTTTGAAACCCCAGTCCTTTCCCTTAAGAAATCAGAAAAGAGATGGCTTGTCGGCTCCGAACGCGGAGAAGAAGAATTTGACGCCGTGGTTCTGTCCACCCGCGCCGATACGGCGGGGCAGTTGCTTTCGAATGTGGATCCGCAGCTTGGAGTGAGGCTCTCGGGCGTGCATTATGTTTCTTCTGTTGTTGCGACTCTTGTTTTTGAGGAAAAGGATTTCCGCGGTCTTCCAGAGGGCTTGGGGATCATAATCCCTTCCGCGGAGAAGATGAACCTTGTGGCGTGTTCGCTTTACAGCAGCAAATTTCCCGGGAAATGCGGGAGCGGAAAAGTGGTGATCAGGTGTTTTTTGGGAGGGGAGCTTAACCCCGAGGCCGCACTTTGGGATGAGGAAAAGATAAAAGCGGTTTTGAAGGAAGAACTTGCGCAAATCTTCGGATTTGATAACCATCCGACGGAGATTTATATCAGGAAATATCCGATGTCCATGCCGCGCTTTGCGCTAGGACATAGAGAGGAGATTTCGAGGGCTATGCATAGACTTTCACGCCACTCGGGGCTTGCTCTTTGCGGATCGGCTTACCATGGCGTCGGAATCCCGGACTGCGCACGCTCGGGAGACCTTGCCGCCAGGAAAATTTACGCGGATATGGCACGTTGAGTGTTGAGAGGACGGAAACGGGGAAGAAGATGTTCTCGGGATTATATTCCGGTTTCCTAAGAGTTTTACGCCGGGTAATAACGCAGGTTCTCCTCTCTGGTCAAGGAATTGTGATTGCAAAAGTACTTTGATCAAATGAAAAAGATGGTTCGATCACTTTTTCTTTATGCTAAGAGCGACAACCGGGGGCTGGCATAATTTGTCTAATTATGTATGTAAGTCTCTTTGTTTTCATATTCACAAAATTTTTTCTTGTGTAATAATTAGTCCGATGATTACTGCCGATGTAGCTCAGTGGTAGAGCAGCTCACTCGTAATGAGCAGGTCAGGGGTTCGAATCCCCTCGTCGGCTGTATGTAACTTCGGTTCCACCTCGGCGACTAACTGCGTGATACAGCTAATGGCGAGTCTTTTATCAAAGGAACGTATCGTTAGAGGTCCGGAATTCAACCGCTGGCTGGCTGTGCCTCCGTCTATTGCGGTTCACCTGTGCATTGGCTCCGTTTACGCCTGGAGCATATATAATCCCGCGTTAATTGAGGTACTTGGCGTTGCCACTAGTGCGGGGGACGACTGGACTCTGCGCCAGGTAGTGTGGATATTCAGCGTCGCGATCGCGTTCACTGGGCTTACGGCGGCGTTTGCCGGCAAATGGGTTGAGAAGGTGGGACCACGCATGGTCTGCGTGATGGCGGCGTGTTTTTGGGGTGGTGGCTACATGCTCAGCAGTCTCGGTGTTACTTTGCATCAACTGTGGCTGATTTATCTGGGTTACGGCGTAATCGGCGGTATTGGTCTGGGTCTTGGTTATGTTTCTCCGGTCAGCAATTTAATTCGCTGGTTTCCGGACCGCCGCGGCTTGGCTGCCGGAATGGCGATCATGGGCTTCGGTGGTGGGGCGATGATCGCGGTGCCGCTTAAGGAATTCTTCCTCCAGTACTTTTACAAGGTGCCTCAATACTTGGGGACGGTCGACGCTGTCGATATGATCACTCATTCAGGCCGGCGCTTTGTTGAAGTCGGCGGTCAGCTCAAAGAGGTTGTCGTCGCGGGGGCTGTCGAGGCAGCACACGTGCTGGCGCCCGGAACCGAAGCGGCCGGGGTGTATGTAGTTGGCACCGGTTCCGCGGGAGTTGCCCAGACCTTCCTTTTCTTCGGAGTGGTCTATTTTCTTGTGATAATGGTTTCGGCGTTTTTATATCGTGTCCCGGTTCCGGGGTATAAACCGCAGGGATGGGAACCGCCGTCCGGCAAGGATTCTAGCAAGCGAATGATCAGTCAGAAAGATGTGCATATCGATCAGGCGTTAAAAACACCTCAGTTCTACCAGGTGTGGGTCGTACTGTGCCTTAACGTTACAGCCGGCATCGGGATTATCAGTGTCGCCAAGACAATGATGACCGAGATATTCAGTAGCGCGCTTCCGGATATTGTTGACGTCACTTTTGCCGCCACTTACGTCTTGATGATCGGCATGTTCAACATGCTGGGGCGCATTATGTGGGCGAGCGCCTCTGATAAACTAGGGCGACGCAATACGTGTTCGATATTTTGCGCGGCCGGTTTTTTGTTGTATTTGTCCATTCCCGTGGCCGCCCATCAAGTGAGTCTTGATCCTTCGATTTTCTGGCTGTTAATGTTTTACGCGGCGACGATGATAATTTTTACTTTCTATGGAGGTGTCTTCGCTACCGTTCCGGCATATCTTGCCGACCTGTTCGGTACTCGTTACGTCGGCGGCATCTATGGACGTTTGCTGACCGCTTGGAGCGTCGCCGGAGTGCTCGGCCCCTTGGCGGTCACCTCGCTTAGAGATCGTTCGCTTATGACCGAAATCAATCGCCTCGCCGAAACGGTATCACCGCAACAATTCGTCAAGACTTTCGGAGCCGGAGTCAACGACCTCGAGATACTCGTGCAAAATAAAACCGTAACGCTCGCGAAACTCATGGATATCGCGCCTGAGGGGACAGTAGACCCGACGGCTTCTCTGTACAACTCGACGATGTATGTGATGGCAGCGTTATTAGTAATCGCTTTGATAAGCAATCTCCTGATAAAACCGGTTCACGAAAAACATCACGTAAAGGACTGATGTTGGTTGGCTTTTTTTCGGATTTGCGTCCCGCCAGTTTCGCGGAGAAACTGCTTGGGCTGGAAACGAACGCAGCATACAGCGTCAGCGGAAGATTTTCGCAAAGTACTCCCTGAATTCGCTGCTGCTAAGGTTGGTCTGTTCAGAGAGCTTTTTAAGGGTCGCGGGTGTTTCGATGTCCTCGCGTTTTAACTTGATCATGTATTTCTGCGAAACCTCGTAGGCTTCTGTGTTCTTGTCAACATATCTTACTTTAATACTGTTTGTCTTCTTATCTATTAATTCGTGAAACGGAATCGCCTGCATTTTCCCCGTTCTTACGTATACAAGAGATCCGTCTCCTTTTCCGTCTAGCAGGTACTTGACGGCACAGTATCCGAGCTTTCGAGTATAGTCGACGTCAAACGGAATCGGACTGGCCGAGCGCATTTCATAGCCAAGTCTCTTGTGTACCAGTTCCACTTTAACTCTTTTTTCGGAGAGTTTCTCGGCAAGAGTGTTTTTCAGAAGCTGACCGAAGTTGACGTCAACGTATCTTATTCTTCCCATGTTGTCCTTGTCCATAAGTCCCAAGTCAACGGGGTCTATCTTGTCAAGCATCCCTTCTGCGAGTATGGCTACTCCGTATTCTCTCCCCATGCTCATTCTTTTTATTATGGAGCCCTCAAGAATGGCTATGACCTCATCAAGCGGTACTTTCTCCTTCTTAAAATCCTCTGGGATTATCGTTATTGTAGCCCCGGCGGACTGCCCGATTCCAAGAGCCAGATTGCCTGTCTTCCTGCCCATGGTTATAATCAGAAACCACCTGCCTGTAGTTTTTGCCTCTTCCATTATGTTATTCATTATCTTCGCTCCCACATCCCTTGCGGTCTCGAATCCGAAGGTTGAGATGTAGTCGGGGAGGGCGATATTGTTATCTATGGTCTTGGGCAGGTGCGCTATTTTTAATCTTCCCTCGAAGTGCTCGTAAAGGGTTTTTGCGAGAAACATTGTTCCGTCGCCGCCTATGGTTATCAGGTTTCCTATTCCGAGTTTTTCAATCGAGGAAACCGTGTTTTTAAAGGCTTCCTCGGTAGCAAGGGGACTTTGTCTTGATATTCCGATAATCGAGCCGCCGGTTGTATGAATCCTAGAAGTGTTCTGGATATCAAGATTCAGGACCTTCGACGTGTCTCCCATGGAGATCCACTTAAACCCGTCAATGATGCCGATTACTTTCCTTCCTCTGTTTGTGGCTTCGATAGTCGCCGAGCTTATCACGCCGTTTATCCCCGGCGCGGGTCCTCCGGCTGCTATTATCCCTAAGTTGTCCATTGTCTTGCTAGTCTTCTCCGTACCATCCGGTTCCGTAACCGGCTTTGTATTTCTTGCTGCGGTATCCCCGTGTGTAAAGAAAACCGCTTCCGGCTATGGCTCCGCAGGCAAATCCTGCCAAGTGCGCCCACAGCCCCTCGGTTCCCGCGTCACCAATATAGCCGATTCCGGTGAGAAACTGAACGGCAAACCAGAAAATTATGAACAGATAGGCTCTTATGCGTACAAAGTAGACAAACACCAGGACTATTAGAAGCGTAAGGATCTTTGATCTCGGGAAAAAAAGCATGTACGCGCCCAGAACTCCGGAGATCGCACCGCTTGCCCCTATTACTGGAATTGGGGAGTGGGAGTTTAGAGTCACCTGGATAAATACGGCTACCAGTCCGCACACAAGATAGAAAAGCAGGTATCTTGCGTGGCCGAGCAGGTCCTCGATCCCGTTTCCGAATATATAGAGGAAAATCAGGTTTCCGACTAGGTGAAGCCAGTTTTCATGGATGAACATGGAACTGAAATATTTTGCCGTTCTCTCAAAGAATCCGTAGGTCTCTAGGGCGGTTATCTTGCTGGGCACGATACCGTGGGTCTGGTAGAAAATTTCAAGCGGTTCGCCTGCCAGAGATAGGGTATAAGCGAAAACCAGCATGTTTGCGGCCAGAAGCGCGTAATTCACATAGGGTATGATTTCGGTTTTTATTGTGCTTCTAATCGGTATCATTATCCTGACAATTATACTTGAGCTAGTTCTAGGAGTTAGGGTAAGTTGCAAAAACGCCGCACGGATGTTTTGACAAAAATCAGGACGGATATGGAGGAGGGGTTCCGCAAGGCCACTTCCCTGCTGGTAAATGTCGGGGTGTTTGCCTCTCCATCAAGCGGCGACCTCGGGATTCCTGAGAATTTATCTTCGCCCGAGCTTCTTCGGGAACTCCATTCACTGGGCATCGAGATCGTCTTTTACAGTTCTGGGGGCGGAGATTTCGCCTCCACAAGTGGTTTTGGAGATCTGATCGAAAAAAACGGTCACCGCGTCACTGACGATCACCGTTACGTTCGGGAAAGGGTGGAAAGGAAAGATTGCGTGTTGCTCGGCTCAGAAGTCTCCGACATTGATTTTTTCCTTTCCGGGGTTTTTTCCGTTACGCCTTGCTCCGCTCCGCTTGACCTCAGGATGGTCTCGAGCTACGTATCGAATTTTGACGGAGAAGCGGTCTTCAACGAGCTTGGAAACCTGATTGTAAACTCAAAGAGCAGAGGTTAAAAATCGATTCTGATGAACGAAGCTACGCGACTCTCGATGCTTATAAAGAACCAGGCGCTTGCCTTGGGTTTTGACCTTGTGGGAATAAGTCCTGCTGAGAGTCATTACGGAGAAGCGGATCTGTTTGAGCGGTGGCTCGGGCGGGGTTACGCCGGGGAGATGAACTATCTTGAGAGGGGACTTTTGAAGAGAAAGGAGATGGAGAGGATTCTCTCCGGTGCCAAGTCGGTTGTATCCTGCGCCGTTAACTACAATACGGAGAACCCACGCTCGACAGAAGCTTCGGGCGGTGGCTGGATATCAAGGTACGCGTGGGGAGATGATTACCACGACGTGATTGGAAAGATGCTCGGTGAGTTGGCCGACTACATAACTGGTCTTTTTCCCGAAGAAACCGGCGTTCGGGCTTACGTGGATACGGGACCGGTTCTGGAAAAAGTGCACGCGAGTCACTCGGGAATAGGGTGGGTAGGCAAGAACACCTGTCTTATCAACCAGCGGGTCGGCTCCTGGCTTTTCCTGGGGGAGGTGATAACCGATATTGAGCTTGACTACGACTCAGCGGTTGAGGACCGCTGCGGTACCTGTACCAGGTGCATAGACGCATGTCCCACTGATGCCATAGTGGAGCCTTATGTGCTTGACGCCAGGAAATGCATTTCCTACCTTACGATAGAGCTTAAGGGGAAAATCCCGGTTGAACTCAGGGAAGGGGTGGAGAACAATGTTTTCGGGTGTGACGTGTGTCAGGATGTCTGTCCGTGGAACCGCGAGGCCCTTTTTACTCTGAAAAAGAGTTTCGCACCGCGCGAGAAACTGCTCAGTCCCGATTTTAAATGGCTTATGGAGCTTGACGGGGATGGTTTTCGGGAGGTTTTCAGGAAGAGTCCCGTTAAGAGGGCCAAGCGCAGGGGCTTTATGAGAAATGTGCTTGTGGCTGTTGGAAATTCGGGAAATAAGGAGTATATAGAATACGTAAAGGGACTTCTGGGTGATAATGAGCCGATAATAAGGGCTCACGCGGTCTGGGCGCTTTGGAGACTTGAGGGAGGGGATTGTCTGGCTAAGCTTGAGAATCTGCTTGAAGCCGAAACCGATGAAGAAGTACTCGAAGAGATTCGTTATGCTTTTGATTCCGCACGAAGTTGAGGACTGTTTTTTATGAGTTATGAAAAAGACGAAATAATAAAGACAAACAAAAAATTCTACGATGCCCGAAATCGCTACGATATTGATTTGATAGAGCAGGTCTGGCTTACGGACGGACGGGCCAAGTGCGTCCATGCGGGCTGGCCGATAATTTTTGGATGGGAAGCAATAAAAGAAAGTTGGAAGACCATTTTTGAAACGGGCGGATTTGACCGTGTCGATGTTTCGGACTTCTTTGTTGAAGTGAAGGAGAACTCGGCTTGGCTTAACTGTGTCGAGAGGGCGACTTACTCAATAGACAGTCGCAGGGTTATCGTGCTGGCCCAGGCAACCAACATATTTGAGCTTGCGGATGGAGAATGGAAAATGGCACTTCACCATGCCTCTTTGATGCCTATTCCGCGCAAGGAGATTGATTACGAGAGTCTTCAGTAAGGAGCCGGAGCCTCTCCCCGATTGAGTAGACCAGTTGCTGCGAACCTTCGCCCGTGACTGCCGATATGGTAAGCGTCTCCAGGTCTCTTTTCTTAAGCCGTCGCGCCGTATCGATGCTTCTCTCTCTAGCTTCAACGATGTCTATCTTGTTTAGCACGACCAGCTGGGGTTTCTCAGCAAGCTTCGCTGAATACTCCCTGAGTTCTGAGTTGATCTTGTCAAAATCTTCTACTGGATCTCTTCCAGACATGGGGTCAAGGTCCAGCATGTGAACCAGAAGGCGGGTTCTCTCGACGTGTTTTAGAAACTGAATACCCAACCCCAGGCCCTTGTGGGCGCCTTCTATGATTCCGGGGATGTCCGCGATTACAAAAGACTGGTGGTCTCCGTAGCTTACGACCCCGAGATTGGGTACCAGAGTGGTGAACGGATAACCGGAAATTTTAGGTCTCGCGGCCGAGATTTTCGATATAAGGGTTGATTTCCCGGCGTTTGGAAACCCAAGGATACCGACGTCGGCCAGTACCTTGAGTTCAAGTTTTATTTCCCTTCTCACTCCCGGGCGCCCGTTCTCCGCTTCTCTCGGTGCCCGGTTAGTCGGCGAGACGAACCTTGAGTTTCCCCTGCCTCCGCCTCCACCCTTGGCTATGGTAAAGCGCTGGCCATCTTCGATCAGGTCTGCGAGCGTTTCCCCGTCCTCGCAGGATGTTATCACGGTTCCCGTGGGAACGGGGATAATGAGGTCAGAACCTGATTTTCCGTGCTGATCTTTGCCCCTTCCAGGTTGTCCGTTCGGGGCTTTGTATTCTTTTTTATACCTGTAGTCAAGAAGGGAGGACATGTTCGCGTCCGCGATCACCACCACGTTTCCCCCCTTGCCGCCGTCGCCGCCGTTTGGACCTCCCTTGGGGACGAATTTCTCTCTTCTGAAACTTACGCATCCGTTGCCGCCGTTACCTGATATAACGGTTATTTTTGCCTCGTCTATGAATTGCATTTTGGCTTGGGCGGGCGCGAATCATTTCGCGGGGGGCTTTAGCTTGGAAGATGGCCAGACGGTTTTTCGGACGCCGGTGTCCAGTGCGAAGCCTCAGAGCTGTTTTTGATGCTCCGCCATGTCCTCTTTTACGTTTCCCGTTACGCCGTCCCAGTATCTCCACCAGTAGGAGTCTGGTTCGTGGTTTGCTTTCTGCTGCTCTGCCCAGATAAGAACCTGCATGTGGTCTCCGTGATAAAGGACCAGTTTTTTCGCGGCGTCAGAGACCTCTTCGTCGTTTATCGGAAGCTTGTTGAGTTCCCCGTCAAAAATGGACTTTATCTCCTTTATGTGAGGCATCGCGGCACTTGAAATTTCCTTGACTTTCTCGGCCGGAGTTTCGACATCTCCCGGAAAAGATTCCTTTACGTTTTTCATCAGGTCTACGAAGTCAAGAAGATTGTCAAGAGATTTCTGCGCCTTCTGCACTTCCTTAAGACATAGCGTGAGTTCTTTTACGTCTAAAGACATTAACCCGCCTCCTTCGATTGCGATAATGCCCCGTCCGGGGGACAGTTCTGATTCTACCACATAATTGGCTACTTTACCCTGTATACCAAAAGTCCAGGCTTGTTCTTCATGTAAGCGGCAAGCTCTTCGTCCAGTACTTTTCCGTGTACCGTGGAGGCGTGTCGCAGATAAACCCCGCCGTCCTTTCTCACGGCGATTCCTGTGTGAGAGACGTCAAGACCGTCTCTATCGGAGTAGACCCCGAGGTAGTCTCCGGTTTCTATGCCTTGAAGTATCTGGGGGCTGATTTTCTGAGACGGAATGTAGCTTACCTCCCTCTTTACTGCCTCAAGACCTGGAAGCCAGGGGGAGCCGTCTGCTTTTTTGTTTAACTCCTTGGTCGCTGTCTCCGTGGCGCTGCCCCCGATTTCCCGGGTGACGTCATGCGCGTTTTTGTCATCCCCGTTCACCCAGTCGGAGAAAAAATGCCTCCTTTTCTCCCACAGCACAGCACCGTCTTTGTATCTGGTCTTCGCAAGCTTTTCTTTGAATTCTGCAAAGCCTCCGGAAAGTCTGAGCGATTCCACATAGTCGATATAGGTAAAACAGTCGAGTCCCGAGAGATCCACTGTAAGTTGCTCTGTCTCGTCACTAGCTCCCCCCAGGGTGTTCCCCGCGTAGGGAGTTTCGAGAAAATTCTTCGAGAGAAATTCTATTTTGGCACCGGGGCCACTTTTGAGCCGGCCTGTTCTATAAGGGTTTCGATGCTCTGTTCC
Source organism: Candidatus Dadabacteria bacterium (assembly GCA_951812945.1). Taxonomy (GTDB): domain Bacteria; phylum Desulfobacterota_D; class UBA1144; order Nemesobacterales; family Nemesobacteraceae; genus Nemesobacter. Next base: position 145,916 of record CATOTB010000006.1, read on the forward strand.
GTCCAGTTCCCAAGGATTATCTTCTCCTGGTATCCGGTAGAGATATCCTTCCCGAAGACCGTAAGCAGAAATTTAGCCGCGATAACTATGATGATCAGAAGAAAAAGGTTTTTAATTATCCTGTTCATGGTTCTATCCAAGCGGACCGATATTTATTCCGGCAAGAAGAAAAAGATCGTCTCCGAGCAGATACAAGACAGCCGAAAGGGAAAGAAAGGGACCGTAAGCGATGGCGTATCCCGGATCTTTTTTGCGCAGTATTATAACTGAGAGTCCAATGAGGGTTCCCAGGATGGAACTCAGGAATATTACTACCAGCACTCCCCACATCCCGAAAAAGGCGCCCAGCATCGCGACAAGCTTCACGTCCCCCATTCCCATCCCTTCTTTTTTTCTTACCGCTCTGTACACAGCGGCGATCAGCAAAAAAGTTCCTCCTCCAAGCAGCACTCCCCCTATTGAGTTGAAAATCGCGATGTCCGCCATTGCGGACAGATAGTTCGAAAGCCCGGGAGAAAAAACCGCCTCTGCTGCGGCTCCCCAGTCGGTTCTGATCGCGTTTAGCGCGACCCCGGCCGCTATTCCCGGAAGCGTTATAATGTCGGGAATAATCAGATGTCTTATGTCTATCAGGGTTATAACTACAAGCGATACGCAAAGCGCCAGGTAGAAAAGGAGTTCAAGCGAGACTCCGAATTCCCGGTAGAGAAAAAGCGCCAGAGCTCCGCACAGAAGTTCTGTGAGCGGATACTCGATCGATATCTGCTCTTTGCAGTAGGCGCATCTGCCCCCTAGGAGAATCCAGCTTAGAAGTGGAATGTTGTGGTGGGCCCGTATGGGGGTTTCGCAGCTGGTGCAGCGGGAACGGGGAAAGATGACGGAGATCCCCGCCGGAATTCTCCTTACGCAGACATTCGCGAAGCTTCCAAGCACTACTCCCAGCATGAAAAACCATATTCCGGGAAGAAAGCTGTTTAGAAAGGAAAAGCAGTTTTCCAAGACTTACCCCCGCGCCGGTATTGAAACAGCTTTGTTGTGATGTGGATATGAGTCTGAAACTCTGCCTTGCTTTGATGCCTGTCTTTGAACTGGTTTCATCATGACCAAGTTCAATCTCCTGAAATAAAGTCTCGCTGATGCTCTCATACATGGTATATGATTCATGACGTTTATACGATTTTCGCTCCACTTTACCTGTGGCGGACTAAGACATGTTAATGACAAATGGAACTGTCCGCTTTTATGATACATTGTTTGTCCGGTTTGGCTTTGTTCACATCACCCTCATCCTCGCAGTAAGTATTACGGTCTCTACTCTGCTGCCGCCCTGTATGTCTCTGTAATAGCAACAGAAAGAAAGTTAGCATAGTTCAATTGCTGTAGACATTTCATGCTGGGGGGGGGCTTTTAAAAGGCCATGGGGGTTTGCGAAAGTATAAACATTTCTTGGAGCGGTCAGCCTTATAGTATTGTTAAGAGAAGTGGACTCCGTTTTTCCGGTGCGCGCCGACAAAAAGCTTGACACTTTGTTCACATATCGAAGACAATGAAAAGCAGGACTGTGATTTTTAACTTTATTCTCCGGAGGACAGCTTATGAAGCATGTTACCCATAAAGAAATTCTTGAACAGATGACACGCGACGGGCGAGAAGGCCGCCTGAGTCGTCGTGATTTCATCCGAATTGCCGTTGCAGCTGGCATCGCTGTGTCTGCTGCCTCGGCGCTTTGGAATACGGAAGTGTTTGCGGCCTCGCCGAGAAAAGGGGGAACCTTCAGGCTGGGCGCGCATGACGGCAATACCTCAGACACGCATGACCCGGGCACTTATGTGAGCTTTGCCATGATCCAGCTCGCGCATACCTATCGCAGTTATCTGACAATGATTACCCCGACAAACGGTTTGGGTCCGGATATGGCGGTTTCATGGTCGGCATCGGCCGATGCCTCCGAGTGGACTTTCGAACTGAACAGACACGCCTCTTTCCATAGCGGCAAAGCCTTTACCGCGGATGACGCTATTGCTTCGCTGAATCACCATCGCGGCGAAAAGAGCACTTCGGCCGCGACGGCGCTGCTCAAGGATGTCAAGGAAATCGTAAAAAACAACGCCCATTCCATAACCCTCAAGCTCTCCAGCGGCAACGCAGATTTGCCTTGGCTGATGACCGACTATCATCTGGCCATGCTGCCGGCCAATCCCGACGGCAGCATTAACTGGCAGTCCGGAGACGGCGCGGGTCCCTACAAAATTGTCAATCACCGCCCTGGCGTGAACACGAAGCTGGTGCGCCATGACGGCTGGCATCTTGAAGGTGCCTACTTCGATGAAGTCGAACTCATTGTGCTCAACGATCCCAATACCCGTGAGGTCGCCTTGGTCACCGGTGATGTGGATGCCATTACGCAGCTCGAATTGAAAACTCTGCATCTCCTGCGACGCAAAAAGAACATTGAGATAGATAACGTGCCCAGCGGTTCGGCGCTCACCATGCCGATGTTTTGCGATACCGCGCCGTTTAACGACGTCAACGTGCGCACCGCGCTCAAACTTGCCATTGACCGCGAGGAGATAATCAAAAAAATCGCATACGGCACGGCGATTCCCGGCAACGATGTCCATGTTTCACCGAACATGCCCTACTGGGCGGATCTTCCGCAGCGCAAGTATGATCCGGACCGGGCCAGGTTCTTGCTCAAAAAGGCCGGTCAGGAAAACCTCAAGGTTAGCCTGTCGGTCGCCGACAGCGTTTACTCCGGCGCCGTTGACATGTGCGTGTTGTTCGCCGAGCAGGCCAAGGCTGCCGGAATCAGTATAAACGTGATACGTGAACCTAGTGACGGTTATTATTCCAACGTATGGCTCAAAAAACCCTTCTGCCTGGTACAGTGGGGGGCGCGGCCGACGCCTGACCTCATGTTCAGCCTAGCCTATAAAGACGATGCCGCCTGGAACGAAAGCCGCTGGCAGAACAAACGCTTTAACGAATTGCTGCTGCTGGCCAAAGCCGAACTGGACCAGGCCAAGCGCACCGAGATGTATCGCGAGATGCAGCAACTGGCGCGGGACGATGGTGGCACGATCCTTCCCCTGTTCGCTAATTTCGTCTACGCGCGTAACAAAAAAGTGCGCCATGGCCCGAACCTCGCCGCCAACTGGCATATTGACGGCGCGAGAGGCACCAGCCGCTGGTGGTTCGCGCGCTAGAAGCCGCGGTTTGCCCGAAGGTGCCGTGTCTTATGTCGTATCCAGATTCCGATTCGGTGAAGCTTTGCTTTCCTGAAGCCGCCGGGCGCCTCTGCGTCGACGGTTTCAGGTGTGACGGGTTCTTTTTTGTGGTGACGCTTGGGAAAAGCGCCCCGATGCCCTAACAAGCGCCATGACTACGTCCTGCTCCATGGGGTCTGCCATCCCCGCGGCGTTGATTTTTTTCACGGTCATGTCGCGGTGCGCATGTAAGGAGTCTCCCGAGGCGGCGGTGCGCTTCCCCATGATGACCGGCCTGAAAAAAGCTTTTGTAATCCAGGCGGGAAATATGGAACAGGGTGTCTCCTGGTGAAAGAATTGAGACTCACCTGCCCCTTGTTGTGGTATCATAAAGGCCGGGCGGTTTCAACCGCGGCTTTCCGGAAATGATGAAAGGAGTGTGCCAGTGGGCGATGTTCTAGTTCTTGTTCTCAAACGGCTGGGTCTGGGTCTGGCGACTCTGGTGGTTATCTCGATAATCATTTTCGGCGCGGTGGAAATGCTGCCGGGAGATGTTGCGCAGGCGGTGCTTGGTCAGGGCGCCACCGAGCAGAACGTTGCGGCGATGCGCGAGCAGCTGGGTCTTGACCGACCGGCTCCCGTGCGTTACATCGAATGGTTCCGGGGAGTTGTTACGGGCGATTTCGGTTCCTCCCTGATCACTCGGACGCCCGTGGCCGAAACGATCGGACCGCGGTTCGTGAATACGCTGCTTCTGGCCCTTTACGCGGCGGTCATCGCGGTGCCGGTGGCGATCATTCTGGGCATTCTGGCGGCGCTCTTCAGAAATTCGGTGTTTGACAGGGTGGCCAATGTGACCACTTTAACCTTTATTTCATCCCCCGAGTTCTTCCTCGGTTATATCCTGATTCTTTATCTTGCCGTGAATACGGGATACTTTCATTCCATAGCCAAGTTGGACGAAGACATGGTGTTCTCGGAGAAACTGCACCGTATGCTCCTCCCCGCGCTGACCATGATACTGGTGGTGGTGGCCCATATGATGCGCATGACCCGGGCGGCCATCATTGACCTGATGGCTTCCCCGTATATAGAAATGGCGCGCCTGAAGGGAATTCCGGAATGGAGAATAATTGTAAGGCACGCGCTGCCCAATTCATGGGCGCCGATCATAAATGTCGTCGCCCTGAATCTTGCCTACCTTGTCACCGGGGTGGTGCTTGTCGAGGTGGTGTTTGTCTACCCAGGCATAGGCCAGTTGCTGGTGGACAGCGTGACGAAGCGTGATTTTCCGGTGGTGCAGGCCTGCTGTCTGATATTCGCTGCTACGTTCATTCTTCTGAACCTGGCCGCGGACATGGGAACTATTCTGACCAATCCGCGTTTGCGTCATCCAAAGTGAGAACCGTGCTATGAATGTGTTTGTAATCGTTTATTACGCAATGCTGATCGGAGCTTCCTGCTTAGCCGCCTACATGCGGAAACGCGGGGCTTTCCTGATGTTGTTCTCCCTCACGCTTGCCTCTTTCATCATGGGAATCATAGGCGGCGAGTCAGCGCTACGCACGGTGACCGTAATTGCCGTGATTCTAGCCATGTCCGGCGGCACCGCTTATGCTTTCAGGGAGTTTCTTGTGATAGTGCTGCCCGGGAAAAGTTCCGAAGCCATGCGCACGGCGCCTCTGACGGCCAGCTTCGGACTGTTTGTCATAGGGACTTACGCCATCGCCGGAATATTCGCCCCGATTATCGCTCCCTACGGGCAGGCCGAAATCATCGGTCCGGCGTTCGCGCCGACTGGCGAGGCCATGTTGCTTGGCACGGATCAACTGGGCAGGGACATGTTCAGTCGGATCATCTACGGGGCGCGAAACAGCGTTGGGCTGGCCCTGCTCGCTACCGTGTTGGCGTTTGTCATGGGCGCCATCGTGGGTTTGGCCGCCGCCGTCAAGGGCGGCTGGTTCGATCAGTTTATGGGGCGCACGGTCGACGTGGTTATGGCGGTGCCGTCGCTTATATTCGCTTTGCTGCTGCTCAGCATCTTCGGCACCGAACTGCATGTGCTGGTGATTGTAATAGCGGTGATTTATTCTCCCAGAGTGTTCCGGCTTACCCGCGCGGTCGCCGGAAACGTGATGGTGATGGACTATGTCGAGGCTGCGCGGCTGCGGGGTGAAGGTATGTGGTATCTTATCAGAAGAGAAGTTCTGCCCAACTCTACGGCGCCCCTGATCGCGGAATTCGGCTTGGAATTCTGTTTCGTTTTCCTGCTTGTGGCGGGTCTGTCATTTCTCGGTCTCGGTATTCAGCCCCCTGCCGCCGACTGGGGTTCCATGGTGCGGGAGAATGCGACGCTCGTTTCGTTCGGGGAGATAACGCCGCTGATTCCTGCCGCTGCGATAGCCCTGCTCACAGTGGCCGTGAATCTTGTTGTGGACTGGATTCTGTTCCGCTCATCGGGACTGAAGGAGTAGATGAGAATGACGGTTGAAGACAAAAACCAGATACTGCTTGAAATAAAGGATCTTCGAGTCGAAGCCTCCGTCGGCGGGAAGTGGAAGGAAATCGTGCGTGGCGTTGATCTTAACCTGCACCGCGGGGAAATCATGGGACTCATCGGCGAATCCGGCGCGGGCAAGTCCACAATCGGTCTTGCGGCTATGGGCTTTACCCGGGGCGGCTGCCGCATCTGCGGCGGCTCCGTGGAATTTGACGGCATGGAGCTGACCACCACGCCCGAATCCGACCTGCGCGTCCTGCGTGGTTCGCGCATTGCTTACGTGGCTCAGTCGGCCGCCGCGTCGTTTAACCCCGCCCACAGGCTCATTGATCAACACACCGAGGCCCCCGTTCACCACCGTACCGGAAGTCGCGCGGAGAGCATGGAAGATGCGATGGAACTGTACAGGCGCCTGCGCCTGTCCAATCCCCGGGAGATCGGCTTTCGTTATCCCCACCAGGTATCAGGCGGCCAGCTGCAGCGGGCGATGACGGCCATGGCTATGGCCTGCCGTCCCGATTTCATTATCTTTGACGAACCCACGACGGCTCTTGACGTCACCACCCAGATTGAGGTGCTGGCGGCGATACGCGACATAGTCCACCAGTTTGGAACTGCTGCCATCTACATTACCCACGACTTGGCCGTAGTGGCCCAGATGGCCGATGTGATCAAGGTGCTTCTGAAGGGGAAGGAAGTCGAGCAATCCGATACCAGGACCATGCTCGAATCCCCGCGTGACGACTACACCAAGTCTCTCTGGGCGGTGCGCAGCTACAAGCACTCTCAGAAAAAACGTCCCGCGGGCGGTAACGCCACCGCGCTCGTCTCGATTGAGAACATTGACGCCGCGTACGGACGGACCAAGGTGCTGAAAAACGTTTCGTTCGACATCCACGCGGGCATGACCGTCGCGGTGGTAGGCGGATCGGGTTCCGGCAAATCCACCGCGGCCCGATGCATTACGGGGCTTCTGCCGCCCGCCCGGGGGCGCGTTCTTTTAAACGGCGAGGAACTGCCGAAAAGCTACAGGAACCGCGGCAAGGATCAGCTGAGACAGATCCAGATGATTTACCAGACGGCGGACACTGCGCTGAATCCCAAGGTTCGGGTCGGCGACATAATAGGCCGGCCGGCGCGGTTCTACAAGGGTCTCACGGGGGCGGCGCTGAAAAACCGCGTCGATGAACTGCTTCACCTGCTTGAGCTCGACCCCGCGCAGTTCTACAGCCGCCTCCCGTCGCAGCTCTCGGGGGGTGAGAAGCAGCGGATCGGCATTGCCAGGGCGCTTGCCGCCGAACCCGCCCTTATCATATGCGACGAGATCACAAGCGCTCTTGACCAGATTATCGCGGAAGGAATCCTTAAACTGCTTGATAAACTGCAGCGGAACTTCAACCTGGCCTATATGTTCATCACCCATGATCTGGCGACAGTACGCTCAATCGCCGATGAAGTGGTCGTGATGAAGGAAGGCAGCGTGGTGGAGCAGGGACCCAAGAGCGAGATGTTCACGCCTCCTCACCATCCCTACACGGATTTGCTGCTGTCCTCAGTGCCGGAGATGGATCCCGACTGGCTCACCTCGGTGCTTAAGGGACGGGTCGCGGAAAATACGGGATAGACCGCCCGCTCGGGCCCCTCTGGATAAAAATTGTTCTCCAACATCAGCCGTCCGGTTCGTTCCGCCACGGTATTGTGCGAGTGAAAGAGGGATATGGCGGCAACGCGGGAAGTTGCTTCGGTGACCGGGCCCTTTCTCTAAACCTTTCTTTTCTGAAGTTCCACGACTGCCAGGTTGAAATGTCTTTTGCAGAGTTTCAGAACTTTCCTGTTTTTCCCTATATGCTCTCTCATCGCGTGCAGAGCGGCCCTGTTGCACACGAGTCTTATGTCTGCTCCGGTTCTGCCCTCAAGCTCCCCGGCAAGCGCGCGAATTTTCACGTCCGAACCGAGAGGCTTTTTCTGGGTGTGGATTTTCAGGATATCGAGAATTTCCTGTTTTGACGGAGTCGGAATTTCAACCAGGAGGTCAAATCTCCCCGGCCTCAGCAGTGCCGGTTCGATCATGTCAATTCTGTTTGTCGCGGCCAGCACCAGCACATCCGGAAGTTCTTCAACCCCGTCAATTTCGGCAAGCAGTTGGCTTACTACCCTTTCGCTCACGCGGGTTGAGTTCGATTCTGAGCGTCTGGGACAAAGAGCGTCGAGTTCATCGAAGAATACTATGCAGGGGGAAACCTGTTTTGCCTTTTTGAAAACCTCTCTTACGGCACGTTCCGATTCGCCAACATACTTGGAGAGAAGCTCTGCTCCCTTTATGGAAATGAAGTTAACTTCCGTTCTGTTCGCAAGCGCTTTTGCAAGTAGGGTTTTCCCCGTTCCCGGTGGACCGTGAAGCAGTATTCCCTTCGGTGACGTTACGTCGAGGGCCTCGTAGAAATTCCTGTGCTTCATCGGCCATACAACGGATTCAATCAAGTCGTTTTTTACGTTCTCAAGACCCCCCACGTCATCCCAGGAGGTTTTCGGTATCTCAGCCACTATCTCCCTTATTGCGGAAGGATGGATATTTCGAAGCGCAGAAAGGAAGTCTTCCATGTTGACTTCGACGAGAAAGCTGTGTGCGACACCGGAGGCAAAATCCTGCTCCATGTCCGGCAGAATATCGGTAAGGGAATTTATGGCCGCCTCCCTGCAGAGATTTTCTATGTCGGCTCCCACGTAACCGCTTGAAAGCTCAGAGAGTCTCTGAATATCCACGTCATTTGAAAGAGGCATGCCTCTTGAGTGAACCTGAAATATCTCGAGACGAGCCTTGGTATCGGGAACCGGAAGGTGAATTTCCCTGTCAAACCTGCCCGGGCGGCGCAGTGCGGGATCAATCATGTCGGGAAGATTGGTAGCTCCGATAACTGTAACGTTTCCTCTGTGAGTGAGTCCGTCCATAAGTGAGAGAAGCTGTGCCACCACCCTTTTTTCCACGTCTCCCATTACCTTGTCCCGGCGGGGAGCTATCGCGTCGAGTTCGTCAAGAAATATTATCGAAGGCTGGTTTTTAATCGCGTTCTCGAATATCTGGCGCAGCTTGGCTTCGCTTTCTCCGTAGAACCTCTGGATTACCTCGGGGCCGTTTATCACCTGGAAATTTGAATTCGTCTCAAACGCTATGGCTTTTGCAAGCAGGGTTTTTCCGCTTCCTGGTGGCCCTGTCAGAAGGACTCCCCTAGGCGGTTGAACCCCAAGTTTTTCAAAAAGCGAGGGGAAGCGTATCGGAAGTTCAAGAATTTCCTTTATTCTTTTTATCTGGCTAGAAAGTCCTCCTATATCCGCGTATGAGACCCTTTCTGTGTCTACTTTGGTCCGCGGTCTCTGTATCACGTCCATGCGGGTTTTCTGGCTTATGACCACCGAGTGCTCGGGCATTGTGGTAAGCACGTCGAAATCTTCGGTCTTGGCGGAGGACACTCTGACTGAGACCCTGTCTCCGGCTGTTACCGCAAGGCCTTCAAGCCTGTCGCAAAGACGCTTGCTTTTGGCGGGATCGTAGAGAAAGGCCTTGTTTCTTGGACACAGGGTTATTTTGCTTGCCTTCTCAACATCTGCTTTTGTTACTATTACTATGTCGTCAAGTCCCACTCCCGCGTTTTCTCTCGTTACCATATCTATTTCTATGACGGACTCCGCTTCCAGTTCATCTGCGTCAAACGGAAGGGCTCTCACAACGGTTTTTTTTCTTCCGTCTATCTGTATGAGATCCCAGGACGTGAGGCCGAGTTCCTTCATGTCCATGCTGCTGATCCTGGCGTAACCCTTTCCGCAGTCTTTTGAGTGGATTTCCGATATTTTAAGCGATATCATTAGCCTTACCTTTCAAAAAAGATATTAACGCTTAAAATTTTATGGTCAAGAAAGCATCCGCGGGAAGCGCAGATACAGTTTTTCCTGGGGAAATACGGTCAGCTAATCAAGTGCAGCTCAAACATCTAAGCCTCAGAAACTACAGAAATTACGAGAGCCTTTCCCTTCCGTTCTATCCGGGATTCAACGTTATTCACGGCCGAAATGCTCAGGGGAAGACCAATCTTCTCGAAGCCATATATCTTGTCTGCGGGCTGCGGCCTTTCTCGGGAGCGAAAAACTCGGATCTCGTGCGCTTCGGCTGCGAAGCTTCGCTTGTGAAGGGGGAGATTCTTTCGGGAAACGGCCTGAATGAGGTGCACATAACCGTGAAGAAAGAGGGCCGCCACACGCGGCTTAACTCAAAGACCGTGCGAAGCATAAGCCAGCATTTCGGCCGATTCAAGGTTGTTTTGTTCCTCCCCTCGGACATAGAGATAGTAAAGGGAGGGCTTCAGTCAAGGAGGAATTACCTCGATTCCGTGATAAGCGCCATCCACCCGGCCCACATAAAACAGCTTCGCAATTACCAGAGGGCAGTGAGCCAGAGAAACCACATGCTTGGCTCAAGGGAAAAAGTGTCTTCGCTTTCCATGGAACTTTGGGACGAGCAGATAGCACGGTACGGAGCCGACATAGTGAGCAGGCGCATCGAGATGATAAAAAGTTTTAACCGAAAGCTCGCCGAAGTTTACGGAGAACATGGGGAATCGGACACTTCGGCACGCGTAAGCTACGGGTTTTCTTTTGAACGTAGCGAGGATATCGGAGAGGGAATAAGAGAGGCGCTTTCGAAAAATTTCCCTTTGGACAGAAAAAGGGGCCACACGACCGTCGGTCCCCACAGGGATCGGGTTGGTTTTCTGCTTAACGGACAGGACGCTTCGCGTTTTGCCTCGCAGGGACAGTCAAAAAATCTGGTTCTGGCGCTCAAGGCCTCAGAGATAAGGCTTTTTAAGGAACACACGGGGACTAACCCCATACTTCTTCTCGATGACATAACGAGCGAACTTGACATAAAACGCAGGAGTTTCCTTTTTAAGACTCTCTCGGAATTTACCGGGCAGGTGTTCGTTACCTCGACCGATAAGAACGAGATACCCCGTCGGGGGGAATTCCACTCGTTTCTCGTTGACTCAGGCCGGGTAAAAGCTGGCGCATAATTGGTATAATTGCCAAAATTATCTGAGAAGGAAAAATTATCGTAATTTAGTTAACCATGAGACGCAGAAGGTCTGGTTCTAGTTGAAAGGAGGTAGTGAAATGGATAAAATCAAGCTGTCCCTGATAGCGGGCTTAATAGCTATTATACCGACGCTGGCAGTCGCGGGTGATTGTAGCACGGTTGAAAACAACAATCTCGCGATTCACGCTGTACCGGAACTCGTTCACCAGAAAGTTACGTTTGACGTAGCGGCGACGCATACCCCGTTTGATGGAAAGTACTCGGAGATTGACAATATCAGCGTGTTTACCGGGGGAGCGGGCTTCAAGGTAGCGGGAGTCAAGCTGGGCATGGGCGTCAGTCATTATACAAACGGGACTTCTTACCCGGTAAAAGACGGAGACCCTTGCGAAGGTAACACCGCTTTAGCCATGGCGGGTTTTGTTAACCTGGGAGAGAGCGCGAGGCTGAAACTGGGGATTGCCAGGAGCAGCGACATAATAGACTCGTTGTCAATCAACAACACTACTTTTCACGCGGGGATACGTTTCGGATTCTAAGCAAGCAACATTCACAATTCTCAGGAGGAAAAATCTAAATGGATTTGAAGATAATTGATGTTAATTTCTTTACGACAGAGGCGATAGCGTCTTACCTTATCGAGACCGGTGAGGGACCGATACTGATAGAAACAGGTCCCGACACATCATTTGAGAATCTTAAAAGCGGCCTTTCGGATCTGGGCTATGCTCCCTCGGACGTAAAACACGTGTTTGTAACCCACATTCATCTTGACCACTCGGGGGCTGCTTGGCATTTCGCCGCGGCGGGCTCCACCATATACGTTCACCCTGTAGGAGCTCCGCACCTTGTTGCCCCTGAGAAACTCATGAAGTCTGCTGCAAGGATATACGGGGATAAAATGGAAGAGCTTTGGGGCGAGGTGAGGGGGATGGATCAAAGCAGCGTTGTTGCCCTTGAAGACACCCAAGCTGTCAGCATAGGGGGCGTTGAAATAAAAGCTATTGAGACTACCGGGCACGCCGGACACCATTACTCCTATCTCATTGAAAATGCCCTTTTTACCGGGGATACGGCGGGATGCGTAATGGCTGGGGGCCCGATGATTCCCGCGACTCCTCCTCCCGAAATACACCTTGAAAAGTGGTACGCCTCTCTCGAGAAGATGAGGGAGATTTCTCCCGATATCATTTATCTTACCCATTTCGGCGGATACACGGACGTCGGAGCCAAGCTTGATGCCGCCGAAGAAAAACTGCAGGAGTGGTCTGAGTGGGTTGGCGAGAGATTATCGGCCGGGAAGAGTGATGAGGAAATAACCGAAGAGTTCGGAGACTACTTCAGGGGAATGTTCGAACGGGAAGGAGTAAGCGAGGAAGTCTATCGAAAGTATGATCTTATGGCTCCTTACCACATGAATGCTGGCGGCCTTATAAGGTATTGGAAGAAATACAGGCTTCCGAGTTCCTGAGTTTTGCATGGAGATTGCGATTTTGTTTTCTTCAACTGCTGTCGTTATAATTATGCGTTTTTAAATCGGGGTGTGGCGCAGCTGGGAGCGCGCAGCATTTGGGATGCTGAGGTCGGAGGTTCGAGCCCTCTCACCCCGACCATTTCTTCGTGATTTGATACGTGTTTGGTTCTTTGGCGCCCGTAGCTCAGCCAGGATAGAGCAACGGACTTCTAATCCGTAGGTCAGAGGTTCGAATCCTCTCGGGCGCGCATTTCCGCGCAGTGTAGGGATCTCCTTTCCTAGAGTAGAGCTGCACCTAAAAAGAGATAGAAAGCAGTACCGAATATATCGTTGAACGTAACGAGAAATGGCCCTGAGGATACCGCCGGATCCATTTTGAGTTTGTTAAGAACAAGGGGACCCGCAACGCCCAGAAAAGAAGTCGTAAGCGTGGCCCCGACAATTCCAGCGAATATTACCAGAAACAGTCTTACGAAATCGATATCCGCAGTATTTAGCGCAACTCCAATAAGGGAGCCCAGAACGCCGCTTATTATCCCAAGGACTAGCCCCACCTTTAGTTCCGCCAGAAGGAGGTCTTTTATCTGGTTCATCGCGAAATCGCCTGTGGCTATAACTCTTACGGTGATGGTGTTTGTCTGAACTCCGACGTTTCCGCCCGTGGCCATGACAAGGGGAAGCAGTGCTGCGAGAATGATGAAATTCTCAAGCGTGGTCTGAAATTTCTGCATTATTATGAAAGCCACGAGGAGCTCTCCCACAAGGGCGAGCATTATCCAGGGTGCCCTCAGCCTCACATTGTGGTATATGGACGTGTGTATGGGGTGAAGTCCTTCGCCGCTTATTCCCCCGAGCTTGTATATGTCTTCTCCCGCCTCTTCGGATATGACGTCGAGTATGTCGTCGGCGGTTATCCTGCCGAGCAGCACTCCGGAATCGTCTACCACGGGAAGCGACATTTCATCGTATCTCCTGAAGATCTTGGCTACTTCCTCCTGGTCCATGTTCGGAGTGAGCGTTACCTCGACCGGATCCATTATCGTCCATAGAGGTGAATCAGGTGCCGCGGTTGAGAGCTTGAGCGGAAACACCCTTCCGACGAGTCTTCCCGTTTCATTTACCACGTAGACCATGTGCAGGTCCTCTACGTCTTCTTCATCTTCCTCCTCGATTTTCCTTATCAGCTCAACGGTTTCTCTCGAAGTGGCATCATGCGAACCTTTTAGAACTTCGGTCTGCATTATTCCGCCCGCGGAATCTTCCGGGTACTTGAGAAGCGGTGTCACCTCCTCGCGTTCTTCCGGATCCATGGTTTCGAGAACCTTGTCCGCCAGGGTTTCCGGCAGTTCTCCCAGGAAGTCGGCGGCGTCATCCGATTCCATCTCTTCGGCCATCGCGGTGATGGATGTCTCCCGCATAAGCTTCAACATGCTTACGCGTTCCTCGGGGTTTAGCTGGAAATAGACCTTGGAGGCTACTTCCGTGTCCAGGGCTTCCAGTATAAGATGCTTTTTCTTCTGCGGAGAAGCCTGTATCAGGGATGCTATTTCGGAGGGGTGCATGGACTGGGTTATGCTTCTCACGGCATCCCAGTTCCCCTTTTTAAGAGCCTTGTCTATTCTCTTTACAGCTTTTTTGACGTTTACCGGCATCGCATTACTCTCGGTTCCGCGTTTTCTCAAGAGGCGTGTTGAGATATTACCTCAAGTCTTGGATGATTAGGATACAGTTTTTGGAATTGATTACTACGAAAATATATTTTACGGCTTTTTTCTTTGAAACCGTAAGACTTTCTACTCCGGGATGATGGTTGAGAGGGAGTTCTTCGGGGCTTGGTGTCAGCCGGAGAGGGGGTTAATCGAATTCTGTTTTCAGATTGAAAACTGCCAGCCGATTGTGGGGCTGTAACCATTTTTAAGCTGCGGACCGTCCAGATCCTGATAGAGCGACCATCCAATCTCAACCGCCAAACGGTTATCTGAAAAAGCGCCTTTCGGTTTGTAGAGGTTAAGCCCGGCAAATCCCTTGACGCTTTTTCTTGAGCTTAGGTCCGGCCGCGCCGTCGGCACCATGTTGGGATTAAGTTCTTCGTCCTGTCCCTCGATCCCGTCGCGGTAGGAAGCCATCCATTCGCCCGTTTTGTGGTTATGCTCGCCCATAATTCCTATGGGCGCGTGATCATCGGGAAGTGAGACTTGATCGGCAAGCGAGGTCTCGCATAAGAACCATACAAAAAAAGCTGTGCCCAAGGCAAAAAGTATCGCTTTTCGCCTTGGGCACGCACAAAAACAGAATCTTTTCAATTCGTATCCCGTTACTTCATTTTGCGGGATTTGGCTTTGGTTTTTTTCGCGATAAGCCTTTTCAGCTCTCTGCGGTTGGGGTTCAGCAACTCTTTTACGTAGTCGACGTTTACCTTGGTCACTATTATATGACCCACTTCGGTGTTGACCGATTCGTAAATCCCGAGTCTCATCATCCCCTTGGTCTGCATGAGGTTGTCTTCCGTGGGGCTTACGTAGTGTACGAAATCCGTTCTGTAGCGGTGAATCAAAAACAGGTGAAGCAGGGTCGCAAGACGTTTCTGGCGAAGGGCTGTATCAAAATTGTTCTCATCCCTTATCGTGAGTATTTTCTCTCCCTTCCTGTCCTGCAGTATCTCGAATATGATGTCCGCCACCTTCTCACCCTTACCGTTTAGGATGTTCAGTTCAAGTACGAACGTTCCCACGGTATGGGGCTTGAGTTCAACGGTAAAGGTGTCCTTGATTTTGTAGTGTCTTGTCCAGGACTCAAGCCACTCTTCTAGAAGCTTGATGGAAACCTCCGTCTGAACCAGGTGCTGGAACTGCGTGGAACCCTTGCCCATGGCCTTTGTCGTTGCGGTTCTTCCGGAACTTGCCACAAGCGCTCCGTCCATGCGGGGTCCACCGACATGGCTCTGCGGAGTTTTGTAAGGCGAATCTATTAGCCTCAGTCTTCTCTGCACCCGGGCCAGGGCGAGCATGCCGTCTTCTTGAAGCGCGGTTGCGAACTCTTCTGCGGCCATACCGTCAATCTGGTGGCCTCCGTAGGTTATGAAGTCAAAGACGAAGCCAAGCTTTCCTATCTCCTCTGGGAATTTCTTCATTTCCTCGTCGGTCATTCCCGTTGTGTCCCAGTTAAAGGAGGGAGAAAGATTGTAGGCAAGCATCTTGCTTGGAAAGACCTCGTGAATGGCTTCTGCGAACTGCCTTGCGTCCTCAAGATCCGCTGTTTTGGTTTCCATCCAGAGCAGGTCGGCGAAAGGCGCCACGGCAAGCGACTTGGCGATTGCGTATTCGATTCCGCCTTTTACCTGATGGTACCCCTCAGGGGTTCTTGAAATCTCGGCGTCCCATATGTAGTCGATCCCCAGGGAGTCGGCTTTTGCCATTGCGTCTTTTGTTGATGCGGTTTTGGCGAATTCTCTCCACTGCTCGACGGTTATGTCGAACTCGATACCTTGCTCGATGTTAAACTGCATAAGCGTCTCTATCGTTTCGCCGAAGGTGCTAAGCCCAGATTCCTCTTCCCATGTCTCGACGAAATGAGTAACTATGGAATCGAAGGTGGTTTCAAATTCGTGCGTATCCCCTTTCATTCTCTCCACGTTCTCGTCTATGAACGATGCTATTCCGGTTTCCTCAAGCCACTTGCCGGTCTCCGCGTAGGTCTCATCGCTTATTTTGTAGAGCTTGTGGCCGCTTATTTCTTTTATGCCCTTATCGTTGATCCTCTTCAGGATCGTGAGATAAGCGTTTTTGTAACTTGGGATATTAAGCTTGGTGGCTCCCAGAATAAACGGCTGGTCACGCTCGTCCCCGTTTCCGTCAAGAAGCGTCGCGGCTTCGGCGTCGGTTCTTGAAACGATTATCCCCGGGACTTCCATTATATCGAGCTGGAACCTCGCGGCGTTAAGTCTCTTTATCTGTTCATCAGAAGGCACCAGAACCTTTCCGCCCTGATGACCGCATTTCTTGGTTCCGGGTTTCTGGTCTTCGATGTGATAACCGGTTACGCCCGCTTCAACGAACCTGCGGATAAGGTTTCTCACATGGGCGTCTCCCCCGTGCCCCGTGTCCGCGTCCGCAACTATGAAAGGGCTGTAGTCGATCTCGGGAGTCTGCGCTCTTTCTTTCTCCGTCATCCTTGAGCGGTTGTATCTCTGGTTCTTGTCTGCTGCCAGAAGAGCTCTTACTATTGGAGCGGCTTCGTCCGGCACCTGGCTAAGCGGATAGCTCGCGAGGTCCGCCCCCTGGTCCTCGCCGATCGATCCCTTCGCCGAAGTGGCCCATCCGCCGAGATAGATTCCTTCTATTCCCTTTCTTTTCATCATAACGGCCTGGCCGGGCGAATACGGACCAAAGGACGTTATCTGCTTTTTCTCGGCAAAAAGCTCCCGGAGTCTCTTGTAGAATGCCTCCGCCGCGTTTTTCGCGATCGAATAATCCCTTCTTATCGTTCCTCTCTGCTCCACCACCTGGCGGGGTGAGTAAAGACGGGTTATTTCCCGGAAGCGTGCGCTTGAGAAATACCTTTTCGTCTTCCTTATCTCAGCTTCAAACTGGCTCATGGGTATAATCTCCTGAAAATAAAAAATAGTTGTTTCTTCGAGGACCTAGATTACGAAATCGAGGTTCTCGGTGATTCTCCTGTCCTTGCCCGCGAACTCTGACATGTAGAGTTCGATTCTCTGCTCGGCTACGTCGTGGTCATGGTTGTTCAGGTTTATGTTGAGCAGGTCTATGTACCACGGCACTTTGACGTCGTCAAGCACATAGGTTCTCACTATCTGTTTCGCTATCGGTAGGGTAGTGGGTTTAGAGATGTCATGGACGTCTCTGTCGCTTGCTTTCTGCAGTTTTTCGTATTCCTCTTCAAGAAGTCTTTCGAAAACATCGGCGGTGAATGTGTCTCCGGCTTTGAGCCCGGTTTCCGGGTCGTCCTCGGTGAGTTCTGCTCCCTTATGAACCCATTCCCAGAGTATGCTGAGCCTTATCTCTCCGGTCGCGGCATCTTCCATCAGATAGAGAATGTCGTCGTTGCCGAAGAAATCGGCGGGTTTCAGCGCCGCGGCCTGAAATCCCTGTCCGAACGCGTTCCCGTACTGAAGTCCCACGCTCAAAAGGTTGCGGGCTCCCCTTATGGTTCTTGGAGCCGGTTCAAGGAGAGTAAGGCCGTCTGCGTCTTCCTGAGTATAGGTCAGGGGAGGGAATTTTCTTCCGAGTTGGTTCTCCTCGCCCGCTTTTTCCCATACGGGCCTTATTATATGAACCATTTTCCAGTGGGCGACCCACTTGCCGCTTGCTCCTTCCTGCTGTTCGCGCACGGCTCCGGCGTATGCTTTTTCCATGCTGCTCTCAACGCCCTCTTTTGATCCCACGGGGATGTTCGGTTCCATCCCTCCCTGCCAGAGCGCGAAATTTCCGTTGATGTCCGGCGTATTCACTGCCCTTCTCACGCGGTCTTCGTAATTTCTCATGTAACCGTACGTCATGGTGATCGACTCTATGTTCGGATTCAGAAAATCCTTGTCCCACGCCATGGCGTCTGAGACGCTGTTTATGTAATCCCACCTGCCGGTGTTAAATCCGGCGAAATGTTTTCCCAAAGCGGCCCTTATCTCCATCAACTGGAACGTTTCCTCAAGCTGTTCTATGAGCACGTATACCTTTATGGACCCTTCGGGAAGCTCAAGATAGCCCTCAAGGGTGGCAAGCATTTCATTCCAGAGCGCCGCTTCCTCCGCGGTCTGAATCTTGGGCAGGTAGAGAACTATCGATGAATTTCTTCTCGCAAGTTCCTTGTAGTTGTTCACAACAAACAGGGTTATGTCCGCCACCGAAGCGGAAAGGGCGACACCGTCTGCGTCGCGTATGTGGCGATCATCAAGATGAAGTCCCCTTGCCCGGAAAATGACGGTGGTGAAGTCAAGCTGTTTTTCCCAATCGTCGATTATGTCATGTCCGAAGAAACTCTGTCCCCACCTGTTCATTTCCGCGGCTACCCCCTCGGCTGTTTTCAAGAAGACCTCGTCCCTGGCGATGGCGAGCTTCAGGTTGCGCTGGTTGTCAAGGGACATCGTGGCGATCTGTCCGAGGGCGTCCTCTCCATCGAACATCCACCCGTCGGCACCCGAGAGAAGGGCGTAGGCCACGTTCCTTATGCTTTTTTCAACAGGCGAGTTTGGTTTAGCTGCCGGGCCCGTTCCCTGTATCCACTGTCTTTTAAGGTCGTGAGGAATCTCGGCCCCCTCGAATTTTCCGTCCCTGGCGTCCTGGACCTTGATGTCGGTACGCGGGATGAGTGAATCGGGGTCAAGAAACGTTATTCTTTCTCCGGCCTCATAGCGTCTTTTCCTTCTTTGCGTCCTTTTCTCCATGACGGCTTTCTGCTCCCCGTTGAAGCGGGCCATGAATTCAAGGGCGGCAATCGCCTCCGGCGTGTACACGTCGCCGTAGGATTGCTCAATGTTGTCTCTTATGTGCAGTTTGGTGCCCATTGGTCTTTCGCTCCTCAGATGCCTGTTGTGGTCAAATAAAAACTGCCTAGTATAAACAAGTTCTCGATTAAATCAAATATCCTAATCGGAACCCGTTGGGCGTCTGGGAAAACGGCGGTTTTTAGCTTTGAGCGGAATTGTACAGGCAAGCAGCGATGGGGCTTTTAAGCAGGCGGTACGCGAGGACTTCGTAGGGGAAGACGGGCGGACGGGAACGTCGGTATTTTCCGGCTGACACAGTCAAAACCTTACGGGGCCCGAACCCGGCGATTCTCTTCGCCGAACGATTCTCCATGCGTTCTTTCAGAAGAGACCTTGCCATAGTTACTCAAACAATATGCGTGGCGTGCGAGTGAGGCTGACAATCAATCCGGAGGTAGCAGGCCTATGCGCGCTACCTCCTTCAACCACTCAATCGGATGAAGGAGCCGGTGCCTTCACGCGGACCTTGAGGATGTCCGTGTCGTAATATTGTTGATGTTGTACCGACGAGGCGATGTGTTGCAACAGTCGCAGAGACACCTCTCGTTCAGTCGGGGCTTCCGTCGCTCGCTCGCCTAGCAGCGCGATCTGGTCTTCGAGATTTTCTTCAGTGGCTGATGCAACGAATTCAAGCACAGCCTCGTTGCCTTCCTTGTGCGCAGTAATGTGCAGTCGCCGTAAAGGTTCTTCCTGATCTGATGTCGTTTTCTGGTCGAGCAGTGTGAGCAGGGTCTCTTCACTAGCGGCGTCAAGGCGGTCAGCCATTGCCTCCCCCCAACCACTGTGGGAAGCAAACGATCGCAGAAACTCTCGGATTTTCGGCAATGTCTTAATGTGGAACGGAAGCTCTATGCGTTTCCGCCGAGGTTCAGTGACTTCGACAAAAAGCGTCAGGAGCAGAGCGGTGAGACCACCTGCTGTCATGCCGTTCTGAAATAAGCCGCCGGCAAATTCCGCGAAATACTCAGGGAAGATCACGCCGTTCTGAAAGCCGACACCTACCCAGAATGAAACTCCCGCAATCATGCCTTTCCGGTAGTCAATTCCGTCTTGGACGACGACCTTCATTCCAACCACAAACAGTATGGCTACCAGGATGGCTAAATACCCGGCGGCCACTGGACTCGGAATTGCAAGAATTGCGGTGAGCGCCTTGGGGAAGCACGCCAAGATGAGAAAGACGATGCCCGCAGCAATCCCGACTGCTCGAGCTCCCACCCCGGTAAGTTCCGTTATTGATACGCTGGTCGAGTACGTCGTATTTGGAATAGTGCCGGCGCACCCAGATAGCAAGTTGCCCACCCCATCGGCAGCCACAGCTCCCTGAACGGAACGAAAGTCCACGGCTCGTGGCCGTCGCCACGAAATGTGCTGAATTGCTACAGAGTCGCCAATTGTTTCGATTGCACCAATCAGAGTGACAAAGATGAACCCAGGCAGAAGCGTCCAGAACGTCGGTCCAAAACTCAGATCGAAGCCGGGCCAGCCTCCTTGCGGAAACCCGATCCATGCGGCCTCGGAAATGCGTGTCGTGTCGTAAATTCCGAAAAAGCCGCCAACAATGGACCCTACAATGACGCCTGCTACGGGTGCCCAAAGTCGAAATACACCGGTGCCCTTGAGGGCGATGGCAGTGATGACAAGTACGGTTACAAGCGCACTGAGGGGGGCAGCTTGGGGGTGTGCGGCGTCCTGAACATTGTCTAGGAGGTCGAAAATTATTGGCATCACGGTGACAGAAATCAGCATGATTACCGTGCCTGCGACTGTGGGGGTGAGGATCCGGCGAAACAGAGAAAGACGTCTCGCCAAGGCAAATTGGAACAAAGACGAGATAAAGACGAGTGTGGCCAACATGGCGGGTCCGCCTTCCGCAATCGCAGTAATACAGATTGCGATGAATGCGCCGGAGGTGCCCATCAAGAGGACATATCCTGCGCCGACTCGACCAACCCTGACGGCCTGCAATATCGTGCTGATCCCGCTGATCACGACTGATGCGAATACCGCCCACATCATGTAAGTCTCAGATCCGCCGGCCGCCTTGATCACGATTAACGGCGTGAGGACGATCCCCGATATGGTGAGAATGGCAAGTTGTAAGCCCAGCCCGGCTGCCAGCAGCGTTGGCGGTCTGTCGTTAGGTTCGTAGCGGATGTCTGATCGCAAAGCGGAAGTATCGGTAGACATATTCGGTACTATACTAGATATAGTCAGATTTTTCCACGGAACGACAAGTGGGGGTTGGGAAGCAAATTAAAAGATGCCGGTCACTTTAATTTGCTAATTCCCGGAAGAAGAAGCAGCACGGACATGGTCAGGAGAAGATTAAACAGGGCTCCCCGCCATCGTACTGTCCCTTCCCCGCTCGCGGCGGCAATAGCGCACCCCCGACCCCTCCGCGGATGAAGGTGGGGGCGTAGGAATAACTTCCTCTTCCTCCACGAAAACTCCCGTCAGGGAAACCGCGCCCGTCTCCGCGCAGACAACCTCTTCTCCGTTAACAGTCTCAAGCCGCGACTCAAGAAGCTCCCCACTCCTCCAGTCCGTCGTTATAACGGTAATAGATATCCCCCCCGCCCCCGGCATACGGAAGGCACACAGCCACTGTTTCTTCTTCCCCAAGCGTGACTCCCAGATTCACTTCCGCAGTGAAACCCTCAAGACGAAGCCCCGCAGGCGGATCCTGAGAAGAGATTTCTGAAAGCTCGAAGGTGATTTCCTCAACACGGTCAAGAACATTGCGGGGTACGATCACCGCCGGATCGCCGGACGAGGGATCCACATCCCCCGGTAACGGAAAGATCTATTGTTCTCTGCCCGTAAACTATGCT
>CATOTB010000007.1:5000-7500 GCA_951812945.1 Candidatus Dadabacteria bacterium
CGAAAAGTCTTCCTAGGTAAAAAAGCTGAACCTAATAACTGCTTCGCGCAATCGCTGGCGCAAGCGTTTCGCGCAATCACTGGCGCAGCTCAAGTATTCGATAGCCTCGGGTACCTAGCCAGTGCTCGCGCGAAAGAGCTCTACGGGGTAAAAAGCTTTTGTATTCGACAGCCCTCGCCAGTGATTGCGCGAACGTTCTTCCTAGGTAAAAAAGCTTAACCTCATAACCTAACCTAACCTAACCTAACCAAACCAAACCTAAGCGTTTCGCGCAATCACTGGCGCACGCTTTTCGCGCAATCACTGGCCTACGGGTCGATTGTGGATACCGTAGGTCGGGGCTAGGTTTGCGTTCCCGCGCACGTTTCTTCTCGTTGGTTCTTCTTAACAGTGGTTCGACGCACTTGGCCCCGTTCGTTTTTTCGCGCGATCACTGGCCTAGAAGTACGGACCCACTACTGCGCCAGTGATTGCGCGAAAAGCCTGCGCCAGTGATTGCGCGAAAAACCTGCGCCAGTGATTGCGCGAAAATCCCCCACCCCCGCGCACCCCCCCCCTCCAATAATTAATCTTACTGGTGGAAGACGGACGACGGGATGCTGCATCTGGGCCCACTCGTTTTTTCCGGTTTCGACTAAGGGCCCGTCCTAATCGACGGGTCGCCCCCCTTTGGTCTTAACCGATTCGTAAGTCTCTCCGCAGTGACAAAACGCAAAGGAGCGCCAGACCTCGCTACACCTGTCTCTCCTATAAAGTTTGCCGTGCTGGTTCAGGTTCTCTCTGAATCCGGGCCGGACCACTTGCCCACAACCAGCAAATGCGACGCACATAGGTTAGAGGGTGATTCCGAGCGCCACTCCTCCCCGATAATGTCGAAGAGACGAAAGCAAGAGACCACCCGAACGAACAAACGAACGAACGGGTGGTCCCAACATCCGATTCGGCGTCCCAGTTAGGGACTCGTTGCCTAATCGGCTCCAGAACGCCCGCGGTCACCTGTGGTAGGGCGAGGCCGCACGCTGGGCATTCAGAGTAACCATAAACATCGCCTACTGACAAGAGAGTTTCCCGCTCCGCCGACTAACATTACACAGAGTTCAGTTCGAGCTAGGTCATCGCACGGAGAGTGAAGACCCGCAAGGGGAATCATACAGCTCGCCCATATGACGATCCTAAACGCTCCGAGGAACGAGTCAGATCCATGGGCGCACTGTCCGCAGGCAGGTAAACCGCAGGTTACCCAAGCGCTAGCTACCGTCATCTTCCGACGTTCACCGTAAGGAAGGGGAGAGAGAAAAATCTCCCTCCCCGGAAATTCATCTTTCGGGGTCCGGTCCGACGAGTATCAATCTACCCGCATAGCGATCCTAGCACAGATCCGCGGGCGTCTGCTGTCAGAGGTGACGGGGAGAGTCCGAAAACTAGGTTCTTTTAGTAATCAGAGTCGGCCGACCGCGCAGTGAAGCACGGTTGGCAGGCACGGTGGTGGCCTCAAGCACTGTCATGCGGGTCACGCGACAGCGCAGCACACGATCGTGTCATCCCCGCTGAGAGCAACCGAACGAAATGAGGGTCAGTCATAACATCGAGCTCAGCCTATCGCGCAGTGGAGCACAATTAGCCAGCAACACGTCTAAGATAAGACAGTCGCAATCACACCTCTCTCCCAACCAAGCAGGGTTGGTTCTGCCATCACACTCCTCCCCCGAAGGTAGATCCCTTGGGCAGTTGTTCAACGCACTGGGAAATTCCGACGGAGGAGTCCCCGACTTTGGACGGGCGGCGGTGGTTTACAGAAGCAACACAATTCATCTTTCGGGAATCAACTAGCAACCACGCACAGGCGTTCGTTCATCCGCAGGACAGGTCGCCCGTAGGTAGGTTTCACTCCCACCGGGCGCCATCAAACCGCCCGTTGATGGGCGATTCGCGGTTCCCGGCACTTGAAAAAATGACAAGTCCAAAACTCGGCACTTCAGATTCTTTCCAAAAATCGCTCCCTCTCACGTAGAGGTTTTCTGTCGCGCCCACTCCTGTGGTTGATTGTAACATATTTTAGTATCGATCGCCTACGCCGCCCTCCATGCTATGCCGCTTGTTACCCTTTACCTGAACGCAAGGCCGTTTCGCTTCACCAAAGATGCCACTACTGCAACTACTGGCGCCTACCCGTCGGCGCCAGTACCCGCTACTGCGCCAGTGATCGGGCGAAACATGCTCTTAGGTAAAAAGAGGCTCGTATACTACTGCGCCAGTGATCGGGCGAGGCAGGCTGTTAGGTAAAAAGAGACTCGTATACTACTGCGTCAGTGCTCGGGCGAAGAATCCCGTACGGTAACAAATTCAAGTACCCGCGGGCCAGGCCTCTTGCGCCAGTGCTCAAGCAGAGCAGCGTATGTAGTAAAAAGTTAAAGTATCCAGAATCGACACCTTGCCAGTAGTCGCCAGGGACACCTTGAAAACGCAAGGTAGTGAGTCAACTGTAAAGTCTGGCTCAAGT
>CATOTB010000007.1:17500-20000 GCA_951812945.1 Candidatus Dadabacteria bacterium
CGATAATGTCGAAGAGACGAAAGCAAGAGACCACCCGAACGAACAAACGAACGAACGGGTGGTCCCAACATCCGATTCGGCGTCCCAGTTAGGGACTCGTTGCCTAATCGGCTCCAGAACGCCCGCGGTCACCTGTGGTAGGGCGAGGCCGCACGCTGGGCATTCAGAGTAACCATAAACATCGCCTACTGACAAGAGAGTTTCCCGCTCCGCCGACTAACATTACACAGAGTTCAGTTCGAGCTAGGTCATCGCACGGAGAGTGAAGACCCGCAAGGGGAATCATACAGCTCGCCCATATGACGATCCTAAACGCTCCGAGGAACGAGTCAGATCCATGGGCGCACTGTCCGCAGGCAGGTAAACCGCAGGTTACCCAAGCGCTAGCTACCGTCATCTTCCGACGTTCACCGTAAGGAAGGGGAGAGAGAAAAATCTCCCTCCCCGGAAATTCATCTTTCGGGGTCCGGTCCGACGAGTATCAATCTACCCGCATAGCGATCCTAGCACAGATCCGCGGGCGTCTGCTGTCAGAGGTGACGGGGAGAGTCCGAAAACTAGGTTCTTTTAGTAATCAGAGTCGGCCGACCGCGCAGTGAAGCACGGTTGGCAGGCACGGTGGTGGCCTCAAGCACTGTCATGCGGGTCACGCGACAGCGCAGCACACGATCGTGTCATCCCCGCTGAGAGCAACCGAACGAAATGAGGGTCAGTCATAACATCGAGCTCAGCCTATCGCGCAGTGGAGCACAATTAGCCAGCAACACGTCTAAGATAAGACAGTCGCAATCACACCTCTCTCCCAACCAAGCAGGGTTGGTTCTGCCATCACACTCCTCCCCCGAAGGTAGATCCCTTGGGCAGTTGTTCAACGCACTGGGAAATTCCGACGGAGGAGTCCCCGACTTTGGACGGGCGGCGGTGGTTTACAGAAGCAACACAATTCATCTTTCGGGAATCAACTAGCAACCACGCACAGGCGTTCGTTCATCCGCAGGACAGGTCGCCCGTAGGTAGGTTTCACTCCCACCGGGCGCCATCAAACCGCCCGTTGATGGGCGATTCGCGGTTCCCGGCACTTGAAAAAATGACAAGTCCAAAACTCGGCACTTCAGATTCTTTCCAAAAATCGCTCCCTCTCACGTAGAGGTTTTCTGTCGCGCCCACTCCTGTGGCTGATTGTAACATATTTTGGTATCGATCGCCTACGCCGCCCTCCATGCTATGCCGGTTGTTACCCGTTACCTAAACGCAAGGCCGTTTCGCTTCACCAAAGATGCCAGTATCAGAGAGGCAGGCCCGCCTGACTGTCAGGCCCGCCTATCCGCGGGACAGGTCGCCCGCAGGTTTCACTCCCGCACGAAAGTTCATCCGCAGGACAGGTCGCCCGTAGATTTCACTCCCGCACAAAAGTTAATCCGCAGGACAGGTCGCCCGTAGATTTCACTCCCGCACAAAAGTTAATCCGCAGGACAGGTCGCCCGTAGATTTCACTCCCGCACAAAAGTTCATCCGCGGGACAGGTCGCCCGTCGGTTTCACTCCCACCGGGCGCCATCAAACCGCCCGTTGATGGGCGATTCGGGGTTCCCGGCACTTGAAAAAAATGACAAGTCCAAAACTTGGCACTTCAGATTCTTTCCAAAAAACGCTCCCTCTCACGTAGAGGTTTTCTGTCGCGCCCACTCCTGTGGTTGATTGTAACATATTTTAGTATCGATCGCCTACGCCGCCCTCCATGCTATGCCGCTTGTTACCCTTTACCTGAACGCAAGGCCGTTTCGCTTCACCAAAGATGCCACTACTGCAACTACTGGCGCCTACCCGTCGGCGCCAGTACCCGCTACTGCGCCAGTGATCGGGCGAAACATGCTCTTAGGTAAAAAGAGGCTCGTATACTACTGCGCCAGTGATCGGGCGAGGCAGGCTGTTAGGTAAAAAGAGACTCGTATACTACTGCGTCAGTGCTCGGGCGAAGAATCCCGTACGGTAACAAATTCAAGTACCCGCGGGCCAGGCCTCTTGCGCCAGTGCTCAAGCAGAGCAGCGTATGTAGTAAAAAGTTAAAGTATCCAGAATCGACACCTTGCCAGTAGTCGCCAGGGACACCTTGAAAACGCAAGGTAGTGAGTCAACTGTAAAGTCTGGCTCAAGTTGACTTTTTTGCACCTAGGGGATACATGCTTACCTTCTCGCCAGTGATTGGGCGGAATTTCGCTTCACCAAAGAGCACTTTGCCTTTTTGTAAAAAGAGGCTCGTACACTACTGCGTCAGTGATCGGGCGAAACATGCTCTTGGGTAAAAAGAGTCTCTCGCACTAATGCGTCAGTGATCGGGCGAAACATGCTGTAAGGTAAAAAGAGGCTCGATTACTACTGCGCCAGTGATCGGGCGAAACATGTTCTTAGGTAAAAAGAGGCTCGAATACTACTGCGCCAGTGATTGGGCGAAACATGCTATTAGGTAAAAAGAGGCTCAAATACTACTGCGCCAGTGATCG